>NZ_BAWM01000013.1 GCF_000759675.1 Neobacillus niacini | reverse complement strand
CCACGGCTACCTTTTCTTCCTTTTGGTCCTTTACCTTTTGGTCCACGGCCGCGGCTCCCTCTTGATCCACGACTGCCTCTACTACCGCGTGACCCTCTGCTGCCTTTTGACCCTCTGCTACCGCGTGACCCTTTGCTGCCTTTTGACCCTCTGCTACCGCGTGACCCTTTGCTGCCTTTTGACCCTCTGCTACCGCGTGACCCTCTGCTGCCTTTTGACCCTCTGCTACCACCTGAACCGCAGCTGCCTCTTGATCCATGACTGCCTCTACTACCGCCTGAACCGCGACTGCCTTTTGACCCTCTGCTACCTTTACTTCCCCTTGATCTTTTTCTACCTTTTGGACCCTTAGGACCCTTGCTTCCGCGTGATCCACCAGTTCCTCTTGATCCTTTGCTTCCCCGGGATCCTTTACTTCCTTTACTACCTCTGCTACCTCTAGACCCTTTACTGCCTTTGCTTCCCTTAGAGCCACGACTGCCTTTTGAGCCACAGCTGCCTTTGCTGCCACTTGAATCTGCACTATTACAGAAACATTTTCTTTCATGCTTTTCATCTGGATTGTTATCTAGAAATAAAACGACTCCATTATCCTTTGCCTTTGACAGCAATTGATTCATGTCCTTCATCATCTTGTTTTTCCCACCACTTTCATAAATAATTATTTTCACTTTCTAATTTATGGTAATAAAGTGGAACTTGATATAGACAAACATATATTTTTTAATATTTATAGGAAATTTGTTTACTCTTATGCTTTTACCCTGATTCAAAAAAGTAGATGTTTGTACGGCACATTCATCCGAGATGCTGCATACTATCTAGAAAAAATGTATGTATAGGAGTATTTACGTGTTAAAATATGAAATCTTCATTAATCCAAAATGGCTACAAAAGTTGGAAGATGATATTTGGGAGAATGACCATGTCCCGGCATTATTAAAAATTGGCGATAATCGATACAAAATAGGATTAACCTATCGGGGAAATGTCATTAGAAAGAAGAAGAAAAAATCCTATAATATCATTTTTCAAAACCCTTATCTCGTCGATGGAGCTCACGAAATTCATCTAAATGCAGAATACGATGACATTTCACTCAGTCGAAATAAGCTCTCCCTCGACTTTTTCGATCGTATTGGTGTAATTTCTCCACGCTCTAAGCATGTGCTTCTTTATATGAATGGTTTTTGTAAAGGTATTTATTTGGAACTGGAATCCTTTGACCAACAACTTTTGAAAAAAAGAAACCTGCCAGATGGTCCCATCATATATGCCACAAATTATTTCGCAAACTTTTCTTTACTCTCTCCTGAGAACGAACTTAAAAGCAGTTTAGATGATGGTTACACCATAAAATATGGTGATCAAAAAGATCTTTCTTTATTAGAGGACTTCATTGAGATGATCAACACCTTTACAAATGAGGAATTTGAAAAGGAAGTTGGTAAAATCCTAGATATTGATAAATACCTAAGATGGCTCGCTGGAGTAGTTTGTACACAAAATTTTGATGGCTTTATCCATAACTATGCTCTTTATCAAAATAGTGAAACCAGCCTATTTGAAATAACCCCTTGGGATTATGACGGAACCTGGGGAAGAGACCTTCATGGAAGGACGCTTGAGCACGATTTTGTCCCAATAAGCGGCTATAATACCTTAACTGGACGAATTCTCCATATTAACCAATATAGATTACAATACAAGGAAATCTTGTCTTCCATTTTAGAAAATCACTTTTGCCTAGAAACGTTAGAACCCATTATTGACCAACAATTTCAAAATCTAAAGCCCTATATCAGGACAGATCCCTATATAAATAGGGACGAGGAATATTTTGATAAAGAAAAAGAGGTCATTCTTATGTTTATTATGAAAAGAAATGGGTATTTAAAAAAAGAAATGGCATCATTATGACCTTTTCACCTGTATATGGATTCCATATACCCTTTTTTTTGCCTATTTTTACAAAAAGGTAAGAAAAAAGGCTCGTCGTTTAGTACAACATCACACCGTGACACATATAAATGCAGTGTAAAAGTTTATTTAATTAAAGGAGGATAAATATTGTGAATAACGACATGTGGAAGTCTTTAGTGGGGAAGACGATCAAGGTTGACAGAGGAGGACCAGAATCAAGAATCGGTAAATTAATGGCCGTTCTTGATGACCATCTAGTACTCTTAACTAAAGATGATGGTGTGCTTTATTACAATACACACCATGTCAAAAGTGTAACAGAAAATTCAAAGGACACAATGGATTTAGGAATTGAGGTACCGGAGAATTTCGAATTTAAAAGCGCTGATAGCTTCCAAGGTCTTTTAGACAGCCTAAAGTTCCAATGGGTAAGAATTAACCGTGGAGGCCCAGAAAAACTAGAAGGTGTTATTAGCGAAATAAACAAGGACTTCTTATCTTTAATTAGCAAAGAGGAAGTTGTCCGAGTATCTATGTGGCATATTCGAAATATTAGTTATGGATTAAAAGTCGAAAGTGAAAACAAAGAAGAAAGTAAAGATCAAGGATCTCAGGAGAATAAATTGTCTCAAACAGAAAAGCAAGTAGTGAGACAAAGAGTTGTTCGTGCAGAAAATTCACAAGTAAGACAATGACAAATAGAATTCTTGTCGCTTCTCAAAAGAGAAGCGACAAATTTACCCAAAGGAGGAAGTTTAAATGGGATCAGATAATTTTTCATCTACGGTAGATTTACTTAAAGGCTATTATGTGAATCTATATGTTGGTGAAGAAATTATAAAAGGAAAATTAATGGGCGTAGAGTCTGATCATATTATCCTAGAAGACGAAAACCAATACGTCTATTACTATAGCATTGATAAAATTCAGGCTATCACTAAAAATACGAAGCAATACAAAGGTGAAGAAATAACCACGGAATTTATGAAAACTCAAAGTTTAGCGGACTTATTAAGCTCATTAAAGAATTCATGGGTATCAATTTTGTGCTTAAATAAGCAATCATTTAACGGCGTTCTTAGTATCGTCGATAATGACTTTGTTACGTTAATCAATGGCGAAGACCGAATTTTAATCAAAATTGAACACATTTCAAATATTTTAAAAGGCTATCGGAAAGAAGAAAAACAAGAAGAAGACACAAATGAAACGGAATCAGCGGTTACAGAAAGTAAAAATGAAGTTAAAGACGACAATTATGTTGAAGCAGAAGTTTTCATGAAATCAAATAAAAGAGAATCAAATACTCCAGAGCACAAAGTTGTGAATAAGGTAGATAATAAGGAGGCTGCTTCTCCTAAAGTTGTAAATCAACCGGAAAATGAGAAAAAGGTTTGGGTAGAACCAATAAGAACTTCACTACCAATGGCAAAGATTAGCAATGAAATAAAACACGCATTAGAAGAGCAAAAGCAAAGCACACAAAGTGAGAACATTCCGCAAAATGTAAATGTAAGACAAAACAGCCATATCGAAGGTAGATGGTCAAAACCGGAAGTGCCACAATCACATCAGAATGATGGTAAAAAACAGAAAACAGAAGTAGTCATTCAAAACATCGTTAAGCATGATAAAGAAAGTATCCAAACTGTTCCTATAATGGAAAAAAGAGCTCAAGTAAAACAGCCGGTACGCGAACAAAAGAAAGCTGATCCTACACCGAAAAAAGTAGGAACTACTGATTCTACGCAGGAACTATTAAATAAAGTAAAAAAAGTAAAAGAAACCATTGATACAAATCCACTAATGAAAATAGAAAAGACAAAAATGAACAGTGTAGAAAGTAAAAAAGAGAATAAAGAACCTAAGGCACAAGAAATTGGGGTATCTCGTTTTTCTGGTGAACCAACTATGCGTGATTTTGACCGCAGATCCATCTTCTCGGGTTGGCCGAATCGAAATAATCAACAAAAACGAATTTAATCACTCCGAAGCAAATGACAGCAAATGATGATCCGTAAACAAAAATTCTCTAATCCTGTGCCGAAAAAATTTTACAATCAAGAGCAGGGCAGCTATCCCTAGTATATTTCACTTATGTAGCCCTCTCTTATTGTAGAATCATTTTACTAGAAAGGATGTGATTAAATGAAATTAAAGGATCATATTGGTAACTATATAAGACTTGAAATTTCTGGAAATAAGCCCATAAGTGGAATCTTAATCGACATTGGCAGTGATTTATGGGTTATTTACAATGGATATGATTATTTATATGTTCCTACAGTTCATATTCAAAATTGGAAGTTTCCAAAAAAAGAAGAAATCGAAGAAATTATTACTCTATCAGATGACCAATCTCCCATTTTTAACCCAAATGAGGAAATTTCCCTTCGAAAAACTCTAACGGCGGCAAAGGGTATTTTCACAGAAATATATGTGACGAGTAAACTAGCATTACATGGGTATATTATCAGCATCATGAATAATTATTTTGTTTTTTACTCCCCTATTTACAAAACGATGTTTATTTCCCTCAACCACTTAAAATGGTTAATTCCATATACAAATAACCAGCGTCCTTATGGTTTAAGCAATGCCAATTTACCAGTTAATCCATCTAACATTACATTCGCAAGATCATTTGAAGTACAAATTGAAAAATTGATTGGAACATTAATTGTATTTAATATCGGGGAAAATGAGAATGTTATGGGAAAAATCATGGGAATAAAAAATAATTTCGTTGAATTGATAACGGCTAAAGGTGATCCTGTCTATTTAAATCTTCATCATATCAAAACTGTTCATATGACATAAACGATGAGGATAACCTCTTTTCGTCAACAATGAGCAATGCGTTCTATATAACTATCTACAGAGTGTCCTATGGGCGGCACTCTTTTATTTATTTGCACCATCCTGCAATAACGCAAATATAAAAACCTACATAAATGCTCAACTTTGCTGCATACATTTTAAGTAAGACAATTTTTGACCATCAGGAGGATTACATGGACATCTATGTGAGGCAAGGTGATTCTTTATGGTATTACAGCCAACTGTATGGAATAAATCTTCAACTTATCATTGATTCTAACCGCGATATTCAACCAAGCCAGCTTGGGGCAGGACAGCGAATCCGAATTCCCGGCTTTGTTGCCCTGAATTATCAGATCAGACGTGGGGATTCGTTTTGGGGCATTGCCCAAAGTCGTAATCTTTCACTAGATGCGTTGCTGCTTGCTAACCCTAATGTAAATCCTAATCGACTATCAGTTGGGCAAACGATTAAGGTTCCACTTAGGATTACTTGGAGACTTGTTCAAGGAAAGCAGCACTATGATTTCAGCCGAATGATGAGTGATATTGCTCGCTTGCAAAATGTTTATCCATTTCTCCGTGTAACAAACGCCGGAAATTCAATACTTGGCAATCGGATTCCCGAAGTTCTAATTGGTAATGGTGTTAAAAGAGTTCATTATAATGCTTCTTTTCATGCAAACGAATGGATTACTACCCCTATCTTAATGACATTTTTAAATGATTATTGTTTATCACTTACGAATGGCACCTCTATTCGTGGGCTATCTACCTCCCCTTTATACCAACAAACGCTGCTATCTCTCGTGCCAATGGTTAATCCTGATGGTGTTAGTCTTGTTTTGAACGGTCCGCCTGAAAATGAAACGTGGAGAAATAGAGTAATCGAGCTAAATAGTGGCAGCACAGATTTTTCAGGCTGGAAAGCGAATATTAGGGGCGTTGACCTAAATGACCAATTCCCTGCCCGGTGGGAACTAGAAAAGGCAAGGAACCCTGGTCAGCCGGGACCGCGCGATTATGTAGGTGAAAGACCTTTATCGGAGCCAGAAGCCATTGCGATGGCAGATTTGACAAAAAGACGGGACTTTGCTCGAGTTCTAGCCTTTCATACCCAGGGAGAAGTAATCTATTGGGGATTTGAAAATCTTGAGCCGCCAGAATCCGAAATCATTGTTAATGAGTTTGCAAGAGTCAGTGGTTATCAGCCTGTCAAAACCATTGAAAGCTATGCTGGCTATAAGGATTGGTTTATCCAAGACTGGCGACGACCAGGGTTCACCGTTGAACTCGGAAAAGGCACCAACCCCCTTCCCCTCACTCAATTTGACGAAATTTATCAAAAGACACTGGGGATCTTTTTGGCGGGGTTGTATATGTAATGAATGGCCCATTTCGGTTTTTGAAATGGGTTTTCTTATTGAAAATGTTTTGTGTGTTTTCGGTTATCCGCCAGTATTTTCATATAATACTATCCTAACACCACAAGAAAAAGGCACGTGTGTTGACGTGCCTTTTTTATACCTTATTAACTTGTAATCTACGCGTAAAACCATGATATCGTGTTCCTTGGAAAATCAATTCCCCAAAGTCACCTTCAGCAATCATACCGTATTCAGAACCATTTACGGCTAGTTCGATTCTGTCACCGCTTTCAAATTGAAATGTAACATAATACCAAGTGCTTGCGTGTGAGTCATTACCTCCTCCGCTTACTTGGGTCCTTTTCGAAACAACTACTGCATCTACATTCAACTTTGGTTGCTTATTATTGTAATTCCATTGCTTAATACCTTTAAAAATAGTAAAAAGTATGATTCCAATGATCAAAATGAAAAATATTGGAAATAGTTTACTCATAATTGAAAACATATCAAATCCTTGTTCAAGTCCCATAGTCATCTCCCCTTTTTCAAAACAATCGTTATATCTATAATATTACTATAACGATAGAATTCTAGAGTCTCAAGAAAATTTGGTTTTTAAGTTTTATTTAAAAGGTTTTATATATACTATATAAAAGGTATGTATAACAAGGAATGGTGATACATGGAAACAATTATTTTATTTGATGGGATATGCAACCTCTGTAATAGCAGTGTTCAGTTCATTATTAAAAGAGATCCAAAGGGTCATTTCAAGTTCGCTTCTCTTCAAAGTGAGACTGGACAGTTTTTATTAAACCAATATGGTATTAGTAAAGAGATTGACAGCATAATAGTCATTGAAAATGAAAAAGTATATATAAAGTCAAGTGCGGCACTTCGGATCTGCAGTAGATTAAACGGCATTTGGAGGTATTTGTCCATACTAAGGGTCCTCCCTCCTTTTATTAGAAATTTCGTTTATGACATGGTGGCTAAAAATCGTTACAAATGGTTTGGGAAAAAGGAGAGCTGCTTGCTTCCTACCTCAGAAATGAAAAAACGGTTTTTAAAATAAGGAAAATATTTTTTAAAAATGGACATGTTCACTACATGCCTGTACTAAGAGGTACATATATTATAACTAACCCATGATACAATACCTCCTTTAGAAAGTGGCCCCACCACTTTCTTTTTTTTTTGCACTAAAAAAAGCACTCACAAGAAGTGCTTTTTGGCTAAGTATTAGGATTTTTGATAATTCAATTCCCAAATAATTCCGAAAGAATCTTGGACCCTTGCATATTTAGCACCCCAAAATGTATCCTCTAGCTCTGTTAGTGCCTTTCCGCCTTTCTTAAGAGCGTCAAAAAGATTTTGAATCTCCTCTTCACTCTCTGGCTCAAGCGTGAGCGAAATGTTAGACCCCACTACAACCGACTGACCTGGGAATGTATCTGAAAACATAATTGAAATGTCACCTTTTTTTAGCTGCGCATGCATCACTCGTTCATCTGCACCCGGAGGAGTTGGGTAATCGGCTTCTCCAAATGTTTGGACTCCGGTAATTTCAGCCCCTAATACTTCTTTATAGAACTCCAAAGCTTGTTTCGCATTACCATCAAAAGATAAATATGGTGTTATCTGCCCTTTCATCATAAACACTCCTTTATTTTAAATAAGCCACAATATATTATTTTTTCATAAAAGACAGGTTTTAATCAAAATTCACAAAAAAATACCTTTGAACAAATGTCAAAGGCAAAAGATGAGCTTAGTGGTCAAGGCTAAGCCCCGGTTTTAGGAGGTCTAAACTCAGAAGAATTTAAACAAGTTTATCTTACCATTTTCCGAAAATTCTTTCAATAGTTTAAAGCGTTAAAGTTTAAAAGAAATGAACTTGTAACATTATTTTTTTGTTGATTTTTTGATTTGAATTCAATCATGTATTCTTTATAATTTAATAGATTGACAGTCTTGTATATACAAGTTAGAATGTAAACGTAATCAGATAACTTGTATATACATGTATGAAACCGAAATGAAAACGTACACATTAACCTGTAAATACAAGGGGAAAATACTTATATAAAGAATTGGAGACTTCCAATTCCTTTAGGGGGAAAAACTAATGACGAAGTTCACTGAGTCAGCTAAAGAACTGCTCGAACACGTTGGGGGCAAGGAAAACATTGCAGCCGTAACCCATTGTGTAACAAGAATGCGCTTTGTTTTAAATGATCCAAGCAAAGCAGATGTAACAAAAATTGAAGCTATTAAACCTGTAAAAGGTACTTTTACCCAAGCGGGACAATTTCAGGTAATCATCGGAAATGATGTTTCTACGTTTTATAATGATTTTGTCAAAGTAGCCGGTGTCAGTGAAGCAACGAAAGATGAAGCAAAAGTTGCTGCAAAACAAAATATGAATTGGCTACAACGAATGATTGCCCATCTTGCAGATATCTTTACACCATTAATTCCTGCCCTTGTTGTGGGTGGTTTAATACTCGGATTTAGAAATGTTATTGGCGATATTAAATTACTTGAAGATGGAACCAAATCCATTATTGAAGTTTCACAATTCTGGGCTGGTGTTCATGCCTTCTTATGGCTGATTGGTGAAGCGGTGTTCCACTTCCTTCCAGTCGGTATTACATGGTCCATTGCTAGAAAAATGGGTGCTACACCAATCCTAGGGATTGTCCTTGGAATTACGTTAGTCTCTCCACAATTACTAAATGCCTATGGTGTTGCAGGAGCAAAAGATATTCCAACTTGGGATTTTGGCTTTGCGCAAATTGAAATGATTGGCTATCAAGCTCAAGTTATCCCTGCTATTTTAGCCGGATTTGTTCTCTCTTTCTTAGAATTAAGACTTAGAAAAATCGTTCCGAATTCAATCTCTATGATTGTCGTTCCATTCTTAGCATTAATTCCAACTGTATTAATTGCACATACGGTTTTAGGTCCTATCGGTTGGACAATCGGTTCATGGATTTCTGATGTTGTATATTCAAGCTTAACTTCTGCATTCGGCTGGTTATTCGCTGCAATCTTTGGTTTTGCTTATGCACCGCTTGTTATCACAGGCTTACACCATATGACAAATGCGATTGACCTTCAATTAATGTCAGAGCTTGGTGGAACAAACCTATGGCCAATGATTGCCTTATCAAATATTGCTCAAGGTTCTGCAGTTCTTGCGATGATCTATATCAATCGTAAAAATGAAGAAGAAAAACAGGTCTCGATTCCAGCTGCTATCTCTTGTTACCTAGGTGTTACAGAACCAGCGATGTTCGGGATTAACCTAAAATACGGCTTCCCATTCCTTGCAGCTATGCTCGGCTCTCTAGTAGCAGCGGTCATTTCTGTAGGTAGTGACGTAATGGCTAACTCTATCGGTGTTGGCGGACTTCCTGGTTTCCTTTCAATCCAGCCACAGCATATGATGATGTTTGCAATTGCCATGTTGGTGGCGATTGTGGTGCCGTTCATATTAACAATTATCTTTGCAAAAACAGGAATGAACAAATTTTCATTTAAAAAGTAATACTCCAATAAGGAAAGCGTAAGCGCCCTGTTCAGCGGCGTATGGCCTGGAGCGCTCCAACTGAGATAAAGGAAACACGAAGAGCCGAAGGCGCATTCGTGCTTGACTTATCGTAGGGCGGAGAGCGAAGGACACTAGCCGCTAGGGCTGCTTGTGCTAGACAATTTAGGAGGGAGACCATCTCCCTCCTTTTCCATATTAGAGTCTCAAAAAATATAGGCAGGTGTATATCATGTCAACATCATGGTGGAAAAAAGCAGTAGTTTATCAAATTTATCCAAAAAGTTTTTATGATACAACCGATAATGGTACCGGCGATATCCAAGGAATCATCGAAAAGCTCGACTATTTAAAGGAGCTAGGTGTAGATGTTCTTTGGCTCACTCCGATATATAAATCCCCCGGGCGAGATAATGGTTATGATATAAGCGACTATTACAACATTCAAGAAGAATACGGCACGATGGATGACTTCGAACAACTTATTGCACAAGCACACAAGCGCGGAATCAAAATCATTATGGATATTGTCATCAACCATACATCCACTGAACATAAGTGGTTTCAACAAGCAAAATCCTCAAAAGACAATCCATATCGTGATTTTTACATCTGGAAGGATGGTAAAGACGGTCTCCCTCCTACCAACTGGGAATCAAAATTTGGAGGTTCAGCCTGGCAATGGGATGAAACAACAGGACAATGCTATTTACATTTATTTGATGTCACACAAGCAGACTTAAACTGGGAAAACCCAAAAGTTCGTGAAGCATTATATGAAATGATGCATTTTTGGCTCAAAAAAGGCATCGATGGCTTCAGACTTGATGTCATCAACTTGATTTCAAAAGATCAGCTGTTCCCTGAGGATGATAGTGATGGACGTAAATTTTATACCGATGGACCAAGAATTCATGAGTTCCTCCATGAGATGAATGAAATGGTATTTTCAAAATATGACATCATGACTGTTGGTGAAATGTCTTCTACTTCCATTGATAATTGCATTCGCTACACGAACCCGCGTGAAGAAGAGCTGAATATGACGTTCAGTTTCCATCATTTGAAAGTGGATTATCCTAATGGAGACAAATGGACGAAAGCGAATTTTGATTTCCAAGCTCTTAAAAATATTCTGTCACAATGGCAGGTAGAAATGAATAAGGGCGGCGGCTGGAATGCCCTCTTCTGGTGTAATCATGATCAGCCGCGTGTTGTCTCAAGGTTTGGAAATGATAAGCAGTACCACAAAGAATCGGCAAAAATGCTTGCGACGACCATCCATATGATGCAAGGAACCCCTTATATTTACCAGGGGGAAGAATTCGGGATGACTAATCCGAAGTTCGACAAAATTGACGATTATCGTGATGTTGAGTCACTTAATATCTTTGAAATTAAGAAAAAAGAAGGTTTGAATGAGCAAGAAATTATCGAGATTTTAAAACAAAAGTCTAGGGATAATTCTCGTACTCCAGTTCAATGGAATAAGCGTGAACATGCTGGTTTTACAACTGGCACGCCATGGATTCATACCGCTGCTAACTATAAGGAAATTAATGCAGAAAACGCTAGGAAGGATTCAGATTCTATTTTTTATCACTATCAAAAACTCATTGGGCTGCGGAAAGAATATGATGTTATCACGAACGGGGATTATAAAATGATTTTTGAAAATCATGAATCCATCTTTGCGTTTGTACGAAAAACGGAAAATGAGATGCTGTTGGTTATTAATAATTTTTATGGAAAAGACACTACTTTTACTCTCCCAGTGAAGTTCGACATTGATGGTATGTCAAACTGTGTGTTACTCTCAAATTATGAGGACTCTGCCCCGCTCGGCAAAGAAATACAGTTACGACCATACGAGTCCATTGTTTATCATTTGAAAAAATAATGGGAGATTTTTATGACAAACAAGTATCAAATTATCTTTAATACGATTGTGGATCAGATTAAAAGCGGAGAAATCCCGCCGAACACCCTTCTCCCTTCTGAAAATGAACTGAAGGAACAGTACGAAACGTCAAGAGAAACAATTAGAAAAGCCTTAAACCTGCTTGCGCAAAATGGTTATATCCAAAAAGTAAGGGGCAAAGGTTCGATTGTCATTGATATTAATAAATTCGATTTTCCGGTTTCGGGCTTGGTTAGCTTTAAAGAGCTCGCCGATAAAATGGAAAAAAAGCCAAGGACGATTGTCAATGAATTATCATTAATTATTAAGCCGGATGCCCATATTAAGCAACAGCTTCAGCTATCAGGGAAAGACCAAGTGTGGAAGATTGTTAGAACGCGGGAAATTGGCGGCAAGAAAATTATTCTTGATAAAGATTATCTTGCCGCCAAATTCGTCCCTTCCATCACGGAGGAAATTTGTGCGAATTCTATTTATGCCTACCTGGAAAATGAGTTAGACCTGAAGATTAGCTTTGCAAAAAAGGAAATAGTCGTCGAAGAACCAACTGTAGAAGACCGTTCATTTCTAGACTTAGAAGGGTTTCATAATATTGTCGTCATCAAGAACTATGTATATTTAGAGGATGCCAGCCTATTTCAATATACGGAATCCCGACACCGTCCTGACAAATTCAGATTTGTCGACTTTGCACGGAGAACACACTAAAAAAAACTCAAAGCGATTTGAGGTTTTTTCGATACATAAGCTGGTAAATTCCTTTTGATTCCCTTCAACGGGTAAAATGCTCACTTAGGGGAATCAAAAGGTGTCTTTGATTCCCTTCAATAGGAAAAATGCTTCCTTGCGGGAATCAAAAGGTGTCTTTGGTTTCCTTCAACGGGTAAAATGCTCACTCATGGGAATCAAAAGGTGTCTTTGGTTCCCTTTAACATGGAAAAGGCACACTTAGGGGAATCAAGTAGTGTTAATGATTCCCTTCAACTTGAAAAAAGCTAACTTGCGGCAATCAAAGGGACTTACTCCTTCCTATTTCTTAATTCTGCTACGATAAAGAGATCTTTGTAAAATTGTTCTACTCTTTCTATCTTTAATCCCTGATTTGAAAACTTCTGTAATGTCTCCCTATTCAAACAGCAGCCATCACAAATTTTTTTCCATAAAGGTGTTAGACCTTCCTGCATTTTGCTAAGCACGGTATTTTCCATTTTCACGTGTTCAAATAATAGTATTTTTCCGTTGGGTTTACATACTCTTTTTAACTCCTTAATAGCCTCTTCGACATTTGGTATCGTACAAAAAACCAGTGTTGCCACCACTGTATCAAATGTATGATCTTCAAACGGAAGTCTTTCTGCACTCGCGTTAACCATTTCAATCGGTACTACTGCTAATTTTTGTTTTGATACAGATTGGTTGATCATATGATGACTCGGCTCGACGGCGATTACATGATCAACATTCCTATACAAAGGAAAATTAACCCCTGTCCCTGATCCAAGTTCAAGCACCTTCCCCGTCGCGCTTTGCAGCAACTTTTTACGAATCATCTTGAACTTCCTCTGTTCCAAAGGACCCATAAAAAAATCATACCATTTTGGAAATGTACTACTCAAAATCGTCAACTCCAAATTTAAAATACTATATATCGAAAGTCTATAACAATCGTTATAAAATCCCTATAATATGTGAGAAGTTTCACTGACTAACTAGGACAAATTCAATATACTAAGGATATATCATATATTTAACACCAATACCATTATATGTATAATAATATTTAAATTGGAAGTGATAATACGAATCCAATAAATCAATGTCTTTATGAACTGAAAAATCAAATAGAGATATTAAGAGAAGAAATGATATCAATAGGCCTAAGCAAAGGTTTATGCAATGAACAAACTATTTTGATTAGCGAAAAACTTGATCATTATATTGCCGTATACCTCTCATTAAAAAATTATATTAATGAATTGTGCTACTTAAAGCAAATGGATAACTAGCGAAATTTCGAGATTAGAAAGAGCTTGGAGAATAACTCTCCAAGCTTTTATATTAATTGTCCAAATTCCGATAAAATGATGAATTTTTCCCTTTAAGACAACATGTATAATAAAGAGAGAATGAATTAAATTTGGAGGGTGACTTAAATGGAAAAAATTGTTAAGGAATTTCTTGCAATTCCAACTACCTGCATTTCTGACGCAATGGATGGTTTAAATAATTTTCATCCGGCTATTAAACCGCTAAAGGAAAATTACAAACTCGCTGGGCGAGCTTTCACAGTGAAAATTCCAGTTGGTGATAATCTTTCAGTCCTACAAGCTATTCGTGATGCAAATCCAGGTGATATAGTAGTTGTCGATGCGAAAGGTGACCAATACAGGGCCATTGCCGGTGATTTTGTTGTGGGCATGGCCCAAACATTGGGTATCGGTGGTCTTGTTGTTGACGGAGTGATTCGTGATATTGTTGGAATTAAAGCGTTGAACTTCCCTGTTTTCTCCCGAGGAACGACAGTTGCAGCAAGCGGTAAAGCAGGAGTCGGTGACGTGAATGTGCCGATTTCGTGTGGTGGTGTTCCTGTAAATCCTGGGGATATTATTGTTGGAGACGCCGACGGAGTGGTGGTAATTCCACGAGCATTGGAGAATGAGATTTTGGCTATATCCTTAGAGAAATTGAAAAAAGACGGACTCAGAGAAGCAAGTATTTCCGGAAATCCTGATGCGATACGGAAACATCTAGACCAACTATTATCCAAATAAGACCTATTTTTTAAACACCCTACCTATACAGAGGAAAAACTTCCCCACCCATCGAATAATACCATGAAAAAGAACTTCAACAATGAAACTAACAATTAATTCAAATATTAGGTGCATTGAAATCCCATCCAATAAAATAAAGTATCTTTTTTACTAGTCTGCTCAATTATAACTTCTCAATTCAAAAAGGTATTGGTTCTGCTATGAACCAATACCTTTACTTGTAATCTATTTATTTCTGATCCCATAAATAGTCTACTACTGCTTGATACTCTGCACTCGATAAAGAAGCAGGAGCGCTTTTCGGCATATTCTTTTCAACAAAAGCTAAAAGATCCTCTTTTGTTTTAAAGTCTGCTTGAATTTTTGCACCATCAAGCTTCGCTTGACCTCCAGTAATGTCGCCAGAACTGTGGCATGTGATGCAGCTTTTTTGGAAAACTTCATTCCCTGCTAGAGATGTTGATGTTGAATCTCCTGAAGTATCAGAGTCTTCGTTCCCGCCTGAATCTTCACTGTCAGCAGTTTCTTCTGTTTCCGGTTCGTCACTCGCAGTCTGTTCATCATTACCGCAAGCAGCCAATAGCCCTAGCAGTACTATAAAAAATACAATATTCATAAACTTCTTCAACCCTAACACCTCTATTCAATATTTTATAGCATTACCCATAATATTGGAGTCGAATATCCTATGTAAAGAAACATATATAAAATGGGCAAATCCTACCTTCATCTTATTTCCAGAAATTCACAAATATTCCTATACATGACTCATAAGGTAGTCCCTCTTTTTCCATGACTATAATGACTTCTTAGTTGTATAGCGTTCGATTTAATGTTGAATACATAAACACGGTTTCACTTCAAATACCTAAAAACATCATATTTCTAACGTACAAGAAATATTCACTCTATTATTGATTCGAAGAAACAATAATTTTTATAAATTTCCAACAACTTCATAGTATTTCGCTCATAATTAAGTTAATTCCTCTTTTGTTCATAAATATTTTTAGTACAATATGCTCCGCGAAATTTGGTAAAAGAAAAATTTTGAATCATACATTATCAAAATGTCAAAATTGCCAATTATAAATATTTTGTAGAAGGTTAATCGTACTATCTCCCAATGGAAGATAATACAATAGAATATACGTTCGATGAGGAGGAGAGGATCTTGGCTAAACAGAATGATTCCTTCGTAACAGATGAGATGCTGGTTAAATATTATGAGCTTAATAAAAAGAAAAAAGAAATTGAATTGGAAATGAATCAATTAAAGGACACTTTTCATGATTATTTTAATAAATTGGTCGGTCCTAATAATAAGGCCGAAGTCACGATAAATGGTTATAAGTTGCAGCGTCAAATGAGGAAAATTGAAAAATATAATGAGGAAGTAACGGTGAAAAGGTTAGAGGAATTACAAATGAACGATCTCGTCCAGATGGTAAAAAAGCCAGATGATGCCAAAATAAAATCCGCACTCCAACTAGGATTGTTAGATGAGAAGAATTTAGAAGGCTGTATTGTTACCTCCTATTCCCCTGCCATTTCTGTAAAAACGTTAACTCCAAGATAATAGAAAGAGTCATTAGACTTTATATCCGTCTAATGGCTTTTTCTTTTTCAAAAATTGCTAAATATTGGAGGGATTCCTCAAATGATAGCGAACTATTAATATGTAAAAATAATATTTTACTAGGAGGAAAATGAAATGCCAAGTCAAGAGAGTATTGCTGTAAGACAATATTTAAAGGCTTTTGTTGCATCTCAACCTGCCGGCTTAGATCTTGACGCATCGAGAAAAGGATTAGAAATGTTATCGAGCTTAACCCCTATTGCCCCGGATATAAAAGTAGAGAAAACCACAGTTAAAGGTATTCCAGCAGAATGGATTGCTGCCCCTAATGCTGTTGAAAATCGAGTGTTCCTATACTTACATGGGGGTGCTTATATTCTAGGAAACTGTAACACGCATCGAGGTATAGCGGCAAAGCTGTCCCGTTCAACTGGTTCTAAGGTTTTGCTTCCTGAATATCGGCTTGCACCAGAAAATCCTTTTCCAGCAGCCATTGAAGATGCTGTTCAAGCCTACCGCTGGTTAATTTCCTCTGGATTTAAACCTGAACAAATAATAATTGGTGGTGACTCTGCTGGCGGCGGCTTAACCTTATCAACACTTCTATCCTTAAAAGAAGCTGGCGATGTACTACCTGCATTGGTAGTTCTCCTTTCTCCATGGACAGATTTAGCAGGAACTGGAGAATCAATGGAAACACGAGCTGAGGCGGACCCATGGTTAAAACCAGAGGCTTCACGTGCCACTCCGGTTTTATATATTGGCAACCTAGACCCATGTACACCACTTGTCTCTCCGATTTATGCTGACTTAGAAGGACTCCCTCCTATGTTGGTACACGTCGGAAATGATGAAATTCTTTTAAGTGACTCTGAACGCCTTGTGGATCGTGCTCGTGCTGCAGGTGTGGACGTCAGCTTTAAAGTCTGGAATGATATGTGGCATGTATTCCATACATTTGAAATACCAGAAGCAAGACAAGCAATCGATGAAGTTGGTGAATTTGTTAACCAAAAACTTAGTGTAAATGCTTAAATAGATGATCAAATCCCTGGTTTCCATTGAAACCAGGGATTTTTTTGCCAAAGGCTAGTTTCATAAGAAGTTGTTTTGAAATGGGAACGTGATTTACTCGCGGATTTCTGTATTTTACTCGCGAAATTTTGCCATTTACTCGCGAAAATTAAAATTTTACTCGCCGTGAATGTAAATACAACACAAGTTTTCCCAAATACTCCTTTTAAACTTTTTCAATTTCTGATAAATTAATAGAATGGTTTATTTTGGAGGGGATTTCTTTGACTACACTTGGTGCTGCTTTGTCTTACCCACGGACAAAGGGAATTTTATTAGTACTAATCGCCGCGACATCATGGGGTGTTTCGGGAACAGTTGCCCAATACCTTTTTCATCAACAAGGCTTCAGCACAAACTGGCTTGTGGTCATACGACTACTTTTGGCCGGTCTGGGTTTACTACTTTTTGCTCATATAGTTGGGAAACAAAATATATGGAGGATTTGGAAAAATAAACAGGATGTTCTTCGCCTCATTGTGTTTGGTATTTTCGGTATGCTCGGAGTACAATATACTTTTTTTATGGCAATAGAGCATGGGAATGCAGCTACTGCTACTGTTTTGCAATACTTAGCTCCAGTTATCATTGCGGTATATTTTTGCTTTCGTGCCAAGGAATTTCCTGTGAAACATGAGGTCATCGCAATTGTGTTTGCACTTGGCGGGACATTTCTGCTTGTCACAAAAGGAAATATCCATACTCTATCGGTTTCTGGTCCTGCCTTTACCTGGGGAATCTTATCTGCCTTTGCACTTGCATTCTATACCCTTTACCCAGAAAACCTGCTTTCAAAATGGGGAACGGTTTTAACTGTTGGCTGGGGAATGATGATCGGAGGTATTGGCCTAAGCTTTATCCATCCTCCTTGGAAAATTGAAGGTCACTGGTCAGTTACATCTTTTTTGGCAGTTGTGTTTGTTGTTATTGTTGGGACATTACTGGCATTCTTGTGTTTTATGGAAAGCCTGAAATACATAAAAGCGTCGGAAGCTAGCCTCTTAGCCTGTATTGAACCACTTTCAGCCGCATTTCTGGCTGTTGCTTGGCTTCATGTTCCCTTTAGTCCAATTGAATGGGTGGGATCCTTTTCTATTATTGCAACTATTTTTATATTATCTGTAGTAAAACGCTAGTTGTAAAGGAACGAAAAAGCCATCTAAAATACATTAATCAATATATTGTTTGCTATAGGTAAGTTGGGAAATAGTTAAAAGGAGAAATCAATAGATTTCTCCTTTCTCTACTTACATTATGAAGGTCTGTACAACTATGACCAAAACAAATATTGATAGAAAGATACTTATATATCCACGGCGTTTTTTTCCTTGTTTAAGCTCATCTAAACCGCCAACTAAAATAAAGGCACTTAAACTCAACATCATAATGGGCTGTGCCACAAAGTTTTTCGTTAGTAATCCATATCCTGCTAATAATAAAACAACAATTCCTAATGTAATCCTTAATTTTTTAAACAAGGTCTATCCCTCCTGTTCTTATTGTACAATACTAAACTAGAAGTACAATAAGAAAAAGCTGCCATGTAACAGCTTTCTCGAAGTAAGTTATTCTACTAATTTGCGGTATTGTCCACCGAAATATAACAATGGATCCCCTTCGTTCACCTTTAGGTCGGTAACCTCACCAATAAATAAAACGTGATCTCCTGCCTCAACCTCGTTATTAAGATTACAGGTCAGGTTCGCAAGTGCACCCTGGATAACTGGTAAATCTCCAAATTGCTCAAAGCTATAAGGAGTTTCCTCCTTTAGTTGCCCTGCGAAACGCATGGATTCTGTTTGTTGATCAGCAGATAAGAAGCTAACTGCAAATTTTTTAGATTGTTGAATAAGAGGTAGCATTCTTGCTCTTTTATCGATCGATACAAGAATTAGTTTAGGATTTAAAGAGACAGATACGAAGGCATTCGCTGTCATCCCATGTGCTTCACCATCTACTTCAGTTGACACAACGGTAATCCCCGTTGCGAATTTCCCCATTGCATTTCGAAAAAAACGATCATCCATTTCTCTACACCCCTAGTCTTTTTTCAAATCTCTGATTGCTCATCTAATTAGCTAGTTTATCTAGAAAACAAACACTCTTACTTAATATTATTATCTTTGGTATCTGGTGTCTAATATTATGATTTGATTATCTGTAACTTATTGCCATATCTTAGCATGTAGTTCGATATCCTCAAGGCTGATCAACATCTTTTGCATACTTGTTGGACACTCCATGTTATACTTTTTTATCTTCGCATTCATCTTATCTATAAAGCTATTAATCTCCACTTCCTTAGAACCAACTTCTATCATTTTAAGGAGGTTAGCCATATCCTGTCTAATTTCCTTTTGCAATGCAACAAATGGTGGTACATAACCGGCTTCCTTGGCAGTTTTGAGGAAATTAGAGTAGATGTCACCTGAAAACAAATTCTTAGGCAGAGGCTTACCAAATCCCGGTAGTCGTTTTGCTTCTTCTAAATCTTCATTACTTGCATATGGGTCATATTTCCCTTTATTATTTGTCATGACTGAAATAGTCTCCCCTCTATAATCGTTCTATTCTTTATTCTATTTTTCCCCTCATTTTCCTGTTACAAATCCTTAATTTACTTTTTTGAAAATTAAAAATAGCATCGGAGGTATCTTTACTTTCTTGGTGGGGAATTATGAAGTTTGATGTGATTGTAGTCGGGGCAGGACTAGCAGATTTAGTTGCAACAGCTAAGCTTGCAGTTGCATGTAAGAAAGTGCTGCTTTTCGACCAAGAACCTGAGGCTACACTTCGGCAACCTCCTTTAAAAATCCCCTCGCTACGCTTTCACCTAAGGTTCCTGTTACCCCAGTTACTAGTATTTTTTTACCTGCCAACTCCATTAATAATTTCCGCTGTTCTTTCTCTATTTTTAGACCTCTTGAATTTCCCCATCTATGATAGTCATTTCAATATTCGTATCTAAAAGTTCGTCAGGATTTTCTAATGCAAAGAGATTCTTAGAATACACCGTCATATCAGCTAACTTCCCTCTTGAAATGGTCCCTTTTATTGCTTCTTCGTTCGTTGCATAGGCTCCACCGACTGTGAATAGCGTTACTGCTTCATGCATCGAAATTTTCTGTCCCTCATTCCAGCACTCATGCTTTCCTGGTTTTTTTCGAGTAACAGCCGCATGAATACCAAGCAATGGATCAACAGGTTCAACAGGTGCATCAGACCCACCCGCACAGATAACCCCTTTAGATAGTAAGGATTTCCATGCATATAAATAGGATTCCCTCTCCTTACCTATCCGATCGATTACCCATGGATAATCCCCGACAACAAACCTTGGCTGAATATCTGCAACGATGCTTGGGGCTGCTAATCGTAGAATTAAATCCTCTCTAACTAAAGAAGTATGGATAATCCGATCACGATAATTCACCTTTGGGAATTGATCCAGGATATCGAGAATATTTTCCAACGCCTTATCACCGATCGTATGAACGGCAATCGGCATGGATTGCTCCCTAGCGTCCTTTATAATGTTAAAAAGAACTTCCTGCGTTTGCATCGCTTCTCCAAATTGACTTGGATCATCAGTATAAGGCTGGGATAGCAAAGCCGTTCTTCGTCCAAATGCTCCATCCGCAAATATTTTAATAGCACCAATTTGCAATTTCTCATTTCCAAAACCGGCAAACATACCTTTTTCCTTTAAGGCTGGAAGGTATGGATAATCAATCAAAAGATTGCAACGTAACCCTCTTTGTTCCTGATTGATTAATTCATCATACATGCGATACGTTTGCTCAAGTCCTCCAAAGTAAGCAGGATCATTGGTATGTACACTAGTTAGTCCTTTTTTAATAGCAAATTTCATCGCTTGTCCCAAACCATTTTTTAACTCATCGTATGTTTTGTCAGGGATGTATTTGGTAACTAACTGGGAAGCAGATTCCAACAACAGCCCTGTAGGTTTGTTGGTTTGCGGATCCAAAACGATACTGCCCCCCTTTGGTACCTCAATCGAAGAATGGTACTGACTCATTTCAAGTGCTTTACTATTAACTAAAAATGCATGATGGCAAATTCTTTTTAAGTAAATCGGACAATGCGGTGAAACGGTATCTAATTCCTCGATAGTAGGAATTGATCCTTCTGTAAAGAGATTCTCATCCCAGCCCATTCCAATTAGCCATTTTCCTGGTGATACTGTATCCGCTTTTTGCTTAATTTTACCAAGCATTTCTGATTTGGATGTAACCCCTGTTAAATCTAAGTCCAAAAAATTAAATGCCACACCTGACATGTGTAAGTGGCTGTCAATCAGACCTGGGGTAACCATTTTCCCCTGCAGATCGATTTCACTTGCCTCAGTTCTTCCCCATTGTAAGCTCATATCGTGATGTAAACCTAAATCTATAATCCTGCCATTCTCTACCACAACCGACTCAACCACTGGCTGGTTAGGATCTAGCGTATAGATTAACCCATTTGTAAAAATTGTCTTCGACACATAGCCCCCACCTTGTAATTTATTGTAATCTTGAAACTATTATAAATGAAAATTCATTTACAGTGTAGATTGTGACCGAAATTCCATCCTCTCACAAGTTACGGTCACAATTGGTGCCCACCTAACTAGCAGCATTAGAGTACGGTCTAGAAAAGTAGTAAATTAGTAATAGAGGCATTATTTTTACATACTGCTAAGCCTTAAGTCTGACAAAAGATTCCATCTAGAGCCGTTTTCCCATCATGATTGGTTTTCGTACAATGATGGTAGATTAAAAAACGGGGAGGTACTAGTAATGAAAAAGGTATTTTATGCCGGTTTATTGGGATTATCTTTGATGGCAGCAATAACAGGCTGTGGAGTTTTTTCTAATGGAAGCGAAGAAAATGGGAAAGTCACGATTGAAAAGGATAAGGCTAAAGAATTACAGCTTGAACTTAACCTTGGGGCTGGAGAGCTAAACGTTGAAAAAGGTGCCAATGAATGGTTGGAGGGTTCAATAGACTACAATGAAGATAAACTAAAACCAGAAGTCTCTTATAAGCTTAAAGGTGATAAAGGAATTGGAGTTATCGAACAAGAGAATACAGGACTTCTTGATAATATAAAATTCGGTGAACTGAAAAATGAGTGGAACTTAACCCTTTCGGATGAGGTTCCCCTAAATTTAGTGGTGAACTCAGGAGCTTCAGATACCAATTTAGATTTAAAAGGTCTAAACCTTAAAGATTTAGACGTAAATGCTGGTGTTGGCGATATCACTATCGACCTAAGCGGCAAGTGGAAAAAGAGCTTTGACGCAGCCTTAACATTAGGAGTTGGCCAATCAACCATCATTCTCCCAGAAGATGTTGGTGTAAAGATTGAATCATCAAAAGGAATTGGAACAGCGAATTTTGTTGATTTCATTTCCAAAGGAAATGGCGTTTACGTCAATGAAGCTTACGAAGACGCAGATGTAATCATTAACCTTAAAACAGATTTAGGTGTAGGAGAAGTCGTTTTTAAAATAGAGTAGAAAAGAGCCCATATTGGGCTCTTTAATTTTTCTAAACGAGCATTTGGAACAAGGTACTGTCTTTATTTACTTCACGGAAAACAAAACCTTTTGCCTTAATTCTTTCCATCAATGGATAATAATCATCTCTAACCTTCAGTTCAATACCCACTAAAGCAGGTCCGGTTTCACGATTATTCTTTTTCGTGTATTCAAAATGGCTAATATCATCATTTGGACCCAAGACATCATCTAAAAACTCACGTAATGCACCTGGTCGCTGTGGAAATTGAACGATAAAGTAATGCTGAAGTCCTTCATAGAGCTTCGAACGCTCTTTAATTTCCTGCATCCGCCCAATATCATTGTTACCACCACTGACAATGCAGACTACCGTCTTTCCTTTGATTTCCTCGGCAAATTGATCTAAAGCTGCAATCGACAGTGCCCCTGTTGGCTCGACCACGATCGCATTTTCATTATAAAGAGCTAATAGTGTGGTACAAACCTTTCCTTCAGGCACAACCACAATTTCATCAACAAGTTCTTTACAAATGTTAAATGTCATTGAACCGACAGTTTTTACAGCAGCTCCATCAACAAATGGGTCAATTTCCTTTAGTGATGTAACTTCTCCTTTTAAAATCGACTCCTTCATTCCAGCTGCACCTTGGGGCTCAACGCCAATTAAATTGGTGTCTGGTGAAAAATGCTGCATATAGGTACCCACACCCGAAAGAAGACCCCCTCCGCCAATAGCAGCAAAAAGGTAATCAATTTTTTCAGGGCAATCATTCAGCAGCTCTACAGCTACTGTACCTTGACCGGCAATGACATCTGGATCATCGAATGGATGGATAAACGTTCTATTTTCTATTTTACTGCATTCCATCGCTTTTTCATAAGCGTCATCAAAGGTATCCCCTACTAAAACAATCTCCACATGTTCCTTACCCCAAAATTTTACTTGATTCACCTTTTGTTTTGGAGTGGTACTAGGCATAAAAACTTTTCCATTAATTTTTAAATGATTGCAAGAATATGCAACCCCTTGTGCGTGATTTCCTGCACTAGCACAAATAATTCCATTTTCTAATTCTTCTTCTGTTAGCTTCTTGATGCGATTATAAGCACCACGGATTTTAAAGGAACGAACACTTTGCATGTCCTCCCTTTTTAAATAAATATGACAGTCATATCTCTCAGATAATAAGTGATTATACTGTAGAGGAGTTGGCGAAATCACGTCCTTAATGGTGTGGCTTGCAATAATGATATCCTCTACTTGAAAAGTTTTTTCTTTTTGGTCTACTTGTTGATTCATTTCACTTTCCTCCTCTTTCATTTTAGATGGAACGACGTCGCCCTCTTAAGACATTCATATTTTTTGTAAACGACAAAAAACCCGTCCCTAGTATAGGGACGAGTTTAACTCGCGATACCACCCTACTTCCGCAGCAAAAACAAAAGGCTACGGCTCTCGATCAACGTATTATTAATTATACGTGTTCCATGTAACGGCGGACTATTCCGGTATAGCTTACTCTTATCCTTTCAGCTACACATCTCAGAGGTGATCTTCAGATAAGCCCTGCCATCGACTCCCAGCAAATGTCGACTCTCTTAGGACAAGGGGTTACCTTACTCTTCTCGTCATCAATTCGTTTTAAATTATTTATAAGAGTATCACTGTAAAGCGGTAGAGTCAATATTATTTGACTATTTTAATTATTTTGTTAATTATAAAAGCGCTTTCATTTTAAAAAATGAAATAAGGAGCAAATACCAAACTTGTTGGTATTTGCTCCTCATTATTTAATTCTTATTCTTAACGTTAATAAACAATTTTCCATCTGCAGTTTTTCTAGTTTCATTTCCAAATGAATCAACTGCTTTAACTTCAATAACGGCACCATCGGCTACCATGTCTTTTGTAGCTGTGTAGTAGCCTACATAATAACCTGGTGTAACTTCGCGCAATGGTAATTCTGTTGCATTTTGTACTGTTTTTAGGTTTGTTAAAGGCATATGAATCGCGAAAGTAGTGGTTAAACCAGGCTCACTAGTGAACTCAATTTTAACACTTTCACCCTTCTTCAATGTTTTATCTTCAGAAGGTTTCACATTTGCAATGACTGGAGCAGTGTAATCAACGTTAACCTGAATGGTATTTTCAGTAACGTTTCCTGCATGATCTTTTGCTGTAACGTTAATAGTGTTTGTTCCTTCGTCTAGTAGAATTCTTGCAGAATAGGAACCATTTTCTACTCTAGCTGAAGTACCATTAACCGTGACAGAATTCAAGTAATCATCAACAACAGTACCTGTTACAGTAACCGTTTCTTTATTGATTTTACTTTTGTCTGAAGGACTGGTAATGGTTAATTCTGGAGCAGTAGGATCATACACCACCCCAACAGGTGCTGAAGCATCGGTTATACCCTGGACGGTTGAAGCCTTGGCTGTTAAGCTGTTTTCTCCCTTTTCAAGGGAAATTTCAACTGCATATGTTCCATTATCCGCAGCTTCGACAGTACCAATCTCTTCTCCATGATTGTAAATGTGGACCTTTGTAGTTGGCGCAGCTTCCCCTTCAACCTTTACGGATCCAACGTTTGTAAAAGATCCATCCACAGGAGATGTAATGGTCGGAGCGGTTACTTCATAATCTACTACTGCACGAATCATATAGTTTCCTTGGTCTTCAGGTGATGGTGACCAAGCGCCGCCAACTAATTGCCAGCTTCTTAATGCATTTTCACCATCTTCATCTGTTGCAAGACCTGGTGAAGATGTGTTAATTCCTGCTTGGATATAAACTAAATAGAAATCTCCTTCGACGACGATGCCATGACTGCTTAGATCAACATGTGTCCACTGACCATTACGTATAGCAGTTGCTTCAATTGGTCCAGCAAGCTTGTTACCAGGTGCTCCATCAGGACCAGTGGCATCGTAAACTGCGACCTTGAAATCTGTACCTCCCGGAACTGGCCATTCTGTATCCCAGAATCGGAATAACCCTCCGGATACGAGTGCCTTTTCATTCCCCGGTGCTAATGACATTTTTACAGCCCAACCATTACCTGCGTCGTAAAATGCTCTAGCGTTTTCGGCTGTGCCATCATCATAACCAATTTCACTTGGGTACCCAATGAATGGCTTCAATTCAAAGTTTTGAGAAATGCTTCCTTCTAATGATACTGAGACTTCTTGACTGTAGAAATGTGGTGCAATGATTTTTAGCGTATAGTCACCTTCATAGGCTGTTAATGAATACTGTCCGTTTTCATCTGTTGAAACAGGTGCAATTTTTGCATCTTCCATTAAGTAGACAGTTGCCCCAGCAACAGGCTCTCCTGTAGCTTGATTTATGACCGTTCCCGTTACTGTACCCTTAGGCAGTTCTTCTAGGGTAAAGTTAGCTGTCACTTCACCATCCTGCTCAATATTTACCGTTTGTGTAACTGGTTGGTAACCATAGCTTTCAGCGACAACGGTAAATTCACCTGCTGCATGTGTCATTTCAAAGCTACCATTTGCAGGGTTTGTTTTTACAGATCGTCCTGATTCAAGTACCGTTACTTGGGCCAGCATAGGCAATGCCATCGGAGCAGCCTTATCTGTTCTTGCTTCCTTAGAAGCCTCAGGCATTTGGATGGTGATTTTATTAGGGTCGACTTTTTCTTTCAATCCAACTTTGGCAGAAGAATCTTCTTTATCTGCAACTACACCTAGTTGTTGAAGTGCATCTAACGGGGTATTCGTTAGGCGTACATCATCTAAGTACCAGCCATCTCGTACAACACTGCCGTCTGTCGTTACATTAAAGGCAATATAGATTCTTTGACCTGCATATTCGCTGAGATTAACTTCTCCATCAATCCAGCCATTCGATAAATTGTTAACTCTTAGCTTTTGAACCCAATTTACATTATCCGTTGATACATAAACATGACCGTAATCATAGTTTCTTTCGAGATTGTACCATTGTTTAAATTGTAAGAAGCTGCTTCCTTCAGGCAAATCTATTGGCGGCATTTGCAGGGACATATTGGCACGGCTATCATAAGTGCCATCAAGGTTTGTAGCATATACCTTTTCACCTGAGAATGCTGCACCAGGTCCGCTTGTCGGAGCGCCCCATTCCCACGTATTAGCAGCACCATAAGAAGTCCAGCCATCTGGATTGCTTTCAAAATCGTGTGCGTATCCAATTGTAATTCCTGGGAGTACGGCTACAGTGTATTCATTGACTGTTTCATTTCCACCGAAATCTGTTACTTTTAAAGTATAGGAGAATGATTCACCCGCAATATCCTCTCCAGGGATGGCAGCTTGATAGATACCATTTTTATAATCACCGCTAACACGTTCTGCAGCAATCGTATTAGATCTACCATCTTCTGATTGATATTCAACTTCCACATTTGATACACTGATATTGTCGGCAGCTGAAGCTTGTAACGTTAGTGGCATTCCTGCAAAAACCGTGGCAGGTTGGGAATGTTCTAACACGGGAGCTTCACTGTCGTTTCCTTCTTTTGTTACCTGCCCTTTCAGCTTTCCTAAGCCGGAAATGACAGATGATACTGCGTCATAAACATTTAACAGACCGGATCCATAACCGTTGTTTGGAGACTCTGGATAAGTGTTGTCCGTTAAAGGAACAGCCGTTGTTAATAAAATCTCTTCTAACTCATCAACAGTCAAGCTTGAATTTGCTTGTAGTAATAAAGCAATAGCTCCTGTTACGTGTGGACCAGCCATCGATGTTCCATTCCATCCACCTTCATAGCTGCTTCCAGGAACAGAAGATCGAATGTTAACTCCAGGAGCTGAAAGCTCTGGTTTGATCTCTTCATATGGAGATGGTCCCAGTAAAGAAAAGCTTCCTAATAAGTTATTAATATCTGTTGCACCTGTAGCGACTGATTCAGGATAGTTAGCAGGGTTTGCAACTGAACCAGGTCCGCCTGGATTCGTTAACGTTGTGTTACCTGCTGAGAATTCTGGGAAGATTTCTGCTGCTCTCCATGCTTGAACCATAGGACGATACCACTCATCTAAACCTGCTCCTCCACCCCATGAGTTATTGACTACATCTGGCGCTAAATCAGGATTTCCATTTGGTGCGATGATCCATTCACCAGCTTCTAATAAATCCACATCAGTTCCACCTGCTGCGGAAAATGCTTTTACAGCAATCCATTTTGCACCCGGAGCAACACCAATGGTATTCGAACCATCTGGCTCTGAACCAACCATTGTACCGGTAACGTGTGTTCCATGGCCGATATCATCATATGGGGCAGATTGCCCGCGAACAGCGTCAAACCAGCTGTTTTCGTGTGTTACCTGACCTGTTGCTTCATCAAATCCGCGATATTTTGTCTGTAATGCTGGATGGTTCCATTGAACACCTGTATCAATAGACGCGACGGTAATGCCACTTCCATCAATCCCCATTTCCCAAACAGCCGGAGCACCAACACGATCAATATTCCACTCAATCGCATTTGTTTCTGCTTGTGGTTCTAAAACGGCATCAGCAGTTGTTTCAGGAACGAATAATTGTCTAGTTTCGTTCGGGAGAATCTTTTCTACTTCTTGGAAAGCTGCAACCTTTTCCATTACTTCTTTCGTTGCTGTTACGGCAATTCCATTCACTACATAGTAGGAATGAACATCCTTTGCCTTCCCAGCTTGCACTTGTTTTTCAAGGAATTCTAACAGCTCAAACTGAGTTTCCTGTGCTGTTGCTTTTAACTCAGAAACGATTGAAGATCGTTTTAATGATTTAGCTTTAGCTGGTGTTGCTTTATTTAGGTTTGCTTTTTTGTCAGCCTCTTTTGCTACACTCGCTGTATCCACCTGTTCTTTCATTTTAATCAAGAAGGTTACTTTTTCTTGCTCATCAAATTGTTTCTCTAGGCTGTTCGAAATCTTTTGCGCTGGGGATGCTAAGCTATCTTTTGCTGAAACATTTACCCCTTTCGTAGCAGCATTTGCATTCATTTGAGGCTGTATGAGCATAGGCAAAACTAGCATTGCGGTACATAGCACTGATAAAAACCGGCCCTTCTTTCTTCTCATCCCATTACCCCCTAAGTATTTTCGTTAACTTATCGTTTCCTGCCCTCCTTTCGATCGCACACTTTATGTTATCAACATGGTGTTACTTTAAAAATAACGCTTAGAAGATGGAGTTTGTGTCGAAATTCGTATGAAAAACAGGCGTTAGTATAAATTGATAATTTAGTAGTTATTGGGAAATATGGAAAATTAGTCCAAAATGAAGTAGACAAGTAATACCCATTTGATGCAAACAAATCCTTTTATACTATTTTATCAATCTTTTTATAGGGGTCATTTTCTCTATTTAGATAAAATGATTATTTTTGCCTAGTAGTATTGATACTTGATAAAGGTTCCATGTTCCCAGTTTCAGTTTAAAAGTAGTATTTTTCAATACTAACGATTCTCGTACCTCTGCTATTAATGGTATAATCTTGCTAAAATGTAAAACAATTCTGAATATAAAGGAGAGAGATAATCATGAATATTCCATACAAAGGGACAATACCTACAGTTCATGAAAGTGTATTTGTAGCACCTGGTGCTTATATTATTGGTGATGTTACGATTGGAGAGGAATCAACCGTCTGGTTTAATGCGGTTCTGAGGGGAGATGATGGCCCAATCACTGTTGGGAAAAGATGCAGTATTCAAGATAACTCCACCATTCATCTGTATGAAGGTTCTCCTGTTGAAATTGGAGACGATGTTACCATTGGTCATAATGTTATTTTACATGGATGCAATATTGGCAGAAATTGTATAATAGGAATGGGTTCGACTTTATTAGACAATGTCGAAGTAGGAGATGAATGTATAATTGGCGCAAATACACTTTTAGCTGGCGGAATCAAAATCCCTCCTCGCTCACTCGTTCTCGGTTCACCTGGTAAAGTAGTCCGCGAATTAACAGAAAAAGATCTGCAAATGCTCAAATATTCCAGCGAAAATTATGTGCAAAAAGGAAAAGATTATAAAGAATTACTAAAATAATAGATATCCACAGACATTTTCACCATTAAAAAGTCCAATTCTTCAATTGGACTTTTTGTAATGACAAGTTTTTTTTTATATTTCTTTTGCAATTTCTTTTCTATTTGGCGCAAGTGGTGGCTGCTCTAACCATTTATTTTCCACCATAAGGTCAAACCATTTTTTTGTAACCATTAAATTTTTTAGAATAATACTTTCAAATGCGGCTACAAGATCTGTTCTCATAGCAGAGGCTAACCCTGCTCCATGGTAGTTTTGTGCTGCCTGGAACAAGAATCCAATATGATACAGCAATAACCTATCAGAAAATGGAGAATCGCTTGATGTGGTTACTTCTGTTTCCCACGACCGAGGTACTGGTAAATTATCCGACTGCATGATTTTTGCAAATAGTTTTATTTGTTGATCAGCCGTTTTTTCAGAATCCTCTAAAAACTTTCTAACCTCTTTTTCTTGAGCGACTTGACTGAATGCGATAGACAGAGTTTTAGCCATAATACTCTTTTTAAGATTTAAAGATATACTGATAATCTCTGTAGCCGCTAAACGTCTCCCTTTTCCGAAAATGCCATCAGTGAAATCATTACTTGAGATATACTCGGGGTTTATTGTAGGGTAAAATAAAGGGTCTCGTTGAAAATTCCCTTTTTCAAGCAATAACTCTATTGTTTGATGATACATTCTTTTCGCATCATTATCACATGAATCATAAAAATGTCTTAAATCCTCTCTGACAGACACAGCTAATGAAGTTGTGTGCCCTAGCAAACCATGTAGTGTCATAATATGCAAATAATTTAAGCAAAAAATATCAGTGAATAATCTCTTAGTCCCTTTATGGAGATCAGAGTCTGTAAATCCAATTGGAACTGGAAAACCTTCTCCCTCAAAAAAAGCAACCATTTGTTTCTTTTGCTTATCAAATGTCCGTATGGCATCCTCAAAAATATTTTTTATTAATTCATCTTCAATGATAGTTACCATATACCTATTAACTACATCTGTCATTGTTCCATTAACATACTCTCCCCACAATGTCCCTATTTCGGAGGAAGTAAGTCTTAACTTATCCTTATTCTGCATATATTCACCTCTACGATATTTTTACCCAAGATTGCAAAAAATATATATAGATGAAATCAACAAAAGGCAAGCACGAATATGCTTACCTTTTGTTTCATCAATGCGAATTAGATGGTACCTTTTGAATATACAGGGCTTAGTATCATCGGCATCCTCAACATATGGTTGAATTTAGATTTCGCATAATCAATTAAGTATGCTGACCTAATCCCGATAAGCATTAAGACTCTTAATAAGCTAAAAAGTATATTCAAAGTATATCCCTCCACATTGAAGTTTAGTGTTAAAAGAATAACACTAAGTCTATTATTTATCCGTGAAGGTATTTTATTCAACACCTGTAACAACCTTTACTTTGATACTACTGTTTCTCCCACAGATGATGTTTTTTCTGGGATTCGAAAGCTAAGAAAAATGGTAATAAAACTCAAAATGAGGGCATAAAGAAAGACGTTTTTCATCCCGATGGCAAGTGTGACACCATGGTTAATAATCACTCCCATGATTGTTACACCAACGGATGCCCCGATATTTCTTAAAAATATTTGAAGTGAAGTAGACATACCCTTAATATTGGATTCAGCAAATTCTTGTGAGGCTATTGTTCCAAGGGCAAACAATAAACCAAAGCAAAAACCCTGGATCGTCAAGATGATAAACAAACCAATATAGGATAAATCCTGGATAAATAAATAGAGAACCAAACCTGAAACGGTTGTAACAATACTGCCAGCCATAAATAAAACTTTATACCCAAAGCGGATAATCCATTTTCCTGCAGGAGTACTGCCAAACATCCAGCCGAGTGCAATACTTAACAGAATCAATCCACTTTTATAAATACTCATTTGACTGCCTTTCTGCAAATATAACGGAATAAAGTTCGATGTTCCATAGAAAGATAGGCAATAAACTAACATGAAAAGATTCGTCGAAAGTAACCCTTTATTTTTAAATAAGGTAACGGGAAGGAATGGATATTGTTCCTTTCTTTCCACAAGGACAAATAGTATAAACCCAATAACACCACTAATAACGTACCAGAAAGGATTGCTCAAGCTCGTTGATAACAATAAAAGTGTAATAGAAATTCCGAAAAGGAAGAAACCTTTATAATCTATATGCGTTTTTTTGTATTCTGCAGCTTCCTTATAGGGGATTAGAAAAAGAACGGTTGCTATTCCAATTGGAATATTGATAAAGAAAATCCATCTCCAGGTCAACTCTTCCACAAAAAAGGATCCTAATATAGGACCAATGATCGAAGATACCGCCCAAATACCACTAAAGACTGCTTGGATTTTTCCACGTTTTTCTATCGTAAACAAATCCCCTACAATGATCATAGAGAGTGGAATCATTCCTCCTGCCCCTAATCCTTGTATACCACGGAAAATAATCAGCGTTACCATAGAATTAGCTAAACCGCAAAGGATCGATCCAATAGTAAACAAAGCTACGGCGATCATTAATAGCTTTTTTCGACCATACATATCCGATAATTTCCCGTAAAGAGGGACCGTTATCGTACTGACTAACATATAAACAACAAATATCCATGAAAACAATTCCAAGCCCCCAAGTTGATTGACAATGGTTGGACTTGCTGTTTGCATGATATTTGTATCAAGAGCTGAAATGAGTGTTGTAATCACAAGCCCAATAAACACATACTTATTCTTATTCATTTTGTTCCTCCTGGAGGTTGACTCCATTAATAAATGTAAATGTCTCAAATAATGGTACATTTTTTAGAATTCACCGCTATGTACCCTCATATAATATCAATTTGCCACTCTCTTATTCTCAGTTTTTTTGAAAATACACTTGTAAATTATAAAAAACACCTTGCTCTTATGCTAGGTGGGAGTATTGATTGAAAATAAATTGGTTTTTTCTACTTTCTTTTGCAACATATAATTCTGTATCAGCAAGTTTTATTAGATCTTCAGGTTTCGAATATTCATCGGGAATCAGTGTTGCGTAACCTACGCTTATGCTGACAATTGGTTCTTTTGCTGTCGGCATGTATGGTATGTTCAGTTTTTTTATATTTGCGTGTAGTAAATCTGCAACATGTGCTGCACCCTGCTCATCTGTTTCGGGGAGTAAAATTACAAATTCTTCCCCGCCATATCTAGCTACAAAATCACAAGTTCTCTTTAGTGTTTCTTTTAAAGCTATTGCAATTCGTCTTAAACATTCGTCTCCAGCCAGATGTCCGTTAAAATCATTATATTTTTTAAAATAATCAATATCAATCATAATGGCTGAAAAAGGTAAAGAGCTACGCTTCGTTCGATTCCATTCCTCCTGTAGCTTTTCATCAAAATAACGTCGATTTGCTATTCCCGTTAAACCATCCATATTTGATATAAAACGCAACATAATATTAGTTTCATGAAGTCTCTTTTCTTTTTCTATACGGTCTGTAATATCTCTAGAAACGGCTACAATACCTTCTAGCTTTCGAGAGTTTTTTCGAATGGTTCGGGCATTAGTTTCTACCCAAATATACGTACCATCTTTTTTCTTAACCCGGTGCGAAAGGGAAGCAAAATCCAAATTCGAATCTGCTTCTAAAATTAGTCGAGTTACACTTTCAACTTCACCCGGATGTAAATATTCAAATAGGTTTTTACCAATCATTTCGTCTTGATTAAAGGCTAACATGCACTTAGAAGATGGTGATAGATATTCAAAATTTCCATTAGGATTTAGATAAGAAATAAGATCTGTAGTGTTTTCAGTAATAAACCGAAACAACTCCTCATTTTTCCTCAACTCATCCTCTAATCTATTCCGTTTAGTAATATCTCTTAGAAACAATTCTACTGCGGGTTTATTATTATAAACAATTGGAGCAGAGGAGATTTCAATATCCAAAACATTATTATGTGTTGTATTAATTTTTAATTCGACACGATCAATGCTTTTATTCCCTTCAATCATTTCTTGCAGCCGTTGCTTAATAGTAGAATGATAATCAGGTAATACATAATGAAAAATTGATTTTCCAATAATTTGGTTAGAAGATGATTGAACTAATTCCTCTAATTTATCATTCACTAATACAATCATCTCATTTTGGTATACAAGAAAGGGTTCTGGTGAGAATTTTAATAGATCCCATAACCTAGTTTCACTCATTTCAGCTTTATTCTTATAATGGATGGCCTTATCATAAACCCAACCCAAAAGATAAGCGATGGCAGCAAAAAGAATAGCTTCTAGGATTGACCATATTGATGTTGCTTCTGAAAATGATTCGATAATAGATACCATTATGGATAAAATTAGTAAAGTGATTCTGCCTGTGTATTTCATCGTTGACACCCCAAAAATAACGTAAAATTTTTCTGTATGGAGTCAATTAAACTACAAAGATACGGAGAATACCAGTGCTAGTTATTAACATTTCCACTACTAAAAAATAGTTTTCTAAATTAAACATACCATATGGCCATGCCTTTTAAATCAATCATTTATGATAGTATTTTGACATTTTTATTGCCAAAAAAAGAAGCTGTAGTGTGACAGCTTTTTTGTTACATTTTTAAGGATTTGTTTCCTTTTTAAGGATATAACAGGAACCATCTTCAGCAAATAATAAATATTTTCCGTTTTTTATGTTAAAGTTGATGTTTTTCTTGTCATAAATAAGTTTTTCTACTTTTACAAAATTCTCTACATATTCTTGAGATGGATTGTAAATTATTTCATGGCTTTTATTCGTGGTGACAAAGCCCTTAGGGTCACATCTCCTTTCGGGTTTTATTTCAGCAAACCACTCACCAATCAAAAGAATAGAACTGGCAGTAACCTTTGTTTTTCGATTTTGGATCGACCATACTTTCCTGCAATTACACCGATGTATTTTGCTCTTCATCTTCTAATACCTACTTTCAATTTAAAAATAAGTATTTCGATGAATTATATTCATTCAGTATAGGATATATTTGTGATTTCAATTATGCAGTAAAGAAATGAGCCAGTTAATGGTGACTGGCTCAAATCATATAGTGACTTGATACTTTGTGTGGGCGATGCCCAAGCTAATCGTTACCTTATTCATTGAAAAAGGTTGCTAACGGTAACGATTCTCTAATTATCGTTACCTTATTCCCTAAAAGTAACGTCGTTAGGTCACAAATCCTTCTGGCACATTATAAAAAACACAACCCTTATCAGGTTGTGCTTCGTTTGCCTGGCAATGTCCTATAAATGAGTTGTTGTCTCAGCGATAGCTCCTACTGTTAACTTATTCTCCTTGAGCACCGTTGTGTGTCCACTTCGTTTAAGTTAAATAATAAAACCTAAAGCAGCCGATAGAATACTTAAAATAACTGATGTTAAAACATATACACATGCTAAAATTTTTTTGTTTGATTGCAATAAGATTAACGTTTCATAACCGAACGTCGAGAAAGTGGTAAAGGCTCCACAAAAACCAACCCCAACAAAAAGCCAGACCCAATCACTGATTTCATTTGACTGATAAAGATTGGCCAGTAGCCCTAATAGAAAGGATCCAGTAATATTAATTAGCCAAGTCCCCAATGGGAATCTTTCTAGGTTCTTTTTTTTATTAATAAAATTACCTAATAAATATCTAGCTGCTGCACCTATAGAACCGCCTATACCGATTAACCAAATCAATGTGTTTCCCCTTTTTCTCCATTAATCAAAGCAAATTTTAGGCCTAAATATGCAAATATCAGCCCTAAAATAATGCTCATTAAAACATATAGAGTTCCATAAAAAGCGAGTCCATTTTGAAATAAAAGAATGGTCTCTACTGAAAAGGTAGAGAAAGTAGTAAATGAACCGATAAATCCAGTTCCGATTAATAAAGTGATTTCCGGTCTTATATTATTCCTTATAGTGAAGTAAGTAAGGAACCAACCAAGTACGAAACAGCCTAAGAGATTTATTAATAGTGTTCCAAGAGGAAATCCATTATCTGTTTGTATCCATTCTCCTATACTATATCGAGTAATTGTCCCAAAAAATCCGCCAAGCATAACGGAAAATAGTTTCAAATATTTCAGCCTTCTTTCACATGAAGACAATGCTTTAATCCCTCTTTAACCGCCCAAGCTTGATGTTGATGGTAAAGAAATTCTTCCACACTACTTACTGGTATCCATTTAAGAGAGTGATCATCCTCAACCGGCTCAGAGACTTTTGATAACAATTGCGCTAAATAAAAGATACCTTCGTTGGCGATATGCTCATTACTTGATGAAATAAAGAATTGTTTGGCTTTACCAATAAAATCATCAATTTCTACATCATATCCTGTTTCTTCTAATAATTCTCTCCAAAGACAATTATGATGACTTTCATCACCTTCTATTCCACCGCCAGGCAGCCAATAATAGCCATCAGGGGTTTGTACGGTAACAACCTCTTCTCTTGTGTCGTTAAAAATTATTGCGTATACCGCTTGCCTCGGTCGATATTCATAACCCTCTTGTTTATTTCCAAAAGTTTTATCCATATTAATCACCAGCCAGTTTTCAGTTTATACAAAACATAGGATATCAAAAGTGTAATAATTGAAAAAAGAATCGCAATACTAGAAAAAGCTAATACGTAGGCATTATATTCTGTTAATCTCGTGATAAATACATACGTATCTATACCAAAGAAACTAGTAACAAGGTTCGTTATAAACGAGACGAAAAATATCATTAATAACCCTTTGGCAGACCCATTTATGTCCGCCCTACTTAATGCAATATGTGAGGATATACTGATAGCCAGAACTAGAAAAATCCAAAATAGCGGATTGAGCATATTTTCAATTGTAAAGAGACTTTTGGTGATCGCTAGCACCGCTCTCCCTATCACCATTAAATCATTGCTATCTTGAACGTCAGTAGAAATATGTACAACAATATATTCTCTAAAAGTCTGATAGGATTCAGGAACTAATAGATACATACCAATAATCAATACACCAATCCCACTGAAAATGGGACCCATTCCAATAAAAAAATTTCCAATTTGTTGATAAATGTTACCTGGATTATATTGGTGCTCTACATATCCGAGAACTCCACTAGGACTGTTTAATTGCAAGAATTTAACCCTCGTTACTCGATGTCCCCAAATGTAGCACTGTAGAAGATGTCCGAGTTCGTGTATCGGTGTGCCAATCCAAGCAGTGGCCAAAACGCCTCGTGGTCCAAATGTTTTAAATAGAAATTTATTCGAGTATTTTTCTAACACGCCTAATAAGAAACCAACACCAATTAATAATCCCACAAGGTAAAATAATTCCACAAGACTTAACATTAGAGTATTTAGAAGCGACTCGAGAAACTTCATCTATTATTTAGCCGCCATGATTTGAATAAATGCCTCATATTGCAAGTCCTTATCCTTAGAATGCAAATTTTCAAAATAAGATCGAGTCGTACTATCCATTTAGATCCCTCCGAATCTTTACTCATAAATGTAATACCGAATTATACCATATTTTTCTTTATTAGCCTTATTCTTGTCTACTTTTGGACGAATAGTGCAGGAATCTCAGTAACCATATGCATATGCTGATAATGAAAATTTCAATTTAAAGGTGGGAATAGTGAAAAACGATTCAAATCAGATTCCATTATTTACACCATTAATATGATAAAACAATAATAATTAAGGAGTGTAAAAGAAATGTCACCTAAAAAAAATCATAAAAGGAAGCACCGAAAGGATGAATCTTCAGACATACATTATGACGACAAGCAGTTTAAAAAAAAGAAGCAAAAGAAGCAAAAGAAAGATAAATCTTCAGACACCCATGTTGAGGACAAGCAGTTAAAAAAACAGAATATCGATAATAAACAGCAATTTGAATTTGTGTATTATGATCCATCTATTTTTCAAGAGGTAGACGTATTTCAGGCTCCTGCACAACATTCCCATGTTTCGCAAGATGATGCTGTCGAAATCGTATACCAGGATGTTGAAGCTGCAGAACAGCAAGTCAAAGCTGTAGACCTGCTTGTCGAAGCTGTAGAACAGCTTGTCGAAGCTGCAGAACAGTTTGTCGAAGCTGTAGAACAGCATTTCGAAGCGGTAGAACAGGATGTTGAAGCTGTAGAACAGAATGTTGAAACTGTTAGACAGGATGACGAACCTGTAGAACAGGATGAAATGAAGGAGTAATAGTTAGTAAATTAGAAATTGAGTTAAAAAAATCCACCATTCATATTGGTGGATTTTTTTAAGAGATTAATCAAGATCAATTGACTTTAAAAAATTTCCTACAACTTGTAAAAACTCATCTTGTTCTTCAAAATATGGCAAATGAGCACTGTTCTCGAAAACATGAAATTTCCCATTTGGTACAAGGCTGCTAAAGTACTCTGTAGATTCAGGTGTAGCTTCATCATATCTTCCACATGTAAATAAAGTTGGACAACAGATTTCACTCAGTCGAGCAGTACAATCAAATGATTTTAAATTTCCTTTTACACTGAACTCAGATGGCCCCCACATTATATTGTATATTTCAGGATTTCGATATCCAGCTCCCTTTTTAACCCATTCAGGGTCAGGTTCTGTCTCTACGCGACAAACAAACACTTTGTTAAATTCCTTAATGGCAACTTTGAATTCCTCTGAATCAGTCGTTCCATTTTCTTCACATTCTTTGATTGTTTCTTGAATTTCTATAGGAAGTTTTTTAAGATTTTCAATCTGATCTTGTTCCCAACGCGGCGCACTTAGACATGGACTTGAAAAAATAACACTCTTTATTCCGCTTGGTTTGGTTAAACAATAAGCGGCAGCTAGGGTTGTACCCCATGAATGGCCTAAAATATGTACTTCATCTAAATTTAAAGCTTTTCTTACCTGTGCCAGCTCTTCAACAAATCGATCAATATTCCATAGAGAGTTGTCACTTGGACGATCTGACCTTCCACAGCCTAATTGATCGTATAAAATAACGGGTCTATCTACTTGGAGTTCCTGTAAGCCTTCTAATGAGTAACTCGATGATCCTGGACCTCCATGCAAAATGATGACAGGAGTTCCTGTAGAATTTTTATTAAACTTTTGGTACCAAACTCTCCCGCCTGTTACCTCTATGTATCCCTCTTCACGCATGAACCTTCCCCCTTAAATGACAAAAAGTGTATATAACAACTTATTTATATTAACTTATTTTATAATAATTTAGAAAACTATTTTATTTAATGTTGAGTATTATCATTTATATTTTATTTACAGGATAATAGAGCATACTTCATGTCTACAAATTTTTAAAAAAGGGAGAGATTGATATTGAAAATTCAAAGCGCCAAGGACAATTGGAATGCAAATTTATATGACTAGCACTTTTATTTACTGTACCCGAGGTCATACCAATAAAAAATGACTATCAAATTATCAATCAATTTGATAGTCATTTTCTTTACATTTTATAAGTTTACGATTTACAGCAGAACCTACTTTTTACTTAGTTGCAACCTTCCCTTTTAAAAAATGTACAAGGAATGTCCCAAAAAAGATTCCAATTAAAATACTAAAAAAGATAACTTCGTCCATTTGGAAACCAAAGGCTGCAGAAATCATTCTTAAACCAATAATGCCGATTAAGACAAATGCAGTGGTTTCAAACTCAGGTACTCGTTCAATCAGGGCTAGGAATAATTGGGCTACTCCCCGCATCATTAAGATACCTAGGATTCCACCTAAAAAGAGTACCCATACTTGATTAGACACACCAAATGCTGCGATCACACTATCAATACTAAAAGCAATATCCATTAGCTCTACGGTTAAAACCGTGGTCCAAAAACCCACTTTCTTCGTTTGAATCTCTTCGTCGCCTTCTTTTTTCCTCATGAAATTTTGAAGGACAATCCAAAGAAGATAGTGACCTCCAACAATTTTAATCCAACCGATATTGACTAAAGAAACACCTATTCCAATGGCTACCACTCGGAATAGATAAGCTCCAATAATGCCGTAGAATAGTGCTTTCTTTCGTTGTTCTTCTGGCAAGTGTTTAACTAGAACAGCAAGAACTAACGCATTATCGGCCGATAACAGTCCTTCTAAAATCACTAAAGTACCGATAACACCCCAACTAGCAGGATCTGTTAATACTTTACCTAAGGCGTCCAATGATAAAAATGACCCATAATTCGCTATGATTTCACGTAAGAACTCCATTCCCTTGTGCTTATCTCCTTTTCATTAGTTTTAGATAAATACTATTGCATGTCTTCCTACTGTATATGTATGTCACGCATGTGAATATATGAATCTTAAACATATTAGTTAATAGATATATGGTAAAAGTTGTCCAAGTCATATGGTAGATTTAGGAATAAGTGATTTTTATCAATGATATCAATGTGCTAGCAAACGCTAGTGTAGTGATATCAATGTGCTTTATGGATTAAATAACCTTTTTCAGCTAACTTCTTTCAACGATGGTGATATAATAATCGTTATCAACTATTGAATGGCAAGGATCATAGAGGTGTCTAAATGAAGAAAACGATAGGAATGTTTGCGCATGTGGATGCGGGAAAAACCACATTAGCAGAACAACTGCTTTATCATACGAAAACAATCAAACAAAGAGGACGTGTCGACCACAAGGACACCTTCCTTGATAATCATGATATCGAAAAACAAAGAGGTATAACTGTATTTGCTAAGCAGGCTGCATTCTCTTATAATCAATCTCACTATTATTTAATCGATACTCCAGGTCACGTCGATTTTTCTCCCGAAATGGAACGAGCTATTCAGGTAATGGATTATGCCATTCTGATTGTGAGTGCTGTCGAGGGTGTCGAAGGACATACGGAAACAGTCTGGAACCTTTTACAAAAGTACCAGGTACCAACATTCTTTTTCATTAACAAAATTGACCGAATTGGCGCAGACCCTGACAGGGTAATTGAAGAGATTCGTGTAAATTTAACGAATGATGTTTGTGATATTTCCTCAACTCTCAAACAGGGTGAAATGAATGAGGACTTAGTTGAGTTTATTGCTGAACGGAATGAATCACTCTTGGAGATGTACATGGAGTCAGGTTACCAGTACGATTTGTGGCTGGACACAATGACAGACTTGTTTAATGAAAACCACCTATTCCCTTGTGTTAGTGGCTGTGCCTTACACGATATTGGTGTCGATAGCTTCCTTGAAAAATTAGACCTATTGACCACCACCAATTATGAACGTGGTGCCCCATTTTCTGGCCGTGTCTATAAAATACGTTATGATGAAAAAGGGACAAGAATAACTTTTATCAAAGCCCTAAGCGGAACGTTAAAGGTACGGGACGAAATCAGTTATGGTGATAACCAAAGTGAAAAAATAACACAAATTCGGGTTTACAATGGAAATAAATTCAAAGCTGTCGATTTGGTTTCAGCGGGTGATATTTTTGCTGTAACCGGACTATCAAATGCTTCTGCTGGAGACGGTTTAGGCACATTAAAAATACTTGCTGTATACGAAATGATATCTGCCCTTAAATCTAAAGTGATTTTTGATTCGAGCCTAAATGTGAAAGATGTATTGCGTTATTTTAAGAGACTAGATGCCGAAGATCCTTCATTAAATCTAACCTGGGAGGAACGTACTCAGGAAATTCATATTCAAGTAATGGGAATCATTCAACTAGAAGTGTTAAAGCAAATTGTTAAGGATCGCTTTCTTATGGACGTCTCATTTGGTGAGCCGGAAATTCTATATAAAGAAACCATTGGTTCAGAGGTCAATGGCTGCGGTCATTTTGAACCTTTAGGTCATTATGCAGAGGTTCATTTGAAGTTAGTTCCAGCACAAAGGAATAGCGGAATATCCTTTGAAAGTGTATGCCAAACAGATCATCTTCCAGTGGGGACACACAACGTCATCCGAACGCATCTATTTGAACGAGATCACCATGGCATCCTAACAGGCTCACCTCTAACAGATTTAAAAATCACCTTATTAACTGGACGTGCACATAATAAACATACTTCTGGCGGGGACTTCCGCGAAGCTGCTTTCCGTGCATTGCGGCAGGGCTTAGAAAAAACAACCAACATCCTGCTTGAACCTTTTTATTATTTTACAATTAAAATAGAAGTTGACCACTTAGGGAAAATTATGACGGATATCCAAAATGCTCATGGCAGCTTTGAAACACCTAATACATCAGGTACCAAAGCTGTAATTACCGGAAAAGTACCAGTGGCAACATTTATGTACTACGGTTCTGAATTTGCAGCGATTACGCAAGGAAAAGGCACAATGAATCTTGTATTCGGAGGATATTACCCTTGTCATAATCCACATGAGGTCATAGAAAAGATCAACTATAATAAGGACGCTGACCCGGAGTATACTTCTTCTTCGATTTTTTGTTCTAAAGGGAAAGGCTACTCTGTCCCTTGGGACCAAGCAGAAGCTGAAATGCATTGCTTGTAATTTACTATTCACTTATAAATGGAAGCATGACATGAGACTTTATTAAATGAAATGGTTTAAGATGTAAGTATGTTGAACAAAGGAGGAATATAAATGCGCAAGGTAGTGATATACACACAAGAAGGTTGTGGTCCGTGTACAGCTGAAAAACTCTGGTTAAAAGATAATGGTATTGATTTTGAAGAGAAAAATATCAGAGAAAATCCTCAATACCTAGATGAAATTGTAGGATTAGGTGCATCAGCGACACCTGCTACTGTAATAGAGGATGAAAATGGATCAGAGGTTGTTTTCGGCTTTGACCAAGAAAAATTAGAAAAAATTCTAGAAATATAAGTTAAACAAGAAACGGTCACCCCAGGTTAATGCTGGAGTGACCGTTTTTGCTTTTAGGTTTGGTTTTCGGTCACTCCAGACCGCTTGGAGTGACCATGTCCACTTTTATTTCCGAAGTTCGGTCACAATCATTTTAAAAAAAATGAAATGAATCATATTTCAATATTATCTTTCATACATAAAAGAATGTAATTTAATCAGAATGATAAGGAGGATTTCCTCAAATGGTACTTAAGACAATTCAGCTTAAAAGCAATGCTGGTTTAGACAGTCGTGCGATTAACCAATTGGTCCAGGTATCTTCTCAATTTGAATCTGATATTTATCTTACCTACAATGGACATAAAGTTAATTGTAAATCAATAATGGGCGTTTTATCTCTAGCCATCCCCAACAATGCAGAAATTAATTTAGAAGCATCTGGTTCCGACGATCGTGAAGCACTAAAAAAAATAATAGAAACTATAGAATCATTTAGTTAGAGAATCCTGCCGGGATTGTTACCTAATCTTGCTTCAACTACTTCTTCAGGCACGATCTCTTCTTGGCTGTTCAAGCCTAGACAAGAATTCACAAAAAAAAGTAAGAGTGACCATGTAGCCACTCTTACTTCTTTATTTTTATTCAAAAAATGCACGTGAGTATTCAACGATTCCATCAACATTCTCAAGAGCACGATCTTCCAGCTCTAATGCCATGAAATATTTTTCTGATACGTCAAAAGGTAGTCGAATTCCCCACTGTGATGTTGGTTTGAACCCGAATTTTGGATAATAATCCGGGTGTCCTAGGACCACAACCGATTGGTAGCCGACTGCCTTCGCTATCTTCAAAGATTCTAGAATTAATGATTTTCCGATGCCCTTATTTTGATACTCAGGCAATACAGAAACAGGAGCCAAAGCAAGTGATTCCACAGAGAGGTGGTCATTTTTGATTTTGATTTTAGTTAATAGTATATGAGCCAAGATTTCATTGGTATCTTCACTAACGGCAACGAAAGATAACTCAGGAATAAATGCTTCTGATTTCCGCAAACGAGACACGAGTTCATGCTCTTTTTTATCACTAATCTCAACAGTTGAAAATGCGTTTTTTACAACATTTTCTGTATTTCTATAATCTGTTGGCTGTTCTTGCCGTATTATAATCATTTATTTTACATCTCCAAACCCTAGGTTTATCCAATACATATATTATCACAATACTTCCATTTTCTTTAAAAATCTTCCGGTTATTTAGGGTTTCTTTTTGATATGATAAATAAGGAGGTGGTTATAATGTTTTTATCCTGTCCGATATTAGCTGCATTTTTAGGGATGTTCATTGCCCAATTCGTAAAAATACCGATACATTTTTTAGCATCAAAGGAATTAAGATGGAATTTGATGTTTAGCACTGGCGGAATGCCGAGTTCACATACTGCAATGATTGTTTCATTGACTACAGTAATTGGATTAATGTCAGGTTTTATGTCAAATGAGTTTGCTATTTGCGTTGTGGTATCCGCGATCGTTATGCACGATGCGATGGGTGTTCGAAGGCATGCTGGTTATCATGCGGAAATACTAAACACATTGTTAGCTGATTTTAACAGTCTGATTGAAACGCTAAAAGACCCCAATTTAAAGAAACCGGAGTCTAGAGAAAAACTAAAAGAATTATTAGGTCATCAACCAACAGAAGTCTTTTTTGGAGCTATTACGGGAATCATGGTTGGCTTAATTACATACTATTTATATCCTTTTTAATGTTACTTTTCAGAAACGACTTTTGTTTTAAAATCGCGATTTAAGTCATTTGCGTGCAAATAAGCCATACCTGTTGCGGCTAGGAGTAAGAAACCTGTAACAACAAACACCGTTTGAACCGGAAAAATACCACCAAGGATTCCTCCAATAATCGGTCCAATCATCCCGCCTATTTGATTAGAGGTTTGGTGTAAACCAAACGCTCGCCCGCGGAATTCTTTTGGTGTTGACCTTACAACTAGTCCATTTAATGCAGGGAATACGGCACAGAAAAAGATACCGAAAATGAACCGAGTAATAGAGAATCCCCAAATATTACTGAAGACAATTTGGGCGATGGTTCCGATTCCCCCACCCATTAGCCCGATGAATAAGACCTTTTGGAAACCGACTTTGTCAGCCCATTTTCCCCACAAAGGTGCAAAAATGACACTAGCAATACCAGGAAGTGAGAAAACGATTCCTGCAAGTAACGAAGCATGCTGGGATGAACCACCAAGATCTACTATATATAATGGTAAAACTGGTTCAATGGTCATGACAGAACCCGATGTGATCGCGGTTAATGCGAGTACCAGCATTAATGAACGATTTGACGCTGCGACTTTAAAATCATTCATTATCGAGCCCTTCTCTTTACTAGGAGTGAAGTTTTCTTCCGTCACCCAAAAGATAACAAGGAGTGTGGAAATGAGCGCGAACATTCCTGCACTGCCAAACGCCACTCGATTCCCCACTAACGAAGCAATTCCCCCTCCTAACAGCGGTCCAACAATGCCACCTGACGCAGAAGCTGAGGATATCATCGATAGAGCGTATCCTACTTTATTGCTTGGTGTATTGGTACCAACTAAGGCGATGGCTCCTGGTATGAATCCACTTAACAAACCTTGCATAATACGTAAACCTAACAGCTGATACGGATTTGTTACAAAAGCTGTTAACGTATAGACAACAAAAAGAGCTAATCCTGCTCGGATTAACAACGGCTTTCTTCCATATTTATCTGCTACTCTCCCCCAAAACGGTGAAGCAATCGCTCCTGCGAAAAAAGCAGCACTAAACAACAAACCTGACCAAACTTCTGTGTGTTCATGCACACCAATTTGAAGTAGGAATATAGGCAAAAACGGGATAACCATGGAAAAACTTGCTGATACGAAAAAAACCCCTATCCAAAGCACCCACAAATTACGCTTCCAAATTAGCACGCAAATCCATCTCCATTATATTGATACATTTAATATGGTAATAGTATCACAATGCTCATTTATTTTCATTTCCGAAATATTAGATTATAGAAATAATTATTAAAAATTCACTCTCCTCCATATTGCTTATACAAAACTTTCCTCTATACCGTAAAATTGGGTCGAATATGACAGGGAAATAGGAATAATGTCATATTGTCACTTCAGATGTAATGTTGTTCATCAAACTATAAAGAAATGTAACGTTATCGTTCTGTATAACATGTGTTTGCTCATGTTAGTGTTATAGCATACAAAACATCAGGAGGTAGCACACATGAAAAACACTAATTTAAAAAAGGTTGCGGTAGCTTGTGTAGCTACATTTGCTTTTATTGGAATACACAATTCTACGGTTGAAGCCATTACCCAGTATGAAGTTGTAAAAGCAGACAGCCTTTCTGAAATTGGACAAGCATCTGGTCCGATCATGAATGAAATGAAACAAGAAAATAATGATTACAATGACGAAAAGGAATTCATTCCATATAAACCGAAAGTCTTAGCTATCGAATCTTCAGAAACTAATGTGGAAGAAACACCAATTTCTGAACCTCAAACAACTGAGCCTGAAATAGAAACTCCAGAAACACCAGCTGTATCTATTTCAAATGAAGAGAAAGACTTATTTGCGAGATTAGTAGAAGCAGAAGCAAAAGGCGAATCCTATGAAGGAAAAGTTGCTGTTGCAACTGTTGTATTAAACCGAGTTGATTCACCTGAATTTCCAAATACCATTACAGAAGTGATAAACGAAGTTGTTGGCAAAGCTTATGCCTTTTCACCAGTCCAAAATGGTGAAATAAATAATCCCGCGTCAGATGAAGCGATTCGAGCAGTTGAAGAAGCATTAACACGACAAGATCGTTTAAATGATAGCATTTATTTTTATAATCCAGAAATCGCAACAGATAAATGGATAACTACTCGTGAAGTAGTAAAGACAATTGGAAATCATGTATTTGCAAAATAAAGTTAGAGCCGTTGTTTAACGGCTCTTTTTTAATTATTAATTGCCTTTTTCGTATGCAATAACAACAACTTCTTTATGCGCTTGTTCGCTTAATTTTTCTTCCAGTGATTTGATTTCACTAACTAAATTTGACGATAAGTCTGCTGCGATATATTCTTTTATATTGTCCATAATCATCTCTCCTTTTTTCTTATTATTTAACAATAAGGAGAAAGTATTACATTTGTTTTCAATTGAAAAAACTTTATTTAAAAAAGCGATGTTTCTCTGCAAACTTTTAAGTATCTCTATATTGAAACAGCAGGCAAAGTTTTTCCGGTTTCTAGAAGGCTTTTCAAATTGCTTAAAATCGCTGGCCAGCCATTGTTTAAACCTTCAAAAGTATCGTCTTTATCCACTAAATCACCCGGTTGTAGGTTTTCATGCCTTAACGTCAATTTTACAGTTGCATCCAAAGGTTTCAATTGGAACGTAACTTTCGATGGCTGCTTCCCCTCCCATCCATCTCCCACATAAGTCCATGTAAATGAGAGTTCTTGAAACGGTTCACATTTTATTATTTTTCCATAATCACTTACATGTCCATTTCGTGAATAAGTGATTTCTGATCCTTCTTGCCAATCGGATTTAATACTGCTGCCAAAGAAGTATTTTTCTGTGTATTCGCTGCTTGTCAAAGCTTCCCAAAGCTTTTCAGGTGCAGTCGCAATGTAGATAACGTAAACAAATTCCGTATGAGTCATTAATATTTCTCCTTACAAATTCATTTTAATTCGTGTATCTCTTAATTTATTCTCTATTGTTTTCACATATCCTTCATTAATTTAACTGCATGGTTCATATACTAAGAAAAAAGAAAAGAGTGGTGAATATGAGAGATTTAACCTTTAAAGCCTTTGCCATTACCCATGAAATAGATTTAAACAAAATCGCCGTCCATTGTGGGATACCAAAGAAATTCACCTGGGAAGAGCCGTTAATTCTAAAAGGTGAAATCTTAAAATCGATTCTATACAAAAAAGTCGACGAGACTCAAATGGTACTTGTTTTTTCCTTCGGCAGCATTGTATTCATTAATCACTCAACTCCGAATGAGATAACCGATTTTTTGAATTACCTCCACTCCTTCGAGCCGGAAATTGATGTCAAAAACGCAGACAGATACAGCGATGATTATAGTCTACACATGAAAGAAACCGAAAGTATCGAGTTAACAGACGAATATGTTGTTGTTCCTGAATATGAGAGTTACTATCCTGAATTAATTTCTACTGTATTGGCAAAGTCGGTAGCTTTGGAAAAGACGGAGTACCAGCTAGGACAAATTAACGATAAGCTTGAAACGATGATTGACCGACTAGAGAAAGGCAAGCTGCGAATCGGCAATAAAGAACTAGCAAGGACGACTGCAAAAATCATCCGTCACGAGTATAACACTCTTGCTTACATCATGATTCTTGATAAGCCTGATATCACCTGGACAAGCAGTTCAGCAGGTGAATTTTATGATAAGATGCTGGAGTTTTTCGAGTTGAATGATCGGTATAAAATCTTGAAAAGTAAAACGGAAATACTCTATAACATCATGGATGGATTTTCGACAATCAGTCACTCGATCCGCGGACTATTCGTTGAATGGATTATTGTGATTCTAATTCTTTTTGAAATTGTTCTATCACTATTAGGGATAGCCGGATTGCTTCCTTGATCATGTTAATAAATGGAACCATCCAAACAAGAGGATGGTTTCCAAGCAATAATTCTTTATTTCGGTATGTATGGTCATACTCTTATTTCATCCTCCATCCAAGCTTACAAGAATTGAAATAGAGTCCCTTATTCGCAATCAAATCGATTGTAAATATAAGGGACTCACTGGCGTTATTTTGCAGGATACATTTCTTGTAAAAAGGATACAGATTCATTAATTAATGCTTTTAAAACATCTACATCAATATCTGCTACTTTATTAATGTACACACACGCTTTCCCTGTGGTGTGTTTTCCAAACTGGTTTAATAATTCTTCCCGCTTCGTGTCACCTGGTGCAAAATACAAGCTGATTTTTGCTTTTCTCGGAGAAAAGCCAACTAATGGCGCGTCACCTTCATGACCTGATTCATATTTGTAATGATAGGATCCAAAACCAATAATACTTGGTCCCCACATTTGCGCTTCAAATCCAGTGGTCTCTGTGAAGATATCCAATAATCTGTAAGCGTCCTCACGTTTTTTAGGGCTATCCACCTGTTCGATGAACTCAATAACACTATTGTCTGTTTCTTTTGTTTTTAATTCGTACATGGATATCTCTCCCTTACTTTTACAAATGATTTCCAATTAATACCCATTCTACCATATCCTAAACCTTTTGCTGAATATGTCGACTGTATAAAAAAGAACCTTAGTTTTTGGGCTCAGGTTCTTTTTTATTCTTTACTGCTTTATTGCAATTTTTTACTCATGTTGTACCAAGTTACTCCACCATGCTCCGATTTCGAAACACCTCTATTTTTATATCCTAAGTTCTCATAAAACCGGATTAAATCCTCTTTACAAGTTAGTGTAATACTTTCACGTTTTTTTAATCTTGCTTCTTTTTCAAGATGTACTAATAACGCTGTTGCCACTCCTCTTGTTTGGAAATGTGGAGTAACTGCAACCCCTAAAACCGTTTGATGACCGCCGAATGCTGGATTTTCCTTAATCTCTTCGAATAAATCATCAGTAATAAATTCCGTTTCAATCACTGGACCATTGACTAAACCCACTATGACACCACCTTCTTCCGCAACAAAAAAACTATCCGGTATAAGTCGAATTCGTTGTTTAAACGCCTCTTCAGTTGCTGCTTCTTCTGTTGGGAAACAAAGATGTTCAATGATTACAAGATCAGATAAATCTTTTATCGTTACGTTACGTATTATTATCATTTCCAGCACTCCATTTTACAAAAGGATATTTTCAGATTTGCTCTGACCACTACATTTTATTTACTAATTCTCATTATATAGAATTATACAAAACTATTGAGTGATATATAAGGGGAAATAATTGCTTATTCAAATAACCAAAAGAAAAAAAGCTAGGCTATCCTAGCTTTTTAAATAGTATCAGTAGTTTGAAAATTTAATAGACGTTTAATCTTGATAATAGAAGTGAAAAGCAAAAAGCCATTCGCTGATCTTATCACATTACAACCTAATTACGATTGGAAGAAGGTACAAGAAATCTTTAGTATAGAGCGATGGTTTATACCATTCATTCTACCTTTTCAGATTGTATCCCTCTTCGATTTATTTCTTCCTCTAACAGTTTTAAAAAATCTACGTCTAGTTTAAGCTTTACTGCATTATTATATGTTTCTATTAAAACTTTGTTGCTCATGCTTGAAAACATATCCTACTCCTCTAAGCGAATGGCTTTCTGTCCCTTCACCCATCTTCATTATATTTTTATTTGGAGTAACAAACCATGCTAATTATTTCCACAAAATAATTTCTCAACGTTGAAAAAAATCAGGGGTAAAGTGCACCCTGATCAATTAAAAGTTTTACATTTTTACAAAATTCATGAATACTTCCATGATTCGGTTTTTGTGAAAATCTATGTCAAACTGAGAATTATCAATTTTAACCTTTTTTATATCTAATGCATTAAAAATGGAGGTTTCTAGTTGTTTTCTTGCTTCTAAAACAGCTATTGTTCCTTCGATCCCTTGAGCACCGTGCATTTTTCCGTAGCCTTGGTTATTATAGTAATCCATAAATCCAGTGGACCATTCTTTTGGTCTTTCTTGAACAGCCTTCGTAAAGGACCTGGACAAATCATATTGATCAACATAAATTAGAATAGGGTTTAACTGTTCAATGATGTCTGCCAATTGCTTTACGTAACTCATGACCACTTCCTGAGAAGCGCCATATTTTATCATCCCAATTGTTACCGGGTTTTGTATAAAGCAGCATTCGAAAATGAAAGTTTGATCGCTTGTCATTGCTTGTTCAGCAAACCTTTTCCATTTATCGGTTATTAATTCAATGTTCTTTTCGAGTGGCAGCTCATAGATATCATGATTCCAAATTTGTTTCCAGAAAGTATCTGGAATCTTTATTTCTTCAAGGTCTTTTTTTAATTTATATTGGGACAACACAAATCCATCACAGCGTTCAATGGCATGTTTTAATAAAATGTGCTCCACTTCACTAAACTGTTCTAACAGCTCAGCAAATTCAGTTTTTGAGAAGAAAGAGCCTCCTTCATAATCGGCCGGGTGTTCAACATTCCCCTCAAGATACAACTTTGTATCCACGTTCCACTCTCTTACTATATCATTCGTAATTTTTGCCGTTGTGGATTTTCCGGAACCAGGCAATCCCTCTACTAAAATTAATTTTGAATTTACCAAATGTTTCTCCCCAATCTTAGTAAATTAGAGTTTTATCAAAAAAACCTTTTTTTAAATTGGAAACTCATCAATCTAAATTGATTGGTAAAAAGTTATTGGAAGCTCCAATAGCCATTCAACATTTCAAAAATGCTATTTTGGGTAGTTTCAGACAAGTTTACTAAAAAAGGTGTTTCCCCTCTTTCATTTAAGACCTTTTCTGCTGGTCCTTTTCCAAGCGGTGTACAGAAAATTAGATTGGTACCAGGCAATTTTAATTTTTGACATCTAGCACATAAGACTTCATCCATGAACTCTTCACTGGGCGTAAGATTTAAAAACTTTCCCCAGGCATTTACCGTTTCTTCCAAATCCCGGACAACAAACCCGACACTTTCAAATTTGGAATTTCTGGCAGTATGCCTTTCCAACATTCCTTGCTCCATAAACGCAGACAATCTTTCCTCATCATTTTTTTCCCATTGGATGAAAAAAGGGTACGATAGCTGATTAGGATGATCCTCGATGAAAAGAAGTGTCCACCTTATCACTTCCCCACTTGCAGTTACACGTTGTCCTGGAAGTGGACCATATATAGTAAAACCCTCTTGTCTCAGCTTTATGGCTAATTCGTCAATTTGATCGGTTCGAATCGCTATTTTAGCAGGACCTTCCCGATTTTCTTTAGCGAGCTGCTGAACAATTTGGGTAATTAATTGATTTTCATTGTGTTGTTCAGCAACTGATATCTCTTCAATCCCTAAAAACTCTATATAACTTAAATCAAAATAAGAGAGTGAATTATACGTACCCCAAGATTCATGACGACCACCCTGCAACACATGGATTCCTTTTTCTGAAAGAGGTTGTATCGCATTTTCAGGTTTATGGTGGAACCAAACTAAATGATCAAAGGAAAATTTCATATTAATTCATCCTTCCTTCTTCAAAAAAATTAAAAAATGACTTGGGATGCGTCCAAGCCATTTTCTTGTGATTGATGTAACTTAAGTAGACTGTTCTGTTTTCTTCCCAGATAAGAACCAGCCACCTAAAGCAATAAGAAGCATAACAGACCAAAAGATGGTGTTCCAAATCGGTCCTTCTACAAAATCATGAGGTATAATGTGTATAGCTGGATGGGCAAGAGTGTGCATTAACAACTTAACCCCGACCCAGCCAACAAGTAACATCGCTGCTGTTTCAAGACTAGGGCGTTGTGTCAGGATTTTAACAAAGAATCCTGCTGCAAACCGAATTACGATTAATCCAGCAATAGCCCCTAATAAAATGACAATAAATTGCGCACCATCCATACCTCCGATTTCGCGCATTGGCGTACCTGGCAATGCAATTACAAGAGCGACTGCAGCTAAAATTGAATCTACAGCGAAGGCTATATCAGCTAATGCGATTTGAGCTACAGTAGCTCGGTAGCTTTTTCCCTCTTTTTCTTTACCGCCATGATCCTTTCTAAGCAAATGTTTTAATGCGATGAAAATTAAATACGCAGCCCCTATCGCTTGAATCCACCAAACATGAAACAAAAACGAAATAATAAAGATAGCACCAACCCTAAAGATAAAAGCTAATAACAACCCAATATTAATTGCCTTTTTCTGCTGATCTTCTGGTAAATGCTTCGCCATAATGGCCAACACCAAAGCATTATCCGCAGATAATAAGCCCTCTAACAAAATTAAAATAAGTAAAACCCAGCCGTACTCTAATAACAAAGATAGTTCCATTTTATCCCCCTATGTATAATTACATCATGGATATTAGTATAAATTATGTTTATACTCGTTTAATACTATTTTGCACTATTTCAATGATAAAAATTTCCAATGTAAAAATAAATAGGTGGAAAAATTCACTCTCCGAGAATGTTGAATTTACTCTCACATAACTAAAAATACTCTCGGATAAGCAAATTTACTCTCACATAGCAAAAATATCTCTCGGATAAGTAGATTTATCTCGGATAATGTTAATAGTTTACGGACAAAAAGAGCCGTCGCCGCAACTCCTTCAACTTGTTTTTCAATTCATTTAACCTCTTCTTAAAACTCGTATTCAGTCACAATAACTCCATCCACATTGTTACCTGAAATCTCATATTTGTTATTCTCCGGTACATTTATGGTCTTACTAGTAGAAAGAGGGTAATAGGTAACAGTATATTCTACGCCATTAACATTAGCTAATATGTTCTTTTTTTCTCTCAGATAATCCAGATATTCTTCCAATGCCAAATTCTTTTCCTGTATGATCGCACTGTGTGGCAACCCTACATAACGGATATGCCATGGTTCATATTGAATGCCCGTAATATGCGTTTTATCCTTTGGATAGCGTAAAATAAAACCGTATTTCCAAGCATTTTTTTCTATCCACTTACCTTCAGGAGCTTTACTCATTTTCATTTGAGTCGATCCTACATCCAGCGATAAACCTAAATTGTGTTCACTATGGCCGGCTGGCAAAGCTAAACTAGACCCCATTTGTTGATAAAGTACATTTTGCTCGTCAAAGTCTCGAAAGCCACTATTAATAGAGAAATACCGAACCCCTTCAGCTTCTGCAGCTCTTATCATCTCTGAAAACTCATACGCTACTTCCTCTGACAAATAAATTTCACTATCTAAAAGACCATATCCCTCTGTTAATTCGCTGTGCTTAATTAAATTCACTACATCTGATTTTATACTCTCTGCGTGAACAGGATAATCATTATTGACCAAAAGTAAATTTCCCTGATAGACCAGCTCTTCTGCTATCTCTACCATTTGGTGACTTTCAGAAGTTCCGCTTTCATCTAATTTATAATCTGGCTCATAATGTTTAATCTCTATTTTGTTTTGAAAAAACGGCAATCTATTCACAACTGTAATTCCTATACTTAATAAAACCAATAATAAAAATCCCCACTTCTTCATTTTCAGTATCCTCCTATTTCTATCTTGGTAATAGAATAGGAAATACTTTTTAAATAAAAAGTAGGGTAAAGTTTAAATTTTTCTTAAGTTTTTCACTAAGTTTGATCAATTGGCATGTTTTCCTGAGGAAAACGCACTTCAAATACGGTATGAATTAAACTACTTTCAACTGTAATTGAACCATTATGCTGCTCGACAATATTCTTTGCGATGAATAAGCCTAGACCTGTACTATCTTCTTGATGTGTCCGGGCTTTGTCACCAGTATAAAACATATCAAAAATGTGCGGAAGTTCATTCGGAGGAATGCTGTCTCCATAATTTATGACTTGAACAACTACTTCCCCTTCATGAATAAAACCGTTAATATCGACATACTGACCATCAAACCCATACCGGTTTGCATTGGTTAGCAGGTTTTCAAACACACGTGCTAACAGTTCTCCATCACCTAAAATAGATAGAGATGGCAGTATATTCAATCGAGCAATCAAATCATTTTTTTCAAAGACTGGATACATTTCTTCCTTTAATTGAAAAAGCAAGTCACTTAAATTAATAAGCTTTTTCTCTATTTGTAACATGCCGTAATTCATTCTGGTAATTTCAAATAGTTCATCAATCAATCGTTCTAAACGCTGAGATTTTGTAAAAGCAATGGTAAGATAATGTTTGGCTTGATCCTTCGTTAAATTCTCATCCTTAAGGATTAAATCCAAATAGCCAATAACGGAGGTAAGAGGAGTCCGCAAATCATGAGCCAAATTTACAACCAGCTGGTCCTTACTGCTTTCCGAAAAATCTCCTCTTTGAACCGCTTCTTCCAATTTTTCACTTGCAAGATTAATATCATGGGCAATAGAACTAAATTCATCATTTGATCGGATATGAACCTGCTGTTTAAAGTCTCCACGCGCTAGATTGTGAATTCCACTTGAAATCTCATTAAAATACGTAGTATAGGGCTTAGTGAGTAAATAGAAAAACAAGATTGACAGCGGAATAAATAACAGTAAAAAGAAGTTAATGTCACCAATAGTGCTTATAAATAACCGAAGTTGAGCAAGCGGATTGCCCCATTGAACCCAAGTGTGATAGAACCACTGAAGTCCCTTAAAGACTATATATGTTATGGAACCAGATAAAAACATGCTTAATCCAAATAAGAGAATCATTCTAGAACGGAAACTTCGTACGATTTTACCCATAGAATGTATACCCGACTCCCCACACCGTTTTGATTAATTTGTTTTTCCGTTTATCATCTTCTAGTTTTTTTCGCAACGTACGAATATGGACCATTACGGTATTAGCCCCTTCATAGTATGCTTCGCCCCACACCTGCTGAAAAATATTTTCCACACTGAACACTTTCTTTGGATGCCGGGCTAGTAAATATAAAATATCAAATTCCTTCGGCGTTAGGTCGATGTTTTCACCATATAGAGTAACCGTCCGTTGTTCAGGCGAAATATCCAATCCACCAAATTCTAAGCCAGAAACATGATTAACTTTAGGTTGATTCAACTTCATAAACCGTCGTAGCTGTGCATTTACACGAGCAACCAGTTCTATGGGGGTAAATGGTTTCGTCATATAATCGTCTGCTCCAATTACGAGCCCGTGAACCTTATCAAAATCAGATGTTTTAGCACTCAAAAAAATGATCGGCATGTTATGTTGTTGACGAATTTGCCGGGTTACTTCATAACCATCTATTTTCGGCATCATGATATCCAATATAACTAAATCAATCGATTGAGTCTGGATTATATGTATGGCTTCCTGCCCATCCAATACTTTTAAAACTCTGTACCCTTCCTTTTCCAAATGGATTGCAATTAAATTTGCAATCTCTTCTTCATCATCTGCAACTAAAATTGATATATTTTTCATCTAAACACTCCTAATACATTCCATTCATTGAAATTATAATCGATTGATTATGGCTATGGAAGTAATAACCTAAGTTGCCTTCGGCACTCTACTACTTTGAAAAAGAAAAAACACCTAATTCAGGTGTTTTAATGATTTCTAGCTTATTACCTTATTTTTTACTAATTTCTTTTCCTCACGATGACTTAATATTTTTAAGCCCATATATATAGAGGTAATCACGCCAAACAAAATAAACAGTAATAGTTGATAATCATTGATTGTATTCATAACGGTGTTGATATCGCCGGTATAAAAACGACCAATACTTAAAAATAATAAGGTGGACGGAGCAATTCCGATCATCGTAAATAAAGTATAGGTTCGAAGATTCATATGAGACATACCTGCTAAAAAAGGAACAAAATTCCCCAAGTGGAGAGGACTCGAAATGGCTACGCTCCAAACCCCATTCTTGGTAAAAGCATCCTTTGCCTTTGCTAATTTTTCTCTTTTCGTATAACTTAACCTGTTTTCTACAGATTTTCCAAATTTATAACCAATAAAAAAGGGAATCCAACTCCCTAAGGCATACAATAAGCTTCCAGCTATCGAGATCCAAACCATTTCAAACCAGGTCAAATCTAAAATAAATCCTACTGTGACCATGATGAAAGATCCAATAAACGGAAGAGCACTCCCTTCAATAAATAAGGAAATTAACACACCCCATTTACCCCAGTCTTCTATGAGGGTCAGTATTGATTCCATCATAATTCTCACTCCATTTACTATAGTAACCACAGTATAGAGGAGATTTGATAATCCAAAAAGATACTGGAGAAGTAAGTTCAACTAAGTCTTGAGGTGTAGATGTCTAAGTTTCGAGAACCCAATGCTGCTCTATTTTCTTAATACTGTAATAAAACCATCTAAAATGGTATGACTCACAGAAAATCCTTTACGCTGATAGAATTCTAATGCATTGTCATTGCCATTTGAGACATAGATGAAATAATCTTCAACATCCTCAAATTGCTTCAGCCAATTCATTGACATATTAAAGAGTTTGGAACCAATTCCATACTGTCTATATTCTTCTTTTATATAAAATTGGGATAGGCAACCTACATTCTTTTTCCGAACAGTTGATAAGTCAAAAAAAGTAGCGAAATCGTTAGAATAGGCTTCTTTCGGCGAGATATTGGAATAGACGTAGGCTATAATTTTCTCACCATCTTTTACGATTACGGTGTAATTGTGAATGGCATTTTTTACGGAAGGAACCATCCGAGTGTCAAAATTCATATTGTCAAACAACTGGGGAGATATGTATGCCTTTGATTTTTGAAAACCCATCAGTTCATTACATAAATCTCTACAATATTCAATCTCGTTATCCTTTAAAATTTCATAGGTTAACTCCATACACTCTGCTCCCCTTTATCAAATTAATAGGCACCCATTTTTTCAGTTACAATTTGTTTTAACTCTTCAAGTTTGTGAATTTGATAGGTTGGGTTAATATTAGAATGATTCGGTTTCATTTTCGGATTAAACCAGCATGTATCCAACCCAGCCAACTCCCCGCCCTTAATATCTGCGCTTAACGAATCGCCAATAATTAATGCCTGTTCTACTTCGAAATGAGGAATTCTTGCAAATACATAATCGAAAAATTCCTTCATTGGCTTTTGGAACCCAGTGTCTTCTGAAACGAAGATCCCCTTAAATAGTGGGTATAATCCTGAATCAAGTAATCGTTTATACTGAGTCTTGGACACACCGTTTGTTACTACGTACAAGTCATAATCGCTTTGAAGTTCAGTGATTAGTTCAAAAGCTCCATTCACCAGTTGATTACCTTGTTCTAGGTAACTACGATATTTTTTTTCGAGTAATGTCCCGTCGACTTCTTTTTCATAGTCATTAAATAAGATAGAAAACCGTGTGTTGACAACCTCATCACGGTCCAATTCTCCTTGTTCAAACCTCTTCCAGTGACTTTGATTTATTCCTTGATACTTCGCTTCCATTTCAGGAGTGTGCGGAATATTCTGCTCCGCGAAAAGGAGTTGTAACGCTATCTTTTCCGCAGCACCGAAATCCAACAACGTATCATCAACATCAAAAAACAAAGTTTTGTAATTTTTCAAAAGGAACTCTCCATCCTTAGGTTACTTTTCTGCATGGACCCTTTTTAAGCCATTAGAAGGTATTTTAGTCCACTTAGGTTCTCCGCTTATTTTAAAAATAAGAATGCCTGCAACTATAACTAGAACACCTATCAATTGTTGGAAGGTGAAAGGTACCTTTTCTATCCCCAACCAGCCAAATGTGTCCCACAATAATGCAATGCCGAGCTGTGATGTGAGAATGATAGAAATCGCATAGGTTGGTCCAAGCAACCTAATGCCTTGCACGATACAGGTTACCACACCTACTCCTATTAAACCACTGAACCAGTACCATGGCTTCATATTTTGTAAGATAAATAGCTGTTTACCTTCGAACAAAAAACCTATAGTAAATGAAGCGACGAATCCTAAACATAATACTAATGTAGTCGTTGTCCAGGAACCAGCGTGTTCATCGATTTTACTATTGAATATATTTTGCAGGCTGACAAGTGCTCCAGCCAGTACGGCAAATAATAGTCCTAGAATCATATCGTATACACTCCAATGTGAAATATTTAAATAGAAACTCATAATTGACTGCAGGAGGAAGCGGCATTAACCATAAAGAGAAAATTTAATTGTTTCGGTCACTCCAGCAGGTCTGCATTGACCATAGCCCTGAAAATTTTTTACTCTGGGTCACTCCAGTAGGTATGAATTGACCGTAATCCTGAAAAAATATCTCCCGCTCGGTCATACCAGCTAATTTACTCGTAAATATTGCCACCAGCTAGAGTCTTTAAACCTTCTTTATCTTTAATAAGAATGAAACCGTTGCTGCGCTCTACCAGTCCATCGGAACAAAGCTGCCGAATGACCCGATTTAGGTGGCGATAGCTGGTTCCGATTAGGTTTGCAGTATCCGTTAAACTAGTAGTACTTAATTGACTGTTTAAAATTGATTCGTTTTCATCGTGGGTAACCGACAATAAATAACTAGCTAATCGAACCTCAACAGGATACAACAAACTGAAGCTCATGGAATTTGTCTTCAGATAAAACTTTTCCGTAATAATATTTAAAATAAATTTCAGAAATGGTGAATAATCATTTGTAAATTTTCTTAGCATAGTATGTTGAACACCGATCAGATAGACTGAGGAAACTGCCTCTACCGTATTGATGGTATCTATCTCCTGAACGTACTCAATATCACCAATAACTTCAATTGGTGATTTAAAAGATAAGATAAGTGTTTTCCCTTCGGCAGAAGTGGTGTAGATTTTTATTTTACCTTTTACCAAGACATACAAATACTTGGATGGTTCACCCTGAGATAAGATAAGTTCCCCTTGCTCAAAATGATGAAGTGATAAATACGGCATGATTTCTTCATTAAATACTGATTCTAATTGATGAGCCTTCAAATAATACTCCAGCATCTCCCGATCTTTCAATTCTTTCACGTTTCTACCTCCAGCGTCGACCAATTCATTTGATCAAAAACTTAGTATGACAACTCCAATTATCATCATCGCAATCCCTATGAACTGAGGAAGCCTCATTTTCTGTTTCACCATACCAAACCATCCCTTACCATCTATTAGAAAAGTCAAACTCAGCTGTGCTATTAAAATGGCGGAAATGGAAAGGGTCACACCTATATATTTAATGGAGGCGACATTACTAAAGATAATAATTGCCGCGAAAGCACCACTAGTCAAGTAAAGAGGTTTAACATACTTTAACCTTTTCCATTTCTTATCTCTTACAAACATTATGACCAGCAAACTTGCAAGAAATCCGGTGAACTGTGTAATTGTTGCCGTCTGCCATGTGCCGATATCTTCACTGATACGGGTATTTGCAACACCCTGCAAAGTAATAAAAGCCCCACCTAAAAAAGCAAATATACTCCCTTTCATCCCTTTTCTCTCCAATTTCTCTAGATTTATATACTAATTAAATGATAAATCAAGATACCTCGGATAGGACATATGTCCTCAATTGCTATTTTTTACAAAAAAAATCCCTTTAGATTGAAAATCTAAGGGATAAGTATTTTTTAAGCAAAAAGGGATATACAAGGTTAACTCTTTCTCATTTCTATTGGTCTTTCAATATATCATCTACAGTCAATTTCATTGAATAAATAACTGTTCTCTTGTAGCGCGCTGCTAAAAGGAGAACTCTGATTTGTTCGAATCGAGTTAATTGTTTAAAACGAGGTTCTTGTTTTATAAAGGAGCGGACAATGGACCAGCCAGCAGGTAGTAATGGAAAATCATCAAGGGGCTGTTTTTTTCGTAATCGTTGAAACCAAGGTACCATTCCTGAGGAATTACTTTTATCGACGATACAAGGAGCATAAATACTTTTTGTATGTTTTCGAAGGGATTCATAACGTTCTTGCCCGCTTATAATCGTATAGTTGTTATCTTTCCGATTTTTCCTAACAACCAATACAAACATGCAATCCCACATCAGTCTCTGAAGTTTCTTAATGTGCTCTGTTACCTTCAATGATACATCAGGTTTGATTTTGTTCAGGGGTATATACTGTATCGTGAACTTCACAACCATCCCCTCCTGTTCAAATACTTTCTTTCTTAAAAAATTCATGAATCATAACAGGTTCGGATTATAATTTTGGCTTCAATTACTTAGTTCCCTTTACAGTATATGTGATTACTAGGCTCAAGTGACCTACAAACATCCCTCCCTCGGTATTATCTTTAAGACCTTTTCCATTCCTAGGTTGTTATATAACAATTTCAAAACTGTACTATATCACATCATCAACCAAAAGGTAAGGATTTAAACAATAATCTCAACGAAAAAAAGGTAACTACACCATTCAATTCAATTACCTGTTGTATTTGTTTTGGTATCCTGTTACAATAAAAATAATTAAATTTATAGAATATTTTTAATATTCTACATTAAACTCCATTTCACAGATAGGAGGAATATCTTTGTCAAAATTGCCAAAAACAAATGAACTAGGTTTTTTTGAAATCCGTCTTGAGTCCATTGGTGGGTTAGGAGCTAACTTGGCCGGAAAAATGCTTTCCGAGGATGGAGTTGTTGGAAACGGACTGAATGGAGTCGGTTTTTCATCATATGGATCAGAGAAAAAAGGATCCCCTGTAAAAGCACATATTCGATTTTGCGAGCCTGAAACAAACATTCGAGACACCACACCAATAGAACGCCCTCATGTTGTCGGCATTTTCCATGATGCCCTTTTTAAAACCATCGACTGTACAAGCGGGATCTATCCAGACAGTACAATCCTAGTAAACTCACAAAAATCTACTGATGAACTTAAGAATCTCATGAAAATTGCTGGTGGATCGATTGCCATCATTGATGCAACAGGTATCGCTTTAGAAGAACAAACAAAAGCCAACACCGCTATGTTGGGTGCCCTTTATCGAATTTTGGACTTTTTAGACCCAGAGTCTATGAAACAAACGATTCGTCGTACTTTTGAAAAGAAATATCCACACCTAGTTGAGCCAAATATTCGAACATTTGACCGGGGATATAATGAAGTAGAATTTAAAACCTACCTTCCAGATGCTGGAGTAGAGCCTATACCTTTTTCGAGACCAGAACCCGTGCTTGGTTATGAAACTCAGGCCATTGGCGGTATGATCCTAAATCCAGGTAACAGCATGTTAAAGGATTTAAGTATTTCACGTGCCGGGATGCTCCCCCATTTTCATGAAGAGAAATGCATTAATTGTGCAGCCTGTGATACAGCTTGCCCAGACTTTTGCTTTGTATGGGAAGAAAAACCAGACAAAAAAGGTCGTCCACAGATGTTTCTTAGTGGAATTGACTATCAATATTGCAAAGGCTGTTTGAAATGTGTAACTGCCTGTCCGGTGGAAGCGCTATCAGGAGAAAGAGAATATAATGACGGCTATGCAGACAAAAACCGTGTACCCCATTTATTTGATTTAGTCACACAAAACTAATGAAAGGACGGGATCTTAATGTCCATTGAAATAAACCAAGATAAGCTCACAAATGAAAAAGAAACGATTGAGCAGAGCTTTGTATTTGAATCAGGTAATGAAATGGCAGCCTATGCAGCCCACCAAATAAATTATCATGTCATGGGGTACTTCCCGATCTCTCCTTCCACAGAGGTTGCCCAATTCCTTGATGGGATGAAATCCAGAGGAGAACATGATATCGTTTTGATTCCAGCAGATGGAGAACACGGTTCAGCAGGTATATGCTATGGGGCTTCAACTGGAGGCGGCCGTGTTTTTAACGCTACAAGTGCAAACGGGTTTCTTTATATGTTAGAACAGCTTCCTGTTCAATCTGGAACTCGGTTTCCTATGGTATTGAATTTAGTTAACCGCTCTGTATCTGGTCCATTAAATATCCATGGTGATCATTCTGATTTATATTTTGGATTGAATACGGGATGGCCAATTCTAATGGCACGCGATCCGCAAATCGTCTATGATATGAACATTATTGCGATTAAACTAGCGGAAGACCCAGAAGTTAGGCTTCCAGTCATCGTTTCTTTCGATGGGTATTTTACCTCCCACCAAAAACGCAGAGTTCAGGTAATAAAAAATAGAAGTGATGTCCAGAAATTTATCGGAGATCTTAAAACGGACTTCCCTCATGCTTTAGACCGTGAGAATCCAGTAACAATCGGACCTTATATGAATGAACCTGACTATATTAATAACTGCTTTCAACAATCAGAAGCTATGTACAATGCGGAGCATGTCTTCGAGAGAATTTCGAAAGAATATGCGGAACTTACAGGACGAGAATACCCAATCCTTGATTTATATCGCATGGAGGATGCTGAAGTTGCAGTATTTATGTTAAATTCTGCTGCTGAGGTTTGTAAAGACGTAGCTGACAGGCTCCGCAAAGAAGGGATAAAAGCTGGGGTTATCTCTCCAAATATGATACGTCCTTTCCCTCAAAAACAATTGGCTGAAGCGTTGAAAAACATTAAAGCCGTTACCGTTGGAGACAGGGCAGACTCATACGGAGCACATGGCGGTAACATGGCGCTTGAATTAAGAGCGGCATTGCAAACAGTTGGAAATGCTCATACGAAAGTGATCAACCGAATCTACGGATTGGGCGGAAAAGACTTTTATGCTGACGACGCCGAACAATTTTTCCAATTAGCACTAGAAGCTGCGGAAAAAGGCTTTGCAGAAAAGCCATTTGACTACTTTGGTCATAATCCAGGCAATCCTGAATTTGCTCCAAAGCGCGTTTTAAATCCGATGAAAAAAGAAGATTTGAACAGTGGGTTAATCACGGTGACTCCTGATGAAAAAAACGGGGAACTGAAAGTGAAAATCCCTCCAATGCGGAGTTTAACGAAAAAGCCAAAACGACTGGCTTCAGGTCACGGTGCGTGTCCTGGCTGTGGAATTTTCTCTGGGCTGGAATTATTTTTTAAAGGAATTGAAGGAGATATTGTCGCGTTATTCCATACTGGATGTGCTATGGTTGTAACCACTGGTTTCCCTTATAGCTCTCATAAAGCAACATACATCCACAACCTTTTCCAAAATGGCTCTGCTACCCTTTCCGGTCTTGTGGAAATGTTTCATGAAAGAAAAAGACGCGGTGAATTAGCTGAGTTAGGTTTGAGTGATGAATTTACTTTTGTCATGGTTACGGGTGACGGTGGAATGGATATCGGCATGGGCCCTGCAATTGGAACTGCATTAAGGAACCATAAGATGATTATCCTTGAGTATGATAATGAAGGTTACATGAATACAGGCAGCCAACTCTCCTACTCAACTCCGATGGGACATATGACGAGTACATCCAATATTGGCGGCTTCCAAAATGGTAAACCATTCCATCATAAAGATACCGCTCAAATTATGGCAGCCACTCATATTCCTTATGTCTTTACAGGTACAGAGGCTTTTGACCGTGACCTACTAAAGAAAGCTGCGAAAGCACAGTGGTATGCCAACAATGAAGGCTTGGTTTATGGGAAAATCTTAATTACCTGTCCATTGAACTGGAAGTCAAAGGATGAATTAGGTCAGACTATTGTAGAGGCTGCCGTCAATTCCTGCTTCTTCCCGCTTTATGAAGTTGAGCATGGAATTACGACCCTCACCTATGACCCGGAGAGTAAAAACAAACGTTTAGCTGTATCGGAATGGTTAAAGCTGATGGGCAAAACGAAACATTTGCTCAATGAAAATAGCAAAGACATGCTGGAGATGTTTGATAAGGAAGTAGACCGCCGTTGGAATATGCTAAAAGCGAAGCATGAAAGTCCGTATTTATAAAATAAAATCCCAAGTGATGGCAAATCACTTGGGACTTTTTAAAATGATTTATTAAATTTAGAGACTCTTTATTATTGTTTAATTAATCGCTGAATCTCGGTTTCTACTTCATAAACACGTTTATTCAATGCATCTGTTTTATTATCGAAGTGTTCAGCAATTTTTTCAATATTGTCTCCAATACTTTTTATAATGTTCTTTTGGAGAACTTCCTGTCCTGTTTTAAGATCTTTTATATCTTTTTCAATACCATCAAAACATTTACTATGTCCTATAACTTCTTGCTCAAGTCTTTCTTGTCCTGTTTTTAGTTTTTTAACATCTTGGTCAATAGAATTTAATCGTTTAGCATGTTCGTTGCCGATTTGTTCTATTGCCTCTAGTCGATTTGTATGTTCATAGGTGACTTTTTCTATTTTGTCCAAACAGTTTGTATGTTCATTGCCAACTTTTTCTATTGCGTCTAAGCTTTTATGGATAGGCTTTAATTCTTCTTTTAATACTGAACGGAATAAACTTATTAATTCATTATTCATTATTAAATTCCTCCAAGTTTCATTATTATAGCACATTGAGATTGGTTTATTGGATCCTCAAAAGGAAGGGTTTAATATTTTTAAGAAGTATTTTCTTGAATTTCTATGGAGACAAGTTTTTCTATTTGCAGCATAGCAGAAAGTACATGGATAAATGTTTCATGCATGGAAGAATTTTTTAAATGTAGATCGAAGTAGTGGTGCAGGCACAATGCAATATCTCTCCGGTCCTCATAATCAAAATGGTAAAAGTCGATGATCGGAGTATATAATCCATCGCTTAATGGGAGTAATGTTCCCATACGATTTCGCCTTTTTTAGATGGGGTTGCAAACGGATCCAGTACGATTACATCAAGGGTTTTTTCTTCAAAAAATATCAATTACAACAATAGTACGATCATTATATTTATTGCCAACGAGATAGAATATGGGTATTACTTTCTTACATTCTCTTAGCCAGGAAATTAGAATAGGTCGCTTGCTAAGACTCATGCCGAAACGTTTTTGTATTGGATACAGACTGTGCAAATGCTACACCTTAACATTTATCGCTTTCCCTTTCATCTATACGCCTTCCTTTCATGAGTTTCACATAAAAAAGATTCGACATGATTTTCCATATTCCTCTTTTTTTCACCTCTGTTTTTTAGTAAGTTCGAACTTATTGTTCACAATCATCAGCTGAATCTACAACAAGTCCTCTTCCCTTCTGATTTTCGGGTATAATCCTCGGCTGATTCTACCCCAAATCCTTCTCTCCTCTGATTTTCGGGCACAATTCATAGCTGGTTGTTACCCAAAAAAAGATAACTAAAACGGTAAATCTTCATCATCTATTAAGAATTGCATATTGTATTGATTTTTCGATTGCCTTGGTATATCTTCATCTTCTTCCAATTCCTCTTGAGTTATACCATAAGAAACACCATTTAAAGTATAACCCTCGATAAAATAAAAGGTCCCATCTTCATAATTCTCTATCTGTTCTTTTCGTTTTCTTCTTTCTATTTGTATTCGCCTAGTAATTAACGATTGCTGAATCTGCTCTTTATACGACAGTTTAAATTTGTATCCAAGCATTTCCAGCTCGGTAATTGCACACAAGAGGTCTACACCAAACCAATTACTATAACCTTTTGCGATATTTTTCCCTTTATACTGTTCGGCCCATTTTTGGGCATTTTGAAGCCGAGCATTTCGATTATATCGTTTCCGTCTAGGCGTGTTGCTCGAATTTTTCTTACTTTTTGCCATTCTTTATCCCACTCTTTTACCAAAATTTATTCATCATCCTCGTCATCATGAACCCATTCGATGGTATAGTACGCGTCCATTAAAGCTTCTTTGAACCCCCAGCCTTCCGGTGACATGGACACGACGTCACGTAATCTAGTAGAAAATGCCTTGTATAAGTCTTCAGCTTGATCACATTCAATGGCTACTTGATCAAACATTTTAATCATACTGGAGTAAAAGCCTTCTGAAATATCCCCAAAAGAACTAGTAAATTCAACACCTTGCTCCACGTAAAAAAGCATAAGGTCAACAGTTCGTTTTTGTTCATTTGTTGCTTTCTTAAAAGCAATAATTTCCTTTTTTGCGTCAGCCAATCGAAGCTTTCCAAAGCCCCTATCAGGAAAGAATTCATTCTCAATTCTTTTACGAGCTTGATTAAAAAGAACCTCAATGGCTTGATCACCTAAAAATTTACTAGACAAGTAGTTTTGAATATCTTTATTATTCTTAAACATTTCTACTACAAGTTCGATTAATTCTTTTTGATCATATTGTTTTAACTGTTTTTTTAAGTCTGTTACCTTGATTTTCACAATTATCCTCCCCATTACCACTTTTTGAAATTACCATTGATTATAAGGTACAATTGAATTATACAAAATTATTTAGAGGGATTTAAAATGAATTATGATCTTCTGTTAAAAGAATTAGAGATATTAAAAAAAGAAAATATGTATTTAAAAAGGCTGTTATCAAATATGATGCACCAACAAGAGGAAACAGTGAAAATCCCCAATGCTGGAAAAATAATTAGTAACAGATCGTTACCTGATGAAAAAATCAAGCTTTTTAAAAGTTTGTTTAAAGGCAGAATAGATGTGTTTGCTTATCGATGGGAGTCTAAAGATGGAAGAAAAGGGTACACACCCGCGTGTGATTTAGAATGGCAAAAGCCAATTTGTCAGAAACCATTTATTAAATGTTCCGAATGTCAGCATCGTAAACTATCAACACTTACCGATCAGGTACTATTTAATCATTTAAGCGGGGAAAAAACGGTAGGTATATACCCTCTTCTTCATGATGAAACATGTTTTTTTCTTGCCTTCGATTTCGATAAGCAAAATTGGCAACAGGATGTATTGGCATTTGTTAGTGAATGTAAAAATGAAAATATTCCAGTTCATATTGAAAGGTCCAGATCTTGTAATGGCGCACATGTGTGGATATTCTTTTCAGAGAAAATATCAGCTGAGCTAGCCAGAAAACTTGGCATGCAGCTTTTAACAAAAACACTTGAGGAGCGGTATCAAATTGGAATTGACTCCTTCGATAGAATGTTTCCAAATCAGGATACACTTCCTAGAGGTGGATTTGGAAATCTAATTGCTTTACCTCTGCAGCTTCATTCGAAGAACAACGGAAAAAGTGTATTTGTCGATGAAAATTTCATTCCGTTTCAAGATCAGTGGTTATACTTGTCTTCTATTCAGAAAATGAATAAACAGGATGTTTTATCGTTTCTAAAAAATCCGGTACAATCACAAATTAAAGAATCTCGATTTTTATCCTCTATTCCAAAAATAATTAAAGTTAATAAGAAAAATGGGCTCTATATAGTTAAGGAAGGAATTCCTTCCTCTATTTTATCTAAGATGATTTTACTATCTACTTTTAAAAATCCTGAATTCTATAAAGCACAGTCTAAGAGATTGTCGACTTATGGGATGCAAAAGGTGATTAGTTGCTTTGAGGAAGATTCAAAACATCTAATACTTCCTCGAGGCAGTTATGCAGAATTAGAAAAGCTATTAAAAGAGCATTCGATAGAAATGGAAATAGTAACCGATCAGTTCGAAGGAGAATCAATTGAGGCCAACTTTAAGGGACAATTAACATCTCAACAAGAGGAAGCAGTTACAGAGTTAATGAGGCATGAAAATGGCACACTAGCAGCTTCTACAGGTTTTGGTAAAACGGTTACTGCCGCTGCACTAATAGCCAAAAGGAAAACGAATACATTAATCATTGTTGATAGAACTCAACTACTCCAACAATGGGTGGAAAAGCTGGCACTATTTCTTCAAAAATCACCACAAGAAATAGGACAAATCGGGGGTGGAAAGAAGAAAATAACGGGTCAAATTGATGTAGCAACCATCCAAAGTTTAAATTCTAAAGGTGAGATAAAATCCTTTATCACTCAGTATGGACAGATTATTGTTGACGAATGTCATCATATCTCAGCTTTTACCTTTGAAAAAGTGTTAAAACAAATTCGAGCTATGTATGTGTATGGCCTTACTGCTACACCAATTCGGAAGGATGGACTCCATCCAATTATCTTCATGCAGTGTGGACCCATCCGTTTTAAAACAGACGCTAAAATCCAAGCGAAAATTCGCCCATTTAGGCATACTTTAATACCTAGATATACAAATTTTAGGTCTAATTCAACAGATATTCAAGAAGTCTATCAATCAATCTCAAAGGATAAACATCGAAATCAATTACTGTTTAATGATGTATTGAACGAACTAGAAAAAGGCCGCTCCCCTATTGTTTTAACAGAAAGAATTGAGCACCTAGATAATCTCGGAAAGCAATTTAAAGGATTTGCAAAAAACATTATTCTCCTAACAGGTAGTATGAGTAAAAAAGAACAAAAGTTAGAATTGGAACGTCTAGAAAAGATACCTGATAACGAAGAACGGCTAGTAATTGCAACAGGAAAATATATTGGTGAAGGATTTGATGACCCCCGGTTAGATACCTTGTTCTTAGCCATGCCAATATCTTGGAAAGGTACACTTCAACAATATGTGGGACGTTTACACAGGATTCATTCGAACAAACAGGAAGTTAAAGTTTTTGATTATGTTGATGACCAAGTACCAGTATTAAACATAATGTTCAAAAAACGTCTTTCTGGATATAAAGCAATGGGTTATATATTGGAAGGGATAATTAATGACAATAGTAATGAACAAATGAAATTATTTTAACTCAATGGTAATTTCGTAAAAAAGGCATCCTATACAATGAGGGCACTGCAAAAAGGGTAAAAAAATTTACGTAACGTAACATGTTGGAAGAAATAAAAAGGGGTAGACACTACTAATAGTAGGTGCTACCCCTTTTAAGTAAAACAATCGACATTTGCAGTTTTCTTTACTATAAAGATGACTTTTAATATGTTTACAGCAATAATCATAAGGATGTAACGGAGATTTACAGGAAGGGCGGAAATACATGTTTTTATCTCTCAGATTTTCGGCCACAAAACCATTGCGGTCTTTTTCAGTGCCCTCTCTAAATGGTCACCTCATTTTACATCACTTCATTCCTCTTCTTTAAATACCGATACAAAATAATACTAAAAAAAGAGCATAGTAACCCGCAAACTCCAATAAAAATAAATCCTGCCTGAAATCCTCTCATTAGGCCAATTTCAGGTCCAAGAAAGCTCGTGAACCATCCCTTAAAAAATTCAATTAGCGCACCTAAGAATAAATTGCTGATAACTACCACAATTCCCATAAGCGTTACGGTTACGGTAATCGCAGCGTCAATTCCCTTAGAATATCTTTTAGCGAGCAGCGCCATAATGGTCGGATAAACGGGTGCAATCCCAAACCCAGCTGCTGCATATAACCATACACCTGATGAACCGAATAATGTAGCCAAAATGGTTGTAATTCCAGCAAGACCTGAAAAAATAATAATGGAAATCATAAATCCAATTTTATCTGTTACAAATCCTAGTAGTAACCTTCCTACCATGAAACAAAGAAAAAAGATGGATAACATAGCAGAAGCGGCCGTTGAACTCCATTGAAAAGATCTTTCAAGAAAATTAACAAGCCAGCCAGCAATCGATAGCTCCAAGATAACCCCAAACGAGAGAATAATAATTATATACCAAGCTACCCGATCCTTTAAAAACATCTTAATAGGCATGCGCTCTTGGGCAATCGTTTTATCTACTGGAAATGTACTTAAAAAGGCTGGGATCATGGGGATGATACATAATGAAAGCATGAAAAAATACATGCCCTGCCAGCCTAGTTCGCCATTTCCAAAAAACGTCATACCCATAAATCCAGCCGCCATCATAGGGGCGGCCGTAGAACTAAGTCCATAAAAGAAATGAGATAAATTCATCATAAAGCCAGTATTTTTTGTAAAAATTCTTGCAGCCAAAATGGCCAAAGCAATTTCTAACATTCCGTTTCCTAAATACATTAAAAAATAGGAAGCTGAAAAAGTGGCAAAATTACTAGAAAAATATATAAAAACACCAGATACCGCCATAGATCCAAACGCTAGTAGACTCGTAAGCTTAATACCAAATTTAGATGAAAAGGCGCCAGTAAAGCTGCAAGCTATTAAAAAACCAATGGAGTTAATAGCCAACAGAAATCCAACCTGCAGCTCATCGATCCCATAATCAATTTGCATTTGAGGAATGGCTGGTCCTTTAATATTCTCAGATAACCCAAATACTAGATATCCTAGAAAAATAACCAAAAAAGAAAGTGGTAGGTATTTCTTCACCGGTTGTGTTTGTGGCAATGTTTGCATATTATATTCCCTTCACCTGATTCTTAATATCACTTACCTTCTGCAACTACATACACTCGTCCACCGACTTGTATGAGATAGTGATCAATGTTTTCGGCAAACACATCAACAATATGATGACCCCTTTCAAAATAACCTTTATTAATTAACAACAATAATCATATGGATGTAGAGGAAGATTTGCTGGAAGCAGCCATTTCGGTTTGAACAATGGATCTGCCCAATGCCACGCTCCTAATGCAGCAGCACATGCATCGATAGTATGACTCTCTTCCTCTATTGATTTAGGAAGTTGTGTTAATTGCTGCTCTCCCATCCAGTTTCTAATGAAACTTCTTGCTGTCAAGTCTTGTTTGTACATCAATACTTTTTCGAAATCATGTTGAGAAAGTCTTGAACCAATAACAGCCCCAGGGTGCACTTCTACAATGGAAATGGGGTTACAAGTCGAAAGATTTCCTATTTCTCTAGTAAGTTTAATCCCTCTCAAAGTAAGATAAACCATTCGATTGAGTGTTGGAGGCATGATGGAGCCTGACTTCATTCCAATTGAAATGATGGACTGTCTCAGCTGTTTATCGCCAAGCCTGTCACCTCCCCCATCCTCATAAGACAAAGGAGCGTCCATTCCAATCACAACTTCATCTAATTGACTTTGAATCTGAATTTCTTCCAAAATTAGCTGGTCACTTATTTTACTCATTATTTTAATAAATTTTAATTCACTACCTTGTTTCTCAAATACAGTCAAAACCGTATCATTATGGTTACTAGGACCAGATAAATCGATGCCAATTATTCTCATTTATTGTTGAGTACTCCCTAGAATTTTATAATAAATAACGGTGGTATCTAGTTTTCCTTCACCTGAAAGGGCGAAATTAGGGATTTTCCCCGCAGGAATATAACCAAGTGATTGATAAAGAAGATTAGAAGGGTCCCCTTCTCTTGTATCGAGTACGAGTAGAGTTCTTTCTTCCCTGATCGCTCTTTCTTCTGCAACTGTCATTAAGGTGCGGGCAACGCCTTTGCGTCTAGCCTCCGGACCTGTCATTAGTTTTGCGATTTCTGCTCGGTGAAGACCGTTCTGCTTATTGCATAAATGAATTTGGATGGTTCCGACGATTTCATTTTTTATTTTCGTGATATATAAGATAACATCTGGGTTTAATACAGTTTGCCAATATTGTCTTGCGTCTGCTAGATTCATAGGCGGTAAAAATCCGATTGATGCCCCATCATCCACTACCCTTACCAAAAGGTCAGATAGTTGATCTAAATGCTCTTCAATGGATGTAAGTTCTTCAATTACCAACACACAAAACACCTCTTTTAGAGTTAGTTTTTATTTAATTTGTAGATATCCTTAATGAATTTGTCGAAATATTATAAAAGTGTGTAGATATATTTAAAAAATGTGTAGATATATTCAAAAAGTATGTAGTAATCCCCCCTATTTCTAGATACTATCATTTCAAGTTTGTATATTCAAAAATTATGAATATAATGAAGATTATACTTTTGAAAAATGGTGATGCAAATGTTTTCTAAAAATAAACATACCAACCGAAGTTACTTAAAGCTGCGAATAACCTATCTAATAGCTGTGGTGATCACCATTTTATTGGGCTTAGCATCTAGGAAATTTAGCCATCTCCTTTTGCCCTTTTTAGCGGAGAATACCGGAGATGTCCTCTGGGCGATGATGGTCTATTACGGATTTCGCTTCTTACTCGTGCGTAAGAGTCTGTACACATCCCTTTTGCTTAGTTTTTTGTTCAGCTTTGGAATTGAGTTCAGTCAACTGTATCAAGAAGATTGGATCAATCAGATTCGTGGAACCTTGCTTGGAGCATTGATATTGGGTAAAGGCTATCTTACAGTGGACCTAATTCGATATACAACAGGAATTGTAATGGCCACTATTTTGGATAAAGTAATATTGATACAAAAATAGAGGAACACATAAACCAATGTTCCTCTGCCTATTTAAATATTTTAAAAATGTTTTTCATACGTGATGTCGATTCAATCTTACCCTCATCTAAGAGCACCTTATGTATCTGTTTTAGTTCTATTTTCTTTTTTTCAATTCCTTTTAAAAATAACTTGTATTCCTCATCAGATTCGAATACATTCCCGTATCGTACCTTTTTATAGATGACATAAAGTGATTCATCTTCCTCAACACCAACTCTTTTGAACCACTCCCCGATCGTTTCAGAAGAAATCCTTCCTAGATTCAGCTTTTCCGCTATTTTCTCAAGTCGATAAATTTCCTTTCGAATTCGATAGGAAGGCTGTCCGCCATTCCTTTTATGTTGCGCTGAACCAGTTTTCTTCTCAATCTCATCAAAAGAAGAAGAAATAAAAAATGTAGAATCGTTATCATCAATGGCTTCTGTACTTCCTTGAAATTTTTTATACAGGACAATAAATAGAATCGTACAAAGGATTATGATAACTCCCATATATATAAATGTAGGATCAAAATTCACAGAATTAATTTTTGTCGGCTTATCTTGAAATAACCTAGTGTTCCCAGACTCTGAACCAGATAAAGCATTTTGGATTTGTGCAAAGGGGTTCACTTCGCCTGTCGACTCGTAATTCTCAACCCAGATAAAGATTGGCGACAAAAGAAAGGTTGCTGCAAATGTGATTAATTTTAATAATGAAACAACCGTCCATTTAATACCATCCATAACGGCAACGAGCAATAAACTACATCCCGCTATAATACCAAAAATCGTTAGATAATTTCGTAACAGCTTTCTTTTTTCCAGTTTATCACCTTGAATTGAAAACCAGTTTATCATAAATCCACCTAAAATAATGAAAGCAATAAGCACAAACATGACTATAACCAACGGATTGAGATAGTGATAGCTATTTATTTTTGCAAAAACGAGAAGAATAAATCCAAAGAAAATGATCATAAACAGCCAAAATCCAGTTTGCACACTATCACTATTCATGATGGTTGTTCTCCAGTAAATCAACATCGACAGCAAGAGAACAAAGATGATTGGAAATCCTAGCAGCAAGCCACCAATCACAATCACTGGGAAAACGATGATAAAGAATAAAAATCTGCTCTTTTCTTGAAATCTTTGAATCAGGAAAATAAAGAGATAGGTAGTCGGGATCGTTAGCAAGAGATAAAGTGCGATCGGTGTCTCTTGACCTTGTAATATATAGTAAGATGCGATGACTAAACATCCAAACAGGATTTCAATGGTTTTGTAATAAACTAAATACCAAACATTGCTTCTCATGATGGCATCCCTCTTTTTTGAGAGAAGGATTTTTTTACAATTGTTGCGCTTTGCTCCTGCACCATGAGTTCGAAAATACTTGTTCCTTTATCCGAAAGCATTTTAAGAACATCGCCTTTTTCAGGTATGTATGGACCACCTAATAGCAAGAATGGTTGACGCTCTAAATGACTGTCATAATAGGCAAGCATTTTTTCAAAGGGATAAACAGCAGCATGCACATCAATATGTGCAATGGCTTCCAGTACTTTTTGTAAATGCTCTCTTCCCGTGCCCGGCATAATATAATAAAACGGAGTCCTACCCACATGACGAATATTAATAGAAAGTGAGAATGGGATATTTTGTTTATCGAAGAAGTAGGCCAAATCAGCAGTACCACTTAAAATCTCTTCAAGATTATTTGAAATAAAACGGTTGTTGCCTATATTAATAGAGATATTCCAGCCATTCTCTGTTACCTTGTCATATATTTTTGTTTGCAGAGATTGTTTTCGCGCGCTTGCCTTCCAATGAATCTTATTAAAACTATCCGAATAAACATATTCCCGTGTACCTGATGGAGATAGGGTATCCTCAAATAGAGAATGTGCACTAAGAGATTCCCCTTGCTTGTCGGTAAGTATCATATATTTATTTCGGACCTCAATTGTTTTTGGAAAGACAAGGGCTTCTTGGATGGAATAAAACTCCTTTTCCAATACAGTTTCACCAAGACCAAAGAAGTGTGGAATCATTAATTCTACTTTGCGTATTCTAGATACGCCCCTTTTCTCAGCCGTAAAAGGAATGGTTATATTCGTTCTTTGCCGATGACTACTTGAGAATGGGACAGTAACCTCATAGATGGAAGATTTTTTATTAGCTTGTTTATCATGCGGTGTAACGGAATCATGAAAGGTCACCGTTAGATTTGCCTTCATGATCGGCACGCCTTTGTTATTAAATTCGAGTACCCAATTCCCTTCCTCACTTGGAAAGTACTTCCCTCTAACTTTTTTATTATTAAAAAGTAAACCCTCACCAACTTTTTGTAAATAGAGATGATTGAAGTAAAATAGTATTAATATGAAAACGGTAACAAAAAAAGCCATCCATGATTGTAAGAAAAAAGAAGCAATGCATAAGATGAATGCAAACGCTCCTGTTATGGGCAGGTATTTATTCTCAACAGTATATTTACTCCATTCCATCATGAATGAAAGCCCATCTCTACCGGAACAGGAACACTTTCCACGACTTCTTTAAGGACTGTTTCAGCTGTTTTTGTAAAAGAAGCTTCTGTCGATAAAATAACTCTATGCCCTAATACATAAGGAACCATCTTTTTAATGTCTTCTGGAATTACAAATTCACGATCCTCTAAAAAGGCTTGTCCTTGCGATGCCTTCATTAGTGCTAATGCCCCACGGGGACTTACCCCTAAATCAATTTCTGGATGCTGTCTTGTCTTTCTTACGATTTGAAGCAAATATGACTCGACCGTATCATTGATTATGATATTTTGTACTGCGTCCTGTAATTCCCTAATCTCATCATGGCTTAAAACGGCAATAGTTTTATTACCATTCCCTACCCCTCGAGCTTGCTTTAAAATTTCCTTTTCACTTTCGAGGCTAGGATATTCCATCGTCAGCTTCATAAAGAAACGGTCCATTTGAGCTACAGGAAGAGAGAATGTACCTTGCTGTGCTTCAACCGGATTTTGCGTAGCAATAACCATAAATGGATCGTTAACCTTTACGGTTATACCATCTATCGTGACTTGTCTCTCCTCCATCACTTCAAGTAAACTGGATTGTGTTCTCGGTGTGGCACGGTTAATTTCATCTGCAAGGACGATATTCGCAACAATGGGTCCTGTCCGAAGTTCAAATTCCTGCACTTTTGGATTGAAAAATTGAATCCCTGTGACATCACTTGGCAACACATCTGGTGTAAACTGGATTCTTGAAAAGACCCCATTAATACTATTTGCAAATGATTTAGCGAGCATGGTTTTACCAGTTCCAGGGACACTTTCTAGCAAAATATGTCCATTAAATAAGAGAGAAATGGTAAGAAGTTCAACCTCACTATCCATTCCCACCATGACCTTTGAAATTTCTGACTTCAATCTATTTACGTGATCCATATGTATCCTCCTACAGCTTTACATTTCTATAATGGGATGAAAAAATTGGTAATTTTAACTATAAGGTATTCTACTAATTTTGGAAATACGTTTACCACAAAAAATGGTAGTAATGTGTATTGGCAGTATGTATTTTGTGAACAATATGGGGCTTAAAGCATATATGTACTCAACACAATAAAAGCACCCAAAATGAGCGCTTTAATGATTTTTATATTCACATAGATAGATTCTATTTCTTTCTAAAACTATCCTGCTTAAATAAAAAAAGAAGACTTCTAAACTAGACGTCTTCTTTGGCATGTTATTAGATTAATGTACTCGAATCATTTCATAAATATCTTCATCATGATGGACCCTTGTATGCTTGGATTCAATCCTTTCAAACTCTACAATCTCATCATAATTCATTGACTCGCCAAACCACCAGTTTTTGAATTCAAGAAAAAGTTCTGTAATCATCTTGATTCCTCCAGTTACGGTTATTGGATTTCTTATACTCTTATTATACATGTGAATCACTTCACATAAAAGCGCTTACATAATAGACGGAATAGGAAAATAATGGTGAATAATCAGAAAATGGTTCGCCGTTCATACTTACGTTTAAAGACTCCAATACAGAAGACCAGTCTTGCCGGTAAGGATAATAATAGTACAATACATTCACCTACTTTATGAAATGTCTACAACATTTTATGTATCATTTAGATTTTTGACCTTAAAAACATATCAATTGATTTAATTCCTTAATCAACTATCCCGTGCGTAGCTCAAAAAAGACGTTAATCCTTCTTGGATCAACGCCTCAGTTAGTTCAAGATATTCGCTTTTTTATTGGTACAAATAAATCAACTTTAGATTTTCCTTCTGAATCTTCAGAAGGGTTATTTATGATTCTATTTTTATTCTTACAGGACTGTTAACACCAAGTGCCATCCAAATATCTAATACGATTTCCAAAATGAACGTGCCAGTGTAAATGCTTATTGCTCTGGTATTGACCTATATTAGTAGATACAGTACAAGCTCCATATTTATCATTAACTTGTTTTGATACCTTCTGAATCACTACAAATAGATCATCCCATACATATTTATCATCAGGATTAAGATCAATTAGTGAAGTAATGTGTTTTTTTGGAATAACAACTATATGTACATCATAAAAAGGACGAGTATGATAAAAAGCTAATGTATTCTCAGTTTCCCACACTTTTTCTACTGTTGTCTTACCACTCAATACCTCGTCACAATAAAAATCTTCAATCCCATCTGCCATTTGTTAACAACTCCTATTCATAATTTAACTTATTACTAATACGGTTATCTACAGCGGCTACTGCCTCGATCTCTACTAACTGATTTTTATATCCTAGAACCGTAACCCCTGATAAGGTACTTGGCACATCATGATCACCAAATTCTTTTCTTATGATATTCCAAGCGGTCACCAAATCAGACTGATTTTGTGTGGCAACAAGAACTCTTGTATATACGACATCTTCCAATGAGGCTCCACATTCCTTCAATGCTTCCTTCAAATTGTCGACACAAAGGTTTGCCTGAAGCTCATAATCACTTGAATCTGGAACGGTTCCCTCTTTTGTAAGGGGGCAAGCTCCCGCTAAAAATAGTAAATCCATCCCTGCTGGTATCCGACTAGCATACGCATAATCAACTTGAGCTAAGTTTGTAGACTGGACTAATGATATTTTTGGGGTCATTGTTTTCCTCCAATATAGTAAAATTTCTTTATTTCTTTTAATCAATTTTTACCTTAGCAATTTTGCCAGGAAAATCTATTATCCTTATATTTCGACAATATTTAAAAATCCCCTACTTTTTTCTTGTATTTTTGAATATTATTTCCAAAATATGTACCTATTTCTATCAATAATCCACTTATGACTTACAACTTGTCTTTAGTTTATTAATCTAGAAATAAATCTCGTCATATTAGCCCACACAAAGAGGAATACAAATTCAAATTAATTAAGGTATATAAAAGGATAGAGGATTATTTTTAAGCCCCTATCCTTTTACTTTATTATTATTTTTTTTCTTTTTTATTTTTTCCATTATCAATACTTTGTGCAAATGTTAGTACCTCCAATAATTTATCAAAATCAAAAGTACTATTGCCCATCATACCTAAAAACAGCTGTAATTGTTGCAGCATATTTGGTTGCATTAAAGTGCCGGAGCCCATTTGATTTGTAGAAGTTGAATCTTGCAGTACTGAATTGTTCGTGCTCCCTAATTTCTGTAAATTTCTGTTTAATCTCCTTAACTCAACATAGATTCTATTCAATGTGTCTGTTAATTCAGTTTGATTACCTTGGCTGCTAACTACTTCTATGTTCTCGATATTCACGCCTTCTTCGGTTTCCTTAATGTTTTCATTTGTTACATTTACAGCCTTATTCTTCTTGCTCTCCTTACTCGCTTTGCTATCTTTTCCCATCGAGGTCACTCCTATTTTCAAGTTAATAAAATAAAAATTAATTAAGGTTTGTCCGAAATATAATATGTTTAAAAACACAAAAGTGTATAGACAAACGTGTAATTCATATTTAAATTTTGATTCAGTGCATTTTCAAGCGATATTCCTTCCCTTTAATTTGATTTCCTTCCATAACATGCTTAAAAATTCATCGGTAAAAAGATGGACTCCAGTATTGATTCCCTTTAACTGGAATATCTTTAATTAGGCGTCATTAATTATAGGAGGGAGGGCGATTATGAAAGCGATCGTGTATAAAAAATATGGTCCGCCAGATGTTCTTGAAGTAACAGAAGTCGAAAGTCCAATTCATACGGACAATCAAGTATTGGTAAAAGTTAAAGCAGCTTCAGTGAATTATGGGAACATGGTTCTTTTAAGAGGAGAACCGTTCTTAGTTCGCTTTGCTTTTGGGCTTTTAAAACCAAAATACTGCATACCCGGTGGTGACGTATCTGGTACGGTGGAGGCAATTGGCAAAGATGTTACCCAGTTTCACATTGGCGATGAAGTGTTCGGTGATTTATCTGTTAGTGGCTGGGGTGCTTATGCCGAGAATGTAGCAGTTCCTGAAAATGCATTAGCCTTAAAACCAGCCAATTTGTCCTTTGAAGAAGCGGCTGCGGTTCCGATGGCGGGAGTCACTGCCTTACAGGGTCTGCGGGATAAAGGAAAGCTTCAACCAGGACAGAAGGTTTTGATTAATGGTGCATCTGGTGGTGTAGGAACTTTCGCCGTACAGATTGCCAAATCACTTGGTGCAGAGGTAACAGGAGTGTGTAGTACGAGGAATTTAGACATTTTGCAATCGCTTGGAGCAGATCACGCGATTGACTATACAAAGGAAAAGTTTACCGAAAATAAGAACACTTATGACTTGATTCTTGGTGTTAACGGACACCAACCCCTTTCAGATTATAAGCGTTCCTTGAAACCAAATGGCATTTTTGTTCACGTAGGAGGTTCAGCGACTCAAATGTTCCAATCCATGACATTGGGAGCTTGGATATCAAAGACCTCGAGTAAAAAAATGGGTACCTTCTTACAAAGACCCAATCAAAATGATCTTGTTTTTATGAAAGAACTTCTTGAAGCTGGCAAAGTAAAACCTATCATTGATAGACAGTATACGTTGAGTGAAGTTCCCGAAGCGTTCAGATACTTTGAACAAGGGCACGCTCAAGGAAAAGTAGTCATTAAAATATAATCCTTAATATTTATGGCTATCACTGTTATAATTAAGGCCATATTCATAATTTAGGGGTGTCTTTCGTGATAAGATCAGCACAGGAAAAAGATTTACAGGACATATTGGACATATATAATGATGCCGTCCTTAATACTACTGCTGTATATACCTATAAAGCCCAAACCCTTGATACGAGGGAGATTTGGTATAAACAAAAAATGGAGGAAGGTTATCCTGTAATCGTATATGAGTTAGATAATAAAGTAGTTGGATTTGCCACTTTCGGTCCCTTTAGACCGTGGCCTGCTTACAAATATTCGATTGAACATTCTATTTATGTAGATGGTAGTTATAGAAGAAAAGGGATTGCTACATCTTTATTGAAAGAAATTATTGCAATTGCCAATGAGAGAGAATATATGACGTTAATTGCAGGGATTGATGCAGCAAATGAAAAAAGTATTGCGATGCATAAGAATTTTGGCTTTGTTCATTCAGGAACAATTAAAAAAGCAGGCTATAAATTCAATACTTGGCTTGACCTAGCTTTTTATCAATTGAATCTTAACGGACCTAAAAATCCAGTAGAGGTATAATACATTCAATTAACGTAGAACCCCCCAAAGTGATTGCTTGGGGGGCTATCATTGAATCCAACTCTAACATGTTATTTTCCATTCCGTACTCTCCCTATTGCTGCCAACAGTTGCAGGTCATTAGTTATTAAAAGATAATCCCTCTTCCTTTAAAGCTGACCTAAGTTTAGGTAAAGAAGCTGGTCCCATCCCGTGAAATTTTAAAATCTCCTTTTCACTATATTTTGATAGCTCATTTAAAGTAGTGATTCCATTGTTTTCTAATGCTCTTCTTGCTGGTCCTGAGAGCAGTGAAAGAAATCCATTTTCAGGTTTGCTCTCTTTCTCACAAGTCGGACAGGTTGGACAATCACTACTTTTATAATATTTGTGACCTTTGGGGCAAGTTCTTAAATTTTTTGCAGAAGTTGTCATTTTTAAATGTCTCCTATTCTTATAAAATTTTTACCTATAGAAATAAACTGAAATAAGGAATATTAATGGTGAAATTGTACCAAATAAACTGATTTTAATGAATCAAAACCAAAAATAAAAAAAGAGCCGTCCTTATTACTGCAGGAACGCTCTAAACTCATCTTCTTGGTTTAAAATTCTATACACAAATTACTTAATGCTCCAAAATCTTAGGTTTGATTAATCACCTTCGGGGTCTTCGATTCGTCTCCACTCCCCATTGCAATAAAAAGAGGAACAAAATGTTCAGGTCTTGGTACAGCTAAACGGGCATGGGGAGCTAACAGAAGATACTAATCTAGTGAATTTATGTCCCCTTTTTGTACCTTATCAATGATCCAATTATCAAATTCGGGAACCATGCTCTATAAATAATGAATGCATCATATATATTCACTCCTCCTACCAACGTCCGATTGCCACAAATATTGCTAGCGCTAATAAGATAATATTCATCCCAATTGCCTGATTTTCTTTCCGCTTAGCGTGAAACACAGCAGCAAGAATCATGATTACCCCAAGTCCAATAGCCGCGATTGGTGTTAGGATAGGTGCGATTCCTAAGGCATACGGCAAAATTAATCCTAGTCCTCCTAGCAATTCCGCTACCCCGATAAACGTAACCAAGCCTTTTGAAGAATCTTTTACCCATGGCATACTAGCTTTCGCTTTCTCATAAGAAAAAGCTTTCGTAGTACCTGCCATTAAAAACATCAACCCTAATAAAATTTGAACAATCCATAACGCGATATTCATAATTCAACCTCTCCTTTTAAATTGTTTTTGGTATACTGATTTTTCTCTGACCGAAAAACAAAACGACAGCTAATATAAGAAGAATGAATGGCGTTATGGCAATTGCAAAACTTGACCAGCCTGTATGTGCGTGAATACGGCACCAGCCATAACGACCGTTAGCAAACCACTAAAAATTGGAACTAGGTTTTTCTTCCTATGGTTAGAATATTCCCTAAGAATACTTTTTAGAAGTAGGTACATTAATGTGTCATAGTATACAAAAAGATACCATGAGTGGAGGAAGCTAAATGTCTGGCGATTGTAATGGTACGACCCCAGAAAGTAAAACCAATTTCCATTTCATCGATTGTCCCATTCAATGGGCTCCCAATCGGCCGCTCCCTTTGTTACTCTTTCAATAAAATGTGACGCAATAAAATCCAATACCCCGCTATTGAATTAAATAACCAAATTGGTGAGCTAAAATTGGATTAAAAAAATTCCTAGTATCAATCCCTGGGCGAATGTCATAAGATGTATTCTTCCCAGAAAAAGGAGGTTTCTCTTGTGAGTAATGAATTTGATGTGGGTATTGGATTTCAGTTAATTGTTGTCCTATTCATCCTGTTAATTATTATTTGTTCAGTATGTTGAAAAATAATGTTGGCATTTAATCAGTTTGCGGTGTAAAACAAAACTCGCCAAAAATATTGAACTGTCCCCACATTTTTTAGACCAATCTAATTATGTGGGGTGCAGTTTAATATTGGCGAGTTTATTTATTCGTTAATAGCAAGGGGAAATTTTCACGATTTTTACTAATGTCACTATCAGAACAAATCATATTCCTATTTCCAGCATTTTCACCGTTACTTTCTCTAATCTGCCATCCATATCCATTCCGTCAAACTTCGGAAGCTTCAACTCGCTCACAATTTTTCCATCACGCATAAACATTATTCGCTCCGTCCGAGCCGCAACCTTTGCGTCATGAGTTACAAGCATAACCGAAGTACCGTCAGCGTTAATTTCGGAAAATATGTCCATAATCTCCTGCGCAGATTTTGAATTGAGCGAACCCGTCGGCTCGTCGCCGAAGATAATTTTTGGGCTGTTCATAAGCGCTCGGCAGATTCCCGCACGCTGAAGCTGACCTCCCGAAACCTGTATAATGTCGCGCTTTTCAAGTTCCGCAATGCCTACCCTTTTCATAAGCGCTCTTGCCTTCTCCGAAATTTTCACGACGTTTTTTCTGTTCCCGCGCATTGACGGAAGAATAATGTTGTCGAGGATATTCAGATTTTTCAGCATAGTCGGCTGTTGAAAAACAAATCCCATTTTTGTTCTACGTATATCTGAAAGTTCATTCTCCCCAACCGCCGATAAATCCCTGCTGTCAAAAACAACCTTTCCGCCGTCAAAGCCGTCCATTCCGCTCAGCGCAAACATCAGCGTCGATTTTCCGGATCCTGAAGATCCCATAACCGAAACGAACTCACCCTCGTTTATTTCAACAGATACTCCGTCGAGAACATTGCGCTGTTCATCACCCTCACCGAAAGCTTTTACTATATGATCACCGATAATAATCTTCTTCAAATGCCAACTCCCCCTACTCCTTTATATTTTCGGAAATTTTTATTTTTCCCGCGCTCGATGTGCCAATCATAGTTGCGATAAGTACCGTGAATATCATCATTAGCGGACTAAGCAGATACGCATTAAACGGATTGACCGTAAAATTAAACTTTGACGCTCCAAACGAAGAGATAAGCGCGCCCGCAAGGACCTCCCCTAGAGTGTTCGCGAGAAGCGTACCGAGAATGATTCCGACAATCAGCACGAAAACCGAACGAGAAACATACTGCGCCTTAATATCCGAGTTTGTAAACCCGAGCGCCTTCATTACGGCAATGGAATATCTGTCCTTTGCAACAAGCATTTTCATGAACAACAGTGTAACCAGTACCGTAATAACCAGCGCAAAGGCAACTGCGGTGTAGGAGGCCATTTCGACGGAATTTATTGTCGAGCCTAGGGTCTGAGAAACATATTCATCAATGTCTGAAGTCTTTGCAAAATCAAATTTGTCCGAATATCCTGAAACCCTGCTGTCGATAAGAGATTTATCCGAAAGTTCAACACAGATAATGGTCCACATGACGTTCGCCGAATTGTCGGTGAATACAGCCTTTGCGGTTTTGCCGCCGTTAGTAACATCGGAGTAAATTCCGGTTACCGTGAGATATTTCTCCTTCCCTTCAATCACCAGCGTAAGATAATCACCGACCTTTTTGCTCATCTCACCGGCGTTTATAACCGAAAGCGCGATTTCGTCATCACGGGCAGGTGCTCGTCCCTCAGAATACTCAATAGGAAATGCCGCATGATCACCAAGTTCAACTTTTATATTTTCCTCTGAACCGTTACTCGTTTTTACTTTGAAAGTCTTTGTTGTCAGAACAGTATACTTTGAAACGGCACTGTCGCTGTCAATCGTCTTCACAATTTCATTCGTTTTGTCAGATATATTGGTCTGAATGCGCAGATCGTAGTTTCCAATCCCCATATATTGGATGAAGCTTTTTGAGGAAATCGTGTTGTACAGGTTCTGCGGAACAATCATGATAAATGCCGAAATCACCAGGACCACAAGCATTGTGGCGTATAGTCTTTTTCTTGCAAGAACATCCTTGATTCCGAGAAAAATATTCGTGCTAAACAGTCTGTTTCTAATTAAGGTAAAACGCTTAGCGCCAGCTATCTTTTCCTGAGAAGTACCAAAGCGTATAGCTTCCGCAGCAGATATTTTCTGAAAGCGTTTTAAAACGAAGTTTACATATGTAACAATTGCAAGAAATACAAGCAGTATGCCAATGATTCCTAAAACTAGGGCAACAGAAGAATTTTCGCTTTCGCCCATATAAAGCCGTATATTTTCAAGAAGCATGCCTTGGAACATAAGTGAAAAAATAAACCCAAAAATACTACCTGCCGCCGCTATGCCAGCGTATTTAGCAAGATAAATCTTCTTTATGTCGGAAAGACGAAGCCCTATTGCTTTCATAACACCAATTTCACGGTAGTCGTCTTCGATTTTCGCAAGGAGCGTAAAACGTATGCTCATAAATGCTATCGCAACGACAAGTGCGCAAACAAGAAGAATTACTGCAATCAACATCCCGTCTGAAATGGCGTTCATCGTTTTGAAAAGCGTATAGGTAACCGTTGGTCCATTCGCTTCAAGCCCTGCGGAAGCATAAGCTGTTTCAAATTCGCCAATCGCCGAGAAATCCTTTAATTTAAACTCAATCAGATATTCGATACTTCCAAGCTCTTTTATTTCCGCGAAATCTTTGTTGCTTACAAGAAATCGCTTTGACGCGGAGAGCGAGGAATTCATGGTCGAATCACGGAGAAATCCCGAAACGGTAAACTCCTTCCCGTTTATTACGGCCTTGTCACCGACACTAACGGTGTTGTCCCTCATATAGGTTATTGGAACATATAGTTCGCCGTCGGATACGTTGATGATGTTGCCGTTAAGATCAAGAAGATAATCGAATTTTTCGTTCTGTATGCTGAAGCCATTATCCTGAACACTATCGCTGAGCGAATGATCGCCTAAAATAATCTGCGTGCCGTCCATTCCTAGAAACTCAACTACCTGATATTCTTCGACGTTGTTATTTTGCTCTGCAAAGGATTTAAGTCGTGCGGTATCAATATCACCGGAATGCATTTGCATAAAATGCGGAGTTTTCGCCTGTGTCATAAGCGTATCTAGCGCACCAGAAAGATTTACAACGAGAATCGCCGCAAGCGAAACAAGCATAGAGGCAGCAGCTACAAATATCATTGTTGTCAGCGTTATCGCTTTGCTCTTTAAAATGTCATTACGGATTATTCTGAAATACATAACTCACCTCTGTTTTAAAGCTTTATTATCCTTATTTAGAATTACAAAATTACTGGATTCACACATACAAGCAATTTCGCGACCATGGATTTGAGCACACGAGCAATACCCTCAACTAATTCCGCTAAAATTAATATTTTTCCATCAATCTTCTCCTCTTTTTCATTTAGTAAATCTCATTAATGTAACTATACAATTGAACTGAATATCCCTTAACCGTCCTCCGCTTTATTTTCATCTAAGACTTCAGGTTGACTAAATTTATGGTTTAAATATAATTGTAAATTTATTGTTAAGCTTTCTTAACTGTGAAGGAGTTTTTAAATGTAAACAGAAAATTTTATGAAAGTAGTTATTTACATATACAGGGGGGAAAAAATGAACACGAGAGTATCTGCGGGAAAGACTTTCTTATTAAAAATGTGGGAAAATTATCCGAGGACGTGGAAGTTTTTAATTGATTTAGGAATATTTCTTAAATACAAGACTTTGAATAAAAGTAAAATTCCAAATGAAATTTTGCTGCCTTCCTCCAATACGATCTTTGTCAATTCAGAAGAAAATCGTGGTAGAGCATTGTTAATCAGCAATGGGATGACTCAGAAGCGTTTAACAAACTTTTGGATTAACGCTGTGAATGAATATTCACCAGATTTGGTTATCGATGTAGGCGTAAACTATGGAGAATGTATTTTCTCGACAAATTATCCTAACCACACACAAATTTATGGAATCGAAGCGAATCGAGATTTGTTAAAGTATATTCATCAATCAAGAGAGGTCCATCGAAATAAAGCGCAAATTAAGATCTTTAATGTTTTTGCGGCAGATAAAGTAGGAGAAAAAACGTTCTATGTAGATAAACATTGGTCCGGTACATCTTCTGCAGCCTATCGTCCTTCACACGATATGATTGAACAAACAACGGTTAGCTCTGTAACGATTGATTCGATAGTCGCTGAGGATGTTACGAACAAAAATATTTTATTTAAAGTTGATGTTGAGGGATATGAAGCATTTGTTTTAAGAGGAATGACAGAACTATTTCAGAAAAGTGCTTCTGCTTTAGGTATTATTGAATTTAATAGTGAGTATATGGAAAAATCTGGAGTGAATTTAAATGACTTTATGCGGTTTTTACAACAATATTTTTCAGTTTACATCTATAGCAAAAATGAGCTAGTAAATGGAAGTCAATTAACTCTCTCCGATTTACATAAACTATTCGGGTCAAATTATGTTCATACAGATATGATTTTAGTGAAGAATGTAAAGGAGCAAATTGATTTATTACAGCTTTCTTCAGCTTCATAGGGATAGGGTTTAGAACGGGCATTGGATATTTGGTGCTCGTTTTTTAATTTTTATAACATTAATTTGATTATTTGACATTCTTTGTTTAAGAAAAATTAGGCTGCCTCACACCAAAAGAATTTGGAATGAAGGCAGCCTAAAAGTGGTGTTATATATGTGTCTCATATCGCTTAGTACGTTCAAGTTCTACTTTTTTGTTTTATAGTACTTTTTCAGTGGCCTCGATAAATTCCATACCCTTCATGACTGCAAGCCAAGTCATATTTAAATTATTTTGTGAATTTTAGTTTGAAATCACCTTGATATGGAATATGCTCAACGGTTATAGTTATGTCTTTACCATCTTTATCTTTACCATTTCTTTTATAGGTGAATTTATTTTCATTCAGCTCTGTAAGTTCAAGAACTGCTCCATACTTCATTCCTAGTGAAACATGGGCTCGTATCTTATTTCCATGAACAACATCGTAATAGCCGTAATCACCGCGGCTTAAACCAGTTTTAGCGTCAAAAAATTCATATTTATTTGTCTTAAAATCATATTTTGCAAGACCCAAATAATTTTGGTTGTAGGCTGATACATCATTGCCGTTTTCATCTAATGCCACAGTTCCTTGCCATAGCGTGTCTGATAAAATTTTATCTCCATCCTTGTCTGTAACAATTTCTCCTGTGGTTGTATCTAAAGTCTTATCTGGGTCCGTAAAGGAAAGTTCTGTTTCTATATAAGGAATATGTTCAACGAATACCTCTACTTCGTTACCATTCGCATCTTTTCCCATTCTTTTATAGGTAAACATATCTTTATTTAGTTCTGTTATTTCGACAACAGCTTGGTAACCCATTGCTGAAATTAATACTCTCTTCTTTCCATCGTTAGTAATAAAGAAAGTTCCTTTATCTCCTCGGCTTGCTTTTGTCGTTTTATCAAAAAACTCATATCTCGCTGTTTCATCGTCATATTTCGCTAGACCAATAAAGTTTGCGTTCTCTTTTGTTAAGTCATTTTTATCCTTATCATATACCTTTGTACCCTGCCAATTTGTGTTACTAAGAATAGAAGCCAATTCCTGTCCTTTTGTTTCCTTCTTTTGTTTTTTACTTTTTATTGCAGTTTGTTCTTGATTCTGTTCACTTGTTTTTGCTTGGGTGACTGTGCTGCAACCTGATATTACTAAAGTTAATCCAAGTATTACAGCTGGTAATATTTTTGTTTTTTTGTTCATTTTAGCGTTCCTCATTTCATTATTTTAGTGTAATTTACATTACTGCCTATGATTTCTAATAGTACTTGGTTATGTGTTTCATGATGGGACCTTTTACAATCAGGTTATTTTGCTCCTGCTGTTAACAAAATATTTTCAATCGCTTTAAATCCTTTCTCGCGTGCATGCTGTAAAGGGGTCACATTATTATGATCAGGAATGTTGACATCTGCCCCATGATCGATTAGCAATTGCACGGTTTGCTGCTGTTTCTCATCACCATTATTCAAAATAATAGCTTCTAGTAAAGCTGTCCAACCGAGATTATTTACATGATTAATATCAATATCAGTATTCGTTAGAAGTTCTTTAATAACATCTACATATCCATGTTCTGAGGCAGGGATTAGAGCAGTTCCTCCATATCTGTTCGTGATCGATGGGTCGGCACCCGCTTTAATAACTAGTTTTAAAATATTGATATAACCTTCTGCACCAGCATATAGGAAGGGGTTATTTTTCATGTCATCCTGGATGTTGACGTCTGCTCCCGCGTCAATAAGTATTTTTGCAGTTTCTTCATCATTGTTGTAAGTTGCAATCATAGTGGAGGTTCGCCCTTCTGAGTCCTGTATATTAATATCAATACCTTCCTCAAGCAATCTTCTTATTGTACCCGCATCTTTGCGGTTTGCTGCTTGAATCAATTGTTCCTCCATATCTACCTCTCCTTTACTCTCTTTCTCCTGTTTATTTGGTTCCCTAACCGTATCTGAGACACACCCCTGAAGTATAAAGATACATCCAATGACTATTGTCAGGGATCTCCACATGAAATTCACTTTTGCTATCCTCCTAACTAAATTACTAATTGAACTTGTTTACCTTCCTTATGTTACTACCCAATCATAAACTCTCTCGAAAAAATTTCTTAAAAAAAGATAAACTTTTTCATAAAAATTCTTCATTTTTATAAAAAATATCCGCCACCTTTGTGACGGATTATCATATATAATAATTATCTTAAACATTGAATCGATACCCTGCTCCCCAAACCGTTTCCAAATATTTCGGATGTGCAGGATCTTTTTCAATTTTCCCTCGTATTTTTCTGATATGAACGGTCACAGTTGAAACATCTGCTGCCAATTCAAAGCCCCAAATATTTTCATAAAGCTGTTCTTTGCTCAAAACTTGATTCGGGTGCATCACTAGAAACACCAGCAAATCAAATTCCTTTGTGGTGAAAGATGTTTCCTCGCCGTTTATATAAACTTTTCGTGCTGACTTATCAATCGAAATCTCTTTAACCGAAATAGAACTTGATTTCGCTTGACTTCCTGCTAAGCGTTCATACCGCACTATATGCGCTTTCACCCTAGCCACCAACTCACTTGGACTAAAAGGCTTGGTAATATAATCATCCGCCCCTATACCGAGACCTCGAATTTTATCGATATCCTCTTTCTTAGCGGAAACAAACAGAATAGGAATATTTTTAACCTGGCGTACTTGTTTACATATCTCAAACCCATTTACTCCAGGGAGCATGATATCCAAAATGATCAAATCATAATCATTTTGAAGAGCCAGTTGGAGTCCTGAATCACCATTATGATCAACATCTACATGAAATTGATTAATTTCTAAATAATCTCTTTGCAATTCTGCGATACTAACTTCGTCTTCAATCAATAAAATCTTTTTCATTCATACACACCTTTCTTCAAAGAAAAGAAGACACTTGTACCCTTGCCTTTCTCACTCGTTGCCCAAATCTCTCCTCCATGCTCTTCAATAATGTGTTTGGAAATCGCAAGTCCTAAACCACTTCCACCAGTCCTAGAATTTCTAGATTTTTCAGCTCGGTAAAAACGATTAAAAATGTATGGCAAAGCAGCAGGTTCGATTCCATAGCCATTATCATTTACTTCTACAACAACATCAAAAGGTCCTTCATGGAGAGAAACAGAAATGTTCTTTTCATCTTTATTCATATACTTTACACAATTGTTTATGAGATTTACTAAAACCCGTTTTAACTTCTCCCGGTCTGCCGTCACGTATATAGGTTTTTTCATAAAATGATAATTAATTTGAATGCCTTTTTGATGTAATTCCAGATGAAGTTTTTCTACATAATCCTGCAAATATTCAACTAGTTCGATATTTTCAAAAGTGAATGGCTCTTTCTTTAAATCTAGTTTTGAAAATAAAAACAGTTCATCTATTAACGAATCCATATCCCTTGCTTTTAAGTTAATTGTGGTTAAATACTTCTCCATTTTCTCACGGGTGTTTGCTACACCGTCTTTAATCCCCTCAACATAACCAATTATTGAAGTAATAGGTGTCTTCAAATCATGTGAAATATTTGAAAGAAGTTCTTTTCGATTTTCCTCGTACTGAAGCTGGAGGTTTATTGACTCCTTTAGTTTAATTCTCATTTCCTCAAACGTCGTGTTTAATTGTCCGATTTCATCATTTGAAGTAGCCTTGATTTCAAAATTTAAATCTCCTGACTTAATCCGTTCTGCACCTTCTTTTAGCATGGAGATAGGCTTAATGATACTTCTTGACACTAAATAGTTTAATAATCCAATAACCATAATAAACAGAAGTACCATAAGACCTAATAAAATTGGGAACAGCTCTCGAATCAACTGGGCATTCGAGCTTACCTTCCTCAATACAAAAATACTTCCTTCACTCTTGTCTGAAAAATAAAAATCAAACTTCACATACGTGAAAACGAAGTCATTAATATAAATTGAATCCCGCGTATTGATATTTGTTTCTTCAAAGCTAGGAAGCGAGGAAACCAATGCCTGCTTATCAAGAGTGCTTGTAGCGTATTCAATGTTCTTATCTTTTCTAACAACTATCTTGATATCTTGATGTTCAATCTTTTTCAATTGTTCATCGTTTAAAAGCTGCTCGGAGTTATTTTTTGCCAAAAGCTTCAAATCAAGAAACACACTTTCCTCAACAGCAGTCAAAGGTTTTTGAAGATAAGATTTTTTGTAAAAATGCTCTATTGACTTTACATCACCAGTTATCGTAAAAATAATTAAAAAACCAGCTGCTAATAATAAAGTGATAGAAATAAGGATTACTCCAACGTAGGACAACAGAAACCTCATTTTAATGGACAAATAATCACCTCCAAATCATCCCGCGCTAATTTTCATAAATGGCTAAGAGAACCATATCACACAATTATTAAAACTTTATAAAATATTTAAAAAAAAAACAAAAAGTAGGTCAAAGACCTATGGAGTCTTAACAAAAGAAAAGACAAGAAATTTATTTTTCTTGTCCTTTAAGGTAAATTATTTATGATCGTTTTTTTAGTGAAATAACTAGTGCTAACCACCCTGCAATTAAAGCTGCGCTTGAAACATAAAAATTAACTCTTCTTCTTTTTAGTGAATAGTAAAAGTACAATTCCAAAAATAACGATTAAGATAATAAAAACTGTAGTTAGCATTGTTGATTCATTTTTTTGATCTTCTGTTTTTTCAACTGTATCAGCAGCGGAGTTTTGTTCTACACTTTTTTCATCTATTTGATTGGATTGACTGTCTTCCTGTTGAGTTGCTTCGTTTTCCTCAGGAGTAACAGGATTTGTTTCTACTTCATTTTGATCATTTTGAACAACGAAATTGATTTCGCCTTTTATCGGATGACCATCTTCCCCAACAATTTTCCATTGGATTATGTAAGATCCGTTTTCTAATGGTTTTGCTATAGTTCCCATTAATTGCTTATTTTCAACTTTGATTCCTTCAAACGGAATAACATTTCCGTCCTTAATCAAATCCATCGTACTTAATTCTTCGATAGTGGTAGCAAAAGTAAGGATAATTTGTTCTAGATTCTCTGTTACAACTTGCCCTTCAGATGGATTGGAAGTGGATATACTTGTGTGCGCACTAACAAATGAGGGTACCATCATTAATGTACATAACAAGATTAACATGATTTTTTTCAAGATAAGACTCCTTTCATTCTGACTCGTGATAATCATAATTATATTCAATTATGTAATATGCTAATCCCAAGTTCCTAGCATATTCATATTAACACGATGTTTATGTGTTTTTAAGGGCATATAACAATTTCACAATAGTTTTACAATTAATATTATTTCGTCTATTCGAAATAGACAAATATTGCTTTTTTAAAAAATCTTACATCCCTTTTTCCACTGCTGTGTAAAGTAGAAAAAGAAAATGCGTCTCCACAAAAGTAGAAACGCATCCAATCACTTAATTATTTACTTTTTCATCATAGAAATATATTCTTTAACGACTTCAAAAACATACTCTTGATTTGCTGCTGCTGTCCCCGGATTGTAGGTACCGCCATTTGTTTTATTATTCGATAGGATTCGAATACCTAAGAATGCTACATCATAGGCTTCGGCAATTTGAGCTACTGAAGCAGCTTCCATTTCTTCTACAGAGGTACCGTATTTCTCATGAATCCATTTAATTCGATCCACTTCACTATTCCAAAAGTCTGCTGAACCAATCGTACCTTCGACAACTTTACCCTTCGTGTATGTGTCTTTTACTGCATTAGCAGCGGCAAGTAAATCCTCATCTCCGTAGTAGTAACGGACTTTATTCGCACTTTCATCTGATCCGCTTCCTTCCGAAGCCATTAAATCCATCGGAATCCATGTAGTTGGATCAATTCCTTGGCCTTCATCCATATTTGTTGTTTTTAATGAACCAATGTTTGTCGTTCTTTTCCCCAACACAATGTCAAATACATTTAGACTTGGATCATGTCCACCTGATGTACCTTGATTGATGATGGCAATCGGGTTATATTTTTCAATAGCCAATGCTGTTGCAGCAGCTGAATTTTCCATTCCCTTACCTGTTTTCGTAACGATAACTGGATAATTATTCAATTGTCCTTTGTAAAAAACAAAGTTTCCTGATTTTTCCACTTTTACCTTATCTAATTTTTTCGCAAAATCTTCCGCTTCTATAGGCATTGGACCTTGAATGATGATTGGTCTCTGCGCCCCTTCTACTTCTGTTTCATTTAGTAAAGATGCATTACATCCTGCGAGCATCACTAACATTCCCGAAATAGCTGCGACTGAAGCAAATTTCTTTAACATTTTCTTTTTCATAAATAACTCTCCCCTTTTTCTCTTGTTGTTTGATATACCCACTAATTGGTTCCAAATAAAAAAGTCTAGAAAATGCAGGATCATTCCTGCCTTCTAGACCTACGAAAGTCAAAGTATAAATAATTTAGCAAGAAGTTATTGCTAAATCATAAAATGGCGTGGCTTGAGCTGCCGGACAGCCGAATACTTTAACTCGTAGTCTAGTTCATTATTGGGAACCAGGTAGAGACACTCAGACCATATTACTGAGTATATACGAGTAATGATATTTAAGATTATTACTTTGTTAATATAGCAAACTTATAAAAAATATTCAACAAAAAAGTGAACATTAATAAAAATTAACTAATAAATGTTCGTGTTTTAGGATAAAGGTTACATAAAAATGGATATGATGTCCCTGTTTCTTAGCGTTATCTTTAAATTATTTCTTATTAGCAGAAAATCACAACCTACTTAAATTAATTGAAAAAGAAAAAGCAATCCTCCGTTATGGAAGGATTGCTGCATCTTCTATATATAATTATTGATTTTTTTAGCTTCAGTAATAATGGTATCTAATAAGTTTTTTACGGTTTGATTTTTAGCTAATCTAGGACTTTGCCCGGACCAGAGTGATATGTAGTCTGCGTTATTTTGAGAAGAAGAAGCTTTTCTAATAGGTTGGGTTAGTGTATTTTGAACTGGGAAATCTGGTAATAAATCTTCATGTTTCTCCATTTCTGTAATAAATTTATTTTTAATTCCTCTTGCCCATTTACCAGAAAAAGCTCGAGTTAAAACAATTTGATCTTCTTTAGCGTTCATTATAGCTTCTTTGTATACCTTATGAGCGCCACTTTCGATACACGTTAAGAAAGCCGTACCCATTTGGACTCCCTTTGCACCTAAGCATAGTGAAGCCATTAAACCTCTCCCATCCATTATTCCTCCAGCAGCAATAACAGGAATGCTTACATGATCGACAACCTGTGGAATCAGGGACATTAAACCTACTAAACTCTCTTGAGATTGACTAATAAAGTTCCCTCGATGTCCACCCGCTTCACTACCTTGAACAACCACTATATCCATTCCTGACTTTTCAACTTCAACAGCTTCATCTACTGTTGTAGCTGTTCCTATGAGAATAATAGTATTTCTTTTTAATTCTGCAATCGTTTCCTTAGAAGGAATACCAAAAGTAAAGGAGCAAACAGGGACCTGTTCTTCTATGACTACTTTTATCTGTTCGTTAAACGTTTCAAATACATGGATGGAGTTTGGAATGTCCAAACTATCATTAAGTTGTAAATTCAATTGCTCGTAAATGGGCTGTAATAGTTGATTTGCTGATTTAATTTCACTTTCAGTATAGGTAAATTCATTGGGAACAAATAGATTTATGCCAAACGGGCTTGATGTTAACTTCTTTATTTCCCTGATTTGTTCACGTATTTGATTCGGAGTCATATAGCCAGCTCCAATCATTCCGAGACCTCCAGATTTTGAAACCTCAGCCACTAATGTCGAAGTGGTTATTCCCCCCGCCATGGGAGCTTGGATAATCGGATACTCAATTTTCAAAACCTCTGTCATACCATTCGTTAACATCCCATACACCTCGTTGATTATATTTTCCATTTACCTAACTTTACTTGGATTATGTATTTGCAGCCATTTTTCCGATTCCTGAATCATCCACTGACCAAATTCATTTAAAAAGATTAAGAGACGGTCAGCGTTTGTTGTAGGTTCGATTGCATAGTGGAGAGCTTGTTTCATATCATGCTCTTTTTCAGGATAATGCTTTGCAAAAATGTTATAGGCAGGGTACAAATCTCGCGTATACAGATTTTCTTCCACGATGACAAGTGCAAGTCCAGCTCGAACAATGATTTTCATAATCCAGCCACAACAATCTAATATATCAGACAAATCATCATTATCAACAAGGTCTTCTCTTGCCAGTTCAATTTGTTCTTTAAGTTTAATCAGGTGATCATTTCCAAGCGTTTTATTCGCCTTGTAATCGGGTAAATGTGGTGATAAATCTTCTCCATATACACAAATACTGTGGGTCTTGAGCATAAAAGGAATAATTGAAAAAATAGTAGTTTCCAATATTTCGTCTATATGATAGAAACTTAATTCGACTCCATTTATACAACTGAATTGAGCGTTTAATCTTCCTTCAACTTCACTAGTCCATTGTAAGTATAATTCACTTGGTTTTTTGTGTGTAATGGCTATCGTATCTAAGTCTGAAACTCCACCTATTCCTAATCCTCGGGGGATCGAACCTCTTATGTAAATACTATGTAAGTTGTTTCCTAAATGAATTTGATAATCTTTTACTACTTGCTCGATTACTTCTAGAAATTCAGGTTGTATTTTACTTTTATTAGAATCATTAAGTATGAGTCCTCTATCGTTTGTAGGACAATAACGCCCGATATCCTTAATAACTGCCAATAAGTTCACTCCTCTTTCCTATTTAAGGTAATACAGTCTTCACATATAAATTTTCCTTCGTTTCTTATATATGCTTTGATTTCCGTAAAACCTTTTCGCTTAGGATAGAGCATTTTTACATAAACCATTTCATCTTCCTTAATTTCTTTCTCGCAAACCATACATTTGGGTTTATCCCAAAACATAAAGTAATCATCTCCTATTCTGACAACGAATGTTATTAATGATAAAATTTGTATATAACCATATTATAAGTTTATAAGGGTGAGAACAATGAATTTAAGCCAAAACATATATATAAGATTACTTACACTTGAAGACGCGAATGATTTCCTTCAGTTAGAGGTAGACAATCAAGAATTCTATCGCAATTATTAATCCTAATGATTGTTTTTGAATAAAAACAGTGAAAAAGGAACTTCCATTACAGAAGTTCCTTCTTCTATTATTTATTTTACATCCCATTCATGAACATTTACTAAGGCTCCGACAGAAGTCGGTTGACCCACTTTAACTCGTTTCGATACTGCCATCATGCGTTTGTCATAATATAAAACAAGTGTTGGCAATTCTTCAGATAGAAGTTCTTGAACTTCATCATAAATCGTTTTACGTTTTTCTGGGTCCACTTCACTTAAACCATTCTTAAGCAGTTGATCCATTTTAGGATTAGAATAGTTAAAGAGATTGTTTGGTCCCTTACTAGAGTAAATCGTAGTATTATCAGGATCGAATGAGAATGGGAACCCTAAGACAAGTATATCGAACTCTCCTGAACGAGCTTTTTCGCTAGCAGTTGGGAGATCATATTTTTCAATTTCTACTTTTATTCCTATCTCTGATAAGTTTTGAACTATAAGATCTGCCATTTGTTCTCTTGTTGTATTGCCTGAAGGAACGACAAATTTAAGTACCTTCGATTGTTCCCAATTTGCTTCCTTAAGTAATTTTTTAGCTTCCTCAGGGTCATATTCGATTGGCTTTATCGACTTATTGAAATAAGGACTAGATGAAGCATAGACTAAATCGTTAATTTCACCTTTTCCTTTTAATAAACTCTCAACAATCATTTCACGATTTATTCCCATAGCAATGGCTTGACGTATACGAACATCTTTTATCGTCTCTAGATTAAAGCCAAGAGTTTGATAATCAAGTGCATCGCCATAAGTAGTATTTACATTGGTAAGGTTCTCAACACGTTCAAAATCTTGACTTGAAATGCTACCTATACCTGGATAGTTCATATCCACTTCTCCACTTTGAAGCTGGGCCACAATATTAGCAGCAGGCATAATTTTAAAGAATAACTTATCAAGTTTAGGAGCACCAAGGAAGTAAGACTCATTCGCAACTAATTCAATATATTGATTCGCTGCATACTTTCCAAACTTAAATGGACCATTCGTAACTTTAGGTTCTTGAACATCAGGATGTTTAGCAAATTCTGAAGGAGCGTTGTCACCATATATATGCTTTGGAAGAGTTAAAAATTGTGCACCGAGCTGCTGTTTAAATAGATTTTCATCCACTCGTGTTTTTGTTTTGAATTGAACGGTGAATTCATCAATGAGCTTAACTCCTGTTATATCAGCATTCGGATCTTCAAGTTTTCCACTATCATTAAATCCTTCAAGCATTGAAACGCCTTGTATCAAAGAGCCCGAATCCAGAGAACCAATTAGTTTAGCAGTGAAGAAAACATCTTCAGCGGTTACAGGTTTTCCATCCGACCATACCGCATTTTCTTGTAATTTTACTGTATAAATTTGGTTGTCCTCAGATTCAATAGATTTTGCAAGTTTTGGAACAAATTCAAAGGAGCTATTCATTTCCACTAAAGGTGAATAAAGAATGGATGTAACGTACCATCCTGTAAGATCAACTCGTTTTATTGGGTTAAAAGCCCCTGGAGGGTTGGTTATTCCTATCGTAATACTTTTCTCATCACTTGTCTTGAGATTGCTCGTAGCTACTGTGGCACCTGTTGTATCATTATTTGAGTTTGAACAACCTGCTATTATGAACAGTGTAAGTATGTTTAATAGAAAAAAAGCTTTTAAGTAACTTCTCATGATATTTTACCCCCTTATTTTCTTCTTTTTATTTACTTTATACTTTTTGGATCAAGCGCGTCTCTTAATCCATCTCCTATAAAGTTTACGGCTAAGACAGTTAGGACGATCATTACTCCAGCCGGAACCCATAACCACGGTTGTGACGTTAGCACGGTCATTGATTGTGCTTCAGTTAACATATTTCCCCAACTGGCCGTTGGCGGCTGAACACCAAGTCCTAGAAAACTTAGTGCTGCCTCTACCATTATTGCGTTAGCAATACCAAATGTGGCATGGACTAGAATTGGAGCTAATACATTGGGCAAAATGTGTTTAAACAAGATACGAGGTGTTGAAAAACCAAGTGCAATACTCGCTTTCACATAATCTAGCTGTTTTATAGAAAGCACACTCCCTCTAACAATACGAGCCATACCTGTCCAATTCAGCAAACCCAGAATTAAGATCAAGTTGGTCAGGCTTGAACCGACAATACTGACAACGACAAGGATTAGCATTAAATGTGGGAAGGACATGAACACATCTACTATTCTCATAATAACGGTATCTACTTTTCCTCCTGCGTACCCCGAGATTAACCCTAATATCGTTCCTATCACACTACTAATAGCAACTGCACCAACCCCGACTTGAAGAGATACACGTGCAGCATAGATTAAGCGGCTGAGCGCATCCCTGCTTACAAGATCGGTACCAAGAAAATGTTGAGCACTAGGACCAGCCCCAAAGGCACCTGTGACAGCATATGGATCATAAGGAGCGAGAAATGGTGCAAACAATGCAACCAAAGAGATTAGTACTAGTCCAACTGCACTGACTACTGCTAATCGGTGTTTCAAAAAGCGTCGTAATACCATTTTAACGTAACTTTCATCCTTGTGTTCATTGGCTTCAGAAATTAGTATTTTTGCGTTAATTTCTGAATTCGGTTGTAAATTTGAAACATTCATCATCCACACCTCCCCTGGTAATAAATTTTACTGAAATTTAATTCGCGGATCGACGATGGTATAAGCAATGTCCGTAATTAGATTAGAAAATAGAACGATGAAGGCAGCAATTAAATTAAGCCCCATTAGGGTGGTATAATCGCGAGACATAATCGAACTAATGGTTAATTGACCAATACCCGGCCATGAGAAAATTTGTTCCGTTACAACAGCACCAGCGAACAGTAACGGAATTTCCAATCCAATTACAGTAATAATAGGTATTAATGCATTTCGAAGCGCATGCTTATTGACTACAATGGTTTCTTTCAACCCCTTAGCACGTGCAGTTCGTAAATAGTCTTGCCCTAAAGTCTCAATCATGCTTGATCTAACATAGCGGATCTTCTTTCCTGCTATTGCCGTTGCAAGAACAATTACTGGTAATACGAAATGCAGCGCCGTATCCCAAAAACTACTCTCTGCTCCTATCGTGTGCATTCCGCCTGAAGGCAAGACACCTAGTTGTAGAGAAAACACATATATTAATCCAAGTCCAAGAAAAAAGTTTGGTATCGATACTCCCATAAATGCCCCTCCAGTGGCCAAGTAGTCGATTACTGAATTTTGTTTAATGGCACTTAATATACCTAACGGAATAGCAATTAATAATCCGAAAATTAATGCACTGAGCATTAATAATATAGTCGGGCCAAGTCTCTCTGAAATGATATCTATAACAGGTTGAAAGGTTACTAGTGAATATCCAAGATTTCCCTGGAATAGATTCAATAACCAGGTCCAATATTGAATATAAAAAGGGTCATTCAGGCCAAGCGCTTCTTTTTGAGCTTCTAGAGCCTCTGGGGGAAGATTTGGATCTATCATAATATCAACTGGACTTCCTGGGGCCAAATTAATTATAAGAAAATTTAAGATTGTTACTCCAAAGAGAATTGGAATAGCAATTATTATTCTACGAATGATGTAGGTTAACACGAGTATTCCCCCTCTAAAAATCTATAATTCTACTGCAAAGCATGCAGCTTTATGAACCCCACCCTCTAATTTTGGTTTTCCTTCTCGACAAGTTTGTGTTGCAATTGGGCACCGTGTATGAAATCGGCAGCCCTGAGGGGGGTTGGCAGGACTAGGAACATCGCCTTGAATAAAAACCCTTTCTTTAGCCCGTAAATGTGGGTTAGGTATTGGATAGGCATTTAGTAGCGCTTTTGTATAAGGGTGCTTAGGATTCTTAATAACATCCCTGGTTTCTCCAATTTCCACAATTTCACCTAAGTACATAACAGCAATCCTGTCACTAATATACTTCACCGCTCCAAGGCCATGTGCAATAAATAGGTATGTTAAATCCAGCTGCTTTTGTAAATCATTAAGCAAATTTAATATTTGGGCTTGAATCGATACGTCTAAAGCAGAAACGGGTTCGTCACAAATAATTAATTTAGGATTCAAAGAAAGTGCTCGAGCAATCCCAATCCGCTGCCGCTGACCTCCTGAAAATTCATGTGCATACCGATTTTTGGATTGTCGTGGTAAACCTACCATAACCATTAACTCATCAACCCGCTTGTTTACTTGTGCTGGGTCAACGATATGGTGTACAAGTAGTGGTTCTGCCAAGATATCTTTGACTCTCTTTCTAGGATTAAGCGAAGAATAGGGATCTTGAAAAATAATTTGGAAATTTTTGCGCATAGATACTAAGTTCTTATTCGTTGTGCTAGTAAGATCTTGACCATCAAATAGTATCTGGCCTTCAGTTGCCTGCTCCAACCTAATTAGCGTACGACCAATTGTAGATTTTCCACAACCGGATTCTCCCACAAGACCTAAGGTTTCACCAGGGTAGATGGAGAAGCTAACTCCATCTACAGCTTTTACATGACCAACAGTTTTAGAAAAGATACCTTTTTTTATTGGATAATAGGTCTTTAAATCTTTTACTTCAATAAGGGGATTCTTCTGCAACGTTACTTGAGCCAAGCTCACTCCTCCTTCCGTGTTTTTGCTAAATGAAGACTTGGTGAAATTCAGAAACATCCCCTGCATTGTCTTTAGTGAGTAACCAGCATCTAGCTGAATGCCCTCGAGAAAGTGAAAGTAATTCAGGAGATTCTGTTAGACATTTTTCTGTTACGTAAGCGCACCTTGTACTAAAACGGCAGCCCTTTGGCATGTTTTGTAGAGATGGGACTGACCCAGGGATGGACTCAAGCCGTTCCACTTCATCTCCGTCCATGTGAGGAATCGAACGAAGTAGTCCTTGAGTGTATGGGTGCTTAGGGTTATCAAATAGTGTATAAACATCTGCATCTTCGATTATTTGACCTGCATACATAACTATGACACGGTCTGCCATTTCAGCGATGACTCCCAAATCATGCGTGATTAACATGATGGAGGCATCAGATTCTTGAATTAATTTTTTCATTAAGTCTAGTATTTGTGCTTGTATGGTAACATCAAGAGCAGTTGTTGGCTCATCAGCAATGAGTAAACTCGGTTGACAAACAAGTGCCATTGCGATCATTACACGTTGTCTCATTCCTCCAGATAAAGCATGTGGATAATCATCAATGATCGTCTCTGCACGTGGAATACCAACCTTTTTAAGCATGTCAATGGCAAGTTTCCTTGCTTCTTTTTTACTTAGTTTTAAATGTAACCTAATTGTTTCAATCATTTGATTTCCAAGTGTAAAGACAGGGTTCAATGATGTCATTGGTTCTTGAAATATCATCGAAATTTCATTCCCGCGAATCTTTTGCATTTCATATTCTGAAAGAGATGTTAAAGCCTTTCCTTTAAAAGAAATTTCCCCTTCGGTAATACGGCCTTTTTGGCCAAGTAACCTCATAATGGAAAGAGATGTGACGCTTTTCCCACAGCCCGATTCACCAACTATACCAAGTATTTCACCTTTTTCAATGTGAAAGCTTACGTTTTCAAGGGCATTAACCGCTCCATCATCTCCCTTGAAAGTAACCTTAATATTATAAACATCCAAGAGGTGATTACTCCCTGTCATGTTCTAACCTCCATTCAAAGCGTTTAAATTAAAGAATATTCTGTTGTCACTGATGGGATGCCGACACCATCCGGAATAGGACAGATATACGGTTTCCCCTGTAATTCCTTAGCATGAGCTGCTTTTGCTTCTGCAATAATTTTCGGCTGTCTAAATAGCTCAATAACAGATAGACCCATAACCTTTCCTGCATGGAGCATCCCCTTATGAGCAATTGAAGTAGTCCCTTGACTAACAATTTGCCAAGTATGAAAAGGCGTATCAAGTGCAAAACAAGCAGTAACACATTGAGCTGTTGGTACGGACCAACTAACATCACCAACATCACTTGAACCATGAATTATTCCCGAATCATACTCATATGGCAGGAGAGTATCAGCTAATGCCTTCTCGCTTATTTTTTCCTCTTTTGAAAATGTGCTGCGAATCAATTCAGCGAAACTCTCTTCCTCTTGATCAAATTGGGGTACACCTAATTGTTGGAAGCTAGCATACATTAATAGTTCCAATGGTTTATTTGGAACCAAATCGGATGTTCCTGAGTCGATTGAATGTGTAAACGTAGTGCCTGTCATGAGCGCTGCACCAGTTGCAATATTCGTTACTCGTTCTACCATATCTTGAACGACTGACATATTCGGTCCTCGAAGTACATACTGAACTTCTGCTTCTTGTTGAACGACGTTTGGAGAACAACCTCCAGCATTCGTAATCGCATAATGTAATCGTGTATCCTGAATTAAATGTTCCCGTAAATAGTTGGAGGCTATATTCATCAACTCAACAGCGTCTAAAGCGCTTCTGCCAAGATGTGGACTAGCTCCGGCATGAGAGCTCCTCCCCTTAAATTTATAAGTGACGCGGTTATTCGCAATTATTCGTTGCGAGATTACTCTATTCCCTGTAGATGGATGCCAAGTTATTGCGATATCAACATCATCAAATAAACCTGCCTTCATCATATAAACTTTGCCAGCACCACCTTCTTCTGCTGGACAACCATAGTAGCGAATCGTTCCTTCAAATTGCTCCTCATCCAATAATTCTTGGACTGCCATTACGGCTGCTACTCCTGCTGTCCCCAGCAGATTATGACCACAGCCATGTCCATTTCCACCCTGTTTAATTGGACGTTTTTCAGCAATTCCTTTTTCTTGACTTAAATAAAACAATGCATCGTATTCACCAAGAATGGCAATCACAGGAGAACCTGTCCCATAGGATGCAGTAAAAGCCGTCGGAATGTTACCTGCTGCGGTGTTCACTGCAAAGCCAGCTTCCTCAAGTGTTCGTGCAAGTAGCTCACTCGAGCGGAATTCCGTATAATTTGTTTCTGCAAACTCCCAAATCTGATCACTTAATTTGATAAAAGACTCTCTCCGCGCTTCAATTTTTGAAGCAATCTTTTCAGCCATATTCATTAACAAGTCCCTCCTAATTATTTAAATCTTCAAAAAATTCAACTTTTTATTAAACTATTGAAACAACTTCTTTTGGAAGTGCCGAGGTATCAGGAATTGGACTTATATATGGAGTTTTAGCAAGCTTCTTTTGGTGTTCTTCTTTGGCCTCTATAACTGTTTCAGGATGTAATAATAGCTCTACTGCAGTCAAACCCATAACTTTAGCAGCGTGAAGCATCCCTTTATGTGCGATGGATGTCGTACCTTGACTAACTACTTGCCATGTATGAAACGGTGTATCTAGCGCAAAACATGCAGTCCTACATTGGACAGTTGGAACAATCCAACTCACATCACCAACATCACTGGATCCATGGACAATCCCGACATCAAATGAGTAGGGCAATATGGTATCTGCTAAACTTTTTTCTCCCTTAGAAACCATTTCTTCCTGTGTAAAAGTTTTTCTAATTTCTGCAGCAAAGTCCTGCTCTTTCGAATTAAATATTGGAACTCCAAGCTGAATAAAACTTTCATTCATTACTTTTTCAAGTGTCTGATTTAATGTGATATCTGATGAACCTGCATCAAAGGAATGAATCACCTCGCACCCTGTCATGAGTGCAGCTCCTTTTGCAATATTTTGCACCCGCTCAAGCATGTCATTGACAACTGTGAGATTTGGTCCCCGCAATTTATAAAGAACTTGTGCTTCAGATTGAACGACGTTTGCTGAATTTCCGCCCGTATTTGTAATTGCATAATGTAGTCTTGTGTCTTGAATAAGATGTTCTCGCAAATAATTTGCCCCAACATTCATAAGCTGCATAGCATCAAGAGCACTTCTCCCAAGATGAGGAGTAACCCCAGCATGTGAACTCTTTCCTTTAAATGTGAAGTAATGCTGAGATGTTGCAAGCATTCGAAAGGACATCACTCCATTTTGGGTAGATGGATGCCAAGTAATCGCTGCATCTACATCAGCAAACAAACCTGCTTTTACCATATAGCCCTTCCCACCACCGCCTTCTTCTGCGGGGCAGCCATAGTAACGAACAGTACCAGACAGCGTTTCTTCCTCCAGAATCTCCTTTATGGTAATCGCTGCAGCAAGTGATGCAGTTCCTAATAAGTTATGCCCACAGCCATGACCATTTCCTTCAGGAACAACAGGACTCCATTCTGTCTTACTTTTTTCTTGACTTAAATGAAACAACGCATCATACTCACCTAAAATTGCGACGACTGGAAAACCAGAACCAAATGTTGCCGTAAAAGCTGTTGGTATCCCTCCTACACTTCTTTCCACTTTAAAACCCTCTTCTTCCAATTTACTAGCTAAAATTTCAGAAGATTTGTGTTCAGTGTATTTCGTTTCGGCATAATTCCAAATTTCATCACTAATATGAATATAACTTTGTCTTTTCCCTTCAACCTTTTCACTAATAGACTGTGCAAAATCCATTTGTCTACCTCCATTCAATTTTGAAAAATCTGTTGTTAGGCTAATCTTACATTGATTATCTTTGCATTGAATAGGTGCTTTATTTTTACATTAGGTATCCTTTTCTTAGTTTCTTATCCCTTTATAAAGAAAAGGTTTCTTTATTCTAGAAAAATTGTGTATAATATTCAAAAAACAATGCAAGAAAATCTCACTATTTTTAGTATCTTGTTTATTAAATGGTTCATTATTAGTTTTATAGATGAGGAGGGAAAATAAATTGTTTCGATTACTGATTGCTGATGATGAATACGAAATTAGAAACGGTCCTTCAATTTTTTTCCCTGGGATCACGTTGGATTTGAAATAAAGGGGATTGCCAAAAACGGAGTGGAGGCACTTCAGCTACTATCCGAACAACCCTTTGATGTTGTACTCAGCGATATTCGTATGCCAGAAATGTCCGGGCTCGAACTTGCCGCAGAACTGCATCGTATGCGTTCAGAAACCATTGTTGTCCTTCTTAGTGGTTATAAGGAGTTTGATTATGCACAAAGGGCGATCGAATATGGGGTTCGACGCTTTTTGCTGAAACCAACAAAGCATATAGAACTAACTGAAACATTTTCACAAATACGTGATGAGCTTCTTCAGGTAAAGCAAAAAGTGAATGTGGAGAGTCTTTTACCACAGGCAGCTCTTTTCGATTTAGCAAACGTAGGTAACCAGAATATTCAAATGATTATCAAGTATATTGATCAAAACTTTAAGGTAGCTTCCCTTGAATCACTTGCAGACCAGATGGACATGAACCCATCTTACTTGAGTACTTTTTTTAAAGAAAAAACCGGAGTAAATTTTTCCGATTATTTAACCCATATTCGTATGAAAAACGCCGTTCTTCTTTTGCAAAACTCCCACTATAAAACCTACGAAATTAGTGAACTTGTAGGCTACAGTACACCTAAAAACTTCACTCGAAAGTTTAGCAGCTATTTTGGAAAATCACCTCGTGAATTTAGGAATTTATTATGACAAACACCTTGGACAAGTTGTTTCGACGCTTTTTCTTGAAAAATTTACTAAGTATACTGGCTCCTATGATGGTTCCGATCCTTATACTTGGTATATCTTCTTACTTCATCATTCAGCATTATATCGTTGCTGACTTACAAAAGAAAAACACAGCACTTCTAGAACAATCCAAAGAGAACATTGAGTTATTATTTCAAGAGCAAGATACCCTAAACTTAACCATTGTTGCGAGTGCATTCCAATTTACAGAACTCCAGAAGATTTTAAACACTGAATTTCCAAACAGAGTCCAGCTCAGAGATTTAGCAAACTTAAAGAATTTTATTGATTCTCCTGCCATTGGTAAACCCTTTATCGATTCCATCTATGTATACCTTGATAATAATTTTGATCGTTTTTTGTCATCTACCGATGGAGGAATGGTTACCATTTCGACATACCCAGATACAGTTTGGCTAAACGAGTTGAATAGCAATGAAAATAGTGAAAAAGTTGTATGGACAAAAAGACGGACAATCTTAAAAGAGGGATTAAACGATCAAATTTATCAAGAGAAAGTGATTTCGCTCTTCCGCAGAGTACCCCTCGATAACAATCAAGAAAGTTTTGTGGTTTTAAATATCAAAGAGTCATACTTAACTAAGAGCCTAAGTCAACTCGAAACGTTCAAAGATCAGCAGATACTTCTATTAAATGAAGCCAATGAAGTTGTAGCCAGCAATTATTCGAATACGAAAGAAGCAGAAACGCTTGTGGCTCAACTAAATTTGACCTATAGTGATACAAACACGGTTTCAACAGAAAACGGAAACATTGTCGTTACGAACCAATATGCAGATAATTATAACTGGAGCTTTATCTCTCTCGTACCAGAGGATTCTTTATACAAATTGACGAATCAGTTAAAGAATTTAACGCTTGCTATGCTTCTTCTGTCTTTCTTATTCAGTGTTTGGTATGCCTATTATCACACAAAGAAAGCAGCCAATCACTTACGCGCAATTACTGATTTGCTCTCTGCCACCCGCAGACAAGATCAGATAACTACCCGAAACGAGAACACAGAGAATGACATATATCACTACATAACAGAACGTTTAGTAGGAACATTTATTAAACAAGATTATCTACAAATGAAGGTTTCGAGAAATGAATATCAAGCACAAGCAGCTGAATTTAAAGCATTGCAATCTCAGTTGAATCCACATTTTTTGTACAACACGCTTGAAACGATCAACTGGCGGGCAACCACCTTAACACGCGGACATAGTTCATTGAATGAAATGGTTGAAAATCTATCTGATATATTACGCTACTCATTGGATGAACCTGGAAACCTTGTTCCCTTAAACAAAGAGAAACTGTACACAGATAACTACATTAATATCCAGCAAATTCGCTACCGTGACATATTCGAAGTAACTTGGAGTATTGAGCCATTAGCTTACCAATATTTGATACTGAAACTCCTCTTTCAGCCTCTTATTGAGAACAGCATTTATCACGGCTTAAGCCGAACCGAGACTGGAGGAAAGATAAAAATTAAAATAACCGTACATACTAAAACACTTCGCATTGCCGTAATTGATAACGGTAAAGGGATGAATAAACAACAGTTACGCGAATTGCAAGTACGGTTAAAATCAGATAACATCTCTGATCGACATATTGGCTTATCCAATACCTTTAAACGAATTCAATTAGTCTATGGAAAAGAAGGAAAAATGCAAATTAAGAGTAAAAAAGGATTTGGAACGATAAATGTGATTGAAATACCAATACAGTAGTTTTCTCGTTTATGTTTCTTTTTTCCTATTTTTCGTTATAATATAGATAAGCATGAACATAAAATAAAAAGACCGAACATGCTGCAACATGTCGGTCCTGCAATAGACGGTCCCCTCAAAAGCGACGACTGTTTAATAAAGGATTAAATAATCCACCTGAGCATGCAATCTCGAGGGTGGATTATTTTTTTTGATTGAACGTCAGAATGGCTACCACTAAACTAGCAAAACCAAGCATAATCATAAACGTTTCAAAAACCGTCAAACAGCATCACCCCCTCTCGTGGAGAGAAGCCGACCACCCCTGGGACAACCTTATCTATTGCCATTTTAGTATATCATAAACAACACAATATAAGAACATACATTCGATTTTCGTGTTAAAAAATATAAAACTTTCTAACTTGATTATGTTTTAATCACTAGTTTGAGTAAGTAAATCCTCTAAAGCCAAACGGAGTGTGGGGAACATAAATTCAAAACCTTCCTCTTGTAACACTTGAGGTATAACATGCTGCCCTTCAAGAACGAGTGCACTTTTTTGCCCAAGAATCATTTTCATAGCGAAAGAAGGTACAGGCAACCAGTGGGGACGATGTAAAACGGATCCGATAGTCTTGCCGAAATCGTTCATTCGAAGTGGAGAAGGTGATGTAACATTGACTGGTCCACGTAATTGATCATTTTTTATCGCAAATACGATGGCTCGGACGACATCCATTACATGCACCCATGATACCCATTGTTCACCTGAACCCACTTTCCCGCCGACAAATAAACGAAATGGCAGCGCCATCAGCGGTAGTGCACCTCCTTCTTTACCGAGCACGACACCAAATCTCATGTAGACTGCGCGAATGGAATGGTTTTCTACTTGCTTTGCTTTGGATTCCCAGTCGCTTACCGTCTTCCCTAAAAAATCAGTTGCCGTTTCCAATGAATTTTCAGTATAGACAGCACTTAGAGAGGCAGGATAAATGCCAATTGCACTAGCATTGACCAGGACAGAAGGCTTTTCAGGAAGTAAGGAAATGATTCTAAGTAATTCGTCCGTTGCGGTCAAACGACTTTCATAGATTTGTTTCTGATGACTTTTACTCCATCTACCATCGTTAATTGAAACACCTGCTAAGTTAATAAACGCATCCGCTTTTCTGATTTCTTTTTCTGGTGTGGCTCCTTCTTCGAGCCACCTTATAAACGAGACCTTTCCGGAAGATCTCGTTTCCTTCCTTGTTAAAATCACAACCGTATGCCCTTCAGTAAGAAGCAGTTCCGTTACCCTCTGACCAATAAAACCAGTACCCCCAGCAATAACAATCTTCATTTTTCCCCTCCAAATGAACTTTCTTCTCTCGTGTTCCTATTAGAAAATTATACCATTCCAATCTAATTAATTTATAAAAAACTCAAAAAACCGCAAAGATAAAATCTTAACGGTTTTCTATATGTTTGATTTTTCTAACAATAAGCTGTCCTGCAATTTCTACCTTGATTCAATCATTAAAATGATCGAAATCGTTTTTTTCGATTGCGCAAGAATGCTGGTATATCCTGAGATTCCTCTGAATCTTCAGTGTGTCGACCATAACTTTGAACGTCTTCATCATGGTAAATTGGGTCAGGTTCTTGATATTGTACACGCGGTTCTCTTTGATATGAATCCGATTGTTGCCTATCATATGGATTCGGTATTTCTTCTATTGTAGGCTGGGAAGGCTTATGTAATACTTTTTCCTCTTGCTCCGTGAATCCAGTGGCAATAACCGTTACAATAATTTCATCTGTTAAGTGTTCGTTAATGACTGAACCAAAAATCATATTTAATTCCTCGTTAGAAGCAGAAGCAACGATTTCTGCTGCCTCCTGTACTTCAAATAGACTTAAATTGTTTCCACCCGTTATGTTCATAATTACACCATGAGCCCCATTGATGGAGGTTTCTAGTAATGGACTGTTTAAGGCTTTCTCCGCAGCTTCAGCAGCCCGATTGCTACCGCTTGCAATACCGATTCCCATTAGGGCAGTTCCTTTATGAGACATGACCGTTTTCACGTCGGCAAAATCAAGGTTGATTAAACCAGGGACAGCAATTAAATCGGAAATACCTTGAACACCCTGGCGGAGTACATTATCCGCTTCTCGGAAAGCTTCAATCATAGGGGTTTTTTTATCCACGATCTCCAATAAGCGATCATTTGGAATAATAATTAGAGTATCTACTGCTTCCCTCATTGCATTAATTCCACTTTCAGCGTTTACTGCACGCTTGTGGCCTTCGAATTTGAAAGGACGCGTTACAACCCCAATGGTCAGGGCACCAAGCTTTCGGGCAATTTTCGCAATAGCTGGAGCGGCCCCTGTTCCAGTACCGCCGCCCATTCCAGCTGTGACGAACACCATGTCTGCACCTGTTAAGACTTCTTCAATCTGGTGTTTGCTTTCCTCCACAGCTCTTCTTCCTATTTCCGGATTTGCTCCTGCCCCTAATCCTCTGGTCAATGAGGCACCGATTTGCATTTTAATCGCTGCTTGAGATTGCTTAATAGCTTGTGAATCTGTATTAACGGCAATAAATTCTACACCCCCAACGCCATCCTCGATCATACGGTTCACAGCGTTGTTTCCCCCGCCGCCTACACCGATAACCTTAATATTGGCTAGTTGGTCCATACTTGTGTCAAATTCTAACATGCTCTTTCCTCCCCGTTATCCAAAATCCTAAATTTTTCATGAATCACTATTATTCGGTACTTAATCTATTTTTTTAGGTTTAGTAGATTAGGAAGCAAGTTAACCCTTACCTCCAAATAAAATAATAGAAAAAAATGATATAGTTTTTAGTCTACGGAACATTAAATTTATTGTCTAGTTAAGTGTTACCTATTATTTAACGTTGAAAAATGGGAAAAAGCACACCCTTTATTAATGAGAAAAGCAGTAGATTATCTTCATGTTTGGGGTCGTAAGGTCCCGATTACCGTAATGTTATTTCTAATATTAAGGGAAGTTAACAGTCTATTTACAAATTTGTAAATAACCTTTGGTTCGACAAATTTTGAAAAATTGCTTGTTATAATAGCTTTAGATTAGAAGGATGAAGAAAGGAGGAAACATGGCTGAAATATTGCTTTATCTTGGTACATATCTCACTGTTACTCTTGCTGTTGGTTGGCTAATTACAATCGGCTTTGATCTATTTGTAAAATAAAATGGAAATCCTTACAAACTACCTTACCCTGGGAGGGAGATAATGTGTGGATTTTGACACTTTATTCAGCAGACAGCATTAAAATGTTCGAATATGAAACTAAGGATGAGGCTTGGCAGGAGTATGATAAAGCAGCTGGCTGTAAAATCCTTTCTGAGATCATCTACTATACAGATATTGAAAAAATTTATCCTTCATCAGCTGTATAAAAAAAACTCATTTGCAAAAATGTTTTGCAAATGAGTTTTCTTACTCTCTAAGTTCTAATTTAATTATTTTGCTCCAGGGCTTGATATACAGCCATCATATCTCGTTTATTCAACTCACGAATGCGATTGAATATTGGAATATCTGCAACAGCCTCAGTAATCAGGCTTTCTGCAACAACATCACTTACGTTGCCTGTTAACCATGTTTGCACGTCAATGCCATCAACGACTTCCTTTCGTCCTTCATCATTGATGCCACATAATTCAAGCTTATACTGCTCAACTTCTTGATTATAACTCCTGCCTTACACATTGGACATTCCACATTTTTGGTCGTTCCGCGTCCTTTACAATCTGGACACCACCCTAATACATTATTAAAGGAACATACAGCGTTTACAACCTCTATCATAACTTTTATATAAAAGAAGATTCTCTGAGCAAAAAGAATGAATGATATCGTGGAGGTGTTAGTTATGACGGAAATGTATTCACCTAGTCACGTACAAGAATTGCTTGGCATTGATAGCAATACATTACGAAAGTATGCCACTCTCTTAGAAGGACAAGGGTATCCCATTCATCGCAATACTCGAGGACATCGGGGTTATTTTGATAAGGATATTAACACGCTCCGAAAATTCATTGAATTTAGCGGTCAAGAGGGAATGACGTTGGAACTTTCAGCACAAGCCGTAATGAGTTGGATTTCTGAAGAAAATGAAACAGTCGCCGTTACCGAAGAAGAACCATTACAAACTATACCTGACCAGGGAATAACTCAGAATTGTAATCATGATGAGCTGTTGGAACGTATAGAGCATTTGGAGCAAATAAATATGGATTTAATCAAACATCTGAAGGAGAAGGCCGTACGGGAAGCTTATCTAGAAGAGAAGATGAATCAAATTTTAAAGTATGTAGAACGAACGGAACAACTGCTGGCGGAACGAGGTAAATTAATGGAGGAAGTAACCAGAAAGCAGATTGCAGCCGCCCATCAAAAGAAATGGTGGAGATGGTGGTAATTATCAACACAGAAAACGTTTTAATAGACATATAATAAAACAAATCTAGGTACCTATTAAATTTTTGATAAGTTGGGGATTAATCCCTAGGAAAGACTAATAGCCAGTTGAAATAAGTAACATACGATATTAATCTGGTTCACGAATGAATTTAGAACAGGAGGATACATGTGTACAGACCTTACAAAGAATATTTTTATCGAACCAACACTTATTCAAGGAATGATGTTTTTTTGTTAGATATGAAGCAAGGAGATGTAAACGGAGATGGTATTTTAGATAAAGTGCTTTTATTCGGCAATAAACCCGAAGGAGTATCAGGAATCTTTGCTGATAATATCACACTTGTTATTCAAGATGGTTTTTCTAATCAAAGTACAACGGTTAATCTTCAGAACAACGCCGGATACAATGCGAGACTGTTCCTTGGAGATTTTACCAAAGATCAAATTCCTGATATATTAGTCAGTATTGACTCAGGTGGCAGTGGCGGGTATGGCATCTTCTATATTTATTCATCAATGAACAACATGCTCCGTGAAATTTTTGATGTTGAAAAATATAATCAAGAATATAAATTCACGGTGGATTATCAAGATTTTTATAAAGTTCGTATAGCGAGTCCTCAACTTAACGTATTGTTTACCATAGACTTAAGTAACAAAGGACCTGATTATTTATCACAATATTACAATGAAAATGGAAAACTAAAATATCCAATTAAAGGTGAGGTTCTTAGCTTATCTGCCCTATGGCCAATCGTTAAAAATGAAACAGGCATTAACTACGATTTGCTAGCGATACAGCGTATCATTGGTACATCGAATGCGGATACATTAGGATATGTTGAAAACTTCCTTACTTGGAATGGTACTCAATTTATCTCCACAGGATTGTTTGTATCAATACTAGGGTCAAAGTTAATCTAACCTTCTTAGGTGTTTATTTAAAAACGTTTGGAAAAATTTTTTGAATATAGGCTAATTCATCCTTGGGTAAATGGCTAATTTTTAAACCTTATGATTCGTTTCAACATATTATGTTGTGGACCTAGATGAAAAGGAGTGAAATTACATGGTTTTTTTCCCACCCCATGGCTCAATGCGACAACAACCACAATCCCCTCCCCCAACATTCGTTCCACCAAAGCCTTCAGTATCTTATATAATCGACTGTTTATTTGAAAACACTTATGTGTGGTTAATAAATGGGGAAAGCTTCTGGTTTTACCCAACTCGTGTTGAGTATGGTGAAGTTTCTGGATATAGATGGAACGGTGTCTTCTGGATGTTTTATGGTATAGATCCAAGATTTATTGATGCTGTTGCCTGTTCTCCAACCCCTACCCTTTACTAATTGAAAAAGCCCTTTTGGAAAAAAACAAAATAAAGATAAACCTTAATGGAGGTATGAGTATGATAAATTTTAATTCCTTTCAAGGGACGGTCACCATGATTAGTGATTTTATTACTGGGCAAAATGGTGAAGGAGAAGGCTGTTATAAATTAATGTCTGTAGACAACGGGGTTGGAGCTTCAGTAAATTTCGTTGTGTCACCTTCAACTTACTTTGTAGACCATGTAATGGTGGCAATTGGAGATAGGGTAACTGGTTATTATGATGGAAATGCACCTGTTCCACTTATTTACCCACCACAATATCGAGCACTTGTTATGGTAAAAGAAAGTCCATATCAAAATGTAAAAGTAGATTATTTTAACCGTCAGTTGGAGAGTAGTGATGGTCAATTACGATTAAATATAGCTCCAAATACTCAAATAGTATTAGCTAATGGCCAACCCTTTTCAAGAAACCCTGCAAACCGAAATCTAATTGTTATCTATGGACATGCCACAATGAGTATCCCCGCACAAACCACACCCCATAGAATAATAGTTTGGTGTTAGAGGTCAATATAAAAAATGCATATTTGGCATAATAATTGGTATATATAAATACTAAAAACTCGTCCGTTTCTGCGGTTGAAAAATGGGAATGAAGTAAATAAACTTCATTCCCATTTTTCCCATGTTCATTCATCCACGTTGTTTTTTCCACGACTTTTAATTAGTAAAGCAATTAACTACACAAACCTCCCACTAACCAAGGGCGATGTCGATATGGACCAATCGGAATTTGAATTAAGCAGGTTTTTCCTTGTGGCTCCATTCTGTAAATTTCATCACACAGATTGGAATCATATCCGAGGAGAGGGTGCCCCCCCATTCCCCTTGCTACTGCCGATAAGAGTAATCGTTGCACGAGCATACCTGCCTCCATTTGTTGGATTCGATATCCTCTGTATCCGAGTGTAGTTTTATAGTAATCCTTAACTCCTGTGACATGTATGCAGAGTGGTACTTGGTGCAAATTTACATTATATAATGACATACCAGATTGCAGTAGGAGTCGATGATCTCCGAGATGGACCGGACGTAATGCATGAGCAGTGCTGTCATATTGATACGCACCATTAGGAATTCCTTCAACATTATACAAACAGACATTCAGGGAGACACGCGGCTCGTGCTTCTGATGCGTAGCTTCCAAGTCATTTCGATACGAAAAAGAATCCGTCGCCTCGTGTAGCAGATTTGCCAGTTCGAGTTGACTTACCATTCCCAAAATGAAATCCATATCTGGAGAAAATCGCTTTCGACAAACAGAGGCAAGATCATACGACAACCTCTCCGCATGAGGGAGGGCTACCGATTGACCATCACTATTCTCATACTCCTTCACCTCGATTAACGGAAACAATGTTGTAGAATCCAACATGGACACTTCATTTAACTTGGTTAACATCGGATACTCTTTAACCCTTTGTGACCGGACGTAGTGATTCGGCTCAATCGATGTCAATTCTCGGCACAACTCGGCTGCAGATACCATTCTGTCCTTTTCACTCCCGTTGGCTGACCAAATGGTTGGTTCCACCGATAGCGGGATGACTGCATATACGCTCTCCTCTCGTTCAGATAATCCAAGCAAATGATTCATGGCTCGATCAAGAAATTGAAAGTATACCCCTGATTCGAAGTTAAATCTTTTCGATACTTCCAATAATTGTCCAATCAACACACCTGCATCCAACCCCTGCAGTCGGTAGGCAAAGTTATTGTATTTGAAAAAATTTTTCCAAAACATGGTCGATACAAAAATCGTCCCAAAACAGGTTGAAATGTCACACCGATTACCAAGAGCCCTGGCAATATAGGAATCGAAATTTCCTTCTCGCAGCAATACCAAGCGATGGTGAGCCACATCATAATGATACACCCCAACTGGCAAATCCTCGATTTTCAAATATACGTATAATTCGTTTGGATAAAGCGCTCCACCTGAGGGAGCAAATCTTCTGTATGATTGCATTAGTTCTGTTGTTTTCTCTGTAGAATCCAAACTAAAGACCATTTGGCTAAATTGGGTAAGGCCGTATACATACCATAGAAAATCACCCATTTTCCGCAGATCAGGCATTAAGGGTTGTTTCTGTCCTTCAAGTGTCAGTGGAACTTCTAGAGATAATGGGACTACCGGCAATCCACGGTATAGTTTATAGGGAAGTGGTCCATCTTCCCAATCCACTTCCCAATTCGGGATGCTTGCCTTTTCAATATCAAAATGTAAATTGTGCAGAAACTCATCTAGAATCATACTCTATCCTCCTAGTGATGCGCTTATGGAAACGGATGAGGATGTGGATTAAGCTGTTCGGCTGTCAGCGGTTTATTTGAATATCCTAGTTCCATTGGTACCCTAAACACCCTCTCCAGCCCTGTTACCCGAGTAAGGTGATGTCCGAATGTCATCGGCAGCATCCCCGGTATTAGCACCTTTACACAATAAAGTCCGTTTCGGATCGTTTCAGGTGTAGTCTGGTCAATCACAATCACATCGAGGTTTAATCGGCGAAACACTTGAAGAATATCCTGAAGATCCTCGGTAAGATCTAAATGTATTGACTTCCACTGGAATTCCTCGTGAAACGGTCGCAATGGCCGACATTCGTCCAATAAAAACTGCAGGCGCTCTTCTGCTTGCGGCAAACCGTACAGCATGCCATGATCATCCATTTGTTGCACTAATGAAGAATCATGCAGCATTTGTACATACTCATCCTGGTCTTTCTCTAATTTCTCATCCAATGACAGCATCATACCAGCTAACTCGTGAACCGCAGTTTTCACTGCCCGTACTGGATCCAAATGAGATCCGGCCGCACAAATTAGATTCATTCCTTTTTCCTTTCTGTTTTTTGCTATGGCCAAAATACTTGGAATTCCGTGCTCCATCGTAGAGTTATACAAATATAGATCATATTCCGCGACCGCACGCATTCGTTCAATCATTAACAGCAGCTCTTGGTCTTCAATCGAGGTTGGGTCAAGACGCGGGAGGGACATCTGCGCGTACCAAGTCATCAGAAACGAATCACGCTCCACCACTTCCAAAATACCGTAGAAAATGGCCTCTTCTAGACTTCCGCCCAACGCGCATCCGTTGGAAGTTTCATAGACATAACCTCGTGACCCGCAGCCCAAACTGTAATACGCAAGCAGCTCTGGAACCAGAATCGGACGCTCCTGCAAAAACGAATATCCCCATACCCAATCAATCGGGCGATCTGGATCAAATTGGTTAAATGGAAAACCTGGCCTCTCATACTGTTCTTTAGCGTGTACACCAACCTCGATCGGATTAAGTGCTTGATTTCTCAAATTGTTAAAACTGTCATGGACCACTGTCCGTTTACCACGGGGCTCTAGTCCACAGTACCGCTCCAACCCTTCCAAAATGGCCGTTAACTCACTTACAGCGAATGAGTTAGTCCGGCCTGCTGTTCCCTCGTCACCCTCGAACAAAGGCAAATTGACACTTACATCAGCAAATGGATGCACGAGGTTAACCATTTTATCATTCAAAAGGCCTGTTCGATGATCAAGATAATCTTTAACGAGAACGTTATTCAGGTCATCTAACGAACGGCTGCGATAACTGTCGTTGGTAACCTTTTGACTTTGCTGCAGTGAAATTCGAGCCATGGTTGGTGAATCGTCAGGTAATTGACTACATACCTGACACAAGGGAACTGGAAGAAACCTATGCCAGGAACTCTTCAATGATTTCAGACTGATATAACATATCTTTCCTTCAGAGTAAGCCTGATCTCCCTGCATAATTCTCTGGACCTCTGCCCCGATCAAGTGGGCCATCTGTAATATTCCCGAGCGCGATGCCCAAGCTTCCTGCTGCATTCCTCCGGATAACTCCAACCTCTTTTGTATTTCCCACATCTCTTTGCGGTCACGTCCTGTTATAATACGTCGCATTTCAGCGCATTGAGAGCATCCTGGCACACCGGGGCGAACTAGCGGTCCTACAATACCCTCTCCAAAAGAAACAGAGCCTCTCAGCCAAGGAGTGTTGGTTCGACGAAATACCTCTTCAGCTTTAAGTTGAATCGAGGGATTCCAGGCATCCTGTAATACCAATGCCAAATCAATCGTTACAGGTACTACTGCCTCGAAAGCAGTTTGGCGAACTACTAAGTATTGAGATGACAGTTCTTCATACATGAGGTCTGCCAACAAACCTTCTCCCACAACCAACACGACAGCACTCATGTTAATCTCCCCTCTTGAACCAAAACTCCAAATACCCCTGCCATTTCCTCTTTCAAAAAAGGATCAAGTCCTAGTTCAAACACCAAGAGCTGCTTTCCGTTCCGTTCCAAGATTTCCATAGCATTCAGCAAGTCCTCGGTTTGTATTCTATCTTCACACGCAGGAATTTCAATGCTTAGCGGCACTTTTTCATCCAGAATCATGGACGAAACCTCCAATGATCGTGCTATATCAAATTCTTCTTTATTTTGCAGAGTGATAATTGCCTGTTGCAACGCATTTCGTAATGCCATTGTTGTATTCAAATCGACACTGCCATACCATCCGTCCCTTGTACCAACCCACACAACTGGGAATCCTGACACATCCTCACCTATAGCTATAGTCGGTGCTCCTCCCATGATCGTCAGGGACTGCAAATAAAACCGGCAGCGTTCATCTTCTACCGTACCCAACTCTACTCGAGAGACAATATAGTTCTGGTCAAGAGATTGTTTAATCAACTCCTCGTATAAACACTTTTGTAATCCTCGGAAGACACCTTCCTCGAATGTTTCACCAAATCCAATCTTAACTTGTTGAGGCAGGTCAAGGCTTTCGACAATTCGTGATCCATACGATTCTATTCCTGAAAGCCCTGCGTCCCTTCTAGCCTCCTCATGGGTCAGACCTGAACAAACATTCTCTTGCAACAGCTCGGCTGGTCCTTCCGCTAATGGATCTACTGCCTGTATGCGGCACTGAGCTAACGGAAGCTGTTGTAATTCGCCCTCCTCCCAAGTATGGAAAATCCCTGATACCTTTGATGTCAACTGATTGAAGAAAAGAAGAAATTGACCCGGATCTCCACTCTCTGTTCTCTGTGCTAGACGCAAATCTATATCTTCTACGAATCTAGCTGATACTTGTCCTGTCACCATTGGATGTGGAAGGAACCAATGCCAGTTTCCTTCTAACGTTTCCAAATCAAGCAGATAGAACTGATTCTTTGGTTCTTTTTCGGACACACCCGTAACATTTTTAAACAATTCAAATACGCTGACATTCGCAAGCATAGCTCCGGCTGTAGCAGAGAAAGCTGTAACTGGCTGATCTTTGAAGAGAGCTGCTTGATGAAGACGGCGCCACGCTGACTCCCAGCAAACCTCGGAGTCTGGATGTACGAACGGACCTGATATCCCCACCTGCTCTAAGCAGATCGCAGGGAGAAACACCTTTTTCTCTTCCCTGCAAACCCTATGTAGAAGTTGGAGTTCCTCTTCATTTCCCTTTTCTGATACATACAAAATATAATCAAACGGTTTTAAAATCTCCTTCCAGGAGCTTTCCCCCTGCCCCGTTGTGATCTCCTCAACCTCCGCATCAACGTCTGTTTTACGAGCATGTGCCACGATGTCCATCAACCGCCGTCTATTGGTCTGAACCGTGTCGGTAATCAGTATTTGGAACCTGGGCAATCCGGAATCAAGTAACGAAGAAACTAACGAAATAAAAATAGGACCAGAGCCTACTGCTAACACTTTCGCCTGACGATATGTTTCAAAACGATATGCTCCTGAATCAACAAAATTATCTACAAACTCAATTTGAGAGGCATGTTTTTTAATTACTTGCTCCGTCAAATGATGTGGATGATCTTGGCTCACATCCCGAACAAAGCCATTTCGATAGAGTGTTTCCGCAATTTCATACACTCGATCTCGGTATGGTTCCGGTAAGCCATTCGTCACATACTCCAAAGTGTGTTCTCCATTAAACATCGGGATCAGCTTTTCAACCCACTTATCAATCATACTTCCTTCCATACTAAACGTGCTTACATTGTTCCGAAAATACACACCTCTGTTTGGATCAGGGAGATAAAACGTATCCCTTTTCACTTTTAATCGCATAGAAGGGTTTAAACTTGTCATTTCGTTCCTCCTTAGCCTTAACGGTTCTAAATTATCAGTATCACTATCATCCTATGTATAACTATTTGTCACTTATGACTAATCTTTTAGAAAAGTACCCCAACAAGATCTCTTGTCGGGGCTGCCTCTTTTCCTTAGGTAATCACATTTCTTACAAGAACCATTAACCGCCGCAACGATGACCGCCTCCACAATTATGACACCGTGAACACCTAAAACAGTTATGGCAACGGAAACAATTAAAGCAGTTGAAGCAGTTAAAACAACTAAAACAACTAGAACATCTAAAACAACTAGAGCATCGCCCAATACCGCCAATACCACCAACACCGCCAATACCACCAGGACCACCAATACCACCAAAACCACCAAAACCACCAGGACCGCCAATACCACCAAAACCACCAGGACCGCCAATACCACCCATACCACCAAATCGAGTAGGATCAGTATAGTACATGCTTGGGTCAAAAGGAACTGCTTCGGTCGCTTGGAAATCCCCAAGACTTAATCCCTGGAGTTGACTATGGAAATCATACATTTTTATTACCTCCTTATATATTTAAAAAGGGCTGCAGCTACTTGAAATGGGCAAAAAACAAACTTATAAATAGGTAAATACACTGCATTACCTTCCCAACAAAATATGTGCAATAGGTGGGTATTGCTACTGATACAAAAGCCTATTTTAATAACTTCAAAAAACCTTCTAGGATGAGAAAAGAATCTTCTCAACAAAAATAGGCTGCAAATGACACATATGCGAACTATGAAAATGATTAAGTTTAACTTTGTAAAATATGGCACCACCGCTTAGTTTATGGATTTTCGTGGATAAACAAAAAAGCCCTACCATAACAAGTATGAAAATAACTTGTATAGTAGGGATTTATTAATAAAATAGTTTCCAGTAACAAGGAAACCCATCGACACCTTAAAACAGGTTAAAGTGTTTTTTTATATACTCAGCTTCCTCTTCTTTAGTAAGCAATCTGGTTGCTTCCCCAATTGTTTCTCCTTGAAGATCCCAAATACTGTTATGGTCTGTAACAGCATTGCTAAAATTACTCGCTTGCCATCTTTCTAGGATGCGTATGTATAGATCACTGTGGTCTAAGATGTTTTGATTTCGTTCAACCACATCAAGTAATCTATCAATTCTTTCTTGGGTTGGTTCTAGATGACTCCACTTCTCAGTTGCAAGTACCTTAGCGTGACTCATGTGATGGATAGCGTTTTGAGATTTCAAGGGAGACGTAACCTAGTATCAAATGAAAAGGTAGATATTCTGTTAATGAAATTTGAAATTTTAAACACAGAAAACGTCATTCCTTATAGAATGGCGTTTTTTTCTTGTATTCCTTCTTTGCTCTTTGCATTCTTTTGACCTTATATTGTTCAAAGTCCCACTTGGATAAAAATTCTTTTGTGGAAGTATAGCCTGACTTATATAGAAAATCGATTTCATCCTCATTTAGGTTAAAATCAGTTGAGTTGATGTCCCCAGTCGGAATTTGAATGGTGCGTTCTTTTGTTTCTTCGTTCAAATGTCGTAAATCATGTGCTTGAAGCATGGTTTTAAAGATATTTTTGAAAAGATGGAGAGGTGTTGGTATAACAGCATTAATGTTAACTTTATCTTTCACAAAACGGAAGCCAAATGTTGGGAACCGAGGGTTGTCGGTATCAAATATCCAAATTGGAAAGTTACTAAGTAAGCCCCCATCTAAAATATAGGAATTGTAAAGGTCTTTTGATTTCCAAATAACCGGACGGTAGAAAAATGGAATAGAGGCACTCATCATCACAGCGGTTGATACTTTTAGATCCGCAAGAGTTAACCTATAGCGAACCAAATCATCTGGCAATATAAGCATTTGGCCATTCGTAACATCAGAAGCGATTATCTTTAACTTTCCGTCTGGAAGATCTGCAAATGTCTGAATGCCTTTTTTGGAAAGAAGTGAATCCACCCATGTTTCCAAATACTCATTTTTATAGATTCCAAGATTAAACATTAGTTCAAGTAAGCTGCCGATAATGGGAATTCGGTTCATAATAGTCCTACCTCGAAGCTTTGAAAAATCAAGTTCACTCAGATGTTTTCTAATTTCATAGCTTTTATAGCCACTAGCCAAAAGTGCAGCAATTACGGCTCCTGCTGATGTTCCAGCTAATCTTTGCCATTCTACCTTTTCCTCTTCCATTGCCTCAATCGCTCCAACAAAAGCAATACCCCTAGTTCCGCCACCTTCAAAAACTGCATCAGCCTTCAACTATTTATCACCTCACGATAAGAGTCATTAAACTGCTATAGTCATTCAAATAGTTTTCTCGAAGCAGTCCAATAATTAAATATTTGTTAATTGCCCATTAATTAGCTCTTTATCTAATTCACGTACCTGGTCATAGGATTGTAAGAGTTGCTCAGGGACCAATGTTCTCCCATATACCCAAGCATTGTTTTCAATCTTAGCTTTAAGCTTTTCTATTTCGTCGTCTTCACCATACATGAGTGTCCTTAAATCATGTTTGTTTTTCTTAAAATCCAAGTAATAACCAATCACATGATAAAGAATAATTTTTACAAGGTTTTCGTCTGTCTGGTTAATCCTAATTTTATTAATATAACCGTTAACTTGAAGGTAATTAAATTTTATCGTATTTATCGATACGTTATAACTCATTGGTACAGTGAGTTTATTATTAATCTCATAGTTAATATCTAAATTGTGCTTTTCTAATGTATCTTCAATGATCTTCTCTATATTCCAGATTTTAAGCATATTACGTTCACTTCCCTTTAATTGAGATGACTTTTTATTATTTTTATACATCATTTATCTGAAATTTCCCTATACACCTCAATAGTACAAATAACTGTTAAAACTTTAAAGCGATAATAACAACTTTTTAATAGGAATAAAAAAAAACAAATCACAATACCTATTTGAATTATAGATATGGGGGGAATTTATCCCTAGGAAAACAAATTCTACTAAGTTTAAATCTTGGGAGAATGGGAAAAAAAGTGTCCGGCGCCGTAGATATTCATTTGTCTACCAGCGGTGCCGGACACTTTTAATGGCTCTAGATTTATTTTACTGTAGTCTCTTTCCGAGTAAAGACTGCTATTTTCTTTTTTAAAAAGATTGAAAGAATAATGGCGCCAATCAGTGCACCCGCAATAGAGCTAAAAATAAATAACGGAATAAATCCAAACAATGTTGCTTCTTGACCTAATAGTAGAGTTGCGATCGGGTAGCATAGAATCGCTCCGATAATGCCCGTTCCGATCACTTCACCGAAAAAGGCCATATATATCTTTCTGGTTTTCATAAAGAGGAGCCCAGCCAGCAAGGCACCAACCATACTACCTGGAAATGCAAAGATGGATCCGGTCCCCATGATATTTCGTAAGATCGACACACATAGTGCCTGTGCAACCGCATAAAACGGTCCTAATAGAACGGCAGACAACACATTCAAGAAATGCTGAATCGGAAACACCTTTGTGAAACCAACCGGAATAAACAATATATTACTCGAGAGTGTGCCAATCGCGATCAACATCGCTGTCAATGTGAGTTTATGCGTTTTTCTCATAAAAAATCCCTCCAAGTTTTTTATTAGCACTGGGGGATTACCGGTTTATACTATAAATTACCGACAAAAATCAGTTCATGTAAGTATAGTTCACTTTCCTACGCTGGTACAACCCAGATCAGGTTCAGGAGTTTAAGACCATATTTGGTCTAATCTCAGCCAATTTCGGCTCCCCCAGTGCTAGTATGAAATTTTATTGGTGACTGTGTGAATCATCAATTTTTTGTAATTTGCAATTTCCGAATAGCAGCTTACTTCTTGTAGCCACTTTGATGGATTTAATCAAGAGTTTTGGTCACAGCGACCCTTCTTGTGACCATTTTGATCGTTTCATCCATGAGTTTTGGTCACAGCGACCCTTCTTGTGACCATATTGAAAGGTTCATCCATGAGTTTTGGTCACAGCGACCCTTCTTGTGACCATTTTGATCGTTTCATCTATGAGTTTTGGTCACAACGACCCTTCTTGTGACCATTTTGACAGGTTCATCCATGAGTTTTGGTCACAGCGACCCTTCTTGCGACCATTTTGATCGTTTCATCCATGAGTTTTGGTCACAGCGACCCTTCTGGTGACCATTTTGAAAGGTTCATCCATGAGTTTTGGTCACAGCGACCCTTCTGGTGACCATTTTGATAGTTTCATACATGAGTTTTGGTCACAACGACCCTTCTTGTGACCATTTTGACAGTTTCAAACATAAGTTTTGGTCACATGGATACTTTAACTATATTAAAATTTTCATACAAGAGATTTGGATACACAACCCCTGATGTGCAATCTTTGAAGACTTTTTTTTAAAAAGTCAATAAAGTCTTAAAATACACTTTTCCATAAGGCTTGGGTGGCTTCTGTAACAGAAGGAGCATGACTGATCGCGGTTATAACTGATACGCCATCAGCTCCCGCTTGGACAACAGACCCAGCATTTTCGGCAGTGATTCCGCCAATTCCGACAATCGGAATCGTTAATCCTTTGTCTCGCAGTTCTTCAATTAGCTTCGTTCCGTTTGAGGGTTTGGCATCTTCTTTTGTTTTCGTAGGAAAAACGGGTCCGATTCCAAAATAATCGGCTCCACCATCTAAAGCGGTCATAGCCTCTTCGTAACTATGTACAGAAACTCCAATGATCTTATCGGAGCCAATTTTCTTTCTTACTTCCTCAATCGGCTCATCATCCTGCCCGACATGAACACCGTCTGCGTTAAGCGCAATCGCTAATCCGATATCGTCATTAATAATAAATGGAACCCGATGCTCTCGGCATATTTGTTGGAGTTCTTTGGCCAGTTCAACCTTCTTATCATCCGTTAACGCACCGGTACCTTTTTCGCGGAATTGAAAAAGGGTAATTCCGCCTTCAATGGCTTCAAGCAAAACTTGTGCGGGATTGTCCTTGCAATTTGGACTGCCCATAATAAAGTAGACTTTCAATGCTTCTCTTATTGCATCCCTATTACGAATATTCATGCTGCTCACCTACCTTGTCAGTACATTTCTTTTTCGATATGCCCAGTGATTGGTTGGTCCATGACCCTGACCAATCATTAGCTGATCTTCAATCGCTGCTTGGATAAAATGCTTTGCTTTCGATACTGCCTCATAAACACTTAAACCTTTGGCCAGTTCAGCTGTTATCGCCGCGGAAAAAGTACATCCTGTTCCGTGGGTATTCTTTGTCAGAACTCTGCTACTCGTAAAGGTGGTAAAGTCGTTGCCATCATACAAATAATCTACCGATAGATGTCGGTCTTCGTCATGCCCGCCTTTTACGACCACATTCTTAACTCCTAAATCATAAAGACGTTTTGCCGCTTCCTGTTTATCTTCATGCGTTCGAATCGACATCCCTGTTAAAACTTCTGCCTCAGGAATGTTTGGTGTAATGACCATCGCAAGGGGTAATAAATATTGTTTCATTGCCGTAATGGCCTCGATTTGAAGCAAAGAGGCGCCGCCCTTTGCAATCATAACGGGATCAACCACGACATTTTTCCAGTTATAGTATTCTATTTTTTCAGAAACTGCTTGGATGATTTCTGCATTAAACAGCATTCCTGTTTTAAGAGCGTCTGCACTCATATCTTCGCCAATTGATTCGATTTGTTTACTAACTGCCTCAGCTGTCATCGGAAATACAGCTTGAACCCCTTGCGTATTTTGGGCCGTTACAGCTGTTAGAGCTGACATACCGAAAACCTCTAGCTCCTGAAAAGTCTTTATATCCGCCTGAATTCCGGCACCACCGCCGCTATCAGAACCAGCAATTGTTAATGCTTTTTTCATTGTGTCCACTCCTTATAACTGTTTGAATGATGCTAATTGATCGATATCTTCTGAAGTAACAAGGGCAAGTTGATTTAAAAATTCGATTTGAAAACTGCCAGGCCCCATATTGCCCGCCTTTTCGAATGCTTTTTCCGCTGCGATTCCATAGAAGGTTAAGGCAGATAATCCAGCGAGTAAAAGATTCTTCTCCACTCCCGCAAATGCTCCGATCACAGAGGTTAACAGGCAGCCTGTACCTGTCACTTTTGTTAACAGTGGATGTCCATTGGAAACCAAATACGTCGTCTTTCCATCTGTTAGCACATCTTCTTTCCCGGTAATCACGACTGTGGTATTAAGCTTTTGTGCCGCGGATATAGCCAATTCCACACTACTCCCTTGATGTTCACCCGCATCCACACCTTTGATCTCCCACTTTTCCCCTAGAACATTGGCAACTTCAGCTGCGTTTCCGCGAAGAACAGATACTTTCACTTCTTCCATTATTTTTTGTGCCATTTCCGTTCGAAAAAGAGTAGCACCTGCTCCAACGGGGTCGAATATAACCGGAATGCCAAGTTCATTAGCCGTTTTTCCTGCTAATATCATCGAGCCGACAACTTCCCAGTTTAATGTCCCGATGTTAAGGACGAGGGCACGAGAAATCCGAACCATGTCTGCAACCTCTTCTGGAGCATAAGCCATCACGGGTGAAGCCCCCAGTGATAGAAGTCCATTAGCCGTAAAATTAGTGACAACCACATTGGTAATATTATGTACGAGCGGGTTTTCCTCTCTTACTCTTTGTAAAATTGAACTTAAATCTTTCCTATTCATAACAGTACCTCCATCTTCTTTCTCCCTTTTTTAGTGACTCTATTAGTTTTTTAAACATAAAAAAGCCAGATCCATCATAATTGGACCTGACTTAAATAGTTAGAGAAAAGGTAATTTCTACTTTGCTACTTTCCTACGCTGGTATCATCCAGATCAGGTCCAAAGGGTTAAAAAACGAATAGTTTTTCTCTCAGCCCGTATATCAGGGCACCCCTAGTAGGTAAAATTTTATGTAATTATTTCTTATAATAGTCTACAAGTTTTGATATGTAAAGTTTTTTAATCCCTGCTGGTTTTATGAAAAAGATAATGATACAGTATTATTTTTGAGAGATATTTTGAATAAGTTTTTGAAATGAGGGATAAATGTTGAACATATTATGGGATTTTGATGGAACACTTTTTGATACATATCCAGCACTGGTGGAAGGATTTATAAAGTTAAGTCGGCGTGAGCTCGATCGCAGTGAGGTTTTAAAATGGCTAAAAATTGATTCACTAACGACCTTTAAACATTACGGCATTGATGAAGCAAAACGTGCAGAGTATAAAAGTATCGATAAACTTTACTCAAAAGAGTACAGTACACCCTTTGAGCATTTAAAGGATGTACTATCAGCGGTTGAAAACAATATAATCGTGACCCATCGTGATAGAGAATCTACCATGTATCTCCTTGAAAAATTTGGTTTAACCCAATATTTTAAAGAGATTGTTTCCGTTGAAGAGCAAGGGTTCGACAGAAAAACTCATACAGCTTCATATGAATATGTCTTAAAAAATCACCACATTGATTTGGTTGTAGGTGACAGAGAACTTGACTTACTTCCAGCAAGAAAATTAGGGATTAAAACCGTTGCCTTTCAAAATCACAACATTGAAGCTGATTATCACTTAGATAGCTATGCTGAATTTATTCCTTTAGTCTCCAAAAATAAAAGCTTGTAGAAGTTGTCCTTTGAGACTTCTTCTTCAAGCTTTTTTGATAAGGTTTTTATTAGTTTATTTTACAATAAAAACTGGACATGGTGCCTTTTGTACGACATAATGACTGACGCTTCCCAAGAATAGTTCCTTCAGTCCACTTAATCCTCTGCTTCCCATTACAACCAGATCTGCATCATTTTGCTTCACACAATCAACTATCATTTGTCCTGGATTTCCTTCTAATAATACTGTTCTTGTTTTGTTTGGGAGCTCAGTCAGTTCTTGCTGAATTTCATTTCGTATGGTATTTGCTTCTTCACGTTGAGTTTCTTGGGAGTCCGTAACAAATCCGTAAGAATAAGGCATAGGTCTTACTGGTTGTAAAACCATTACTACAATCATTTCAATTTGATTATCTTGCTTCGCTAAATTCATTGCCATTTTCAAAGCCTTTTTGCTTAATTCTGAATGATCATATGCAACTACGATTCTTGAATAATCCGTTAACATTTTTCTCATCCTCTCAAAATAAAAACTTTATCTTCTACTTTTATTATACATCTTTCATTTTTTATAGTGGCCATAAGATATTGACAACATTGTTACATTGTTAAATTCTCAAAAAAATCCCTTCTGTTAAGACAGTTTCCTGTTTTAACAAAAGGGATTATCAGTTTTTTGTTAAGCCACTTTTTTGATATCTACTTTTTTCCCTTCCTTAAGCCTCTTCCTATAGTCAGCTGTAGCTGTGAAAAGGACGTCTGTTGATGAGTTAAGGGCAGTTTCAAAAGAGTCTTGTAAAACACCGATGACAAAACCTACTCCAACTACCTGCATTGCTACATCATTAGGAATACCGAATAAGCTACAAGCAAGCGGGATCAATAAGAGTGAGCCGCCAGCAACCCCTGAAGCACCGCACGCACATACTGCGGATAATACGCTGAGGATGATAGCTGTAGGGATGTCCACTTGAATGCCAAGTGTATGAACCGCTGCAAGAGTCAAAACAGAAATCGTAACCGCTGCACCTGCCATATTGACTGTTGCACCTAATGGAATCGATACAGAATAAGTATCTTTATCTAAATCTAGTTTTTCACATAATTTCATATTTACAGGAATATTGGCAGCAGAGCTGCGTGTAAAGAATGCGGTAATACCACTTTCCTTAACGCACTTGAAAACAAGTGGATAAGGGTTCTGACGTACGTTTACGAATACAATGAGTGGATTGACAACGAAAGCCACAAAAAGCATGCATCCAATCAAGACAACAAGTAATTTTCCATAGCTTAATAGTGACTCAAGTCCATTTGTTGTAATTGACTCAATAACTAGACCCATGATCCCTAATGGAGCGAACTTGATTACCCATGTAACCATTTTAGATACGGCGTCTGAAAAATTAGTAATCAATGTTTTTGTTGTATCTGGTGCATTTCTTAAAGCCAACCCTAGGACAATCGCCCAAGCTAAAATACCGATATAATTTGCATTTGCAATGGCATTTACCGGGTTATCGACAACGTTCAACAGTAATGCTTTGAGAACCTCTACTACACCACCTGGAGCCGCCAAATCCTCAGCGCCCTTTGTAAGTGTAATACTAACAGGAAAAATAAAGCTTACAATTACGGCAATTAATCCAGCTAGAAACGTCCCTAAAAGATATAGAGAAATAATGGATTTCATATTCGTTTGCTGACCACTCTTATGCTGCGCGATAGCTGACATAACCAAGAAAAGTACCAATACTGGTGCAATGGCTTTTAAAGCACCTACAAATAAAGATCCTAAAATGACAACGGGTTTTGCTGCTTCGGGAATCGCGACAGCCAGGATAATACCAATCAATAAACCAATAGATATTTGTTTTACCAGACTGATTTGATTCCACTTTTTCAATAGATTTTTCATAGATGTTTCCCCCATTCGTTTCAGATAATCGTGCACCATTCCAAAAGAACATAAAAGTGCTATTTTCCCTCTATCTATTATTTTTAAATTATCTGCCTCTCTTCAAGTAGATTATAAATTCTAACAAATATCATTATAGTGAATTTTTAGATATATTACAATATCATAAATATTATGCTAATAGTATGAAAATTCATAATATATGTTTTATGTTTCTAAATTGGTATGTTGTTAGTATAACAAGTTACTGGTGGATAATCAATAAAATGTGAATAATATTTTATAAAAAACGATTAATGTTCGTGTTTAGATAGAATTATGTGCGCGTTTTATTATTAACGTTCGTATTTTTAGTTTTCAGTGATGTTCAATAATCCTTTTCTTCAATATAATAGAGATATTCTGCTATAGGTAGAAAGACCAAAGGAATATAGTAGGATTTACTTTCCCCTTTCATCTTTTAAAATACTTAGTGGGAGGTTAGTATTATGTTAAAAAGAATGATCATCCTTGGAATGCTCACAGCAATTTTATTAGTATTATTTTTAGTAAAAACTCAAACCACTGCTCCTGTCAGTAATCTAAGCAATGATTCCTCTGAATACAAAACGGTAGAATACAAAATCACTAAAATTAAAGATGACCAATACTACGGACAAAGTGATGATGGAACAAAGATTGTTTTTTCTGCTGAAAGTATCGATTCGGGTGATAAAATTCAAGTCAATGATGAGGTCATATGCTATTTTGAAAAAGATAATATAGGTAAAGGATTAGTAAAAATAGAAAAGAAATAATGTTTGTCTGTACATATTCTAAAATGTTCGGGACCTGTCCCTTTCCAGCTACACAATTGAGTATTATCAGCACCAAACGGAATGCCGATGTCATTCCAATCAAGAGATCCACAACAAGGCTAAAAAATCCCCGATTCATGATTGAGTCGGGGATTTATCATTTAAGTAGTTGTTCTCTTCCTATTATTTATAAACCTAATACACTCTTCACTGTTTCTAATGTTTGAGATTTGTATTTCTTATTAGGAACTGGAGCATTGTTAATTGTTGGATTTTGCATTAAATAATTCTTTTCTACAAATGCCATATCCTTTGCATCGACAACTCCATCAAAATTAATATCTGCTTCTCTAGTGTTTGTACCCCAATACTTTTGTAAATACAAAGCATCCATTACATCAATTACATCATCTTTGTTAACGTCCCCTGCAATAGCCGGGTTTGGTCGTAATAAAAGATTTTGATATGTGACTTTACCCTCTTCATTGAAGCCAATTGTAAAGTTTTTGTGTACTGTAAAATGTCCAGGAACATTAAACTCAAGTTCGTATTGATCATCATTTAGTGGTAAATTAGGTATTTTATATACTACTAAAGATGAAACTGTTCCATTGTATACCGTGCCGTTTGAACTTGTTGCTTTTACTTTAATGCCCATTTTTGAATAATCATATGATTGATTAGGTTGCTGATTTGGTGTTCCATAATAAATCGTAAATGCCTCAGCGTAATTGGTACCACGAGCTAGTGAATACGTTGGTTCCATAAAATAAATTGTAGGATTACTGCTTAATGCTGTTTTTGCCGTATTATTTATATCTGTATACGTAACACTTGGTATATAAGCTGGAAACATTACAGGGTATGCAGTATAAGTGTTACTCATAGTAAATCCTAAATCTACTAAAGAAAGATTTCCTGATAATGGAGTTGCTCCATCTTTTAATGTAACTGTTACAGTCGCTTCATATATATTACCAGCAAAAAGCTTCTCCGCAACATTTACATTGACTTTATCTGCCAAACTTGGATGTGGTGTGACATTCATTGACGCAACATCAGTGTGATGATAAAACTTATAAACAACTTGTTTTACATTGCTTACTTTATTTAAAGTTAATGTCGCATGGGCTGTTTCTCCCATTTTTGCAGATCGTTTATCAGATTGCATGAAACCATAAGCTACATCGTCTTGTGTAACAAAGATCTCTCTACCTTCTTTGAATGTTTTATTAGATGCCGCGTCCATTGCATAGAATGATAGATTCATTGCTCTTGTTGAGTTTGTTGGAATATTAACGGAAAATGTACCATCTGCATTGACAGGAACAGATACATCTCTTCCTCCAAAATTGTCTTTATAAAACACTCTAGTACTTCCTTGATTAAAATTCATGCCAAGTGATTTCATCTCTTCTGTTTCGTTATCATACACTGAACCAGTAATCGTCACTGTACTTTGACCATTTTTATACTCAACAACGTCAGGACTGTTAACCGTCATCTTTGGAGCCGTATTATCAAAATAGAAAGGTGCTTCTTGAGAGAACGTGCGACCCGCATCATTTGTTCCAATTAATTTTAGTTTATAGAAACCTGGTTTTGCTAAATCAGTGTCATAAGCAAATGGGTGCTCTGAATCACCGGTTGCTTTGTAATAATGACCATTAAATATTTTAGCAACTCCATAATTCACATTTTCATTCATGCCTAAAGTATCCAAAGTACTAACGAATCCTAAATCTTTGTTCGTTTTTCCGTCAACAAGAATGACATCAATCGTACGCATATGGGATTTGATACTGAGAAATGCATTCGTATAAATTAATTGTCCTGCATACGCAGAATCGAACACTTGCGTAAATGCTTGTGGACTCATTGTTACTGGGTTTATTCCTTCTTCGACTGTTTTAATGGCGAATGGTACTTGGTATGTTTCTTCTGAGTTTTCATGATTTGTATAAGTAACATATCCTTCATACGTACCAATTGCTGCTGATTTAGGAACTGCAATCGAAACAACTGATTTCTTTTTCGCATTAGGTTCTAATTTAATGGACTTGTCTGTTTCAATCATGACTCCATTTGCATCTGCATCCAATGAGCCCCTGCGATCTATTTGGAATGTAACGTTCACATCAAATGTTTTTGCTTGATCGCTATTATTATAGAAAAATAGTGAACGTTCTTCACTTACATTTGCTCCACCCGGTGCAAATACGCCAAATGCAAGCGCACCCGTTAAATCTTTCACTGTTTTTAGGTTACCTTTTTTATCATGTGATCCAAGTGTTTCATCTAATACTTCAATTCTTGTTTGTGAATGCATCGCTTCATAAGGATCAACTTGCCCTGCGCCTACTTCATACACGCTGTACTCCCCATTTAATGTGTCTGCAGTATTCATTAATGTTTCTTTAATTTGAGCAGGCGTTAAATTTGGATTTGCTTGTAATAATAATGCAGCAACCCCAGCTACATTAGGAGTAGCCATTGATGTTCCTGATAAATTATCATATGCATATTGATAGTTACCAATTTGATCTGCTCCGTGCATATAAGATGGTACAGTCGAGAAGACTGATACGCCTGGAGCCGTTACTTCTGGTTTAATATCGTATGTGATACGAGCTGGACCACGAGAACTGAAGCTTGCCAATTTGCTTCCTTGTACAGTTTCTTTTCCCATTTCGTCAAATGAGAATGTTGGTGTTCCTGTACCAAGTTTTGATTGAATGACAGTCGCTTGTTCTTTTGATACGGAGAACGCTGGAATCATTCCATACCCTGCACCTAAATAAGTCGGAATATAGCCTTCTCCAACCACATTATTGGCAATAATTACTGCCTTAGCACCGTGTTTTTGTGCTTCTTTCACTTTATCAACAAGAGCTGTAATACCTCGATTGACTAATACAATTTTTCCATTTACATCTTTTCCATTATAATCATTTGGTGATCCTGAATTCGGAATTGAGACGATTGGTAGATTTTGTCCTTGTAATGTATCTACTTTGTCATTAAAACCTTTACCTATCAATTTTAAATCCGCAGATACCTCTTCTATACCATGCAAAGTTGCTTTTGAGATAGCAATTTCTTGAGTCGTATCATTTGCTCCAACTGTAATCGCTAATGCAGATGCACCTGGTGCCCCAAGTGTGTACATTTCGTTTCCAGCATTACCTGCTGCAACTACTGCTGTAACACCTGAAAGAACAGCATTGTTAACTGCCAGACTTTCAATATTCTCTGGATCATTCAAATTACTACCAAGCGATAAATTGATAACATCCATTCCATCGGCTACAGATTTATCAATTCCGCCTAATACACTTTCAGTTGATCCAGAACCGAATTGTCCTAACACACGATAAACATAAAGGTCAGCATCTGGAGCTACACCTGTTACGGCGTAATCTGTATTATTTTTACCTTGTCCAGAAATGATTCCAGAAACATGAGTTCCATGCTCCGTATAAAAGGTTGATCCACTTTGACTTTTTTCGGGAAGGCCAGATTTCTTCCAATCGTCGTATGTAGTCTCCATCGGATCTGCATCATTATCGACAAAATCCCAGCCTTTCACCGAGCTTGGACTAATTGTTTTCGGATCAACACCTGTTTGTGCACGGTATCCCTTATATGCATCCGTTAAATCAGGATGGTTGTAATCAATTCCTGTATCAATTACCCCTACCTTAATCCCTTTACCTGTAAATCCCTCGTCATGTAACTTATTGATTCCTGGAAATACCTCAGTTGCTACTTTTTTCGAATCACTAGATCCTTTTGGACTAGTAGGTGGCTCAACTTTAAAGACATTATTTGGCCAAACAGCTTTTACAACTTTCGATTGTAGTAATGACTTTACTTTATTTGCTGGAAGCTCAATTGCAACACCATTTAAAGAGTTTTTATAAGTGTGCTTAATCTTAAATAATTTTTTATTTTCTTTTAAGTCCTCTTTATAAATTGTTTGTAAATCATTTTTAAACGTTTCTTGTGCTGCATTTGCTTTTTGTTCTGCTTCTGAAAGTGATAAACTATTTCCATTTGCAGCTTCTTCAATGACTGCAACTTTTGTCGGCTTGTCCTTAAATTCCACGATTACCGACAAATTATCTGAACTCTCTAAATCTACTGAAGGTGATAACTGGAGCCCTTCCTGACTACTTACTTCTAATTTTTGTAGAGCTTGACGTTGCTCTGTTGTCAGCTTTGATAATACTTGCTCTATCGAGTCAGTAGACGTTGCTTTAACAACAGGCTGGTGATTACTGATAGGAAATGAACTAAATAGTACTCCTGTACTAAGAGTTAAAACAGCAGTAACTTTAATAAGTTTTTTCATCAAACTCACTCTTCCCCTCTTTAATGATTAGTTTAGCAATACCTTTTGCAGTTTTTTTGTTCATGTGGTTTACCCCTCTTGTCTTATTTTGTTTCTGGTTTCATTGTATATAAGTTTGATGTAATTTTAATTTTGAGAAATTTCATCAAATTCTATTTTTTTAATCAATTTATTTTATTTTTATTGGTACTTTTAGTAAAGTTTGCTATATAACTAGAGCCAAAATAAAAAAAGAGAGCCCTAATGAGTTCTCTGTCGATTTTGTCATTTTAGTTGTGTTATTTTAAGAAAAAAGAAATGAGATTTATGTGTTTACTTCCCTAACTTTCATGCAGAAGTTGTTTATATTTTTCTTCCTGTTCAACAGTCACATGATTTCTATATGTCCAAAACAGCCAGAGACAGCGCTTTAACATCTCCATATTTCCTATTTTACTCGCTGAGTAAGCTACTGATTGCAAGTGGTTCTGAAAAACGATTTGGCATTGTTTCAATGATAATTTCATATAGAGGATAAGCTTCTTTTTCTTTTCCAGCTTTAAATAGCATCTCCGCAACCGTAAAGATATACATCAAATTCTTATTTCTTATCGTTTTTGATTTTTCTTCTAAAATGGTGCTTAAAATAGCATGAGAATGTTGTTCGTAACCTTCACGTACACATTTATATAAGAGCTGTATCGTTCTCCGTTTATCTAAAGGCTGATTTTCGTTGAAGCATTCTTCTATATAATCAGTGTATAATTGTAGGTAAGTTTGAGGTAATTTTGAATTTGAGAAATTCTATCAAATTATTTTTTAAAAATAAAAAAAGAGCCCTATTGAGCTCTCCTTCCATTTTGTCATTTACTAGAAAACCTAACTAATTTTAATGGAGCAGTTGTTTATATTTTACATCCTGTTCAATAGTCACATGATCTCTATATGTCCAAAACACAAAAAAACAGCGTTTTAGCATCTCCATATTTCCTATTTTCTTTGCTGAGTTTGCTACTTCTAATAGCTCATTCATCCCTTCTTGAAAACATTTGCATTTACACAGATACAAAGAGAGTGCATAACGATAACGCAAATAAGCCTGTTGCTTGAAGAATTCCTTACTTACAGATATATCATCGATCACAGGTTTGAATCTTTTCAATAATGTCTCAGCATTATCTAATCGGTCTAATTCTACATATGTCTCCAGCAATCTTGGCAACCCCATATATATATCATCCCTATTTTCTAACCATATAAGATATTCATCTACATACTCTAAAAAATCATAATCCAACAGGGCAACTAATCTGTTTCCGACAGCAATATCTGCGAAAAATTCGTTAATCTGTGCATATCGGTCTGTTAGGCTCAATACTTCATCCAATGATCCACCGAGGCGTCTCAGCGCAAAACTTTTATACTGCAAGGCTCTGCCATAATATTCACCATCGTTGACCATAGCCTCCAGTTTCTCAGCGTAATATAACACTTCTCTCCACTGCTCACGTCTATAGTAAAATGCGGTAATCCAAAAATAGGCATCCATTTTCACATCTATGGGCATATACGCTAACTGCTCCAAAACATATGATAAAGCCTGTTGACCTTCCTCAGTCAATCTAACAATATGAAACCGTCTTAAATAACTGATAGCCAGTGTCTCAGAGAATCGGTTAGGCATTGTTTCAATGATAATTTCATATAGAGGATAAGCTTCCTTTTCTTTTCCATCTTTAAACAGCATCTCCGCAACCGAAAAGATATACATCAAATTCTTATTTCTTATCGTTTTTGATTTTTCTTCTAAAATGGCGTTTAAAATAGAATGAGAAAGTTGTTCGAAACCTTCACTTGCACATTTATATAAGAACTGTATCGTTCTCCGTTTATCTAAATGCTGATTTTCGTTGAAGCATTCTTCTATATAATCAGTGTATAAAGCAGCTTCTTCTAATCCAAATGCTTTGGTGATTGCATCTAGAATTTGTAGAGAAAGAGGTTGCTTGTGGTTGAATATACGACTTATATCACTAAGATGAATGCCGGAGTGTTTTGCTAAATCCGTTTTACTCCATTTTTTCTCCTGCATAAATTGTTCAAGCCTAAAAAATAAAGTTTGATTCATCTTAACCACCTTCTAAAGCTATAATGATATATAATTCGAAGTTTAACCACAAAATGTGTTCCTTTTTCTAACTCGTCTTATTTATATTAATATATATTTACTGTTAATTGGGTGGGATAACTGTTTGAAGCTAAAATTGTAAACTTACTAGTAAATTTATTATGTAAACTAAGTCTAAACCAAATTATTTCTCATATAGAAAAAAGAACCTCAGTTTCCTTTCTGAGGTTCTTATTCATCCGAAATGAAACATTAATTCATGCAACGTGTTTAATCCTTCATTTGTTCTACTAATAGGTTGGCGTAGGTTTCGCCGCCTACTCTCGTTAAATGAACACCATCATTTGCAAAAAACTCCGGATGGCCAGCACTGGCACTATACCAATCTACGAGAATTGTATTAAACTCACTGTTAACAACTTCTTCTAACGTACGATTGACAGTCGTTTCCCATGCCCTGGGTACTCGACAGTTCACTAGAAACACTTTTTTATTTTCGAGACCTTCAATTACATTTATTAAGTCTGTTTTAACAAAAGGTCCATTGGTTCCTAGTTGAATTATCACATATTCCCCTAATTGCCCTCTGCCCTCTAGTTGCTTAATCACCTCAGGCATCTCAGACATTTGCCGACCGACACGGTAATCGATAACCGCTTCTGGATAATAGTTTTTAAAGAACGGAGCGACATCATGGAGAATTGAATCACCAATAACCGTAATGGTCTTCATTTTAAGGTCTGGTACGGTGGTCTCCTCTTCAGGTTCAGGCTCTATGATTGGATCGTTGTTGAAATTAATTTCATTTATAGTTTCAACTGTTAAGGGTGCTTTAGTAGTAACAATGACGGTTGTTTTTGTAGCAAATACGACTCCAATTCCCACTAATAATACAAATAGTACAGCACAGCTTCCTAAAACTATCCTTTGTTGAATGAGAGGCAGACTTCTTAATCGTTTCTGAGTAGTTTTTAACTGCCCTTTCCTAATTGGTATTTCCACAAATCGATAGGATAAAGCTGAAATAAACAATGTAGACGCTATCTGTAAGGTTAATCTCCAAATGTTTATTCCATCTGTATTAACAATCGGTGTGGTTAAAATTATAATCGGATAATGCCATAAATATATTCCATAGGAACGAACTCCAATCCATCGGATAGGCATCACACTTAACCATTTCGCTAGCTTACTTGCAGGATGAGCTAATGCCGCAACTACTAAAGTGGTAATAAAGGATAAAAGAAGCATGCCACCTTGATAATGAAAATGGTCAAATTGTGACGTAACCATAAATAATATGATGATAAGCAGAAGGCCTGTTATTCCTACAATTTCCAAAACCAAACTTGCATGTCTAGGCAACGTCTTAGATAATCTTTGACTTGGCCAAACGAAGGCAAGGGCTGCTCCTAGAAGCAGGGAAAAAGCTCTTGTATCGATTCCATAATACACACGAGAAGGATCTTCTCCTGGTATATAGAGGAATGCCATTAACCAAGCAGAAATGACGATTCCGACCAGGATAGCTAAAACTCGAAACCTTTTTCTATTAATAAAAGTAAAACCAAGAATCACTAGCAGCGGCCAAATAAGATAAAATTGTTCCTCAATTGCCAGTGACCAGATGTGAGTTAGCGGTGAGGCCGGACCGAAGGAATCAAAATAGGAAACTTCATGGAAAATGTACCACCAATTTGTGAAATATAAAAGTGAAGGCAATAAATCAGAACGTAATTTTTCAAACGAAGGATGATCACTGAATGTTACCCAAACTGTAACGATAAAAATCATGACCAATAAGGCAGGAGCCAACCTGCGAAAACGCCTTATCATAAATCGAAGGAAGTTAATTTTATTATTTTTATTCCATTCTTCAATAAGGATGTCCGTAATCAAGTAACCGGATAATACAAAGAAAACCGTTACACCTGAAAACCCACCCTGAAACCAAGGGATATTTAAATGGTAAAGAATAACACCAATGACAGCTACAGCTCTAAGTCCATCAATACCAGGCATATATCTGCGTTTATCGTTGCTTGAGGCCGACATTACATCCCCTCTCCTACCCCATTGTGAAAGGATTGTTATTTACTTCTTCAAAACCACTTAATGTTTCCCTTAAATATCAAAAACAACGATACCAGCAAAAAGACTAATCCTGTAATGCGATACCAATCAATTGGTATCGGTTGATTGGTGAAGACTCCGAAATGATCAAGTGTAACACTAATAAATAATTGTCCGACAATAACAGCTGTTATCGCTGAAGCTACTCCAATTTTTGGCACGATAGCAACCATGATAGATACATAACCAACCCCAAGGGCTCCACCAAGCAGCTGCCATTTCGAAACGTTTGTTACTTTTAACAGGTCCCCTTTTCCCATGAAAATAACGAGTAATAAGAGGATTATGGTTCCGATAAAAAAAGAAACAAAACTAGCTTCAATTACGCCAATCCTTTTTCCCAACACACCATTGATCCCGGCTTGTAATCCAATACAAGTCACAGCAATAATGGCCAATAATAAGTAAAAAAACATGTACATTATTTTTTCCACCTTTAATTATTACAACCCTAAGTCCAATACAATACTTTAGGGTTGATAATAGTAATGATTATGCTCTTAGGTAAATGACTATGAATAGAGGTTCGTCTACCGGAATCATTTTCGTTTATCCAGGTTGGGAAGAAGAATGGGTCATCTTCAATCATTGAAGCAGATTATTATTTTGATACTTATGAGGATTTTATTCCATTCATTTTAACTATGTCTGTTGTGAAATAATAACGATGTTTTTTTACCTTGAAAAAAGATCTGGAAAATATCCCTATCTATAGATTTAAACTACTCAAATAGGAGTATAAAAAGTACCCCTAAAATATTTCGTTAGTCATAAGTATAAAGGAAAAAAAGAGGTGACCGAATTCCTGTGTCACCTCTTCTTTTAGTTGGAACGAACTTTTTATATGGTGCACAGGTTATTTCGGCTGTAACACAATTTCCATTGGCGCTGCGTCTTTGCTATCGAATTCTAGAACAGTACGTCCGTTTTCAGAGGAGAGAATTCGAATCCGCTCATCTGTTGAATCGGTTTTCCATTCACCTTCAATCGTCAGCTTAAATGCTCTCATAATGCTTTCGGAATGCCGCCAAGTACGAGAATAAATGCTTACTTCTTTTTGGACACCGTTCTCGTCGTATTGATCTTCCTCGATCCCCTCGTATAACCGCAAATCAGGATCGACAGCACTTAGGACGAGTTTCTCCCCATCCATCCGTGTCATGACCATCGTTGGAGTATCAACAGCGCGGACTAAACCTTGATTGACAGAATTATTAGCTTCAAACAATGCATATCCCATAATACCAGTAGCACGATCGTGGACAATATGTGCCATACGATCCTGCTGAAGGACAACGTAAGGAGCCTGATTGGGATCAGCCATAGATTCTCCAAAAGCTTTCATTTTTTCATAATCTGTTTTTACCAAAACTGCATATTGATATTTTCCATCTTTAGGAGATTTTCCGTGATCAATCCAGGCGGTCGCAAAGTTTCCTGAAGTGTCCGATCCATCTTTTTGGTTTTTTGACAATTGTTCTGACCTTGTCATGGAAATCGTTTGTCCAGACGGCAAATAATATCCGTTTGCTTTATTATCGATAAGCCACGCATTTTCAGTCAGTACATCCTGGTCTTTATAAGGAAACTCCTTGATGGCACCTTTTGCAGAAATCCAAACCGGTTCTGCTTCCTCTTTCATATGATTCTGGAACAATGTCGTTTCTGTTGGATACTCACTATTCTCGTTCTCGATGTTCGAACCAAGCGCGACAATTCGATTATCGAAGAAGAAATAGGATTTTCGTGCACGATGGGTTCCATCATATTTTGGATGCTCATGAAGCTTCATAGCAAACATTCCATTCTGCCCTTGCAAGCTTAAGCTCCCCGAATATGTTTCATCAGAGATCAACATTTCCTCAATTCCACTAAAACGATCCACATTCCTAACATTCGAGCGCAGTTTTTCAAATGGCAGATGAATCGTCGTTGTTCCTGGCCAACGATTCCAATCCCATCCATCATGTACATAGCCACTATCCTGGTGATTACCGTAGCCCATAATTTGCATTTGTCCATAAGACATGTAACGCCCATAAAGATTAGCATTTTCATAGGTTTCATTACCCCATAAATAACGGCTGAATCCTTTTACACCAACCAGCCAATTATCGCGTCTCTGTAACCCAAGATTGGCATAATTCATCGACCAAAAACCATTTGGATCAGACTCTGCTTTGATGCCCATTGCTTGAAATTGTCTAACGGTAGAATCTACGTTATCTGCAAGTCGTATATATGCCGCTGCTACTTCTCTATCAACGGCTTCAGTTCCGTCCGGTGTCCCTGCTAAAGCCATATAACGATAAGGGGGCAGCGTTAATGCACCTTTTCCATCCGGATGACGCCCTGCAATACTGATTAACCACTGTGTTTTATTGGAATAAAGCCGCATGGATAATAATGCTTTTTTTAGAGTCGCATGAGCATCTTCATCCACCCTAAATGGAGTACCTGATAATACATACATCATTGGAGTGACTCCATTGAATGCATCCTTCGCGTAAGCAGGGTAGTGATTGTCATGATGGTAGGCAGATCCGTCGTTCTTGAATGAAGGATTTAATCCTTTGGCAGGTCGAAGTCCTTGAGACAGCCAGGAAGAAAAGCTTTCCAGATCTCTAACTTTTTCTTTAGAATCCTCTTGTACAAGAATACTTGCCAGCATTCCGTTTAATGTTGTATTTAAAATGTCAATGTTCCCCTCTATTTCTTCTTTTGGAAAATAGATTTTGCCTGCACCACTTAACCAGAAAAGTGACTTTTGGGTTCTGTCTAATATGCCGGCGTCCTTAAGAACATCACGCATCAAAAAAGCAGAAGTATAAAAACCGCGAATATTATAACCAAGATGATGCATGGTGCCTTGACCACTTCCATCATTCCATCCCTGATCGGCCAGATGGTCTGCCAAATCGATATACATGGACTTTAACTCATATTTCAAAGTCGCATCATCTGTTGAGAGATACGTGTTTGCCACCAGTTGCATAAAATCCGTAAAAGCTTTGAGATCTACCGTATTACTTAACTCCTTGAAGGATTCTTTTAATGGAGCTGGCACTTGATCAAAATGTGGCATAAAAAGCGAAGCACCCCTTATGGCCCCATCTTCACGCTGAATCCCGTAGGAAGCATAACGAGTGCGTATGTCGTTGAGTAAGGCTTCTGTAACTTTTTGTTTCTGAAAAACCAATTCTGTTAATGTATCTTCTATTTTTCGAATTCCCGTCAAATCTGATTCTGTCACTTCTAGTGGAGGTTCTGGAGGTGTCTGTCTGGAATAATGCAAAAGTCCCAACCAATGAGCGTTTGCGCCATCTTTAACACCTGGATTAACGAACGGAACTTGTAAATCTGGTGTGTGATGACGTGGATCAAGTGGGGTAGAAAGCATCATGGAGTCGAAATACAAAGTACCTGACCCGGATTCAGGAGCGACAATCGTCATCCGATTCATGTTAGGTTGGGGTGCTCCTTCCATATCACGCTCAAATGAGACCCAGGCAGTTCTCCAGCCGCTAAAATTTAAGTTCATTTTAAACGAGCTGTCCACTTGATTGCCTCTGCCAAATTGAAAGGTCACGGTATCATTTACTGGTTTTTCATTATAAACCCAGACCACAAAGGTTTGGATGGATTGGTCCTTGTCATTTGGTACAAAAGGCTCAAATTGAATTTTTTCTTTTACCAATAGCTTAGAGCCACTAGTGTAATCCCATTTAAGTGAGTGTTTACCATCTTTGACGTGACGGGAATCCATTTCAAGATTACCTCCGTTTTTTGTCTCAAATGAATTAGGTACGCCATTTTCGAACATAAAAAGTGGAATATCTAGGGTTTGTGCTTCCATCTCCAGATTCTTGGCACGGGATGCTGTTTCATATTCTTCTGCTGCGAAACTAGCATTCAACATTAGTGTTTCAGAGGCAAATGCTTCTGGTACCACAGCTGTTATTGGAACAATCAATGAAGCAGTAAGTGATAAAGCAATGAACCTTTTTCCATTACTCCCCTTAAAAACCTTGGTCCTTGACAATTCATTTCTTTCGTTATGTAGATGTTCATATTGACCCTCATTTGGTTTCTTCAATTTACTCTCCCCTTCCCCTTCGTATCAGAAAATATAAAACGCTTACAAGATTTCATTATAGGTAAAAAAGGAGATAAGTTAAGGCTAAAATTTTATACCCCGTATGAGACTTCTAACGACATTTAGGCTTATTTCGAGCGGGTACAGACAACAAATTAAAAGGTCGAGGTGACTTGATTTTTAATGAAAGAGAAAAAACACCAACGAAAAGATTGGCTGGTGCCTGACACGTTTTTTTAATTAGCCCCGCTTTAAGAAGAAACCCAAAATAGGAGGCATAATTATGAAGGTCCTTCTTTTCGGGGCTACGGGGATGGTTGGACAAGGTGTACTGCGTGAGTGTTTGCTTGGTGAAAGTGTCCAAAGTGTTCTATCGGTTGGCAGCCTTGTATGTAGAGAGCCACTCATGTTTTTGGTATTTATAAAATGATATCAATTGTAGTATGTTTTATGAATGTAAAAAAAGCAAAAATATACAAGTAGAGCATAAAAACTTGCATATCTTAGGCCTTTTAATTTTATTCCTTATTATGTTAATGCACCCGTTACTTTAAGTACAATAGTTCACATACTATGATTAAAAAGCCGTATTCCTATAATGGGTACCGCCAACATTTTAAGCAAGTATCAACCAAAACAAATCCACCTCTATTAACATAGAAGTGGATTTGTTTTTAGATCGATTTATATATTTTTATACCTTTTCTTTTCATTTAAAAAATCCTTATAGACTAAAACAGCAATAACAATAAAACTTAGACTAATAATCCGGAAGATCATCTCTAAACTAATCCATTCAGCTAAAATCCCTAATACAAATGCGCTAACTCCAACACCAACGTCAAAACTGGAAAGAAAGGTTGCGTTGGCTGCTCCACTTTTCTCTTCACTTACCTTTTGAACCGTCCATGTTTGTAAACATGGCATAACAGTTCCATAGCCTGCGCCAAATAAAATCGCAGCAATAATAAGATGAAGATTATTTGTCGTATAAGACAGCATAACAAGTGATAAAAATCCTAGCACTGCAGACACAATGATGATAGACCAAGGTCCTTTTTTGTCATACCATCTTCCTGTAAACGGACGTAGTAAAGTTGCGACACTTGCATTGATAAGGAAGAATAGAAAAATATGATCTAATCCCTTTTGTTTTCCAAAAAGAACTAAGAAAGTAATAATCGCTCCAAAACCAAGTGTTGTAATAATCGTTAGTAATGCTGGGAACCATGCGTCTTTTTCAAAGATCGCATTAAAAAATTGAAATGGCTGCTTCTCAAGTTTAACAGGAGTAGGTGAATATACAAATTGAAGCGCAATTACTGCCAATAAGCTGAGTATTACTGATGACCAAATTAAAATATCGAAGGAAAAAGAGTCATAGATAAGGATACCTATACTCGGTGCAATGATAGCCCCGACTGTTGTTGAAATTGAAAAATACCCCATTCCTTCTCCTAACCGTGTCTTAGGAATTAAATCGACTACAATTGTACTATTGGCTGTGGTTGAAACTCCCCACGCTGCGCCATGGAAAAGTCGTAAAAATAGCAAAAGCCATATAATATTAAGAAAAGGATACAGCATTGTAAAAATCATTAAAGCTGCACTTGCAATAATGGCTAGACTTTTCCGTTGGTTATCAATTAAATAGTACCCTACAAAAGGTCTGATTAGAACAGCTCCTAGTGTAAATAAAGTTATCATTAAACCTACTTGAATCGAAGATGCATTCATGCTTAACAAATAGGCTGGTAAAATAGGTAGCAACATTTCAAACCCTATAAAAACTAAAAAGTTGCTTATAAATAAAAAAAGAAATGATTTATTAAAGATTCTTTGATTTTTCATATTATTATTCCTCGCTTCTAATTATTTTTCTAAATTAGAAGCGTTTGAAACACTGAAACCTTTCTATATTGCCTAAGTTTTTTTAGCAATTGTCTCACCCTTTCTAAAACTCCTTTATTGACATCACACCAATTAATACAACTTGGTTTTTCGGTATTGGTGGTCCCTTACCTGACCTTTTTCCACTTTTTCATGAATCTCATCCAACAAGAGGTCGTATATAAATATTCATCATCTTAATTCTTCTCCTTTAAAACACAAAAAGACGCCATATAAAACCGGCGTCTAGTAAATTGCTTAGTATTTATTCAAAATGCGCAAAAAATTAAGGGATTTTCTACAGATTCTAAAATAAAAAGACAAAAAGCTTCCGGTAGCTGTTATCTATATGAAGTTTACTTAAAAAAGGACAGACTGGTCCCGTTGCAAGTAAATCTCCTAGATGTAAATATGACTTTACTTCTGTTGCAATACTTTTGATAACAGTTTCCATGACTTTTTGCCTCCTTTCTTAATATTAGTAAATAGTTTTATCAAATTCTAATATATGTTGATAAAAAAAGCAAGTCCATCTGAGGATCCGTTATTGGCATTACTAATCACCTTTAATTATAACTAATCTTTAGTGTTCATCTAAGTTCAATTACTCATTGTATCTCAGTTTCTTCCGTTTAAATAAGTGGGGACTTCCTTGGGAGGTTAACATCTTTTAGCCTCACGAGAACCTTATTTTCCGATAAAGAACTGCCTTATTTTATTTAGATAAATATTCTTTGCCTAGCAGTTTAAAATTTTCCAACTCTAAGATTTTTTATTAATAGCATATCTGCTGTATCTTCAAGTAAAGCACCCGTTTGTTTAACAAGCAGATTAAATTCAAAAATTCACTTAATGATGGCACTAATTTTCGTTGATTAATCAAAGTCTAGCCTTCCAATCGTATATTCCATTAACCGACCCGTTTAATTTTATTAAATATGGGAAAATTATACCTTAAAAGAGATGAGGGTGAATGAATATGCCTAATGTTTTTGAAACAGTTATCGATTACATCAAAACTACAGTTGATAATGAACCAAAGTCTCGTCCACATATTGGTGAAGCGATGGGTTGTTGGCTTTATTACACAGCAATAGCAGAAGAAATCCCCGCACTTGAAGCATCTTTAAATACATCAACGGATGACGAATTACTTAGTTTAATAAGGAGATCCTTAAATTTAGCCCATCATCAAAAACAAATATTAGAAAAATTTATGATTGAAGAAGGAATCCCTTTAGCTCCTATAGCACAATCTAAACCAAAATCTGATCCTAATAGTGTTCCATTAGGTGTAAAAGTTACAGATGATGAAATAGCAAACTTTATTTCTATAAAGGTTGCTTCCAATATTGTGATGTGTTCAACAAATATATCTCAATGTGTTCGAAATGATATAGGTCTTATGTGGGCAAGATTTCATGCTGAAAAGATGATATTTGGCATGGAAGTAAAAACCGCTATGCGTAAACGTGGATGGATAAAAGTTCCTCCATATTATTATCCTCCTGGGGCACCAAAAAATTAATTTTGGTGCCTCCTACCTTTCTTTCACTATCTGTAATAACCTGTTAAAAATAAGGAAAAAGAGACCCTTCTTTATTGAAGTATCGCTCCCCTAATGACTTGAAATTTTTCTAAAGTAACAGTTGCCACGTCTCTCCAACTAAATCTTGCCCAAAACTATGATGTTTTTCTTCATTTACAAGTTTAAAGCCCTTTTTCTGATAAAAATGACGAGCTTCTTTAAGGACATTATTCGTCCATGACGAGTTTCTTATATCCAACCCGTCTAGAAAAATTAATACATTCTTTAACTAATTGTGAACCTAGACCTAAACCTCTAGCCTTTGGGTCTACAATTAATAAACGAAGTTTAGCCGTATCTTCATTTCCTTCTACAACAAAAATAGAACCCACAATTTCTCCATTCATTTCGGCAATCCAGCAACGTTCTCGCTTAGGTTTATAGTTATTTATAATATCCGATACAATTACGGTGGAGTTTTTATTTTTTACTCTTAATAAATAGTTTCTATTCAATATGGCATTTAATTTTTTTGACACTTAAATTGATAGTTATTAATAATAGGTACTATTTACTAATTTTTAGAATATTAAAAAAACACAAATTTATCTAAAAAAACTCCCTACTGCTTAAGTCCTTCCTTATCGTAAACTAAACTTGCGAAAGAAAGCGTTTACTTGACGTTAGGGGGATTGTCTACAAGGATAAAATTCTACTATTTTTTTGTTTGGCTGTGTTAAACTGGTCTGTTGATTTGTGTTTCAGGCGTTTCATTCTACATAGCCTAGTATTTAAGTCTATATAAATGGGGGAGGAAAAAAGGTGGGTTTATTGAAAAAGATAAAGAAAGCAGCTGTATTATCGGCAGTGGCACTGATGTTGTCATCGCTAGTGATCCCTAATGCCTCGGCTGACCGCGGAAATGAAAACAAGGCAGTGGTCAAAACAGTCCCTCAACTTAGTGTAACTTCCAAGGATATTCTTACCGTCAAAGGTAAAGAGTACAAAGATTTAAATAATAACGGAAAATTAGACAAATATGAAAACTGGGAGCTCCCAGTAAATGCACGTGTAAAGGATCTTGTTAAGCAGATGACCCTTGAGGAAAAGGCCGGGATGATGTTAATCTCTTCTCATTATATGGGTAACAGCAGGTCCTGTCCGGATACGGTGGGGAGTTTAACGTGTGAACAAGATACAGAAACAACCATTAATCGCTGGTCTGTTCCTGGTCAGCAATTCTATGAGTTTAATCCGCCGATTGTAGAAGCATCTGCCGCTACAAAGGGCATTCAGGAAAGAAATTTACGTTACTTAATTATTCGTGACAATCCTTCCGCAAAAGATTTAGCAACATGGATCAATGAGCTGCAAGAAATTTCAGAGGATACAAGACTAGGAATTCCTGTAGTCATGACATCGAATCCTCGAAACCATGCTGGGAATTTAGCATTTGGTTTTAGCGAAGCATCTGGTCAGTTTTCTGTATGGCCGGGTGAATTAGGCCTTGCTGCGACACGTGATGCCGAACTAGTAAAGGAATTTGGGCAAATTGCAGCAAAAGAATGGACCTCTACAGGAATCCGTAAAGGTTATATGTACATGGCAGATGTCGTGACAGACCCTCTTTGGAATCGAATCAATGGTACTTTTGGTGAACATCCTGACCTAGCCTCTGAAATGATCTATGCCGTGATAAAAGGCTTCCAAGGTGAAGAGCTTGGCACAAATAGTGTCTCTTTAACGACAAAGCATTTCCCAGGCGGCGGTGCTCGTCAAGATGGTCATGATCCACATTATGAATGGGGTAAATTCAATCCTTATCCAACTGAAGGCAGTTTATATAAGTACCACCTTCCATCTTTTAAAGCAGCGATTGCAGCGGGTACCACATCAATTATGCCTTATTATGCGTACCCAAGTAATGAATACAGCGTACCACAGTTAAAGAACGGCGAAGAGTTTGAAGAAGTGGGCTTTGCGTACAACAAAAGGCTTATTACCGATCTTTTGCGCAAAGAACTTAAATTCCAAGGCTATATTAATAGCGACACTTCCATTATTTATGCCATGCCTTGGGGAGTTGAAAACCTGACAAAGCCTGAACGATATGCGAAAGCAATAAACGCTGGAACCGATATTGTTTCCGGTGAAGCAGATCCTACAGACCTTATCAAGGCAGTCAAAGATGGCTTAATTAAAGAGAAGCGAATCGACGAAGCTGTAACAAGACTATTAACGGAAATGATGGAATTAGGCTTATTTGAAAATCCGTATGTTGATCCGGATAATGCACAAGAAATAGCTGATGACCCAGCTTCACAGGCAAAAGCAGATGAAGCCCATCGAAAATCCATTGTCCTGCTTCGTAATGATCAAGACACATTACCGCTAAAAGATGAGAAGGTCGAAGATATTAAGCTTTATGTAGAGGTATTCTCCTCCGGAACAAGCGGAAGCACTAGAACTGCTGATTTGAAAAAGTCAATTATCCAATATGATCCAGCTATCCAAGTGGTTGACAACTTGGAGGATGCTACTCATGCATTAGTCTATGCGATTCCAAGCACAGTAGCTGATCGTCCGGACATTCCACTTTCTGTGGCACTTGGTGCAGAAACAGGGATCAATGTTGAAAGAATCAAAGAAATTGAAGCAAAAGTACCGACAATCCTTACTGTCAATATGACCAGCCCTTGGCTGATCGGAGAGATTGAAGAAAATGCAGCAGCTACATTAGCGGTTTTCGGAGTGAAAGCAGAAGCGTTAGTTGATGTCATTCGCGGCAAATTTGCTCCAACAGGAAAACTTCCATTTACCATTCCTGCTAATCAGGAAGCCGTAGATAACAACAACGGGGATGTTCCAGGTTATGATGAAGATCCTTCTTATGTATACCGTGATAAAGATGGTAATGCATATGGGTTTGATTTCGGTCTAACCTATGATAAGTAAACAAATGGTAATCAATAAGGTATAAAAAAGTAATAAAATGGGCTGACTTAGAAAAGTCTTTACGATACGGCTAGTATAAGTCAGCCTATATTTCTTTTGTTGCAAAGATATTCTCTCAGGTTATATCTTTTGTCAGGTAATAAATTGTTAAGAGTTTAGTCAAAGTTTATTCATATTTGGGTGGTATGATGAATGTGTGAAAAGAATCCCTCTTTCACACCCCATTTTTCACTAAAAAAAACCCCGTCTCCACTATTGGATTCGGGTTTTTTTGCCTATTATAAAGAAAATCATCTCTCTTTTTTCAACAGTTGTTATCGTTACTCGAAATAGTTTTGCTAAAATACAACGCAAGATTCGTACCAACATAGGGAAGACTTAATTTATAACTCTTATCAAAAAACTAACGAATTAATTTAATTCAAAATGACTTAATTAATTCATTTTGAATTAGTTAAATTAAAGCAAGTTACTTCTCTAAAACTTACCAATTAATATAGCCTATTATAGTTTTTCCATATTAAAAGCCAACTTAGTTTTTAAGTTGGCTTGGTCTTATTTTTTATGATTTATAAAGCAGTTGGTTTCGTTGAAGAAATCAACTGCTTTATTTTTAAATATTAACTATTTTATTACTTTTTCTTTCTTTTTGCTTTCGTCGATTGGAGCCGGAGCAATGCTCTGGTCATTGGCTGTCAAATCAATGCCAAAGTCTTTGGCAAACACCATGTGTGTTTCCACTAGCACATCTGCAGTGTTTTCATCTAAATTAAATACCCTGGCACCGCGTAATCTATTGCGGTTAGCGCCCGGAAGGCCATATGTACCAAAACCAGTGTTTCCGGCATAACCAAGAAGAATCCCATAATAATTACCCATATATGTGTTCACATGATCATGGCCGCAGAAGACACCCTTGACATCTCCTCTTTCCAACATGGCTGTGAACATGCCACTGTTGATTGGACCTGGACATTCATCTTCATTCCTTTCTCCCACAATAGTATGCTTATTCACAGCGTTAGCATGATGTTGGTCCGATCTTCCGTCTACGCTGGCAAACCACATATATCTATGTTCCCAGAGAGGGATGTGAATGAAGACGAGTGAAGGAACCTTATGCCCCCATTGCTGCTCCAATTTTTTGGAAGTCTCGTAATACCAGCTTACCTGGTTAAAACGGAGCCAGTCCCAGGTCGGGTAACCATGAAAGTCTTGACCTGCTATGGTGTTAGGCGCATATCTTCCACTGTCCAGCAGCCAGAGGTTAAAAGCCGCATCCGTGCCTTTGGAATTTTTGATTAGTAGATTCATATTTCCGGTTCCAGTTATATCTTTTACTCCAGGCTTGTTCATATTGTATTTGTAAGACATGTAAATCTCGAGCATGTCCTCTTCATTAAGCCCGCTTTTTGGAGTTGAATCCTCATCATGATTACCGTAAGTAATAGCCCACTTAATCCCTCTTTGCTCCATCGGCTGTGCGACATTATTAATCGCTTGCTTCATCTCGATTGGCGTATCACAACCACCTGTAATGTTGTCACCGTTAAGGACAACAAAATCCGGTTTTTCAGTATCAAGCACTTTTTCCATCAGCTCGACCGTACGACGGTCAATGTTTTCATCATCTTGTGTATCGTTAAACTGTACGATTTTGAATTTTCCGTCTGGATTAAATTGAAGCTTAACATCATCATTTAATTCAGCGTGCGCTTTACCCGTGAACAAATCAGCAGGAAGGACAGCTGATCCAAGTGTTAAAGCGAGTGTACTCATTCCACCGATTTTTATAAAACTTCGTCTGTCCAACCCTTTTTGCAACTCATGATTACTCATAATAAAAACTCCTCATCCCTTTATAAAAATTTTTTAAAAAGTAAATCTATTAAAAGAATAGCTGAGAAGTGTTAATTCTAAGTTTATCCTTTGTAAATTATTGATTATGAATTGGTAAAGATTTCATCAATTTAAACAATCTTGTTTACTCTTTATATCATTTTTGCGGTTTTCTACGTTTTTAAATTTAGGCTTTGTTAAATAGTATTGTTGTTTTTCAGGCAAAAAATATGGGAACGTCTGATTTGGACGTTCCCGTTCTTATTCCGTTAAAGCACCCGTTAATGAAATAAGGTAATTTATTTATTATAATCTTACCAGTGTACTTGAAGTTTATTACCATTTGGGTCATAAAAGTGGAAAAAGGCATGACCATTATCTTCTTTTATATCCTCGACCTTAACTTGATTATCAATTAAGTGTTGATGAAATTTAGATAATTCTGGACTTGTAAAGCCAATGCTAAATTCTTGTTCATTATCAATTGTAAAATGTGCAAATGTTTCATCTTCGGTAGGAACTAAGATAAGTAAGAAAGGTCCTTCATTTACTTTTAAAATTGCAAGTTCCTCAGTATTGTTTAGTAACTGGAGCCCTAATACATCTCTATACCATTGTGCAGACAGTTCTAAATCTTTTACAGGAATTCTAATATAATGTACTTGTTCAATAAATGATTTACTCATAGCCTTCTCTCCTTTATTTAATCCGGTATATCAAATAGTTCCCTTTCTATATACCTTTTTCCTTCCGATTATTGAATTAACCTGCCCTTTAACGGAACAATAAACTTCCTATTATTCAGAAAATTCCGATAACATTAGTTTATCATAAGTTATGTTAACTGAGAAAGAACAACTGTCTAAAACCATTTTGGTTATCGTAAAGTTATCTTTTATATGTTTGATGGTGTCTAAGAATTGGAACCAGCTCAAATAATGGTCTAGATATTTAGTCGCTACACCATTAAAACGCTCCATCCAGCTCTTTAAACGGCTGTGATAACTATTTACATTCTGGATATGATAAATCCCTTTAACTCGCTCCCTACCATTTGCTTTAAAGCGATGATGCTCAATTCCTTTTTCTTTGGCATAAGTCATAAACGCCCGCCAAGCATCCGTACATAGAACATTTTGAATTGATAGCATGGAACCTAACGCTTCGTCCAAACTCTTTTTTATAATCCGCCCTTTTCCAATTGTTCTGGAAAACGTTCTTTTTTGGCGGTCTCTAGCTACAAGAACGCATACTTGGTCCTTGCTTATTACTCTAAACTCTGAACTCCCACCGCGTAACCTTGGTTTTCGTCCTTGGATATTCCGTTTTCCTTTCTCGGAATAGAGAAAATAGGTTTCATCCATTTCTACTATGCCTTGAAAAAGTTCAAAATCCATCTGCTTTAATGCAGTTAGAATTTTATGCCTCCAATTAAAAAGCGTCACATAATGAGCACCAATGAGTTTAGCTGATTTTCGAAGGGAATACCCCTCAATCATACATTCAATAAACTGAAGCCATTTACTCGGCATATGTGTCCTGTGAAGAGGAGTGTTCGTCCTATCTGTGAATGTTTTACAGCACTCTTTGCAGCGGTATCTTTGGCGTTCAATGGTATTGATTGTAGTTTTAACTTGGTATTTACCGAAACGAATGACGTTAGTGGATTGACATTGAGTGCAGGTGTAGCCGTCTTTGTGTTTCTGTTCTGATACATCTTTGAATACAGACTCTGTTTCTGCTGCACTCCCTAATGAGTTTGTAAAGAACTCCTTCAATCGCTGCTGGTCTCTTCGGCTAAGATTTCTGATTTGGTTAATCATGTCCGCTAACACCATTAAAACTCACTCGCTCTCGGTAATTTTAGTCCACCCGTTATAGAATAAATGTTCGAGAAAATCAAATAACAACATTATTCTTTAACAAAGCCTAAATTAAAAAAGGAAACACAACGGATGGGTTCCTCCGCATGTGTTTCCTTTTACTCAGTATTCATTTTGAATACTGAATGAGATTCTAATTATTTCTGATACTTATTTAACTTGGAAGTGATAGATACTGGCTTTCTATCCTGTTTTATAAGTTTTAAGTTGGATGCCCAACGGATTCCAGACTCGTAATTTTGGGTCTGTTCTTTTTTCACAAGCTCCTCTAATCGTTCTTTGTTTTTTTCAAGAGATTCTTCAACAGAAAGCATCCGGCGCGTTGGGAATGGTAGTCCAGCAAGAATGGTTGTGATCGTAGGGTCAGATTCTGAAATATAGGTTCCTTCAAATAATTGCAGCGGTTCGCCCACCCTCTCAAAAATGGAAGGTACATTAATCAGCTTTGAAATGTTCTCTGGACCTTCATAGATAAGCCCAGCCCGGATTACGCCTTGTGATTCAACAGGACAGAATATCGAGTTCGCCCAAGAAATCTGTACTTTCTTCGAGACATCCGAAGTGGTTTTCGCATCCGTAATCGTTGCGGAAGTGATCATCGTTACGCCTCTTGTTCCAAGGATATTCATCAGATCGGATTCATCGAAGTTGCCATAGAAAGAACTCTTTTTCGTTATTTTCAAGAGAAAACTAATAGCCTCTATGGCTTGATGATTAGCCGCAACGTAAATCTCGTGTTTACTGGATTGCGGTTTCATTTTACGCATTTGATCATTGTCGACGAGGAATACAGAAGAAATGCCTTCTATATTGGAAAGTTGTTCGATACACTCGGCCGTATTGATGCGATTTCCTGCTAATACGTTCCGTTCAGGGATAATCGCGATCGCCCCTACCTTGACACCAGGCAACTGATCGACTAACAGATCAATTAACATTGGACTCATCCCAGACCCTGTGCCACCGTCCGTTGAAAAAGCCACTAAAAGAAGCTTGATGTTTTTAAAGGAGCTGCTAACAAAATCAATGATCTCCTTATAGTTTTCTTGAAGAGCCCGTAATCCTAATGAACGATCTTGACCTGCACCATTATATCCTGGAACAAAATACTTTTTTTCTACCCGCGTGTTTACAACACCATCACGTTGATTCGTATTAATGAGAGCTGTTTGAAAATTCAAGGCTGATGCAATTTCTGCAATATTCCCACCTGCTTGACCTACGCCCAAGATTCCAATCGATTTCACTAAACACTCCTCCTTATTAGCTAAAATCTTATCTAAGTTGAAAATTTTGAAGGATTTTTAACCAAATCATTGATATGGATAAAAACAACCTTAAAACATTTGTACTATTTAGATGGGCAGATTATGACCGAAAACAGTCCTACTCTTTCATTAAATCTATTTTTATGGCAGGGCTTGCCGCGACTATCGTGGGATTAGCGCATTCTTGGTCCACATAAAGCTTTGTTCTTCTACTTTTCATTTTACATTCATTGATAATATACTTAGAATGGTCGTTATGGAATACTAAACGTAGTTTAAAAGATTAAAAGGAGTTAATGATATGATTAATGTTTTATTTGTTTGCTTGGGAAACATTTGCCGTTCACCAATGGCTGAGGCATTGTTTCGTGACTTACTGAAAAAAGAAAATTTGTCAGAGAAAGTTACTGTTGATTCAGCTGCTACAAGTGCTTGGCATATAGGTTCTCCTCCCCATAAAGGAACCCTAACCATTCTAAAAAAATACAACATTTCATCAGATGATCTTGTTGGACGACAATTAACGAAAAAAGACTTTGAAAAGTTCGACTATATCATTGGTATGGATGAGAGCAATGTAAAGAACATTTTCGAGATAACCGGTAAACCTCGGCATCCAAAAATCATACGTCTGCTCGATTTAACGGAACATAACAAAGATGTCCCTGATCCATATTACACGGGAGATTTTGAAGAAACCTTTCAGCTGATTTCAGATGGCTGTCGAGCATTGCTCGAAAAAATTCGTAATGAACAAAACTTAACATAAAAAACATCCCACCTATAATACGATTGGTGGGATGTTTTTTATGTTAAATAAGCTTATAACCCCATATCTAAAGCTAGGGGTTTAGACTGTTTCTTGATAACAATGAATGTATCTTCTTATGAAAAACACACTGCCTTTATTATTTGTTTTATATTCTCTTATATAAAAAATAACGATCAATCTCTACATCATCTTCTAAATGTAATGAAGTCAACATTAATTGGTTCAAGGTCTGCTGCTCTTAGAAGTTGATTGATCTGTCCTCGATGGTACTGACCATGAAGGGCAACATGGGTTAAGATATCCCTTATTGAATGATGGAAATCTGTACCTTTACTATTGTTACATTGGATAGTAAGCTAGGCTTCAGAACCGTCAACTGTTTGATTGAATCTTTTTCTCATAAAGGGCTTTTTAAAATTGATCTTAGCAGTTAAGACACCTAGTAAGATTAGAATGGCCCCTAAATATCCTTTGGCTGGGAGTGTTTCATTTACGAAAATAAAAGCAAATAATGAAGCGAAAACGGGTTCTAATGAAAATATAAGACCTGTGTGCGTTGGTGTTGTATATTTTTGAGCATAGGCTTGACCGATAAAACCAATTGCACTACAAAGTATGCTTAAAGCCAAAATAGCAACCCATGATTCCGTTGTGTTCGGAAGATGTGGCTTTTCGAAAAATAATGAAAATAGTAACCCCCATGCCCCGGCAAATCCAAGTTGTAAAATCCCCAGTGTGATGGAATCAACATTTTTCGTCAACTTATCAGTTAAAATGATGAAAATGGCATAAAATACTGCACCTAAAATGATTAGGAAGTCTCCGGAATTAATCGTTAATTCATTATTTAATGTTAAAAGAGCAATTCCTGTAATAGAGGCGACCACGCCAAAAACAACTTTTATTTCTGGTTTTTTTCTAAAAAGGATCGCTAATAACAACGGGACAAATACCACTGAAAGACTAAATAAAAATCCTGCATTTGAAATTGACGTGAATTTTAATCCGATCGTAACAACAGACATTATTAAGAACAAGATTGACCCTAATAAAAATCCATAAAAAATCGTTTTAACATCAATATGTATTAAGCGCTTGTAAAATACAGCTCCGGCTAAAATAAAGGCTATGCCAAAACGTAATGCTATCAAGTTAAACCCTTGAAAAGAATCGAGACCCATCTTCATAAACAAATAAGATGACCCCCAAATCATAGTAACGATCAGCATCATGAGATCTGCTTTTAATTGAGTGTCTGATTCTCTCCCATCTACTATCCGAGACAATTTATTTTGATTCATCTTTTGATCACCTATACTTTCACGAATTGATATTTTATAAGTATAATTGTAAAATTAAGATTAGGAAAATGAATGTTTTCGAAGATTAACATGAATAAAATTCATGCAAAAGGAGTGGTCAAACTGTCTCTTGCTAAGTTTGAGATATTTAGTACTGTCGTGGAATTAGGGAGCCTTACGAAAGCCGGTGAAACACTAGGTTTAAGTCAATCTGCTGTCAGCCATGCCATTACCAGCCTTGAATCAGAATGGGGATTATCTATACTCAATCGAGGGCGCTCAGGTATCCATTTGACCAGTAACGGAGAGCGTCTCTTAAAATACATTCGTGAAATTCTAAAGTTGAACGAGGAAATGGTTCAAGAGATAGCTAATATCAATGGGCTGGAAATCGGTACAGTACGGATTGGAACGATTTCAAGTGTGTCCATTCACTGGCTCCCTGAAATCATGAAAATATTTAATAAGGCTCACCCAACTATCGAGGTTAAACTCCTGGAGGGGGATTATGATGCCGTCGAGCATTGGATATCAACTGGTTTGGTTGATTTTGGTTTTGTGTCTCTACCGACTTCGCAACACTTTGAAGTGATTTCCTTAAGAAAAGATAGAATGCTCTGTATCCTCTCAAATGAACACCCTCTTGCCGAACAAAATGAGATTCGTTTTGAAATAATCAAATCGGAGCCTCTAATCAAGGCGAAAAAAGGGAGCGATAACGATTTAAATCGAATTTTAAAAGAGAACAATGTTACCCCTAATATAAAATTTGAACTTTCAGATGACCAAGCAATTATTTCAATGGTTGGAAATGGTTTGGGAATCAGTATACTTCCTGAAATGGTTTTACATCGGGTTCCAACGAACGTTCGAGCTCTTAAGTTAGAGGGAGAAAATTATCGTACAATTGGTATTGCTGCTACATCTTTTAAAACCCTTGCTCCAGCTACGAAAAAGTTCATTGAATATCTGAAATCATGGCTAAGAGAGCCTCCACACTTTAATACAGATTAAATTGGTATTTACTTCATGAAAAAGTAGCTTTAGTTCAATAACTAAAGGGTTCCGTTTTGGGGTGCTTTTCTAAAAATTCAAGCCGAAATGACATCTGTTTTGGTATATCTATTGGCATATAAAAAGGCGAAACTCGCCACAATATTTGTGGCGAGTTTTGCTCGTTTATTGTCCAGTTCCTTCTTCAACTAACGCACCCGTTAGCCATCCATGCAGCGCAAAATCAGCGCTGCACCACAGAGAATGAAAATGGATCTGGCAGTCCATACTGTTTTAATGCTGGCGAAGAAGGTCTTTAAACTATGGTGCCATTGAGCCCATCCGTTAGTCTGACTCCAACTACCACGGTGTACCACCGACTGTCGCACCCTTTAGGGGTAGCACTCATGGGAGATTAATCCTTTTTCTGGTTGTTGCGCCAGCTT
>NZ_BAWM01000014.1 GCF_000759675.1 Neobacillus niacini | reverse complement strand
TCATTGTTTATCGTCGCTGAAAACAGTGTTGCCAAGAGTGATTAAAATGACTCTTTCTTTTTACACAATTATATGGACTTTATCCTTCATTGGCTCTATGAAGGACATTTCTCTTGATGTACTATAAATCACCATAAATCACTCCAAATTCGCATACACTTCAATAATTATTTACCTCTTTAGGATTACCTTGCGAATTCTGATGAGAATAAGACACAAATACACCATCAAACCTTATATGATAACAAAAAAACACACTGTGATTTTATGTGAAATACAGTGTGTTTTGTCTTGAGAATTGTTTGTTTGCACCTCTGAAGTGAACCCGTTACTAAAAGTGCTGCGGTTTTTTAAATTAAATTAATTTCTGAAAGCAGGACATCTATATCTAGGATCATATTTCCCTGATCATCCACTTCGATGTGTTCGTCCTTTTTCATTTTTGTCAGCGTTCTGCTGATGGTTTCTCGAGTGGTTCCAATCATACTGGCTAAATCACGATTAGTAAACTCAGACTTAAGCAGAATCGTCCCATCCTCTAATTCCGTCCCATGCTTTTGCCCAAGGCGTATGAGGAGTTTGATGATTTGCTCATATGTATTGTTTAGAATTTGTTCTTCCAGTCGGTTTTGCAAATCCACGATTTTTTCACCTAGTACCTTAAATACTTTAATACTTAGTTCAGGGTATTCAATGAGAACACTTTCAAATTTAGAAATAGGGACTGCGATAAGTGTTGATGGTTCAAGAACTTCAGCATAAGCAGGGTAATCGCCTTTCCTAAAGAAACCTACATGAGGAAACATTTCACCCTTTTTCATAATGGCAACAATTTGTTCTTTTCCATGAATATCACTTTTATATATCTTTATTTTTCCGTCATAAATAAAATAAACATTTTCTAAGGGATCACCTTGATGAAAAACATGACTTTGCTTTTTCCATTCTCTTGCAATGGAAATATTAGCAATCTTTGTTAATTCATAGTCATCTAATTCCTTAAAAAGCATGAATTCAGAAAGCACCTTCTTAATTTCTCCAATTCTCATGCTCCACCTCCACAGACGAAATAAAATACCTTATACTATTGTAACAGACAAATAAATAATATTTAACTAGCTTTTATTTACGAACGTTTATTCGCTATAATGGTAGTAATGAGGTGATCCCATGAAATTGAAAAAAAACCTGCAAGAAATTCTTGCTGATTTAAAAATAAATGACAGTTTTAAAGAAAATATAGTTACCTGGAAGACACTAGAAGCTAAGGAAGCTCAAACTGTGTCTCTTCCAGATAATCTTCATATGGCATTAAGAGAGTCTCTGAAAAGTAAAGGAATAGAGAAGCTGTATACGCACCAAAAAACAGCGTATGAGAATATCATGGCTGGAAATAGTATTGTAGCTGTTACTCCAACTGCTTCAGGAAAAACACTGTGTTATAATTTGCCAGTTTTACAAAGCATTTTATCGAACCCGAACGCAAGGTCTCTGTATATGTTTCCTACTAAAGCTCTTGCGCAGGACCAAAAGAGTGAAATAAATGAAATTATCCAGGCTGCTGGTATTAATATTAATAGTTATACCTATGACGGCGATACACCGGCCAACATTCGCCAAAAGGTCCGTAAAGCTGGACATGTTGTCATAACCAATCCAGATATGCTCCATTCAGCCATCCTGCCTCATCATACGAAATGGGTTTCTCTCTTTGAGAATCTCAAATTTGTTGTAATTGATGAGCTTCATACGTATCGAGGTGTTTTTGGAAGCCATGTTGCTAATGTGATTCGCAGGCTAAAACGGATCTGTCGTTACTACGGCAGCAACCCTGTTTTTATCTGTACATCTGCAACTATTGCAAATCCGCTCGAGCTAGCCGAGAACTTAACAGAAGAAAAGATGGTCCTAATTGATAATAATGGAGCACCAAGTGGAACCAAACACTTTCTTTTTTATAATCCGCCAATTGTAAATAAGCCCTTAAATATAAGAAGAAGTGCAACACTTGAGGTCCGGAAAATCGCTGGTGAATTGTTAAAAAATAAAATTCAAACGATTGTCTTTGCTAGAAGCAGAGTCCGAGTAGAGATAATTTTAACCTATCTCCAGGAATTAGTTAAAAATCAATTAGGTCCAAAATCGATCATGGGGTATCGCGGAGGCTATTTACCAACAGAAAGAAGAAAAATCGAAAAAGGTCTCCGTTCTGGGGATATCTACGGAGTAGTCAGTACAAATGCACTTGAGCTGGGAGTGGATATTGGTCAGCTGCAGGTATGTATTATGACTGGATATCCTGGAACAATTTCTAGTGCATGGCAGCAGGCAGGGAGAGCAGGTAGAAGGCACGGTGAAGCCCTGGTGATAATGGTTGCTAGTTCAAGTCCACTCGATCAATATATCATCCAGAACCCTGAGTACTTTTTTAGTAAAAGCCCTGAGACCGCAAGGATTAATCCTGATAACTTGATAATATTAATTGATCATATGAAATGTGCTGCTTTCGAGCTTCCTTTTAAAGCTGGTGAGCAGTTTGGGGAAGTTGGAACGGAGGAGCTGCTTGAATATCTGACAGAGGAACGCATTCTGTATCAGAACGGTGATAAATGGTTTTGGATGAACGATTCTTTTCCTGCTCATAATATTAGTTTGCGCTCCGCTTCGCAGGAAAATGTCATCATTGTTGACCAATCAGATGTCGCTAATGTAAAAGTAATTGGGGAAATGGATCGCTTTTCAGCCATGACTCTTCTGCATGATGAAGCGATATATCTCCATCAAGGAACCCAATTTCAGGTGGAAAAACTTGATTGGGATGAAAAAAAGGCATTTGTCCGGGAAGTGGATGTTGATTATTTTACGGATGCCAATTTAGCAGTACAACTGAAGGTATTAGAAGAGGACAAGCTTAAAAAAATGGAGTATGCAGAGATTGGCTATGGGGATGTGAGCGTCCGCGCCATGGCCACCATTTTTAAAAAAATTAAATTCGAGACCCATGATAATATCGGTTCAGGACCTATACATCTCCCCGAAGAAGAGTTACACACAAGTGCGGCATGGATTTCGTTAAATAAGTCGTTCTCAGAAATGGGACATGAACGATTAGAGCAGGGACTCGTTGGAACTGCTCATGCTTTAAATCATATTGCACCATTATTTGTAATGGCAGATCCACAAGATATTCATGTGATTCCACAGGTTAAAGCAGATCATAATGAAAAGCCAACCATATTCTTCTATGACCGTTATCCTGGCGGCATTGGTTTAAGCGAGAAAATTCATTCTGGTCTGTCAGTGGTGTTTTCAGAAACGAAAAAAATGATTGATAACTGTAAATGTCAAACTGGTTGTCCATCATGTATCGGAACCGATACCGTGGGTGAAACCGCAAAAAGTGATACATTAAAAATAATCGAAGCGTTTTTAAATCCTTCCAATTAAAACGAGGAAGTGCTGAAATGTCATTGAAAAATAAATTGAATCGTTTAAAACCACATATTTCTGGAGGAGCAGCAGTAATAAACAATAATACTCCCCCCGAGTCAGCGAGGGTCGAGATCCCTTTCCTTCCTAAATGGGAAAGTGAAAATGTGACCCCTTATTTTTTGGATCAGGATTACTGTCTGATTCGTGAAATTAAATATCCGTTGGCACAAAAACATGGACATTACCATTTTCATGATTTTTTAACAGCTGTTGATATTTGGAATAAACAGCCTATTAGCCATCCGTTATCAGCAGAAGGACACCGTGCCGACGAATTATTCTTCTTTGATACAGAAACGACAGGACTTGGCGGCGGCGTAGGGAATACGATTTTTTTACTTGGTTATGCGAGTGTTATCGGTGAAAATCTTGTGTTAAGGCAGCATATTCTCCCGCATCCAGGTGCTGAAGTCCCTTTATATCAAAGCTTTCTGGAAAAGGTAAACTATAAAACATTGGTCACCTATAATGGGAAATCCTTTGATTGGCCGCAGGTAAAAACCAGGCATACACTTGTAAGGAATCATGTACCAAAGCTTCCCGCATTTGGTCATTTTGATTTATTTCATGCTGCTAGAAGACTTTGGAAACATAAATTGGACCGTCTAAAGCTAGCAGTGGTCGAAAAAGAGGTCTTAGGTATAGAACGACAAGATGATATACCGGGTTATTTGGCTCCGATGATTTATTTTGACTTCATTGAAAGTAAACAGCCTGATGGAATGCTTGGAATCATAAAGCACAATGAAATCGATATTTTATCACTTGTTACATTATATACCCATCTAACTTTTCAACTTTGTGGTATGGATAACAACCAGACACGAAAAGAATCATTTGAAGTCGGACGTTGGTATGCTTCACTCGGGGAAAAGGACGAAGCTGCAAAGGTATTGACAAAGCTTGTAGAGGGCAGTGATTTTACTTCTCTACAAGCAAAGCTTACGTTAGCCTATCAGTCTAAAAAAGAGCAAAACTGGGAAATTAGTTTACCATTATTTTTAGAAGTGGCTGACGCCGGAAATGACACGCTTAGTCAAGAAGCATGCATAGAAGCTGCTAAAATATATGAGCATAAAATAAAAGATTATGAACTTGCCTTAGATTATTGCCTAAAGGCTTTGGAAATAGTGGGTGAAACGAAAGCTCCAATGCAAAAAATTCAGCAACAGCTTGAAACGAGGAAGAAACGTTTGGAGGGGAAATTCGCTAAATTTCCCAGGTAAGCGCAAAATTCGGCAATTATTTCAATTAAGTAAATAAATTCGTCATTCCTCGATTATTTGTAACAAAAATTTCACATTTAAAATGAATTTATCATATTGTTTCTTATAGTTGAAACATGTAAAATATTAAACTGTGAGTAAAAAGCGACTATAAAGCAATAATGGGGTAGATACTATGTATAAAGCAATCTTGTATTTATTTTTTATTGTCGTTTGTTTGACTGCAGTACTTTTTTCAAGTTTAAAAGATAACTTATATTCGATGCTATAAAAAGCAAAAGCGCCATTCTGTCAAATATAGACTCCTATCACTAGGCGCTTGAGCTAGACTGTTGTCTAATTGAAGTTTATCTTAATTATAATTATGAAAAATAGGTATTTTCCTTAGTACAAGAATTTCCCTCCTAACATAGGCTGTTAATGTAAACAGAATATAAAATTGAAGGGAGAGCTTATATTGTATCTTGGAACTAATTTTGCGCCGCCAGTCATTCATCCGACTCAACAATTCGTTAACCATACTTTCTCAACAACAGTGGTACCACATATTCACCCAAAACATTTAACAACTATTAATCATCATATGTTCCAGCATAAACACTATTGTCCAACTACAGCTTCTTGCGCTGAAGAATGCTGTAATCAGCACATCAACTGTTGCCCAGGGGGTATGCCTCCAGTGCCAACACCTCTGCCAGCAGCAGTTGCTGGAGCACAGAGTAATGCTTTACCTAACATGCCCCCAAATATGGGACCAGGCATGATGGGACCGGGTATGGGACCAGGTATGATGGGACCGGGCATGATGGGACCGGGTATGGGACCAGGTCAATACCGTCGTCCGCGACGTTTCTTTGGATAATCAAAAAAACAGGGGCAATTTTGCCCTTGTTTTTTTGTTTTATTTTGATACGTTTATAAAAAAATGGTGCTCATCTGCCAATTAAAGGAGAATAACCTTGATTAAAGTTTTAGCCATATCAGGTTACAAACCATTTGAATTAGGAATTTTTAAAAATGATCATCCTTCTGTTTTGTTTATTAAAGCTGCCTTAAAAAAAGCACTAAATACGATGATAGAAGATGGATTAGAGTGGGTATTAATCAGCGGTCAACTCGGTGTTGAGCTTTGGGCTGCAGAAGTTGTTTTTGAACTAAAGTCAGAATTTCCTGATGTGAAGCTAGCTGTAATTACGCCATTTCAAGATCAAGAGGCATCATGGAGTGAAAACAACACGGAATGGTATAAATCTATTCTTGCACAAGCCGATTTCATCGATTCAGTAACGAAAAAAGGGTATGAAAAACCTTGGCAGTTTCGTTTAAAAAATCAATTTTTTATTGAAAAAAGTGACGCATTACTCCTATTATATGATCATGAGAAAGAAGGAAGCCCAAGATACATATACGAAATGGCAGTTCAACATCAAAGCAAACATTCTTATCCTATCCAGCTGATTACATTTTATGATTTACAAGAAATCGTCGAAGAAGAAGAATTAAAACGTTTAGATTTTTAAAATGAGGCTGTGTAAAGCTAATTATTATTTTGTCACTCTGTTGATTGGAGCGGAAGGCACGAAGACTCCTGCGGGAGGACGGGGCAGGGGAGACCCACAGGCGCATAAGCGCCGAGGAGGCTCCCCGAACCGCCCGCGGAAAGCGAAGTGCCTGGAGCGCAAATCAACATGCAAGGTTAACACAGCTTGCTATAGAAATAGGCTTTACATAGTAATAAGAAAGAAAAATTGACAAAATCACTTATTTTTGAAAAAATAATAGGTAATGATTGGCGAATACTGAGGTGAAATTGAATGGTGACCGATAAAGTGAAATTAACCGCTAAGGATATATTAGAAAAAGAATTTAAGACCGGTGTCAGAGGGTATAAGCAAGAAGACGTTGATAAGTATTTGGACTTAATTATCAAAGATTATGAAATGTTCCAACAGGAAGTTGAAGATCTTCAGCAAGAAAATCTCCGCTTGCGTAAGCAATTAGAAGAAACATCTAGAAGACAGCCAGTAACACAGCCTGCAGGTACAACGAACTTTGATATCTTGAAGCGTTTATCGAATCTTGAAAAGCATGTTTTTGGTAATAAGCTATACGATTGACAGATAGTACCTTGATTTCCTATTTAAAACCATTGATTAATAAAACACAAATGCATATAATATAAAAGTACTCATTAATGACGTTCGGGTAATCGCTGCAAGGAGCAATTGTTCTATTGTAGAGGAAAGTCCATGCTCGCACGAGCTGAGATGCTCGTAGTGTTCGTGCCTAGCGAAATCATAAGCTAGGGCAGCTTAGAGCCATTGGCTTGGCTGACGGCCGGGAAAATACCTAAGTCCTTACGGATATGGTATGAATACCTATAAAAGTGCCACAGTGACGGAGCCTTTTCAGAAATGAAAGGGGTGGAACGAGGTAAACCCCACGAGCGAGAAACCCAAATAATGGTAGGGGCACTTTCTCTGAGGAATTGAACGAGGAGAAGGACAGATTCTTTGCGAATCTGTAGATAGATGATTACCACCTAAGTACGAGACGTGTAACGTCGTTTGTAGTACTATGGTACAGAACATGGCTTACAGAACGTTATTAATGTAAAATAAAGTTAATGGTATCGACTCTCCTTATGAGGAGAGTCTTTTTACTTTTAGAGAATTTTTGTTTTTGCATGGGCTTACTGATTTTGGTCTATAATGGTATGATAGACCAGCATATATTCATACATAATAAGGTAAAAAGTTAAGGGTGGACGAAATGGGAAAATATCAATTAATTGCAACCGCCGCGATGGGGCTGGAAGCATTAGTCGCAAAAGAAGTGCGCGCTCTCGGTTATGAGTGTGAAGTAGAAAACGGCAAGGTGATCTATACAGGTGATGAACAAGCCATAGCTCGCAGTAATCTTTGGCTTCGAACGGCTGACCGAGTAAAAATAAAAGTCGGTGAATTTAAAGCCTATACCTTTGATGAATTATTTGAGAAGACGAAAGCACTGCCATGGGAAAAGTACCTCCCGGAAGATGCTGAGTTTCCTGTTACCGGAAAGTCGGTAAAATCAAAACTATTTAGTGTTTCAGATTGCCAGGCTATTGTAAAAAAAGCGGTTGTGGATCGAATGAAAAGTCATTATAAGCGTACCTCCTGGTTTGAAGAAACTGGTGCATATTTTCGAATTGAAGTGGCATTGTTAAAAGACGTTGCTACGATAACAATTGATACCAGTGGTCAAGGTCTCCATAAACGAGGATATCGTGTCGATCAAGGGGAAGCACCATTAAAGGAAACCCTCGCTGCCGCTTTGGTATCACTGACAAATTGGAATCCAAATAAGCCGTTTATCGATCCTTTCTGTGGTTCTGGTACTATTCCAATTGAAGCTGCTATGATAGGTCAAAATATTGCTCCTGGCTTTAACCGTGAATTTGTTTCAGAAAATTGGAATTGGATTCCGGGAAAAGTATGGGATGAAGCTCGAACAGAAGCTGAGGACTTGGCGAATTATGATCAGCCGCTTGATATAACAGGGACTGATATTGATCATCGAATGGTGAAGATTGCTCAAGAAAATTCCTTTGAAGCTGGTCTTGGCGACCTCATTCAATATAAGCAAATGCAAGTCAGAGATATATCAACGAATAAAGAATATGGGGTCATTGTTGGAAATCCACCATATGGGGAAAGACTTGGTGAGAAGAAAGCTGTTGAGCACATGTACAAGGAAATGGGACAAGCTTTTAGTAAGCTTGATACCTGGTCCATATATATCATGACCTCAAATGAAGAGTTCGAGCAATTTTATGGGAAACCAGCTACAAAAAAGCGAAAGCTGTTTAATGGCTTCATTCGCACAGACCTTTATCAATATTGGGGAAAAAGACCTCCCCGTACAATTGAATAGTATTGTATAGAACAATTGGAGCCTATTGAAAAAGGCTCCATTTAATTCGTTTATTGGAGGAGTTATATGCAAGACCGTATTCCATTTGTAGTATCTAAAACTGAATCCTTTTATGACAAGCTAAGTGAGTGGATTGGTGACTTATTTTATGATATTTTACCAGAAGCTGGCTTTGAATTACGAGATGAACAAATCTTTATGGCCTTCCAGCTGGAAAAGGCATTTAAAGACAAAAAAGTCATGTTCGCTGAAGCGGGAGTTGGTACCGGCAAAACAATCGTATACTTACTTTACGCTATCATGTACGCCAGATACACTAATAGACCAGCCATCATTGCTTGCGCGGATGAAACATTGATTGAGCAGCTTGTTAAAAAAGAAGGTGACATTGCAAAGCTCGAAAAAGTAATTGGGCTCAATATTGATGTCCGATTAGCAAAATCGAGGGACCAATACCTTTGCTTAAAAAAGCTTGATTATGTTAGGCATGAAGATTTTAACGATGATATTGCTGGAATTTATGAGGAATTACCAGATTTTGTCCATAGTGACGGCTCCATGCAAAAGTTTGAAAGATATGGCGACCGCCGGGATTATCCTTCATTGTCCGATGATACGTGGGGGAAAATTAACTGGGATATGGTTCAGGACTGTTTTTCTTGTGAAAAAAGACACCGTTGCGGGCTAACTCTAAATCGCGATTTTTACCGACACGCAAAGGACTTGATTATTTGCTCTCATGATTTTTATATGGAGCATGTTTGGACAAAAGAATCACGAAAACGGGAAGGTCAACTTCCGTTATTGCCTGAACACTCTTCTGTTGTTTTTGATGAAGGACATTTACTTGAGTACGCAGCACAGAAGGCGTTAAGCTATCGTTTTACCGATTCTACACTAGAGACCTTACTAACAAGGCTGATGGAAAATGAAGTACGTGAAAAAACGTTATATACCATAGAGGAAGCTCTTTTAGATAATGATAAGTTCTTTAGTGCTATTTCACAGCATGCTGTCCCATCAGAAGGATCAGAAAAACAAATGATTACCATGCATCCTTCTTTAATACAATATGGTACAAAGCTGTTAAACAGGCTCCAAGCAATAGAAGAAGAGCTAGTCTTTGAAAGTGAATTGTACGTGATAAATGAATACGACTTGAAAATTGTTGAGGAATATTTAGAGCAAATAACTTACTCGTTATCGCTGTTCCTTAAAGAAATGAATGGGATTACTTGGTTCGAGGAAAAGGGCTATGAGCGGACACTTGTTATCATGCCGAAAATGGTAGAAGAAGTCATGAGAGATGAGGTCTTTTCCCAAAAGAAACCGTTTATCTTTTCATCTGCGACCTTATCAAATGAAAAGAAGTTTGAATACATTACCAATAGCTTGGGAATTAAAGAGTATTTGTCCTTTTCTGTGGATTCACCTTTTGATTACCAAGAGAAAATGGACGTATTCCTGCCTAAATTCAATCAAAACTCGTTGGAGGATAAACTAGACTATTGTCTAAGCAAGGTTGTTCAATCAGAGGGTCGGGCACTTATTCTTCTAAACAATCAAAATGAATTAAAAAGCCTTAAACAAAAGCTTTCAGGGAACATTCCTTACCCGGTTTACTTCGAAGGGGACGAAGAAATTAGCACGCTTGTATCTAAGTTTCAAAATGAGGAGCATGCGATTCTTTGCACCATTCATCTATGGGAAGGCTTAGATATTCCTGGAAGATCATTAGAGAATGTGATGATATTTTCACTGCCATTTCCACCGAATGATCCTGTGTTCACGGCTAAGAGGAATGGGGTTCAGGACCCATTTGCAGAGGTTGATTTACCCTATATGCTGCTAAGGCTAAGACAGGGAATCGGACGATTAATTAGAAGTGAAAATGATCGTGGAACTGTTCACATAATGCTAAATGAGGATATTGAACCAGCGTTATTACAGAAGATTAAAGATGTTCTCCCGACAGAGGCAGTAGAGGTATAAAGGAAAAGGTCAGCCGCCGGGGCTGACCTTTTCTTTTCCTTATCTGCCTAATAATCGAAGTCCCTCTGGAGTCATTTTCTCAGGTGACCATGCTGGTTCCCAGACAAGATTAACTTCAACGTTTCTTGTTTCTTCAATTCCTTGAACACTGTAGCGAACTCCACTTGTTATGCTGTCATGAAGTGGACATCCTGGTGTTGTTAACGTCATTGTAATTTCTACATCCGCTTCCTCGGTAACTTCTACATTATAAATTAAACCTAGGTCAACAACATTAATATTTAACTCCGGATCATATACACTTTTTAATGCTTCTAACACTTTTTCTTTTAAGCTCATGCTAAACACCTCGTTATTTTTTTAGAATGCTCAGAATACTTAAGGCAATGGCGATTAAAACAATAGATAATACAAATTGTCCAATATTAAAAAGAAGAATGGTTTTAAAGATGATGGAAAGAAAGACAGCTAATACAGCAACTACGAATAACGTAAAGAGGGGAGCTACTATTTTTTCATTCATCATATCTTTTAAGGAAGGTACGGCTTGTTTCCCGATTTCCTTACTGTATTTATAAGTCCACCATAGGAATGGAACGATTTTATATAAATATCCCATAATACTTAGGACAATCCATAGCAATAAATAAAGATATACCAATGGACCAATTAGGGTTGAGAATTGCTCACTCCACAATCCGATGAAGGCTGCTAGGTGGATAATATTACCTAAGCCAATTGCCCCTAATGCAAATGAGAACGACTTATCAAGATTCTTCTTCAACCTTTTTTTAATAATGATAGAGATATGCCAGCTGAAAACAGAGAAACCTGCTAACAGGAAGAAGAATCCAGCTTTTAGAAGAATACTATTACTGCTATAAAAGGAAATTAGCGTAATCACAAGACCAGAAATATATAACCCATATACATATCGTGCCTGAACCATTGAGAATCCGTGTGATAATGAAAACATAGGAATCATCTTATAAGAAAAACCGAAAATTAATAGTGTAAACCAGCCTGTTACACCCATTAAAAGATGGCTTTTAAAGATAGCTTGGTAGTATTCAGCAGCTAAGCCTGTTTGAAGAGAAAAAATCAATGTAATTCCCAGGAATATTGTTAAGAATAAGCAAACCAGCGCACTCCCGACAAAGACTGTCAAGATATTTGGTTTAGCCTGTGTTCTTAAGGTCATAAACATTTGAAATAAAAACATTAAGATCCCAAGCAGCATTAGAATTCCTGGTAGTAATGCGTTTTGTGGAGAGACATATAACATCCACGAAAACGAAGCAATTCCAAGTGCAGTAACAATAAATTGGATAAAACCAAATTTTTCATTCCAAATTTTCGTTAAGAAAGCAACTGGTACTAGCTGATACATCGCTCCCATCGCCACCATAAGCGCCCAGCCCAAGACAAGTATGTGTGTGGCTGACCAGATTGCTGGGAGGCGGAAGCTGCCATTGACTAGCATTTGTCCATTTACTAGAACTAGAATCTGTGATAAGACGAGAGCGATTAAACTGAAAATAATAAATGAGAAAGGAAGCTTAATATTTGTTTCATTCCCCTTAGACAGTGGAAGCATATGTTTACACCTTCTTATCGGAAGATTACAATTTTAAAACTTCCGTCGTTTTGTGGTTCTGTTCGCTGCTTGTAGCCAAGTTCCTCTAGCTGCTCATAAAGAAACATCGGTCTTCTATCATTAATGATGGTTAGTACTTCACCTTCACCTAAATTTTCTAAGGCTGTAAGAGTCCTCATCATTGGCTGTGGCGGTTCTAAACCTCGATTATCTAATATCATTTGTGATCACCTTTCTATCTAGGAATTCTTCGTAAAAGTAACTTTCCAGTGCTTAGCATCAATTTCCTCTGCTTCATGCGTAAAGCCTTTTGCTTTTAATACAGCAAACAATGGTACCGGCTTGAAAGGAGCATGGAGGATAAAAATATCATTATCTTTCACTTCTTTTATGGCTTCCATAATTTTTTGGAAAGGTTCAATTTTATTCTTTAAATCTTCTCTAACATCTAATTCAATAATTTTTTGTTCCACTTTGAACAACCCCTTTTCATTTTTAGTTGAATAATTCTTGCTCCAGTGCTTCGCGGTCAATTAAATAGAACCCATCTTCGCACTGGTTAATGTAGTTTTTCTTTTTTAAATGATTGATGGTTCTGCTGACTGTTTCCCTTGAGGTTCCAATCATATTGGCCAGTTCGCGGTTGGTGAATTGTGTTGTAAGCTGAAACCTGCTGCCAACTTGTTCACCATTTGACTGACAAAGTCGAATTAGAAGTAATACAATTTGTTCAAAGGTATTATGAAGGACCTGTGCCTCTAATCTTCCTTGGAGGTCAACAATTTTCTCTCCTAACACTTTGAATAGCTTTATACAGAGTTCTGGATAGGAAATAAGTGTTTCTTCAAATTTGTCGATTGGAATAACAACGAGATTTGCTTCTTCTAAAACCTCCGCATGGGCTGGAAAGTTTCCTTCCCGGAAAAAACCGGCATGTGGAAACATCTCACCCTGTTCGAGAACGGATACAATTTGTTCCTTCCCAGAAAAATCTGTTTTATAGATTTTGATTTTTCCAGAATGGATAAAGAATACTCGGTCAAGCGGATCATCCTGCATAAATACATACATCTTCTGCTTATAAAAGCGAGACAATGCAATTTTTATGAATGGCTCCAGCTCCTCATCTGATAATTCCTTGAACAGAGGGACATTTGATAATCTTTTTTTTATGTCCTCTTGCCTCATTAACATCACCTTCGTATTAGTAATTCTTAATTACTTTCATTTTAGCAGTGATTGAAAAACAATTATGTGACCTCCATCATAGATAACAGATTTCTTGAAAATTATTCTCAATGGAGTGTGGTGAATATCACAGACGAAGAATGAGGAGTTTCACTTTGTAGCTTTCTTGGGAACGTTAAAATACGAGGTATTGAAACAGGAAAGGATGACAGAAATGGAAATACAGCGGGGGACAAAAATAAACAAAGTGGTAAAGGCAAATAGAAATGCACTTTTAAAAGCCATTTTAGTTATTACCATATTGCTTAGCTTCACTGTTTTGTTGGTTGGCGGCTATTGGATCTTTAAGGAACAGGCGCCAAGACCTTTAGAAATTACAAATGAAAAAGGCGAAGTGCTTTTTACAAAAGAAACGATTATGGGAGGACAAGCAGTCTTCCAAAAGTATGGCTTAATGGACTATGGAACAGTTTTAGGACACGGATCATATATGGGTCCAGATTATACAGCTGAGGCTTTGAAAATTTATACGGAAGGTATGCAAGACTATCGAGCAAATGAAAAGTTTGATAGCAATTATGCTTCCTTAACTGAAGATGAGAAGTCGATCATCAAAAATAATGTTAAAAAAGAAATGCGTGAAAATCGCTATGATAGCAGAACAGATACAATGGAACTAACAAATGCTCAAGCTTTTGGACTTGAAAAAGTAAGAGAATACTATAAAGAAATTTTCACTAAAGGTGATGGATGGGGATTAAAGGAGAATCTGATCAAGGAATCAGATATGCCGGAAAAAGATCGTGCCTATGTTGCTGAAGGTGATCAAATAGAACAAATTTCTGACTTCTTCTTCTGGACTGCATGGCTTTCAAGCACTGTCCGTCAAGGTGATGAAATCACTTATACAAATAACTGGCCTTATTATGAAGACGCAGGAAATCAAATGTCGTTCTCTGCCATCCTATGGAGCGGGGTAAGTGTAACACTATTAATACTCTTTATTGGTATTATATTATGGATTTTCTATCGTTATCATCTAGATATGGACAGGGCGTACAAGGAAGGAAGCTTCCCGCAAATTGACTTGAAGAAAATTCCGCTGACACTTTCACAAGTAAAAACTGGAAAGTATTTTGTCATCGTTGTCGCCTTATTCTTTGTACAAGCAATGCTCGGAGCACTATTAGCGCACTATTATATTGAACCTGATAGCTTCTTTGGAATGAAGTGGATTCATGATATTCTCCCATTCAATATCACGAAAGGTTATCATTTACAGCTTGCGATTTTCTGGATTGCAACCGCATGGTTAGGAATGGGTATTTATATAGCGCCGCTTGTTGGTGGTTATGAGCCTAAAAAACAAGGATTATTGGTAGATATCTTATTCTGGGCATTAGTTGTTCTCGTGGTTGGAAGTATGATTGGACAGTGGCTGGGGGCAAATGGCTATTTAGGAAACAATTGGTTCCTACTCGGACACACTGGCTGGGAATATATCGAGTTGGGACGTTTATGGCAGATTATATTAATAGCAGGAATGCTCATTTGGCTCTTCATCGTTTATCGTGGACTTAAAAGTGGACTAAAGCGTGAAAGTGATAAAGGTGGACTTATTCACTTATTGTTCTACTCCGCAATCGCTGTACCAGCATTCTACATCTTTGCATTGTTAATTAACCCTGATACCAGCTTTACCTTCGCTGATTACTGGCGCTGGTGGATTATTCACTTATGGGTAGAAGGTATTTTTGAAGTATTTGCAGTCGTTGTTATTGGATTCTTAATGGTTCAAATGAAACTTGTTACAAAGAGCTCTACTGTAAAAGCACTTTACTTCCAATTAATTTTACTATTAGGAAGTGGAGTAATCGGTATTGGACACCATTACTATTACAACGGTTCAGCTGAAATTTGGATTGCACTTGGTGCTGTTTTCTCTGCACTAGAGGTTATTCCTTTAACACTCTTAATCCTTGAAGCCTATGAGCATTATAAAGTGATGAAAGATGGCGGTAATAACTTCCCTTATAAAGGTACATTTTGGTTCTTGATCTCTGTTGGTATCTGGAATCTAGTGGGAGCAGGGGTATTGGGCTTCTTAATCAATCTACCTGCTGTAAGTTTCTTAGAACACGGACAATTCTTAACTCCGGCACATGGACATGGTTCGATGATGGGTGTATACGGTATGTTCGCTTGTGCGGTACTATTGTACTCATTAAGAAATATTGTTAAACCAGAGGCGTGGAATGATAAATGGGTTAAAATCAGCTGTATTGCGCTAAACGTGGGTCTTGCAGGAATGGTATTCGTATCGTTACTACCGGTAGGAATTATTCAATTAAAAGAAGCATATGATCACGGTTATGCAACTTCCCGTTCAGTTGAATTCCTTCAAAAGGATATTGTTCAAAGCATTTTAACATGGCGTGCTGTTCCAGATACAATTTTCTTAATTGGTGTTGTTGTGCTGCTTGCATTCAGTTTAAAGGCACTTTTCAATCTACGTAAGCCAACACATAAGGAAGAAGAGCAGCTTCCTGTAAAAGATTTAGCGTTGGACGAAGACTAATCATAAATTGAAAAATCCGCAAGGGTTAATCTTGCGGATTTTTTTCCTGGTTAGATTCGTAGCATTCAAAGCAATACATCTTTCGGTCGTCAGATTGTACGCCATTAAAGAAGCCTTCTAAACAATAAATCTCTTTCGCGCATGACGTGCAATAGCCTACCAATTCTTTCATTCTATCTTCTCCTTCCGGTAACTAATAGCAAAATCATCCTATAGGTGTGATGGTCAGCACTATGGTACGTAGACTTATTTTTTATAATAAGAGAGAAGTTAACAAATTTAAGGGAGTGAAAATAATGCAAACATTTGCAACGATTATCCATGTACCAGATTTTCCACCTCGTGAAAAACATTCAACTATTTTTAGGGGTTTTGACGAATTAAATTCTGGAGAATTTATGCAGATCGTGAACGACCACGACCCAAGACCACTACAGTATCAGTTTATGATGGAAAGACCTGAACAATTTACTTGGGAATACCTTGAAGAAGGTCCTGAAGTTTGGAAAGTATCAATCGGTAAAAAGTAATAATTTCAATGAATACTTAACCTCTCTTTACCATTTTACTTTGTTTTTCCAGGAAACATCCTCTTTCCCTAAAATTATTTTACAACAGAATTTATCTTCTGTTGTTTTTTTATCCCTAGATTTTCAGAAAAATATGATAAAATACAATTGATTAGTAAAAAGGGGGATTTAGTTTGAGAATGACTCCAGAGCAAGTAGAGAAGAAGTTTTTAGAATACGTTAAGAAAATGAGTGCCTATAATGAAGCCCTGGGATTGATTTATTGGGATTTAAGGACAGGGGCTCCAAAGCAGGGAGTGGATCAGCGGTCTGAAGTAATTGGCATGCTTTCATCAGAGGTTTTTAAAATGTCCACTTCTGAAGATATGGCAGCATACATAGCAACTCTTTCGAAAAATAATATATCCGAAAAGACAGCGAAAATTCTTGAGGAATGTAAAAAAGAATACGAACGCAACAAAAAGATTCCTGCGGAAGAATACAAGGAATATGTCATCCTCCAGTCCAAGGCAGAATCTGTTTGGGAACAAGCAAAGGAAACGTCAGATTTTGAATTGTTCAGACCTTATCTAGAGAAGCTGGTAGAAATGACAAAACGTTTCATCAATTATTGGGGGCATCAAGGAAATCAATACGATGCCTTACTAGATTTATACGAACCTGGGATGACAGTAGAAGTCCTTGATCAAGTATTTGGAGATTTAAGGGAGAAAATAGTACCGTTGGTCAAACAAATTGCTGACTCACCTAATAAGCCTAAAACAGAATTTCTTTTTAAAACCTTTAAAAAGGATAACCAGCGGGCATTAAGTTTAGAAATACTTGCAAAAATGGGCTATAACTTAGATGCCGGCAGACTAGATGAAACAGTGCATCCCTTTGCTACTGGCTTAAATCCAGGAGATGTGCGGGTCACAACTAATTATGATGAACAGGATTTCCGCACAGCTGTTTTTGGTACGATTCACGAAGGCGGTCACGCGTTATATGAACAAAATATTTCAAAAGACTTGATTGGCACACCATTATGTACAGGAACATCAATGGGGATTCACGAATCTCAATCGCTTTTCTACGAAAATATTGTTGGTCGCAGCTTTTCTTTTTGGAAAAATAACTATGAATTATTGAAGACATATGCTACTGGTCAGTTTGATGATGTTACAATTGAAGACTTTTACCGTGGAATAAATGAATCTAAGCCGTCGCTGATTAGAATCGAAGCGGATGAATTAACATATCCTCTCCATATTATTATTCGCTATGAAATTGAAAAAGGTCTATTTAACGGTGAGCTTGAGGTGAAGGATCTCCCGAAGGTTTGGAATGAATTATATGAAGAATATTTAGGGATTACACCAGAGAATGATGCGAAAGGCGTACTGCAGGATGTTCACTGGGCAGGGGGCAGCTTTGGATATTTCCCGTCCTATGCTCTAGGGTACATGTACGCTGCTCAGTTTAAGAATAAGATGCTAAAGGATCTGCCAAACTTCGAGAAACTGTTAGAGGAAGGTAATTTACTGCCAATCAAAGAATGGCTGACGAAAAACATCCACCAATATGGTAAGAAGAAGAAACCGTTAGAAATCCTTCATGATGTAACAGGGGAAGGCTTAAATGCTCAATACCTAATCGATTATTTGTACGAGAAATATGGCAAGGTATATCAACTAAATTAATAGAAGGCAAAGGAAGGGAAATAACATTCCCTTCTTCTTTATTTCAATAAGGTGTGTGTGCGATGGGGAAAATGGGTCCAATTATTTTAATTGCAATAAGTGCGGCTTTGTGGGGAATCATAGCCATATTTGTTAGAAAACTAGCAGCTTTAGGTTTTACTTCAATGGAAATCGTTACCTTGAGAGTAGTAACAGCCGTTTTATTGCTAGGGATTATCGGTATTACAAAATATCCAGGACAAATGAAAATACATTTGGCAGATAGTAAATACTTTATTGGAACGGGGATTTTCAGCATTGTACTATTTAATTGGTGTTATTTTACTTCTATAAACCAATTGAGTCTATCGTTTTCTGTTATTTTACTTTATACTGCTCCTACATTTGTAGTTATACTTTCTTATCTATTTTTAAAAGAAAGTATGGATAGAAGGAAAATTATTTCAGTCATTGGGACTTTGATAGGCTGTGTTTTAATTGTTGGAGTAAGTTTAAAGGATACACCATCAATGAATCTTGTTGGAATTCTAACAGGATTAGGTGCAGGCTTCGGTTACGCTTTATACAGTATATTCGGTAAATTTGCGTTAGCAAAATACCGCCCATTCACTGTTACTTTTTACACGTTCTTAGTTGCTGCTATCACATTGCTTCTATTTACAGATCTTTTTGAAAAAGGAAGTATTTTAGGAACCGGGGAAGTCATCATTTATGGATTAGGTTTGGGATTATTTCCAACAGTTATAGCTTACTTATTATATACAAAGGGACTAGAAAAAATGGAGAGCAGCAAAGCATCTATTATTGCGACTGTGGAGCCTGTCGCTGCTACGTTACTAAGTGTCTTCCTATATAATGAAAACTTTGGGGTTCTACAATTTGTTGGAACTGCTATTATTCTATTATCGGTTATTCTGATAAATTTGCCGAAAAAAACTTTTATAAATAAACAAAAAAAGGCTTCAGTATAAATGAAGCCTTTTCTTGTGTGCGCTTGGCAGCGCTTCGCTCTAATGGGTGAAAGTCCCTAACATGCCGTTGTGGCGGAAATGTATAGCTGACAGGTAG
>NZ_BAWM01000015.1 GCF_000759675.1 Neobacillus niacini | reverse complement strand
TCCCAAGTTCGGATATGAATCCCCTAGTCTGAGATTCAGTGGGACTTTAACCCACCTGATGAACGTGCTGCCACGCACGCACTATGACCTCCTCCGACTCCCTCTTTACAGTCCGCCATTTCGCAATTGCTTATAGGCTTTCTCTTTCCTTAACCATAAGGGTAAAGTAGGGTCTCCCCAGTTCCGATAATTACTTTCTTTACATGTCGTTCCCCATACCCCGAGAGATTCTTGAGTGTTGTTCCAAGTTCTACACACCTTCCATGGTCTTCGCCCTTTGTCGCAAGGCTCGACTTCTCCTTGTCCTGTTTCCAGGTTGCTCTTGACGAGGCGGCAGGATTCACTTTATGTTACAACCTGTAAAGTTGCTGGCACAGGGCTTCAACCTTAGGATTACTCCACCAGTTGCCTGTCAGCTACTAGGCGACTTGGTTCTTACCTAGACTGGACTTCCACCAGTTAGCAATTAATGGCTTGCCTGGGCACGCCAACAAAAAAGAGCAATTCTCCTTCTTGAAGAATTGCCTACTTAGCACAATAAACTTACTGCAATTTTACATTAAGTCAAATTTTGATCCCTCTGGGTACAAAGCTATATATTCCTCTTCTTCTGGATTTAAATAAGCTATTTTTACTTCTACGAGGAGGTTGTTATTTTGAAGTTCTTCTACTATTGTTTTCGTAGCTTTCTCAACATCTACAACAAAATTAAAGATGTTAGCTGTACCACCACCAATATCTCCGCCATCACACGAACCATTTCCTGTCCAGCCTAAACATTCATTCAATAAGTCTTCTACATTATGTCTTTTTTCAAGTATTGCATCCATTTCGTCTTCTTTATAACTGTATTGAACAACTAGTTCGAATAATTCATCTTCATCTATATATTCATAACCATCATTAGCTTTTACTTCAGCTAGCTCATCCATTAATTTTTCTGCACGTTGAAATAATGACAACTTTTTTTCCTCAGTTTCACCAGTATCTCCGACAATACCATAGTGAATTATCAATGATTTACCATCTTGCCAAACCTCCCAATAGAAAACTTTCTCATCAACTAACTTTTTCATCTTGATCATTTAACCACCGCCGCAATTATTATCTTAGTAAGATTATTACTCATTCTTATAGTAAGTTCTCTCTTTGAAGAAAAATTCCTTCTTCAACTAAACTTCACCGTTAGTGGAACAAGAAAAAAAGGATGCCGCAGCACCCCATTTTCAACTCTTGCACCCTTTAGTTTATGTACATTCTAGTAAAAGCAATGATGCATTTGAAGCTTGTGAATACCCAGATGCCGATGGCATGGTTCAGGCATTTCCGGTCGAGCTAAGAACATCTAAATAGTGCTGATTATACATAATGCCTAGGATGTTCCCAAAGGGATCGATCACTGAAGCAGTAACGAACCCCTCACCTCGCTCTGTAGGTACTTCGTACTTTTTTGCTCCCATGGATAGCAGCTTCTCAAAAGTAGATGTCACATCGTCGACGTGCCAGTACACGACAGCACCAACTGGGCTAGTCACTGAACCATCTGGCGCGTAGCGGCTATCAATCAATCCCAGCTCGTGCTGGTAGTCACCGATGCGAAACTCAGCATATCCTGGCCGTTCGAAGTATGGATCAATGCCCAATAGCTCGGCGTACCACTTTTTTGCCCCTGCTAGATCAGCTGCCCAAAAACTGACTGTGGTAAGTCCTCGTAATTTCACTATGTCGCTCATAATAATCGATTTCCTCCTTGATGTTGAGTAAGTAACTACTATACGCTTAAAATAGGGGTCGATTCCTAGTTGATGTTCTTATACTTATTGTAAGTGATTAACGTAATTATAACGGTAATCGTTAGAAAAATTTTTTGTAATTATTCTGTGTGTAGAATACCTAGAATGTCACAGTCCTACCAATAAAAAATGACTATCAAAATAAATACATTTTAATAGTCATTTTTCTCTACATTTTAATTTTTGTGATAGGTAACGGAACCCATTATTAATTTCTACCGCTATTTTTCTTGGTAAAATTTATTAAGCTCCTGGTGGGCGATTTTCGAAATCATAATCGACTGGTTTAGGTGCAACTCGAGAATGTTCTAAGGCTGGTGTGTCTGGCCGCGCGATTTGATAAACGGCTGCACCGACAATTTCAGCTGTTTCTTGTAGTTTCTTTTTATCGATTTTATCAATGGTATCTGCTGGAGTATGATACCATGGCTCTAGCGGCGAGTGAATAAATAGAGCTGCCGGAATTCCTAGTTCATGGAATGGCTGATGGTCACTTCGACCTAACTGCCCATACGGAACGACTTCGCCCAATGCTGTTCTTGCACCTGAAGCGGAAGCAAGATCAGTAACTAAATTTTTCTTGCCGTCGATTGTGTACATGATTAATCCGTTTGCTTTGTTATCGCCGCCGGCGTCCTTACTTCCTATCATATCCATTTGGAAATGTGCTACGATTCGATCCGCTTCCTCCGAACTTAACGTACTTGCATAATGATAAGATCCTAACAGACCTTTTTCCTCGGAGCCAAAAGTAACGAATCGAAGTTCCGAATCAATTGGCATATTGGCCATAACTCTGGCAAGCTCTAAAACAGCAGATACTCCAGAAGCATCATCATTTGCACCAGGTCCCCCAGGAACTGAATCGTGATGTGCACCAACCATGACAATCTGGCCGGTATCCTTGTTTTTATGTGGTTTCATTTTGGCAATGACGTTATAGGAGGTTTTTTCAAGAAAACCTGACCCGGATACTTTTATTTTAGCCGTGAACGGACCAACTTTTAATTGCTCCGCTAATGCCAATCCTTGGGCTCTAGTGATGGCAACTGCAGGAATATTTTGACCATAACTTGCTTGGCCAAATGCGTTGGATGTACCACTATTGTTATACATAATGACACCAACCGCACCTTTATTCAACACATTTTGGATTTTTTCAACGAAGGGGATATCGCCTCGTTCGATCAAGGCAATCTTCCCTTTAATTGAATCTGGTACAGTACCGGCAATTGCTTTACCAACATGCATGATCTCCGCCGTTACTTCCCCACTATATGACCCAGAAAAAACGTATGGGTTAAGACTTTGTCCACCAATTTCTAATAATCCACTTACATTGTTTCGAACAACATCATAGAATTTAAAAGGCTGCAACTCTGTCTCATACCCATACTTCTCAAACTGGCCTTTTATGTACTGTGCTCCCTTAAGCTCCCCGTCAGTGCCTGCCGCTCGTGGCTCCTTTGATAATAAATCAATTGTGTTATACATGTTGTCGGCGCTAATTTTCTTTATGATTTTGTTGTCAAAAGCGGATGCTGCGTTCGAGTTTGGTGCTCCTTCAGGTCCTTGTGCGTATACTCCATTGACACTTAAGACTAGTCCTGCAGTTAATAATACTGACAACGCTTTTTTCTTGCTCATTTAAACCCTCCTATTTTTCAAAATCCAAACGTTTCCAGTAGATTATCATTGATATTAATAGATTAGTAAACTTTAGTAGTTTTACAAAATGCATGAATATTCTACGTTCACAATTACATTTTTCCTATAAAGAAAGTGGTAAAATGTAGAATATTGTTGATTAACCTTGAACAAGCCAGAAATGATAGGTAATACCACCCAAACACGTATTTAGAAGATGAATGACCTCAATCATCTTTACTAATTACGTAAATAGCTGGCGATTAGCAGAAATATAAGGACTATTTAATTAAACATAGGATCGATCTGATACGTTTAATTTTCATAGTTTACAGAGGAATTACCATTTTCATCGAATACATACCTATAAAAAAGGGAGGTATACGAATATGAAACAAAGACATGATGTATTGTTTAATCAACTAGAGAGCTATCGCAGAGATCTTCCTGAGGGGCTCTATTTTTTTCAAACCTGATATTTAACGATCTACAGGAATGCTAAACTACCCGATAAAAAACATTTGCGGTAGCAGATCAATTATTATTTTAACTTAAAGTTAACTGTGGACTGCGATGTTAATTATATTTTATTAATTGACCTATCTATTCGATAATATAGAGGAAGATGAAGTTGAATAAAAAATGGAAAGGTTCTTCAAGTCGAAGAACCTCTAAGAATTTATGTGTTATATATGGTTACGAAGGTCCACCGTCACTTACAGAAAAATGATAAAAAAGTATTAGTAAATATTTAGTTACTAGTTAGTGTATTCTGGAGGCGATTTGCTTCTGCGATCACTTTTTCTTCATCGATCGTTAAACATCTGCCGTTCTTTACAATTGCATTCCCATCAATATAGACATCGCATACATCGCTTCCGCGTGCCGCATAAAGTAAATGTGAATATGCTGTACTAATTGGTTGTAGATGCTCCTTATCATAAGGATAAATTGTTATAAAATCTGCCTTCTTATTTGCTTCAAGAGAGCCCGTATGTTCCATACCAATGACTTCAGCTCCACCCCGAGTAGCCAAAGTTAACGCAGTTTGTGCAGAGAATTTAGTAGCATCTTTATAAATCCCTTTTTGTAGTAATGCAGCAGTTCTAACTTCTTCAAACATATCAAGATTGTTATTAGAAGCTGTGCTATCTGTTGCAATACCTACTTTAACCCCAGCTTGTAATAGACTAACAACATCCGCAATACCTGAACCTAGCTTCAAATTACTAATTGGATTGTGAGCAACTCGTACATCATGTTGCTTTAAAATTGCTCTCTCTTCATCGTTAAGTATTACACCATGAGCCATTACTGTTAGTTGATCAAAGATACCTAAATTGCGTAGATGCTCGACAGGTCGATTTCCATAACGAGTTTCGATGTCTAAGATTTCGAAATCAGTTTCTGATACATGGATGTGTATCATTAACTCATTTTCCTTTGCAATTCGAGCGGTTTCTAAAAGTGTTTCCGGAGTACAAGCATAAGGGCTATGAGGTGCAACCATAGTTGTTAGACGCCCATTTGCAAACATTTTATAGTTTTTAGAAAACTGCTCTGCACTCATAAGATTCATTTTCTGCTCTTTTTCTGTGCCGAAGCTAAAAATCGAATAAGAAAAGGCTCCACGAATTCCTGTTTCACTAATTGTTTCCATTACAGCGCTCGGTTCAATACCTGTTGGATTAAACATATCTGAGAATGTAGTTGTTCCCGACTTTAACATCTCCAAAATGCCAAGTTGTGCACTCACTGAGGCAATCTCCGTTGTAAATTGCTTTTCAATTGGCCATATTTTAGTTTCAAGCCAAGGCTTTAGCAGCATATCGTCTCCAATACCACGTAAAAGAGTCATTAAAATATGAGAATGGGTATTCACGAGACCAGGCATAACCCATTTACCTGCAAGATCCACTACTTGGTCTACATCCGTCAGTAGCTCTTCAGAACGTTTGCCTATATAGGAAATAAGTTCATCTTGTACAACCATCATACCGTTTTTAAAGATTCGATTCTCCTTATCCATAGTAAAAAAAGTAGCGTTAACATAAATTGTTTTCATTTTAATTTCCTCCTAAACGTTTTTGAGCATTAAAATAAGTTGATTTTTCAAAAAAAAAAAAATCCTGATTACGTAGAAAAATGTAAAAAATACATTTTTTTTCGTAATCAGGATTTTACGGTTCCTGGTAGAGACCCTCATACCATATCAATGAGGTTATACAATCGATTTATGCTTTTATATAACCAAATGATAAGTGATAAATGAGCAAATTTCAACATTTTCTATAATTTGGCATCCTTATTAAGCTGAACCACTCTGTTAATCTACCTTGAAAAATAAACTTTTGTGACTCAAACTAGTATATGAGATTAACTTCTACATATAGAAATGGTTATCAAATAACTCATATTGAACTAACGCACCCGTTAATTTCACAATATGGTAGGTGGAGTAATGATTTTCACGATTCTGTTTACTTGGTCAAAACAGGATCATTTTTTTAAGAATGACAACAAGTTTGTTTAAGTGCAGATTATAGTTCCATTCCCTTTTGTTTGAACAAATTGCTAAAGGTTTATTTCCGTACCATTAACAATTATAGATTTTACCTTAGAAAGTTCTAATGGTGTAGATGATAAAAATTTAACTGTTATCTCTTCATCCTCGCTGAAATTATTCATTGAATCAAATGTTTGAACGCTCCCATCGGTCATTTTAGCACTTACTTCAATATTGGTTGAATCGTTGAATTTACCTTTACCGTATAAAGTTACTCCTAATGGCGAAATAGAAACGCTTTTCGAACTCCATGTTCCAAATTTTTTATTCAAGTCTCTATTTATTTCATCTTGAACAGACTGCATTTTAAAGGTAGTGTTCCAGTTCCCTGTTGTATATCTTCCGTTTGATACAAAATGTCCAAATAATTCTTGTTCTTCAAAATCAACACTATTTGTATCGAAAATATATTCTGTATATTCGTTACCGTAGATAGTGCTACCCTTTTCATCTGTTCCAAAATTGATACTTGCAGAATCATGAATTTCATTACCCAAATCATCAACAAAATAAAAATAACCATGATCATCAATATTATCTTTATTCCATTTTGCTTGAATATGAAGACGATTATTAATGAAACCTATGCTAGAAATATGCATAAACTTTATTTCTGGAAGAGTAATTTCAGTTTCATTAGGCTTTAAAACCTGTACTATCCCTTGTTTTTCGATTGTTTGATACAAATTTCCTCCTCCACCTGAAATATGGCTCATATCTAGCGGAACGGTTTGTGGTGAGTTGCTTGTTAATTCTGATATATTTGCATTAACTGCAAATTTAAACGTTTGTTTATCACTAAGGAATGATCTAATACTAAAATTCACTTTTCGATTGTTAAGGTTCTTTCCACCGTTTCCTTGAATTCGTAAAGTAGCAGTATTTGTTGTTTCATCATAATCTACAATTTGACTATTAAACATCTGAGCACCACTTATTGAATAATCGTAAAGGTCAAGAGTTTCATCGATCCTGGTACCTCTTAAATCTTGCAGAGTCACATAAATAACTGCCATTTCGCTATCATTCATTGTAGCAACTACTTCCATCTTAATCCCGTCATTTTCACTAATGATTTCAATAGGCTGAAGCATTAATGCAATTTCTGGGCTAACATTAGCTATTAAATTATAAAAGCTAGGTATACGAGCTGCACCTACTCCAGCTGAAAGCACTACAAATGCAGAGGCTACCAAGGGAACCACAAACCTTTTTACCCGTTTGTTTTTTGTTACTGCAATGGGGTTCTTAATACTTTCATTAGATTCTAAATCTTCAATATGTGTTAGTATTCTACTTTTTAAATCTTGTTTTCGTTTTTTCTTCCACATAAAATGGGAATCTAAATACTTCAAGGAATGGTCAAATTCAGTATCTTCAAATTGCTGATTCATTCAAATACCCCTCCTTATTTAATTGCTTTTTCAGAGCAGGGATCGCTCGAAATAGCGTAGATTTAACTTTGCTCTCGGACCAACCCAATATCTTTGCCGTATCCTCTATTGAAAAACCTTTTATTTTTCTTAATACGATGACCTTTTTATATGTATCTTTGATTTTGCCTAACGCTTTATAAAGTTCATATGATTCTTCTTTTAATTGAAATACTTCTTCAGGCAATGGTTTATCATCTTTTTGCATAAGAAACCATTCTTTAAAAAGTATGGAAGGTTTACGCTTCCTTAAATAATCAACTGTTAGATTGTGAGCGATACTAAATAACCATGTTTTTTCACTGGAATGATGTTTAAACGACTCATAATTCAAATAGGCTTTAACAAAGGTATCATGTGTTAAATCTTCTGCTAGTTGATAATCCTTTACTATCAATAAAATAAAACTTAAAACAGACTTACTGTGTTGGTCATACCAATCTGCAATTTCATCCTTTCTATTCATCAGTAATATTTCTACCTCCTTTCCCATAAAGTTCAATACTTAGACGAACAGGCTAAATAAAAGTTGTGTTTTTTGAACAAAAAAATACTGCCAAAATGACAGCATTTTATAATGTTTCTCTGCTTGTTCCTAATATTGATTTGACGGAACCCACTACATATTGCGGCGGTTTTTTTATTACTTTTTTTGTCCTTATTCAATTAAAGCCCCCGTTAGCTTAAGTGCACTTTTTCACAATCTTGTTCTTGACTTGAAAGGCTTAAACTTCTTTTTAACATTTTTTTAATAAGCATTTGAAGGAAAAATCATAATTTATTGCGTCAGGACTAACGAAAAAGAACTTTCTCTTATACTTAAATAATAATAAATGTTTCCATGTTTTGAAGTACGAAATCTCATTATAATATATTTTGTATGTACGCCCAAAAGTGTTTTTATAACTAAAATAGTCAGAATTTTTATCTAACTGTATATTCCAGATGCCCGACAAAGTTGAAAATAACCCAAATAAAAATAACGGCAAATAATCTGACGGAATATTCTGTAAAAACAGTACTTTCAGCCCATTAATTTTAATTTGATTAATAGTATACTAGTTCTGATTAGTTCATATGTATCGCATGTTACTGTTGCGAACAGGCATGGTGGTAAGTAAAAGGAATGCACATCCTTTTATTTCCCCATGCCTTTTTATTTTTATGAAAAGGAGGAGAAAGAGATTCAACTGTTTTACTACCGTAATAGATAATTGTCTTATCATTATTTGAAAAAGGGAAGAGAGAATTTGAATTGGGTGATTCTCTCCTTTCTAAGAAATCATTTAAGAGGAGGATATCGTTTTGAAAAGTTTGTCACGAAGTTTATTTAGAAGATCGATTAGTGTGCTGCTTACTATTCTATTAATTCTACCATCGTTTTTGACAGGACTTTCGCTGGAAGCTAAAGCGGCCACGGAACCAATCTACACTGCATCAGGATCTGAAACCGCAGCATTTGGTCCGGAAAAAGCTTTTGACGGACATTATAATCGGTTTACGAATAAGGATTCCAGATGGGCTACCACAGTAGGATTGGCCTCAAAGGAAAATCCTAAATGGCTTCAAGTTGAGTATCCCGAAGCAAAAACAATTCAAGGATTTAAAATTCATTGGGAAAGAAAAAATGTAAATACATACTCCATCCAGGTGTCCAATGATGGTGTAAACTTTAAAAATGTGTATCATTCTACGGATAATAAAAATCAATGGATAGAAACCATTAAGCTGTCTAATGCGGAAACAGCTAAAATAGTCAGATTAGTCATCACAGAATTTGTATCGAATTCCCCTAATGTAGAAAAAGATGTGGATTGGGCAACTGTTTCCGTATATGAGTTTGAGATTTTAGAAAGCATAGAGCCAGTTGTGGTTGAAACCGGTAATGTGGCTGTTGGGAAAACCGCGACTGCTTCAAATACGGAAGCGGGAACAGGCTTTGTCGCTGGTAATACTGTAGATGGTGACTTGAATACACGTTGGTCCACCGATAGAGCTGATAATGTTCCAAGAACGTTAACAATTGACCTCGAAGCCCTGACGCAAGTTCAGTCAGTCATAATTAACTGGGAACGAACAAATATTATTGCCTTTAACATGACTTATTCAGAGGATGGAACGCAATATTTTCCTTTCTATCGACAGACACAAAAGTCCGATATTCAACGCCCAATACTAAACATTCCAAGCCCTGTGAATGCCAGATTTTTAAAACTAGAAATTACCCAATATGATGGCGGCGCAATAAACTGGCCGAATGTTGGCATCAATGAAGTGGAAGTGTACTCCACTTGGAATAACGAAGTACCATCAGAAATCACTTCACTTGAACAAATCACCTCCCTAACGGTAAATGAAGAAACGGGAAAAATCAACATTCCAAAAGCGGCAAATGGGGAAATTGCGGTTGTGGGAAGCAACGCTTTACCTGTTATTGACTTGGAAGGAAACGTAATGACTCCATTAACAGATAAAAATGTTAAAGTAACCCTGAAGTTAACAAAAAAAGATACTAGTACCGAGTCAAAGGAATTTACTGTTTCTGTAGAAGGGGCGTATAACGATGAGGGGAAAAATGAAAAGCCGATCGTCATCCCTGCCCTTCAAGAATGGTATGGTTTGGAGGGAACAAAATCAGTTGATGATTCAACTGCATTAGTAGTACAGGATTCTGCTTTCCAAAAGGCTGCTAAAATTCTCCAACAGGATTTAATCGACATAGAGGGACTTAATCTTTCGATGGGAACAAGAGACACCAATGCGATTATTTTCAAAAAGGATGCAGATGGTGTATACGGTGAAGAAGGCTATGGAATTGAAATTCAGAATAACAATATTGTCGTGACAGCGGAGGAGTATACGGGGGCTTTCTATGCAACCAGGACCCTGCTCCAACTCTTGAAACAAAGCGATTCGAATGCGATCCCAAATGGATTGATTCGCGATTATCCGAAGTATAAACTCCGTGGGTTCATGTTGGATGTTGGCCGTAAATTTACTGATTTTGATTATCTTTATGATTATGTAAAGAACATGAGCTACTATAAATTGAATGACTTCCAAATTCATTTAAATGACAATGAATTAGAAATGCATTTATTTGACACGATTGAAGATGCCATTGAAAATGCTTATGCCGGTTTCAGATTGGAGTCCAACATCGTTGGGCAAAATGGGGTTCCTTTAACCTCTCAAGATGGTTATTATACAAAGCAGGAATTTAATCAATTCATTTCGGATGCCGAGGATTATGGAGTGGATATTATCCCAGAGTTTGATACACCGGGACACGCCTTGTCTATGGTTAAGGTAAGGCCCGATCTTTACTATAAAGGTCAAATTGTAAACGGTAAACAGCCTGAAGAAGCGGCAGCAATGCTTGATTTATCACATCCGGATACCTTGCCGTTTATTAAATCCATCTATAATGAGTACTTGGATGGTGAAAATCCAGTATTTAAAAACGCTCCTATCCATATTGGAAGTGATGAGTATTATGGAGGTGCGGAAGCATATCGTGCATATGTCGATAATATGTTGAAATTCGTTCGTGACGAAAAACAACATACTGTACGTCTGTGGGGAAGCCTTTCGAATAAAAGCGGCGCTACACCAGTTACGTCTAAAGATGTTCAATTGCAGGTTTGGAATACAGGATGGGCTAATCCTCAACAAATGCTCAATCAAGGATTTGATATTATTAACATTGATGACGGCCAAGTTTATATGGTGCCGAGAGCGGGTTACTATAGGGATCGCTTGATTCCGCAAACCATTTACAATAGCTATCAGCCAAATAAGTTCTCCAATGGGACAGTTGTCAACGAATCGAACCCGCAATTCTTGGGAGGTATGTTCGCTTTATGGAATGACAAGGTTGGTAAACTTGAAAACGGAATTACTCCATATGATATGTTTGACCGCGTGTTTGAGGCAATACCGGCAATTGCACAAAAGAATTGGGGAAGCGATACGACAAATGTTACTTACGCAAAGTTCAATGAGGCAGCGAAGAAGGCAGGGTATGCTCCAAATACGAATCCAAAATTTGATGTGAAAACAGTTGATTCAACTGTTATCGATTATGATTTTACTAAAGGGGACAAGGACAATAGTAAAAATGGGTATGACATTGTAGAAAAAGTTAATGCAAGTTTAGCAGCTGGACTAGGCCTTCAATTAAATACCGGAAAGAGCTATGCACAGACGGGTTTAACCAATCTAGGACCTAATGCTGTTATGAATGTCACCCTGACATTGAAGGATACGAACGGTCCACAAATATTGGCAGAAGAGAGCCATGCTGGAACGAATAAAACCTATGCAACCATTTATGCCGTAAATAAAGATGGCTACGTAGGTTACGATTATGCAAACCGCTCCTATTCCTTCGATTACAAGTTAGTTAGTGGTAAAAGGACAACGCTCACATTTGTAACAGAATCTGAGAAAACAAGATTATTTGTGAATGGTGAAGAAATACCACTAACAACCGAAACAAGTATGCCTTACAATACGCTAGTATTACCGCTTGAAAGAATTGGCAGTGCAACTGATTCTGTTCGTGGTATCATTTCTTCCTTTCATGTAGAAAAAGGAAAATTTGTAGACCCAACAAGAATTGACCCTGCAACAATGAAAATTACCGCCACAAGTGAAGAAACAACCCAGGGGGACACGAATGTTGAAGGGCCGATTAAGCTTGCGTTTGATGGAAATGTAAACACGTTTTGGCACTCCAAGTGGAGCAAAAACCCGCCGCTCCCTTATGAAGTAAACATGGAGCTTGCTGAAGAAACTGAACTTGGCAAATTTGTCTATACACCTAGACAAAACGGTGACAACGGACGCATATTAAAATATCGTCTACAGGTCAGTACTGACGGGGAAACCTATGAAGATGCAGCTTTTGGAACTTGGAGCAGCGATCCGTCCGTTCGAACCATAAATTTGAACGGGGTTAAAACAAAATTTGTCCGATTGATTATTGAAGATGGCGTTGGCGGATTTGCAAGTGCGGCTGAATTCTCATTGCATTCTAAGGTCCAAGCCCCGCGAGTGACGATAGACGGGTTAGATGAGGAACTAAAAATAGCCTTTAATCTAGGGCTGATCACCAACAAAGGCATTCTTAACAGTCTGCTCGCCAAGGTTGACCAGCTTGAAAAAGCTTCTGGAGACGAAAAACAAATCCAAAACGGCTTGACAGCCCTGGTAAACGAAATTCAGGCTCAATCTGGCAAGCATCTTGACAAAAACTACGCTGCCCAATTGCTCGAGATCATTGCTGAATTAAAGTGATGGTAGAGGGCGTTCATAGAACCGTCAAAAAGCACTGAATGAAAGACATTTTTTATGATTTCTGGGGCGGATGTGTCCTTCATCGGGGTTATGAAGGACACTCCGCCCGCATTTTAAGGTAGAATTGTCCTTCATAATCCATATAAAAGTGCCGCTTTTCAACCAGCCACTCACCTCCCTGCTTCCTATAGATTCAGACCTCCCCAGCATCACTTATCCATCACTTTTTTCCTATATTTTCCTCAAAGAGCTAAATGTATAATATTACTATATTAATAAAAAAAACTGTAAAGGAGAGTTATACCCATACTCGTTTAGAGGGTTTTCCACCAAATAATTCATTTGCTTTACAAAATCCTCCAAGCAACTATTTTTTTCCTTTCCTAATCAACAACTGTCTCGTTAAACTAAAATAAAGGCTGCCAAAAATGACAGCTCTAATCTTTAACTAATCTGCCCCGTTACTTCAATAAGAAAAGCCGCCGAAAATGGCAGCTGATCTTTAACTCTTGCACCCGATAGATGGATAAGATTTTCACATTTTCTTTAATAGTGTTTCATTAAATATTTTAGTTATCTCCGCATAACCAACGATATGGGATGCTTCTTGTATAGATATCCTTTTTCCAACCCATAAACATTCTGGGTACGCCTCTGGAGTGATAAATGTGATTGTCCCTAAAACTGTCTCACCTAACTCGACCTTTTCTCTATTATAGTATTGATGTATCCCAGTAGTTAAATAATCATTGTTCAATAAATGTGCTGGACGATAACCAGAAAAAACAGGAGTCGTTCTTCCACCTTCTTCAGTGATAAGAAATGTTATTTTTGCTTCTATATCAGCCATATAAAATCCCCCGATTTTTTACTACTATTGTAGCACTTCTTATTGAACTAAACTGACCTTTAGTTCAATAAGAAAGCCGCCTAATGGCAGCTGAATTTTAAAGTAACGCACTCCGTTACTTAATAAGTAATATTAAACAAAAGACCATGCGAAAAAATGCATTTAAAACATTAAATCAATGTGAGAAGTTTTTCCTTTCTTTGAAGGATAAATTCCAAAATATTCGGAAATCATTTGCGTAGAACGGTAGAGCAATTCCGATACAGTTACACATTTATATCCGTTCTTGTCTAAAAAATCCAAAATGTTATCTAATGCTTCAACAGTAGAACAGGTTTGAGTATATTCACTACCACGCCAATCATGAAATAAAATGATATTACCTGGCTTTACTCCTTTTTTTATATAACTGCAAATTTGACTTGCTGGAGGATTTGCCCAATCACGAGAATCTTGATCCCATGACCATAAAACGACCTCTTTTCCATTTTTTAAAGCTGTATTAATAATTACATCATTATAAAAACCTCCTACGGGACGGTAGAGAGACGGTTTTAAACCAGTGAATTTCTTAATAATTTTATCTGTCTCTTCTAATTCAGATGATAGTCTTGCAGAGGTTATATTCCCATAAATATGGTGGAAAGTATGATTGGCAATTTCATGTCCTTCTTTCACTTCTCTTTTTAAATGATCTGGAAATCTGACTACTTTATTGCCAGTTACAAAAAAGGTAGCTTTAGCATCATGTTTTGCCAATATATCAAGAATTTGAGGAGTGAAAACAGGATGTGGTCCATCATCGAAAGTAAGGGCAACTAACTTTTCCTTTGTGTTTACTTCCCAAATAACACGCCCTGTTTTTTCATATTCTTCTCGACTGTTAATGAATGCATCCGCATTTACTTGAAAGGAGAATAAAAGAATCGATAAAAGACTGGTTATGAACAAAATTTTTTTCATTGGATACGCTCCTCCTCTATGATGAACTTATTATTTGAAGTCTTTATTATAAATATTTATCGAAAACAGGATTTGAAATGTAAGTAGGATTTAGTTTCACAATAGGAAACTTTTGTATTTATTGAAGTAAACTTATCTGTTAGCACAATAAGATAAAGCTGCCTAATTGACAGCCATGATCTTTAACTCTTGCACCCTTAAGTTTAAGTATATTTCTTCACAATCTTGCTTTTACAAATGATGAGTTGCCTCAGCACCCTACTGTTAATATTACTGTTTATTGAATATTCATTTACCTACTTGTTTGTAAACTGCCAGTTAGTTGAACAAGAAAAAGGATTGCCGCAGCAACCCCTTTGTTAATCTCAAGCACCCGTTAGCTAAACTGCTTCGTTAGCTCAATAAGAAAAGCTACCTTTGATGACAGCCCTATCTTAATCTCTTGCACCTGTTAGTTGAAGAACAAATTATGGATATTAATAAAAGTCTGGTGTTTTATTAAAAGCATTTTCAAGTTCATTTAAATCGTATCCCATTTCCTTAAATCGATTTATTTTCTCATCTCTTGTTAGATATAAAAGGCTTTTTGGTTTCGTGAAATCTGGTAATAACATTTTATCGTAATATTCTTCGTCCACATTTTCGTTCCAGGGTCTGATTCCAATAATAGCTTCTGATAGATTTCTTAATGATTCGTCAGGAAAGGTACTCTGTGTTATACGACGTTTATATTTCTTTGGTTGCCCTTTAACTACTTCTTCCACGTTTATACGAACTTCTGTGCTTCCGATTATTTTCCAGTTGTGATTATCTAAGGAATTAGGAGATATAGGCAAAACTGCAACTATATTTGTAGTAATTATTGAATTAATGTCTTTGATTTCATTTGAATTCATCTTAAATAAACAACAAGTTGAAAAACCATCGTTATCCTTGATTATTTGTCCATAACTAAAAGAACCATTGCTTAATGGAACATAAAATATATCACCAACAGTCCATTTTTGTTTTTTCGGTCTTTTAAAATTCCTTACTACCTCGATTACCTCGATTATATCTGTTTTACTTATTTCAAAATTAATCAATTCATTAATCAAAATCGCTGCTTCAACTATCACTTCACCTTTTTTTGAAGCTATAAAAATCCCGTTTGTTTCATAATCAATTTTTACCTTCTTAATAGACCACTCCATTTTGTCTTTTAATTTTTTCTTAACGTACTTCGCTGCTTCTTGGCTGGTTTCAAATCCGAGAAATTCTGCTAGGTCTTCATTAATAAAAAAATCACTTGAACTAGCATCAGGAAAATAAATTGATAATACCCCGATTTTTACTTCCAAATAAAAAAGTCCTTTCTATTTTAAATAGATATTATACATATACGCTTTGTTTAATTGATAATCCTTCTTCAAGTATCCTGCTTAGTTAGCTTAAGTACATTTCTTCACAATCTCTTCTCTATACAATCTAACCTGTTATTCAAGAATATGACCCTTTAATGGATCAAGAGGATATGCAAGTACCCAATACCTTACTTATACAATACATTTTCATCCCATCATGTCGATGGATGATGTGAAGAATGATCATTTCTAAACTGCCTAGGGGTTAAACCTGTGTATTTTTTAAATACTTTTATAAAATAACTTTGATCATTGAAATTTAACCAGGTGCTGATGTCTGAAATCGAATAACTTGTTATAGCCAACAGCTTTTTTGCTTCGTCTACTCGTTGTTGTTGAATATATTCACTTATAGGAATACCCACTTCTTTTTTAAAAAGAGATGATAAGTAATTGGGACTTAATCGACACATTTCTGCAAGTTGTTCCAGTGTAATGTCTCCATAAAGATGGTTGTAAATATAATGTCGACAAGTAGTTATGGGTGCAGAATATTTTTCTACATTTAATCCGTGAACACGATTGGTAAAATCACTTATGGCTTCTTCCGTTAATCTCAATATGGCCTTTAAGTTTCCTAATTCCTCAATTTGTTGAATATAATAATCACTTAAAGTAAAGGCCGTTTCCTCATTTAAGCCCCCTTCAATGGCAGCTCTGCAAACAAGGGCAATGCCCGTTATCATTAAATTTTTTTCACTTCGTAAGCGATTCCGTCTCGACAGTAATCCTAATTCTGCCTCACCCACAATGGAGTAATCGAAGATATCCTTTAATTTATCGATCCGTCCGTTTTTGACATAATCAAGCAATACCCGTTCATAAGAAAGATTGGAATGAAAAATGAAATTCCTTCTCCCTTTTGAAAGCTCAAGTTCTAAATTCTCTGATTGTATGACACCGAGGTCTATCGCTTTATTGTTTTCTAGGACATACGTTTTATCTAACGTTTTACGATAAATCAAATAATAAACCATTAAACTAATCGATAGTAGCTGATGATGGTCCATAATGGGGACGGCTTGATAATATTCAATAAGATTTCTTTTATTGATGTTTCCTTTAAAGGCATCCATGATCTTTGTAATATTTTCATCCGATATTTCGGTCTCAAGGGCAGGTCCTACAATAATAGTACCTAAAAAATAGTTCGATTTTTTAAGATTCACAAAGAAAAAATTCAAATTTGAATTTGAAAAAAAGATAGGGAACTCACTCGGATCCTCTTCATACGTATATATACTTATCTGCTCTTTAAATGGAACATAATAGGGATTACTCCGTAGGTCACTTCTTGAAAATTCGTACTCGAACTCACCAAATCCATTGACATAATAAACAGGTATTCCATGAACTTCCGAAATAAGCTGGCATATATATTGTAAATCCTCCATGGATATTTCCATCTATTTCATCTACTCCATCCGTTTTTTAAATCGGTTACATTGTTTATTTTTTACAATATGAAAATACTATTATCCGTAGAATAATACAATAATTCATTCTTAATCAGCAATAAAATAGGTGATGTAAGAAATCTTAAACAAAGGGGAAATGAACATGGAATTAGCAAATAAAATTGCCGTTATCACTGGTGCAGGAAGTGGCATAGGAAGAGCAAGCAGTTTGAAACTTGCTAGCAACGGAGCAACCGTTGTCTTAGTTGATTTTAATAAAGAAACAGGGGAGGAAACATTAAAGCTTGTGAAAGAGCAAGGTGGAGAAGGCATCTTCGTTCAGGCCGATGTATCGAAAAGTGAAGATGTGCAAAACTATGTTAATAAAGCAGTCGAAACATATGGCCGCATTGATATATTTTTCAATAATGCAGGTGTTATTCAAAAGTTCGCACCTTTTACTACAGTTGAAGAAACCGAATTTGACCGAATCATGTCCATCAATGTAAAGGGAGTATTCCTTGGATTGAAATATGTCCTAAAAGTCATGGAAGAGCAAGGAAGCGGATCGATTATTAATACGGCTTCTACTGCAGGAATTCGTCCTGAGCATAGTGTAGCTGTATATTCTGCCAGCAAACATGCAGTTATCGGTTTAACGAAAGGTGCTGCATTAGAATATGCTAAAAAAGGAATCCGAATTAATGCGCTTTGCCCTGGCGGTGTTCAAACAGCCTTAACTGCTAGTGTTGCTGAGCAGTTTGAAAAAGGCGGTTACGTTCCAGACGAGATTTCAAATATGAGAATGGGTCGTTATGCTGATCCGAATGAACTTGCTGAAATGGTGTCTTTCTTAGCATCAGATAAAGCAAGCTATATGACTGGTTCTATTGCACTTGTAGATGGTGGTTTAACTCTATAAGCGATTGAAACATCATGCAGGGGTCATCATTTCTGAATATATTCTTGTGTGATGCTATAATAGCATAAATGGGAAAGAAGGTCCTTTCAATGATGAATACCCAGCATAGAATTTTTATTAGAAAAATTAGCTCCGTGCAAATGTATACGATGAAGCATTGTGCGGAGCTTAATCAGGAAGCCTAATGCTTCCTCTATTCATCGGCAAATAGATTGCTAAAAAAAGTGTAGTATTACTATGCTTATTTACGTATGACTATTTGCCGATGAATAATTGATTAAAGGGCCAGAGACAATGCTTTGTCTCTGGCCCTTTGTTTTGGATATTTCAATAAGCTTTCACCACATTGAAATAGTATTTGTTGGATCTATCGATACAGCAAAACCACCAAAGCAAAGAGCTAGCGTCTTTTGTGACGCTGTCTCTTTGCTTTTTTTATTTTTAGGAAAAGAGGAATTATGATGAGTTTACTTAAAGTCAGAAATCTAACCCACAGTTTTATAGACAAAATTCTATATGATAAAGCAAGTTTTGATTTATACAAAGGTGAACATATGGGAATTGTAGGACAAAATGGTGCCGGAAAAAGTACCCTAATAAAAATATTGATGGGAGAAATCATTCCGGATAACGGAATGATTAAATGGCAAAGGGATATTCGGATTGGCCATCTTGACCAATATGTGGAAATCAATGGAACCAAAACAATTATTGATTATTTGAAAACAGCATTTGCCCATTTATTTGAACTAGAAAAAACACTGAATGATATCTATCAAGAAATGGCGATTACAGGTAATTATAATCTTATGGACCAAGCAGCAAACTATCAGGAGAAGCTTGAAGCGAGTGAATTTTATTCAATTGAAAGCCACATTGATAAAGTGGTTTATGGCTTAGGAATTAATGTAATTGGCATTGATCGCCCCATTCAGGAGTTGAGCGGCGGCCAGAGAGCGAAAGTGATTCTTGGAAAGCTATTGCTTGAAAAGCCCCATGTATTATTGTTGGATGAGCCAACAAATTTTCTCGATAAGGAACATGTGGACTGGTTAGCAAGCTATTTAACCGGATTCGATGGTGCTTATATAGTTGTTTCTCATGATATCGATTTTCTTGAAAAAATATCATCTTGCATCTGTGATATCGAGTTTGGAACGATCAAAAAGTATGCGGGGAAATACTCAGATTTTCTTCGTCAAAAAGAGCATTTGCGAGCGGATTATATTCGTCAATATGATGCTCAACAAAAAAAGATTGAAAAAACGGAGGAATATATTCGAAGAAATATTGCTGGAGTAAATAGCAAGATGGCTCAAGGACGCCGGAAGCAGCTCGAGCGGATGGAACGAATGGCTCCACCAACCTTTACTACTAAGCCGACTTTTATCTTTCAGGATGTTCCACTTTCCGCACAGATGGCTCTTAAGGTACATGACCTTGAGGTTGGTTATGGTAAACCCCTTTTGCCCAAATTAAATTTCTCTGTTTTAGGTGGGGAAAAGCTTGTGATAACAGGCTTTAATGGAATCGGAAAATCCACATTGCTAAAAACACTGGTTCAACGTATTTCGGCTGTAGCAGGTAGTTTTCGGTTTTCGGAATCAGTAAAGATTGGTTATTTCGAGCAAGATTTAACATGGGAAGATGGCACAAAAACACCTATCCAAATTATCTCAGATTTTCACCCAAAATTGAATATGAAGGAAATTCGAAGTCGGTTGGCTCAATGTGGAGTGAAGAATACTCATACTTCACAAGCAATTGGGACACTAAGTGGTGGTGAACAATCAAAGGTGAAATTATGCCTGCTCCTTCTTTCGCCTTGCAATTTCCTCTTCTTGGATGAACCAACCAATCATTTAGATGCAGAAACAAAAGAAGCTTTACAAAATGCAATCGTTCAGTTTAAAGGTAGTGTCTTACTCGTTTCTCATGAAGAAAAATTTTATCAAAAGTGGGCGGATCGTTTTCTAAATATTGAGGATGTATAGTGCGGCTCCATTTTTTCATTTATTACACAGTTAAAAGTCCCTTTGACGTTTTTATTAAAAGTGAAAAAAAGTTAGAAATAAATTTGATTAAACCCACCGCTAATAAATTAAAAGCATGTTTTGAACAAATTTTTCAAAAACATGCTTTTTACATTTGCTCTTGTACCGAGGTTTATTGTTGCACTAAAGCACCTCGTTCGTATTATAAGGTCAGCCAGATATTTCTGGTTGACCATTTTTTAGATGTTTTTATTATATATCGGTAGCCAGGGTAGAACGTAAGCACCGTTAGCTTAAGAAGAAACTAAGAATAGGAGGTAACAACATTAATAATATTGAAATAGAAATAAGCCCTTTTGATACTTTTGTGGGGAGTTTTTCTCTACCTTTACCTGTGTACCATCCACTAAACTGATATTTATTCCTATACAGTACAAATAATAAAATAAGAATCGCTATTAGTCCCATCCAGCCGTAGGTGTCTATGTTTGTTCCTAATTTCGAGTACACATAATTTATAAAGGCACTTAAAATTCCTCCGATAAATACAAATAAAAACACTATTCGTATTAACTCCAACAGTACCTTCATTAGTTCCACTCTCCACTTTATCATTTACCATATATTTTACCATATATTTCTAAAGTCTTGTTCAACAATACTGCCCGTTAGTGGAACAAGCAAAATGTTGCCGAAGCAGCTACTGAACTTGAACTCTTGCACCCGTTACTTTAAGTGAAACACTTCACAATTTTAAGAAAAGGTAGTAGTTACCTCATCAAAATTCCTTTCATAAATAAAGAAATATTTATTATTGTCTATTTGAACTAAACTGCCGCTTCAGCACAAAGAAAATTAGCTACCTAGATAGATCCTTTTATCCATCAGATTCTCCTCCTTTCTTACTACATATGAAAGAAATGACTGGTTAAACTAAAGAAGACGAAATAAACCGAAAGGGGGAAAAAGCTGTGACAATGAAACTTATGGCCTTTTTCCTATTTGCCGGCCTTCTTTTCTCCGGAGGTTTTCAGACAGATGGCCAACCGCCGCCGGACCCCGGCCAGATGGGGATGGAAGAAGGATATTATGAAGGAATCCGTTCGGGGCTTGAAGACAGGCATAATTTCAGGATCTCCCGTGCTTGGCAGCAGATGCCGCGCTCCCAGCTGAGCTTGGACAACAAGAAGGAGATCGCTCGGCCCCTAATAAAAATAGGACTTCTCCAGCAGGTGTACCTCTCTTTTTCCTCTGGGGAGAAATTCTACGCCTACCTTCATGCCCATCCGGAAATGAATACGGTACAGGCGGCCCAGCGGATACTCGGGCAGAGGTTTGTGAGGGCGTACGAAAAAAGCTTCCAGAAAGGTTATGAGAAATCCCTCACTGCTCCACCCGAAAAGGCGGCAAGCTTCGCGGCCTTATTGAAGGAGAAAAAAAGATAAGGGGGAAAATAGAGTAGGCGCATGAAAAATTCATGCGCCTCTCACAGTTCCGTACGTGCGGGTCATCGCATACGGCTCCTCCACGTTTAT
>NZ_BAWM01000016.1:87800-223326 GCF_000759675.1 Neobacillus niacini | reverse complement strand
AATAGGATATTTAAATACATGAAGTTATACATCCACAAGCATACTTGATACAAGCGGCTATCTAAACTAAAAATTTCCACCACCTCATAACATAGAATAAATATTCTACTGATTCTTAATATGATACAAAAAAAATATGTTACAGCTAAGATACTACTTCTTCTTTAATGGTATTATTTAGTCTATGTTTTCCCTGGTCGATATGAACAACTTTCCCTCCAGAGCGAATCGATTCTGTTGCCGCACATCCGACCGCAACACTCATGCGCCCAGCAAATGGTGATGTTAACGGTTGCTCTCGATAATCGGTTGTAACAAAAGCGTCTTCATTAATTTCCTTTTTGAAATTCTCTAGTGCTTCCATAGACACATCTGCCGCTCCAATAACAATCGAATTTCCAGTCGGATTGTACCCATATTTCACAATCGTACTTCTTCCACCTGTACCGATTACACCAATTCTTAACTGTGTCATGGTTCTACTCCTCTAATAATTGTTATTTTATTGGCTAAGTTAAAACATTAATTCTTGTGTTTCCATTTAAAAATATCAGCTGAAACTTTTGGTTTTTGCTCATCGCTAGTGAAATAATGCCATCAACCGCATCAATTCTCTTATCTTCTTTTTCTTCTTCACGAACAATAACCGCGTTGTTTGTTTTAAAAATAAATAAGTTTTCAGCATGACATGTTACTTCCATTTGATCTACCTGCATCTTATCCCATGAAATGCTTATCTCAAAGCCACCTCGAACTCGAACGCCCTTTAATGACCCTCTTAACCAAGTGGAAGGAAGTGCCGGTAATACTTCAACATATCCTTTATGAGATTGGATAATCATCTCTACAACCCCGGCTGTATAACTAAAATTCCCATCAATTTGGAAAGGCGGGTGGGCACCTAACAGATTCGGATACAATCCTCCCCCAACCATTACTTCCCTTTTCGCTGTACAAATGTTAAATAATTGATGAATCAATGCATTTACCCGTTCCCCATCCTTCAAACGAGCCCAAAGGCACATCTTCCAACCAAGACTCCAGCCCGTTCCAGCGTCGCCGCGTCGATTTAACGTCTGCCTTGTAGCATCTAAAAATGGACCATCGATAATTTGCTTACCTGGATAGACTCCATACAAATGAGATACATGTCGATGATTTGGTTCGACATCCTCATAGTCAAGGAGCCATTCCTGCAATTGACCATACTTCCCAATTTGTAAAGGATGAAGGCGTTCTTTCGCTGTAGTTACTAGATGAATCCAATCATCGTCCACTCCGAGGATCCCAGCTGCTTCCACACAATTGGTGAACAAATCCCAAATCAGCTGCAGATCCATTGTTGATCCCTTCGTAACCGAGCCTTCTTGTCCATTTTCTGCATAGAAGTGATGCTCCGGGGATGTTGACGGTGAAGTGACCAAATAGCCATTCTCATCCTCCACCAGCCAGCCAAGGCAAAATTGTGCCGACCCTTTCATTATCGGATAGGCCTCTTTTCGAAGGAAATCTTTATTCCCGGAATAGAGATAATGCTCCCACAAGTGGCTGCACAGCCATGGCCCTGACATCGGCCAAAATGCCCAGTTCGGATCTCCGTGGCGCTCGCCACCAACAGGATCCGCGTGTCTCCACAAATCGGTATTATGATGGGCAGTCCATCCATTCAGGCCATATCGTTCATTCACCATTTTCTTCCCTGTTACCGCAAGCTCTAGGATTGCCTTTAACAGCGGACGATGGCATTCGGATAAATTCGTCACCTCCGCAGGCCAGTAATTCATTTCCGTATTAATGTTTAATGTATAGTTGGATGACCATGGTGCCCGAGTCAAGTCATTCCATATTCCCTGCAAATTGGCCGGCTGCGTTCCTTCTCTTGAAGAGGCAATCAGCAAATAACGTCCATATTGAAATAAAAGCTCGACCATCGCTAAATCATCAGCACTATATTTCTGCACTCTTTCATCTGTATCAAGCAGCACTTCTGTATGTTTATGTCCTAACGAAAATTCAACACGATTGTAAAGAGTTTGATAATCTTGAATATGTGTTTCTTTCAATTTCTCATAAGGAATGCTCATGGCTTTTGAAAGAATGGCCTCATTTTGTCCAGTTACTACATCAAAATCGACCCCAGGGAGTTGATCAAAGCCCTTAAATGAGGTGGAAACCGAAAAATAGAGAACAGCATTTGTTGCGTTTTGGATGGTTAGTCTTCCATTCGCCGACTCTACCTTTCCATCATCTATAACAATCCCTAGTTTTCCTTCAAAATGAATCGCATGTGTTTCACCAAAATCACCATAAACGATTGGCTGTTCGTCCTCATGAAAATAGTTGGGCGCACATTTTTCAGGGCAAATCCCTTGTAAAACCAACTCTTCTGAAGAATTGGAAGTTATACTTTTTAACGTACTATCTAATGAAACGATCACATTTAATTGGTTGGCAACGGAACTAGTAAGCCGGACAGCTAACACCTGATGCGGATGTGAAATAAATGCTTCCCGTGTGTATTTAATTTTTCCAACCGTGTAGGTAACATTCGATATGGCCGTTCCAATATCGAGTGTCCGCTTATAACTTCGTGCTGTGTCCCCATGAAGGTATTGAATGTTAAGGTTCCCTAGCGGCATATAGCTCTGTGTATAAGGACCAAACATATTCTTCGCTTCACTGACCGCTTCTTCATAATTTTCTTCATCAATCAATTGCCTTACTTTTTGTAAGGATTCCTGATCGTTGTATTCTCGATTCCTCTTTGGCGGACCTGACCACAATGTATCTTCATTTAATTGGAACCGTTCTGTCTCAACTCCGCCGAAGTGCATCGCACCGATTCTTCCATTTCCCAGAGGTAAAGCCTCCGTCCATTCCATGGCCGCTTTTTTATAGGACAAAAGATTCATCTGATAAATCTCCCATTCTCGATTATTATTTTTTAACTTTTCTTTCGTTTTTTACATCGTGCCTTCTCTCTTTATTTTGATTCAAACAGACTTATAGCATCAAACACCACGGTTTGTTCATTCTTAATGTTTAAATCACTTTCACTCATACGATTTATTCTTGCATACGCCAGGAAGTCCCCTTCATAGGTGTTTCCTTCTAGTAACACATTTTTACATCTGTCAAATTCAAATAATACATCGTGAATTTCATCGCAGCTCCTAAATGGAAGGATCTTGACAATCTTATTCTCTTTTATCGTTAAATTTTCCACATTTTCCGCAGAAACCACACATTCATGCTGCATATAGAAAGTATTATTCTCCACTGTAATATTCCGGTGGATTGGTACCGGAGAAGGGATCTCACCAAGCGGGATCGGATGAATATAGATAGCTGGTTTACGATAATGCCAATCTGCAACCGGATTCACATGAAAAACGTTCCCCCGAATCGTCATATCCCTGACTGGACCAGATTCATACCAATCGTTCGAATCATTAGAGATAAAGATCGTACTCATCGTAATATTTTGAAAATGATTGCCTTCAATCAACACTTTTCTCCGTGTTGTACAGAGGATCCCTCTCGTCGGCACATGGGCAAATCTATTATTCTTAATCACTACTTCTGGTGTATACGTCACGTTTTCCATGACATATAAAAATTCACCCTTCTCATTTTGCACACGATCAAAAGGCAGCTCCTTGCTGAATGTAACTTGCATGGTTTGAAGATCATTTCCATCATGTCCAGGATGGACTACCTTCGTTACTTCATACTCTTCCCCGAATTCGTCGCCCATTGTTGCACGATTAAAAAAGGCTACATTATCACCAAGATGATATTGCGGGAATCCGCTTTGCTGCGGATGTGCATATATGGCTTCCAAGGTATTTTCATTGATTATTTTTTGTACCCTTGTAAAAGTTCCATGGATATTAATGGGGTCATCATGAGGATCCATGAAGGTACACCCGTCCACAGTAATCACACCTTTAGCGCCTGATACATGTATAGAATCGGCAAAGCTTGACCCATGCTTACCCATAGCGCGATTTGGAATGAAATCAGTCGAATCAAACGTAATATCACCACTCATTTGAACTAAGAAGCCAAAACCATGCAGATAATGAATCGTGATATTAGACAAACATACTTTTTCACTTTCCCAAATCATAGCACCTGCTGTATTGCGATCAATCACTTTACAAAATTCAAACACTCGTTTATCAACAACAGCCTTTGGCAGGGAGTTGTGATAGTGGATACGAATTTTGCCTTTCTCTAATTCTTCTATTTTCTGTCTATTTTCGGCAAACGGTCCTTCGTTCACAGAGAATCTTCTTTTCACCCCGTTCGTCTCGTCAAAACCAACGATAACCATATCATTTTTAGAGCCTTCCTCTTTCCAATAATATTCATTGGAATAGGGGCTCCTTTCACTTAACCAATAAAAATACGGTTGATTTTCACTAACTTCATAGGGAATATGATCCTCTAGTTTATAATCAGCATAATAACGCCCCTGCTCCGCAACGGTTCTCTCAACGACTAACTCTGATAGAGTTGATACCTCGTAATCCCATGATAGGTTCTGTAAACGAATATTTTTTGAGTGAAAAATTCCTAGTCCCATGACATCGCCATGAAAAAAAAAGAACGAACCGTTTCCTTCAATAGTTAGATTCTCCTGTTCCTCAATTAGAAAGCAAACCGTCTTAATCGGATGTCTTCTCGAATCTGTATTCGATGTATGAAACGCTCGTTTTGGTGCATGATCAGGGTAAAAATGATAGATTCCTTTAGGAAAAGAAAGAATAATTTCTTCCTTAATTCCTTTAATATCTTGTAGCACTTGATTCACGATGGATGAATAATCTTTAATTGAGTTTGCTTCTCCCATATATTCTCTTACGTCAATAATTCTTGCGCCCATCTCTTCAATCCCTCCCTTAATGGAAAAAAAGAATACACGTCTGTACAAGACTATCGTGTATTCTCTTTTATTATGTTGGTTTATTATTTTCCTAAATCATACGCTTTTTGATAGATTTCTAAATAGCGTTCTACCTGTAATGCTTTAAAACCGTCAACGTATTTATCCCAATCTTTCTCGATGTCTTTTGAACCTGTCACGAATTGAACCATGTTTTCTTCGATGTACTTATTGATATTAATTTTTAACAATGCCACTTCTTCAGCATCTTTAGGACTAACCCAAGCTGCTTCAAAATTAAATTGTTCTTTTGGTTCAAATCCATCATATTTCAGTGTTGCGTTATATAATCTGCGCTCATACCCCTTTGGAGAAAGTTCATCCTTTTCAGTTGCCAACGAGTCTCTAAGTTCTCTAGTCAGTGCTAAAGGACCTCTTTCTCCCCAGCCAAATTCACCTACATCTTTCTTATTAGGATCTTGTGGAATGAAGGCATATTTTGCTTGTTTGCCCGTTAAATCAATATCCTCAGGTCCACCCTTTTTCCAATTCACGCCTTCTTTCCCTCTAGTGGATAACATTGTACCTTCCTCAGAATACAAATAATCCGCTATTTTCATTAATACTTCTGCTTTCTTTCCTTTTGCTTTATTTGTTATTGCAAAAGAAAAACTATTAACATTACCGTAATCTGATGGTGTAAATTGTGCTCCATCAGGTCCTTTTAATGGAGGTACAACATCATATTGTTTTGCTGCATCTATTTTTATATCTGTAATGATTGCCAAGTGACTCGCTGCTCCAGCCCCAAGGACTACATCCCCTTTAGGTGTACCCAATTGTTTATAAGCTTCTGGATTTTGCGTAAATGCACCTTGATCGATTAATCCTTCTTTATATAATGAATGAATGTATTTCAACCCATCTTTCCATGCTGGCTGCATCGCACCTAATAATAATTTTCCATCGTTTACATTAATATAATCCTTACCATTATTCGGGATAAAAGCATTCATTAAAAATATCGTTGGGTCATCCCCTAACATTGTGCTTTCACCACTCAAAGGGATTTCATCTTTCTTGCCGTTTCCATTCGGATCATTATTCTTAAATGCTTCTAACACTGTTTTATATTCCTCGGTTGTTTTAGGCATTTCTAAATTCAATTTCTTCAACCATTCAGTATTGATCCACATTTTCCCATATCTAGAACAATGGTAGCATTCATTTATCGGAGCTAATCCATAAATATTTCCATCTGGAGCGGTAATCCCTTTTTCTAAATATGGAATTTCTTTCATTAGGTTTTGAAGATTGGGTGCGTGATCTTTAATTAAATCATTAAGAGGTATGAATACACCTTCTTTACCATACTTTTGTGCATCCACTTTTGAAATATTGTCTAACCATGATACTAACAAATACGCGTCTGGAAAATCACCGCTAGCTAAAGATAATTGACGTTTTTCTTTTGCTGCATCTTCATTAACATATTGCCAGTCAATTTTTACATTAAATTTCTTTTCAATCATTCTTGTAAATTCATTTTCTTTTCGATCAAATTTACCTTCATACGATAATTTTGGCGTAAAAATCTTTAATTCCATCGGTCCATTCGGATCTGACTTTTCACTTGATGAACTGTCTGTTGAGCTGTTCTTACTAGGAACACATGCAGCAAATAGAACCACTAAAACTAAAAGCATAATACTAATAGATAATTTCTTCATCTAACCCTCTCCTCTGTTTTTTTAACGTTATATAATTTTTCTAACGCTCCATATTATCCCTTTACTGATCCAATTAACATTCCTTTCACAAAATGTTTTTGCACAAATGGATACAGCACCAAAACCGGTAAGCTTGAAATGACAATTAATGAATACTTCATTAATTCTTTTAACCCTTGCATCTTCAAGATATCTTCAATATTTGCTGACGGATCCGTATTCAAAATTAAGATGCTTCTTAAGATAAGTTGTAATGGATATAGCGTATCGGATTTCAAATAAATCAAGGCATCAAAGTACATATTCCACTTCATCACGGCATACATGAGCACGAGGACAGCAATAATCGGCTTTGCAAGCGGTAACACCACTTTAAAGATAAAGCCAATATCACTGCAGCCATCCATTTCACTCGCTTCTACTAATTCATCCGGAATCGTAGATTGGAAGAAAGTTCGCGCAATAATCACTTGAAACACCGCCAAGGCTGACGGGAGTAAAAGAGCCCAGATCGTATCGATTAAATTCAAATTTTTTACAACAAGATACAACGGAATTAAACCGCCATCAAAAATCATCGTAAAAACAAGTAAGATCATGATGAGTTTTCGACCATAAAACGTTTTTCTTGAAAGCGGATAAGCGAGCATAATCGTAATTGTTACACTAATAAAGGTCCCTACAACGGTGTAAAACAGTGAATTTGAGAACCCTTGAAGAATTTGAGGGTTCTTAAATACGGTTGTGTATCCTAATAGAGTCGGTTCTACCGGAAACAGCCATACACGTCCAGATGTTACCGCAGATGCACTACTAAATGAAGCGCTCACAATATAGATAAGCGGATAGAGAACTGCAATTAACACTAGAACTAAAAATACGTAAACAGCTCCGATAAAAATGCGATCGACTTTTGATTCTTTAATACTTGTATTTTTCGTTTTCCCCATATCTTTCCCTCCTACCATAAGCTTGATGACGAGAATCGTTTGGATATTTTATTAGCTGTAAAGATTAATATAAAGTTAACAATGGAGTTGAATAACCCTACTGCTGATGCAAAACTAAAATTCGCTCCAAGCAAACCAACCTTATACACATATGTGGAAATAACTTCAGATGAATTCGTATTTAATGGATTTTGTAATAGATAGATTTTTTCAAATCCCATCGACATGATACTTCCAACATTAAGAATTAATAAGACAATAATAATCGGGAAAATTCCTGGAAGGTCGACATTCATAATTTTTTGGAAGCGATTCGCGCCATCAACCTTAGCCGCCTCATACAATTGTGTATCTACTCCTGCTAAAGCTGCTAAATAAATGATTGTCGCATACCCTGTGTTTTGCCATACATCTGACCATACATAGATAGATTTGAAGTAAGATGGATTCCCCAGAAAATTTATCGGTTCGATTCCGATTAAGCCTAAAATATTGTTAACAATTCCTGCATTAGGAGATAGAAATAATATAATGATCGACACCATGATGACAGTAGAAATGAAGTATGGCGCATAAGTAACCGTTTGCACAAATTTTTTAAAACGGCCATTTTGAACTTCATTTAAAGCTAAAGCCAATACAATGGGACAAATAAATCCTACGATTAATCCGTAAATACTTAACCCCAGTGTATTTTTTAATAATAAGGAAAAGTTAGGACTCTCAAAAAAGGATTGGAAATACTTCATTCCTGCCCATTCACTGCCAAAAATCCCTTTTACCACACTATAGTCTTTAAACGCAATGAGAATCCCCGCCATCGGAACATACTTAAAGGTGATCAAAAAAATTAATGGGATGACAACCAAAAAATATAACTGCCAGTGTTTCCTTATTTTTTTCCACTTAGAACTTTTTGTGACAATTTCTTTTTCAATACCTACATTCTTTATACCTTGTTGATTCACTACTTCTGCTTTCATATAACCCCCCCATAAATCCTCAAATTGTTAACGCTATCATAAAACAATTCAGAAAAGTTAAAAAGATGCGATTATATTAAGTGGGTACAACAAAAAAACCCTTTAATATCAAGGGTTTCTTCGGTTCAAGCACCTGATACCGTACAATAAATTGATAGGGTACATTTTATTGAAAGCGATATTTACCTTCACTAACTCACGCTTGCATTAACATTTTTCGATAATCGGATGGGGAAGAACCGGTATTTCGTTTAAAGGCGCGTCTAAAGGAATGAGCACTATTATATCCGGAAAGCATAGCAATATCCTCAATCGAATCATCGGAATGCATCAATTTTGATTTTGCGAAATTGATCCGTACATCCTCAATAAAATCGGAAATGTTTACTCCAACATGTTCTTTAAAAATCAATGGTACCATTTTTTCTGGAAGACTAACCGCTTCAGATAATTTATATATGGTTAAATCCGGATCATGATAATTCTTTTTAATCCAATCTTTCATCCTAGCAATGACTTGCTGCCTGCCTGCTGACTTGCTTTCATAAATAGACTGCGCAATTTCTAACACCATTTCTTTTATCTCTTCAATATTTTTTTCAAAGGTACCTTTTTTCGTTAACCGTTTTTCTAAACGATTGCGTATTTCATCGACTATTACCGTGTTCAATTGCATATTTTTCGAAAGAATTCTCACTATCGTCCTATTCAAAGAGTCTAATAGTTGGTTTCCTATTTGGTGCGTTAACACTCTTTTTTCAACATTTTCAATAAGGATTTTATCGAGCAGCTCTTTAACTTCATTTATTTCTCCGTTGTTTACGGAATTAATGAGGCGAAGTTCTATCTCAATTGGATAGTAATAATCAATCGTGCCTTCTTGATATTGCTGTTCATATTTATATAACGATCCTTGACGATGAATGGTTTGTATAAATGGTAAACTTCCCTTTGCCTCTTCAAAGGATTGATGAATATTTGTTAATTGATCAAATTGGCTGCCTATACCAATATTCACTTTTAAGCTAAAATTCTCTTTTAATTGTTTTATAAACAAATTAAGAGTCTCTTCCAATTTTTTTGTTTCTTGAATGGTTGGTTTTTTATCATAGGATAATAGGAAGAGGACTTGATCTTTATCAATATTTGAGAGTAGAGCCTCTCCTTTAAAAAGATTCGTTAATTCATTTTGAATGAATAGTTGTGCCAGATTCATTTCATCCAGCATATCCTTGTTCAGTTCATTCATCATATGAATTATTTGTACGATCCCAACATAACCAAATGACCCTTTTACCGGTATGTTGGCTTGTTCCATTAATAGCTGTACCTCTTTAGAAGATGTTAAATCCCCTATTACTAATTTACGGATCACCGAATCTTGTAATATAGGTAACTGGTTTTGAATTTCTACCTTTAACCGATCATTTTTAGCAATCATGTCTTCAACATTGCTATGGATAAAATCATATGGATCTGTTACTTTTCCCATATCTGTGATTTTCATAACTCCCAGAAGCCGATTTAGAGGAATACTATTTTTATATGAAAAAAGGAGTGCAGTAAATAGTCCGGCAATCATCGTAATAAATGCAAGTACTAAGCTAATCGTTTGAATAAAACTTACATCCTCTGTTAATTTTTTTTTAGAAATAACGGCTACATATGTCCACTTATTATTGTTTGATTTCGTTTCGATATACATATACTTCTTGTCATGATCCTTAATGGAGAATTTGCCCGAAGACTTGTTAAAAGAAATCATGCTTTTGTCCATGTTATCGCCTGCAATTACATTCCCTTTATCATCAAGAATGAATGTGGAACCGTCGTATTGTGAAGAAATTCTATTTAATAATGTTGTGATTTCAGTTTCATTTATCATTACCACGATATTTGCTTTCGGATTTTTACTATTAAACGGAATTGATTGTACATATGTAATAATCGGTTCGGTCCTTCCACCTATCTTCACTTTGGTGGAGGGTAAATAATATCTAGTGCGATATGTTTGGTTGATGTCTTTTTTCCATTCATCGTAACTTAATCCTTCATAGACATAATTAGAATAATAGTCCTTTGTGCGAACGTAGGATGACTCAGGGGATACGATTGTATCACTCCCGTTAAAGTATATATAAAAATTTCTAAACAACTTGTTCGTATACAAATACGGTTTAATACTGTTTTGGACTTTATAGATATCGTAAGCAATATTCATTTCCGTACTTAATGTTCGATTCATCAACTGATTAATTTCTGGATTCAATGACATCTGATAGACAAATCTCTCAATTTCATCATTATTTTGATCGATAATGTCCTTCGTTTGATTCAGCAAGCTTTTACTATTTTCACTTGCGTATTCTTTAATTTTATGAATACTGACTTGATAAATAATTAAACTAGCTAAAAGTGGAATAATCAGAATCAATAGATAGGAGAATAAAAACTTCCTAAAAATAGTTATTTTTTCTAATCTCTCAAACATCTCAAGCTCCTTTCTTCCGATTTACATTTTCTCCTTATTTGAGAATATGGACGAATTTTTTGACCTCATCAATTCGTTCCGTATTTGCCAAAACAGCCAAAATAAGCGGTTGGTTACTTCCAGCGAGTGAAGAAAAAGGAGAAACATTTGAAACATCTATTCCAGTTATTGCAGCATTACTCGAAGAGTATTTTGTTTTTTTCCAATCCTTAATGCCTTTTATACTGCTCAAATCATATAAATTACCATCTTCATTAAATTGATGAAAGGTCTCTTCATCTACTAGCAGCACATCCACTTCTTTTGCCGCTATTTCCGCTGCAAGTTTTTGAAATTTTGCTAATTTCTCTGAATTACCCGCCGCATCGCTTGTATCGATTGAAATAACCGAAAGTTCCTCTTTTGGAGACCGCTTACTGTCAATAAATAATCTTTCAAATTCTCTTTGTAATCTTTGTGTCTGTTCTTCATTAATCTCGGCTCCAACAACTCTTACAGCTAAAATCTCTTTCGGTTGATCCGTAAAAGTATTAATTCCCATGATGAGAAAGAATATAATAACAATCACAGCAATCATGTTGAAGGAATAATATTCAATTAAATACTCTATTTTACCCTTCAGAGTTAAAGGTTTTAATCGTTCTCTTAATTTTTTCAATATACTGTCACCTCTTACTTTTCATTTTAGCATATTTTGACGAAAAAAGATTTGTGTTATCAATAACACAAATCAAGTAAAATATATATCTAGTTTCAATAGATTTTTTATGGATATCTATTATTTATCGTTTATATCTTCGGCATATTAACAAGAAAAATCTTTTAAGATAGGATTCTCCACCGATTCTTTCACATTCAGTTTCAACATATTCGTCTTTACTGGTGATATTTTTTGAATACAACGATGACCAATCGCCGTACCTGAAGCAATCGATATCCATTTATCATCTACGAATGCCTCTAACTCAAATTTCCTTACCCGTTCACCAAATCGAATATCTTCCATTAATATAATATGATTAATGCTCGTTTCATTTTCAAGCGTTAAGAGCATCTTCCCTTTATAAAATTAATGAATAGCTTAGTAAAAGCGTAAGTGGTAGCAACTTACGCTTTTATTATTTTATTTATGCTATTAAAAACATTTTTTCAACATTTCTTTCAGATTTATTCAGCGTTTTGTCCTTCATCAACCTTATGAAGGACATTTCTTTCGGTTTTCTTCCGCATTTTTCCTTCATCAACCCTATGAAGGACATTTCTTTTGGTTTTCTTCCGCGTTTTGTCCTTCATCGACCCTATGAAGGACATTTCTTTCGGTTTTCTTCAACGTTTTGTCCTTCATCGACCTTATGAAGGACATTTCTTTTGGTTTTATCCAACGTTTTGTCCTTCAGCAACCTTATGAAGGACATCTCCTTTGGTTTTATCCAACGTTTTGTCCTTCATCGACCTTATGAAGGACATTTCTTTTGGTTTTATCCAACGTTTTGTCCTTCATCGACCCTATTAAGGACATTTCTTTCAGTTTTTTTCCACGTTTTGTCATTCATCAAAGACAATTCCCTATAATCACCTAAAAAAAATAACCAAGTCTAAAGTAACTTGGCTAATTTTCAAAACAATTTCCCATTTTATTTAAATGTTCGAATAAAGCTAATGGCTTCACGGATATCATGAACAGGATTTGTCCCTACTTCTCTTTCAATCGTTAAGTATCCTTGATAACCAATCTCCTGAAGGGCAGCGAAATAGCTTGGGAAGTCAACCTTTCCTTCGCCTAACGGCAGCTCACGGAAATATCCCCCCTCGGTCACCATCTTGGCAATTTGTTCATGGTCCACACCGCCGCCATAGCCTAATGCACCATAGACATCTCGCGGGTCAACTGGTTTAAATCTAACTCCATCCTTTACATGTGTATGGACGATGTAATCCTTCAGCAGTTTTACACCTTCAACAGGATCATCTCCCGTGACCATGACCATATTCGCAGGGTCAAAATTGACGGATACACCATTTGTGCTCAATGTATCTAAAAACGTTTTTAATCTTAATGAAGTTTCTGGACCTGTTTCAATCGCAAAATAAGCATTTAAGCTTTTGGCATATACCCCTAATTCGTCACATGCCTTTTGCATCGAATCATACACACGAGTGGCAGGATCCTCAGGGATAATCCCAATATGAGTAGTCACAATGTTCGTTCCTAATTCAACAGCCAAATCTAAGATTCGCTTAGATTTCTCAATTTTTTGCGGGTTCAATTCCGAATCTTGAAATCCATGTCCCCCGAGATCGCCGCAAAGTGCAGATATTTCTAACCCTATTGAAGAGATATAATCTTTTAATTCCTTCCGCGCAGCAGAAGTTAAATTTTCAGGAGCCATCTCTCCATCGACCGCATAAATTTGGACACCCTCTGCTCCCAGCTCCTTAGCCGTCTTCAAACCTTCACGGAGTGGAAGCCGAAGGCTATCTACAATAATCCCGATTTTATTTGACAGTTTCATAAACCTTCACCTCATTCCAGAGTCTTTTTACATTATCCATTCCAATCTTTGTACCAACCTGACAATCTTCCATTCCCTCAAATTCGACGGTAAGATAGCCATCATATCCAGATCCCTTGACGAGGTTCACGATTTCACGGATATTTAAATCGCCATGTCCAACAATAGCGCCGCGCAAATAATTGCCATTGACAGTACGGAACCATTCCCCGCCGCCAGGATTCTCATAATAAGGACGAATATAAAAATCTTTAAAATGGACGGTGGCAGCATATTTAATATTTTTCTTTACGCCAACAAGTGGGTCTTCATCGGCACAAAGGAAATTTCCAACATCCACTGAACTTTTAAAATTAGCGCGGTTTACGGCATGGAGCACCCGCTGGACCCGGTCGCTTGATTGCACATTGAATCCATGGTTTTCGATTGTAGTCGTGATGCCATATTGAGCGGCATAATCTGCAAGCAATTGACTGCCACGCACCATTTGTTCAAAATGCTTTTCAAAATGATGGATCGTCATTTCTTCTGGTTCAAGGCGGAACGCAGTAACATCATGGCGCATGATTTTGATTCCCATCCGATTAACAATGTCTACATGCTGCTTAAGGCGATCCACTTCCGCTTCAAACGCTTCTTCTGTCGGCTGAATGAAATTAGCTGGCAGAGAATAGGCAGACAGTTCAATTCCAACTGCTTTTGCTTTTTCCCTGATTTGATCGGCTAATTCTGGCTGATCAACAACCGTAAAGCCATAAGGTACAAGCTCAAGGTGCTCACCGCCGTTATCGGCAACCCATTGTACGACATCTAAAATATCTAGTTTCCCAGCATTAATATCCTTCAAAAGACTATAAGAACTAATTCCTACTTTCATGTTAATACACTCCTTTTACCTGTATATTTTCAATCTTCACTTCATCTTCCCGATACGTACCAACAATTTCTCCCGTTTTGGCAGTAGCGAATAAAACACTTCTTTCGGATTCTAGTAAAAATTCGTACGTCTGGTCTGTTTCAGGTTCGGTAATCTTCACATTCGTATTAACTCCAAACTCAGAAACAAAGATAAACAGGTTCCCATTCTCAAATTCTAGTTTCCGGCCATAAACTCCTGGAAAATTCCCTTCATGCCAGATTAAATGCTCCGAAACCCCAGCACGATTTAAGCTATATTGATATAAACATTGAATCGATTCATTCCGTTCATTCAATTCAATAGGAAGCGGGGACCAGATGATTTTTCCCTTTCCATAGCTATATTCCTTCACTTCTAAAATTCCCGTTTCGGAGATTTCCTTAACCACTTCCGCAATCCGCTTATCGCCAAATGAAAAAGGCAGGGCCATGTTATCAACCACCAGTTGTTCTTCGCGAAGGACATTGACAAGTTTTGTCGGGCCCGCTATTTCTTTCATCCGATCTGTTTCGTTCCAGTATTCATCAAGACTCATTGGTCCAGTAAAAAGCAGCGTAACATCGTGAGTTTTCACAAAGTCTTGTATTTCTGCTAAAGCCTCTGAATGAAAGTTATGTGGACTCGGAACCATGATCACCCTTGGAGGTTCTTCAGCTAAGCTCGATAAATCATACTCACTTAACGCTCTGAATGGCTGATTAAGCTCATAGGCTAGTATCCTCGTTAATTTCGCTGTTGCATCAAAGGCAAGCCTGCGATTGGAAAAATCATTGGAATATGGGAAAATGACAACAATATCTTCAAGCTTCCGGTTTTCAAATAAATGACCAACTTCCTTGATAAAGCAGCCAAAATCATAAGAAACATTAGCTTCCGGCTTTTCGGTCCCATCGGCACGAAGCGCTCCAATATTCGATTCATTAATATTGTTCATAAAATAATTGGTATTCCAAAGCCATTGAACCGCACCCGCACTGCCAGAAGAAAAGGCATAGGCATACTTTCTTTCAAGAATATTGCGAAGCTCTTCCTCGGAGCGCTTTGCTTGGTTATTTGGTTTTTCCACATACATGATCCCGGTTTCTGAAATCAAATTCGGTTTATCAATCGTCTTGGAAAAGATTCCATCCCAAAGTAAATTGTCCATTGACCACCAGGTATGATTGGTTGTGTAATCGACGGCTTCGCCATAAAAGAATGGTGAAGGACGTTGACCCATCAACGCTTCATCCTGTCCGACAGTGATTAACTGATCCTTTGCAAGTTTCTTGATTGTACCGGAAAGCTTGCGAATCCATTCATTATGCTTATCCATCGTATATAACGTGTAATCTAGCCATTTCAATCCTCTTTTGCCCGCAGCCATATCCTGAATATGCGTATTAATTTCGTGAATAGTCGGCGGCTTTACATGATCAAAGGACGGTAGTTCATTCGGCGTCAAATTCCAGCGCTCTTGAAGCTTGGAAACCTCACCATGTCTTGCCTCCAGCCATTTCCGATACGCATCCACATCATAGCTGTCTTGAAGCGTCCTTGGACCTGCAAACGTTTGATTCGGGTCAAAAAGAGACGGTTCATTGATTAAATCCCAATGAACATTTTTTGTTGTCCGGTGTCGCGTAACAATCGCTGTAATAAACCGTTTCTGCGCCTCGACACTTCTTGGATCAAGATAAGGGTTTTTTCCTTCCCATTCTTCCGGTGTAAACGAGAAAAAGTTAAACGTTAATTCGATGTCGTATTGTTTAGCCGTAAGAATAAAGGCATCAATCGCTCTTAAAATACTCTCTTCCATATGGCCGTCAACAAACATCATGTTGCGCCAGGCCGTCCAAATTCCTGTTCTCACATAATTGATGCCGGCTGCTTTCATCGCGGAAAAGTCTTTGTTCCAGACACTTGGATTAGGGAGAAACAGAAAATACCGGGCCACATCTGACGTCATGTAGGTCATTCCAACAACCGGAAAAGGCTGATTATTTTTCAAAAAGTAGTCTCTGCCGCAGACAAGCGGCTTCCCGCTTTCAAGCAGCGGTTGATCCTTAAACCAAAATCCTTGGTGAAGGAATCGTTCTTCTCCAATATCACTCGTTAACCGGCATGTAAGCTCATAAAAACCAGGCTCAAATTCCTTCTTATCTAAATAGATTTTCTGGATATGCAGCTCTTTTGTAATATCAGCCTTTAAGCAATGTTTCTCAAGTGTGGTTCCTTCTTTTGTAAGGGTAAGTTCTAACCTCCAAGCAGCATGCTCTTTCCATAATGACTGTGCCTGAAAAGTAATAATAGGGACCTCATGTTTCTCATAAGAAGCATAATTGGTTTTCAGCCAAAGCTCTGTCACACCTCTTGCAGCAAAATCTGCTAACTTCCGTAAAAAGCGGCATCCCTTATCATTCCAGAACTCACTTGTGATTAACTGGTTGATAAAAATCCATCTTCCACCGGTAAACTCCCCCATATAGTTTTCGATTAATACTGATGGTGCAGCAACCTTCCGCCCGCTCCTCGATATTCCCTTCAATAAAGGGTAAATTCTCGCATCCATCGGACCACACGAACCCATTTCATGTTCAATCGAAGAGGACTTCGTTGGATGTAGAATAAAATTAGCGGTATCCTGAACGGTAAATAATTCCTCATAATCTTTAAAAATCGGAAATTCATTCGAATGAATCAGTTTTTCGATCGGTTTTCTATCAACTTTTAATACTTCATGGATATTAAGCTCAGCATGGTAAGCCGTTTGCTCCCGCTCGGGGATCCATTCGCCGTTTACTAGATTACATGGTTTTCTGAAAGGGGCTCCGCCGATCCCTACAAACCCTTTCCCCTCTTTTAAATAAGCAGTCAAGGAACTCCATGCGTTTTTTGGAAAATACGAACCGTGTAAATGAATAAAGCAGTCTATTTCACTATGAAAAGCATTCTTTAACTCAGCGGCATTGATGACAGAAGCCTGCTCTTCTAGTTTCTTCAGTATTTCTTTCGTTGGCCTTTGCCCCTCATAAGGGAAGGCTTCATCATAAAAAATCACAACTTTTGAGACCAAGATTCATCCTCCTTTTTAAAGATCTTTCGTGATGAGATCGAGAGTGCGATAAAGCTCATCCAACTCTTCTAAATCTTCATCTCTACTAAAAGAGGAAGACGTCATTTGGATAAATTTTTCAAAGCCTTCTTGATCCCAGCCATTCCAGGAGGTAACAGCCATCCCAAGCATTCGTTCCGGTTTGGATGTTTCGTTTGCCTGCCGCTTGCTTGCTTCTAGAAAATCGAGGGCAGCATCTGTTTTATACCAGCAGGCCGGAATCACCGAAAAGCCCTTATCTAGAAGAATACCAATCGAAGGATAGGAATCTAGTTTATCGTAATGCCAATCCATCAAAATAATATCAGTCGAAATCTCGGATATCGCTTGATGAGTGCCGAACGTATCTCCTTCCCATTGGTTATAACCTGTTGCCTCGCTGTCATTTAAGCGGTCAGCCCACATATACATCTGGATCCCACGTTCTTTTACCAAATATCCATGCAGATCATTGACTGCCTTTGCAAATAGCTCCGCTCGGTTCTTCCCCTTACAGCGTGGACACTGATCATCTGCAATCGCATACACCTCATCCATGCCGACATGAAAGGCATCCGCTTCAAAAGCATCGATTATCTCGCCGAGTAATTCAAAAGCAAGCTCATTTACCTTAGGGTGTAACGGACACCAGCTTCTGCAGAAAAAGTCTGGCCACTTTGCATCTAATGGAATATGGGGAGTTTCATCAAATTCAGGATAGGCTTTTAACAGGGTATTCGGCGCCCCTCCCCAGCCTTGATGGCCCAAGCATTGAAACAGCGGGATTACACGAATTCCATGTTGCTTACAAACGGCAGCGATTTCCATGGCATCCTGTTTGGTAAGTGTTCCTCCTGTAACCTCTGGATGTTTCTCAAATACAAACGAAGTATTGCACTCGATGATTAAGTGACTAATGCCCTTTGGTGCTAAGACTTTTTCAATTAACAGTTTGAATGGTTCGACTAGTTCATGTGATCCAAAACGCAGATGAAACGCTTTAACAGGTTCAGTGTTTTTCACTCGTTCTTACACCCCTTTTGGTTAAAAAGAAGGAAAGAGACATCATTTTAGTCTTTTTCCTTCTTCTGCTTTTACTTATTCCAGCGATCGTAGGCATCTTGACAAATGTTAACCAATTTATCAACACCCATTTCATTCAATGTTTTAATATATTTGTCCCAATTGGACAAAGGCTCGGCACCTGTGATAAATTTCGTTCCATTTGTTCAATGTAAGTATCCAAATTAACACGGATTCTTCCTACTTCCTCTTGGTCTTCAGGCGTTAAATAAACAAGTGGATATGAAACCTTTGCAAATGGCTTAATTTTTACATCCGTTTCGGAATTAGTGAACTTCGTAAATTCTGATTCAGGGAAGCCTTCAATTTTATGTCGTAATGCAGGAACATTGATACCATAGTCAGGTGTCGTTGTTCCACGGTAGTCTTCAATCGTTTTCCCTTCAATTGGTGATTCCAGCAATTTTCTCGTGCCGCTGGCTTCATCTGCCCAAGCCCAAACATCGCCTTCTTTACCAATATTCAGAAGTTCATTTCCTTCCTTAGAATAGAGATAATCCACCCAGCGAATAGCTGCTTCTGGATTCACAGCTTTATTGGTAATGGCGAATTGGCCGCGGTAGATACCCGGGCTTAATGGTGCCACTGCTTTATCGGTGATAGAACTAGAGATTGGCTGATATATAGGGTCATCAAGTGCCTCTTCTTCCTTATCTCCAGTGGTGAATTAGGAGAACCAGTCCTGGAATAATCCAAGTTGATTGGCTTGTCCTTTTGCTTTCTTCTGTTCATTGGACTGCGAGAAGGTTTCTGGGTCCATTAATTTTTCCGAATATAGCTTATTCATAAATGTAAGGTATTCTTTGTAGCCCTCTTCAGCTGGGGTATATATAACCTTGTCATCAATTTCTTCAATACCCCAGGTCGTAAATCCAAAAGCCCCTAAAATTCCTATTTTCGTTTAAATGGTCACATTGGATCGTTCAAAGGAGATTTCCTTACCTGTTTCACTTGATTCATAGATACCGCATAATATTTTCATTAATTCCACACCGTCTTCCACAGGGCTGATGGTTTGTTCTTCACCCTGGCAGCATGAAACAAAATGATTAATTTCATTTTGGAACGCTTGAATAAAATCAAAGGACAGGGAATCAATTTGCGGCTGTGCATTTAAAATCGTATTATTTTTTTCTGTGACGATCACGAGCTCAGGTTCAATCTCTGCCCCTCCTTTATCGCCAAAAATCTTAACATATGTTTCATCCTTCTTAACGTGAAGTGTAAAGCTGACATCGATCACTAAGGAAGCTCCATTTTCAAAACGAATCAGGGCATTTGCAAGGTCTTCCACTTTATTGATACTAGGATCATAATCCGCTGCTTGATAGAAAGAAAGGTTATTAATATTAGCTCGATTTCCAAGCTTTGAATAGGTATTTCCGCTAATGGATTTCACTTTTGGTTTCCCCATTAGGTACCAGCATAAATCAATGATATGAACACCGATATCGATAAGAGGACCTCCGCCCGATCTTTCCTTGTCAGCAAACCAGCCGCCAGGGTTTCCTAAACGCCTCAAAATCGAGGCTTTTGCATAATAAATTTCTCCAAGATCACCAGAATCAATAAAAGATTTCAAAACGTTTGTATTGGTTCCAAATCGGCGGACAAAGCCTACCTGAAGCACTTTTCCACTCTTCTTTACGGCTTCTTCTACCCTTAGCGCTTCTTCCACTGTTTTACATAATGGTTTTTCAACCAAAACATGCTTGCCTGCATTCAAAGCAGCAATTGCAATTTCTGCATGAGAATTATTCCATGTACAAATACTCACGGCATCAATTTGAGGGTCCTTCAACAAGTCTTCATAATTCGTATACGTCGCTTCAGCATGATATTTATTCTTCTTTTCTACCGCCCTCTGCTCATTAAGATCACAAACGGCAAAGATTTCGACCTTTTCATTGTTAGCATAAGACTGAAAGTGTAAATCTGAAATCGAACCGGCCCCGATTACACCAATTTTTAATTTACCCATCATTTCCATCCTCCATTTCATTCGTACATATATCAGTTTGTTGGTATGTCATTTTTTACTTCGTTATTTTTTTTATTACCACTCAGTGATTTTTCACCTAGTTTCAACTATATAGTGAATTTGAAGTGATTCTTATTTCCCTTCCATGCTCTCCAAAGACTTAAAGACTTTATTTCCAATCCACATAATTGGATAGGCCAGCATAGGACCAGCGAAAAAAACGATTAGAAAAGGAAAAGCATACACGATTACTACTATCATCATAACGATCACGGAAATTAGCAAACTATGCAGCGGTCTAATAAAAGTTATGAAAAAGGATTGTTTAAGATAAGATAATGATTTCATCTCATAATGAACAAATGTAGGGAAAAAGAAAAGCACGGTCAATACATATAAAAAATAGAGAAAAAGTAAAACCAGATGGACAAAAAAGTTCCCTAAATATTTTTGAGAAATATATAAATCTACTGATAGAAAGATACCGATTCCCAAAATAGCAAGACCAGCGATATTCGGAAAGCCAATTGTCATCATAGCCCTTGTAACAGCTGTTTGTATGTTGGGAAACGAAATGCTATTTATTGTGCTGCCTTTATATTGGAAGATCCTTACTTCCTTCTTAAAAATAATGATCCAATAAACGAAAATCTGATTTAAACTGCTTCCCAAATTCTTTTTACATTATCGAAGCTGATTTTTGCTGCCTTTTTGCATTCTTCTATTCCTTCAAATTCTATAGAAATATAGCCGTTATAGCCTGATTGTTTGATAACCTTTAAGACTTCAGGCAGATTGATATCCCCATGCCCTGTAATGGCTCCTCTTAAGTAATTGCCGGAGCTTGATGGGAACCAGCCTTCACCAAGACCAAGAGAAGAAGTTCTGCGGTAAAAATCCTTCACATGTACCATCGAGGCGTAAAAGATATTTTTCTTTACAGCTGCTACTGGGTCTTCATCGACGCAAAGGAAATTCCCTGTATCTAACGTGGTCTTAAAGTTTTCCTTATCGACGGCATGAACAGACGCTGAACCCGGTCACTTGCCTGACCATAGTAACCATGGTTTTCAACACTTGTTACAATGCCATATTGTGCTGCATAGTCGGCGATTCTTCTGCAGGCGTCAGCCATTTTTGGCAGATCTAGTTCAAAATCCCGGATTGAGATTTCGTTTGGCGACTTCCATGCAACATCATGTCTCATTAGCTTTACACCTAAGCGATGTGCAACATCTACTTCTTTTTTGACACGTTCAATTTCTTTTTCATAGTCTTCTAAACTCGAAGTGAGGATATTGGCCCCGATGGCGTAATTAGAAATGTCGATTCCAACTTCTTCCGCTTTTTGCCGGATGGCATCGGCTAAGGATAAATCATCTACTAAACTAAAACCCATCGGAACAATCTCAACATGCTCCCCGCCCTGGTCTGCGACCCATTGAACGACATCTAAAATCGTCATCTCCTTTAAATTGATGGCACCTTGTAAGCTGTATGAACTAATACCCAGTTTCATTTTCATTTTACCTCCCACGTTTTTTCAGAATTTATAATAGAAGAAACTCTCACCGGAAGTGCTGTTTCCTGTGACTGATTGGCGGCTAATGTTACCGCGAGAGTCTTTACACCATCCTCATAGGAAGATAAAAGTAAGTTCTGATCGCCTTTGACAATCGCCTCGATAAACATCCGATCTTGTTCCTGATAAAAATCGACCTCTGATTTGAAGCTCTGATTAGAATCTTTTTCGATGATGGTTAGGTTTACCCCATCGATAACTAGGCGAAATTCATCACCCATTACTTCAATTCCCATCCGATGGTCAAATTGCGCAAAGGTACTATCGATATGGCCAACGGCACCTGAGTCATACTCGAAATTCACGGAGGTCACATCCGGGATATTAATATTTGGAACATTATTATGTACCTGCAAGCTCATATTGGCATAGCTGCGGTTGTCTTATGTAACTGAGCAGGCGGCAAGGCATAGAGAAATGATATGTAATTTTTGTACAGTATGTTGTTTCTTACTTACTAGCTAAAATGTTATAAAAAACTCAGTACTAACTCTGCAGTAATGGGCAAATGATCAGATAAATTCGTGTTTATAACTTCCCCAGTACAAATTTTGGCATCTTCAGAAGTGAAAATATAATCGATACGACTATCTGGTTTATCTGCAGGAAAGGTAAAGTCATTATTTTGACCGAGTTCGGCAAATACATCTTTATATTGTGCAGTCATTTTTAGTATTTCTGCACTTTCAGGAGTTGCATTGAAGTCTCCTACAATGATACTAGTTCCTTCTTTTTGGTTTGCAATGTCATGTATCTCTTTGATTTGTAGATCCCTCTGTTCGGCTCTTTGATCGTCAAGATGCGTATTGTAAAATTGAACATGATTTCCTTTCACGTTAATCACCGTTTCCAAAAGACCACGCTGCTCTTTAGGGTTTCCTTGATATGGAATATTAGTGAGTAGATGATTTTCGGCAGAAAGGATAGGATATTTGCTTAAAACGGCCGTTCCGTATTGGCGCCGGTCTTCTCCTTCTTGTAAAGGATCATAGTCAAGATTTACACCATATGCATAATTCATTCCTAAGTAATTTGCCAACCATTTCGCTTGATCTTCGAAGTTACTGCGCTCGGAAAAATGATTATCTACCTCTTGTAAACCAATGATATCTGCACTCGAAGTTTTAATTAATACTGCAATTCTCTTCAAATCCAAAATGGCATCTGTTCCTCCATGATGAATATTAAAAGTCATAACTTTAATGTCAGTCTCTTTATCTCTAAGGTATCTCTTTTTCAACAATCTCACTTCCTTACTGTGGTGTTATGTTAGATAAACAAGTAGAACTCCTTTCGAGTTCTACCTTTTTATCTATAAATACTTACCTATTAATCTATCCTATTCACCAACATGATAGAACGACATGTCCTTAATGACAGGAGCTCCGTCACTTTCCGTTATTTCAAGGATCACCCCGCGTACTTTCACTGCTGGAAACCGGATAATTGCCTTATGGCCAATATTTTTACCTTCATAAATAGTTAAAAGTTGATGGGATTTGGCCGTGATGATGCTGATTTTAAATTGTAAGACGTTTTCCCCCTCACTCAAATCTTCCCTGATGACTACATGATCAAGTATTTGAGGCTCTTCAGGCTTGTAAATCCACTTTTTATCCTCATTCTTACATTGATGAAAGGTACCATTTGGATGATCAAAGCGGCGGCGAATTTCCATCCCCATTGCAAGCAGCTGCTCCGTATCCTTCTGCGGCAGAACACCTTCTCGATTCGGCCCAATATTCAGGAGTAAATTGACACCTCGGCCAACGGAATGATAATAAAGTCCCATTAATTCTTGGATACTTTTTATTGTGTGTTCATCATTATCGCTATAAAACCAATTGGTACGCATTTGCACGTCTGCCTCTGCCGGCAGCCAGCGCGGTTCCCCCAATTGATTTTTCTCCTCTGTAAGGATTGAGAATTCCGTTGCAGACACAACATTCCAGCTTGGCACAGGTGCAACTCCATCCTCATTGCCAACCCAGCGAAAGTCAGGATCACCCATGTTCAGGAGTATATTTGGCTGCAATCGACGGACTTCTCCGATAATGCGCGGCCAGTCGTATTCATGTCCCTCAGAACCACAGCCATCCAGCCAAAGAATATCGATTTCCCCATAATTGCTTAACAGTTCAGTGATTTGATTCACAAAATAATCATCGTACGCCTTCGCGTCTTTCGTGTAAAAATCGACGGATCCGTCATATGGAGAATAGTATAAACCTGGTTTGATTCCATACTGACGGCAGGCATCGACAAATTCCCGAATGACGTCGCCTTTGCCCTCCTTCCACTCTGATTGTGCAACTGAAAAACTTGTATAGGCTGAAGGCCAGTTAGAAAAGCCATCATGATGTTTCGCCGTGAGCACCGCATATTTCATTCCGGCTTCTTTGGCGGTTCTAATCCATTGTTCACAATCTAAATTCGTTGGATTAAATTTGGAAGGTGACATCGGTCTTTCATCAAAATCAACGTATCCCTCATAAAATGTCCTTAAACCAAAATGCAAAAATAGCCCGAATTCCCAGTCTTGATAAGCAAGCTGTTTCTCAGTCGGTAGAACCTTATGTATGGTTGTCATCTTTTTGCCTCCTATGTTTTTAATTGGATAGCACTAACTTCGACTCCATGTTAGCCCGAAACAATGATTAAATTTGCATATGGACAGGCATCGCCTGTTTTTACCGCACCTTTTGCATGGTTTGTCAGCTCTTTCATTTCATGGTGGCTTATTTTCTCAAAAAGAATATGAGGGTAACGGTTCTTTAATTCTTCTAATCTATCAGGACTAATATCTTCCATCTCTTGCGTAACGATGATTCGATCAATCGATATTTCCTCTACTAATGGTTCAAGTACTTGTAGGACTGTCGGTTGGTTATCTGTATATCCGAGATTTATTCTTGTAACGTGATTGGGGATTGGGTAACCTTTATCCGCTATGACGAGATAATCAGTATGCCCAAGACTAGTAGCTAAATGTGCAAGTTCTGGATGAAGGATGCCCTTTTTCTTCATATTTTTCGTCCTGCCTTTACAATAATGATGTTTTTCTTGATTCTTCTTGCCCAAAATTCTGTTTATAAACTTCTTCCTTCTGTTCCCGAGTAAGGCGGTCCACAAAACTTCGTACAGGTCGTTTTAAATAAAACGTTAAGCCAGTGATGTGCTGGATAACTGTAACAAGCTCCCACCCTTCCCCACCTAACCTTGAAATATTCTCTTCTTCATTTGTAAATAAATACTCCCACTTCATCTAGATAGTGATCGCTCCTTTCATTCGAATTTTATGTTATAAAAGGTTACCGATAACACAAGATTAACATAACCATTATTTACTGTCAATTCAAAATATTTTACAAAATATTCACCTTTTTGGAAACACCTTCGTTTCAGATCCAAATTCATACTTAGTTGGCTCCACGTAAAAACCGCGTTTTGCACTCCAATCGGATATCTGAATAGACGTTAAGACTTGGTGATTTATTAAATACCGAATCAATCGTTGAATTCTCTGCAAAATGTTTACCTCCAGGCTATTAAGCTCTTAAACTTAAAAAAAAAAGAGTATGGCAGATAGTCCCTATATCTGCCATACTTCAATAATGTAAAAGAGACGTAACAGAAGCTTTTACTCGCACTTCTCAATCTGTTCCTTGGTTGCTTTTTCAATAATCGTGGAATAGCCTTCGCCTTTATTAGCGAAATAAACGGTCGGCTCCTCCTCTTCAGTCGCAACAACAAACGTAAATTCTACATTTGTTGCCACACCCCACTGACCTTCGTTATTCATGCAAACCATCGACATGGCACCAGCCTTGCCTTTCCTTCTTACTAATTTCTCCTCGAAATCATAAAGTGCCTTATTTGCTGCCTCCTGAGGCGCAAGACCCTCACCCATTAAACGGACGATTTCGTAACTTAGACAGCCTTTCATCAAATCCTCACCAAGGCCGGTGGCGGTAGCTCCGCCAATTTCACTATCAACATAAAAGCCTGAACCGGACAATGGCGAATCGCCCACCCGGCCTTGCTTTTTCATAAACAGACCTGAACTTGAGGTACCTGCAGCCATCGATTTCCCGTGATCCAAACAAACAACCCCGACGGTATCATGACCATCATAGGGGCTTAAGTCCTTCGTTTTAATCTCTTCTACCCGTTTTTCCCAAATAGTCCGAGATTCATCTGTCAGCATATTCATTCGTTCAAATCCATTCTTTTGCGCAAAAGCAGTAGCACCCTGCCCGACGAGGAAACGGTTAAACTGCTTGCTACTAAGCTTGCGGGCAACAGAGATTGGATTTTTCACATCTTGAATTCCTGCAACCGCGCCAATATTGAACTGATCTCCGTCCATAAAGGCGGCATCCAATTCGACAATCCCTTGCTCATTTGGCAGGCCGCCGCGGCCTACCGAGCGATAAAGAGGGTTGTCCTCAACGATTTTTATGGCGTGCTCCAAAGCATCTCCGGCAATCGAATCTTCTGCTAATTCCTTGGCTGCCTTATCTATTCCTTCATAAGCCATACCCCAGGTTGCAATAATTCCCCATTTCATTCAATATCCCGCCTTTTAAAAAATTGCTTGTGGGTATAAGAAAACCAACCCAATTTTTAATCAATTAATTCTAATTCAATCACCGTATCTATTTCATCCGGCAGCGTTGCCCCTGCCAAATGGATAAATGCGCCGCTCTCAATATCAGAATACTGCTCAGCCATCCACGGAACTTCTACCTTCAATTCGCTGCCATCCGCAAGCAGACGTGCTTTTTTAATTCGGCCTTTTAAGCCTTGGAAGTAAATAGGCCCAATGCCGCGATCAAATACATGCGCATATAAAAAGCGGCCTTTTTGCGTATAACGTCCCCACTCCGGCTTTGCCATGGATGTAGCCGCACAGCCATAGATGCTGTCGCCGTTTTTCTCAAGCCACTTCCCGACTTCATCCAAAATGGCCAAGGACTGCTCCGGAATGACTCCCTTCGCATTCGGACCCACATTTAGCAGCAAATTCCCGCCCTTGCTGACACATTCTACCAGCGTGCGAATGACCTGTTTCGGAGATTTATAGTTTATATCCTTCGAATGATAGCCCCAATGATCATTTAACGTAATGCACGCCTCCCACGGAACCGGCTCCCCTTTTCCATTCACGATGCCGCCGACCGGAATAATCTGTTCAGGTGAGTAAAAATCACCTGCATAAACTTCCGGCTCTGCAAGCTTAATATTGCCGCCGAGACGATTGTCAATCAGGACATCGGGCTGGATAGAACGAATCATTTCCACTAGTTTCGTTGCTTCCCATTTCTCCCCGGTCATGTCGTCATAGGAAAAATCAAACCAGAGAATATCAATCTTGCCGTAATTCGTTAAAAGCTCCTTGACTTGCCCGTGAAAATAACTCACATAGCGAGAAAAATCGGTTACTTCATCCTTATATTCCTCGTTGTCCCGCATTGGGTGTTGGCGGTCCCCGTATTTAGGAAAATCCGGGTGATACCAATCAATGATAGAATAGTAGAGTCCGACCTTTATTCCTTCCTCGCGAAAAGCCTCAACATATTCCTTAATCAGGTCGCGCCCTGCAGGTGTATTGGTTGCTTTGTAGTCGGTCAGTTGACTATCGAATAAACAGAAACCGTCATGGTGCTTCGCTGTAAGGACAACATATTTCTGTCCCGCTGCCTTAGCTGCTTTTGCCCATTCCCTCGGGTTATAACTGGTTGGATTGAATTCCTCAAAAAACGGCTGGTAGTCTTCAACACTTAAACGTTCGAAACTTCGTACCCATTCTCCTCTGGCAGGGATGGAATAAAGTCCCCAATGAATAAATAAGCCGAAGCGGTCCTCCATAAACCACTTCACACGCTCTTCTCTTGTCTTCATTTCTTACACTCCCTTATTTTTAGGTTAAAAATTAATTTAGATCGTTTCTTTTACAAAGGTATTCGTTAATGCGCCTAAATTTTCAATCTCAACGGTTACAACGTCGCCTGCCTGAAGATAAACCTGCTCAGCTTCAGGTCTTCCTAACACAACGCCTTCCGGGGTCCCTGTTAAAATTAAGTCGCCGGGAACCAATGTCATATGCTGGGAGATATAGCTGACAATTTCCGCAACAGAAAAAATCATATCCTCTGTATTTGAATTTTGCCGTACTTCGCCATTGACAACGGTCTTTAAATTTAATTTTTGCGGATCCCCTATCTCATCTGCCGTCACAAGATAGGGGCCGACAGGACTGAAATCATCACATGTTTTCCCTAATAGCCATTGAGGTGTTTTTAACTGAAGATCCCGTGCCGATAAATCATTTACCGTACAATAGCCAAACACATAATCGAGTGCCTCCGCTTTTGATACATATTTTGCCTTTTTGCCAATCACAACCCCTAATTCTACTTCATAATCAAGTTTCTCGGTTACGCTTGGAACCGCAATATCTCGCTTATGACCCGTTAATGTATTATTAAATTTATTAAAGAGAATCGGTACCTGTGGATACGGTGCATTCGTTTCATCCGCATGCTTGCGGTAATTTAAGCCGACACAGATGATTTTATTCGGCTGAACGACACAAGGCCCATATGTACAATTTTTCTCATCCACTAAATAAAGAGGACTGTCCGTTGTATCTAGCTGGTTAATAAAACCCCTAACTTTTTCCACTGCTTCCTCCCCATACTCAATAACCTCTGTAATGGTTGTGGGGATCTTTTCATCATTCCCTCCGTTCAAGGCCGCTTCAACATCAATAATACCCGCTTCGGTTTTGACCCCTAATGTTTTTCGTCCTTCTTTTTCAAGAGTTAAGAATTTCAATGTACTTTCCCCATTTCTATAATAAAATCAAGCATTTTTCCCAAATACGACCCCGCCGTCAATATAAAGAGGTGAACCCATCATAAATTTCGACTCATCGGATGCTAAGAACAAGGCTGCCTGTGCCACATCTTCCGGCCTGCCAAGATCACCGCTTAATTGTCTTGTTTTAATTGTCTTGATAGCTTCCTCCGGATCATCATATGAGGTTTTTAAATAGTTTTCTACAAATGGTGTCAAAATCGTCCCTGGAAGCAAGGCATTTACACGGATATTGTACGGCGCATAATCAACCTGCATCGATTTTGTTAAGGAGAGTACAGCTCCTTTCGTGGCCGCATAGGATGCCCTGTTTAAAAGCCCGATTTCGGCAATACAGGATGACATATTAATAATCGAACCGCTTCTTTGCTCCATCATATGCGGAATCGTATACTTGCTTGGCAGATAAACCCCATTAATGTTCACATTGATGACCTTTTCCCAAATCTCGGGTTCAATTTCATGCAAACGTCCTACCCCGCTGATCCCTGCATTATTAAAGAGAACGTCAATTCGTGAAAATTTCTCAATGATTTGTTCAATCATGCCGCGGACAGATTCCGGGTCTGTTACATCAGCCTGAATAAAAATCGCATCTCCACCTGCTTGAATGATTTCCTGAACAGTCTCATTTCCTTTTTCCGAATTTAAATCATTGATAACAACCATTGCTCCTTCTTTAGCAAACTGAATGGCTGTGCACTTTCCGATTCCTGACCCTGCACCAGTAATTAACGCAACTTTATCCTTTAATCTCATTACCTTTATTCCTTTCATAAAAAAGAATCTGCAACCTGTATTTTCTTATAAACTTATTCCGATTCTATTGATGCTAAATTCTTGATGGCCTAAAACTTCTGCCTTCGTTAGGCTGCCAGAAGCAACACTGACAATTTCATCAAAAATCCTCTTTCCTGCTTGTTCAAGCGTTTCTTTCCCTTGCAAGACCGCGCTACTATCAATATCAATATTGTCCTCCATGCGTTTGGCTGTTCGTTCGTTCCCAGTAATCTTGATAACAGGAATAATTGGATTTCCGGTTGGAGTTCCAACTCCTGTCGTAAAACATACGAGATGTACTCCCGCAGCAGCCATGCCGGATACACATTCAATATCATTTCCTGGAGAGTCCATGAAATAAAAGCCTTTTCCTTTTATCGGTTCTGCATACTCGACAACACCTTTTAGTGATGAAGAGCCTGCTTTACTAATACAACCTAAGGATTTCTCTTCAATGGTCGACAATCCGCCTTCAATATTGCCTGGACTTGGATTCCCGCCGCGCATGTCTACTCCCATACGGTCAATTTCCATTTCAAAATTTCTAATACAGTCGTATAGTTTATGATGCACTTCGTCCGATACCGCTTTTTCCGCTAAAATATGTTCCGCCCCGATGATTTCTGTTGTTTCTCCCATCACAATTGTGCCATTTTCAGCAACAAGTAAGTCAGACGCCTTTCCCAGTGCCGGGTTACTGCATAGTCCCGATGTTGCATCTGACCCGCCGCATTTCACCCCGACAATCAATTCAGACAGGTCAAGATCTACTCTTGGTACATCCTGAACTTGTTTAACCATTTCCTTGGCCGCTTCGATTCCTTTTTGGATCGTCTTAATCGTCCCGCCTTCATCTTGGATATCAAGCCAGATCACCGGTTTGCCTGTTTCCATGATTTCATTACGGATTTGTTCAGCATTCATAACCTCGCAGCCAAGACTGATGATTAATACGGCACCGACATTGGGGTTTTTCCCCATGCCGACTAATACTTGATGTGTTCTTTCCTTGTCTTTTCCCACCTGGCTGCAGCCATGCTGGTGGGGAATCGCAACGGTTCCAGCCACCTGCTGTTGAATTCGGTTCACTACTTGATTAGAACAAATAACAGTTGGCATTAGCAGCACATGATTTCGAATCCCTACCCTGCCGTCTGGTCTTTTATACCCCTTTATGATGGTCATGAATTCTTCACCTCTTTTTGTATATGAGCATCCCCCCGGCCGCGAATGCCTTCGATATTATGAACATGCACATGTTCACCACGATCAATAAACTCCGTGGCAGCGCCAATTGATTCCCCGTACTTCAGGATTCGTTCCCCTTTTGGAATCGGGTATAATGCCACTTTATGTCCAAAGCGAATATCACTTTTTACCACTAATGTCTGTGGTTTCCCTTCAAATGTGTAGGTAATATTTTCGCCTGCTATCACATCACGGAGCAGTGTCGCTACATTGTCTTTTCTATTCAAAACTATACTCGACATTTCAGAATTGAAGTCATAAGCCGCCATGATTTACCCCTCTTTCCTATCATTTTATTAAACTACTGCACGATCCCATTCTGGCTTAGGTCCAGCTGCATACCCAATGGTGGCACCGCCATCCACGACAATATTTTCACCGGTTACAAAGGAGGAATCATCACTTGCCAGAAACAACGCAACATTGGCAATTTCTTTTGAGGTTGCTGTTCTCCCTAATAAATGGGAACGGTCCTGGGCCAGACTTGCCTGCTCCGGATTTTCCTGCTTTTGCAGCCAATTCGAAAGCAAAGGTGTTTTGACACCCGCGGGACTAATCGAATTAACTCTGATTCCAAGCGGCGCTAGGTCAATCGCCAGTGCTTTAGTTAAGGCAATAACGGCACCCTTAGTTGCGGAATAGGCCGGATTAAATTGCTGCCCGACAACCCCTGTCATGGAACCCATATTTACGATGCTGCCTTTGCTCGCCTTTAAATGTTCTAATCCATATTTAATTGTAAGAAACATACTTTTTACATTCACGTCAAAAAGCCTATTCCATTCATGCTCCTGAATATCTTCAATCTTTTTCGGTAATATGGTACCGGCATTGTTGAATAAAATATCAATTCCACCAAATCTTTGAATCACAGAAGTGATCAAATCTTTTACTTGGTCTTCATTGGTAAGATCGCAGCAAATCCCGATTGCTTCACAGCCCTGTTGCTGTAATTCCTGAACAGTCTCATTAAGTTTTTCCTTATTAATATCAACCACCGCAATTTTTGCTCCTTCAGATGCAAAAACCTCAGCAGCAGCTTTCCCAATTCCACTGCCGCTCCCGGTAATGATGGCTGTTTTATTATGTAATCTCATGTCATGCCTCCTTCAATTTATACGTTTAGTTTATAAAACCCAATGGCATTTTCTCCAAAAATTGCAGCCTTATCACTTTCCGTTAAATGGTCCGGCAATGTGGAAAGCAATAGTTCAACTACATCCTGATAGCTAGCTTTTAAGAGACATACAGGCCAATCACTCCCAAACATCACGGAATGGGGCCTAAAGATATTGATGACATGATGGACATAAGGCTCAATTTCCGATGTCTGGATTTCTTGACCCGCTTCTGTCACTATTCCTGACAGCTTGCACATGACATTTTTGTAACAGGCAATTTCGGAGATTTGCTCCTTCCACGGCTGGATGATTTGCTCGGCTATCCTTGGCTTTCCCAAATGATTAATAACAGCCCGTAAACTTGGAAAAATTTCTAATAGCTGAATGATGGTAGGAAGATGGTGCGGATAAATTAATATATCGATTGGAAAGTCATCTTCAACAAGCAGATCGATATTCTTTAAGACACTTTTTCTAAGGATCCATTTGTCATCCTCTAAATCCTGTAACATCGGCCTGATCCCAACGAATCCCCTATGACTTCTAAGTCTCCTGTATTCGCTTGCAAAACTTGGAGATTCCATGTCCAGCCAGCCAACCACACCGGCTATAAACTCATTCTGATCATACAATTCCAGTAAAAACTCCGTTTCTGCAATGGTAGGGGCCGCCTGAACCAAAATGGTCTTATCAAATCGAAATGGCTGTAAATGTTGGAACAAATCCATCGGTAAATAATCCTGATATAATATCGAAAAATCAGGAGTCAACCAATCATAATCACCCCGCGCTAACTTCCAAAAATGTTGGTGGGTATCAATTTTCATAGCTATAATCCCTTTCAGCAGCCACGCCCAATTTTGCCTTCGGGAGTGGGTAGTTGAGTGTAATCGGTAACGGATAATTTGGTCATTTCCCCTAAACTCTGTCATTTTGTTGTTAGAAAATTATAAATGTTACCCATAACATAAAAATATCACGGAAGGGGGTTGCTGTCAATCAAGGAATGCCATATATTTATAGTAATGAATATTTTTAGAAGGAGAAATGATATGGCCACTATTTACGACATAGCAAAAAAAGCAAATGTCTCTCCTATGACCGTTTCAAGAGTAGTGAATAATTCAGGGAAAATTAGTGAAAAAACAAGAGAGAAAGTTGAAAAGATTATTGAGGAGCTAAATTATATCCCTAATAATGCGGCCAGGAGCTTAACGCTTAAACAATCAAAAATATTGTCATTGGTAATAACGGATATAACCAACCCTTTTTATACAAAAGTTGCCCGCGGTGCTGAGGATAAAGCAAAACAAATGGGGTATCGTTTACTTTTAAGCAATAGTGATGAAAGCTTCGAAAAAGAATCCGAATATGTTGATATGCTTATTTCGTCAGGCGTTGACGGCGTACTCATGGCACCCTCCGGGGATGAATCACAAAAAAATCTTAAAACCCTGATAAAAAATAGAATACCGTTCGTATTAATTGACCGGCATGTAAAGGGAATTGACTGTGACTTAGTCATGGGTGACAGTTACCAGGGGACGAGGCAGCTGTTAGAACATTTAATTGGGCAAGGCCATTCAAAAATTGCGCTCATCAATGGTCCAACTAATGTTTCAACAGCACGTGAAAGGGAAAAAGCGTATTTTGAAATATTGCGCTTAGCCGGCATCGAAGCAGACAAAAAACTTGCCGCCAATATTTCCTATATGCAGAATGATTCCTATAAATTTGTTAAAAATCTTATCTCCCTGCCTGAGTCCAAAAGGCCGACAGCGATTTTTGCAGCGAACAACTTTATTGCGATTAACACGATTAAAAGCCTGCGCCAATTAAATGTCCGGGTACCTGAAGACATAGCGGTTGTTTGTTTCGATGATCCGGATCCGATTCCGGATTTCAATCCGTTTCTAACGATTGCCGCACAGCCGGCATACAATTTCGGGTATATGGGAATTCAGTTATTAATTGAACGAATTGAAGGCAATGGCCCGGCGGAAAAGCAAAAGGTCATTCTACCACCAGAAATCATCATTCGAAGTTCTTCGTTAAAAAAATAAACCCAAAAAGGTCTGACCTCAGCTTTACACACAATCATACGCGATCTTTAAAAGAATGAGCGGCATATTGTGGTTATGAGGTCAGACCCTTTTAGTTACCTGAATTTATCAACATTGTTTTAAAGAATCGCAAGAATTCCCCACCAATCTTCCATGGGTTTAAGTCAATTTAAAGACATAGGCAATTGGAGCCTTTTCTCCCTCTCTCAATCTTGGAACCTTAACCGTTAATCCGGCATCCGTCTGTTCAAATTCGACGAAACCTTTTCCACCGAGCATTTCCACTTGATTAACCTTTTGGGTATATGGGATTGTCAAAGATTCTTCATAATAATAATCGGCTTCATTTTTAAATAGACGGAAGCAATAGGTAGTGTCTCCTTTGCATGTAAAAGCGAAATCTTCTGTGAAGTAAGGAGCACAAATACGTGTACCGTAAATAGCCTCACCATAAACCTTTAACCACTCACCGAGTTCCTTCATTCTCTCGATGGCCCTTCTAGGCAGGCGACCATCAGGCTGTGGCGCCACATTAAGAGCCAGGTTTCCGCCTTTTGATACAACTTCAACCAAAATATTGACAAGTTCACGTGTAGACTTATAATCATCTTCAAATCTAAATGAAAAAGCAGTTCCCATCGTGATACAGCTTTCCCAAGGTACATGCAGTGCCCGTTCAGGGATGGTCTGTTCAGGTGTAACATAATTTTCAAACGGTCCGCCAATTGTTCTGTCCGCTGTCAGCAGCCACGGCTGTAATTTGCGAGCTTTTTCCACTACTTCCCCAAGGCGGATGTCCTGTTTTCCTTTCCCGACCCAACCGGCATCCAACCACAAAATATCTATCTTTCCGTAATTGGAAATCAGCTCCATAATTTGATTATGGGTAAAGTTTACAAACTGATCCCATAGCCATGGATATTCTGCAGGATCATAGGATGGACCGCGCCACATATCCCTGCCCCTTTCCATTCCTGGGGCCCAATAATAATCCGTATTCCAATCGGCTTTAGAGAAGTAGGAAGCAATCCCTAAACCTTTATTGCGAAAGGCATCGAAAACATGCTTGCATATATCCGCATATTTATGGGTATGGAAAGGGCAATCCGGACCTGTAATTCGATAATCCGTCTCTTTAGTATCCCACATACTAAAGCCATCATGGTGTTTAGTCGTAAAAATTAAATATTTGAAGCCATTTTCTGAAGCCAAATCTGCCCATTCTTCAGGCTGAAATCGAAGCGGATTAAAGGTTTGGTTCAGATTGAAGTATTGCCGTTTGAATTCCTCACCATCGGAGGTCCAGTCAATATCGGTCCGTGACCATTCTGCATCCTTATCACTTAATGCCCATGATTCTACTAGCCCCAGCTGAGAATAAGGCCCCCAATGCATCATTAGCGCAAGCTTCTGGTCCTTAAACCACTCTAACCTCTCCAATAGAATCGGATCTTCAGGTTTAACCCATTCCTTTTCAGAGCTGTAGTTATGAACACCTTCCGTAATTTCCTTTTCTTTAACCTCATTAGCCATAAAATCATCTCCCCTTAGAATGGTAAACGAAAAAGAGAAGAACATCTCTTCCCCTTTTCGTACAGAGCAATTAAACTAGTAAATTATTTTTTGTATTTTTCATCGTAAGCTTTTTGATAGACTTGATTGTAATCTTTAAGACCGGCATTCTCTAAATTCTTGATATACTCTTTCCAAGACTTATCATCAAGTTTTGTTTTTCCGGTAATAAACGCAGCTGTCATTTCATCTACGTAGTTCTTGATCGATTCTTCAAGAGTAGCTAATTTGTTTGAGTCTTCCTCACTAAAGAATAATCTCGGAACAGGCTGGATTGTCTTTGAGATGTATGGTACATGTTGTTCTGTTGCCTTCCATAAAAGCTGTTCCTGATCCCCCGGAGGTACTGCTTGACCAGCACGGAATGCGTTCGTTCTTAGAGATGGACCTGTTTGGTTCCAACCTATATTCTTATTAACATTGTTTGGATCCTGCTCCTCTAATGTCCATACGGCTGGTTTTCCATCCAAACCAAGTTCACCCTCTTTCGCATCAAGGAACTGACCCATTCCAAAAACGGAATTGATCGTGACTTCTTGATCATACATTGCCTCTGCCCATCTAAAAGCAACATCAGGATGTTTTGCTTTATTCGTAATGATAAACTCAGCCGGACGGGTAACCGGAGATGGTTCGTAAAGCGTTATTGGTTGACCATTTGGGCCTTTTAAAGGAGGAACTGCAACATAATCCTTAGCTCGTCCCTTTTCTGATACATCTGTAAAAAATGAAGGAACCGATGATGCTGCAGCACCTAAAATTGGGATGTCAGGGTTTTCACCCAGTTTTTTAAATTGTTCAGGGTCTTGTGTAAATGAGCCAGAATAAATTAAACCGTCATTGTACATCTTATTTAAATATTTTAAGCCTTCTCTCCATTCAGGCTTATCCCATGGTACAACAAATTTTCCATCTTCAATATGTTTATCACTATAGCTAAAAGGGTTCATAAGAAATCCGGCAATCTCTTCATGCCAATAATTCTTCATGCCTGAAAGCGGGAGCTCATCGGCCTTTCCATTGCCATTTGGATCCTGTGTTTTGAATGCCATCATTACATTGTAAAATTCTTCTGTGGTAGTTGGTACATCAAGGCCAAGCTTGTCCAACCATGGTTTATAAATCCACATTTTTTGAGAAGTCGTACAGTGAAAACATTCATTTACCTGCGGCAGGGCAAAAATATCGCCATCCGGGGTTTTTACTGCATCTTCTACTAAAGGCATTTCTTGAAACATTTTCTTCGTTTGAACACCATACTTGTCAATTAAATCATTTAACCTAAGAAAGATACCTTTTTCCCCATACACGCGTAATTGCGCTGGTGTAAGACTCATATCCATAATGACATCTGGATATTCACCGCTAGCCAGCATAAGATTTAACTTTTCCGCAGCACCCTCCTCTGGAAGAACCTCCCACTTTATATGTACTCCGGTTTTCTCTTCGTACCACTTAGTAAACTCATTGGTTGCAAAATCCTTTACTTCAGAGTTCGAATGGGTCAGGACAGATATGGTCTCTTTTTTCTTTACGATTGGAAATGTTCCTGCTTCTGTGACAATATCTTTGTATTCTTTGTCTTTCTTTTGGGTTGTGGAGGCATTATCAGAACAGCCAACCAATAGCAGTAACATTGCTATTACTAAAGATAGAAGCATATTCAACTTTCTTTTCATGGTTTCATCCCCTTAATAAAGTTTCATTGAAAAAACATAATAGTTTTTTTAAACAATTTGATTCAATACGGTTAAACCAAGAAATTTATAGGATCAATAAGTGCTATCACTCCCTCCCAGTGGAAATGAAAAAGATTACTTGCCTGGTTATCCTTTTAAAGATCCAATCATAACACCCTTTACAAAGAATCTTTGGACAAAAGGATAGGCAATTAATACCGGAAGGGAAGAGACAACAATAAGTGAATATTTTAGCAGCTGTTGAAGCCCAATTTTATTTGCCAATTGAGTTGCATCACCCATCATCGAAGGGTCTACACTGTTTTGAACAAGAATGTCCCTTAAGATGAGCTGCAGCGGGAATAAACTTGCATCGCGCAAATAAATTAATGCACCGAAATAAGAATTCCAATGCCCAACGGCATAAAAGAGAGAAATAACCGCAATGATAGGCGCTGAAAGCGGTAACACAATTTTAAATAGAAATTTAAAATCATTGCACCCATCAAGTTGAGCCGATTCGAGCAATTCATTTGGAATGGTTGATTTAAAGAAACTCATCGTAATAATGACATTAAACACCGATAAAGCATTTGGAATAATAAGAGCCCAGCGGGAATTTAATAAACCCAAATCTTGTACTAGAAGATAGTTTGGAATCAATCCGCCATTAAACATCATGGTGAACACAAACAGGAACATGAAGATTCCGCGCCCATAAAAGTCCTTCCGTGAAAGCGGATATGCAGCTAAAATGGTTAAAATAACATTCACGGTTGTTCCAACAATCATATAAAACATTGAATTTCCATATCCGACCCAAATTTTGCTATATTCAAAGATTGTCTTATATCCTAACAAACTGAACTCTACCGGAAATAACCAGACCCGCCCGCTTGCTACAGCTTTTGTCGAACTTAAGGATGCACTAAGTACATAAATAAGCGGATACAAGACTGAAAGGACGAGGAGTGATAGGAAAATGTAGTTGCAAATAGTGAAAATGCGGTCACCCCTTGACTCGCCTATCTTTGTGTTCATAAGAATCCCCCTCTTTTAATTGGTTTACCATAGCCCATCCTGTCCAACCTTCTTCGCCAACTTGTTGGACCCAATAATAAGAATGAATGCTACTAGTGATTTAAAAATTCCTATAGCAGCTGCATACGAATACTGCGGAAGTGCAGAGACAAGACCGACATTATACACATAGGTGTCAATTACTTGAGATGATGAAAGATTTAATGGGTTTTGCATTAATAAAACTTTTTCAAACCCGGTATCCAGGAAGCTTCCCATATTAAGAATGAGGACCAATACAGCTGTCTGCATAATACCCGGAATATCGACATGCCAGATTCTGCGGATCTTCGAAGCACCGTCTACTATTGCAGCTTCATGAAGTTCAGGGCTGACGCTTGTCAATGCGGCCAAATAAATAATGCAGCCGAAACCAACATTCTGCCAGATGCCACTGAAAACAAAAATCGATTTAAAATAATCCGCCTCACCCATAAAGTTAATTCCCTCTTTAACCCCGAAGAGGGAAAGAAGATTATTTATTGGACCGCGGGGGTCTAAAATCATAAAAATAATTCCAACCATAACAACAACCGATATAAAGTGAGGAGCATATGTGATTAACTGTGCAGCCTTCTTAAATCTTTTTGAGTATACATAGTTAAGACTTAAAGCTAATAAAATAGGAAGAGGAAAACCTGCTATTAAACTATAAAGACTTAGGCCTAGCGTATTTTTTAATACCCTTACAAAGTCGTATGATTCAAAGAACTTTTTAAAATGTTCAAATCCTACCCAAGGACTTCCTCCAATCCCTAATACAGGGTCAAAGTTTTTAAACGCGATCGAAGCGCCATACATAGGGTAGTAATGGAAAACTAAGATATACATCAGTGGCAGGATAAAAAGGACATATAGTTGCCAGCTTTTTTTAATTTTTGTCAAAAGCTTTTTCTTAGTTTTATGCTTTACTTCAGAAATGGTTGATTTATTCTCAACTACCCCAGTAACATTCAATGACTAACACTCCTTTTTCATATTATCTATTTATATATTTTGTTACCGATAACAAACATAAATGCAAATACTCAATTAAATTTTAAATCCAACTATTTTTTTCATGTTAGTACTGGGTGTTAAGTATGCTGTTTGTTTTATTTGAATTTTATTAAACGACCGCATTCCAATCCACATCAATGGAAAAGAAACAATGGTTGTACCGGCAAAGATAAACACGACCGGGAGATAGAGGAAAAGATAATATGAAACTACTAAACTTACCAACATTAAAAACGTTTCAAGAGGGCGGGCGAAAACGATTAAAAAGCTTTGTTTAATATAGTTTAGTTTCGATAGGTTGAAATGAACATAAACAGGAAGTAAAAATAGCCCCATAAGTATGTAGAGAAAACCTGCGATCAATACTAAGATACGAATAATATTCATATGTAATTCGGTATTTAATATACGAAGGTCGAAATATAGAAATAGACCTATTAAGAAATAAAAGAGACCTAATAGATTTGTTTCTATAAAATATGACTTATAGGAGTCTACAAATGTACGAAAAATCGGGACATCATTCTCCTTCATAAGCCATTTTCGAATAACTGAAAACACGGATGCTGTTGCTGGCATCACACCGAATATTACTAAACCAGCAAGGGTAAATACGACCCACAAAAAATGGACATACATAGCTTTCGCAAGCAAATCGCCCACTTTATACAAAACCTTCCCTAAGCCATTCAATGGCATTCACCCCCAAAAATTTAATCTGCATTTTAGTTTTTTAACCCGAACAACGATTAAACTAGTATATGGACAAGTATCAACCGTTTTAACAACCGCAATGATGCCTTTCATTTTTAAATTATCTTTTATTAACCTTGTAAATTAATGTTACCGGTAATTCAATTGTAACATCCAGAAAATGAAATCGTCAACAATTTTTTGATATTATTGAATTATCCGAATTTGATGATTAAAAAAAGGCTGATAGAATTTTTATATACATTTTTTCAGCCTTTTTCATCGTATTCCTCTTTGAAATAATCAACCAACACCAAGCATTTTGTATTGAGCTTTTACCAATTCGTAATAAACTCCATGTTTGCCCATTAACATCTCGTGGTTTCCTTGCTCAAGGATAGTACCATGATCCATAACAATAATCTTATCTGCCTCTCGAATCGTTGAGAGCCTGTGGGCAATCATAATGGCCGTTCTTCCTTTTAATAATGTTTTTAATGCCCGCTGAATCTTAACTTCAGTCTCCGTATCAATACTTGCCGTAGCCTCATCAAGAATAAGAATTTTTGGATCAGCGAGGAGCGCCCTTTCGAAAGAAAGCAGTTGGCGTTGCCCTACAGACAAAACATTTCCACGCTTTTCCACTTCGGTTTGATACCCATTTGGAAGCTGCGTAATGAACGCATCCGCACCAACGGAAAGTGTTATAATTGTGTTATAAGTAACAAAAAAGCGCATTAATTTTATTCGTTAAGATAATTTCTTTTACTATCTTCTAAGATTCTCACATCCTTGATTTCTCTAAACCCATACAGCAAGGCTTGCTGTTTTTTACTCATTTTTTCTGGTGTTTCTTTTTCAATTCCACCTTCTTCGACATATAATGCTATTACAATTTTAATTATTAAAAAAATTATAAATAAAATCAATCATTACCGACGGAATTCAATTGGGGTTCTTTTTTTACGCGTTTTTCAAGGGTTTCAGCGTTTTTACATAAATTCGACTAAATCTGGGGCTCGGGGACAATGATATGTAAATTTTGCATCCTATGTTGTTTCGGACAAAAAAGAAGGAAAAAGACATCATCTTCGTCTTTTTCCTTCTTTTTTCAATTATTTATTCCAACGGTCATAGGCATCTTGACAAATTTTAACCAATTTATCAACACCCATATCATTCATAGTTTTTAAATATTTATCCCAATTGGACATCGGCTCGGCACCTGTGATAAATCTCGCTTCCATTTGCTCAATGTAAGTATCCAAATCAGCGCGGATATGCCCTAATTCCTCTTGTTCTTCAGGTGTTAAATAAACGAGTGGATATGGAACCTTTGCATATGGCTTAATTTTTACATCTGTTTCAGAATTAGTGAACTTCGTAAATTCTGTTTCAGGAAAGCCTTCAATTTTATGGCGTAATGCTGGAACGTACAATATGAAAATATTAAAATAATGTCAAATCCTTGGAACAATAGAAATAAAGAAAAATAGACTGTTCATGGTTTTTTACCATTAGAACAGTCTATTTCTTTTTAAAATAAAAGATTCATTTTTATATTAAAATGGTCATATTTGATCAAACTAAGGAGATTTCCTTACCTGTTTCACTTGAATCATAGATGCCGTATAATAATATTTTCATCCTTCTGCAACGTCTATAATTGAGCTAGTAATTATCAGTTTATTAACTAGATAATGCAATTATGCATCAGCTTTACTACGCCAAACAGTAAATCCAGTGCTCATTGCTTGGCACTGTCCAATCGCTTGTTCCACCGTAGTAAAATCCTTGCTCCACTCGACTAAATAGCGGAATTCGTAAAACCCGCCCAATGTAGCTTTGAAATTCGTCTCCCAGTAGTTGCTCATTGCCCAGGAATACATTTGGCGTTCTGTCTCTTCGCCTTGCTGAGTATGGAGCACTCGTTTTCCATATTCGAGAGAGCCTAATTGTATGAGAGGCGTATCCGGTGTAGCGATCATGAGGGAACAGTTTTCTCCTACAAAAGCTAAACCTTCTTGAACGCAATAATAGTCAAGCAGTGTCCCCGGTAGTTGATCAACCCAAGGGCGTACAGGAGCTCCTGCCTTATCAAGCCACAACGTATCGACATTCTTCGCTCCTGAAGTAAACGGCAGTGAAATATATACATTTTCTGGTTCCCAGACGCTATCTTTATGAAAACGGACAGCTACGTCAACCCTGCTGCTAGTTGCATAAAGTTTTAATAGCAGAGAATAATAGCTCATTCCATTTATTTCGAACTGAAGTTCAACTACCCCATATAACGGTCCGCTAGAAAGCGCCTTCACCTTAACCAACCGTCCGACGGAACGCTGCACGTTCAGCCCTTTCCTGTTCCGGCCCATTGTGCTCCGAGCAGAGAAGATACTGCTAGGATTCTTCGGATCAACCGCAGGCGTCAATTCATATACAGGTGTGAACGCCCCGTGCTTCCGGTCCTTACGGATCAATTCCTCTCCCGTTTCCTTGTTCACCCAAGAGACTATTCCTTCTTCGTTCCAGCGTATTTTCACGAAAGGAGATTCAACATCATGCTGTGAAATAATAAATAAATCCTTAGTCTCGCCAGAAAGGTTTATATCCTCAATATCATAAATTGTGTCTGCCCCGACCAGCTTAATATTGCTTGTTGTTCTGGCCTTCGATGTTATCACCGGTCGGATGATATATTTCTTCAGCTCCCCCGGCTGTAACTCCGCCTCGACAGTAACACTTTGGTTACCAACTTGAAACGGAACAACCTGACCGCTTTTTTCCTCTACGACTTCCAAACCGTCCTTAAATCGCTCGTTCTCAAAGCCGTCCCATTTAAATTCGACTAATTGTTTAGAAACATGCGGTTCTGTATTGATAACCTGATAGCGGAAAGCACGTCCTGGATGCAACAGCGATCCGCCCATAAAGTTGCTCAATTTATCCAAAGCGGCATGTGCCAATCTGCTGGCGTTAGCAGCATAGGCCAGCTTACGCACTTCCAACATCTGTACGTTCCAATCCCATGGAGAATGAATCGAAGCATGATATCCCCACGTATGTTCTGCGTACATAACAAGCTGGTGCTCGATATCTGACAGCTCAGACGGACCGACAATCTGCTGCTGCGGATCCAACCGTTTGATTTTACGTAAGGTGCGCCGAGCATCCTTGAAAATTTGTGTTTGCATTGGCGTAGAGTTTACTCCGTCCGACCACCAGTCCGGCCAATCGCCACGATATACCGGGATTTCGGCGCCTTGCGTTTTCAGATGCTGGAAAAATTCACTTAACGTCGACATCTCGATTTGTACCTTATCCCCATGTTCCTCATTCCATGAATGGAGCACTTTCATAATATCCCCATTCGGAGAACCGTTATCAGTAGCCAGTCCTGACACCATGACCGGAACAAAATCGTACGGATATCGCTCTTCTTCCAACTTGCTCAAATAACGTTCGATTCTAGTCAACATTATTTCAGAATGATTGTCTACGATTGCCGGCGTATGGAATTCGTCCCGGATCATGTAGCTGCCGACAGCGTCCGGACAAAGGCCCAGCTCGTTACCGAACATATAATGCTCCCCGTTCCATACGAGAAGTCTGTCACCATCCTTCGTCTCCCACCAGAACGGAATCTGCTTGCGTCCCAGCGCAAACATGCCGTGGTGCGTGTGAATACACGAAAACAAATGCTGGATCCCCGCATCGAGCAAGCTTTTCGCATAACCCCAGCTGTAGCCGTTAATGTCTGCTGTCATAGCAGATTCAACCGGTGAACCGATGGACTTACCATATTCGGCTGCTTTGGAATGAATCGAACTGAGCAGGTCTTCATCAGCTAGCTCAGTCATGTTGAGATACGTGCCCGATAGTTCAATATCTCCATGGCGGACCGCTTCGGCAAAATCGTTCTTTTCTTCTTCGGTCGCTTCTTTAAGAAATTGCTCGACTGCCCAAAATGTCTCACAAGTCCATTTAAATCCTTTCCACTCATCGCGTTTTCCAGATCGTAGCTCTTTGGAAATATTCAGTGCCTGGCGGATAAAATCGACATGGTATTGCTCAATTCTCTCTTGCCTTTCCGTGTAACCAATATCTGTATGTGAATGGTGAATAGCAAAAATGCGCCATTTTCGGCTAAGTTTATTCATGTGCCACACTCCCTTTAGTTCTCATTTTTTTGAAAAAGCTGATAAGCCCCTTTTAATACACTAACCGACATATCGGTTGTGATACGGACTGGAACGCTGCCTATCCTCTCTGAAACGAACAGGTCCGCACTTTTGGCAATTTGCCCGCCGATGAGGATGGCATCAGGTTGAAACGATTGGATAAAAGGCATCAGAACCTCCCTTAGCCTTTTACCGAACTCTTGGAACAATTGTACAGGCAGCACTTCGCCTGAGCTGGCCCGTTCCGCCAATCGTTTCACATCGTCTTCTTCAACTGATACGTTCTTGATTCCCATCTCCTCAGCAAGCCGGACGATTCCCCTTCGTGAGATGTAATCATCAATAATTCCATCCCGGTAGGGCAATCGGTATAACCAGCCATCAGAGGGAACCCCTTCGCCTCCTTTAACTAACCGTCTGCTGCTCACAAAGGCAGAGCCGAATCCTGTGCCAATCGTCAAACAAATAGTTCGCTGATAAGACCGTCCCTCACCGAAGGCGCACTCTCCTAACGCGAACAAGGCTGCGTCATTTTCAATGGCGATAACCGGAGAATCACTCCATCTTCCTTGCAGCTCCGGTAATATGGCGATCCTGGCCGTCAATTCTTCTTTGAGATTAACACCGTACAACGCTTCAAACTTATTTAAGCCCTGTATTCGGCATATACCGCATTCGTAGTCGAATGGACCAGGGAACGCCAATCCTACACCCCGGATCGCATGCCCGGACCGAACCCGCTTCGCTTGAGCCTCAACAAGCGTAGCAAAATGCTGCAGCAACTCCTCCTTTGTCTCCCCCGACCGGGCGGGATAAACCGCAACGGGTTCCGCTATGGTACCGTCGCTGCGGATGATGCCGGCTTTCACGTACGTGCCGCCTACATCAAAGGCCAATACGGAATCATGCATCTGCATCAACCAAACTAACGTTCCATTTCTTCGATACGCCGGATTTGATCAGTTTACACGGCTTGCTTCTCAAATTCACAATGGCAAAAGCACCAAAAGAGGCTGGTATGATGTAAGACTCCGCATAGCCAAATTCGACGTAAACATCTTCGTCATCCAATGAAATAATACGAACGCGCTCGCCTTCTACTAAATTAAGCAGAACGAACTCGTCATCGGTTTCATCCTCCCATCGGTCAGTCAGATGGATGCGGTTTACATAGAAGAGCAGATCGTCACGTTCTCCAAGCATGTACTCCTCATTTCTTCCTTGTTGCTTAAGGAGCTTCGGGTGCGGAATCAAGTTTTCCTGCACCCAACCGGTTTTACGTGAGAAATCGATATTGTCAAATGCGAAATCGATATTGATCGGGCGTAATTTTCCATCTAAATCTTTGCGTACGTAATCGTATATTTTGAATGTGAACCACCATGTCGTAGCAGATATTTCTAACACGAAATTGTTCTTTCCTGAACAGTGGACAGTACCTGTCGGAATAAGATACAAGTCACCCTTCTCACTCGTCCATTCCTGCACGTATTCCGTAAAACGAATCGGTTCTCCCGTCTCTTGAGATTGTTCTACCGCTTCTCGAAAAGACTCCTCCGTGCATGTTTCCGTCAAGCCGAGGTATACCTTGGCGTCGCCTTGTTTCTCCATTATGTAATAAGACTCCTGCTGCTCCATGAATTCATTAAAGTTTTCGCGGATGTAGCTCTGCTTCGGATGGACCTGACATGATAGGTTATCGCCATCCATCGTATCCAAAAAGTCGAAACGGACAGGAAAATAATCCCCGAACAACTTGACATTGCGCGCACCGATCATATCTAAGTGGGAAAATGCCATCACGAGTAAAAATGGAATTTCGACAACTTGCTCCCCGTTGGACACAAGCACCGAATTTTCTGGAGCGATTGGCTCGAAGTTCCAGGCGCAATTGATCATGTCAGCCGGCAAATCGGTAATTTTTTTCAAATATTGTCCGCCCCATACGCCCGGCATCAGAAACGGCTTAACACGCAGCGGAAAACGGGCAATGTCCCGGATAACAGCCAGTAGATCACTAACGGTCAATAGAACAGGATGGCTCGGATCGTTCATGTCGACATACCAATCAAATGATTCCATCCGCTCTTTGCGGTATCCCTCCATCAGCGGCCACTCAACAAAATAAGCTATTTTGTATTTTTCTACAGCGTCGATATTCCAACTAAACCCGAAGTTTAGCAAGCTGCCTTTATAGGCAATTTCCTGGTATTCCCGTGAAACGTCAAGAAACAGCGAAGCATCGCAACATCCATCAGCAAGCCATAACGCACCCGGACCAAAAATGACCAACAATGACTGTTCACTTGTTTCTTCCTTTAACTTGGCTGCATACTCAGCATAGCGGCGCTGTGCCCCGCTTCGGAAATACTCGTCAACCTTTTGCTCCGCTACGTAGCCGAAGGCGCGATTGTCTGTTATGTTCTGACGGAATTGATCCCGCAGCTCCGTTCCGGATTTTAAATAGCTATAAGTGTCCACTGCAGCAAAGCGAAATCCATGGTCTGCGGCATAAGGGATCAAGTGCTTCAGCAGAGCTTGAAAGTCTGCACCGTGCGTACCGTCTATAACAAGTGTATAGATGTTGCAGGTTTTGCTTTTCGCCTGCGAAATCACCCTTTGCAGGAGAGCAGCGTATCCTTCTTCAATGCCATTTTCAAGTACGGCTTGACGAGTCGGATTTAGTGGCCTTTTTTCAAACATATCTTTTCCTTCCTTTCTTACTTTTGTTCTAATGTTGGATTTGACCACAGCTTCAGTCTGAAACGAAACTTCATATCATCCTCGAACCACATCATAAAATTCGTCCCCCATACGTTGTTGTGCAAATTGAAATGAAACCCGTCGGTTAACGGAGCATAAGTGTTGTCGAAATGCAGCAAACGCGGTTCACCCGGACAAACGAGAGGCGCATCCAACGTTTCGATAACGGCCCTTCCGTCCGCACCTTCATAGTAAAGACCAGAGTTTACGCCATGCATGTTCCGGTTGCCGTCCTTTACAACGGACAACGGAGAAATCCGTTCTCCCAGCTTATCCATGGACCAGGCGTTCGGGTTGTCGACAAGCGGGGTAAAAGAAAACCAGCTTGCTTCAGGAAGGCGGCACGCTTGTTTATCGTTCCAAATCAAGTCAATGTCTACAATCGGCTCATGTGAATGGAACGTATAGATCACAGCTAGTCTTCTAGGCGCGCCGTATTGCTCGCCAACCTCCTTTGGCAGTTTCAGATCCGCACGAACGACATCACAATCCGCGTTTCTCTTCAAACGCAGCGATCTTAATACCGCCGGATATCGTTGATGTTTCGGTCTTGGCTTAACATACTCGATACCCGGTTTGCCGAAATCATTGTCCGCCCAGCTGTGATGTACTTCCAGATTGCTCATATATTCTTTGAAGAACCTGTCGTAACATTCTTTGCTGAACGTTTCATATTGGAACATCCCAAGTCGCTGATTGTCACCCGCCCATGCCTTGCCCGATTGGTCAACAAGACTAATAATCGATCCGTCGGCAGCAAAGCTTACTTGAAACTGCCCTAATTCGTAGCACTCATTCATCTCGATATCTATCACGTCTTCAACAGGCTCTGTATTGGCAGAATGTTCAATGGAAAGCGGAGAGCTCATGCGTTCCAGCGTTTCACTCGCCTCATCCGCCAGCTCTTCAGGCAACGCCTGAACCGCCTCCTCGAGATAGTCCCGTTGTTCCTGCCACGAGCTTTCGTAATAGCTGTATGACCTGCTCTCATTTGCAAGCTGGCGAAGATAATCGTATTTTCTTAGCTTCATATCGTCCACAACATCGCGTGCTCTTGCTGCCGCAAAATCGGAAGCGGAGTAATTGGCAAAATCAACGAGATATACGGATGCATTTAATCCCCATGTATGCTCAGGTATAAGCATGAGCCGATTGCAAAATTGGGCGTACTGCTCGCCTTCGGTGTCCAATTGACCAGCTGCCTTCCATTTGTCCCTCAGCCGAAGCAATTCCCGGTAGCGAGCCACTTTCCATGGATCGGAAGCAATGCCATGTATCCACGAATCCCCGATTTCCTCTTGTACAACAGGGAGCATATGTTTGATTGCAATAAGCTTTTCGGCAAATGCATCAAGCGTTGAAGCCGCAATCTCTGCCCCTGGATACTCACACTGCAATTGGGCAAACAGTTCACGGATTTCTTCCAAAGTAGAAGGCCCATGATTGTCTCCAGTGTGAGCAAAATACAAAGCATCCTCAAGTCCATCCATTTGAAAAGGTTTGCCATAGCTATCTGCATAATTGACGATAATTTCCGACCCGTCTGCTGCACGCCATACAAAGACCTTCGGCACCTTCGGATTTTTCGAAACCATATTGACACCTAAATGCAAATATTGAATCCCGTGTTTTGCCATCATAGGCACAATCGCAATCGTATGTCCCGGAACATCGGTCATTTTTGCAGCAAGCGTTGTTTTACCAAACTGTCGATCTAAATTTTTTGAGAGTGAAAGACCGAATTCAAACAAGGATGCATCCATAATTTCAGTATGGGTTGTGAACGGCAGACCATGCCAAACTATTCGCCCTTTACTGATTGCTTCCTCCATGCGCACTCGCATATCCGGCGAAGCCGTCTGCAAATATTCATGGATCAACCAAGAACCGGTCGTCCACACGAATTTCGCATTGCCTTCCTCGCATGCCAACTGTTCGGACAGCTCCAATGCCTGTGGAATAAAAACTTTCATATAACGTTCAACTACGTTTTTTGCCAAATCGGTAAATCCAATGTCCAAATGGGTTTTAAAAATGACATGCACTTTTTTAATTGTAGTTGTCACTAGCCTCACTCCTTTACCAATGATCTAATTGCTTCTCATTCTGCTATGATTTTATTGGGATGGTCAAAAAAGGATTGTAAAACGAGTGAGGCAGCTCCTATAAGTCCAGCTCTCTTACCAAGCATGGATTTTTCAACCTTAATTCCCTTTGTATAATATGGAAAAGCACGCTTACAGGAAATTTCCTCAATGGTCTTTAAAATGGGATCATAGTCATTGACTACAGACCCTCCAATGATTATGACTTCAGGATTAAAGAAGTTAATTAATGTAGCTGTTCCGATTCCAAGATACCGTCCTGCTTCATCGAGAATATTCTTTGCTAGCACATCTCCCCCATTAGCCGATTCAATAATGATTTCTAATGTCAGGTCTTCTTCAGTGCTTTCATAGATATCAACTAATTTACTTTTTACTCCTCTTCGAATTTCCTCTTTTACCCTTCTAACAATCGCAAGTCCAGACGCCAGTGCTTCTAAGCACCCATAGTTCCCACAATTACATAAAGGACCATCTATATCGATGGTTCCATGGCCGATATCCCCACCGCCATAGTTGAATCCCCTGTAAATTCTGTTCTGGTAGATCACTCCTCCTCCAATTCCCTCGTCAGCTAATACAAAAATGACATTTTCTTTCCCTTTTGCAGAACCAAACCACTTCTCCCCTAGTGCTGCTGCATTTGCGTCCTTTTCCAAGAAAGTTGGAAGATTATACCTATCCCTCACCAAATCTCTTAAATAGATATTCTCCCAACCTACTAAATTGGGCGGTTTCATTACGATTCCAGCTTCCAAATCTAGAGGCCCAGGACAAGAAATACCAATTCCTACTATTTTTTCGTAATCAATCCCTGAAATCCGAATTACTTCATCTATCACATCGAATATTTGTTGGATGACTAACTCACTTTTACGTGAGAAGTGTGTATTTAGACTATATTCTGTAACAACAATTGCTTCTAAGTTTGTAATAATAGCGCTTACTTGAGAAACCCCTAATTCAACGCCAATTACAAAGTAAGCATTGGGATTCAATCCATATAGGACGGGTTTCCTCCCCCCATTTGATTCACCATATCCATCTTCTATAATTAGATTCGAATGATAGAGTTCGTTAATAATATTTGAAATGGTGGCAAAAGTTAGTTTAGTTCTTTCAGCTAGATCCACTTTTGAAATAGGACCAAAATTACGAATTACATTCAAAACAACAGACCGGTTAAGCTGCTTCATATGATCTGCATTACTTGCTGATATGTCCATTAATTTTTCACCACTTTTTAAATTGATTTTAATTTTATGAGTTAATAATACGAAAATCAAACAAAATAATCAACTAAAAACTCATCATTCCAATAAAACTCACCTTACTTATAAAAACAATTTTAATTAGTTTTTAAGTAAAACATTAAATGTCCGACACCCAATACGTGTGTCGGACATTTATTCTTGGACTAATTAAGATTTTATAAATTTAAATTCCCCATTCTTTTCTTGCTTCTGTAATCGTTTTGACTCTTCCTTTACCCCAGGCATAATGCCCTTTAGCGCCACTTCCAAACCATCTTTCATCGACAGGTTCACTTTTCAATTGATAACGAGTATCCATGCTTAAACGATAACGATTCGTCATGTTATTTAATGAGCCGTGTAAGAAAAACATCCCAAATATAATGGCATCCCCTGCATTGAAAGAAGTCGTAGCCCATTTGCCTCCAAATTTTTCAACGATCTCGTAAGGATCATCCGTTAACCATCCGCCTTCAACATTATCGCGGTCCACATCCATTTTCCCGTACGTATTTTTTACATCTTCAAAATGCTGAGACCCTAAGCAAACAACAAGCGGGCCCAGCTCCAAAGGTACATCTCCTAATGGGGTCCAAACCGTATATAAATTACGCGTACCACGTCCCATATATACGTTGTCGTAATGAGCTCCGGTATTTCCTCCTCTGGCTACTGCACGAGGCCATTTGAAATCATAAGTAAGACACTCGCCGCCAAGTAACCGATCAAAGAATCTCATTACTCTGTCACTTTCACTTAACTCAACGACATCCGGAATTTCCTTTTTTAATTTTTCTGCAAATCCCATGAAGGCTGCACCTTTTTCTTCTGGACCTATCACGCCCTCCTCTAATGGAGCATGCGGATCCAGTCTCCCCATTTGCTGTAATTTTTCAAGTATGTCATATCGAGCTTTCAAAACCTTTTTTCGATCATGAAAATTACGAATAAGCAAGTATCCATCTTCTTTTAATCGCTCTTTCAAAGCTTCGGTATCATCAAGGATGTCATTCGAACTACGCAATTCCGTTAAGTAGTCGCTATTCATCTCTAACTCATGTTTTCCCATTTGAACCTTCATCTTATCAACCCTTCCTATAATATCTTCAGTATTTATATTAACAGGATAGATTGAGAGAGTATTTATGAATAGCCGTTAATAATTTAATCAAAACGATCAAGTAGATTCGAGTAAACCAGTTTGTTGCAATTTCCTCCATTCTGAAGGATTTATGCCTTCACATTTTTTGAACCAGGAAGAGAAAGGGTGTACTGATGAAAAGCCAATATGTTCTCCAATTTCTTGGATTGATTTTTCTGATGAACGAAGCAGCCATTTCGCTTCAGCCATCCGGTATTGCTGCTGAAATTGTTTTGGTGATACCCCATATTCTTCTTTAAAGTACCTTCTAAAAGTTGATTCAGAGAGTCCTGTCTGTCCTGCAAGATGATTTATTATGATTTCTTGATCTAAGTGGTTACGTATAACATCCGCTGCTTGAGTAACGGAGATTACTTTTTCTCCAACATGAGCGTGCTGTAGTAGACTTAATAGCAAAATTTCTATCCAATTTTTTATCAAAAGATTTTTTTCTTTCAAAAAAGGCAGGGAAATGGTGCTTAACCAGTTTTTAAATAACGACATATACCAATTGAGCTCATAAGAAGAGAGTGAAATGATTTTTGATTGATTTGTAGTGATCAATTGTTCGAAGAGTTTCCGGGTCTCTTCCGGCAAACCATCTGCCATTAAAACACCAAAACGAATAGAAGTAGCGGCTTTATAACAATGGTCAACATTGTTTTCGATTAGAATTACACTGCCTTTTTGTATTTCTTTCGATAGATTCCCCGTACAAAAAATCCCTTTTCCTTCCAATACAGTAGAAATCTCAACAGAACTGTGCTGATGTTCAATGCTCCAGCCAGCATCGTGTTTTACAATGGCACTGCTAATTTTAATATCTTCCATATGCAACACCTCAAAAAGAGTAATTGACTTGTCTTTCTTAATGTGACGTATAGTCATCTTCCCATATTAGCGATTTTTCTACGATAAACAGAAGGACTCATACCATAAGCCGAGGAAAATTGTTGAGTAAAGTAGCTGGTTGACTGAAATCCGCATTCTTCGGCAATTTCTGAAACGGAATGAGAAGTAAATTGCAGAAGACGTGCCGCATGCTTTAGCCTAATTTTGATAAGCATATCAATGATGGACTGTCCAACTTCTTCCTTAAATAAATGAGCTAAACGTGAGGGTGACAGACATACTCTTTCAGCAAGGTCGCTAACGGTATGCTGCCGATCATAGTGATTGTACAAATATTCCACTATTTCTTGTATTCGCGGGTCTCGTACTTGATTATTAGTTTCATTGCTTTTTTGATAGATTAGTAAAATGATTTCTTCAAGAGCACTAAGTGCCAGTTCTCTATGAATTGTATTAAACTGACGATTGTCTTCAATTACTCTTCGAAATGCTTTTGAAATCCTATTTTTTACTCCGGTATTGTCCAAATGAATATAAATTAGCCCGGATATTACTTCCGGTAATTGCAACCATGGGTTCCAATCTAATCGCGGCACAAAATGAACCCACATAAAATCCCAAATCTCTCCCTTAGACGTAAAATAATAATGGGGTGTCCCAGGTTTTAATATAGCAATATCACCTGTATGACATGAAAGGTTAATATTCCCGGCTTCAAAACATCCCTCCCCTTTAAGAGTGTAAGTAAGAAGCCAGTCACAAGTTCCTTCTGCTCGAATCGTTTTATAACCGTATGACTTGTAATAATGACCGGAAACTAGTACACCTGGAGAAGAGAATTTAGCAGTATTACTAAAATCATTAGCCATTTTCTGTATTCCTTTCAAGTTTCCTCCATTATACAATGAACTCATCAAAATTTATAAAATAAATGGAGGAAACCAATATGGTAAAAAACTCACAAAACGGTGTTGTCGAAAAGAAGCTTGTTCAGCAGTTTCATGAGGAAGGTTTTATGATAGCTAGAGGACTTCTCACAGAACAAGAAATCGATCATATAAAAAATACGGTGATGGATATGCATGCAGGAGGACCCATAAAAGGATGTTACAAACCGGCTCCAAAAGAAAAAGCGGGAAATGACCCATTGCTGCTTTATCCTCGAATGATGCATCCTCACAAAGTGAATCATACGCTAAAGAGCTATATGCTTCATCCGAATATCAAGGGAGTACTTGCGGAATTATTCGAAGAAGAGCCTATAGCAGCACAAAGCATGTTTTATTTTAAACCTCCAGGAGCAAGGGGGCAGGCACTTCATCAAGATAACTTTTATTTAAAAGTTGAGCCGGGAACCTGTATTGCTGCATGGGTTGCGATTGACGACGCAGATGAGGAGAATGGCGGCCTTGTTGTCGTTCCGAAAACAAATGATTTAGATATTTTGTGCCCTCATAAAGCAAATATTAAAGCGTCTTTTACTTCATTGGAGGTTGATGTTCCTGAAGGAAAGTCCATTGCACCTTGCAACATGAAGGCAGGAGACGTTCTTTTCTTCAATGGAAGCGTTATTCACGGGTCCTATCCGAATCAAACAAAAGACCGCTTTCGCCGTGCCCTTATTTGTCATTATGTTGCCGAATCTACCTCTCGGATCGGAAAAGGATATGCTCCTTTGTACCGATTTGACGGGTCGACAGTCGACATGGAGGCTAACGGTAAAGGTTTACCGTGTGGAACTGATTGGGAGTACGAATTCGATATACATTAATTCGTTATTTACGACTATAACAAAGCCAAATTTTAAAAAGAACCGCTTAAAAAAAGCGGTTCTTTTAATTAACGATATTTTATCGTTTTCGCTATGAGACCAGCCTATGATTCCTATTCTAGTTTAAATGGTCACATTGGAACGTTCAAAGGAGATTTCCTTCCCTGTTTCACTAGATTCATAGATGCCGCATAATATTTTCATCAATTCCACACCGTCTTCCACTGGGCTGATGGTTTGTTCTTCACCTTGGCAGCATGTAACGAAATGGTTAATTTCATTTTGGAAAGCTTGATTAAAATCAAAGGACAGCGAGTCGATTTGCGGCTGGGCATTTAAAATCGTATTATTTTTCTCTGTTACGATAACGAGCTCAGGTTCAATCTCTGCCCCGCCTTTATCGCCAAAGATCTTAATCGATGTCTCATCTTTCTTAAGGTGCAGGGTAAAGCTGACATCGATCATTAATGAAGCACCATTTTCAAAGCGGATCAGGGCATTTGCGAGATCTTCTACTTTATTAATGCTAGGATCATAATCCGCTGCTTGATAGAAAGATAGGTTTTTAATATTAGATCGATTTCCAAGCTTCGAATAAGTGTTTCCACTAATGGATTTCACTTTTGGTTTCCCCATCAGATACCAGCATAAATCAATAATATGAACACCTATATCGATAAGAGGCCCACCGCCCGACCTTTCCTTGTCAGCAAACCAGCCTCCAGGGTTTCCTAATCGGCGCAAAATCGAAGCTTTTGCATAATAAATTTCGCCAAGATCCCCAGAATCAATAAACGATTTCAAAACATTTGTATTGGTTCCGAATCGGCGCACAAAACCTACCTGAAGGACTTTTCCACTCTTCTTTACCGCTTCTTCTACCCTTAACGCTTCCTCGACTGTTTTACATAATGGTTTTTCAACCAAAACATGCTTGCCTGCATTCAAAGCAGCAATTGCAATTTCCGCATGTGAATTATTCCATGTACAAATACTCACAGCATCAATTTGAGGGTTCTTCAATAAGTCTTCATAGTTCGTATAAATCACTTCAGCATGATATTTATTCTTCTTTTCCCCTGCCCGCTGCTCATTAAGATCACAAACAGCATAGATGTCAACCTTGTCATTGTTAGCATAAGACTGAAAGTGTAAATCGGAAATGGAGCCAGCCCCGATTACACCAATTTTTAATTTACCCATCAATTTCATCCTCCTCCTAATGATCCTTCCATATTTCAGTTTGTTAATATGTCATATTTTATTTCGGTATGTTTTTTATTACCATTCAGTGATAATTACCTAGTTTCTACTATAATATAGGCCAATGGGAGTAATTCTTAGTTCCCTTCCCAAGTCACAATCCGAGTGACGAAATGTCCTTTTTCGGCTCCAGCGAAATCCTTGCTCCATACTTGACGGGAATTAGCAATTAATCGATTAATTTAAGCTCAATAACGGTGTCCATTTCATCTGGCAGCTGCGCTCCAATAGGGCTGATAATCTTCGATGGTATTCTATTTTTACTAAACCGCTTCCCAAATGGCTTTTACATTGTCGAAGCTGACTTTTGCAGCTTTTTTACAATCTTCCATTCCTTCAAATTCGATAGAAATATAGCCGTCATAGCCTGATTGTTTGATAACCTTTAAGACTTCTGGCAAATTGATATCCCCATGCCCTGTAATCGCACCTCTTAAGTACTTGCCGGAGCTTGATGGGAACCAGCCTTCTCCCAGACCAAGCGAAGATGATCTTTGGTAAAAATCTTTAACATGAACCATGGATGCGTACGTTATATTTTTCTTAACAGCCGCTACTGGGTCTTCGTCAACACAAAGAAAATTCCCAGTATCTAACGTAGTCTTAAAGTTTTCCTTATCGACCGCATGAATCAAACGCTGCACCCGGTCACTTGCCTGAACATAGTACCCGTGATTCTCAACGCTTGTCACAATATCAAATTGTGCAGCATAATCGGCAATGATTCGGCAGGCTTCGGTCATTTTTGGCAGATCCTGTTCAAAATCACGAATCGAGATTTCGTTTGGCGCCTTCCACGCGACATCATGTCTCATGCGCTTTACACCAAGGCGATGAGCGATATCGACTTCCTGTTTTACTCGCTCAATTTCTTTTTCAAAATCGTCAGTCAGGAAATTGGCCCCGATGGCGTAATTGGAGATTTCGATGCCTGCTGCTTCAGCTTTTTGGCGAATGGCATCAGCCAATGACAAATCATCGGCCAAACTAAAACCTATTGGAACAATTTCCACATGATCCCCGCCCTGGTCAGCAACCCATTGAACGACATCTAAAATCGTCATTTCCTTTGAATTGATGGCACCTTGTAAGCTATACGAACTGATACCTAATTTCATTAGATTTTACCTCCATATGTTTTATTCCGCAAAATTTCGGGTGAATTACGCCGATTTTCAGATTAATTCCGCGGAGTTCGCAATTTATTCCGCAAAGTTCACAATTACTAGACTCGAATGAACCTTCTATTAAAAAACAATCATTTAGTTCTTCATAACCAACTTACCTAAATCAGAAACTTTCACTGGGAGTCCTGTTTCATGAGACTGATTAGCGGCTAATGTTACAGCAAGTGTCTTTAAGCCATCCTCGTAGGAGGATAAAATTAAATCTTGATCCCCTTTAATAACAGCATCGATAAATAAGCGATCTTGATCCCCATAAACATCCAACTCTGTCTTGAAGTTCATGGTATCAGCCCCTTTTTCGAGGATTGTCAGATTACCGCCATCGATGACAACCCGAAAATCTTCACCAAACAATTCAATTCCCATTCTGTGATCAAACTGAGCAAAAGTGCTATCGATATGCCCAACAGCCCCTGAGTCATACACAAAATTTAAAGAGGTCACGTCTGGGATATCAATATTGGGTACATTGCGATGAACCTGCAGGCTCATATCGGCATAGACTTGTTCAATCTCGCCACCTAAATATCTCGCTAAGTCAACGATATGCGTCGATTGCTCGACAAGCTGGCCGCCGGATTTCTTCCATTCTCGGTACCAAGGTGTGGGAACAAATGATGATAAATAATGGCCGCGGACCATGGTTGGTTTCTTATCCTTTAAATATTCCTTCGCCTTCGCGACCGTTTCCCAGTAACGCAAGCAATAGCCTACCCCGTTGATAATTCCTGATTGTTTAATAACCTCTGCTTTTTTAGCAACCGTTTGATAGTCTAAACCCAATGGTTTTTCAACCATTAAGTGAATCCCTTTTCTTGCTGCTTTTTCTTCAATTTCTCCATGAGCAAATGGCGGTACAGAAATAAATAATGCATCTAACGTTTCTTTCTCAAGCATCTCATCCCCATTTGTGTAAGCGGCCCCGCCATATTGCTTCACTTTTTGTAGTGCTGTCTCTTCATGAATGTCACAAATCGCCGTCACCTCGGCCATTTCATTTTTACTGACATGCTGCAGGTGGACATTAGCAATTCCACCTGCTCCGACAAATCCAACACGAACTTTACTCAAATGTCTTCCTCCTCACCGAAATTGCATCCTGCTCTACTAGCAAATAAGCTGCGTTTTTGCTTCTAAACTACAGGAATACTAACTTCTGTCTTACTTTGCTTCGCTCTAAATGACTTGCTAATTTCCACCTGCGAATTCTCGTTCGCAGAAAATGGCTTTAAATGTACAGTGAATTGGAACTCCTTATTTTCTAAACGATAAGGCTCCGTTACATCTGGCCCGCAGCTTGCAGATCCAAGACCGTGCTGCTGATAATCCAGGTTAAACGTAATAAAATCCTGCTTGATTAAATCATACGTATGCTGAGCCTGATCCAAGTTTTCCGTTTTATAATAATGGGCACTGAAATCAACCGTTGGCTCACCTGCTGCCACAAAGCCCATGCCGCCGGTGTTCGTTAAGGATACCCAGCGGACTTCATGGCGATTGCCATTTTCCTGCGGGTAGATATATGGGGTATACAGCTCTTCCACCTTTTTAGCGTAAACGCCAATTCGATTGGCCTGCCTGCTGTCGCTGTAGGCTTCGCCCGGTCCCCGTCCATACCATGAAACTTCATTTAAATAAGTTGGCAGCTTCATTTGCAAGCCAATCCGCGGGAAGGTTTTCGGTCCATTTCCTTCTGGACAGCCTTTCACAGCGATCGATAGTTCGCCATTACTATGAATCGTATACGTATAGGTGATGCGAATTCCCCAGGCTAAAATAGGAGGGGCAATTCGAACGCTTGAAGTTATCACAACCTTATCGCCCGCCACTTGCTGCCATTCCACGCAATCGACACGCTGCTGAAGCCAATGTAAGCCATATCGCTTCCACTCAGCCGCTGAACGGTGATCATTGTCAATTAATGCGCGCCATAATTGGAGCTTTGGTCCTTTTTCCAAAAGATTAATGCCTCGATAAGACCAAGAATCCAGTGTTCCATAAACGAGATGAACTTCCACCTGGAAATCTTCTCCCTGAACCAACAGCTTGTTATTCATTTCCTGACAAGACAGAGGCTGGTGATAAGATGGGACGACTTCCCTCTTAATTGTGCTCGTCACAGGCAATTCAAATTGCGCCCAAGCAATTTCATGCCCTGTTTTTGCCCATATCGTATCAGCTGCCAAAGTAAATTGAAGGTTTAACCAATAATCCGTATCCGGCTGGATTACCGCATGAAGCTGATATGGAATCGCAAGCGTCACCGTTTCACCTGGTGCAATCTCAGGAGCTGGCAGCATGCCTTTGTCAATAATCTTGCCATCTGTCTCGATTGACCACGACAAGTTCAAATGACTTAAGGAAATAAAATCATAGCGGTTGGTGATTTGCACCCTACCTATTTCGAGATCCACGGCCTCGACAAGGACCGGTTCAATGACTTTCTTATATTCGATTAACCCTGGAGAAGGTGTCCGATCAGGCATCACAAGTCCATCGATGACAAAATTATAATCATTTGGGGTATCACCGAAATCGCCGCCATAAGCAAAGTATTCCTCGCCCTCGTCGGTAAATTGACGGATTCCATGATCACACCATTCCCAGACAAAGCCTCCCTGTAATCTTTTGTATTTATAAAAGAGGTCCCAATACTCTTTGATACCGCCAGGACCATTCCCCATCGCATGGATATATTCACAAAGAATATGCGGCTTGCTTAAATCCGTTCTTTGCCCCAATTTTTCTAAAATGCCAATGGACGTGTACATCGTTGTATGTACATCGGAAACAGCTGGATCCCTTTTTGGATCATTCTCGTATTGATTCATGATGTTTCTAGATTCACCTTCATAGTGGACAAGACGTGTCGGATCATTTTCTTTGACCCATTTACCCATCGCATCATGGTTACAGCCATAGCCAGATTCATTTCCTAATGACCACATAATAATCGAAGGGTGATTCTTATCTCGTGCGACCATCCGTTTGGCTCGATCAATATAAGCCTCTTCCCACTCGGGGTCATCACTTAACTGATTGCCATTACCGACATATTCGAAGCCATGGGTTTCTAAGTCAGCTTCATCGATGACATAAAGACCATTAACATCACAAAGATCATAGAATCTCGGATCATTTGGATAATGAGCAGTCCTTACCGCATTGATATTATGCTGTTTCATCAAAATGATATCCTTCACCATCGCATCGAGAGGGACAGCCCGTCCTAAATCCGGATGATGGTCATGACGGTTTACCCCTTTAAATTTAATCGCCTCACCATTAACGAGGAAAACACCATCCTTCAATTCTATCGAACGGAATCCAGTTTTATTTGGAATCACCTCAACCCGGTTTCCTGAAGCATCCTTTAACGTAATCAATAGATGGTACAAATAAGGATGTTCCGCGGACCATTTTTCAGGTTTTTCTACAGGAATGTCGATGTTAATGCTAACCTGTTGATTGTTCGGCAGAAACACCTGCTTTGAGTTTACAGAAACCAAGTTTCCTTCTTGATCAAGGAGGCGGTATTCAAGCAGATAGTTTTCCAACGCTTGATAGGTGCCATTTTCAATCACCGTGTCGATGGAGAGAATCGCATCTTTATACTGCTCATCGAGGTTGGTTTTGACGAAAAAGTCTAGAATATGAACTTTTGGTTTTGCTAATAAATACACATCTCTGAAGATGCCGCTTAACCACCACATATCCTGATCTTCTATGTAGCTGGCATCTGACCACTGATAGACTCTGACAGCTAACGTATTTTCGCCTTCATGAATATACGAAGAGATATCAAATTCAGATGGAATCCGGCTGCCCTGACTGTATCCGACTTCCTGGCCATTGACCCACACATGGAAGGCACTGTCCACGCCCTCGAACCGTAGGATAATTTTTTGCAGCAGCCATTCAGTTGGGATGTAAAAACTCCTTCGGTAGGAGCCGGTTGGGTTTTCCGTCGGCACATGCGGCGGGTCTACCGGAAATGGGTACTGAACATTGGTATAATGCGGTCTGCCATACCCATTCATCTGCCAATGAGAAGGAACGATGAGCTCATCCCACTCACTCACATCATAATCAGCTTGATAAAACTGGTCTGGTGAAAGCGCAGGATTTTCAGCATAATGAAATTTCCAGCTTCCATTTAATAATTTAAATCCTTGGGAATTTCCTCTTTCATAGGTTAGAGCAGAATGGTCATCGGAAAACGATAAAAAGTAAGCCCTTTCAGACAATCTTCCTTTTTGCAGCACAGAAAGGTTTTCCCAGTCATTTTTCTTAATCATTCAAAATACCTCCAAAAAAATTTTTTTTGAATAGGATATTTCCTCTAGCTTACAGCCGCATGCAATCGAAGGTAAATATGTGAGATTTGTCGTGATTGTCTAAAGCAATTCAGCGGGCGGCAAGGCATTGAAAAATAATATGTCATTCTTGTACAGTATGTTGTTTCTTACAAACTAGCTAAAAATGTTATAAAAAAGTAAAAAGCCTGTTAAAAGACCTTTTACGGTATTCATGATTTTCAAATTGGGTTATCGAAACCATTATTCGGCATTGACAAAACTTAGATACTATCATTATAAATAAAATATATATTTTATGGAAAGATAAGGTAAGATTATTTTTGTGAATAATAGAAATATTTTAATATATACTGATAGTTCAAGTAAATCTATCAAAAAAAATGCTATTCTTTAGATGAAGGATGTTTTGCGGGAAAAATTGAAAGGGTTTACAAGTGTTCGATAAACGTTAAAAGAGGAGAAAGAAATAAATAAACGATTATTGGTTTTATTAATTCTTTTAGATTACAGCTGAAATACATACTCTCCTATATGTTAATTTTTCTCGTTCCATTTTCAACAATGGCTTTTATTTTTTATCAAAACTCTGTCAGCAGCTTAAGAGAAGAAATTGAACTTTCGAACATGAATAATTAAAAAAACATTAAAACCCTCACGGACAATCGCTTAAAAGAGCTGGAAAAATCATAAGTCGGATACAGCATCGGATCTGATTTATAGGCTGCCTGTTCCGCCTGGATTTTAATTTCCTGATCCAGCTTCACTTTTTGATAATTGTCCTTCTTATATAGCGCTTTCAATTCTTTATAAGTTGGAATTTCCTCATGTTGCTTCAGAACTAGTGAATGAATTAACATCGTATCCTGGATCGATTTCAGCTCGATCGTATTTGTTCCTTTTTCAAAGTGAAAGAGGAAGGGTTCCTGTTCATACCCTAAATAATCATTGAAATAAGTGCTTTGCCATTTAGGATCCTCCACTTGAGAAGGACGGATATCATTTTGATTTGCATCTTGTTCTATCTTCGTTGCGTCCCTCCACACCCTTGAAAACGATAAATATTGAGCATTTCGAAACGGGATTTCCCCGTTGATACTTAATTCTCTTTCAATATTCATTCCTTTTCCTTTATAAGGGTAATACTCGATTTCTACGTTATAAAGTCCAGCTTCTTCGACATCGAACTCCCATTTCATCGTCCCTTCTTCAGGACATATAACCGAGATGCCATCGCTGCCTTCATAATCTTTAAGAGTTTCATAGTTTTCCTGATCGACCAGGCTTTGATAATCAATCACCATTTTATTTGTCGTTTTATTCCCCTTAATCGGGTACTTCGACAAATACTCTTCATAGCTATTTGCAGCAGATTCTTTCTCGGTATTCTGGCTCCCAGCTGCATAGCTTTTATAATGTGGTCACATAGAGGGCTCTTGTTACTTAAATCTTCTATCATTCTATGAAAATGAAAAAACTCCTTATGATAGTCATAGATTGAATAATCCTGAATATATTTAATAGCGCTAGACTATGGTAAAGGTCGATGTTGATTATTTAACTCTGTTGATTGGATCGGAAGTCGCGAAGACTTCTGAAGGAGAACGGGGCTGGGGGGTGTCCCCGCAGGAGCGAAGCGACGAGGATGCTCCCCGGACCGCCGCGAACCGCTCGCACCTCGAGCGGAAATCAATAACCAAGTTTAACAGAGCCTACCGCTAATAAATTATGATAGATAAGGTGGTATTACATTGAATTCAGAAGTAGTGTTATATGAGGGAAAGCTTTACATGGTTATATATAAGTATTCTTCAGGCTATTGGGAGATTAGAGAGAATGAGAACCGGTTTAATATCCAATTGGTCCATGAATCTGAGGTACAAAAGGTATCGAAAACCTTATGGAACCTTTAAACTCAAAGTGGAAGTGTTATAGTATTGATCAGTGACAAAAAAACAGCTATTATCTTGACAAGATATAGCTGTTTTTTTGTACTATTATGCTTTAGATATATCAATAAATCCTTCTCCAAACACATCTCGAACATCGTGGATAGCGATGAATGCGGTCGGATCGGTAGCTTGAACAATGCGTTTCAGCTTTATTACTTCTTGCTTACTAATTACAATATAAAGAATTTCCTTTGGAGTTTTTGTGTAATAACCATGACCCGAGTATACAGTCACTCCTCTATCCATTGACGTCGTCACCTGTTTAGCAATGTCATTCGGTTTATCAGAAATAATCGTAATAGCCTTCTTCGGATTTAAGCCCTCAATAACAAATTCCATTACTTTCGTTCCTACATAAAGCATAATAATGGTTAACATCAGCTTTTCAGCACCAATGATAAAATAAGATGAGAAGGCAACAATTAGATCAAAAAACAATAGACCATAGCTAATGCTCCATCCTAAATACTTATGTGTAATCCTTGCTAGGATGGTAGTACCTGCTGATGTTCCGCCAACCCGAATAATTAAGCCTATTCCAACACCTACAAATACTCCGCCAAAAATTGCATTCACCATTAATTCATTAGAAGCAATACTCCAGCTTTCTGTCAGATGAAGAAAAAGCGAATTGAAAACTACAGCAATAATTGTATAAATTGTGGTTACCTTATTTAAAAATTTGTAACCAACAATTAACAAAAATGCATTTAAAATTAAGCTGACTAAACCTGGCGACCACCCAAATAAATAGTAGGCAATAATTGTGATACCAGTAACTCCGCCTTCACCAAGCTCGTTCGGAATAACAAATAAATTAACTCCTAACGCAAAAAGAAATGCTCCAATAATGATAAAAATGATGTCTATCGTTCCTTTTTTCATACACTACCTCACAGCTTATCAAAATATATATTCAGACACAAACTCCCATCATTATATCGTGGCACATTTAAATCGTACAGCTTTTCGCAACTTCCTTATTATAGGAAATCATTCTATTGTGGAAGAATTAATTTCCTCCTTAACTGAGGCAACGGCTATCGTGAGAATCCTTGAAACAATAAAAAACGGACACTTTCCTTACTAAAGAAAAGCGCCCAAGCTTGTAAACCAATGATATCGGCACCCGATGTTTTAATTAATACGGCAATTCTTTTCAAATCAAAAATGCGGTCTATTCCTCCATGATGAATATTAAAAGTCATAACTTTAATGTATCTCTTTTTCAACAATCTCAATTACTTTTTAGAAATTCTGCCCTATCGGTTTCATGACAAGTTCAAAAAAAATCCGTGAAGCACTTAAGTGTCGTACTTCACGGATTATAAATGGATCGCTATTCCGTTCCCTTTAAATAGGCGATATTCTCCAATAGATATTCAGCAAACTCACGAGTAATATGTTTACCGGATTGTGCTTCAACCTCGTTTTGTAATGGATTCAATCCTTTTATAAGCTGTTTTTCATCACTTTGGTGTTTTTGCACATTTGCGATTTTTGCCAACAAGCTATTGGTTATCCCCTTATTCGTGATCCAGCCTTTTTCATTTGCGAACTTTACTAATTCATCAAGATGATCAATATCTGTAACAACTTTAAATGCAGCAACATGTGTTTTTCCGATAGAACCTGCAACATTCACTTCGACCTTAATGGTTGGTTCTGTCTGAACAACTTTAATGGTGCTGTCATTGCTTACGAGTGATAAACCAGGCTTATTGATTTCAATCGATACCGTCTTTTGTTTTTGTGTCGGGTCAGAAACGGAAAGGGCTAATTCTCCTCCTTCTTCCTTCACGAGAACAGAAGCGGGATTTAGTGCGTGGATACCTTCTACCGTTCCAGCATGAAAGAAGTTAGCTGCCGTTATATTAAGCGTCTTTTCCTTTACAGCCTGCACATCCGACGTATTCTTTAGAATTTCAACATCTGGATTTTTACTATACTCTTCCGTTTGATTCACACTCTTATTTGGCAGCAATACGTAGGAATAGGAACCACCTGACGGATTGACTCCATGATTAAACGCCAAACTTAAATAATTTCTTGTAATCGGAGTAGGTGAGCCGTTACTGTTAATGTCTTTCCATGATCCGGTTCTTGCTTCCCGAAGAGCATCAATGGCTGGAGCATTAGGGAAGAAATAGCCAGTATCGGAACCGGAAACATTACCTGTTAAATGGGCCCACTTTACATTATTCATCGACTCTGTCCAACCAACCATATCCGGCTTTGCTTCACCGTTTACGATTAATTGATTCTCTCCAGCATCATTCAATTGACGATTTTCAACAATCGTTTCTACTTTTCTGCTGTTCGTACTTGTAATGCCTGTGCCTAATGCCACAACTTCATCATCGAACATAAACCATGACTTTTTACCTTCGAGATCACTTCCTGTTACTTGTTTAAGTGAGAAATCCATTCCAGCTGCACCATAAAAACCATCAATTGATGATCCGCCAACCCAGGTTTTCGGATTGTAATACGATTGCCAATCTTTTAAAATTCCTTTTGATCCATCAGACGTGGTACCTGGTAAGCGGAAGCTATCGACCGTTGGCCAAAAATCGTTGCTAAACTGCTTCAAATCATTGTTGTATACATACGTTGCGCCGATTCCCGTATACCAGCCTTTTGAATTTTCTCCATTGCCATATTCAAACGCGGAAATTCGGTCAGAAAACATACTAATACCGAGCCCAAATCCGGGACGTAGATGGGTAACCCGATCCATACCCGCAAAAACTTGATTCTTTTCTAATTCTTTTCTTGGCTTAATCGAATCATCATTCATAAGTGTTTTGACTAAATTCATTTCGTAAAGAGGCAAACCAGTGTGATACTGATCAAATGTATGATCCGTCATAATCCAGTATTTAACCATTTGTTTAATCTGCAATGCTTTATCTGGCGGTGCGCCTTCAGCTAAGCGAAGGATCGTTAAAATGGTCTCTCTTCCTTTATCGTGATCACTGGATCCTTTACGGGATATTCCTCTTCCTGAAACCATGTCCATCATCGCGCCTTTATAAATAAGGGGCTCAAAGGAATCCTCCACCCAGTTATAGACATTATTTACATCCGGGTCTGTGATGGTCCAAGGAGAACCATTCAATAAATACATCATATCAGCAGCCCGGCTAATCCAAACAGCGCCGTAGCCTCCAGTATAAGCGATATTAAAGTGCTGAATAAGTGAACCATCTTTATACACTCCATCACCGTGATCCACGTAAACAAACTCTTTGCCGATCGGCTTTTCTCCTTGAATTACTTTTGCACTGTTTTTACCGATAATTCCTCTTAATGATACGGCAAACGCTTTATCCAACAAATTCGCTCCGGTTTCTTTTACACCATTGAGCGTTCTAGCGGTTGGGTCTGGAATAAAACGGTCAATTGTCCGCGTGTAATCGGTAAGTTGTTTATCTGTTAAATCTTCATACATTAGAACAACAATATTATTAAGCGTTTGTGGAATACCATTTTCCCAATGCCACCAATTTCCGAATTCTCTTTGGTGTTCATTGTAACGATTGTCATACATCCAGTCTAATCCGCTAATAATGTCTTTTTTTAACTGATCGTTATGATATAAGCTCGATCCTTTCGTTGTATAAGCGCGTGCCATACTTAATAAACGACCATAGGAGTCAGAAATTTGACCTTCATTTGCCGGATTGGCTAAATCGCTCCATAAATAGGTTCGTCCAGCGGATTTGTCCATTTTACCCCAATATTCTTTTGCACTTTTCGCTAAATCATCAAGTGCCTTAACAACGTCCGGATCTTGAAGATCATAGGATGTACCGCCTGTTAATTTATCGAACCATTTTTGCCGAGCTTGATCGTATGCTTTTATCGTTTTTTCAGTTTCTACGCTTACGATACAGTCTGCTGAAAACTTGCCATCTTTCGTTTGCACCGTGATCGTTGCATTCCCTTCTTTTATTCCGATTACCGTCCCATTATTTATTGATGCAACATCAGGGTTTGAGGAAAACCAAACAACTTCTTTATCACCGGCATTTTCTGGAAAAAAGATAGGCATTAAGGTGAACGTCTTTCCCTCTTCTAATGATACCGCCTTTTTATCAAGTTCAATACCGGTTAATCCATTCCATTCTTCAAGGACGATGTCGTCAAACCATGCTTTTCCTGTCCCTGTTTCAAAAAATGGCTCAATTTTCAGTTTTTCTGCGTTATTAGGAGCAGTGAAAAAGACTTCCCTTAAAGTCCAATTATATGTCCCCGTTACTTTTTCCGTCTTTGGGCCATCACCGACTTTTCTACCTGAGCCGTCTAAATATTGTGTTCGTAAAAAAATTCCATCACTAGAGACAACATGATCGGTTTTTATCCAAATACCTAGTCTATAACTTTTTCCGGGTGTGATTGTAGTGGTTGTAGTCAATGCAGCTCTCCCAGTTGTGACGGATTCAAGCAAGATCGATTGTTTGCCGCTATAATAGACAGTTTGGTCAACGGTTGCTTGCGGTTTTCCGCTTGGGAACCATTCGGACCAGCCAACAGGTTCAATATTGTTTGTCCATACATTTCGATTCGTCTTTATTGTCTCTTCAAAGCTGCCATTTGGTGCAAAGTTCGTCAAAACTACCTCTTCTTCAGCCTTTACTGCGTTCGTTCCGACTGGTGTAAAAGAAAAAGTTAAGCTAAATAACATACATAAGATCAATGAAAAGGCACTAATCTTTCTATTTAAGGTACTCATCCAAAACCTCCCTCTTCAATGTTTGCTGTTCACACTATCGTTCTACTAGAAAAAGTAAGGGAGTAGCCAGTGAGATGACCTCAAGCTTCCCCCTTACTCTAACTATTTATTTATCAGATCATTTGCATCTGCATTCAAAACTTTTTTAGCTTTTTCACTGGCGTATTTACTTGATGCTTTATTAAGGCGGTCCACAAATTTTTGAATATGTTTAACTGCATGGTCAGCCCTTCCCTTGTCAAGCTGATGCTGCGCTTGATTAAGGCTATTCGTTAACTGTGGTACCAATGGTCCGCTAAGCTCACCTAAAGAGGTAAAGCGGCTTACTAGCTGCTTCATTGAATGAATACTTGTTGTGACATTGAAGTGAAATGGTATTTCCGATATGATATTGCCCGCCATATCCTCAATTGTAACGAGTGCTGTGAAGCTTCCCGGTTTACCCGCCATATCGATCTCTACGCTCTGCGTTTTGGGATCAATAGGATAGTCTGTACCGTCAATATTGATTTTGGCAAAAGCTATTCCGGACTGTTCATCTGATACTTTAAAGGTAAGCGGCAAATAGTCATCAAAGTTACCTCCATCAATAAGAACATTGCCGTTTACCCTAAGTTCATAGTGAGGATTCGTTTTATCAATTTTAATGGTTTCCTGTTTTGTCTCTTCAATATTTCCTGCTTTGTCGATGGAACGATATTGTACTGTGTGAATCCCTTCCTGATCCAGGGCAATCGGACTGTTGTACGGAATCCAGTCTCCACTTTCACCAATCCTATATTCCGTCCTGTCAACACCAGTCACGTTATCCGTTCCACTTAAAGTAACAGTAACATCTGTATGGTACCAATCATTTTTTCCTTTTCCTGCAACCTCTGCCGTGGTAACAGGGGAGGTTTTATCAACTTTAACTGGTATTTTAAGCTCTTTTGCTTGATAAGTTGTTTTTTCATCCGATAAAGCGTACTTGATATTATCGAATGCATACGTACGTCCAGCAGCGGTATCCCATATAAAGGACAGATTAATCCTGTCAAAATCATTTATTGCTGTGGTTGTTTTGACCAGCTGGCCATCAATATACATCTTCAAATCTGTTCCCGATGTGTAATCCCATTTAAGTTCATGCCAACCTTTCGTACGCGGGACCGTAGTCTTCTCCCATGCAGTAGCAGAACCACTTGCTCTTACTGAGTAATTGTCCAGATTTCCTATGCTTCCCCCATCATAAAAGACTCCCATGGCAGCCATTAATTTAGTTCGATCGTTCCCGACATGTGCGACTACTCTCGTTCTTCCGTTCTTTGACCCATCATCATAGAACATCATAGTTACGATTCCTCTTTGATTTGGTCCAAATACTTTTTCAACAGCCGGGGGCTGGTCATATAATGCACTATATTTCCCGTGGAAAGCAACCTTATCGGAAATAATTCCCCCCGTTCCACCCGTAGGGGCATTTTGTTCCCTGCTAAAACTTCCCCATCCATTTTCGAAACTCTCTGAATATACAAGATTAGAATACTCTTGTATTTGGGCATTTACTGTGATTTCTTCTGCTTTTTCCAGATTACCTGTAAAAGTAAGCTTGCCTGTTTTATCATCAATCAAAGTGTCCGGATGATCTGTACTGTAATTCATGTTATAATTTGGCGGGTCCGTTATGGTATTTCCATCCCCCAATAAAGCGTCTAGTCTTAACTGCACCGTATTCTTTGTCTCAGATAAATAGGCATCGTCGGAAGCTACAATATATTGCTTAACCGGTGATGGGGGATGAACAGTTACGGTACTAGTCGCTTTTAAACCTTTAACAATATCACTTTCTGCTGTAATGATTGCTGTACCTTCAGAAATCGGTGTCACAAAGCCATCTGCATTTACAGAAGCAACGGATGGATCACTGCTTGACCATTTTACACCTTTAAACCATGCATCATCAGGGGATACAGTTGCCTTTAGCTCAACTCCCGAATGGCCTAAATAAAGATGTAATTCCTCTTTGTCCAGCGTAATGGAAGATGGTTCAATTTCGGGACTAGTTTCTTCTGGTTCATCTCCTGAATATTCATGTGCACCAATATCCAATGGACCGACAATATCATTATTGAAAATATCTTTTGCTGCCTGATTCCATACTGATGGCGTCAAGCTAGAAACATCCATTCCGGCATTAATGAGAGGTGAATTACTCATTAATTTGTAGCCATCAAGTGCATCTACGTTAAATGTATCCAGATTTGTAATAATGTTTTGAGGCCTATCTCCTGGTCTCGCAAGCTTTGGACTTTCAAAAATGTTATCCGTAAATGTAATACCTGTGAAGTTTTGCCCCTTTATATCTGTTCCTGGATAGAAAACATTTTTCTTCATTTCGCCACCGTTAAATGAAGTGGACCCCATTGTCATTTCACCTTTAGCCATAAAAATATTGTTATAAAGCTTTACATATTGATTCGTTTTTGGGCTAAAGATCTTTGTATTAATGTGTGAATCAGTAAAAAATGTATTATTGTGTATTAACGGTGAATCATTTTGAGAACTAGGAAGATAGTGGAAAATTTCTGCTCCATTTCCATCATTCACACTTATGTTGTATCTGACAAGCGAGTTGGTTGACCCTCCCATAAATAGCATAAATCCGCCTCGATTATCATGACTGTAATTATACTGATACAACATGCCCTCAGAAAACATGTCAACATCAAATGCTTCACCGTCATTATATCCATACTTACCGCCATAAACTTCATTGTATTGAGCAATGGTGTCCTTTACCCCTATAACCCATAATCCGGCGTAATTTACATTACCTACATTTTTATAGGAATGTTCGACTACCGTGTTATATTCGATCCGGCCATTTTCCCCAACATTACTCATGACAATCCCATCGCCTTGAACTTTTTCAATATAGTTATTTCTAAATTGTACATTGGTCAATACTCTAGGGAAATTAGCCTTTATATCGCCTTCCTTATATAGTCCTGCATTTCTGATTCCTTCAATATCAACATTAACCACTTTGTTGTTTTCCACAAGGGCATCACTGATATTGCCAAGGAGAAGAATCCCTCCGCTGCCTACCTTATGTCCAGTGGGGTTGCCATTGACATCATGGACGTAATTATTTCTAATCACAATTCCTTTGTGCGGATTTGCTTCCCATTCCGCCTGATTCGTCGCTGACGTTTTAATGGCAATACCAGCTCTTTGTGAAATAACGGTATCGCTATAGTTTGTCACTTCAAAATTGTTAATTTCCAAGTAACTTCCATCAAGAACATCAATGGTAGCAGACTGTGTTTTATCTTTTACCCCATTATAGTAAGTATAAATCGAAAAAATCTCGGTCGTTGTCGTGCCATTTCCGTTTAAGATCGGCCTCACGTTCGGATCATCATTGCCATATTTATCAAAAATGATCGGTTCCGCCTCAGTTCCTGAAATATTTCTAAGTTTTAAACTCCCATTCCAGACATCCCCGGCCTTAAACAATATTTTGTCTCCTGGTTGAAAATCCTCAGAGCTTACTTTTTCTAATGACTTCCATGGAGTTGATTTTGACAGCCCATCGTTGCCATCATCCCCGTCTGTCGAGCTGACATAATAAATTGTTCCTGAAGCAGCCATTACTCTTTCTTGTTGGATCCCTGGAAAAAAACCTGAGAAAGTTAAGCAGACTGCTAAAAACACAGCTATCATTTTTTTAAACTGCCATTCTTTCATATTCCAACTCCTCTCTCATATTATTTGTACAAACAAACCGTGATACTGTTTTATCCATTTATCCCCTCCTTTTAATAGAACTTATTTTTATTTGAACCCATATTGGGTGTTCAACCATTTGAATAGTGTAAAACGATATTCTTATTCATTTTTGATGGTTATCCATCAAGTGATGTATTTCATTAAATTTTTCAATCTACTATGATCTTGTCATAAATAGGATCGTTAATTTTCACATTTACATTTTTTAATCGCAGGCTGACCTTATAATCTAATTGCTCTTGTGCATAGATCTTTACAATCGTGTTTTTCACATCTGAATAATGTTCATAACCGTTATGTTGTTTTTCTATCATTCTAAACATGACATCTTCATTATCCATTTGATATATTTCAGTAAAATCTCCTTCGTTTAGCTCCAGAAATGCCTCATACAGTTGGTTTTCGATTGAAGCTTCTTTCTTTATTTCTTTAGGGTCTATAAAACTTCTTTCAACAGTGATGAACCGATCCATACTCTGTTTTGCCTCATCTGTTGTCAGCTTTGCAATGGAAGCTTTTTTCTTGAACTCCTCAAGAATTCCCATTCCGTTTGGTTCCGTTTTAACGGATATTTTTTCGTAAATAAAGCTGTCTGCTTTTTTAAAATAATGATCTTTTATCTCGTCGTAGTAACCTTCTAAAAATTCATCTGATAATGTATGACCAAAATTTTTCGCCCATTTTTCAACCAAAGCTTGGCGATTAATATTTTGATAATACGAGTAATATTCTGTGATGTTGTACTGAACCGGACCATAGATTGGTCGTTTATTTTCCAACTCTTTTTTTCTTCGTTCATTTTCTTTTATTAGGTGTTTGTTAATCGCGTCATATGATAGATCTTCTATAATGCCATTTTCCTTCATAATGATCTGTTCCGTCTTAATCTTTAATAAATAGTTCATAGCCTCTTGCTTTGCATATTCCGATGGATTCTTACCACCATAGCTGCTCTTCCAAAAATTCTTGCTATAATCGACGTTATATTTTTCTTTAAAGTAATTCACCGTTAATGCCTTCATGTTTTGCAAAATATGATTGAATTCATCATCCGTGACTTCATAATCATCAATAGTAAATACAGTTTTATCCGTTTTATGTAATATAGAGGCTGCTATGGTGATGAATACTACCAATACAATTGCAACAGATAGAACAATGAGGTTATTCCATTTAAATCTTTTCCGCCCCATCCCAACACAATCCCTTCTTTATTACCATACAGATATAAATCTATTAAAAAGAATCGCTACAACCTTTACTTTTTAATAATTTTAAATATTCCATCAATACCTTCTTTAGTATACCGAAGAAAGTAATGCGTGCCGTGTGTAATATTTATACTAATGCGTGTAGTTTTTTTACCCATTGCCTAAAACTTTCGCTTTTTACTTACTTCCTTATTTAAAAAAAGGTAGAACTCCATTTGAGTTCTACCTTTCGAATTATCCGAATTTGATGATTAAAAAAAGGCTGATAGAATTTTTATATACATTTTTTCAGCCTTTTTCATCGTATTCCACTTTGAAATAATCAACCAACACCAAGCATTTTGTATTGAGCTTTTACCAAATCGTAATAAACTCCATGTTTGCCCATTAACATCTCGTGGTTTCCTTGCTCAAGGATAGTACCATGATCCATAACAATAATCTTATCTGCCTCTCGAATCGTCGAGAGCCTGTGGGCAATCATAATAGCCGTTCTTCCTTTTAATAATGTTTTTAATGCCCGCTGAATCTTAACTTCAGTCTCCGTATCAATACTTGCGGTTGCTTCATCTAGAATAAGAATTTTGGGATCAGCGAGGAGCGCCCTTGCGAAAGAAAGCAGCTGGCGTTCTCCTACAGACAAAACATTTCCCCGTTCTTCGACTTCTGTTTGATACCCATTAGAAAGCTGCGTAATGAAAGCATCCGCCCCAACAGCTTGCGCAGCTGCTATTACTTGCTCATCACTTGCTCGTGGGTTGCCAAAGCGGATATTTTCCATGATTGTCCCTGAAAAAATAAACGTATCCTGGAGCACGATACTAATTTGTGACCGCAAACTGGCAATGGAAAGATCCTGAATTGGGTGGCCGTCAATTTTCACCACACCACCGGTCGCATCATAAAAACGGCTGACCAAATTCGCTATTGTTGTCTTCCCTGATCCAGTGTGCCCGACAAGCGCACACGTCTCACCTGCCTGAATCGAGAAAGAAACACCATTTAACGCCGTTCTTTTTTCATCATAGGAAAACGTTACATCTTCAAACTCAATTCTGCCATTCAACGTAGGAAGCATCCGTGCGTTTCGAGCTTCTGCGACAAGCGGCCGTTCATCTAAAAACTCAAAAATCCGCTCGGAGGACGCCATTCCAATCAAGAGCTGGTTATATAATTGCCCAAGACGGGAAATCGGCTCCCAGAACATCCCTAAATAAAAGGCAAACGATACAAATTCCCCGATGGTGCTTACGCCGTTCATTACCAGAAAAGCACCATACCAAATCAAAATCGCCGTCCCGACAGCATTCGTCATTTCCACAAACGGGCCAAACATCGCATTTTTCTTTACCGCTTCCTGCCATGTTTCAAAGTTTTCCTGGTTGAGTCCCTTAAAAAACTGGATGTTTTCTTCTTCTTGAGTAAATACCTGCGTCACTCGAATTCCTTGAATGCTTTCATTCAAATGAGAATTAATTTTCGACTGCTTTATTCGGACCATCTGCCACGATAAGCGAATCTTTTTTCGCAGACTTGTTGAAATAAAAAACATGATTGGTAATATAACCATAATCGCAATCGTGAGTTTGGCATTCAACGAGAATAAGATAAAAATGACCGCCAACAACAGTAGAAAATCAGTTAAAAGATTAATAACGCCATTCGTAAACAGCTCCTGCAATGAGTTAATATCATTCATAATCCGTACCAGAATCGAACCTGCCGAACGCTGGTCAAAGAACCGATGGGACAATGACTGGACATGGGTAAATAAATGCTGGCGTAAATCATAAATGACATTTTGCCCAAGCATATTCATCCATCGAATTCTTAAGGCATTGACCAAATAAGACAGCAAATATAATCCTGAAATAATGAAAACTAATTTTAATAGCAGTCCCGTATCCTTTTCAATAATTGCCCGGTCCATTGTATAGACACCAATCAAAATCGGAATGATTAACCGGATGGCCGTTGCCAGGATAACGGCCAGAAACGAAAGCGGTAGATACGTTTTGGCATACGGTTTTACATACTGTAATAACCGCCATATTTGCTGCCAGTTAAACGCTTTATCGATCACTTGCTCTTGTGAATAGTGAAACCTCTCTAATATCAGTTGTTTCTTGTGCTTTTCTTCCATCTTTACACCTACCTAACTGCCTTTTCCTTAATGGCATCATGGTCCTGGTATTGAATGTTGTAAATTCTTTCGTATGGACCATTATTGTTTACAAGTTGTTCGTGTGTGCCGCGTTCAACAATTTTTCCGTTATCCAGCACTAATATTTCATCTGCATGTTTTAATGACGAGATTCGGTGCGCAATAATAAAGGTGGTTCTTCCCTTCATTACTTCCTGAAGGGCATGTTGAATTTGAAATTCTGTTTCCATATCGACCGCACTTGTCGAATCATCCAAAATAAGAATGGCAGGATCGGTACATATTGCGCGGGCAATCGCAATCCGCTGTTTTTGCCCCCCGGATAGGCCCATACCCCGCTCACCAAGCATCGTGTTATATCCATCTGGCAGCTCCATAATAAAATCATGGGCCTCGGCGCATTTAGTGGCTTCGATAATCTCTTCCATCGTGGCATCCGGTCTTCCATAAGCAATATTCGCTTTGATCGTTGATGAAAAAAGGAAGGTTTCCTGTAAGACAACCCCAATCTCGGAACGCAGTGTTTTCAAGCGATATTCCTTTAGTGGACGACCATCGATGAGAATCTTTCCTTCCGTTGGTTCATACAAGCGTGATAGTAGCTGGATGATACTTGTTTTCCCTGAACCGGTTGCCCCGATCACCCCAATCGTTTTACCTGGACGTGCTTCAAAGCTGATATCTTGAAGTGCCGCTGTTCCTTCATTATGATAACGAAACGTCACCTGATCAAAGACCACACTTCCTTCGATTTTTTCGATATTCTTGACATCCTCTCGATCATAAATCGTTTCATCGGCTTCCAGAATTTCCAGCAGCCGCTCACCAGATGCTTTCGCCTGCGAGAACATATTAATCGTGAAACCAAGGTGCATGATCGGCCACAAAATATACCAAATCAGGCTGTAAAAGGCGACAAGCTCACCTGGTTTTAAGGCGCCATTGATGACTTGATAGCCGCCATAACCGATTAATACAACAACGGAAATATTTCCAATCAGCTCCATCAGCGGAAAATATTTAGACCATACCGCGGCAGTATTCAACTGTTTCGTCCGATAGTCTTGATTTGTCTTTGTAAACCGCTTAATCTCCACTGCTTCTTTTGATAGGGCTTTGACGGTATGTATTCCGCTGATATTTTCTTGCACTTTAGTGTTTAACCGCCCAAACGATTCGCGGATTCCGCGGAATGCAGGGTGTACGTCTTTATCAAATTTATAGACAACAATGCTGATGAATGGCAGTGCCGCAATCGTCACAAGCGTAAGAGAAACGGAATAATTAAACATCACCAATAAACTGGCGGCGACAACAATAACAAAGCGGAGAACCTCACTAAATCCAAAGGAAACAAAGAAGCGGAACCCCTCTACATCGGCGGTCAAGCGGGACATCAGGTCCCCTGTTTTCGCATTATCATAATAGCTGAACGGAAGCCGCTGCAGTTTTTCATATAAGGTATTGCGAAGATGGAAAACAGATTTTATTCCGAACATATCCGCCAAATAATGTTGAATAAAAGCGGATAGTCCTTTTATTGCCATAATTGCAATAAATCCTAAAGCAATCCATGGTACCCAATCATATTTCCCCCCAAGAACCACTTCATCAATCGTCAGCTGCAAAATCATCGGATAAACAACCGTAATCCCAGCAATCACCACCATAAAAAGCATCGACCAAATGAAATCCGTCTTATAAGGAAGATAAAACGACTTTAATTTTTTAAATATTAACATTACTTCCTCCTTTAGTTTTAAAAAATATACCTTAGCTTACTTTCAAGATGGGTAGTAGTAAATATGGTAAATTTGTTTGGAATTGTCATGCGACATCATCGCTCAGTAAGCCTATAAATGATGATATGTGATATTTGCTTGAGTATGTAATATTTTGGATTTCACTTATAATAAAAAAGGCGTAAGCAGATATAAACACTTACGCCTTTTGATTTTATGCCGATGTATATTCTTCAGCATATTAGCAAGAAAACTCTTTTAGGATTGAGGTCTCCACAGACTCCCGAGGTTCTTTCAATAAGATTGGAAAACTGCCGCTTTATTTATCCCAGAACCGGTTGGTCCACAAATGTTACAGTTCCTTTATGCCCATGTAGTTCCAAAATCACGATTTCATTTTCTCCCTTATGCAAAAATGAAGCTGGGACATAGAGGGTTTGCTGTGGTCCGATTTCCCAATATCGACCAAGGTTATGCCCATTTACAAAGACGACCCCTTTCGTCCACCCGGACATATCGATGAACGTATCGGCCGCTTCATCAATAATTAAAGTTCCCTGGTGAAGATAAGGATGATTTTCTTTTGCCTCATCACTTGCGAACTTCAAGGAACTCAAATCATTTAACGGTAACGGATACACAGTCCAATCAAATAAAAATTGATTCCCTGCTCGTACGCCTTCAGTAATCCCCTTATAATCCTTAAGTAACGGACCATAGTTGACACGTCCCATATTTTCAACAACAATCTGCAGTTTCGTTTCTTCCTCGGTGATGTTAACCTCAATACTTGAGCGCCCGCCAATTCGCTCGACTAAGCCAGCATATTTACCGTTCAAATAAATCTGCCCGCGGTCATGGATATTCTGAACCGTGATTGTTTGCTTCCCGTAAGCTCCTTTAATCACCGTTTCATAGACAATAAACCCATAATCCTGCCCATACTCCTCCATCGTTAAAGGAGTTTGGCTCTGTTGTGGACTGGAAAGTTGATTCAATGAAGCTAGCAACGCAACACGCTCCGCGAACTGGACCTCACCATATTGCTTTTTCGGTGTGACCGGAGGTAATTTCATTTCTGGCAACTCAACATATTTTTCAAACGTCTTTCTCACCGCAAAGAATTTTTCTGTCACATCCCCAGATTCTGTCAACAAGCCATCATAGTCATAGCTTGTAATTGTCGGCATATAGTTTTCTTCATTATGATTGGCTCCATTATAAAAACCAAAATTTGTCCCGCCATGGGCCATATAAAAATTGACAGAACCATTTTGCTCTAAAATACTCTCCAATGTTTCTATGACACTATCAGAGGATCGAGTGTGATGCTCTTCGCCCCAATGATCGAACCACCCGTGCCAAAACTCCATACACATCAGCGGAGCATTCGGCTGAAACTGCTTTAATTGTTCAAAAGCGATTTCTGCGCGGGAACCAAAATTTACGGTTTCAAATACATCTTCAATCATCCCGCCATTCAGCATACTTGGTGCCGGACCATCGGAAGTAAAAAGCAGCTCCTGTCCGATTCGTTTTTGGACGCTGTCCCGCATATATTGCAAATACTTTTGGTCATTTCCATAACTGCCATACTCATTCTCAACCTGAATCGCAATAATAGGACCGCCGCTTCCACGCAACAATTGCTGCAATCTTTCAAATAATACATCGAAAAACGCATCTACTTTTTCTAAATACGGTTGATTAAAACAGCGTAATTGGATATTTGGCACCTTCAATAACCAATAAGGGAAACCGCCAAATTCCCACTCAGCACAAATATAAGGGCCAGGGCGGACAATGACATGCAGACCAACTTTTTCTGCCGTTTTGATGAATCGCTCAATGTCTGCGATGCCTTCAAATACAAATTGACCCTCCTCAGGTTCATGTAAATTCCATGCTACGTAGGTTTCTACCGTATTAAACCCGCATTCTCTCAATTTTATTAATCGGTCTTCCCAGTATTCTGGCACTGTCCGGAAATAATGCATGGCACCGCTTAATAAGCGAATTTCTTTGCCATCCAATAAAAATGAATTTTGATTATAGGTTAATGCTGACATACTACACCTTCCCCCTTGGATTTAAAGGTTTTTTCTTTAATTTTGTTATTAATCTGATCCCTTTTTTGAAGGTACCACTCTTGGTCTTGAGGATATTGATCAAAGGTGATTTCATGATCCAATCCTTCTTGCAAAAGTGCTAAAACCTGTTCTCTGCCAACAAAGCTTTCCAGCAATTGAAGCGCTCTTAAATCTTGCAGTGCTTCATGTAAAACCTCAAGTCTTATTGATTCGATTGGACCATCTTCACCGGGATAAACAAGAAAAGCATCGCCAGAAGGGAATGAATAATTGGCATCGGTATTCTTAAATGGATCAATGGGCTTTTTCGAGTATTGTGAATACCAAAAATTATATCCCCAATGAAGAAAGCCAGCGATTTTATATTTATATAGTTGGATACCTAAAACCCGATTACGGAACGATGGCATTGAGAAAAATCGGTTTGCAACCTTTTTATATTGGGCACAGCAATAGTAGGTCCAAAGATTTTCTACTCCATTCTCCAAAAAGGTATTGATATGGTCATTGGATGGAATTGGATTTTTGACAAGGCCTTTTTCATAGAAGGTATAGTCTGAAAGCGCATCAATAACTGGAAAATCTTTTAAATATTCCTGCAGGATTAAACTAGCATTTTTATAAGATTCAACCTGGTTAAGATGCGGCTCATCCGAAACATGGAAAAAGCATTGATCTTCTAAATCATTTTGGTTAATAAATTCTAGTAAACTAGGAAGAAATTGCTGAAGAAAATCTCGATATTCTAGACTCGTTGCATCCGTTTCCCAGCCAAAAAATTGTTTTAATTCTCCATTTTCATGCCCAACTATTTTCGGTGCATGCTTTGCTCCCCATTGGGTAAAAAGATGAGAAAACTCAAAATACTTTATTCCTTGTTTTCTACATAAATCAATCCATCTTTTTAGCTTTTCAAATTTGAAAAAGTACCTTTCATCTGACTTTTCTACGTCAACTAGCTGCACAGTCGGCCGTTCTCCCCCGACCTCGGTATCTAAAGGAGGTGTAAATATTGGTGTGAGAATCATATTCATTCCATGCTTTGCCGCAGTTTCAACAAATTGCTCAATTCTTCTCCAATGCTCCTCACTAAAGACCTCAACATTGTAATGAGTAGCCAGGCAATCCGTATGAAACCATTCTGTATGTATTAATTTTTGTTGAGGCAGTTCGGCGGCAATAACCTCTAATTCGAAAACCTCCTTACCAAGAAATTCCCCGTTTTTCTTTTCAAAGATTACTTCAATAGGGTGTCTGCCTGGATTCACGTCTCCCTGAGGATCGACAGTAATCCAAATAGCACGCCACTGTTCTGGAAAGGCTATTAAACCATCTAAATCATGAATCGGATAAAGGGGATCCGGATATAATCCTGGTGTAGACTTAAGTATGAGATCATCATGATCATGGTAACATGGTAATTCAGATGGAACGAGCCCCACAGAACGGACTGTGATCTTCTCATTTAAAGCAGAATTTACCTGCACTCTAATATCTTTTAATAGTGTTCTAGATTTATAGGCAATCTGGAAAGAATACGATTCATTTAAAAGTGCTGAACCTTTGTTAATAGCCTTGTCTTTCAGTTCTTGATCAGCAAAAACCTTTGTTAAAGAACATAAACTTCTTGTTAAAAATTCTCTTTCCACCAAAATTACTCCACCCTCTCGATCTAAATTACCTAAATTATACCACCGCTACTTGTTGAGTCAACCCAACAACTTATATTGTATTACTTACTTATAGTTTACATGGATCATATGGAAACCCCATAAAGTGGTAAACTGCTCCAATCATTCCGGCCTGATTAGATAGCTTTGCAAGAACAATTTCCGTATTTTTATTAAAAGAAGGTAACAAATATTTTTCGACTTCTTCTTTTACTTCCTGCAAAAACTTCTCTCCCCGAGCCGTAATGCCGCCGCCGATGATGACTTTTTCCGGATTAAAAATATAAATAAGGTTCGAGATGCCCATCGCTAGATAACGGAAAAACTGTCTGACAGCCATCTGAATCTCCTCATCACCTTGGTCATATAAATCAAAAATTTCTTTTCCGGTCCATTGACGTTTTTCTTTATAGTGATTGGCAAACTGAATTAATCCTGAAACCGAGGCATTTTTTTCAAAGGGTTCTCCGTCAACGAGCATATAGCCCCATTCCCCTGCACTGAATGAATGCCCTGAATACATTTTTCCATCAATCACAATCGCTCCGCCGATGCCTGTACCCACGGTCAAAGCAATGAAGCTGTTTGAGACGTGATTTCCAAGCCACATCTCACCAAGGGCCGCACAGTCCACATCATTTCTAACTTCAACTGGCAGTCCGAGGGCCTCACTGACAAGCTTCTTGATTTCGACACCAGTATAATGCGGGATTGTATCACCGGCAGCTACAATCGTTCCCGTTTGGAAATTAACTTGTCCGGCTGTGCTAATAGCAATTCCGCTGAGGGAATGGTCCGCCACAATGCTTTTACCTGCTGCAATTACTTTATCGATGATCGCCCGGCCGCCGAGATGGGCTTCTGTATCCATCATAAAGTGAGATAGAATATCTCCATTTTCGGTTACAATCCCATATTTAATTTGTGTTCCTCCGATATCAAAGGCCAGATAGTGCTTCATTCTTAGCGAATTCCTTCCGCAAAAGCTTTTGTGATTAATTGCGGCCTTGAAATTGCTCCTCCTACCACTATCGACCAAGCACCTAATTCCAGCATTCTGCGTGCTTGCTCTGGTGTTTGGATGCGACCTTCTGCAATGACAGGGATGGGTAATCGTTGGGAAAGCTGCTCGACTAGATCAAAATCTGGATCATGTTGTTTTGGACTGTCATTCGTATAGCCTGAAAGAGTCGTAGAGACCATATCTACACCACATTCTAGCGCATATTCCGCATCCCTAATAGTTGCGATATCCGCCATTACTAACGCATTACTATTTTCATGAATATAGTCGACTAAATCCTTTAAGGTTTCCCCATTTGGCCGCTTGCGATAAGTGGCATCAAGCGCAATTACATCAGCCTCTACCGCCAATAATTCCTTTACCTCTATAAGGGTTGCTGTGATAAAAATCTCACTATCTGGATAATCACGCTTGACTAGTCCTATGACTGGAAGTCCTGTTTGGCGTTTAATCGCAGCGACATCAACTGCAGAATTGCTTCGAATTACCTTTGCTCCGCCTTCCTTGCCTGCCTGAGCCATTTTCGCCATGATTTCAGATCCGTGCAGCGGCTCATGTTCAAGCGCTTGGCAAGATACAATTAAATCTTTGTGTATAGTCGTGAAAAAAGGATGATTGTTCATGTCATGATCTCCTTATAATTTTTTATTTTTTGGCTGTGTTAAACTAGGCTGTTGATTTGCGCTCCAATCAACAGGTTATAAAATCAACATTCACCTTTAACACAGCCTATTTTTAATGCATTTTGTCCTTCATAAAGCTTATGAAGGACAGTTTAAAAAAAAGCGCTATTAATATACTTTTTCTACTTCATTTGTATAGGTGTTGATTAATTGCTGGATAGTATTATTTAATTCAGCCAGGGATGCATGATCTTGCTGAGTTACAGGTAATAATGGAAGTCTTGGAGAACCTGTTTCAATATTTCTTAGTGATAAAATATACTTACAAGCACCGTATAAAGATGGATAGCTTAATAGCTTTTTAATAACGCTATTAATTTCAAATTGTAATTTCTGAGCCTTTTCGAGTTTCTCGGCGCGATACAATTTTTCTAATGAACAGAATAGTTCCGGCATAACTCCGTATGTTCCGCCAATACCGCCATCAGCACCCATAATTCGTCCGCCTAAGAATTGCTCATCTGGTCCGTTATAAACAAGAAACTCTTTTCCAGCATTCGCTTTGAATTGTTGTAAGTCAAAAACACTTTCTCCAGACATCTTAATTCCGATTACTTTTTCCTCCGCAGCCATTTTTTGGAATAGTGGCTGAGTTAAATTGAATCCTGTTGTCTGTGGAATATTGTAAATAATAAATGGCAATGAGGTGCTGTCGATCATTTCCTGCCAATGCTGTTCAACCGATTGCTCGGACAAACGGTAATAGATTGCTGGAACAGCTGAGATCGCATGGGCACCGCATTTCTCTGCATGAATCGCAAGCTCCTTGCTTTCTTTTGTAGAGTTTGCCCCAACATGGACGATAATCGTTAGCTCGCGGCCAACCTCCTCTGTAACTGCTTCTACTACTTTCTTTCTTTCTTCCGCATTTTGCAGGATTCCCTCGCCAGAGCTGCCCCCGACATATAAACCTGTTACTCCGCTATTTACATAGGAACGTGCCAGCTTTTTCACTCGTTCCTTACAAACTTCGCCTGCCTCATCATAGGCAGAATACATTGCAACAAATACACCTTTAAATTGCTCTAAATCCCAAGCTTTCATGTTGGTATCCCCTTTTTTTATTTAGGCAGTGTTATATTTGTCTGTTGATTTGCGCTCCACTAAGGAAAGCTTCTTTGAATAACCACCGCAGTGACAGGCGTTCTCTGCCTGTCACGAGGCACTTCGCTTTCCGCACAAATCAACAGAGTGCAAATATCAACATTTAGCTTTAACACAGCCATTATTTAATATAAAACTAGTATTTGCATTTCTGAAAATTTATCTGCGATTCTAGAAATATATCTGCTAAATATGCTTAATGATTACGGTTGATAGATCGTATCTTCTTTCCTTGAAAGACTTGGATTATGTCTTCCTTGGTCAATATGGACAACTTTCCCGCCGGAGCGAATTGATTCTGTTGCTGCACAGCCAACAGCAACACTCATACGGCCGGCAAAAGGCGTTGTTAACGGCTGCTTATTGTATAAAACTAAATTCACGAAATCCTGACAGATGCGCGGGTCTGCTCCGCCATGAGTCCCAGGCATTTTTTTCATTTCATAGGTGATATCACTCATTTCATGCCAGGAACCTGATTTTCTAGTTTTCACATAAATCTTGTCATTCACATCATCATTTTCGAGACGTCCTTTTGTTCCAATAAAGGTATAATTCCGTGAATAGTCAGGTGTGAAATGACATTGCATATAAGATGCCTTAATACCGCCCTCTAACTCCATAATCAGCATATTATTATCTTCCACATCGATTTCTTCTCTAAAGGCACATTGAGTTAACTTTTGTAAGCTGACATCTGGACAAGTATCTTTGAGTTCGCAATCAGGACAATATAAATCATTCGGCTGATTGCCGCCATAATAATCAAGACCGCCAAAAGCAGAGACTTTGGTTGCATAGCTGCCTGTCAGCCAATGAATCACATCGATATCATGAGAGGCCTTTTGTAACAATAATGATGTAGTATTTGCTGCAGTTCCATGCCAATCATGGTAATAATAATAGCCTCCAAGTCCGACAAAATGTCTGACCCATACGGCTTTAATATCACCAATGACACCGGAATCAATGATTTCTTTCATTGTTTGGTACATGCTCATATAGCGCATATTAAAACCGATCATGAAATGTTTTCCTGATTTTTCTGTTTCATCGATAATTCTGTCGCAGCCCTCAGGTGTGATAGCCAAAGGCTTTTCACAATATACATGTTTTCCTGCCTGCAATGCTGCAACTGCATGTTCTTCGTGTAAATAATCTGGGGATAAAATCGCAACCGCATCGATATCTTCTCTTTCAAGCAGCTCTTTATAATCGGTCGTTACAAATATATCTTTATCAATCTCATTTTTAAATTTTTCCAGTGCTTTCAAAGACACATCAGCTGCGCCAACAACAACTGAATTCCCCTCAGGGTTATGCCAATACCTCGCAATCGAACTCCTTAAGCCTGTACCAATTACACCGATTCTTAACTGTGTCATGATATCCACCTTTTTAGATCAAGTTTTTATACTAAGCTATTATTTATCTTCTCTAATTTTGAAACCTTTTGTTCCATTCTCGTAAAGGCCGATTTTGCCATCCACATTAGTCCAAACGCCAGCACACTGAAACTAAAAAACGGAAATAGTCCAGGAATAAGAATGATCACCATGCTGAAGCCAATAATAAGCGCCGCCATGCTGATGACATGGAATGGATGAGCAATGGCAATAATCAGTGCATACTTAGCAACATTGATCAGTTTGATGTCAAAATGAACATAGACTGGAATAATTAGCAGGACCCCCATCAAATAAAGGATACCCGCAATCCACACGGCAATGAGTAATACAAGATCTATCATTCCCTCTGACCCTTTGAACAGCTGGAAATAATAATAGAGACTGCAGCCCGTTAACGTGGTAACCCAACCTAGAAGATTGGTTTTGAGAAAGCATTTACGGTACATATCCCAAAACGTTCGAAAAATAGGAAACTCTTTTTGGTTATTGAGCCATTTTCGGCAAATCGCAAACATCGTAAAAGTGGCCGGGAATATGCCTCCAATAACCAGACCCACAAGACAGAATAATATCCAAATTAATTGAAGGACAAAGAACCTCATAATCCATTCCATGATTGTGTTTAACTTCTCCATGTAGCCACCTGTTTGAAACATATTCCCACCTCTTTTAAAATAATTTTATCTTGTTCGTTCTTTCTGGTTGTTGATTGGCACGTACTTTTCGATTAACTGCTGAAAACGAACTGCCATGATTTTGTCGCCTTCTCCATTTGGATGCAGTCCATCCGGCATATATTTTTCATATTCTTCGCCGAACCATTCAAGTCCGTCGATATAATAGATATTTTGATCACCATGACGCTTAAACAGCTCAACGACTTGAACAATTTCGGTTCTCACTTTTTCCAGTGACAATCCAACTTGATTTTCATTTTTTTCTCTCTCCCTGTGAAAAATAGGAGAAATGATCACCAACGGCACATTCTTGTGCACATCACGAATCGTTTCGATAAATCCAATCAAGGCAGGGGAAAAAGTTCTATCCGATAATGTATTTCCACCCACTATATTTATTCCTGCACATATGGAAATACAATCAGCAGGCAGATCACGAATCATTCTTGCTACCATTGGCTCTAAGTGGCAATTTCCACTATACCCTAGGCAGGTAAGATTGAAATCCAGCTCATTAGCAGCTAGTGCCGGCCACGTTTGTGAAGGACTATCAGAATAATAACAATGCGAGATAGAACTTCCATACGTAATCCAGCGCAAACGGGAATCGTCTACTAATTCCCACTCTGCCCCTTCATCAATCCAAATTCCTGAAATAGGAACAGGTACTTTCTGAGATAAATAGATTTCAATCAACTTCGTTTGTCCAGCAAGGGAATCAAAGGAAACCATTGTTTCTCCTGCTGGAATGTAGGCCGTTTTAAAACGAATACTATCAATTAAACAATCCATCTCCATCAATTCAACTGCTTCTACTATTCCAATCTTAATCGATTGAGTATTGCTGAGGAATTTGATCCGGACCCCAGCCGGCAGCTCCGCTTGCCCACTTATACTGTTTGGTGGGAAAAACTCCTTCTTGTCGAATGGGATTCTCCAAGGCTTCACATACTCTTTCGTTTTTTCCAATGAAACGGCTCCATGAAACAACTTTTCAGATAATGGAATCTGCTTCAAGTTTATTCCCCCAATTATACTTAGCTATAAAACTAGTTAAGACTTCAGCCAATCTAACGAAAACTTAACAAATGCTATGTCCATGTTATTCCAATCAGAGTAATCATACACCCGTTCATACAAGACGCCGATTTCTCCAGTTTTAAGAACTGTTAAGCAGGAATAGCCATAGAAGCCTTCTTCAATTACTTTGCTGTAAGACCAAGTTTTTCCTCCGTCTTCACTTAAGCGTACTGTACCTTTTATCCTTGTTTTCTCATCATCTGGGTTGGAGAATAGAACTCGTACTTTTCCATCTCCCAAATCAGGATACAGGACAACACTTGATTGGCAGATTGGATCAACCAATGTCATGTCAAACGTGACTTCGCCCCATGTTTCGCCGCCATCCGTGCTCGTTGTAACAGCCGTTCTTTGCAACCCATAGTGGTTTCGTAAATAATATTTCAACTCACCTGTTGGTAATTGAATGACTTGGGACTCTGTCAAATATTGTTTTTTATCTGAAATCGTTTCGGCAGATAGGACCTCACCATCCAGCTCTCTTCCGTCATTTGGCGATTCACCAAGCTGCCATGTCACACCATGGTCATCACTATACATGCAAGCACAAGACAACGCTCCCGCTTCATTTGAATAATAGATTGGGAACACTAAGCGGCCTTTCTTTTCTCCATGCTTCAATTGAATACCGCATCCAGGACCAGAGCCAATAAACTTCATCCATTCTTTCTTAACCGATACATTCAATTCTCTTGGTTTGGACCAAGTAAGCCCGTCGTCATCACTTTGAATGATTTGGATAAAGCATGTTCTTGCTTCTAGTAAACTTTCATTTGGGTCAATTCCTTTTTTAAAATAAATATTTCCTGCGGCTTGACCATCATTGAACACATAACCCTTTTCATCAACTGTATAGCTCGTTCCATTGTTTTCTGAATCATACACTTTTCCTGATTCAGATAAAAAGTAAACAGTTCGTTCATTATCATATAATTTTCGGCGGCCATCAGCATCAAAGCCGATTCCCGGTTCACTGTTCCACAGTCCAATTCCGCCTGGTGAATGACAATAGATCATAAAGATGTTTCCTTTTTCTTCATCTTGTACAAGTGATGTATCAATTGCAGCAGCGCCGTCTAAACCTTCACCGGCAAATGCGACTAATTTTTGTACAGGTCCCCATGTTACTCCGTGATCTTCACTTCGTCTAATCGTCACATCAATTTGGTTCGGATTATCTGTTTGATCGACAATCCGAGCATCAATTCCTGCGATAACCGTTCCCTTCGTTGTCGTAATCATCGATGGGATTCGATAAGCCTTTGAACCCGCAAGGTTTGGATAAAATACTGCTTCTGCTTTAATCGTTGACATAGTTAATCGCTCCTATTATAAATTCAGAATAAATGTGGGTACGAAAATACCCACATTTATTCTTTTCATTATTGCTTTAACAAATCGGATGCCTTTGGTGCTTTCTCCAACTCACCAAGGATTTCTTGTCCGCCATTATTCTTCCAATTTTCAACGTAAGAATCCCATTCCTTGTCGATATCAACTTCGCCAACGATCGCTTTCATTCTAAACTCGGCTACAATTGTATCAAGTTGTCCTTTATAACGCTTTTCGAGTTCCTTAATTTTTGTTTCGTTAAATAAATCCCATTTATATGGACGAATCATCATTTTTTCTTTCACATCTTCACGGGCATATAATTCATTTTTTACCTTCATTGTATATTCAGATTGGAACCAAGATACTCTTTCTTTGTCATACGTACGGAAGTTGTAAGCCCAGAAGCCAGAGTTTCCTTCTTGTTCGGCAAATTCAGGACGTACTTTCAGAGCTGACTTTTCTGGTTCCCCTTCCCAGTCAGAGTGCACGCCAACTTCTCCATATAATGTCCATCTTGCATCATTATCAAAGTTAATATAATCAAAGATTTGCAGGATTCTCGCCAATTGTTCATCCGTTACATCCTTCGAAACATAGAAAGCATCTGCTAGGTTTCCAACTGGAATAAATGATCCTTCACCTTGTTGTCCATCCTTACCAATTTCCGGTGCTGTCGCAAGTAATTTGGCAGTAGAATCTGGATTTTCAACGATGTTTTGCGGTGCACGGCCTTTTGCCCAGTCATCCATTGCAATATAGGAAGGCTGCGCTACATAGTAGCCGACTTTTCCTTGCTTGTATTTTTCCCAGCTCTTTTTATCGTCGAGAGTAGTAAATTCAGGGTCAATAAGGCCCATGTCATACCATTTTGCCATTTGTTTTAAGAACGCTTTATAGTTTTGTGAAATCTCGGTGGTAACGAGTTTTCCATCCTCCATTAGGTTAAATGTAGGAGCAATTCCGAATGAACCCATTAATGTATGTGTCCAGTTCGTATTGTTATTCCAAGGTGAAATACCGTACGTATCATTCTTCCCATTTCCATCAGGGTCGTTGAACGTAAAGGCTTTCAAAATTTCTTCCATTTCTTTAATCGTGTAAGCACCATCTGTATAATAAATTTTTTCACGGCCACCGCTTGGACCTACTTGCTTGATTTCACCCGGTGGTTTTATCCCTAATTTCTCCATCCAGTCAAGACGGAATGTTGGCCCCCAAACTAAACCATCGACATGAGCATATTGACCGATTAATGATAAATATTCTTTATCTGTTCCATTCTTTAAGTTCATCTTATCCCCAGAAGGATTTTCAGATAGCATCTTCATATAAAGAGGTGCATATTTTTCAAGCATTTCTTTTGGAATTGTTCTCGTTAATCCCGAATCAAATAATTCTTGCGCTGTCTTACCGCCTGTTGTAAAAGCAAATGTATCAGGAAGATCCCCGGATGCAACCATTAAGTTTACTTGGTCAGCATTCCAAGTATCCGTTTTCGTATTAACGATTTTGACATTAAATTGCTCTTCTAATTTCTTTTGTACATAGTTTCCATCTTCAACTTTTCCTCTTGTCACAGATCCTGAAAGATTCAAGGTTAACTGATCTTTGAAATCTCCAGCATCAGGCAAACTTGATACCGCAACTTTTTTCTCTTCTTTACTTGCTTCTTTATTAGCACACGCCGATGTGAAAATTAGTGCGCCGGAAACCGCTGCTAAGGAAAGTGTTTTTGCAAACTTTTTCATTAATATTTCCCCCTTTTATCCTTTCAATGAACCAATCATAATTCCTTTAATAAAGTATTTTTGGACGAACGGATAGATTAATACGATTGGACCAATCGAAATCATAACCGTTGCTGCACGCACGTTGCTCAGTAACAATTCTGAACTTGCCATACCGCCGCCGCCGACTTGAGCGTTTTGATTATTAGAAAGATCCATCGCTGTTAACATGTCGCGTACAACAATTTGTAGCACTGTTTTTGAGTCATCTTGGATATATACCAAGGCATGGAACCATTCATTCCAGTGATAAACTGCTGCCCAAAGTGCTACAGTGGCGATAACAGGTTTTGATACCGGAATAATAATCTTAGTCAAGATGGTAAAATAATTCGCACCATCGATCAGTGCAGATTCTTCAAGTCCCTTATCAATCGTCATAAAGTAGTTGCGCATGATGATGATAAAGAATACATTGACTGCTGAAGGCAAAATCAAGGAAAGACTGTTGTCGATTAAGCCAAGATTTTTTATTAACAAGTAGTCAGGAATCATTCCTCCTGAAAAGAACATTGCAATCAAGAAAAAAATCGTAAAGACATTTCGGTAAGGCAATTCTTTTTTGGAAAGCGGATACGCTGCCAGTATCGTAAAACTAACAATTAAAAATGTTCCAGCAACAGTACGTATGATTGTATTTAAATAAGCAATTCCGATGTTATCGTTTGAAAACATAAATTTATAGGCATCTGTAATCCATTGATCAGGCCATAAATTCACCCCAAGACTTGATGCTGATTCAGCATCAGAGAAGGATAAAACGATTGTTTGCCAAAATGGATATATAACAAGAATAGAAAATAGTACAAACCCCGTAATGTTGAGAATATTAAACAGTGATATCTTTTTTCGAGTTTTCACTTCCATTTTTTTATCCTCCTTTCTACCAAATTCCGTGTTCACTTTTTCTACGAATAATTGCGTTCGCACTGAGGATTAGCACGATTCCGACAACGTTTTTAAATAATCCTACTGCTGTTGCATAGTCAAATTGGAATTGCTCCAACCCGCTTCGATACACATACGTATCAATTATGTCAGCAACTTCATATACTAATGGGTTGTACAAGTTAAGAATCTGGTCGAACCCTGCGTTTAATACACTTCCCAGTCGAAGAATAAACATGATGATTACCATTGGCATAATCGATGGAAGTGTGACATGAATCATTTTGTGGAATCTGCCTGCCCCGTCCATTTCAGCAGCTTCGTACAATCCCGGATCAATGGAGGCAATTGTAGCCAAATAGATGATGGCTCCCCAGCCAAGTTCTTTCCACATATCCGTTAAGATTAAAATTGGAATAAAGGATGTTTTGTCCGATAAGAAATTGATTGGATCTCCTCCAAAAATGGTAATAACATAGTTAATAATTCCCCTTTGTGGTGAAAACACTTCAATGACCATTGCCGATAAAATAACCCAGGACATGAAATGTGGTAAATAGGAGATCGACTGACTCACCTTTTTAAATTTCTCACTTTTAATTTCATTTAATAGAATTGCAAAAATGATCGGTGCCGGGAACACAATGATAATTTTCAGTAAACTGATGAACACTGTGTTTTGAAATGCCCTTAAAAATAAGAAATCACTGAACAGCCTTTTAAAGTGTTCAAAATTATTCCACGGACTGTCCATAATCCCTAAGCCGGGTGAGAAATTTTTAAAAGCAATTATTACCCCGTACATTGGAATATAATTAAAAATAAATAACATCACCATCGGAATGAGCATCATGAAGTAAAGCGATTTCATTTTTTTCATACGGACCCATTTTTCACTTACTTGTCGCTGAGGTTTTGTCTTAATCCTCTCTAATGTTGTTTGCATTATATATCCCCCCCTCATTTTTAAAAACATCTGAAAACGTTTTCTATTATTAGAATAATATAATTTTTATTTTAAAAGTTTTACTTTCTTTAGGAAAAGTAACACTATTTTAAGGAAAGCGGAAGCGCCTTGAACAGGGGCAACAGGCATAAGACGAGCCGACGGGAAGGTTGGTTTTTAACCTTTTCGACGGATTGGCTTATGACCCCGAGCCCCTAGGCGCTGGAGCTAGACAATAAAGACAAGTAAAAATAGTAGAAGCGCATGAATATTCATGCGCCTCTTAAAATGGTTTTATATATTATCGCAAATGAATCCGATTACATTCATTCCAATGTAATTCGGATCCATTCAAGAAAAGTAAATTTATTTCTTTAACAAATCGGAAACCTTAGGAGCTTTTTCTAACTCAGCTAGTGTTTCTTCCCCGCCGTTTTTCATCCAATTTTCAACGTATGAATCCCACTCTTTGTCAATGTCCACTTCGCCAACAATTGCCTTCATTCTAAATTCGTCGACAATGGTTGTAAGTTGTCCACTATAACGTTTGGATAGCTCTTTTAACTTCGTTTCATTTAAGATATCCCATTTATACGGACGAATCAGCATTTTTTCTTTCACATCTTCACGTGCATAGTACTCACTCTTTAATTTATTTGTATATTCAGATTGGAACCATTGTACCCGCTCTTTATCGTACGTACGGAAGTTATATGCCCAAAATCCTGAATTCCCTTCTTGTTCTGCAAATTCTGGACGGACTTTAAGCGCTGACTTTTCAGGCGTTCCTTCCCAATCAGAATGTGTGCCAACCTCTCCATACAATGTCCATCTTGCCTCATTATCAAAATTAATATAATCAAAGATTTGCAGGATTCTTGCCAGCTCCTCATCCGTTACATTCTTAGATATATAGAAGGCATCCGCTAAATTTCCAACAGGAAGATAGGCTCCTTCACCCTGCTGTCCATCCTTACCAATTTCTGGTGCTGTCGCAAGTAATTTTGCAGAAGAATCCGGATTTTCTACGATATTTTGTGGCGCTCGTCCTTTTGCCCAATCATCCATGGCAATATAGGAAGGCTGTGCGATATAGTAGCCAATTTTTCCTTGTTTGTATTTTTCCCAGCTTTTATTATTATCAAGGGTTGTAAATTCAGGATCAACCAATCCCATTTTATACCACTTTGCCATTAATTTTAGAAAATCTTTATATTTTTTTGAAACCTCAGTTTGAACCAATTTTCCATCTTCTATAAAGTTATAACCAGGAGCAATTCCAAATGCACCCATTAATGTAGCTGACCAGTGGATTTGGTTGTTATAAGGAGAGATTCCATACGTATCGTTCTTTCCATTTCCGTCTGGATCATCAAACGTAAACGCTTTAAAAATTTCTTCCACTTCTTCAAGTGTATAGGCACCTTCAGTAGAATAAATTTTCTCACGGCCGCCACTTGGTCCAACTTGTTTGATTTCTCCAGGTGGTTTAATACCTAACTTCTCCAGCCAATCAAGTCGGAATGTTGGCCCCCAAGCCAAGCCATCGACATGGGCATATTGACCAATTAATTGTAAATATTCATTCTCTGTTCCCTGCTTCAGGTTCATATTTTCCCCTGGAGGATTTTCAGATAACATCTTCAAATATCGAGGTGCATATTTTTCAAGCATATCTTTCGGAATGGTTCGAGTTAAACCAGAATCAAATAATTCTTGTCCTGACTTACCGCCTGCCGTAAAAGCAAATGTATCAGGAAGATCCCCGGATGCTACCATTAAGTTTACCTGGTCAGTATTCCAAGTATCCGCTTTCGTATTGACAATTTTGATGTTGAATTGCTCTTCTAATCTCTTTTGAACATAGTTTCCATCCTCAACTTTACCTCTTGTCACAGATCCTGAAAGATTCAGTTCAAGCTCTTTGGAAAAATCCCCCGCCTCAGGTAAACCAGAAGCATCAACTTTTTCTGCTTCTTTACTTGCTTCCTTATTTGAACATGCCGATGTAAAAATGAGTGCACCTGAAACAGCTGCAAATGAAAGTGCTTTCAATCTTCTTTTCATTATTGCTCCCCCTTAACCAATTAGTGTTCACTTTTTCTTTAAATAATTGCGTTCGCACAGATGTTTAAACTAACTACGTTTAAATATCCTCCTCTTTTTTTGTTTATTGAAAACGATTTCTATTTTTAGAATAGTATAATTTCTTTTGAGAAAGTTATACTTTCTTAAGGTTAAATAACACTATTTTAAGTTTTGTTAATTTTCTTAAGGTAAAATAACACTATTTAAAGCTATTTTTTTATTTTCTTAAAAAGCATAAAAATAGAGGTTACCCAAAAGGAAAAAATTTCCCTTAGAGTAATCCTCTAAAACATTAGATTCATATAACAGAGGGGAGGACGATAGTAACTTTTGTGCCATTACCTCGTTCACTTTCTATACCAAGCCCATATTTTTCTCCGAATTGTAGCCGTATTCTACCGTTTACATTGTAAATACCGGCTTTATCCAACGAAGTAGCAGCTAGGTGACTTTTTATGACGGTCAGTTCTTCTTCTCCTATTCCCACTGCATTATCCTTTACAACGATATGAATCTCTTCCTCTTTCAGCTCGCCCGAAATGTGGATCGTCACCATGTCCTTCGTTTTCCTTGCTCCATGATGAATGGCATTTTCAATGACCGGCTGCAGAATCAGCTTGACCGTTTTATAATTTAATAGTTTTTCATCTACATCCCATACGCATTCAAAATTATCAAACCGGTAGGACATAATTTTGATATAGGTTTTCGTGTATACCAGTTCATCCCGGAGCGTAATCATAAATTGTTCCCGATTGGTGATAAAACGAAAAAATCGGCTTAAGGACGCAATCATCTCAGTCGCTTTATCCGTTTCATTGGCTTCTACGAGAAAGATCAAATTATCGAGCGTATTGTATAAAAAGTGAGGATTAATTTGCGACTGAAGCGCATTGAGCTGCAGCTCGCGTTTTTCAAATTTCAATTGAATCCGCTCTTGATTCGTCAATATAGTCTCATGAATCAAATCTTCCATTCTCTCCATCATTTGATTAAAGTTTTTCGTCAGGGAGTCTACTTCGTCAATTCCCGATAACTGTTCAACCAATTCATGATGGGAGCCTTTTAAATCAAAGGTATGAAACAGATTGTTCAACTGCCCAATCGGTCTTAACATTCGTTTCGAAATCCAATAGGCAAAAATAAGCAGCAAGAGAATGATAAAAAATAACAGATAGAGGTCACTGATAAACAATTGATTGACCTGCTTTTGAATATCAGAATAATTGTATTTTGAAATAAATTCCCAGTCCAAGCTAGTAATTTCTGTGCTGTAAACATGAAAATTAGACCCTTCGTCATATAGCATTTTCTCTTTACTCTCAAAAACTTTTCCAATTTTAAGTGGATTCGGATGGGAAAGAATTCTATTGTTTTTATCCGCAAGCAGCATTTCAAGACCCGTTTTTTGCCAATCCGAATAATACTTTTCCAGCAGATTGTTTTCAATGTCAACCGTAATATAGCCAATAATTTTGGAATATTCGACCGGGGAAAAAATCGGCATTCCGATCACAATCGTAACATTGTTAAAACGATCCCTTTCTAGTATATAGCTGATTTTCCGATCTGAACTTGCTAAATTTCCCATGAATTCTGAAGCTAGTTCCTTCTGCTGATTGTGCATGTTTGTATACAAAATCTTTCCGGACTCATCATAAATTCTGATATTTTGCCGTCTTAATTCAAGGAACTGCCTTCGGTCTACTAATTCATAGCCAATCTTCTCGACATCATGTTCCATTATATGGAACTGTAAATTGCCATAATGTGCAATGCGTGCCATCGTCAGCTCTCGTTGGTTAATTTCGTTATTCAGCAACCGAGCCATCTTTTCATGCACAGAATGATAGCTTTCCTGCATATCCACCGAAACAAGTCGGGAGGTTTGTCCATAAAGAATTCCTATAAAAATCAATATCGGAAGCAAAACCGTGATCACAAAATAAAAAAAGAAGCGCTCTCGTAAGCTCATTTTCATGCCAGTCGTTTTATTCTGCTGTAAAAGACTGCTGTAATTTCTGCTTTCTTCGTACTCCTTAATCGATGCGATTAATTGATAAAGCGGCTGAATAACCTTTCGTCCTATTATTCTAGAAAAAATAATCGCAACCAATGCGGAACAAACGAATGTTATTACAATCATTTTCCACATAAGCCCAATTTGTTTTTTATAAAAATCTAATGAATCTTCATAAATAAGCTGAAAATGATAATAAGGTATGCTTGAATAATAGACACCTTTATCTCGCCAAGATAATAATTGCCTCTTTTTGTCGTGTTTTAATGTATCAAGCTTTACAGGAACATCCCCGTCTGCCTGGTCGCCTTTAAAAAACATTTGGCCATTTTGATCAAATAAGCGAATTTGGTTCGCATAAAAGAGGGAATCATCTAAATTTTTTGGATTGATAAATAGTAAAATGACTCCTTTATGGACCCCGTCCGCAGAAATGATATTCGTACCAAAAAACAAATGGTTATTTAACTCTTCCATTCCACTTTCCTTATCTGATGAAAGCAGTTCAATTTTGCTGCTTGCCTCACCTAAATTAAAAAAGTGAAAATTATTTTCCACGTCTGATTTTACCTTCATTCCATTTAACTTAAAATTCACATATTTTTGATCAGAACTGTATTGAGTATTCGGCGTAATTATGAGGATATTATCAATCAGTTTGTTGTTCTGTCTAATGGTATTTAAGTAATCTTCAAATCCGGAATTCTGGTAATACTTCTCTGTCGGGCTTATCTCTGAGCCGCTTAATTCATCTATATAACGAATAACAATCTCATTGGTCCTTAAATTGTTGGTCGTGTCATAAATGCTATTAAACTCCGTTTGCAATTCCGAAGAAATCTGGTCCATTCTTAACTGGATGGACGTTTCTTTCTTTTCTTCAATAAAGTTTTTTATTTTTATATAATATAAACTGCTTAACAGCAAAAGAAATACAAATACGGCGATTAACGAGAATCTTAATAAAAAGGTATGGAAATGCAGCTTTTTATCTTTTTTCATGGTGTACCTCCCGAGTTCTGACCTGGTTAATTCTACTTTCTAAATAACTTAACTAATAGGAATCCCAATACCACAAGTAATGCTAAAATTAATATCGGAATTACTATATTTGATGTCATGTTTTCCATCCTCACCTAAGTATCTAATTATACATTACCATAAATAAAAAAATCCTTTTAAGTCCTAATTGAACTCCCTCAGTTTGATACGAATATCTCTCGAATGCTCACTTATTCGTAGGATTTCATAACCCTTGTAATTGGATTTACGGTAATTGAAATGAGTTCAGATCATTTTGGCTTCGTGAAGGCATAGTTAAATAAAGGAGCCAGCCGGAACTCCATATTTTACCATATAATGCACATTTCCATGCCGCCATGGAGGCTTTCCCTCCCATGTCTCAACGGGTCAATTGCCCTCTCATTCCTTCGTCATGCCTATCCAAGGGGTGGAGGCCAGTTATGCTAACCTGATGGGTCACAGTGCCCTTTTGTTCAACTAAACCTGGTACTCCGTGCATATTTGAAATCCTACGAATAAGACAACATTCCAAATTAAAGTTAACTATTTTAATTGATATATTTTATGTAAGCACTTACTCAAATAAAAAGGGCTAGAATAGATCTTTTGTTTTATGTTGGTGTAGAACTAATAGTATATATAATTTACTCCTTATGTTTAATTTCCAGAAAAATAAGAATATGTGATGATATGGATAGAATTGCAATTTACTAGATTTATTTGTGATTCGTTAAAATTATCGATTAGGAGAGGATGTAATGAGAAAGATTTAAACATAACAAGAGAGTATAAAAACGCCATCAACGGTGTAGTGATGACGCTGCCTCGCGTGGCAGTGCAAGATTTGCTGCAATCTGGAGTAGTTAAACGTATTTTTAAAGATTACGAGGTAAAAGTGGAACCATCGGTAAAAACAAAGGAAGCCATTGATCCGAAAATGGCAGACAGCGTTCCGCAAATAGGCGTGGACAAGATGCATGCCGAGAATATTACCGGTAAAGGGATTAAAGTCGGTGTTCTTGATACTGGCGTTGACTGCAATCATAGAATCTCTAATTGGCCTAGGAGTTGTTTTCTTTCTACGCATACGATTAACTCCCCAATTTGTTTCTAACAATGAATTCCCTGCATCAAGACATTATCTCATTAGATGCTCTTATTCTATTAATCGGTTTTTCAGGAGGAAGTATGGTGAAAAATATGAACATGAAAAAGATTATAGCAACCTCTTTATCTACGGTTTTGCTTGCATCAACCTTTCATAGTGTAAATGCAATCGATAAAACAACAAATGAAAAGACACCACCTGAGCATTCTGCCATTGTAAACAGTATTAATGGTGCTGATGAACAAAAAATCACGCTTATCACAGGTGATGTCGTTACCATTAAAAAGCTTGAAGGCGGCAAAAGTGTTATTAACGTAGAGCATGTTGACAAAAATGGTGCAGGTGCTCAAATACTGGATATTGGTGAAGAGACGTATGTTATTCCAAATTCAGCTATACCATACTTAGCAGCTGATAAGTTGGATATGGATTTGTTTAATATAACGGAATTGATTAAAAATGGCTATGATGACAAAAGTCTTTCTTCTCTACCCATAATCGTGGAGTACACGGAATCAAAAGGTAAAGCTGTTCAACCAAAAGCTGAGCCAAAAGGCGCAAAAAAGGTTCGAGTGTTAGAGAGTATTAACGCTGCTGCCCTCTCTGCTTCCAAAATGGAAGCGGATACATTCTGGAAAGATGTCACACCTGAGGCTGCAACAACAAACAATGCTTTGTTCGACAAGGGCATTGAAAAGATCTGGCTGGATGGCCGAGTGGAAGCCACATTAGATCAAAGTGTACCTCAGATTGGTGCGCCAGCCGCTTGGGAGTCAGGTTACACAGGTAAGGGCGTTAAGGTAGCTGTACTTGACACAGGTATCGACCCAAATCACCCTGATCTTGCGGATCAAATTGACGAGGCAAAAAGTTTTGTACCGGAAGAAACAGTTGATGATGGTCATGGTCACGGTACTCATGTCGCTTCAACAGTACTAGGAACAGGGGCTGCTTCTGAGGGCAAGAATAAAGGAGTTGCTCCTGAAGCTCGATTGCTCGTAGGTAAAGTGTTAAACAACAAAGGAAGTGGTTTGGATTCTTGGATTATTGACGGCATGGAATGGGCTGCAGACAACGCTAAGATTGTAAGCATGAGTTTGGGAGGCGGGCCAAGTGACGGAACAGACCCGATGGCTCAAGCCGTAAATAGACTAAGTGAAGAAACAGGTGCACTCTTTGTAATTGCTGCTGGAAACTCAGGAGCTGAAGGATCCATTGGTTCACCAGGATCTGCTGAAGCTGCTTTAACGATCGGTGCTGTGGATAAAACAGACAAGATTGCTCCTTTCACATCAAAAGGACCTCGTTATGGAGATTTGGGATTGAAACCTGACCTGTCTGCACCAGGTGTTGGGATTGTTGCTGCTCGATCTGGACTATCCTCAGGAAGCGGATCTTACAAGAGTCTGAGTGGTACATCCATGGCAACACCGCATGTAGCAGGAGCAGCTGCGATTCTTCTGCAGAAGAATCCTAATTGGAATGGTACACAGCTAAAAGAAGCGTTGATGAGTACATCCAAGAAATTAAATTATTCGCCTTATCATATTGGATCAGGTCGATTAGATGTCCCAGCAGCGGCATTTAGTACAGTGAGAGCAACTGGTTCATTATCGTTTGGGTTCTTCAAATGGCCAAATGATAATGCGCAATCTGTACAAAAAACAGTTACTTACACAAACGACAGCGACTCAGCTGTAACCTTAGATCTTCATGCTGATTTTAAGAATGTAAAAGGTAATGCCGCACCAAATGGTATGCTAACGGTTTCTGAGAGTCAAATTACCATTCCGGCTAACGGGACTAAAGACGTAACCGTTGCATTGAATCCACAACTTGGAGACTTAGGCACGCGTTATGAAGGACATCTAACAGCAACTGATTCTGAAGGCAAGCAAGTGGCTCATACTTCAATGGGCATGGTGAAAGAAGAAGAAAAATATCCGCTAACGTTTAACGCTACGGACCGTAATGGAAATCCTACCCTTACGTCTGTCGCGCTCATTAACAAAGACCTGGCAAAACCTGAATTCATTGTTGTAAACGGATCAACAGAATTACGATTACCCCCTGGCACGTATTCAGCCATGTCTTATATGTCAGTGGATACTGAAACAGATCATAGTGGTATAGCATTAGTCGGTAATCCTGAAATCAAGCTAGACGGTCCACAAACCGTGGAACTTGATGCTCGAAAAGCAAAAGAAATTTCAGTAGAAGTACAGAAGAATACAGAACCAAGCTATCAGCGCATGCAATACTACCGTTCCCTTGGTGGCAAACCATTGACTCATTCTAATACCATGCTTCCATGGATCGATAAAATGTATGCTGTCCCAACAGAGGAGGTTAAAACAGGAGACTTCGAATATTTGACTCGCTGGCGTTTAACGAAACCATTGCTTGAGATTAACTTTAAAGGACAAGAATTGGATGACGTTCCTTTTGCAGGAAGTACAATGCTCGATGGAAAATATAACTTATCAACGGTTTATGCAGGAAAAGGGACTTCAGCAGATTATGAGCGTCTAAAAGCAAAAGGAAAAGCAGTTGTTGTAGATCGCAACAGTGAAGTTACGCCTTCTGAGCAGGCCGCTGCTGCACATGAAGCGGGTGCAAAGCTGTTGATCATCGTAAACAATGAAGATAAGGAATTCAATGCGTTTGCAGGAAATCCGGATAAAACGGACATCCCTCTTGCAGTTGTTGGAATCAGTAAAGGTGAAGGAGATAAAGTGATCACAGCAGCACGTTCTGGCAACCTGAACCTGTTTGTTGAAGGTGAAACAAATTCACCATATGTATATGATTTGATGGATGTTCATCAAGACCAGATTCCAAATAATTTAAAATATGCACCATCTAACGGGGAACTAGTTCAGATTGACACGCGTTACAAATCAGACCGTGAAGCACCTGGAGGAGAGTTCCGTTATGATTTGCGTCCGTATTCTAATGGTGTTGGGGATTTACAAAAAGTACAGTTTCCCCATGTTCGAACAGAGTGGGTTTCAGCAGTAAAAGATACTAGATGGTATCACAAGGCAAGTGTATTAGACAGTTCATGGGAAGTTCGCCAGCCTTTAGTTACGTATGAAAAGGGACAAAAACTTCAGGAAGACTGGTTCTCTCCAGTAGTTCGTCCGCGTTTGGGTGAAGGCTATTTCCCACCTACCCGCCAAAGGAACTATTTACACTTTAATATTCCTGCTTGGGCCGATTCTGGGAATGGCTCTACAGGTAGTAAAGGATATAATGAATCCTTAAAAAGTCAAACACTTAAATTGTACCAAGGAGATACCCTTCTTAGTGAAAGAAAAGGACAAGCTATGGACTTAAATACTCCATTCCCAGAAGAAAAAACACAATACAGGTTAGTAAGTGATGCTAAGCGTGATCCGAATCGCTGGAAAACATCAATAAGTACGCATACAGAATGGACATTCTGGTCTCAAAAAAGAGAAGAATTCGAAACTTTACTCCCATTCTATTCACTAGATTATAAGGTTGAGACCGATATGAACGGTAACGCACTTGCGGCACCATCGACTGCACTCGAGTTATCTGTTGCAAAACTTGATGATAGGGAGGGCTTTAGTAAATTAGAGTATGGTAAATTAGAGGGTGCTACATTAGAGGTTTCCTTTAATGAAGGAGAGTCGTGGGAGAAAGTAAACCTTGAGCGTACTGCGTATGATCGTTGGACAGCTAAAATTAACAATCATAAAACAAGCAAATATGTTTCCCTTCGTGCAACTGCTTGGGATGACCAAGGAAACAAAATTTCTCAGGAAGTAATTAAGGCATATGGTTTGAGGTAATATCGATTAGATTAATAGCATACCCCTCAGCTAGTGAAGGGTATGCTATTATATTTACTAGCGCGTTAAATAGTTCTTGTGCAAAATATGTCATACCCGATAGGGGCAAAATTAATAAATCCGTTGACTTTGAAACCAGATATTTTTTCTAAAGAGTCTTTATAAATTGTTATCTCTATACCGTCTGTTGATGTAACTCTTGATAAAGACTCAATAACTTTTTTACCTTTTTGCTGAACTCCCACATAGTTATCATTTTGACCGATGATAATCATCAAAAGAAACTCTATTTCCATTCTTGTATCCTGCAACATATTAATTAATAATTTTCTATCATCGATTGATGGGGTTGGTGTCGATTCAGGATGAGTATGCCACTCTCCTAAGTAAATCCTCTCTCCTAAGGGGTTGTTCCAAGCATCTTCTATAATCCTTTGAGCCTTTTTTACATTTTCCTTCCACGCTTTAAAATATCTAACAATACGCTTTAACTGATCACCCTTAAGTGCTACTTCGTCATTAAACCAATTTGTTAATGCTTTGGGATCACTGTCTTCTGAACACAACAGGGGTAACACCTGTTTCATTTTTAAATACTTTGTTAAAATACGAGTGGCTTTGAAAACCTACCATATCGGAGATCACCTTGATTTTATAATCCGTATTTTTAAGAAGCTGCACCGCTTTATCTACACGAATTTGATTGACATAATCGATAAAATTTTGTCCTGTCTCCTTCTTAAAAATCGCACTGAAATAAGCTTGATGCAAAAATAGTCGGTGTGAAATATCCTCAAGCGTAATCCGTTCCTGATAATTTTCCTTTACATATTCCTTGGCCATAAGAACATAACTGTTTACATCCTTTTTATCCTGATGGATCAAATCAAACGAAATCGTTTCCAACATTTGTGTCAGCCATCGTTTTAATTCCTTTAAAGAATCAATCTCGTAAATTCTGCCTAGTACATGCTGCTGGTCAATAGACGAGAGAGCGATTCCCTTCTCTTTAAACCGGAACATAAGAATAATAATAAGTTCAGAACAGGAACTGCGTATTTCGGCAATCGGCAGACCGCCAATCTGTTTGTAAGGGTCAAAGAAATGATTGACTAAATCCCCAACGGCCATTTTTCCTTCCGATTTCATCGACTCCATCAGTTGATTTTCAATTTTGTTCACATGGTCTAACATGAAATTTTGAAGTTCTATTTGATTCCCTCTATTACCTTCAACCGTCAAATCTTCATGGAAAATTACCGTTTCATATTCATTAAAGTATTTATAGCTATACGCGTAAACCGCCTCATTATAGGAACCGCTAATTTCTTGATACTTGGATGCTGGATTGCCCACACCAACAACAAAATTCTCCTGATTCTTAAACAAGTCACCAAGGTTATCTCTTAGTGAATCAATGAACAAGTTAATTTTCGGCAAAAGACTCTGCTTCGAAACAAGCTTAGAATTAGTACTTAACACAATCAGACTATTCCCGTAAAACAAAATTGAAACTTGATAACGATTCCAAAAATCCGCAGCAAGCTCTGTAATCTTCTGCCTGATTGAAAAAGTGGACGCCTCTTTAAACAGTCGATCAAAGGAAAAAATAGCAACTCTAAAGCTTTGTGTTTCCTGATTCCACTGGTCCGCATACTGCGATAGATTTTCCCCTTTAATTAAATCCAAAAGCATTAATTCCTCAACTCGATCCACTGCTTTTGCTTCTTCATCTTCTCTTAATTCTTCTGCTAGTTTACTAAAAACATTGAAAAAATCATTTTTCATTAGCGGCTTCAACAAATAACCCTTCACACCAAATCGAATGGCATCTTGGGCATATTTAAAATCGTCATAAGCACTAAGTATGACCACTTTTATTTCGGGGTAGGATGTTCTTATCTCTGCAGCCAACTCTAATCCTGTCATCTCCGGCATAAGAACGTCTGTCAAAACTGCATGGGGACGTTCCTGTTTAATAAGCTCCAATGCTTCAACGCCATTTTCAGCTGTGCCGGCTACTTCAAACCCTACTTCAGACCAAGGAAAAAAATGAGCCAACCGGTCACGGATGTTTTTTTCGTCATCAACAATAATTATTTTGTACACTCCAAGCCTCCCCCTTTTCAATGGAATTTTCGATGTACTACTTTTATTTTACCAAAATTTCGAAATTTCAAAAAGTCGAATTTTGTAATTCACATTTTTGGATAATTTGGTGAAAAATGAAAAGAGGCTTTAGAAGCCTCTTTTCAAAAAGGTGACAGGCACCGTTTTTCATAACCGTTTTCATTCACGATTAAATTGGAACTTTGAAAACTACCTTTTTTATTTCCTGTACGGAGTCGATGTGAGCTCCTACTAAATGAGCATCTTGAGGAAAACAAATAAGGGCATAGCCTTCCTCTAAACTTCCAGAGAACTTTGAAGTTGAATTCGTATCACCAAATAAAATATCATGTTCTTCATCATACTCTGTCAAATCTATCAAGGAACCAATATTAGCACACTCTATATATTCCTTGCCTTCTATGACAATATGAATATCGATAAACTTCTTGTGAGCTTCAAATTTCTTTTCGTTAACAGATGTGGTGGTGAACTGGTTTATGTTTTTTTGAAAACTATTTCCTGTGTAAGATTCTGTTAATGGCTTACTAAGGATATGTTTAATAGCTTCATTTAAATGATCATTTATAAATGTATACATACCTAAATTTTCTATTCTATCGAAAATCACTGTTGAAAAACCTCTCTTTAAAGAATTTCTTCATACTTACTTCTCCATCAGCATAGTGACTAAGGGACTAAAACTGTTTCTTTCGTCACAAACTTGTCCACAAAATACTTTCTGTATTTTTTACCTAGTCCTATAGGGGAATGTGCATTTTTATCATACGGTAAAAGAGCAAAGGAAAATTGGAAATCTTCATTTTCTAACCGATATTGTTCTTGTACATCTTCTCCACAGCTTGCCGAACCTAAGCCATATTGCTGTTTATCAAGATGGACCGTAATATATGGCTGCTTGAATAGGTCATAGGTGTGCTTTGCTGTTTCCAGCTGTTCAACTGTATAATAGCTTGCCGAGAAATCAAAAGAGTGACCAGTAAGGAGCATACTTTTACCGTTCTCTTGTGAAAAGCTTACCCATTTATTTTGATGACGGTTGCCGTTTTCTTGCGGGAAAATATACGGTGTTTGCAATCCATCGACGGTTGATGACCAAACACCCATCCGAGCCGCCTGCTTGCTATCCACATAGGCTTCATTCGGTCCTAAGCCATACCATTCAACCCCGTCGTATCCATTATTCACTGTCATTTCTACACCAATTCGCGGCAGAGAAGCAGGACCTTGACCGACCTTTCCCCCATTGATTTCTACTAAAATACTTCCATTCGCTCGAATGGTATATACATAGGTCACATCAAAGCCCCATGCAATAACAGGCGGAGCTGCCTTCATCTCGCACTCAATGACGACTTGCTGCCTGTCTTCATGGATGGTTACTTTTGTTTGTTTGATTCGATGTTGAATCGCATTGACACCAAATTCCTTCCATTCTTGCGCAACCGGCTTCGCACTAAACTCTCCAAGCCCTAATAAATCATTATCAATCGGTGCTCTCCAAAAATTCAATCTTGGTCCTTTATGAAGCATGAGCTGCCCATCATAGAAATATTCCTCAATTCGGCCGTTTTGCTTATTAAAAACCAATTGAAAATGAGAGCCAGCAACATTTATTTTTGACGCTTCTTCTGCTACCGTTAATCTGCCTGTTTGTTGTGGTTCAACGGCAGCATAATTTGAAATTGGCAGTTCATGCTGTGACCATGCAACCGTATGACCGGAAGCTGCCCAACAAGTCGTTTCCTTCGTTGTCCACACGAGATTTAACCAATAATCCGTATTATCGAGCACGACACTTGGTACGCGAATCGGCAATTCTATCACTTTTGTGGTATTTGCAGCGATCGCCGGTACATCGATAATCCCGCTTTCGATTATCGTACCGTCTGCTTCGATAAACCACTGGCATTGTAATTTTGCCAAATCGGAAAAATCATAGCGATTTTGAACCTGTATCATCTTTTCTTCAAAATTGAAATCGGATACTACTACTGGTTCAATCACTTTTTTCAACTCAGCTAATGCTGGTGATGGCTGACGGTCTGGCCGGACTAATCCATCGATAACAAAGTTGCCATCATGCGGTGTTTCGCCAAAGTCACCGCCATAAGCAAAATATTCTTCCCCTTCTGGCGTATGTTGTCTTAAACCATGATCAACCCATTCCCAGACAAATCCACCCTGTAATCGGTCATAGGCATAAAACGTTTCCCAATATTCTTTGAGGCCGCCTGGTCCATTCCCCATAGCATGGGCGTACTCGCATAAAATATGCGGCTTCTTCAAATTCGTCAAGCCGCCAAGAACCTTCATTTTCTCAATCGGTGTGTACATGGTAGTGTGAACGTCCGTTGCAATCGGATCCTTCTCCAGAACATGATCAAACTCGTTCATGATTTCTCTCGTTTCTCCTTCGTAGTGGACCAATCTTGAAGGATCTCTTCTTTTCGCCCATTCATACATGGCTACGTGATTTTGTCCAAAGCCTGATTCATTTCCTAATGACCACATAATCACGGATGGGTGATTTTTATCTCTTTCTACTAATCTTTCCATTCTATCAATATATGCTGCCCGCCATGCTGGATCATCACTTATTAAATGAGGCTGACCAATATAGACGAGCCCATGGCATTCAAGGTCTGTTTCATCAATGACATAAAAGCCAAATTGATCGCAAAGCTCATAGAACCGCGGGTCATTTGGATAATGGGCTGTGCGAATTGCATTAATATTATGCTGCTTCATTAATATTAAATCCTCAATTATGGAACTGACAGGAACTGCGCGGCCAAAATCTGGATGTGCATCATGTCGATTAACACCTTTAAACATAACGGCAACACCATTAACTAATAATTGTCCACCTTTAATTTCAACATTTCTAAAGCCACACCTTTGTGGAATCACTTCGACAACATCCCCTGATGGACCGAACAGCGTAACAACCACATCATATAAAGCTGGAGTTTCTGCATTCCATTGCTTCACACGCTCAACCTCAAGAGAACCTGTCACTAACTGACTTTCTATCTTTTGCTGATGCCGGACTAGACCCACACCGTTATCAATGATTTCGACTGCAACTTGGTATCCTTCATATTCACCTGATACAGCAAGCTCAAAATCAAGACGTCCATCTTGGAACTGATTTTCTAATGAACCGTTCACAAACACATCTTGGATATGTGTTGTTGGTTTTCCCACAATATAGACATCTCTAAAGATACCGCTTAACCACCACATATCTTGATCTTCAATATACGAAGATTCCGCCCATTGATAGACTCTTACAGCGATGCTGTTTTCTCCTTCTTTAACGACATTCGTAATATCGAATTCTGAAGGAAGACGGCTTCCTTGGCTATAACCGACCTCTTGTCCATTTACCCAAACATGGAAAGAGCTATCGACACCTTCAAAGATCAAATGCAGCTGTTCCGATAATGCCTCCTTCGTTAAATAAAAAGTCCGTTTATAGGCCCCTGTCGGATTTTCAGTTGGAATATAAGGAGGTTCTACTGGAAAAGGATACTTCACATTGGTATAATGCGGCTTCCCGTATCCATTTAATTGCCAATGCGATGGAACAGGAAGTTCCGACCAATCATCGGTACAATAATCCTCTTTATAAAATTCGCTTGGTGATTCAATCGGTGCAATTGCATAATGAAACTTCCAATTTCCATTTAACAACAAAAACCCTTGTGAATCTCCTCGCTCATAAGAAAGTGCAGTATTTTTGTTTTTATAGCTGAAAAAGTATGATCTTGGTTTTAGGCGATTCCTTTGCAGTACCTCTAGATTTTCCCAATCATTTTGTAAAATCATTGTGATTTCTCCTCTCAATCTTCTTTATCCTTTAACCAATCCTTTAAAAATGCCAGAGATATAAAACGGTGGTCACGTGACCATATTAGTGGAAATTATAGCTAGGTAACCACATTAGCGTAAGTTATGGTTACGTGACCACATTAGCGAAAAATCACGGTCACGTGACCACGTCTTTATTAAAAAAGAACTTTCTTGTAATTTTGATGATACTATTAATATAAGATCCCTTGAAATCGCTGTCAATTCTTTTTTACAGATTCTCTTTCTATTAACGTCACTTCCCCTTCTATATTTCGTTCCATTTTCCTTTCGTTGTGGATTTGATCTAACAGCTGTTTAACAAGCAGTCTGCCAATTTCAATTTTTGGGATATTCATCGTTGTCAATGTGGGTGTCACGATCTTTGCTAATTCAATATTATCCACACCTATAACGGAGATATCATCTGGAACCTTCTTACCACTTTCAATAATGGCTCTTATTGCTCCTGCCGCCAGCGAATCATTTGTTGCTGCAACCGCTGTGAATGGTTGGCCATTTCCCAATAAAACCTTTATTGCATCATAGCCCACGGTCAACTTATCTTCATACGTTCCAATGGATTTTTTATAATATTCCTTGATAGGCACACCCTGTGCTTTCATAGCATCTTTATATCCCTTATATCTAGGGTTGGCCTGATTTTCATCATAATGTCCTAAATAAATAATTTCTTTATGACCACTTTCGATTAAATACTCGACAGACTGCCTCATTACTTTTTCCATATCTACAAATACATGTGGAATATCCGCTTTTTCAGGGCGATCCCAATAAACCGACAGCGGCATTTTAAGGGCACCTTTGTTAAAATCCATAATCGAACTTAATTCGTACGGCGCAAGCAAAATCATTCCATCATATGGTCCTTCTACTACTTGCCGCAAATAATTCCTTCTTTCCTTCGTAATATTATATAAGGATAAGGAATATCCTTTCTCTAATGCCATCTCCTCAATCCCGGCAAACATTTCCGAATAAAAAGGATTACTAATTGAAGGTGTTAAACAAGCAATTTGTTTATATGACTTCATCCGTAAATTTTGTGCTGCCCGATTCGGTATATAATTCAGTTCTGCGATTGCTGCTTCTATTCGTTTTCGAACATCTTCCGCAACATATCCATTATTATTAATGACACGTGAAACCGTCGACGGTGAAACGCCTGCCTGTTCTGCCACTTCTCTTCTTGTAACCATTTGTGCTCCTTTCAATTATTAGAGTCATTATACTAACTATACTATTTTTCGAGGCAATAAAAAATCTCCTTTATCAATTAATTACTAGCCCCGTAGTAAAAGCCGCCCACACTGAATGTGAAAGCGGCTTTTACATGTTTTATGGTATCCAATTTATTGTATAGAAAAAAACAACCAGGCGGATTATACCATTATCTTGCAGATGTCATTAGTAAATTCTACTGGATCTTGGATTGGTAATCCTTCAATCAGCAATGCTTGATTGTATAATAACTTCGTATACAGATCTAGCTTTTCTTTATCATTTTCAAAAGCTTCCTTTAAGGATTGGAATACTTCATGATTTTTATTTATCTCTAAAACCTTATCTGCTTTGATATTTTGATTATCAGGCATAGCAGCAAGGATTTTTTCCATTTCTATAGAAATGTCACCTTCGGTTGCCAAGCAGACAGGGTGCGACTTTAATCTTTTTGAAACTCTAACATCCTTGACTTTATCCGCTAAAATATTTTTCATATAGTCAAAGATTTCTTTGCTTTCCTTTTCTTCTGATTCGGATTCGCTCTTGTTTTCTTCTCCTTCAATCCCTAAGTCACCGCTGGAGATGGATTTGAATTCTTTCTCCTTGTAGTTCATTAACATTTTGACCGCAAACTCATCGATGTCCTCAGTAAAGTAAAGAATCTCATACCCTTTTTCAGAGACGAACTCTGCTTGTGGCAGCTTATCGATTCTTTCAATGGATTCACCAGAAGCATAATAGATATACTTTTGATCTTCTGGCATTCTTGATACATATTCATCTAGAGTAACAAGCTTCTTCTCTTTTGAAGAGTAGAACATGATGAGGTCCTGCAAGACTTCTTTATTGGCGCCGAATTCACTATAAACACCGTATTTTAACTGACGACCAAAGGATTTATAAAACTCTTCATATTTTTCTCGTTCATTATTCAAGAGGCTTTGCAATTCACTCTTAATTTTTTTGTTAATGTTTTTAGAGATAAGCTTCAATTGACGATCATGCTGAAGCATCTCTCTTGAAATATTAAGCGATAGATCCTCAGAGTCCACCATACCTTTTACAAAGCTAAAATGGTCTGGAAGCAGGTCTGCACACTTGTCCATAATTAAAACGCCATTGGAATAAAGCTCTAAACCTTTTTCAAATTCCTTAGAATAGAAGTCAAATGGGGTTTTCTCCGGGATATATAAAATAGCATTATATCTAATCGTCCCGTCAACGCTGATATGGATATGTTTAATCGGCTTATCAAAACCGTATCGTTTTTCTGCGTAGAAGTTCTCGTAATCTTCGTCCGTGAGCTCGCTTTTATTCTTTCTCCAAATGGGAACCATGCTATTAATGATTTGTTCTTCTACATATTCCTCAAATTCATTTTCAGTGCCCTCTTTCGGTCTTCTACCAGAAACGTCCATCTTAATTGGGTAGCGGATAAAGTCAGAGTATTTTTTGATTATGGACTTTAAACGGTACTCTTCTAAAAACTCATCATAATTTTCATCTTCGGTATTTTCTTTAATGGTAAGAGTAATCTCAGTACCAACAGAATCCTTCTCGACAGTTTCGATAGTATACCCTTCTGCGCCAGTCGATTCCCACTTGTACGCTTCTTCGCTTCCCAACGATTTACTAGTTACAGTCACAAGGTCCGCAACCATAAATGCAGCATAGAAACCGACACCAAATTGGCCAATAATGTCATAGCCATCTTTTAGTTCTGTTTCTTTTTTAAAGGCTAAAGATCCACTTTTGGCGATCGTACCAAGGTTGGTCTCAAGCTCTTCCTTTGTCATACCAATCCCAGTATCAATAATTTTTAAGGTTCTATTTTCCTTGTCAGGGATTACTTTAATAAAGTAACTGTCCTTGTCGAAGCTTAATGCGTCATCAGTTAATGCTTTGTAGTAGATTTTGTCAATCGCATCGCTTGCATTAGAGATTAACTCTCTTAAAAATACCTCACGGTGCGTATAAATAGAGTTAATCATCATTTCTAACAGCCTTTTAGACTCAGCTTTGAACTGCTTTTTTGCCATAGAAACCTCTCCTCACTCATTTTAATTTAATAGATTCTTCGAATCATTAGCACTCTCAGCTCAAGAGTGCTAACATCAACACTAATTAAATATCATAAATCCTTGTAAAATGTCAATAAAATAGCGGCACACTTTTTAATGTACCGCTTACTTTTATTTTTGACTTTGAAAGACTAATTGTAAACCTAAACCAATGTAAATAGTTCCGACCAATTTACCCTGCCAGCGGGACATTTTGCTTTCTTTAGAAAATAGTTTATTCCCCAATGAACTTGCTAGAAAGGATAACAGTGAGGTGTACATAATACTCATTAACACGAAGATAAGACCAAGGGTTAATAGTTGAAAGACTACTGGCGATCCATCTGTCACAACAAATTGTGGCAGAAACGCTAAGAAAAATAACGCTGTTTTTGGATTGAGCAATTCAATCAACAGTGCCTGGCGAAACGACATCGCTGTATTTACCTTTTTATTAACGGGCTTTTCTTGTTTCTTTGTCTTTTCAAGAAAAGATTTTATTCCTAAGTAAATTAAATACGCCGCTCCTAAATATTTTATTACTTCGAAGGCTAATGCTGATGTCATGAGGATGGCTGAAAGTCCTAGGACTGCTGCGACCGTATGAAGGAGATCACCAACAGCAATCCCGACACCGGTAATTATTCCAGCCTTAAGTCCCCCGCGCGCAGTTTGTGTAAGTGTTAATAAAACCGCAGGCCCTGGGATTAGAAATAGAACCAGAACGACCAATATAAAAGCCCACATATTTTCTTCTCTCCTATAAATGTAATAGATATATCTTATCACAATAGTCTAATTACTTTAGATAAAAATGAAACTTTACCCGGCCTATGTAAGACAAATCTATGACTACCTCATTTGTTTTGTCCTTCATCCTGGCTATGAAGGACTAATCTCTAATTACTTTCATTCGTTCTGTCCTTCATTCATTCCAGCATTGTCAGATAAAGATCCTAGGTAAACAAAAGACCGACAATTATTTCTGTCGGTCTTCTTGTTTTATGATTCCTATGGAATGATCTCCAGGACTTTCAACAATATTTTTAAGGATAGAAAGCTTATTTTCCCAGAATTTTTCGTAGAAGGAAAGCCATTGCTTTAATTCTGTTAGCGGCTCAGGGTGCAGCCGGTAAATCTTTTCTCTCCCTACCTTTTGTCCACTAACCAATTCCGCTTCTGAAAGGACTTGAAGATGTTTGGCAATGGCTGTTCTGCTCATTGGAAAATGAGCGGTTATTTCTGAAATGGGGCGCTCTTTTTCCGCAAGTAATCTTAGTACTTCTCTCCGGGTGGGGTCAGCGATTGCTTGAAAAACATCATGTTTATGTGCTAAAGCAGACACTTAGCTCTCCAAAAGCGTACGAAGTTTTTCAACAATGCCCGTCCAGCCATAAGACATGCGTTCACGGATAACAGAAGCTTTTTCGCCTGCTTTTCCAACAATTTCATCAGCTGGCTTCCACCCGCCATGGATAAGCGTGAACTCTGTTTTACCATCAACTTCTTTTAAGAAAAAGGATAAAAACCAGCCATCCGTATCCCAAGTGAACGAAAGAGTATTAGGAGGATCAAATTCAGTCACTTTACAAGGTGATGGACCAAATGGAGATTGTATATGAAATTCATATCCAACTTCTGGTTTGAAATCATTTGGCATAAACCAAGCTGCAATACCTTCTGATGTTGAAACCTGATTCCATACCTTTTGGATAGGTGCGTCAATGACAACTGTTTGTTTAATATCTTGTAATGTATTTTGCAAAAAATCTCCTACTTTCATCTTTTAATATAAAACCATTTGGTTTCACTTTCTGCATTATATAAAACCTTTTGGTTTCATGTCAATCGATTTTCACCATTTACTTTACCCAAAATCAAAGTTTAACACTCAAAAAAAAAGACACTTCTATTTGAAGTGCCTTAAGTGTTAAATTCCTTCATTTTTGTTAATACCTTCAAGCTTTAAATATATCGTTTTCTTGTTATAATAATGGGCTAAAAAATATCCTGTAAAAGAAGCCAATATTTGCTGGAACAACATGCCGACAACCACTGGAACTGCCACCGCTGGGGGAAAATAAGTGACAGCAATAACAGCACCGGCACTAATATTTCTCATTCCACCCGAGAAGGTCAAAGAAACGACAGTTTCACGGTCACTTCTGATTAGTTTACCCATTAGAAACGAAAATACATAACCCGTGACTGCGATAAAAAAGACCACGAGTGTGATACTAATTAATTTTAAATTAATATTTTTTAAATAAGGAGCAATGACAGCGCCGTTTAGCATGACAACAATTCCGATACTGATTTTTGAAAATGGGGCCAAACTCGTGCTCAATTTCTTCGTCAGGTTCCCATTTAAAAATTGATTTAGCAACATTCCAAGAAGAGAAGGAAGTACAATCATTCCAACCAATCCTTGCATGATACCCAAGAAGTCCATTTCAATTTTTTCACCTATTAAGACAGATAAACAATAAGGAACGATTAACGGAGAAAGTATGGTATCTATTAAGATAAGTGATAAGGTCAGCGGGATATTTCCTTTATAAATCGAAACCCAAATAAAACTGGTTACGCCAGTAGGTATTGCCATTCCTAACACAATGCCGGTAATGGTAAAAATATCTCCCGGAAAAGCAATATGCCCGACACCCCAAGCCCAGATTGGCATGAGTATGTGTAATAAAACCATTGCAGCAAGAATTGGAAGTGGATGGCGGACCACATCTGCTAAAGATTTAAAATTTGAATTCAAGCTCCCCGTAAATGTCATAAAAGCAAAAATCCAAGGGATTAAAAAGGAAAAGTCCTTTAGATAGACAGAAAGTAATACACCCAATACAACACTTGTAGGAGTAATTAAAGGCATGATTTTTTCTAGATGTTTATTTAGCTTTAACAGCATGCTGCTTCTCTCCAAGCTTAATTTCTAAATTCCTTCCAAGCCGTGAGGCCACCTTCTAAAACTTCCACTTGATAGCCTAGACTGTCGAGAATCTTTGCACACTTTTCCGCTGAGTTTCCCGTCGTGCAGGTAACAACAACCGGACGTTCCTTCGATAGCTGTAAAAGAACAGACCCTTCTTCAAGGTCGAAAATTTCGGTCTTGGGGATATTTAGGCTCTCCACCTGAGGATCCTCGATATGAAACTCTTTATATTTTTCTTCAGCTCGAACATCAAGAAGAATTACTTTTTCCTCTCCTTGTATTCTTTTATGAAGTTCTTTTGGTTCAATTTTTTTGTATGTCAACCTCACACACCTCCTTTACAAAGAATATCACAATTTTTTATATTTCGGTATTCGAAAAAACATCCATATATTTTCAACAGTAATGATGTATAATAGTAACATTAAATTACCATTTGATTTAGAATGCATAATTCCTTGAAAAAGAAAGAAGTGGAGCATTTGTCAAAATCGCAAAAATACCAGATTTATATTCTGTTAGTTTTCGTGATGATGAGTTGGGGACTAAACGTAATTGCCTTGAAGATTATTGTTGATGTATTCCCGCCGATAACCATTACATCCTTAAGAGTTTTTACTGCAGGCATTAGTGTCTTTATTGTCCTGTTCTTCATTAAGAAAGTAAGAGTTCCAACAAAAAAAGAGTTTATTTATATACTAATTGCGACCTTTTTTAATGTCGTCTTTCATCACTACTTTTTATCTATAGGTCTTTCAAAAACCTCTGCATCAAACGGCGGACTTATCTTAGGACTGGGTCCTTTGTTAACCACCGTTGTTGCCTTTTTCTTTTTAGGAAACAGAGTTTCGTTCCTGCAATTTTCAGGTATCATTCTGGGTCTATTAGGCGTCTCGTTTATTGTGGTTGTCGGGAATGGAGGCATAAGTGATATCTCAATCGGAGATGTCTATGTTTTTCTTTCGATTCTTTCTCAAGCTATCAGTTTTGTGATGATAAAGAAAATTTCTAAAACCTTAGATCCCCGATTGATGACTGGATATATGCTGCTAATTGGTTCTAGTATTCTTTTTATTATTAGCTTGTTTCAGGAACCGAATGGAATCCGTCAAATTTCTAACGGCACGGTAAGTGTTTGGATAATTTTCTTTGCCTCAGCACTTATTGGAACTGCTTTTGGTCATATGATGTATAACGATTCAATTGGGAAAGTAGGCGTCACCGAAGCTGCTATTTTCATCAATCTAAATCCACTTTTCGCCATGATTAGCGCGGTCATTTTTCTAGGAGAAGTTATCTCTTTTTCTCAAATCATCGGGTTCGTGTTTATATTATCTGGCGTACTACTTGGTTCTGGCGCTATTGATGAATACATACGCCAAACGAAACAAAAAAAGAAAGTACCCTATAGCTCTGTTTAAAGCAGTGAAGAAACACTGCTTCTTTTTTTTCCTGTCTTAATACGTCTCAAGTCTTAGAAATAATTAAATCTCAGGTTCATTGGTAGTTTACAAGGAATCCTTTATTATTAAGCTATAAGAAATGAAGGGCAGGGATTTTTATGAAGAGGATTGTGATTTTCCTAGTTATTATCACAGGATTATATATTGTATTTAATCAGTCTTTCCAGTTTGATGGATTTGCGTTTGGAGGAAGCAAGGAAGGAAGAGCAGCACTATCCAATGACATTGAATCCATTGACATTAACGTGGGGGGAGTCAAAACGACGATTATTCCAGAAGACCGAGATGATGTTGAAGCGGTTTTAACAGGCAAAGGCTCAATAATCGTTAAAGAAACAGGTAACAGTTTAATAGTTGAAACGAAAAGAAAAATGTTTAATTGGTTCTCATTCTCTGAGAAAAGACAGCTAAAAATATATATTCCTGAAGATTTCAATCGTAATATGAATATACAGATTGGATCAGGGACCTTGAATTTCTCTGGGCAATCAATGAAATTAAATGACTTTTCTTTAGATATTGGTTCTGGAAATGTAAACATTGATCATTTAGAAGTGAATGAATTTGCCCATGATGGATCTTCCGGTAATGTAAAAATTGATACTTTACTCACTAAAACAGGTACTTTTGATCTTAGCTCAGGAAACCTAGATATTAACCACTTTACTGGAGCACTTAATGCAGATGTTTCATCTGGAAGGCTCTCTGTGCAAATGGATAAACTTAATGATTCAATTGATATTGACCTAAGCTCTGGAAATGTAAATCTTGATTTGCCTGATAACGCCGATTTCAACTTAAATGGCAAAGTGAGCAGTGGAAATATTTCGAGCGATTTCCCCTTAACCAGTAGCGGGACGGATAATACAATTATAAAAGGAACCCATGGTTCCGGGAAGAATAATATAAATGTCACCGTATCAAGTGGAAACGTTAAAATATTCTAATGCAAAAAGTGCGCATGGATTTCTGTCCATGCGCCTTTTCGTGTAACCAAAAAAGTCCAACTGTCATACCGTATAATGCCTTGTGTTTTTACTACGGAAGGAGCGTTTTGATGTACTATTACCACTATCCTTATCCACAATATCCACAGCCCCACGCTTACCCTGGTTATCAGTTTTATCCCCATATAGCCAGGCAGTATCCGCCTGTGGATGTAAATATTTTCACGAAGTCCATTAAATCCTACCGGTTATTAATGGATCAAGGTAGTAAACTGTTGGACCGATTAGGAAATCCGAATTTTGACGTTAAGTTAATGGCAGCAGCACAGCAGGGAAACAAAACAGAAGTAGATAGGTTAATTAAATCGATTGGACTAAAAGTACCTGTGAATACGAAATATACACCAACAGGTGTAACCTTCGATCTTACAACCCCGCCTGATCCAAGCAGTCCCATGTCCTGCTGTACATTAACTGTACACATGAAATGGGGAAACTAACAGACCTTCAATGGAAGGTCCTTTTTTCGCAAAAAGAGGCTGAGTAATCCACCCATATCCTATACCATAGGATTATTCCCTTTTACTAAAAATTCTTCCAGTTTCTCAGCAGTTAATGGTTTGCTATAGTAATAGCCTTGTCCGATTTGACATGCATTCCGTGTCAGAAACTTAACTTGTTCTTCCGTTTCGATTCCTTCAGCAATGACAGTGAATTTTAAATTCATGCCCATATCAATAATTGTTTTCACCATCATTCCTTGATTAGAATGATAGATAATATCGTCGACAAAGGATTTATCAATCTTAATTTTATCAATTGGAAGGTGTTTTAAATAACTTAATGAGGAGTAGCCTGTTCCAAAATCATCTACCGTTAACAGAACGCCTAGACTCTTTAATTGATTCAAAATGATGGTAGAGTTCTCTAGATTTTGCATTAGACTTTCATTAATTTCGAGTTCCAGATAATTTGCCTCTAATCCAACTTCCTCAAGCATGCCCGAAATGAATTGAATGATATGCTCATCCTGAAATTGACGCACAGAAATATTTACAGCTATAGGAAAATCACTGAATCCAGCATCCTTCCATGCTTTCCTCCGTTCACATGCCTCTCGTAAAATCCATTTGCCCAGCGGAATAATGAGTCCCGTTTCTTCAGCTAATGGAATAAATTCAGAGGGTGCAATATATCCATATTCTGGATGGTTCCAACGGATTAATGCTTCGACCCCAACAATTTTACCAGTACCTAAATCAAGCTGAGGTTGATAGTGAAGAGTCATTTGATTATGCTCCATTGCTCTTCTTAACCAATTCTCTAACTTCATTTTCCAAGTCGAGATACCACCCGAGATTATTGAGTAAAATTGATAATTATTTTTCCCACAATCTTTTGCTTGGTACATGGCGGTATCAGCATTTTTAATAAGTGTTTCTTCATCGCTTCCATCTGTTGGATAAATACTAATACCGATACTTGGTGTTACATAAAACTCTTCATTATTCACTTCAAATGGGTTTGAAAATTCATAAAGAATTCGTTTAGCTACTTGTGAAGCATTTTCTTTGTCAACATCTTCAAGGATGATAATAAATTCATCGCCGCCCTGACGGGATACTAGTCCTTCATTTTGAACTGCTTTCTCTAAGCGACCTGCAACCTTTCGGAGAATAATATCGCCTACGGAATGACCCTTTGTATCATTAATGATTTTAAAGCGATCTAAATCTAAGAACATCACCGCGTGCATTTTATTCAGTTGTTGGTGTAAAACTTTATTAAGATGGTTTCTAAACTGATTTCGATTTGGCAAACCCGTTAATGCATCATAATAAGCCATGAATTTTATCGTTTGTTCCGATTTCTTTCGTTGGGTAATATCTCTGCCCACTACTTGAACTGCAAATCGACCTTCGTAAAGAATGGACCTGGCTGCCATCTCCACATCAATACTTTCACCATCTATTCGCTTAACCTGGAATTCAAACCTATATCTCTCGTTTTCCATTTTATCTGAAGAGAAAACTTTATTTTTAATTAAATTCGTAATTTGAGAAGGGACAAAATTCTTAGCTGATTGCCCAATCACTTGCTCCAGACTTTCGGCTCCAATTAATTTATAGCCTGCTTCATTAATATATTCAATTTTCCCATCATAAACTACAGCAATTATATCAGGTGACATTTCTACTAAACTCTGATAGAGTCCTTCACTTTCTTTCCGGTCTGTAATATCGAACAACACACTATTAAAATCAACAAAATCTCCTTTTTGGTCATAGGTCGGAATCCCTCTATCCTGAATCCAGCGAACTTCACCATCTGGTCGAATAATTCGATATTGGCTAGTGACTGTTTCACCAATTGCGAGTTTCTTTGCCCTATCCTCTAAAACATACAGATCTTCTGGATAAATAACTTCTTTCCAAAGGTTCGTATCTTCATAGAAATTCTCTAGCTTGTAGCCATATAATTTTTCAATTCCAGGAGTAATTAATAAAGTGTCAGTCTTTAAATCATGTGACCATATGGCAACATCAAGAGTATCAAAAATATTTTTCATTTTCTGCTGATTTCTAGTAATTTCTTCGGCTTTCTTATCAAATTCTTTAAATATGTAAATCAAGAAACCGACGGCAGCAAAAGAAACAAACAGGGTGATATAACTCATTATATTAATAGAATGAAAGAGGGCTGGAAGTAAAATATCTATTATCTGAAAAAGGACAAATATCCCAACAATAAGGATTAACAAAAACCTAGATAAATTTCTTTTTATTAACATATTTGTCCCCCATTTTAGTATTGTTATAGTTTTAAAATAGCAAATTCAAATCCATATAACAATCTTATTATTTTTCCATTATCCTATTTCTAAATCATTCATATAGGAGTAAAATTAATCATAATTTTTAAATACTACTTAGGATTAGGAGAATATCGTGGAGGACCAGAATAACAAATATCAAGAACAGACTTTATTCAGTATTACCTGGCCGCTCTTTATTGAGCTGGCGCTTCATATGGGAATGGGGATTGTAGCTACGTTGATGTTAAGTCATTACTCCGATCAAGCAGTAGCTGGTGTTGGTGTAGCCAATCAACTGTTAAATATCTTCATTTTGGTATTTAATGTCACTTCCATTGGTGCAACTGTTTTAATCAGTCAAAACCTTGGTGCAGGAAGACTGCAGCGTGCAAGACAATTATCGTATTCCGTATTTGGATTGAATTTCTGGTTTGGAATATCGATTGCCATTATTGTTTTTAGTTTAGGAGAACCGCTGCTGCGATTCTATGATATTCATGGAGCCGTTTTTGACTACGGACTTACTTTTGTCCGAATATGTGCACTTTCACTCTTTTTCGAATCCTTATCTCTGGCTTTAAGTGCAATTCTTCGCAGTCATGGATATACCAAGGAATCGATGATGGTAACAGTTTATATGAATTTAATAAGTATTGGCGGAAATATCATTGCAACTACCGGAATCTTTGGTCTGCCGGTTACTGGTGTGACTGGTGTATCCTGGGCAATCTTTGCAGCGCGAGCCTATGCTGTTTGCGCTCTATTATATTTGTTATATAGCAGACTTTCTTTGAAAATAGTAATCAAGGACATATTCAACGCAAGAAAAGAAGATATCCGAGGATTGCTCGAGATAGGGATTCCGTCAGCTGGTGAAAATCTTTCCTACCAATTATCTCAGGTGGTCATTACTAGCTTTGTTGTTACAATGGGGACTGCCTCATTAGCAGGACGAGTATATATTTTAAATATTAGCATGCTATGCTTTTTGTTCACAGTCGCGATTGCTCAAGGAACCCAGTTGTTAGTAGCAAGGTACATTGGTGGTAGACAATTTGATCGTGCCTTAAAACGTGGAATTCGGACGTTAAAGATAGCTATGCTTGCTTCAACGCTGGCATCATTAGTCATCGCCATAGGCGGAGACACTATCCTGGATTTATTTACGAAAGATCCAGAAATAATTATGGTTGGGCTTCCTGTTTTATGGGCCATTGTCTTTGTCGAACCCGGAAGAGCAATGAATATTGTCTTAATGAACTCGTTAAAATCTGCTGGAGATGTTCGTTTTCCCGTTATTATTGGAATTATTTCTATGTGGGGAATTGCGGTACCCCTTAGTTATTTTTTTGGTGTTCATTACGGCTTAGGACTTTTAGGGATATGGTTTGCTCAAGGAATAGATGAGTGGCTGCGCGGTTGCTTTGCTTTAAAACGCTGGCTTACGAAGCCTTGGGAGAGGTTTACTAAAGCAGTAATAAATTAGAAAGAATAAAGTAGTAAAAAAACTTAAGGGATGACAGGTCCCTTAAGTTTTTTTGTCCATTTTACACCCACCACATTTGAGAAACAGGGTCTTCAATTAAAACAGATTTCAAATTGGCCACCGCACGTTTAAACCCTTCATCAATTGACATAATTGGGTCTTCATGCTCGATGCTGACGACATAATCATAGCCATACGTACGAAGCGCACTCATCATGTCTGACCAATCTTTTAAACTATGCCCGCAGCCAACAGAACGAAATGTCCATGCCCGTGTTCTTACTTCCCCGTATGGCTGCATATCCGTTAATCCGTACATATTCACATTGTCTTGGTCAATGTATGTGTCTTTCGCATGGAAATGATGAATTGCCTTTTCCTTTGCTAAAATTTTGATTGCAGCTACTGGGTCAATTCCCTGCCACCATAAATGGCTTGGGTCTAAGTTGGCACCAATGGCATCGCATGTTTCTTCACGAAGTTTTAGTAGTGTGTAAGGCGTGTGTACTAAAAAGCCTCCATGAAGCTCCAGCCCAATCTTCACATTGTGTTCCTTCGCATACTGACCGACTTCTTTCCAGTAAGGGATTAATTTTTCTTCCCATTGCCATTTTAGAACATCCCCAAATTCATTCGGCCATGGTGTTACTGGCCAATTTGGATATTTCGCTCCTTCATGGTCCCCAGCTGTACCTGAAAAACAGTTCACAACTGGGACGCCTAAAAGTGATGCCAGTTTAATGGTTTTTAATAGTGTCTCATGAGAAGTTTTTGCAAATCCTTCTTCAGGTGATATGGGATTTCCATGACAGCTAAATGCGCTTATTGTTAACCCTCTTTCCTCCACTTGTTTTACGTAAAGATTGCGAGCTTCCCCACTCTCTAATAATCGTTCTAAATCACAATGGCTGTTCCCTGGGTAACATCCTGTCCCAATCTCAACAGCATGAAGACCAGCCTCCTTAACAGTGTCCAGCATTTCTTCAAAAGATTTATCTGCAAAAAGTACCGTAAAAACCCCTAGTTTCATAATTTATTTCCCTCACTCTCATAAATCTGATCAATAATCTGAGAAACCTGAAGTGCCTCTTCTGGTTTTACCACTAGCTCATCCAATCCAAGGCATGTTTCAATAAAGTTCTTCGCCTGTGGCAGACCTGGATCTTCTTCACCAGGAATCCAGGCAGCTTCACTATTTAGGAGCATTCCATTCTTGGTCGTATAAAGTTCAAATGGGAAGACACTTAATCCGCCATCCACTCCGGAGATGCTGAGATGCTCGGCGTCATCCTTAATATTGGCGGCCCATGATGTTTCAAACAACATGGAAGCACCACTTTCAAATTGAATATATGCAGTCACATGATCATCGACATTAAAGTTTTCATGATTAAACGAACCCCATTGGTTCACTTGATCAGTCATCTTACTTAATGTGTTATAGGCGGTGCCTGTCACCGTGAGATGTTTTGGATTTCCCATCAGCCAAAGAGCTAAGTCTAGCAGATGACATCCATAATCAATCAAGCTGCCGCCGCCCTGCAGATCTTTGTTGGTAAAAACTCCCCATCCTGGTACTTTACGGCGTCTCAATGCCTGAACCCTTATCACAAGCGGTGCACCCACGTCTTGCATGGCTTTCTTGGCGGCTTGTGCTTCTTTCATAAAACGGTAATGATACGCAATGGCGAGAACTTTATCTGCTTTATTAGAAGCCGTGACCATCGCTTCGCATTCCTCCGTACGTAACGCCATCGGCTTCTCACACAATACATGTACTCCCGCTTCGAAGGCAGCAATCGTAATTTCTGCGTGGAATTTATTTGGCGTGCAAATACATACGGCATCAACCTCTGAAAAAAGCTCATGATAATCCGCGAAAACATGAGAGATGTTATATTTTTCAGCGGTTTCCTGAGCACGTTCGAAATTGACATCACTTAAAGCTGTAATTTCACAAATATCATTCAATTGGAGAAATGAAGGAATATGTCGGCCCAAGGCAATACCGCCAACCCCGATGATTCCTATACGAAGTTTTTTCATCGTTCTCTCACTCTTACAATTTGTTTTGTTTCATTGGACTCTAGTGCCGCTAAAATTACCTCTAATGACCTCATGCCTTCCTCACCTGTGACTGGCACTTCTTCATTATTAATAACAGAATCTACAAATTTATTAATTACATGTGTAGTATTCTGACCCCCTGCATCATTTGACTGAATTTTGCCAAGCTGATAATTCACAACTTCTCCATTCGCATATTGAACAACAAGAGAATTTACAGGGTCTTCCTCTAATCGAAGGATCGCTTTTTCCCCATAGATTATGGTTGAGTTATCTTCCTTGCTCACATAAGACCAGCTAGCGGCAAGAGTTCCGATGATTCCACTTTCGGTTTTTAAAACACAAACCGCATTATCATCAACATCAGCGAAATTCTTTGCACTTGTTTCAACAAAGGATCCTACTTCAGTAATTTCTTCACCTAACACATAGCGCAGTAAATCGGTCTTGTGTACACCTAAATCGCCCATTGCACCAACAAATGCCTTTTCTTTCTCAAAGAACCAGCTGTCTTTACCATCAACACTCCAGCCTTCTGGTCCTCCATGTCCGAATGCGGTACGGAAGCTGTAAATCTTGCCGACTTCTCCGCTTTGGATTAACTGACGTGCTCTTTGGTGTGATGGTACAAATCGCTGATTATGAGCAATCATTAACTTCTTACCATTTGCTTTAGCTGCTGCAATCATCTCTTCTGCTTCTTGTTTTGATGTTGCCATTGGTTTTTCACAGAGAACATGAACACCAGCGTTTAAAGCTTCAATTGAAATTGGTGCATGAAGATAGTTTGGTGTACAAACGCTGACGGCGTCCACCAAACCATTGCATAATAACTCTTCATAGCTCGTATAAGCTTTAGCTCCATATTTTTCAGCTGTGGCTTGGGCACGTTCCTCATTGATATCACAAACGGCAACTAGCTCAACATTTTTATTCAGTTTATATTCTGGTAAATGGCGATACTGAGCAATACTGCCGCACCCTATTACACCGACTCTTAATTTTTCCATTCTTATTTCCCTCCAATTACTTCTAGTGGTTTCGTGTTTCCATAGACAGGGCGCTCACGCTTTACAGGTTGAGCCCATTTCACTGCATTGCTAATGACACGTTGAATGTCTTTGTTGTGGTAAGTAGGATAGGTTTCATGACCTGGTCGGAAGTAAAATACCCTTCCACTTCCGCGCTTGTAAGTACAGCCGCTGCGGAAAACTTCTCCGCCTTCAAACCAGCTGGTGAAAATGAGCTCATCTGGCTGCGGGATATCAAAATGCTCCCCATACATTTCTTCTTTTTCTAATTCAATATACTCAGAAATACCTTCTGTAATAGGATGACTTGGGCTCACAACCCAAAGGCGTTCTTTTTCATCTGCTTCGCGCCATTTTAAATCACAGCTTGTTCCCATTAAAGTTTTAAAGATTTTCGAGAAATGACCAGAATGAAGAACAATCAGACCCATGCCATCAAGAACTCGCTGCTGAATCTTTTGGACAATTTCATCCTTTACTTCTCCATGTGCTAAATGCCCCCACCAAACTAATACGTCTGTATTGTCTAGAACTTCATCCGTTAAGCCATGCTCTGGTTCGTCTAGAGTAGCAGTCCCTGCTTCGAAGCCGTCTGCCTTTAAAAATTCTGCAATCGTACCATGAATTCCTTTAGGGTATATATCTCTTACAACAGGATTTTTTTGTTCGTGACGGTTTTCATTCCAAACTGTTACTTTAACCAAAATAAACAACTCCTTTTCAGTTTACGTTATCTTTTATTTTAATGGATAAGACAATTAATGAAACGGCTTACATTGACACAAAGGGTGTAAAATATTGAACTCAATAACTTAATTAACCTTCACTGATTTTAAGTAATTAATGCTGATTTCAATGCTTTCAAAGGGTGAACGGCGGCAAACATCCTGCTCAACCACCCACCACTCAACACCGTTTTCCTTTCCTTTATGGAGCACGGCTTCAATATCTACTCCGCCTGTCCCAAGCTCAGCAAAAAATTGTTTATTATCTGTCGTCATGTCTTTCAAATGAATGAGCGGTGCTCGATTTTTGTAACGATTCATCCACTCAACCGGGTTTTCGCCAGCTTTTGTCAACCAATACACATCCAGCTCTGCCTTTATATTGTTCGCATTTGTTTTATCAAAAATTGTTTCAAGGATTGTACTGCCAGTGGAAAAACGCTCTAGTTCAAAATCATGGTTATGATAGCAAAGGATGATGCCTTCCTTACGACAAGTTTCACCAGCTTTGTCTAAAAATGAAATAAGTGCTTTGTAATCCTCTATGCTGCGGCGTTCTGGCTGTAAATACGGACAAACCACGTAACGGCTATCTAATAATTTCTGGTCTTCTATGACTTGGTATAGATTCTTTTCCAAGTCTTCCAGCGGCACGTGGCTGGCTGCTGCCCTTAGCCCAAATTCATCTAATAACACTTTTACCTCTTTCGCAGTCAATCCGCCATACCCCGCGAATTCAACACCATCAAAGCCAAGCTCAGCTACTTTTTTTAACGTTCCAGCAAAATCTTGTACACTCTCTTCCCGCAACGTGAACATTTGGACAGCAATTGGAATGCTTGTCATCCTTCTCCCCCATTTCTTGGAACATACCTTATTTGATTACATCATAATGGCTGTATCTGCAATTAAACATAGATGATATAATTAAAACATCTACTATTTTGCTTTTTTATAAAAAAAGAGGAATGTTTATGACAACGGACACATTTTTTTGCGGCTATTCGTATCACACAAATGGATATCACTCTCAGCATAAATCAGGATACCCCTCTTATCTATTCCGCCTGCAAACAGAAGGCATTTGTGAAGTAGTAGTGAAGGGTAGAAAAATGGAGCTCGAGAAAGGAGACCTTCTGCTCATAAAACCAGGGGATCACTATGAACTACTGGTAAATGCAGGCCAAAACAGCGGCGACTATCACTTAGTATGCGAAGGTGCATGGGTGGACGAATGGTGGAACCGTTCCGAAAAGCCTGATGTCTCCAGAATCGATTTGGATGATAAGCTGCTGGTTCTATGGCGGCATATCATGATTGAAAAACGCCGTCCAACCTCCAGCCAAAACGAAGAGCTCACAAGCTATTTGCTGCGAGCTCTCTGCTTAACTTTAGAACGGGCCATTAATGAAACAGTGCCTTCTTTCAACGGTCCCTATACTGTGACAAGGATGATGCGATACATAGAAGAACATGCCACAACCGCATTTAAAGTCGAGGATGTGGCGAGGCATGCTGGTCTTAGCATCTCCCGGTCCGTTCATCTATTCAAAAGCAGCGTTGGAAAAACGATGATTGAATATGCCCTTGAAATCCGTTTATCCGCTGCAATTGAACGAATGAAATACACATCCTTGACACTAGAGCAAATTGCCGAGGATTGCGGCTTCGGCAGCTATCCCTATTTTCATAGAGTATTTCATAAGAGATATGGCGTTGCTCCAGGGGTATACAGACGTCTGGAATACTAGAAAAAAGAGGGATGAAAGCTTTCCCTCTTTTGGTGATAGTTTGTCCTATTTTCTTGGATCTACATAATCAGGATAATCCGTAATAATTCCGTCTACGTTCATATCTAAAAGGAAATCAGCTGCTTCTTGGCTGCGAACCGTCCAGGATTGAATTTTCATTCCAAGCGAGTGCACTTGATTAACCAATTCTTTTGATACGATTCCGTAGCTTGGGTTAAAGTAATCAGCATAAGTCGCAAATTCTTTCAAAGCTTGTTCTGTTGTGTGGGCTCTATTGGATGTAAGGACACCAATCGGCACCTTTGGAAGCAAGCTGTTTGTTATTTTCATAGATTCAAAATTAAACGATTGAATAATAATCTTTTCATTTTGCTGTTTATCGAGGTTCCGCTCTTTTAATTTCTGTGCAACCTGTTCTTCAATTCCAGGATAAAGCTCAGGTGCCTTTAATTCTATTAAAATACCAACTTTTCCATGGTAACGGTCAAGAATTTCATCGAAGGTAGGGATTTTTTCTCCTTTGAATTCTTCACCCTTCCAGCTGCCAGCATCAAGGCTTCTGATTTGTTCAAAGGTTAAATCCTTCACACTTCCTGTCCCATCAGTTGTTCTGTCAACCGTTGTATCATGAATGATGACTAATTCCCCATCCTTGCTTCTTTGGACATCAATTTCAATATAATCAACTTTCATATCAACGCCTTTATCAAAAGCGGCAACCGTATTTTCCGGTGCATAACCTGCTGCACCACGGTGAGCAACATTATCCACTTTTCGTAACTCCCCAGTTGTTTCTGCTGCAAAGGCCTGTTGAAAAGGACTAAATAATAAACTAAAAGCCAGGCCTGCTCCAATCACAAACGATTTTTTCATTGTTCTCCATCTCCCTTTTATTTGTGTTATACTACAAATAAAATTTTACGGGGAAATTGTTTAGCACATATGTAGTTACCATTTAGACTTGATTAAAGTCATGTAAATAAACATAGTGAAATATTCATACATAAATTTACAAAAAAGTCGTTCTTTTTCCTATTGTAAAAAAAATAAGCAGAGCATAGGATCCTATCTCTGCTTATCACTGATTCACATATTCTGCAACACGATCAAAGGGCAAAAGTGTTGCCCTACCTGTTTAGAGTGGATACAAGTTCAAACATAACAGCCAAGCCTTGCTTACCCAAGTATTGAACAATCTGATAAAGTAACACATCTTCCTTCATTTCCATGTAATTCGAACAAAATAATTTCATTTTCTCCTTCTTTTAAAAGGGGCGCAGGAATATACAAAGTTTTCTGCGGACCAATCTCCCAATACCTGCCAAGATTAAATCCGTTAATATAGGCAATTCCCTTTTTCCATCCTTCGAGATTTAAGAAAGTATCTGCTTGCTCATCAATATGGAAAATGCCCTTATAAAAAGCTGGTAAGCTATCGTCATTTCCCTTTTTCGTTTCAAATCGAAGCTTTGAAAGGTCATTTAAAGGAAGTGAATGTATCGTCCAGTGGTACAAAAATTGTCCACCTAAGCAAACACCTTCCGTGATTCCCTTGTAATCTTTCAATCTTGGACCATAGTTTATCCGTCCCATATTTTCTACTAAAATACTTAATGTTGCTCCTTCAGCAGGAATAGTAAGAAAAATTTGATCGTCCTTATTCCCGCGCTCAATGACCCCTTTGTAGACACCATCTAAAAAGATTAAGGCACGATCATGAACATCCTGAATAATAAGCTTTGTTTCTGGTCTTGGACCTGATATATGTGTCGTATAAAGTATGAATCCGTAGTCCTGACCAACAGATTCCATCGTTTCAGGGCATGTTCTTTCTATTGGTGTGGAAAGTTGATTAAGAGCATTAAATAGTGAAACTTGCTCCGTTAACTGAACTTCACCATAGTTTTTCTTTCTTACAGGTTCAGGCAATTGAAGTGGATCTAATTTTACATATTTTGAAATCACTTCACGGACTTTAAAAAATTTATCAGTCGGCTCGCCACATTCATTAAGTAAAGAATCGTAATCATAGCTTGTTACTGTAGGCTGGTACTTATCTACATAATTAGCACCGTTGTAAAAGCCGAAATTCGAACCGCCGTGGAACATATAGAAATTAACAGATGCATTCGCTGCCAGCATTCGATCTAATACATCTGCAACATCATCTGCGTCCCTCGTATGGTGTTCTCCTCCCCAATGATCAAACCAGCCGTTCCAATACTCCATGCACATTTTCGGAGCATTTGCCTGGTATTCATGCAATTTCGCAAATGCCTCTTCGGGCCTTGATCCGAAATTCACAGTTTCCAAAACTCCTGGCACCATTCCTCCTTGGAACATGAAGTCAATAGGACCATCTGACGTGAATAAAAGTACATCGATACCTCTATTCACCATTCCGTCTCTCAAGTAGTCCATATACTTGAGATCATTTCCATAGCTTCCATACTCATTTTCAATTTGCATAGCAATGATTGGCCCGCCGTTCGTACATAACAAAGGTTTTAACTTCGGCATTAAGACATCGTAATAAGCATCTACTTTTTCCAGAAACGGCTGATGAAAACAGCGCAAGCGAATATTGGGGTCTGCTAATAACCATGAAGGCAAACCTCCAAATTCCCATTCAGCACAAATATATGGGCTCGGGCGTACGATTACGTATAACCCAGCTTCTTCAGCTGTCTTGATAAATCGGAGGAGATCTGCCCCTCCCTCGAAATTAAACAGACCTTGCTTCGGTTCATGGATATTCCAGGCTACGTACGTTTCAACTGCATTAAATCCGCAAGATTTAAGTTTAACAAGTCTATCTTTCCAATACTCTGGAACAACTCGAAAATAATGAATCGCACCTGAAATAAGCTGAGTCGGCTTTCCATCGATTATGAATTGATCGTTTTCAGTTGTAAAAATGGCCATAAATATCTCCTCCAAGATGAACATTTCTTCTAATCAATAAACATATATTCCTTCATATGTTGTATCTACTTCTTTAACTAAAGGATCATCCTTTTTGTTCAATATTTGTATTCACTGTTGAGATGCTGCTTAATCCTTAAAGTGTTTCATAGTGGATTTTTTTTACACGACCGGCTTTATATTTGTTTGCCGCCCCCTCTGGTTTTTGTTCCGCTTTTTTAAATACCTTAAGAGAGACCCACATAATAAACAGAGCAAACAAACCGACACTAAAGAAAGGAATCAAACCTGGGACCCATAAAAATAGACGATATAAGCCAAAACATCCAAACATAGCTAATAGTGTATAGATTGGCGAGGATATTCCTAGAATCAAGGACATTGTAAAGTATTGAAAAAATTTCAAATCAAAGTGAACATAAACTGGAAAGATATAAATAAGCAATATGAAGAACAGAATACTAATCGTGAGTAAACCTATTAATAGAAATAGATAGACAAAACCTTCTGTAAGTCGCATAATAGAAAAATTCATATAAAGTAAGAAACTTAGTAAAAATAAAACAAGGCCCATGGCATTCGCCCTCCAAAAATCTTTACGGAAAGCATTCCAAAAAACTTTAATTAATGTTCGATTATTTTCTTCTCCCATCATCCACTTCCGAACAACGGTTAACATCCCAATAGTAGCTGGCACAATTCCTAAAATGATAACTCCGCACAGTGTAAATGCCACCCACAGGCCCTGAATGAGGACTAATTTCAAGACGATTTCAGAAAACCGATAAAACTTTCCAATTAGACTATTTGATTCCACACGATTCTCCCCTTTCCATATTTATACACAAAAACTCATATGGATAGCAGTGCGCCATCCATATGAGTCTAATGGATTATTTATCTTTGTATCTCTTATAAGCTGCTTCATTTATTTCCATAAAGCGTTCAAGACCCATTTTTTCCAATGTTTTAACATAGTTGTCCCATTCATCGAATGACTTCTTGCCTGTAATAAAATTTGCAGTCATTTCTGTAACAAATGTGTTAATGTCTGTAGAAAGTGCAGACAGCTCACTTGACTCATCGACAGTGAAATTAAAGTTCGGCCAGATTTCATCCTGTTTAAGGGTAAGTGGTTCTGCCTTCTCAGCATTCTCTAAACTTGCTGCAGATCCTTCTGCACCTTGGAAATATTTTTCCTTAACAACTCCAGGATAATATCCACCAGGCCATGTTAAATATTTGCTTATAGCTTGGTCGAGATTCAGTCCATCAGGGTTTTTGGTGATTTCATCGGTATATTCGAATTCACCATTCTTTTCAGTATAAGTAACACCTTCAAATCCCATAAAGAACATTTTTATGCCTTCCTCGCTGTAGAAATGGTCGATCCATCGAACGGAAGCTTCTGGATTCTTATTTTTATCAGTTATAACGAACATCCCTGCACTACCCAATGGGGATCCGATTGCCGTATTTAATCGATCGCCATTTGGACCCTCAATTACAGGCATACCGACATATCCATCTAAGTTCAATAAAGTTTTAGGATCGATTTCAGGCAGCACTCCATAAACACCTTTTGCAGCAACTGCATTAAATTTTGAAGAATCAGGGGTAAAGACATTTTTATCAATTAAACCCTCAGTGTATAACTTATTTACATAGGTTAGCAGCTGTTTGTATTCTTTGGATGTTGGCTGGAATCTTAATTTATCTCCTTTTGGATCTAAGTCGATATTCCCATTCGATGTTCCGTGATTGTTTAAACCAACTGATCCTTTAAGGAAACTAATGATTTGATCGATACTGTACGATGCCCCTAATGGGATCTCATCTGCCTGACCGTTTCCGTTTGGATCATCTTCCTTGAACTTCTTCAATACTTCGTATAGCTCATCCCAAGTTTTAGGTTCTTCTAGTCCTAATTTGTTTAACCAGTCCTTCTGTATCCATGGAGTTCCGATGTGCAGTCCTTTAAAATTTGGATCAAAGAATGCAGGGAATCCATAAATATTCCCATCAGCCATGGTTATCCCTTGTTTAACAATAGGATATTCATCCATAATCTTCTTAAGGTTTGGAGCATATTTGTCAATTAGGTCATTAAGGGGAAGAAAAGCCCCTTGCTGACCATACTTAAGAAGGTCAGATTTTGGTACAGCTGATGCAAACAATAAATCAGGATAGTCTCCACTTGCTAACATAAGATTACGCTTTTCTGCCACTGCTTCAGTAGAAACCGTTTCCCAATTAACATGAATATTCGTCATTTTTTCATATTCTTTCCAAAGCATAAGTTCTTCCCAATTCTCTGGAGTTAAAAACCTTGCAGCAAATGCATCTAGTTCAATTTTCTCTTTTACAATCGGCATGTTCGTCTTATTGAGATTATCTTTGTTTTCTTTGCTAGCCTCAGTAGCTGCCTCTTTGTCTTTACACCCGCTTAGCAAAATGGATACTGCTAAAGCACCTGTAATAACACTTGTTAAATACTTTTTACCCTTCATTTGACATCCCCCTATTTATCCTTTAATTGAGCCAACCATGAATCCTTTTACAAAGTATCTTTGCAAGAACGGATACAGGATCATCATTGGCAAGTTTGATACAATCAAGACGGCATATTTCAAGCCTTCTACACTCAGCTGCTGTTTAAAAAAGCTTTCTGAGTTTGCTTTAATCATTTCATCCATTTCACCTTTGATCAGTATTTCTCTTAACACTAATTGAAGTGGAAAATTCTCTTTATCTGACAAATAAATTAAAGCATGAAAATAGGAATTCCAATGTCCCACAGCGTAAAACAAAACCATAACAGCAATAACAGGCATCGAAAGGGGTAAAACAATATTTATCAAAATTCGGATATTCCCGCATCCGTCAATCTGTGCTGACTCCTGCAGCTCAAGAGGGATCGTCGTTTGAAAAAACGTCCGCATAATGATAATGTTCCAGACCGCAACTGCATTTGGTATAACCATAACCCAGAACGTATCGATCATTCCAAGGTCTCGAATAAGTAAATACGTAGGAATTAATCCTCCGCCAAAAAACATCGTGAATACAAAAATCGCCATAATCACATTTCGTCCGTAAAAGTCTTTTCTCGATAACGGGTATGCAGCCATAATTGTCATGATTACGTTTATAAGTGTTCCGAAAGTAGTATATTTAAGTGTATTGATAAATCCATTCACGATATCTTCATTCGCGAACACCTTTTTATAAGCATCTAAATTAAATCCTTTTGGCCAGAGCCACATTTCCCCTGTCAAGATATAGGCTGGATTACTAAAAGAAGCGCTTACAACAAAATATAAAGGATATAAAATAAGCAATGCGATTATAGCCAAAAAGAAATAATTGAAAAAACTGAACACTTTGTCCGAAGTAGAATTCTGCAATCTGGTTCACCACCTACCATAAACTTGTATTATTGATTTTCTTAGCAAAATAGTTAACCATCACAAGCATAATGAAGTTAATTATTGAATTGAATAACCCAACAGCAGCGGAGAAGCTATACTGTGCCTCCAAAATACCGCTCCTATAAACAAACGTTGAAATCACATCTGATGTCGACATGTTCAAACTGTTTTGCATTAAGAATACCTTTTCAAATCCGACAGACATTACAGAGCCTGCATTTAAGATGAAAAGGATAACAATCGTTGGCATAATCGCAGGAATGTTAATATACCAAATTCTTTGGATTCTTGACGCACCATCAATCATTGCCGCTTCGTGCTGTGAATGATCAACAGCTGTAAGGGCAGCAAGGTAGATAATCGAGCTCCACCCCATCGTTTGCCAAACATCTGAGAATACATAAAGAGTTTTAAACCAGCCTGCTTCAGTCATAAAATCAATGGGAGTACCCCCAACTAAGGTGATCACCTGATTAATTAGACCATCTGATTTTAAAAACAGCATCAACATTCCCACCACTACAACAGTGGATAAAAAGTGTGGTGCATAAATCACTGTTTGAACGAATTTTTTAAACTTTGAATTTCTTACTTCATTGAGCATTAGTGCGATAATAATCGGAATTGGGAACGATATAGCCAGCGTATAAATACCAATTCCCAAGGTATTCTTTATAAGCCTCCAAAAATAGTAGCTATCAAAAAATCGTTCGAAGTGTTTCATTCCTACCCATGGACTATCCCATATGCCTTTCGTAGCAATAAAATCTTTAAAAGCAATTTGGATCCCATACAATGGAAGATAATGAAAGATAATAAAGTAAGCGATTACAGGAGAAATTAATAAATACAGATCCCAATTTTTACGAAATGACTTCTTCAAAATTGTCCACTTTGACAAGGAAGCTTCTGTTTTTATTTCTGATAAGCTAGTATGCTGAATACTAGTTTTGTTTTGAACAATTTTTTCCAAGGTTTCTCCCCCTTCTCTTAGCGCAAGTTAATTACACAGATTTAACAGCTGGACCTTGACTGACCTCAATTACCTTTCCGCCCGAGCGAATGGACTCAGTTGCTGCACATCCTACCGCGACACTCATTCTTCCTGCATATGGTGTTGTTAAAGGATGCTTATTGTTTAAGACTAGCTCGACAAAGTCGTTGCATATTTTCGGATCTGCACCGCCGTGACTGCCTTGTTCTTTTTTCATGTCATATGTTATATCACTTAATTCATTCCAGGAGTTTGATTTTCTGGTTTTAACATATATTTTGTCATTTACATCGTCGTTCTCTACTCTTCCTTTTGTCCCAATAAAGGTATAGTTTCTAGAATAATCAGGCGTAAAATGACATTGCAAGTAGGATGCTTTAATTCCGCCTTCAAGCTCCATGATCAACATATTGTTGTCTTCGACATCAATTTCTTCCCGGAAAGCACATTGAGTCAGAATTTTCAGACTCGCTTCGGTACAAGTATCCTTTTCATCACATGTTGGACATGTTAACGTATTTGGTTTATCTCCGCCATAAAAATCTAGTCCTCCAAAAGCCGATACCTTTTTCGTATATTTTCCCGTAATCCAATGGATCACATCGAGATCATGAGAACCTTTTTGCAATAAAAGCGAAGTCGTATTTTTAGCTGTTCCATGCCAGTCATGATAATAAAAGTATCCGCCAAATCCGACAAAGTGCCTTACCCAAACAGCTTTGAGATCACCAATCACCCCTGAATCAATAATCTCTTTCATTGTTTGGTACATACTCATATAACGCATATTAAATCCAACCATCAAATGCTTTCCGGACTTTTTCGATTCCTCAATAATCCGGTCACATCCCTCTACTGTAATCGCTAAGGGCTTTTCACAATAGACATGTTTACCGGCTTGCAGAGCTGCAATGGCATGTTCTTCATGCAAATAATCAGGAGATAAAATAGCAACTGCATCAATGTCTTTACGTTCTAACAATTCTCGATAATCTGTTGTTATATATGCATGTTCATTAATTTTTTCTTGAAATTCCTTAAGCCTTGTCATAGAAACATCTGCCGCTCCTACAACAACCGATTTCCCGCCGGGGCTATGCCAATACTTTGCAATTCCACTCCGTAGTCCTGCTCCAATGATACCTATTCTAACTGTATCCATTTTTATCACTCCAAATCTAAACTAGTAAACTGTCGAAATCGGACTAGCAACAACTGGTGGACCACCTCCTTAAATTTACCCCATCTGTTTTCCGGAAAACCATCCAAACGTTTTCCAATATTTCAAAAAAAACATACCGAAATTTTCTTTATTTTTCCAAAAAGGTACAAGAGGGGGAGCCCATGTTCATTAAATCTTTGATGATTCACGCATAACCAATTGGAAAGGAACAAGAATCTTAACAGACAGCTTTGTTTTCTCTTCAACCCGATCAATTATCGTTTTAGCTGCCAGCTCACCTATTTCATATTTTGGGATGTCGATTGTTGTAAGTGGTGGTGATGAGTATTTGGACATCTCAATATTATCTAAACCTACAAATGCAATATCTTCCGGAATTCTCAATTTATTTTCAACTACTGCCCTCATTGCAGCGAGTGCCATCATGTCACTTGCACAAAACATAGCTGTTGGCAGATTATGAGCACAATCCTTTAACATCCTTGACATGCTTTCATAACTAATTTCCATAAACCACTTTGTATTGTAGATCCATTCAGGATGGATAATAAGTCCAGCTTCACTCAGCGCTTTTTGATAGCCTATAAATCGTTTTTCTCCTTCTAAATTTTCGTATTCCTCACCAATACCGCCGCCAAGGAAACCTATTTTTTTATGTCCTTGTTGAATTAAATGCTCTACAGCCATTTTTCCAGCTTCTTCCCGATCAAAATCGATGACGGAAATATTTTTATCTGGATAGTGAATATCAACACCGACGACAGGCATATATTGCATAATGTACTCCAAAGTGTTGTCATCAATGTTACCACACAGAATTAGCCCTTCTATACCCCATTCATGTACAAACTTAAGAAGTTGAGTTTCATTTTGAAGTTCCTCTTTATATATATTTATTAAGGTATAGCCAGCATTCAATATATAGTCACTAATCCCTGCGAAAACTTTTGAATAGTAAGGAGTTTTTTCAACTAAATTGGGTTGGGCAACCCAACCAATTC
>NZ_BAWM01000016.1:0-87701 GCF_000759675.1 Neobacillus niacini | reverse complement strand
ACTAAATTTCTAGCATCCTGATTCGGTACGTACCCCAGCTCTTTTACTGCTTCCCAGATCTTTCTTTTCGTTTCCGGTTTCACATTTCGGGTTGGATCATTTTGAATCACTCTAGAAACTGTAGAAATAGAAACACCAACATATTCTGCAATATCTTTAAGTCTAATCACTAGTAAATCTCCTCTTATGTATTAACATGATCTTTCTTTACTAGTACATCAAAAATAGAAAGAAAATAATAATTATATTTTTAGTGTAATTCCAACTTTTTATAGATAAGTTTCATTTATATTATCAGGTTGTAGGTACAAGTTAAAAAATTGAATTACCACCGTTGGTTTTAATTTAATTGTCTAATTTATACAAAGAATTCTAATTAATTTGAATATACATCACGCTTAATAACCTGTCAACCCATCAACTTTAATTATCTGAAATTTTTGCTTAAAGCGCTATAAGCAGTTTGTGCGGAAATAACCAGAAAAGATCGTAATAAAAAAATAAGCAGTGACTGGGAGCTCCCCATCTCTGCTTATTCCTCTTTTTTATTGAACTTAAATTCTATACACTCTTGTCTCGTATGGCATTAAATTTAGCGTTGAAGCTTGCTCTACCTCTGCCCCATCGTAATTATTTAATAACAAGATACGATTTTCCATTGGAACTTCATTCATTTCAGCAGGGCGGTCGGAAAGGTTCGCAATAACTAGCACCTTTTCCTTTTTCAGTGTCCTTGTATAGGCGTAAATCTGAGGATGTTCAGTCAGCAGCAAATCATAAGTGCCATAAGTAAACACTTCATTTTCCTTCTTAAGATGAATCATCTTTTGGTAAAAATTCAGTATAGATGCCTCATCTTTTTTCTGCGAAACAACATTAATTTTCTTGTAATTTGGGTTTACCTTGAGCCATGGTGTTCCTGTAGAAAACCCAGCATTTTTTTCATCTGACCACTGCATTGGAGTGCGAGAGTTATCTCGGCCAGAAGCCCAGATTACTTCCATAATTTCTTCGTGGGAAACGCCTTCTGCTTTCTTCAATCGGTACATATTTTTTGCAGATACATCATTATAGTCATCTATGGAATCAAATTTAACATTTGTCATTCCAATTTCTTGTCCTTGATAAATAAACGGTGTCCCCTGCATGAAGAAATAAATGACTCCAAATGCTGTTGCACTTTCCCGCCAAAACTTTTGGTCATTACCCCAAGTTGAAACCACACGTGCTTTATCATGGTTTTCAATAAACAGGGCATTCCATCCTTTACCTTCAAGCCCTTTTTGCCAGCGGGTTAAGACATCTTTTAATTCGATAATATTAAGTTCTTTTTTCACTTCAGCGTCCCAAAGATTAAGGTGCTCAAATTGAAAAACCATATTGAATTTCCCTTGTTTTTCTCCTACCCACTGTTCTAAGTCAGCTTCATCATCAACCGTTACTCCATTTGCTTCGCCTACTGTCATGATGTCATACTTAGAAAACGTTTCATCCTTAAGCTCTTTTAAAAATGTATGAATCCCGTCGACATTCATCATTTTTTCAAAGCAAGGAACATAATTTAATCCCTTAGGATTTGGCATGTCTTTTAATCCATCTTCTTTTTTAATATGGCTGATGGCATCAACACGGAATCCATCAATTCCTTTTTCCAGCCACCAATTAACCATGTCATATAGAGATTGTCTTACCTCTTTATTCTCCCAATTAATGTCAGGCTGTTTTTTCGAAAATATATGCAAAAAGTATTGGTCTGTTTGTTCATCATATTCCCAAGCAGAGCCGCCAAATATACTTTCCCAATTATTCGGCTCTTTCCCATCTTTACCGTCCTTCCAAATATACCAGTCTCGCTTAGGACTTTCTTTTGAGGAACGGGATTCAATAAACCACGGGTGCTCATCACTTGTGTGATTAATAACTAAATCGAGGATCAGCTTCATACCACGTTGGTGCGTTTCATGTAATAGCTGGTCAAAATCAGCCATTGTCCCGAATTCATTCATTACTTCCTGATAATCACTTATGTCATACCCATTATCATCATTTGGTGATTGATACATTGGACAAATCCAAATCACATCAATTCCCAATTCTTTCAAATAATCTAATTTAGAAATGATGCCTTGAATATCACCAATTCCATCCCCGTTTGAATCCATAAAGCTGCGGGGATAAATTTGATAGGCAACTGCTTCTTTCCACCATAATTTTTTCATGTTAAATCCTTTCCAATCCTATGGATTTGGCTTACTGCACGATAAACGTTCAATGATTTGGTGAGAAATGATTAGGCGCTTAGTAGGTTCATTCCTATTTTCCACCATAACAATTAAGTTCTTCGATGCCTGATAGCCAAGTTCAAATATGTTAATATCAACGGAGGTTAATGGCGGCCTTGCCATTTCTGCAAGCAGTACATTATTAAAGCTAACAATCGATAAGTCATCTGGCACTCTAATTCCAAGCTCATCCAGCGTATTGAGAACTCCCAAAGCCATAAAGTCATCTGCCACAACAAGGGCAGTAGGAGGATGCTCAAGTGCCATTAATTCACGAACTGCTTCTTGACCGCCTTCTCTTAAAAACTCCTCATGTATCATGTATTCATTGGTGATTTCCAGACCGGCATTTATTAAGGCTTGTTTATAACCAGATACACGATCAACTGTTACCATAAGCTCTGCACTCCCGCCGATAAAACCAATTTTCTCGTGTCCATAGCCTATTAAATAGTCAGTCGCATCTTTTGCCGCACGAACATTATCATTATCAACATGTGTAATTTCCTCAATATCTATATAAGGCTTCCCAATTAAAACAAAAGGAAATTTCTGCTCCTTTAAATAGGATATAACCTGATCATCTACATTAGAATAGAGCAGTATAACTCCATCGACTCTTTTTCCCTGAACCATCTGTATCACAGCATCAAGAACTTCTCTTTCTGATTTTCCCGTTGACATTTGTAAAGCGTAATTTTTCTCTCGTGCCCCTTCGCTAATACCTTGTAAAACGGCTGGAAAAAAGGGGTTTTGAAAGCCAACATCTTTTGAGCTTGGCATGACAAGACCTAACACTTGTGTTGATTGGCTTGCTAGGTTTCTTGCATTTAAGTTTGGATGGTAGCCAAGCTGCTCCATTGCTTTCTTTACTTTTTGCTTCGTTTCTTCACTGATTCTCGGGCTGTCTGCTATCACTCGTGAAACCGTTGAAGGCGCTACATTTGCAAGTGCTGCAACATCCTTAATTGTAACTGCCATATTCTACATCCCTCTCAAAGGGTTTTTGTTTTTATTATAATCTAGAGGTAAACATTTTCCACCTAGTCAATTCAATTTTAACCTTTCGTTCCACCTGCTGTTAAACCAGATACGAAGAAGCGTTGGAAAGACAAGAACAGGATTGCGATTGGTACGGCAATCAATACGGCACCAGCTGCAAATGTCGTAAATTCTGCGCCAAATTGTTTTGCTACAAGTTCGTAAAGACCAACTGCAAGGGTATAATTTTTTTCTGTCCTTAGTAAGATACTCGCAACAATGAAATCAGCAAAAGGTGCTATGAAAGAGAATAGTGCAACTACCGCAATAATTGGAGTAGCTAGCGGCATGACAATTTGGAAGAAGATTCGTAAATGTCCTGCTCCATCTATTTTTGCTGATTCATCGAGTTCTTTTGGAATAGTATCTAAATAACCCTTCATCAACCAGGTGTTCATCGGAATTTGTCCGCCAACATATACAAGAATTAAACCTAAATGAGTATCAATTAATTTAGTTAGCGTCGCTAAAATATAAATGGCAATTAATGCTGCAAAGTTTGGAATCATTTGCAGTATTAAAAAAGTCATCAAGCCATTTTTACGCCCGACAAATCGATACCGTGAGAATGAGTACGCAGTAAAGCTTACTAAAATTACGGTAAAAAGCATGGTTAAAATACTAACCTTTAGAGAATTGATATACCAAAAAACATAATTACTTTTACTTGTATCAAATAGCTCTTTATAGTGGGCTAGTGTTGCATTCTCTGGAATAATACTCGATCCTGACAAGCTTTGCCCTGGGTTAAACGATGAACCGATAATCCATGCAAGTGGATATAAAATAATTACAAACATGATTAGGACAACTAAATACGTTAGGGTGAGTCTACCAAAATTTTGTTTTTTCATTTTACATCATATCCTCTTCTTGGAATGATTTTGTTCTTTTAAACTGCCAGATAGCAACGGCTACTACAATTATTGATAACAACATTGTTAACGTTGCTGCCTTGGAGTATTGCGCTGAAGTCATTGTCAGGCGGTAAATCCAAGAAATTAGGATATCTGTTCCACCGGCGTTTTGACCAGATATAGCTGGTCCACCGCCATTAAATAAATAAATGATGTTAAAGTTATTAAAATTGAAGGTATATTGTGTAATTAAAACCGGTGCAATTGCATAAAGTACAAGCGGTAATGTAATATTTTTAAACTTTTGAAAGTTAGATGCACCGTCAACAGTCGCCGCTTCGTATAAATCCTGTGAAATAGATTGCAGGACACCAGTTGTCATTGCGAAAATAAACGGAAAACCAAGCCATGTTTGCATAAATATTAAGGCAATCCTTGTGAATATAGGTTCGGTCATCCAAGGAAGACCTTCCATACCGAAGAATCCAAGAATGTCTCGGTTAATAGCTCCGAAAGATTCATTGAACATTCCAGCAAAAACAAGAATCGATACAAACGCTGGAACTGCCCAAGGAAGAATAAAAACGGTACGGATGATTGCTTTACCTTTTACATCTTTTTGATTAACGATAATCGCTAAGAAAATTCCCAAAGCAACCTGGAAGGTTGTCGCAACAAATGTCCAAACCAATGTCCAAGATAATACGGAGAAGAAGGTTTGACGCCACATATCTACTTTAAAGATATCAACAAAGTTCTTAAACAACACCCAATCCACAAGCTTTGCTGGAGGAGAATGATAAAGGTCGTAGTTCGTAAATGCTAGTAATAATACGAAAAGAATTGGAAAAACAACAACAAATACTAACAATAAAAATCCAGGAGACATAATCAAATATGGAAAACCATTATCAATCAGATTTCTATATTGTTCTTTTACTGTACTAATAGGTTCATGATTGTCGCGGCTTAACCCGACTTTATAGGCGTCACGCAGGTTAAACAAATAAAAACCAATACCAAATACTAAAACTATTAGTGCTAGAATCCCGTACACTAATAAAAAGATAGAATGATCTGTAAATGGAATTTCCCCCAAAGTAACTAAACCCCATAATCCTATGTTTAATAAATCATAAAAAACGTAGAAAAAAGCAGCACTCATAATGAGAAAGGAGGCTCCCTTTAATAACTGTTTGTTATAAAGCTGACCTAACCCAGGGATAATGGAAAGAATCAATGCATTCTTACGGTGACTGGTTGCAAAGGATAAATCTTTAGACATCCTAAACTCCCCTTTCTAATATATACTTTTATTATTTCTCTTTAACTTTGAGAACTGTCTAGCTTCAATGCTTTATCAAGGAAAAGATCGATTTTTCCTTCATAAAGCAGCAAAACTAGTTATTAATTGTCAGCAGCACCCCGAGGATTGAGGTACTGCTGACTTTGTTATTATTTCGTTGAAGCGATACTTGCTTTAATTTGTTCAACGGCAGAATCAAGCGCTGCTTTAGGTTCTGTTTTACCCGTTACAACTGTTTGTAAAGATTTAGCCATTGGATCCCAAACTTGACCCATTTCTGGGATGTTTGGCATTGGAACCGCATATTGTGATTGCTCAGCAACGGCTTTTGCACCTTCATTTTCCTTGATTGCTGGATCATCAACTAAAGCTACGTTTGTTGGAACCTCAGCAGTTTGTTCGAAACGGTATTTCGCATTTTCATCATTTGTAATAAATTCTAAGAATTTAGCCGCCCATTCTTGGTTCTTAGAGTAAGCAGATACATGCCAACCTTTTACACCCATGAATGTTTTTACATGTTCACCATTTGGAAGTGTTGGGAGTGCTGCAACACCAATATTAATCCCAGCATCTTTATATGGCTGGAATGACCAAGGACCGTTCATAACTGCAGCAACTTTACCTTCTGTGAAAAGGCCATCCATTGCTGAGCCGCCATTTTCACCAATGATACCATTAGGGAATAACCCTTCTGTGTACCATTTTTGAATGTATTCCGTACCTTCAACCGCACCTTTGTTATTTAAGCCGATGTCTGCAGAGTCAAGTTTTCCATTTTCGTTTTTGAAAACATATCCTCCCATACCGCCGATAATACCATGAGCGAAATAGAAGTTATCCCAAAGTGCTAAGAAACCAAATTTCCCATCTTTTGTGAAATCTTTTGAGAACGTGTAAAGCTCGTCCATTGTCTTTGGAGCGTCTGCCATTAAATCTTTATTGTAAACCAATACTGGTGTTTCAGAAGACTTTGGAAGTCCGTAAACTTTACCATCATACGATTGCGCATCAATAGATGATTGCGAGAATTTATCAGTAACTTCTTTATCTAATTTAAGTTCAGCAAGAAGCCCTTCTGTTACAACTTGGCCAATTTGGTCATGTGGTAATGTTACGATATCTGGACCTGTCCCTGCAGGACCGTCAAGACGAAGCTGGTCACGCATTTTTGTAGCCATTTCTACTTCTTTATACTCAATTTTAATTCCATATTCTTTTTCAAAATCAGCTGCTACTTTTTCAAGCCAGCCTGATTTATCTTTATCTTCCCAAACTACTAATTTTTCTGGCTTAGCTGCTTCTTCCGTTTTGTCTGTGTCTTTTGTGCCCGATGTTTCTTCTCTTTTTGGCCCACAAGCTGAAAGTACACCAAACACTAAAACAACAAGCATGAAAATTGAAATTGCTTTTTTCATTTTTTCTCCTCCTGTATATTATTAGGAATGATTTGCAGTGTACAAACACCTTCAAAATGCAAACAATTAAAACAGCGCTTACAATTGCGAAAACGGTTGCACAACTTAATTCTAATTATATGCCCGTTTTAAAATAATACAACAACTTTTTTTGGAAAATCTCATTTCCTTATTTTATCATGATATCGTTTTTATAATAAACCGTAGTATTATCAAGGTTTTTAGGTTACAATAACCCTTAAATAAATTGTATTGATAAGGAGATGACTCTATTGTTAAAAGAAGCCATTTATCATCGACCCAAAGATAATTATGCATACGTTTGCGCAAACGGTAAATTAAATATCCAAATACGAACAAAAAAGAATGATTTAAATAAGGTAACACTTGTATATGGTGATCCATATGATTGGAAAGAAAATCAATGGCAAACAAGTACGGTTCCTTTAAAAAAGAGCGGCTCCGATCAATTATTTGATTATTGGTATGTGACTGTGGTTCCTCCTTTCAGAAGAATACGCTATGGTTTCATTTTAGATGACGGTTCGGAAAAAACCTGTTTAACAGAGAAAGGGTACTATCCAGAGCCACCATTAGATGATACTGCCTATTATTTTTGTTTCCCATTTATGAATACGATCGATGTTTTTAAAGCTCCAGATTGGGTCAAAGATACTGTTTGGTATCAAATTTTCCCTGAACGTTTTGCGAATGGAAATAAAGAAAGTAACCCTGAGGGTGTGGTTCCATGGGGCAGCGAAGACCCTGCACCGACAAACTTTTTTGGCGGAGATATTGAAGGGGTCATACAGAACATACCTTACTTAAAAAAACTTGGGGTATCCGGAATTTACTTCACCCCCATATTTAAAGCATTCTCCAACCATAAGTACGATACGATTGACTATATGGAGATCGATCCACAGTTTGGAACAAAGGAGACCTTTAAAGATTTGGTAGAAACCTGTCATCAAAATGGGATTAAAATTATGCTCGATGCTGTGTTCAACCATAGCGGTTTTCTCTTCCCTCAGTTTCAGGATGTCCTTGAAAAAGGGGAAAATTCTCGATTTAAAAATTGGTTTCATATCCATGAATTCCCTATAATAACTGAACCAACACCAAACTATGATACATTTGCCTTTACTCCTTTTATGCCGAAGCTCAATACCGAAAATCCTGAAGTAAAGGAATATTTATTAGAAGTCGGTCGCTATTGGGTAAGGGAATTTGATATCGATGGCTGGAGATTGGATGTTGCAAATGAAGTGGATCACGCTTTTTGGAGAGATTTCCGTTCGGAAGTAAAAGCAATTAAGCAAGATTTATATATATTAGGGGAAATTTGGCACGACTCCATGCCATGGCTACGAGGTGATCAATTTGACGCAGTTATGAATTATCCTTTTACGACGAATATTTTAAACTTATTTGCAAAGCAAAGCATTTCAGCGAAAGAGTTTGTGGAGAATATGACTAGTGTTATTCATATGTATCCTAAAAATGTGAATGAGGCAGCTTTTAATCTTGTCGGCAGCCATGATACTCCAAGGATATTGACGGAGTGCGGCGATGATATCGACCGGGTGAAGCAAGTATTTACGATGTTGTTGACCTATATAGGAACCCCTTGTATTTATTACGGTGATGAAATTGGTATGACAGGTTCCCAAGATCCTGGCTGCCGTAAATGTATGGAGTGGGATACAGAGAACCAAAATACAGACCTATATAGCCATGTTCAAAAACTAATCCAATTACGAAAGAAACATCCTTTACTTCGAAATGAGGGTGATTTTTCCTTTGTTGACTCTGAGCACCTGGATTGTCTAGCTTACACGAAGACAAATGATGAAAAAACCATCCTAATCATCCTAAATACAAACAAAAGCAAAGTTGAATATCGTATTCCCTATAATGTAAGCGGGAAAACGATTAAAAATCTATGGAATGGACAAGAAACGAAGGTTTCAGCTGAAACCTGGACAACTCATATTCCTAGAAATGGATTTGTTATCTTGGAATATTAAAAAGAACGAAGAAGGGGCTCAAATAAAAAGCACCTTCTTCGTTTTTATTTTCTTAAGACAATTGTCTCGTAAGGGCGTAGAATCCCCGTATTTAGTGGCTCATAATTGGAAATAACCACTTGATATTCCTGCATTTTTTTCAGCAGCACTTCCTCTTCTATTAAAACTTCTGAATGACTAAAATTACACAACACGATTAGGTGGTCATCATTCCATTTTCTTTCGTAAGCAAATATTTCAGTGTTGTCTTTTAATAGCAGTTCGAAACTTCCTTCGACAATAATGTCCATTTCTTTGCGTAAGGAAATTAATCTTTGGTAGAAGTAAAAGATCGAATTTGGATCTTCTAGGGCAGCTTTCACATTAATTTCTTTATAGCGTTGATTCACTTTAATCCATGGAGTACCGGATGTAAATCCTCCATTTTCTGAATCATCCCATTGCATTGGCGTTCTTGCATTATCTCTTCCTTTTGTGTAAATAGAAGTCATGATTTCTTCATGAGAATATCCTAAAGATTTTCTCTCATGATACATATTGATAGTCTCAATATCCCGATAATCCTCAAGGGAATCAAACTTCACATTTGTCATTCCTATTTCTTCACCTTGATAAATATACGGTGTTCCCTGCATGAAATGAAGACAAGTTGCCAGCATTTTCGCTGATTCCACGCGATAGTTTTGATCATCTCCAAAACGAGAAACAATACGCGGCTGGTCATGATTGTTCCAATACAAGCTGTTCCAGCCCTTATTATGTAAAGCTGTCTGCCACTTTGCCAAGTTTTCCTTTAAATCTGGTAAATACAGTGGCTTTAAATTCCACTTACCACCTGGTGCGCTATCTAGATCCATATGTTCAAAAGTAAAAATCATGTTTACTTCTTGCCTTTTAGTGTCTGTGTACAGGATGGCATCATCAGGTGAAGCTCCAGGCATTTCTCCAACGGTCATTACCGGATACTTAGATAAAACTTCCTGGTTCATCTCATGCAAAAATTCATGAATCCTTGGTCCGTTCATAAAGTAAGGGCTGCCATCTCCATATTGTTGTTCCTCATCTTTCGCACCATCCGGAAGTTCTGGATGTTTGGAAATAAAATTAATAACATCCATTCGAAAGCCATCTATTCCTTTATTAAGCCAAAAACCCATCATTTGATAAACTTCCTGCCGGAGCTTTGGATTTTCCCAATTTAGGTCAGGCTGTTTTTTAGAGAAAATATGTAAATAGTATTCATTTGTCGTGGTATCATTCTCCCAGGCTGGACCGCTAAAAACAGAACCCCAATTATTCGGATGTGACCTCCAGATATAGTAATCTCTATATGGAGTGTCCTTCGAACTTTTCGATTGTACAAACCAATCGTGTTCATCAGATGTATGGTTAACCACCAAATCCATTATAAGTTTCATATCTCGTTTATGTACCTCTTCAAGCATGTGATCAAAATCAGCCATTGTCCCAAACTCATTCATAATTGCTTGATAATCACGAATGTCATAGCCATTATCATCATTAGGCGAGTCATAAACTGGGCTTAGCCAAATTACATCAACACCTAATAATTTTAGATAATCCAGTTTTTTGATGATTCCCTGGATATCGCCAATACCATCTTCATTTGAGTCCATAAAGCTTCGAGGATATATTTGATAAACTACGCTCTTCTTCCACCAATTATCTTTTATTGTCAATTCAAACCCTCCTAGCTAATAAATAAAAATACTATAACATAAAAAAACTCCTCATCCCAGCAAGTGGAGGAGGAGACTTTTTAGATTTCTTTATCCGGACTGTTTACCATAATACCAGCTACTTGTGTTAAACGATCATAAAATGCGAGACCAGCAGGTTGATCATAGAGACCAATCTCTTGAAAGGCTTCCTTCATACAGCGAAGCCAGCACTGCGCTCTCCTTGGTGTCACTTCAAAAGGAAGATGCCGCTCTCTCATCGCAGGTGGTCCAAATTCCTGACTATAAAGAGCAGGACCACCTAAGAATTGTGGAAGGAACATTCTTTGTTTCCTCATAATTTCCTCCATATCCCCTTCAAACAGCGGTCTTAATTCAGGATCTGCATAAACTCTTGGATAAAAAGCAGCAACCAGCTTATCAATCGTTTCCTGACCGCCAATTTCACTAAAAAGTGTTTTAAATTTATACTCCATATCCACACCCCTTTACTTTCTTTCGATTATAAAGATAAAAGTAATGGTTTTTCGTGATTTAAATCACACTTTTAAAAATTACCTTTCTTTATGCTAGGTGCGACTAGTTCTACTTTTATACGATCTGGATCTTCAAAATAGACAGCGTAATATTCATTTCCTCCCGCGTACGGGTGCTTGTTTTGGTATAGGATTGGGATACCTTTCTCAATTAATGCCTCGGTCATTTCATCAACATGTTCCCTTGACTTTGCATGAAAGGCAAGATGATTTAGCCCTACTCTGCAGCGATGGTAAGGAACATCTAAAAACCTTTCATCAGCTTGGACAAACACGAGATAGGTTTCTTGATGTTTCCAACTAATCCCTGATTCCCATTTTTGATACTGTTCGTATCCTAATTCAGTTAACAGCCAGCCCCAAAATCCAACACTTTTATCAAGGTCTGAAACATATATCTCTAAATGGTGCAGCATTCTATTCCCCATTTACTATTACTCATTTATACATCTTCCTTTTATTATCTAATTTCCCCTAATTCATCCAAAAAGGCTGGGCGCTTTTGATATTTTTGTTTCAATTCTCCGATTAATTTGTGTGAATGAATAGTACCAAATGCTTTTTTGTAGGTTTTTATCAACTTACAAACATTTTTGTAACCTCTTCTGTCTGAGGTCCCCTCTGCAGACAGTTCAATGTAGTTAATATACAGACCATTTGCTTCTTCAAAATGGCTCTCCATTAAATATGGATACAAATCCATGATTAAGGGTTTATGCTTTTTACAATATTCTATCATTTGTTTCGCTAGTTTTTCTTCTTTCAGGATTTCAGTGTATACAGTTGATTGGTATCTCTCTTTTTCAAAAGTTTCAATTATCTGACCTAAAACCTCTGCCCATTCATCTTGCTTATATAACTCTTTCAATTTCGCATAATAAGAATATTCATTTTTAAAAAGAAACTCATATGCCAATTTCCGTTGATTTTCTACATCATCCAAACCTTCATACGCTTGGTAACAGTACTCCCTCCACTTATGCACAAGTCCGCGGAAGCTTTTATCTACTTCTTCTCCGGAAATACCAAGCTCGAGAACTTTCTCATAATCGCCTTTTTCCAATGCTATCGTAATGGCTTTTTCACGGAAATCGCTTAAATTAATATTCTCAAAAATAAACTGCTCTGCTGCTTCCGTTCCATCACATCTTTCTATTATTTCAAACTGGAGAAGCTTTATCTCTTTCTTATCATGATTTGCACTCCACGATGTACCAGCACTTTGCTCTAGCACTACCAACTGCTTTTCTAACTTTTTTCGCAAATCCTTCTTAGGAGAAAAGATCGTACAAACATTTAATAGACCAAAGCGCCAATCGCTCCAGCCATCGTATTGTTTTTTCATTGCTTCTTTTAAAATTATCTCAAAAAGTTTCTTTTGCTCTTTTTCATCTAAATGCTCCATATCTGTCATTACTGCTTGTTCAACGGTAGAAATAGCTCGATTCATTATAAATCCAACGCCTCCATTGGAGTCATCGCTATATTGGAGCATTTTGATAACGGGTGACAAAACTGCTAGTGCTAGTAAAACTGCTGTCTCACTATCACCCATTTCAATCTTCTCATGTGCTTTTTTCAGCGTCATCTCTGCACCTTGCAGCGCATAATCAACATGACGCCAATCAATAAAACCGTTTCTTTTGGCGTTATTAATATATTCTCTGATAAGCTTCTTACTTGCAGCAATTTCATCTTCATTGTTCGCAAACTTAAAAAGCAAACGTTTTTCAATATCCGGAAAATCGTCTGAAATTTCCAGTATAATGCGAACTAATTCATCTTTGTTTTGTTCTTCTAAAACCTTTTTCAAATCATTTTCTACCATAACTGCGGGTTCCCGACCAGTTTTTTCATTCCTCAATGCATATAGAACGGCTGCCTCATGCTTGCAAAACTCACCTAAGTCATATGGGCAATCACAATACGATTCTACTATTACATCGTTTATATCTAATGATATCTCTACTCGATAAACTTCTGATCCCTCTACCCTGGCCTTGTATCTTTTTTTATCCTTTGTTTCAAGACTTACGACATGTCCCTGTTCAAAATAATCAAGTCCGCGCTTTAGAATCCGATTGTCGATGGATTGTTCAAAATTAACAAGTTTCACATCACTCAACTCCCCAATTTTATTAAGAAACCCATTGGTGCCTAAGCCACAATGGGTTAATTTTTTTTTATAAGATTATAAATCCTCTGATATCCTAGATTTTTTACCTTTACCTATTTGCTTCCAGGCTAAAACTACAGCAAGTGTCACAATCGTACCTACGACTGCTTCCGGAATACCGCTCGTTATAGCAACTGTCCAAGCGACTTCAGCACCCATGTAACCTCTAACGACTGCCATGGTTAATACAAGGACAGTATTAGTCAAGGTACCTAAGAATGCTGCAGTACCAATAGCCAGATATTCACTTTTCCTGCGAATCCCAACATACACAAGCCAAGCGACAACTCCAATAAAAAGTCTAGGCAGGATCGCCACTAATGGATCTTTAAATAGAGGAACTGTAGCATTTAAGAAAGATGAAACACCAAAGATTATTCCGACGATTGCTCCTACAATCGGTCCCTGCATAATCCCCCCAATAATCGCAGGAATATGCATGATTGTTGCATTTCCCGCTGCTGTAGGTACGGGAATATATCCTAACCGAGTTACACCTAATAGAATCGCAACCGCACCAAGCACTCCGGCAATAACAATATTTCGAACCGTTAATGAACCCTTCATTCTATTTCTCCCCCTTTTATTTATCATCTAATATGGAAACGGATAAAAAAATAATAGAAACGATAATAATAGCCCAATAAATAATACTAAGTAATCACGACCAAGTGCCTTATAAACCGAATAGGCACTCCTATCATTTCCAGGAGTATAACAGCGAGATTCCATCGCTAGTATTAGATCCTCTGCTCTAGATAAGGCGATATTAAATAAGGGGATAATAATTGGGAGCATATCCTTCGTCCTTTGAATGATTCTCCACCATTCTCCCGATCCGAAATCTGCCCCTCTTGATGCCTGTGCTTTCATCATTTTCTCCATTTCAATCGCAAAGGTTGGTACAAAGCGAATGGCAATGGTAATAATTAAAGAAAGTTCATGGACAGGAAATTTTATTTTTTTCAAAGGGCTTAAAAGACTTTGAATCGCATGAGTTAATTCAGTTGTTGATGTAGATAGTGTCAGAACACTGCTTAATAAAATTATTTCCACAAATCGTACCGCCGAAACGATTACGAGTCGAATACTCTCGCTCGTGATCAAGATGAATCCATACTCAAAAAATAAAGTCCCGCCAGAAAAGACATTACCTTGGAAGATAAGCTGAAGCACAGCTAAAATAATGATAAAGGGAATAGCAGGTTTTATTCCCGATAACCCATAACTGATAGGTATTTTGGATGCCCAGAATAAATAAATAGATAATAGCAGACCAAGAGCATTTCCTAAATAACTAGTATTGAGGGCTATGGCTAAAACAAGTATAGTGAACACTAACAGCTTTATCCTCGGGTCGAGCCGGTGAATATAGGAACCAGTCGGTACGTATTGACCAATCGTAATATTCCTTGACAGTTCAAATTCACTAGCCATGATTCTCCCCCTCTCCATCGTTAAGGACCTTTATGATTTCATTTGCTGCCTCAGAAACCGCAAAAGCAGAAGTATTTACATTGTATCCAAGGTCATTTAGCCGGTATAGAACCTGTACCGTTTCAGGCGTTCCAATTTGGTAGCGCTGCAGTTTATCCTTGTCAGTAAAAATATCTTCTGGAGTACCTGATAACACATCTGTACCATTTGCCATTACATAGACTCTATCCGCTAAATAAGCAACTTCTTCCATATTGTGAGAAACGAAAATAACCGTTAAATTTTCCATTTTATTTAAGAATTTTATCTTATCAAGCAACTCATTTCGTGACCTCGGATCAAGCCCTGCAGTTGGTTCATCAAGAACTAATATCTTCGGCTTTAATGCTAGAATGCCAGCAAGTGCAACTTTACGTTTCTGTCCGCCGCTTAAGGCAAATGTCTGCCGGTCCTTCATTTCTTCAAAGTTTAAACCCACCATGTCCATTGCCCATTTAACCCGTTCTCTTACTTCCTTCAGTGGCAGCCCAAGTTTAAAAGGACCATAGGCAATATCATCGCCAATTAATTTTTCAAAGATTTGATCTTCAGGGTTTTGAAAAACAAGTCCAACCTTTCTCCTCAAAGCTTTTATATCAATTCGTTTTTTCGATAGATCTACTCCATCGATGATAACTTTCCCTGAATCGGGTCGAATCAGACCATTAAAATGCTGGATAAGGGTGGACTTCCCTGACCCAGTGTGCCCAATAATCGCAATACATTCTCCCTCATTGACCACCATGCTTGTCCCCATTAAGGCTTTATGCTCCATAGGGGTTCGTTTCATATATGTATGAAATAAGTTTTCTATTTCGATGATCGGCTTCTCAGGCACTTAGACCACCTCCCCGCTCCTTGCATTTGAAACTCTCTTTACTTCATTAATTAGTTCTTCCTCTTGGATTAATTCATTAGAAAAAATCGGAATTTGATTATGGACCATTTCAGCCATCTGACTTACCGCTGGGACATCTAATTGGAGCTCCATTAAAATCTCTTTATGCTTAAAAATTTCTTGCGGGTTTCCATCCATAACAATTTTCCCGTCTTCAACCACAATAATGCGGTCTGCTTCTGCTGCTTCAGACATGCGATGGGTAACCGTAATGATGGTCATTCCCATCCCATTCATTTTTCTCATGACCTGAAGGACTTCATTTCTGCCAAAAGTATCAAGCATGCTGGTAGACTCATCGAATACGATACAGTCTGGCTGCATGGCAAGCACTCCAGCAATTGCAACTCTTTGTTTTTGTCCTCCTGATAAATGGTGTGGCGGTCTTTTCCGAAACTCAGACATTTTCACGACCTCTAAAGCCTCATCGATTCTTTGTTTCATTTCTTCTCTCGAAACGCCGATATTCTCTAACCCAAATGCCACGTCCTCTTCGACAATGGTCGCAACAATTTGATTATCAGGATGCTGAAAGACCATTCCAACCGCTTTTCGGATGTCTAGCTTCCTGGTATCGTCCTTTGTATTGTGACCATGCACCCAAACATCCCCAGACCCAGGCGTTAAGAGCCCATTAAGATGTTTTGATAGTGTTGACTTCCCCGAACCATTATGTCCAATAATCGCAACATATTCACCTGGAAAAATGGAAAAGGAGACATCTTTAAGAACTGACACTGAACTGGTCTCATTGATTTTGTATGAAAATGATACGTTTTCTAAAGCAATAATGGGTTCCATCTAGTCCCCCCTCTCTTTATTTTATTAATATTCTGAATATTATTCAACCATAGCAAATGATTCACAAGAAATATAATAGCATGAAGTTTTAAAAGGGGATATCCTGAAGCATTAATTTAGGTTGGGAGTGGAACTCATAAATGTTTTTTTACTATTAGAATGTACAAAAAGGGAAATATTATCCAATATATAAACATATATTAAACTTTGCTGAACCAGATGGTACACACTTGATATTGACTAGTAAACTCATTTATATTACCATGTTATTTTGTCAGTAAAACGTGGTTCGAGAACCTCCCACGTAAAAAAACTAAGGAGAGAACTATATATGAAAATAAATACACTTGTCGTAAACGCGATATTAGCGGCTTTATACATTGCTGTATCAGGCTTAATCGCTCCTTTTGGTTTTACAAATATACAATTCCGTGTTTCAGAAATGTTTAACCATCTTATTGTTTTTAATAAGAAGTATATATTCGGAATTATTTTAGGAGTATTTTTCGCCAACCTATTCTTTTCGCCAATCGTTGCCTATGACCTCATTTTTGGTGTTGGTCAATCATTATTAGCCTTGTCGATTACAATAGTATCTGCACGTTTCATTAAAGGAATCTGGGCTCGTATGATTGTAAATACCGTTGTCTTCACCTTCACTATGTTCTTGATTGCTTGGGAATTAAACCTAGCATTCGAATTGCCATTCTTATTTACTTGGTTAACAGTGGCAATAGGAGAATTTGTCGTGATGGCAGTAGGTATGCCGATTATTTATTTGATTAACAAACGAGTTAATTTCGAAAAAAGAGTATAGATAAAAGAGATGCTACTTGGGGAAAGTAGCATCTCTTTTTATATCAATCTTAAATTGTGCTAATTTTTATTCTTTCGAGGATTTTCCGGCATGAGCAGGTTTTCCTGTTTCGCTTGCATGAGCAGGTTTTCCTGTTTCACCAGCATGATCAGGTTTTCCAACCGCTTTTCCATTGTTGTCTTTGTAAGAAAGACCAAATCCGTATTCGTACTTGTCACCATTTTTATTCTTATAAGTGAAATGTTTATATTCTTCAGGAGCAAAGCTTGGAACATCCCCGACTTCTCTTTCTACTGCTTCCGCACTAGCTGGAATAGCGAATGGAAGTTTTCCAACAGGATTGAATTCTCCAGTGATCACATCGAATACTGCCTCTTGAAGCGTACCGAAAGTACCGATTAATGCAGCAGCATTTGGTTCAAGCTTGTTTATTAGCCATTGGTTCGTAAAGTTTACCGCAGTAATTGTTGGAACAGCTTTTTGAATTTCAATGATTCGATCTAATTCAAGAATACCTGTTGTTTCATTAACATCAATACGTGGGTTATTATCCCAGTTAGATTGAGTTGGTTTAATATATAAATATGCATGAGTTGCTTGATCAACACTATCTACTAACATAATGTTAGGGAATTTTTCTTTGAGCATATTCTTTAAGTCTGCATTAAATGCAGCAGTTTGTTTTGCTGATTCTTCATTAATAGTTTTTTGAGGATTTGGATTATTTCTTCCTGGAGCAACCCCAATAAATCCTTCAACATAAAGCTTAACATCTTCTAACTTTTCTTCCGTTAACGGTAATAGTTTTTCACCTTTGGTTTTATCATTACGCATTAAAACGACTGACTTTTGATGTGCTTCATAAGCTAATGCTCTGTGTTCTTCATTGTTTGCAGCAGTAATAGCTTCAGCAGGATTTACATATGGGTCTTCAAATAGACCTAATGTCATCATTTCTGATAGGGTATAGGAAATGGATTCGTTAACTTTTGATACATCTACTAAACCAGTGTTAACTGCCTCAATTACCAACTCTGGTGTTGCACCACCTGAAATAATATTGGTTCCTGCATTTAATGCTTTGGCCACTTTTTGTGCACCTGAAATTGGTTTTCCATTTTCATCAACTAGGTAACCCCATGCACTGCCCGCAACTGCACCTGAGTCAGAGTTAATATATCCTTTGAACCCAAGACCTTCACGCAAGTAATCTATGATTCCTTTATTTAAAGTCATACCAACTTCTTCAAATTGCTTAGTTTCACTATATGGTTCTAAACCTTGATCAGCACTATCATTACTTGGGTATGCGTAATAAGGCATTACGGATGCTACACCCGCTTCGATCGCTCTCTGGAAAGGAGGAATATGATACTTTTCCAAACTTCCTTCAGTAGGATAAATGTTAAAGCTGCCGTTTGCAAAGTGAGGATCTTGTCCATCATCACGAGCACCACCGCCAGGGAAGTGTTTTACAGTAATTGCTACACTATCATTGCCAAGTTTTTCAGTTTGGAACCCTCTAATGATTTCATAATTCATGTCGCCAACTAATTTTGGATCTTCGCCGAATGTCTCCTCAATTCGTGCCCAAAGTGGATCTGTTGCAACGTCAGCCATATATCCATAAACCTTACGAATACCAGCAGCTCTCCATTCCTGACGGGCAATATCCGCAAATTCAGCTACAGCTTCCACATCCCTAGCTGCTGCTAAACCTAATGTTCCTGGCCAGAAGGTATGTTGGTCCTGAACATTTGTAATATTTGTATAATCTGTTGAGGCAGAGTTTCTTGGATTTGAAGTAATCACAACCGGAATACCTAATTCTAGACCCTCTGCTAATTGTTGCATTTGGTTATTATAATTGGCAATATCGCCTAAGTTTTGAGATAGACGGTATATAACGTGGCGCAATTTTTTATCAGTAACAATTTTGCTGTTATTAGCAGTTACAAATCTCCCATCTGCCGGATCAGCTTCTGGAGTATGAGTATTTATGTACATCAATCCAGCTTTTTGTTCAAGTGTCATTTTACTAATCAAATCCGCTACACGTGTTGAAACTGGCTTTGTCCAGTCTTCGTATCCATCTAATCTTTTATTGCCATTGGCATCTCTAAAATATTTGCCGTCAATTTCAAGAATTCTATCTTGAGTTGCCACTTCAATTTCTGGCTGGCCTGCAGCTTTTGCAATTTTATAAGTTGTAATTGCACCTCGTCCAGAATAAGGAGTAGCTTCTCCTTCTTCACCTGTGTATCCTTGGTCATCCTGTGCAAAACTTGCCTGTGGTCCGATAACTGGGGCAACTAATGATAGAGTAAGTGCGGTCGCAAGAAGTTTCTTTCTTAGTTTTGAAGATTTTTTAATCTGTTTTGATAATGAAGCCATTTTTCTCTCTCCCCTTTTTTAAAATGAATGTTTAGTAATTATGCTAATAATTGATTAATAAGATTTTTGAATGCGTTTTCAATTTACTGTAAAAAAAAGATGGTTTAAAACGAAAGCTTGGATACATTTTCAGAACTACAATTCTATCAACCTCCTAAAGGAATTCTTTTTAAAAAGGTGTCACACTAGCCAGTTAACTTCTCTCCCGGAAAGCGTTTCCAATTTTAATTATACAATTCGGAATAATTTATCAATCAGCGAGTTTTTTTAGGAAAATTTGTAATTATTTTAGTTATTCAGATAATCATATAAAAATAAAAAAAAACAGAACACCAATGTAATGTTCTGCTCCTGCTTTTAACCATTATGTTTTTTGAACTAAGGATTTACGAAATTCTGATGGCGTTCTCCCAGTAATTTTCTTAAAGTTATTACTAAAATAGGCTAAATCCAAATAACCAACTTTTTCTGCAATCTCTGACATCCTTAACGTCGTGTGTAATAATAAGCGTTTACCCTCTTCTATTCTTAGTTCTGTTAAATATTCAACAAACTTTTTGTTAAGCTGTTGTTTGAATAATTGACTTAGTGGTTAACCATTCTGCATCGCTTCTTTTTTATAATTCTTTTATGCTTGGATATTTCGATACTCCGACGGTGATAAACCCACTATTTTCTTAAAATTATTACTAAAGTAGGCTAAATCAGAATAACCGACCCTTTCAGCAATTTCCGACATTCTTAATGTTGTATTGTGCAATAAACGTTTACTTTCCTCAATTCTCAGCTCTGTTATATAATCAACAAATTTCTTATTGAGCTGTTGTTTGAACAATTGACTGAGATAACTCGGATTTATGTGTATACTCTCTGCCGCCTCTTTTAACGTTATTTGATCGAGAGGTGTTTTATTTATATAGTCCAATACTCGTTCAATCGTAGATAACGGAATATTCTCTTTCTTAAGCAGTGTCTGCTTTCGGGTATTTACTTCGTTACTTTTTTTATTTAACCATTTCTCTAGACAGACTTTTATTTCTTTCTCCTCAATCGGTTTAAGAAGATAATCCGTGACACCATTTCGCATTGCTTGCTGAATAAATTGAAACTCATCATGGACAGAGATAACAATTACGTCATATGCCCCGTTTAAACTATTAAGTTCCTTTACCAAAGCAAGACCGTCCATAATCGGCATTCGGACATCCGTTAAAACCAGGTCCACATCATTCATCTTAATCCAATCTAATGCTTCTAATCCATTTTGGGATTCATGAACAACCTGCAAGGGAAGATTCAATTTGTTTATTGTCCACTTAAGAGCGGTTCGTACCCATCTCTCATCGTCAACTAACAAGACCTTTTTCATTTAATCTCCCTTTCCTCTGTATTTTCCTTCATTGGCAGCTGCATCTCGACCACTGTCCCGGCTCCCAACTGACTTCTAATTGCAAGTCCATACTCAGAGCCAAACACATAATGAATCCTTTGTTGAACATTTAATAATCCGATATGTTTTCCATCTGAGTTTGTTGTTTTCTGTTCAAGCTTTCCTCTAAGTTCGTCTAAAATGTGATTCGGAATCCCTGCGCCTGAATCTTCTATTCGAATTGCAAACGAAGATCCGGATTGGGAAACTACTGATATAGTAATTCTGAACTTTTGAAAGCTTCGACCAAAGGCATGAACAAAGCAATTTTCAACTATTGGCTGAAGTGAAAACTTGACTACCTCTTGTTCCATTGCCCAAGGTGGAATATCAATCTCATACTCAAAACGTTCTTCAAAACGAAATTTCTGAATCTGAAGATACGTATCACAAAACTTGATTTCTTCTCCTAGACTAACCGTGGATGAATCATTTTTAAGATTGTAGCGGAGCAGCATTCCTAGAGAATAGGACATGGTTGCAATATTTTCCTGACCTTCTTCTAATGCCATCCCTCTAATCGTCTCAAGCGAGTTGTATAAAAAATGTGGGTTCATCTGAGATTGAAGCATCTTTATTTCAATCTCTTTCTGTTTTAGGGACATTTCTGTTTCTTTTAATTTAGAGACATAAACTTCTTCCAGTAAATTGGATAGTTTTTCAACTGTCTTGTTAAATCCAGCCGAAAGCTGACCAATTTCATCGTTCGATTCCACTGGTACCCTGCCACTAAGATCTCCGATTTCAACTTCCTTCATAAACTTCTTCAGGCGCCGAATCGGGCGGATCAAATTTGTTGCAAATCCGAACCCTACCGTATAGGCAATCATTAACGAGAAGATTATCGTCAAGACAATCGTTCTTCCGATTTGAATAATGCCCCCCGTTAAATCTTTAAAGGGCACGGCTGTAAAAAAACTCCAGCCTATACTCGGGGAATAGGTATAGGTTACAAAATCCTTCCGATCATTCTGTAAAATTTGTGTACTGCTTTCGTTATTTTGGAGTTGTGAAAGCTGGCTAAATTCTACCTCTTTTCCAAGCTTTGAATAATCGGGATGATATACATAATGCCCTTTTGAATCTAAAATGAAAAAATAGCCATTTCTACTAACTGTTACTTTATTTGAGATTTCCTCAATCCTTCTGAAATTTATATCTATAATGAGCATTCCTACAGGCCGAAGAGTATCAGGATTGTATAACCTCCTGACAAGTGATATAACCGGCTGCTCTTTATTTTTAAGTTTAAGAGTTCTCGTTACTAGCATTGTCATTCCGTTTAATGGTACTGATGAATACCAATATTCTTCTTTTATTTTGGTCGAAGGATAGTAATTCTGCAGCCCCAAAGTATCAATGACAATATCATCATCCATCAACACCGTTATATTGGAAATATCAGCGCGAGAATAAGCCGCATATCTTAGTGTTTTCCTGGCCGATTCCACTACATGTTCACTTTTCTCATTTTTAAAAAGGCTGGATAATTCAGGGGAGTTGATAATTTTTAAGCTTGTAATCTCAAACTCTTGTAAATAATATTCAATATGTGATTCTACTTGATCAATAACCTGTCCACTATGTAGGCGGAGCTCATTTTCCAATTCTACGGAAGAGCGGTTATAGGATATAATTCCCACTGAAAGCAAAGGAATTATAACGAGAAAGCTGGAAAAAATGCAAAGCTTCATCATTAGTGATTGATTCTTTAAGAGAATATATCGTGCAATAAATTCTTCTGCTTTTCTCCATCGCTGCTGCATTCTTCCACTTCCTAATAAGTTTTCTGATTCTTACCTATTACAAAACAGAAAAGACCCAGCTGATAAATAGGAAAACTTACCAGCTAGGTGTTTTTTGTTGCTACAGGTTATGGACGTGCTTCATCAATAGCATCCATTACTTCTTTATACTCTTTTGTATATTCATTAACCATAGGCTTTACAGCATTTGTCCAAGGTTCAAGATCTTTAACTTCAGTAAATGTAACACCAGCGTCTTTTAACTTCTTTTCTGAACGTTCTTCATATTTATCCCACTCTGCTCTTTGTGTTTCAACAGAATCAAGAGCTGCTTGTTTAATGATCTTTTGATCTTCTTCAGAAAGCTTATCCCAAGCTACTTTACTAATCAAAAGAACTTCAGGAATACGTTGGTGATGATCAAGAATCAAGTTTTTAGCCTCTTGATAATGGTTAGATGAATCTAAACTTGGCAGGTTATTTTCTGCCCCATCAATAATTCCTGTTTGCAGGGCACTGAATACTTCTCCATATGGCATTGGAGTAGCACTAGCTCCTAAGGCAGCCATAAAATCAATATTGATTTTACTTTGTTGAACACGAATCTTTTGACCTTTTAAATCCTCTACATTTTCAAGAGGTTTAGTTGAGTAAAAACTACGTGATCCAGAATCATAATAGGCTAATCCTTTCATCTTAGATTGCTCAAGACCATCTAATAATTTTGTTCCCATTTCTCCATTTAAGAAGTTCCAAAGATGATCTTCACTCTCAAATACATAAGGAAGTCCTAGCGGAGTAAACTGATTATTGAATTCAGCAAGTGGACTAGAATTGATTCGAGTAAACTCAATGGCTCCAAGTTGAACCTGTTCAAGTACTGATTTTTCATCGCCTAATTGCGCAGATGGATAGACTTCAATTTTGATACGTCCATCTGATCTTTCCTCTACTAATTCAGCAAACTTTTTGTCACCAAGGACAGTCGGATATTCTGGCGGCTGATTGTCGGCTAAGCGGAACGTATAGGATGGTTTTTCTTCTTCTTTGTTCCCCTCGCTATTTGTGTTCGTTGTTTCTTTCCCGCCGCATGCAGCAAGGATCGTGCCCATTAAAAGTGTTGCGGCTAAAATACCTGTAACCTTTTTACTTATCAAAATCTACACCCCTTTTAATTTTTTTATATAATCTTCACCATTTTTCCTAGGCTACTTGACTAACATATTTGGAAGCCACATTACAACCTCTGGAATATAGGTGATAATTAACAGAACAACTAGTAAAGCATAGAAAAATGGCATCATGGCTTTTGTACCTTGCTGGATAGAGACCTTTCCTATCGCACATCCGACAAATAAAACGGTTCCAACTGGTGGTGTCAATAAGCCGATTCCAGCATTTAAAATTAGGACAATCCCGAAATGGACAGGGTCCATACCAAAGCTCGTTACAACTGGAAGAAGGATCGGTGTCATTATTAATATCATTGGTGCCATGTCCATTGGCGCACCAAGCAGGAGCAATAAAATATTGATAATCAATAAAATGATAAGTGGATTATCAGAAATACTTAAGAACAGGTCGGTTACCATAGCAGGAATTTGCAAATAGGCGAGTATCCATCCAAAGGATGCAGATGCTGCAATTAAGAAAAATACCATCGAAACCGTTCTCATTGTTCTTGTGAGTATTTTCCAAATACTTGAGATTGGTGCTTCTCTATAAATGACAAATGCTAGAATAAAAGAATATAAGCACGCTAACGCACCTGACTCAGTGGCCGTAAACCAGCCACTCATAATTCCGCCTAGTATAATGACTGCGGGACTTAAGGATAAAAGACCGTGAAGGATAATACCTCCGATTTGTGATTTGGGCACTGGGTCCGCTTTCTGATATCCTCGTTTTCTAGCAATTATATAGCCTGTAATCATAAGAGAAATTAACATAATGAATCCAGGTACAATACCTGCCATAAATAGGCTGGCGATTGATACTCCCCCAGCTGCTAACGAGTAAAGGACAAGGTTATGACTTGGTGGTACTACTACACCTTGGATAGCCGAAGCAATGGTAACACCAACCGCATAATCTGCTTCGTATCCTTTCTTTTTCATCATTGGAATCATAACAGACCCAACGGATGAAACATCTGCGACTGCAGACCCTGAGATGTTCCCAAAAAACAAGGCAGCCACACTATTTACCATTGCAAGTCCACCGCGTATTCTTCCTACTAGTAAACTCGCAAAATTTACGATCCTTGTTGCTAGTCCCCCTTCACTCATTATTTGTCCTGTCAGGATAAAGAATGGGATGGCTAGCAGGGAAAAGGAGTTCATTCCTTGAACCATTTGTTGGCCAATAACCGGAAGCGGAATTTTCATATAGATTACTGTTAGCAAGGACGATGCCACAAGCGTAAGAGCAATCGGAAAACGAAGCAGGACTAGAATAACAAAGCTTGAAAGTAAGATAATAATTCCGATTGTGTTCGTGTCCATTTTACATACCCTCCTCCAAATCCTTATGTCTTGTTGTGTTAATATTGAAGAATTGCAGGAGCGAGTAACCGCAAATCATAACACCTGTGATTGGCATCGCTACATATGTGATACTACTAGGAAGTTTTGTTGCTGGAAGAGTTGATTCCGCCGTCAACAATGTAAACTCCCACCCCTGGACTACGAGGTAAAAACCAAAAGCAAAAATAGAAGCACTAATGATTTTATCTAAGACTTTATTAAATGATTTAGGAAATAGGTTGGTAAAGGAATCAATACCTAAATGAATATATTCCCGAAAGCCTATCGCAATGGCCATAAAGGCGAACCAAGCAAGCAGTAACAGTGTAATTTCTTCGGACCAAAAGAATACAAAATTAAATAATTTCCGTGTCATGACCTGTGTTGTTACAACAAAAATTAATGCTACCAAAAATAGTAATGTGAATTTTTCGAAAATAGAGTCGATAGCTTTAAACACCTTTTTGATATAATCCAAGTGAACCCCCCCATTATTGAAACCGTTTACTTACTTATCATTTTACGAATCGGGAAGATAATTTAAAATGTTGTTTTTTTAGAAAAATTTGTGATTTTTTTAGGTTTAGGAATATTTCGAAACCCTTTTATTTAAGTAATACTACCGTTACATGATTGATTTGATAAATTGTTATTTTGTTTGTTTAATAAACTAATTATTAAAATTCAGTGTAGCATTCACTTTCGTTATCGTCAATATAGCATACTGGTAGCATGGAATTGAGTACTTCACAATCAAAAAAGACTGTCCGAAAATCCATTTTTTAAATGAGATTTTCGCACAGTCTCTTATTTTTTTGTTAAAATGTTATTTTACGCTTTGTTATCTATAGCCTTCCAAACCTGTTCATATACCTTTTTTAAAGGAATATCGTGGAGTCGTGCAAGGCTCTTACATTCCTCATACTCCGGTGCATGTTGCACGACTTGACCATTCAGGATCCCTTCTTTTACGGTCACGGTTCCCCACTCTGTTTCCGCTTTTTTGAATACTCTTTCTAACCGGTGAACGGTTAACGGATAATAACGCACACCTAATGTTGTGGTTTCTTTAAAAAGTATTTCCTTCATTTTATTTAGACTATCAACAGAGCAGAGTAGCTGAAGCAAGATTCCAGGTCTGTTCTTTTTCATATATATCGGGGTATAAAAAACATCATTTGCCCCCGCTTCAAAAAGCAGATCCATTACGTAACCTAGCCATTCTCCAGGAATATTATCTAAGTTAACTTCCATTTTGATCATCTGATCGTCAAGGTGTTCATAATTAGGAGGGTGAGAATTCATTTCGTATACTCCTCTTACTAAAAGGTGGGAAATCCCAATTTATTTTGCTGTTTTCTTCGAAATATTGAAACTCTAGACACAGATTTCGAGTTTATGTCCAGATATCTTGACCATTTTGATAAGTGATTTATTGCAGCAATAAATATATGCGTTATTGAAATATATCTGCGTTAAAGCAAACCTCGTTGGATTTAGTTCCTTCTATTCGCCAATGATAACACGCACAACATTAGGATGGTCTTTAAAGGTCTTCGTTCCTGCACCATAGCCAATGGAGCTGACTTTCATGGAAGGTATAGAACAAAATTCCTCCGCCAGAACCGAGACAATTGCTGCTCCAGTTGGTGTGGCAAGCTCTGCTCTCACTTCTGAATGTTCAATCGGGATTCCTTTTAATATCTCAAGTGTAGCCGGTGCAGGTACTGGATAGATACCATGGTCGATACGAATTTTCCCTGTTCCTACAGGAATTGGGGATGATTTAATTACGGATATTTCTAATTGATCGATTAGGATGGCTGTCCCAATAATATCAATAATCGAATCTACAGCTCCCACCTCATGGAAGTGAACATTATCCAAAGGAACTCCATGAATGAGCCCTTCTGCTTCAGCAATTTTTTTAAATATCCTTAAAGCTGTATCTTTTACCTGTTGAGAAAAATCAGCTTCTTCAATTAATCGTACAATATCTTTATATGATCTGTGGTCATGATGGTGGTGATCATGATCGTGTGTATGTTCATGGTCATGTTGGTGATCATGGGTATGTACGTGTACGTTTTCATACTCGTGATCGTGGTCATGCGTATGTGTGTGTTCATGATCATGATGGTGGTCATGGCTATGATCGTGTTCATGCTCGTGATCGTGTTCATGCGTATGTGTGTGTTCATGATCATGATGGTGGTCATGTTTATCTAGCAGCACATCAAACTTTGTACTAGTAATTCCATTTTTGACAACCTTTTTCCATGTCAATTCATATTCATCTTCAATATTTAACTTCTTTAATTCTTCTACTAATTTGTTCGGGTCAGCACCTGCGTCTATGAGTGCTCCGATGACCATATCCCCGCTTACTCCTGAAAAACAATCAAAATAAAGTGTCTTCATTTCTTACCCCTTTTTGTGCAAGTTGATGAATTAATACGGCGTTATATCCTCCGCCAAAACCATTATCAATATTGACAACACTAATTCCAGAAGCACATGAATTCAGCATCGTCAGCAAAGCAGATAACCCGTTAAAGTTAGCCCCATAGCCAACACTTGTCGGGACGGCAATTACAGGATGGGAAACAAGTCCTCCAACAACACTCGGAAGTGCCCCTTCCATACCGGCTACCACTACTGATACCGTTGCCTTTTGAATTTCCTCGGCATGATTTAATAGACGATGAATGCCAGCTACGCCAACATCATAAATCCGATGGACGTTACTTCCTAGTATTTCTGCGGTAACCGCTGCTTCTTCTGCCACCCGTATATCAGAGGTTCCTGCGGCAACGACAGCTATATAGCCATGAGAATTTTCTGTCGAATTCTTTTGGTCCTTCCAAAAAAGAATCTGAGCGATTTCATGATAGGTAAATTCAGGACAAGCTTGTTGCACAATTGCTGCTTTCTCTTCTGAAATTCTCGTTACCATTACTTGATTGTTTCTCGCTCTTAATGCTTCAATAATCGAGATAATTTGTTCAGCCGTTTTCCCTTCGCCATAGACCACTTCCGGAAAGCCCTGACGTTTTTTCCGGTGGTGGTCGATTTTAGCAAAACCCAAATTTTCAAACGTGGCTAATTGATCTTTGGCTTCGGCAATACTGAGGGTTCCCTTTTGAACTTGTTCTAGGATCTCTTCGAGCACAGCATTCCCCCCTTTAAAAATTATTCTAATCTTGATGACTTTTCATGCTTATTCTCGTTTCCGATTACTGTCGAATCTATTAGTTACCACTTTTTCGATTTTTCATCGTTTTCGGTAACTAATAGTCTCTATTAGTTACCACTTTTTCGATTTTTTCTCGTTTTCGGTCACTTATAGCCTCTATTAGTTACCACTTTTTCGATTTTTTCTCATTTTCGGTCACCTATAGCCTCTATTAGTTACCACTTTTTCGATTTTTCATCGTTTTCGGTCACTTATAGTCTCTATTAGTTACCACTTTTTCGATTTTTTCTCGTTTTCGGTCACCTATAGCCTCTATTAGTTACCACTTTTTCGATTTTTTCTCATTTTCGGTCACTTATAGCCTCTATTAGTTACCACTTTTTCGATTTTTTCTCATTTTTGGTCACTTATAGCCTCTATTAGTTACCACTTTTTCGATTTTTTCTCATTTTCGGTCACTTATAGTCTCTATTAGTTACCATTTTTCCGATTTTTCATCGTTTTCGGTAACTTATAGTCTCTATTAGTTACCACTTTTTCGATTTTTTCTCATTTCCGGTCACTTATAGTCTCTATTAGTTACCACTTTTTCGATTTTTTCTCATTTTTGGTCACTTATAGCCTCTATTAGTTACCACTTTTTCGATTTTTTCTAAATTTCGGTCACTTATAACCTTATCTTATATTGATTACCTTTTTTAAAAGAATTTCACCATTTCTTTTGCAAGCTTTTCATAGTTTTCATAAAGAGCTTTATATACTTTACTGTTTTCCTTATTAGGCAGCACTGCCACACCCATCGGTATATTCTTTTTGATTTCTTCAAAAGAATCTACTTTGCCAATGCCCACTAAAGCGGTCCAAGCAGCTCCCCATGCGGCACTGTGATGGCTTTCGGATACATAAATTTCCGCTTCAAAGATGTCAGCCATCATTTGCAGCCATAGTGGTGACCTCGCTAATCCACCATTAACGAAGATTTTTTCCGGTTCTCCCGCTAACCGTTCCAGCGCTTTGCCGATTTGATAGAGATTAAAAGTAATACCTTCAAGCACAGCACGGATAAAATGTTCTTTTTTATGTGTAATCGAAACTCCATAAAAATTGCCTTTTGCCTTTTGATTCCAAATCGGTGCTCTTTCTCCATTTAAATAAGGCAGGAAAAGAATGCCCTCTGCACCTGGAGCAACCTTTTCAGCGTCTGCTAGAAAATCGGTAAAACTCCTTTGGTCGTTTAGAAGATCTTTTAGCCATTGTAGAACTATACCGCCATTGTTTGTTGGTCCACCCACAATAGTTGAATCCGCTGTAAAGGAGTAACAAAAGGTTTCTTGATTTTCATCAATTTTTACTCCCTTGTTAATTTGCCTGATAGCACCGCTTGTCCCAACGGAAACGGCCACTTCTCCAGGTAAAATTGCGCCAATTCCTAAGTTTGCCAATTGACCGTCTGCCGCACCCATCACAAATGGCATTTCCAGATTGATTCCCATTTCATCAGCAATTTCTCTTTTAAGACCCGATAACACTTTTGTAGGGGGGACAATTTCCGAAAGCTGTTCCCTTGTAATCCCTGTCATCTCTAATAATTCAGGTTCCCAATCAAGCGTAGCAGGATTAAATAATCCTGTAGCAGATGCCATCGAAAAATCGATCACTCTTTTACCAAACCAGCATTGTATTAAATATTCCTTAATAGACATAAAATACGCAGCTTTTTTATAGGGTTCATAGTTTGTTTCTTTCATCCATAAAAGTTTATTAAGAGGAGTCATAGGATGAATGGGTGTTCCTGTTTTTGAATAAACACTCTTGCCGATCGTTCCTTTTACAGCTTCTGCCTGCGCAAAACTTCTTCCATCTGCCCAAATGAGCGCAGGGGAAATCGAGCTTCCTTCTTCATTCACACAAAGAAGTGAATGCATGGCAGCTGAAAACCCCAGTGCAATTAACTCATCCTTACTAATGGCAGCTTTTTCAATTGCTTCCTTTATTGCCAGCACAGCAGACCGTTCTATTTCAACGGGGTCTTGTTCAGACCAGCCTGGCTCTGGATAATGAAAGCTGTTCATTTTCTCAGCTTCCGCTATTAGTTTTCCTTTAATATCAAATACACAAGCCTTTACACTAGTGGTTCCGATATCTAGTCCCATTACGAACTCTCTTGACATACTATTCATCTTCCTTTTCAACATCTATGTTGTCATTTATGTTAGAAAAGGCTTTGGAAATTTCCAAAGCCTTCTTCTTTTATTACGATAACACCTTGTTCATACTGCCGCTCTGATATCCTAGCAAATCTAAAGTAATATATTTATATCCATACTCTTGGAGCTCCCGAACTATTGAATCATGATTTTCAAGAACGGTTTTCATATCATTCGGTTCTACTTCAATTCTAGCGATTTCATCATGAGTCCGTACTCGTACTTGGCGAATACGGAGACTTTTTAAAAAGCTTTCTGCCCGCTCAACCTTTGTTAGCTTTTCTTTTGTAATATATTCACCGTATGCAATCCTTGAAGATAAACAGGCAAAGGATGGTTTATCCCATGTTGGTAAATCAAACTGTTGTGAAAGCTCTCTGATTTCCTGCTTAAACAAATTTGCCTCTAGAAGTGGACCTCGGATTCCCTTCTCCTTAGCCGCTTGCATGCCTGGGCGATGTTCATTCATATCATCGGCAATAACTCCATAAACCACATTTTGGAATCCCTTTTCTTCCATTACTGGAAGTAGATGATCGAATAGGCTGCTTTTACAAAAGTAACAACGGTTTTTGTTATTCTCTGCATAACCAGGAATCGCTAATTCAGATGTTTCAATTACTTGGTGCTTAACCCCAATTTTTTTTGCGAGTACTCTTGCCTCTTCAAGCTCACTAGAAGGATATGTTTCTGAATCTGCTGTGACGGCTAAGACATGATCTGTTCCTAATGTGTCGACAGCTGCCTTTAGTAAGAATGTACTATCCACACCACCTGAGAATGCTACAACGACTGATTCCATGTCACGGAGAATAGACTGTAATTTATTATACTTCTCTGTTAGCAATGGTCCCATCTCCCCACGTACTTCTATATCTTTCCACTATTTAACATATTAAATGGACATCTGTCATATGTCCAAGATTTAAATTGTCATTGCTCCAAATCCGCCATCTACGCGAATAAGTGCGCCGGTTACAAAGCTTGATGCTTTATCAGATGCAAGCCACACTGTTGCACCTTGAAGTTCTTCTGCTTCCCCAAAACGTTTCATAGGTGTATGGCTCATGATGGATTCAATTCTTTCTTTGTCTAAAATTTTTCGATTTTGTTCTGCTGGGAAGAATCCTGGAATAATTGCATTTACACGAATTCCGTTAGTAGCAAATTCACGAGCTAAGAACTGAGTTACACTATTAAGTCCAGCTTTTGAAACAGAATACGTAAATACTCTTGATAACGGAGTTGTAGAAGAAACAGACGAAATGTTAATAATACTTCCTTTTCTCTCCTGTTCAATCATTCTCTTAGCAAAAATCTGACAGGTCATCACAATACCTTTTAAATTAATATCCATAATTTTATCGTACTCGTCCATGTCTAAATCAAAAAACGGTGTTGGACTGTTGGTGCCTGGTGCATTTAAAAGAATATCCCAGCCGCCGGACCATTGTTCAATTTCATTTGCGACTTGGACTAAAGAATCCTTTGAACTAACATCTGCTTGGAATGCCTTTGCTTCTCCGCCATTTTCAATAATTTCTTTCACAACTGCTTCCGCTGTTTCCAAATTACGGCCAACAATCGCTACTTTCGCACCGTGATCAGCTAAACCTTTTGCCATTGCAGAACCTAAAACTCCATTTCCGCCAACTGCTACCGCTGTTTTACCTGCTAAATCGAATAAATTTGTCATGTTTCAACTCTCCCTAGTTTTTAAAATATGTTTCCTTTTTCGTCAAATGGTAAGTCATAAAGTTCTGAAATCAACTCCATATTTGGATGTTGTTTCACATATTCAACTAAAGCTTCTGATACTTCAATTTCACTTAACTCTAATGTATTTTTAATACGCACCATTTTTACTTTAGAAAAATCTAAAATATTACTTGTTTTAACGGCCGCTTGTATCGCTTCACGATCATTTGGTAAAGTTGTAGCAATTTTTGTTGGTGCTACAACTGTTGAAGTTAACCCATTAGCATAGGTTACCTCTAGGTCCATTCTGTCAACTAAACGCTGGGTTGTAAAATCAGCTGTTCCAACCCCATTGGCATTTCCCTCTGTTTGTGGAGTTAAACCGAGAACGACCATTTTGTTCACATCTGGTCCACCATGTGCATATGGAGTAGGATACCGACCAGTAATATTCGGGTCCATCCCATCACCAGAAATATTCTTACCAATCTGATCAATGACAAGAACTTCTAATTGTTCAAAGTAAAGCTTCGGTAATAATTCTTTCGCCATCGCCTGCAAGTCTGCTTCTCTTTCGATAATCTCTTCAGGAGAAAGAACGTCAACGACAGCCACTTTATCGAAGGCATTTTCTATTGTTGCCACTCCAAAAAGAAATGGCTTTTTCTCCATAATCATTTTAGCCATCGCAGGCACGTTTTCTGCCATATACTTAAACCCCAATTGATGACAAGCCTCTGCCCCTCTTTGCTTACCTAAGCCAATACTTATCATTTTCATAATTCCACTTTCAACAGGACCCCTAAAAGCAGTATGTGGTTTCACACGATTGATCACCACTATACCCTCTGCTTCAGAAGCATATTTATCAACATAAACAGGTAAACCATTTGGTAACTCTCCAATTTTCACTACTTCCATCGAAGAGCGAATTTCACAGCCGGCACTCTCTTCTGTTACTCCAAGATGTGCTAGTACTTCCCGCTGCCCTTCTGCAGTTGCGCCGCCATGACTTCCCATACTCGGTACTATAAATGGTTTTGCTCCTAAATCTTGTAAAAACTTAACTGTTACTGCAGTTAATTCTACAAGGCGGTCAAGACCCCGGCTTCCAACTGCAACAGCAATTTCCATCCCAGGTTTAATTGTTGATTTTATGTGTTCTTGCTGTAACTTTTCCATCAAAACTGGCTCTAAATCATCAATTTTTTTATTATCAAACTTCACTTTGACTTTTGCTATCTTTGGTACTGGAATGTCTTTCAATAAGTCTTGAAGAATACCCATTACAATTCCCACTCCTTTTTATATTTTAAGTGTTCCTCAAGGAATTATATTCCATGTATGGAAATGCACCAAATCGAGTTTGAATATCCAATTGTAATCCCTTTCAAAATCACCTTTTTTAAAAAATAAATATAAAAATTACTTAATTTGTTTACCAAACAAACTAATTATCTGTATAATATCATTATGGATTGTTTACGTCAATTAATATGCAACCCTGCTTCCCCATAATTTATATTTTTTTAAATAGAATTTTACAAGGAGGTGCCTTATATGGTCACTGGAGATGCTTCATATATTAAAAAGATAAATCGATCACTAATTATTAGTAAAATAATTGAACATGGCATGATATCCCGAGCCGACTTAGCGAAGATTACAGGACTAAACAAAGCTACTATTTCAGTGCAGGCAGCAGAATTATTAGCAGAAGATTTAATAATAGAAACCCAGCAAGAGCATAAAAATCTAGGCAGAAGACCCATTATGCTTTCGATTAACCATCAAGCAGGATATGCTTTGGGAATAGACTTAGATAAGAGTGTGATAACATTCAGCTTATCAGATTTAAGTGGTACGTCGCTCAACACACATTCAATTGAAACGGACACTTCAGATTACGATGTAATTTTAGAATTGTTAGCTAAACAAATTACAGATTATAAACAGAGATTTTCTCAAGCACCCTATGGACTTATCGGAGTAGTAATTGGAATTCATGGAATCGTTAATAACGATGAAACGATTTATTTTGTACCACACCATCAATGGCATAATAAAAATTTAAAGTCTGATCTAAAAAATGTAACCGGTGTCAATATCTATATAGAAAATAACGCTAACCTATGTTCATTTGCTGAGATCGTCTATAAACATTATCAAAGTGAAAACCTATTATCTGTTAGTTTGTATTCAGGTATCGGGCTTGGAATTATGGTAAATAGTAAATTACTAAAAGGGTGCGATGGCTATGCCGGCGAAATTGGTCATATGATTATCGTTCCTGATGGTCTTCCCTGCAGATGCGGGAATTTAGGCTGTTGGGAACAATATGCGTCGGAATCAAGCTTTATAAAACAATTATCTACAAGTCATAAAAAAGTAAATGTAACCTATGAAGAAACTTATCATTTATTCATGGAGGATGACCCCGTTACGTGTAAGTTAATGAAAGATTATATTAAGTTTCTATCATATGGGCTTAATAATATTATCAACCTTTATAATCCTGAAATTTTGGTGATTAATAGTGAACTGCTCCGATTGTATCCGAACGCATTAGCAGAAATCAAAGCACATTTAACATCTACTGTTGGTCAATACCGTAAACTGTTGATTTCTGATTTTGGCAAAAAAGCATGCAGTCTGGGAGCTTGTGCCTTAGCAATTAAGAACTTTTTAGAAGTCAAAGAGTTAAGTTTAGCTTTTGATGAATCCAAAAATCCGACTGAAAACATAAGTTAAAAAAGAGTTTAGCCCTCAGAAATGATGGCTTTTTCTCTGGCAATGCTTTAGAAACTTGAAAACTATTGAAAAATCAAGAAAAATGGAGAAATAATAAGGAAATCGATGATGACACTCGCTTTCATCAACATTGTTCTCGTTTTCATTGCCTTTGTTTCCGTTTTCAGTGGCATTGTGATTAACCCCCAAATCCTTGATAATAAAGGTATCAAATCACTGGGGGTTAAACACATGAAAAAGATTTTGGTAACATTAATTGAGAAGTTTGAGAAAAACGGCGATTACTTACCATTTGATTTACACGAACCAATCGTAACCAATTCACAAAAATAAAATGTGAATTGGTTTTTTTATGCAATAAAACCCCAGCATTCGCCAGGGTGTTATTTATTTAATATATTAAAACCAGTCAGCATACCCTAATTCTCTTAAGTGATTAGCAGAGTCTTTTAGACAATCAAATGGATCGCGTCCATACAAATCATCCTGTTCTACTAAGAAATACTGTGAGCCGCTTTCAAGACCAGCTTCAATAATCGCTTTAATATCAAGGCTGCCTTCGCCAAGTTCAGCAAATTGAACCACATTGGTGAATGCATTCATAAATTTGCCCATGTCGAATCCGCCCTCTAAAACACTCAAATCAATTTGCCCAATACGGTAGTCTTTTAAGTGTAATAAAGATACACGGCCAGCATAATTCTTTAATACTTCAACAGGATTTAGACCGCCGCGATGGATCCAGTGGACATCCATTTCAAAACCAATTTTAGAAGTATTGTTCTTGATGATATCTAATAGGTACTCCCCATCATATTTTTGGAACTCAATATGATGGTTATGGTAGTACAATTCAATGCCATGCTCTGCTAATTTTTCTGCCACTGCATCAGCCTTCAGAACAAATTCCATGATCTTATCTTTATGTCCAATCGTTGTTAAAGGCAGCATACCGATACGTAGGAAATTACAGTTTAACGTCTTACAATCGCTTACAATTTTATCAAAATCGTTAGACAAGGTCTCGCCAGGCATACCAGGCATCATTGGCTCAAGCGCTGCAGAAAGAGCAGCAACCTTGATATCAAAATCTTCACTTGCTCGTTTTAACTCCGCAACATTTTCAGCTGTCATTGGAATTTGTGATACTTCTACAGCCCCATAGCCAAGCTCTCTCACTTGTCTCAAAGTCTCATAAACTCCAAGTTCTTCTACTTTACCTTTTAGCATCATCATTTGAACGCCGATTTTACCTTTTTTCATGGTTATCCCTCCATCTTAATCGTTTGTTTTGTCTCTGAAGAAAGTCGAATGGCATCAATCATTTGTATGGATACGAGAGCATCCTTTGCATGAACATAATTATGAGTGCCCTGTAAAATACAGTTATAGAATTGATTAATCGTTTTCGTATGACTGGCACCATAATAGAATTTTGAACCAGGCAGCTTAGCGTCTTCTACCAATTCTTCCTTCTTACCGTCTTCATTTACCCTCATAAGAATGCTGTCTTTAATAGTGAATATTCCTTTTTCAAAGATTACCTCGAGCTCAACACTGGAATTCACTGCATTAGCGTTAGTCGCAAAAAATAACCCCTTTGCTCCATTTTCAAAGTGAATATGGGCAGATGCTGTGTCTTCTACTTCAATCCCATAATCCAACAATTGGTCAACTGAGCCTCTGATCGAGTCGATTTTTCCGCCAACAAGCTGCATTAAATCTAGGGTATGAAGGGATTGATTGATCATTGAACCGCCACCGGCATACTCCATTTTTCCCCGCCATGGTTTCACATCATAATAAGCCTTTTGTCTATACCAAGCCACCAAACCTTTTACCCCTGTGACCTTGCCATATTCGCCGCTCTCGACAATCTCTTTAAGCATTTCAAACGACTCATTATACCGATTTTGTAAACACACACCGATTTTAACATCACTATTTTCTTGCTCTAGTTTTACGAGTGCCTGTCCCTCTTCAGTGTTCAAGCCCAGCGGCTTTTCTTGAAAAACATGAACTCCTTTTTCTACACAAACTTTTGTTACAGGGTAGTGTAGATAGTGAGGCAGACAATTATGGACACAATCAAGGTTTTCATTTTCAAGCATTTCGTTATAATCAGTATAAAAATTTACCCCAGGCACGGTATCTTTTAATGATTCATCAAGATCACAAACTGCTACTAACTCAGCATTTGGGTTAGCTTGTATGGCTGGAATATGAATTTTAGAAATATCTCCAAGTCCTATTACTGCTACTTTTAGCATCAGCCTATCCCCTTCACAAACAAACCCATGGCAAGAGCTGCGATGAGTTCGTTTGATTTATTTATTTCTAATAGTTTTATTGACTATTGTCTTTCAGGAAACTTATTTTCTTCCTTAATTTTTTTGTTTAATTCTGCTAGGAACAGTTCTTCGTCAAATGGAAGCTCCACTTCTTTACCTAACCAGCTTGATAAGTGGATCGCGTTTGCCAAGGCAACCCCATTGATACCATCGCTTCCAGGTGCAACTAATGGTGTGCCCTCTACGATATTTGCCGCGAAGTTCTCCAATACAGCAATATGTTGTCCGCCCCATACACTTTCGAATACAATCTCTTCTGTACTATATATATCGGAAGTATCGCCACCCATGAAAATGCTCATGACATCTCTCATGTCCATGGTTGCATTCATTTCTGGTTCAGGCTTATTTAGACGTTTGATGGTAATTTTCTTGCTGTCATCCACAACGATTTTTCCATTGTCTCCTAAAATTTCAAAGCGGTCTGTTCCAAGAACATCATGTGTACAAGTTACAAATACACCAGTTGCACCGTTTTCATATTCAAATACAGCAGTTACTTCATCTTCTACTGCGATATCACGTTGGTAGCCATATTTAACAGTCGAAGAAACCTTTTTAGGCATGCCGCAAATCCATTGAAGTAAATCGATTTGGTGTGGTGCTTGGTTTACAAGGACACCACCGCCTTCGCCGCCCCATGTTGCTCTCCATTCGCTTTGGTTGTAATAACCTTGTGGTCTCCACCATGTAGTAATCATCCAGTTCGTACGGCGGATATTACCAATTTCACCACTATCAATTAGTTCTTTCAGTTTTTGATAAAGTGGGTTTGTTCTTTGGTTAAACATAATCGCATATGTTAACTCTGGCTTTGTTGCCGCAAATTCATTTAGTTCTTTTACTTGTTTTGTATAAACACCTGCTGGTTTTTCAACTAATGCATGGATGTTTTTGCCGAGCGCTTCGATTCCCATCTCTGGGTGCAGGAAATGCGGTACACATGTCACGACTGCATCAACGTCACCGCTCTCAAGCATTTCAGTATAGTTGTCATAAAAAGGAACTTCAGGATATTTTTCTGCTGCTACTGCCTTTTTATCTGGGTCATTGTCACAAATTGCTCCAATTACCATGTTTTTAACTCTTCCTTCTGCTATGAATCCAGCGTATGCTCCACCTTGTGCTCCAAGACCAACAATTCCTAATCTTACATTTTTCATAGTGATTTCTCCTCGCTTTCTATTTTTTTAAGAATTTCTAGAAGTGCTTCATATTGAAGCTTGTAGCCGCCTGCACCATCCAGCCCTTTGTTGTCCTTAATAATCTCTGTCGCATCCTCAAGTTCTAAATCCTTAAGAGAATCAAAGAGTACGAGATGTGGCTCAAGAGTTAAAAAGCCCTTGTATCCGCTCTCAATAAACTGAGTTAAGAGTTCTGGAATTTTACCCTCACCAGTTCCACAGACAACGTTTTGGCTATTCTGTGTTACAGCATCTTTTATGTGTATATAAACAATCTCATCCTTTAAGAGATTGTAACACTTATGAGTGTCTTCACCACACTGCACGAAATTAGCGAAGTCGAAAATCCCTTTAAAGTAAGGTGAACCCACTTCTGTCAAAATCTCATGACAGCGTCTTGCAATATCACCAAAGATATCCTTTTCATTTTCATGCAGTAAAATAACATTATATTTTTCCGCAATCGCAGCATATTCCTTAAGCTTAATTACTACTTCATTACGATATTGATCCGCATCCACACCCTTTGGAATATAGAAGCTGAAGATACGAATATATTTACAATCAAGCAAGTTACTAATATGGCAAAGCGTGTCCAACATTGACTTTTGTTTAGCGAAGCCTTCTTCATCATTGATGAAGACCTTTCCAATTGGTGAGCCGATAGATGAAACGCTAATTCCAGCTTTTTGAAGCCTTGGCTGAACATTTTCTTTAATATCATCTACAGTAAAATCACCAATATTTTTCCCGTCAATTCCACGTAATGAAATATATTTCATCCCTAAATTAGATACAACTTCAAGCTGGGTATCAAAATCAGATGATATTTCATCTGAAAATCCTGAAATCAGTAAATCTTCATTCATTTATTCTTTTCCTCCTTATTCCCAGGAATATGGCTACCTTCGTTTCTTTTTACGATACTGTGAAGGAGTGGCGCCGACCTTCTCTTTAAAAAAACGGCTGAAATGGGCAACACTCTCAAAGCCTGTTGCACGAGACACATCTGTAAGTGATTGATTAGGCTCCATTTCTAACAAATACTTTACCTGGTTAAGCCGGCAAGCCATCACATATTCCATCACCGTAAAGCCAGTGACTTCTTTAAAAACATGTGAAGCATAATACTTACTCAGATTTAACTCTGCCGCAATTCTGTCTAAACTAACTTTTTCTGTATAATGGTCATTAATCCAAGATGCGATTGACTCGGCATGAAGTTCTTTTTCCGACCTTTTACTCGTTACTTGAGATAATTCTTTTTGACTCATTTTGTAAATTCCCATCAATAATTGAATCAACTCAAGTTTTACTTCAGCTTCTAGAAGCTCATTTTTCTTACCTGTCCGCTGCATTTCTTCATCAATGTGAGTAAGAGAGCTAGCAATTTCCTTTATCCGCCCATCAACAAATTGTCCAAATTCATCGTAACCTGTACGAAGCAAGACATTATTAAGTTTTTTAAACGGATCTAACAAATTAGGGATACCAAGTCCAATTAATGATTCCTGCAGCCATTTAGGTGAAAAATGAAGCATACTTCTTGTATACGTACTGTCTGTTCCCGGATTAGCTTTATGCAAAGTCATGCCGTCCAATAGGATGATATCACCAGGCTGCAACTCGTAAATCCGATTGTTAATTAAATACTTACAATCACCCGAGTGAAAAAAATAGATCTCATATTCTTGATGGGAGTGAAAATTAAAATTGTAAAAGTCAACACCCTGAATTCGGTATAAACCGTATATCCACTCATCCATTATTCTTTTTCTGAATGAAGAGCTACCTAACTTTTCCATTGCATTCACACCCTTAGAAGTAAGCGTTAACATATTAAGTTTACTAACTGAACATATTTATATTATATTGCAGCTAGAAACAAAAATCATTCTCTAAAACTGCGCAATAACATTTATTATTTGACTTATATTGCTTTTTTACTATGATTTTTAGACAAACGAAAAGGAGACAATCACAGCGTTTAGGGCTAGTTTTTGTCTCCTTTTGCAGTTGGTTCATAAATATTTTTTTATGGATACATTATTCCATCCAATTTGTATGGAATACTCCTTCTTTATCAATACGTTGATACGTATGTGCACCAAAATAGTCACGTTGTGCTTGTAATAGATTTGCTGGAAGCGTTTCTGTACGGTAGCTGTCATAATAAGCAATTGCACTTGCAAATGATGGAACAGGGATTCCACGCTCAATTGCCACAGCAAGCACTTGACGTAATGGCTGCTGATAGTTCTCAACAATTTCTTTAAAGTAAGGATCTAATAATAGATTTCTTAATTCAGGATCACGATCATAAGCATCTTTAATTTTTTGTAAGAATTGCGCACGAATGATACATCCTCCACGGAAAATCATCGCAATATCACCGTAACGAAGATTCCAATCGTATTCTTCCGAAGCGGCACGCATTTGTGCAAAGCCTTGGGCATAAGATACAATTTTACTCATATATAAAGCTTTACGAACTGCTTCAATTAGCTCTTCTTTATTTCCTTCAAAAGCGCGAACTTCAGGTCCAGTTAGAACCTTGCTTGCCTTAATACGCTCATCCTTCATTGCTGAAATAAAGCGGGCAAATACTGATTCAGTAATAATAGGAAGTGGGACGCCTAAGTCTAAAGCATTTTGGCTTGTCCATTTACCAGTACCCTTTTGACCAGCAGTATCGAGGATTAAGTCAACCATTGGTTTACCAGTTTCTTCATCCACTTTTGTAAAGATATCTGCCGTAATTTCAATCAGATAACTGTCTAACTCGCCTTTATTCCATTCAGCAAATACCTCGTGAAGCTCATTTGCATCTAAACCAAGGACATTTTTCAAAATAAAATAGGCTTCACAAATTAATTGCATATCACCATATTCAATTCCGTTATGAACCATTTTCACATAGTGACCTGCACCATTTGGACCAATATACGTACAGCAAGGGTCGCCTTCTACTTTTGCAGAGATTGCCTCTAAAATTGGTCTTACAAGATTATAAGCTTCTTCTTTACCGCCAGGCATGATAGAAGGACCTTTAAGCGCTCCCTCTTCCCCGCCGGAAACACCTGTACCAATAAAATGGAAGCCCGCTGATTCTAATTCCTTATTACGTCTGATTGTATCCTGGAAGAAAGTATTTCCACCGTCAATCAGGATATCGCCTTCTTCAAGAAATGGCTTTAAAGAGTCAATAGTTGCATCAGTTGCAGTACCTGCTTTAACCATTAATAAAATTTTGCGAGGCTTTTCTAAAGAATTTACGAATTCTTCAACAGTACGTGCACCTACAAAGTTCTTTCCTTCAGCCTCGTTCTTTAAAAATTCTTCCGTTTTGTCATAAGAACGGTTGAAAACAGCGACAGAATTACCACGGCTTTCAATATTTAAAGCAAGGTTTTTACCCATAACGGCCAAACCAACTACACCAATTTGTTGTTTAGACATGTTTATCCCTCTTTCTTTCTTAATCCTATTTAGCAATGTTCACTCGCAGTTTTGTCAAACACTTTATGATTTTGCTAGATGATATTCGACATAATATTCATTATAAACATAACAATTCTACTTCATGAAGTCCAGCAACTGTATCTAAATTAACGCACTAAGAAATACTTCTCTGCGTTTTTGTAGCCAATATTCCTAACCATTTTCTCAAGGAAATCCATATCATTCGGTGCAAGTCCTTTATCTACCCATTCACCTAAAATGTTGCAAAGAATACGACGGAAGTATTCATGACGAGCATATGAAAGGAAACTGCGAGAATCTGTTAGCATACCAATAAAGTGGCTCAACAGACCTACGTTTGCAAGATCTTTCATTTGTTTTTCCATTCCATCGATATGGTCGTTAAACCACCAGCCAGATCCAAACTGAATTTTACCTGGAATGCCTTCTTCATAGAAGTTACCCATCATACCTGCAAGTACTGGGTTATCTTTAGGGTTTAGGTTAAACAATACGGTTCTTGGTAAAGCATCTTGTTGCTCCAAGGCGTCAAGGAATCGAGACAAGCCTTCAGCAAAATTAGATTCACCAACTGAATCAAAGCCAGTGTCTGTACCAATAAGCTCTTTCATTTTTGTATTGTTATTTCTAATTGCCCCCATATGAAGCTGCATTACCCACTGTTTTCCAGCATACATTTTTCCAAGCTCAGTTAATAAGAAACAACGGTAAGAAAGTAGTTCATCGTTGGAAAGTTGTTCTCCACTCAATCTCTTTTTGAAAATAACTTCAATCGCTTCCTGTGTTGTTTCTACATATTCCATCTTCTGAATATCATGATCAGATGCGCGGCCTCCATTTTCATGGAAGAAATCCACACGTTGCTGTAGTGCATTCAAGAAACCTTCAACCGAATCTACCTTAATTCCAGAAACCTCTTCTAATTTCTCAATCCAGCTGCCAAATGTAGGACGCTCAATGAAAAGAGCTCCGTCTGGACGGAATGTTGGTGCAATAATTGGTGCAAAGGTTTCGTCGTTCTTCAATAATCGATGGTATTCTAATGTAGAATTAGGATCATCTGTTGTCCCAATAAACTTTACATTTGATTTTTCAATAAATGCTCTAGCTGTGAAATCTGAAGTTTTTAGCTTTTCATTACATTCATCGTATATTTCACGAGCTGTGGATGGGCTTAGTAATTTTTCAATTCCAAAAAACATTTTCAATTCCATGTGGGTCCAATGATAAAGAGGGTTACCAATTAGGTTTGGTACGGTCTCTGCCCATGCAGCGAATTTTTCCCAATCTGTTGCGTCGCCAGTAATGTATCTTTCACCAATTCCGTTCATACGCATCGTACGCCATTTGTAATGATCTCCACCAAGCCATAATTGGGTAATATTTTCATATGACTTATTTTCCCAAACCTCTTGTGGATCAAGGTGGCAGTGGAAGTCAAAAATCGGTAATCCTTGTGCTGCATTTTCATATAATTTTATGGATGTTTCTGTACCTAGCAAGAAGTCATTTTCTAAAAAGTTTTTCATTCGATTTCCTCCTGAATTACCATATTTTCTGTAAACCCTTACAAATATATTAAAAAATTATATAAAAACTTCTTCTTAATTTGTTTAGTAAACAAATTAATTACATTACTAATTTATCATTTTTATTTTGTTTCGTCAATTAACAGTTTATGTATTATTAAAAAACATATAACACAATGAGACCTTATTGAAATAACCTGTTATAATATGGCTATAGTAAAAAAGCTGCTCGAAATGGAGGATATAAATGATTACCGGTGATGCGGCATATATAAAAAAAATAAATCGCTCGATTATTCTCAGAGAAATTGTCAAAGAAGGTTTAATTTCAAGAGCAGACTTATCTAAAGTTACAGCTCTAACTCGGGCGACCATCTCGGCACAGGTAGCTGATATTATAGAAGAAGGTCTTATTGTAGAAACACAACTAGAGCACTATACAGTTGGAAGAAAGCCAATCATGCTGTCTTTAAACAATGAAGCAGGCTATGCTCTTGGCATTGACCTTGATTATGACCACATATCTTTTACTGTTACTGATCTTATGGGAAGTCCGGTCAGCTCACATAGGATTGATACTAATACTACAGACTATGGAGAATTATTAAATCTCTTAGTTACCCAGATAAAAAAATACAATGCTACATATGCAGACAGCCGGTATGGAATTATCGGAATTGTCATTGCGATTCATGGACTTGTTGGAAAAGATGAAATCATTCACTATGTACCACGCCTTGGTTGGAATAACATTTCCCTTAAAACGGATCTAGAAAAGCAAATCGGCAATAACGTCTATCTAGAAAATAATGCGAATTTAAGTGCTTTTGCTGAGCGCGTATATGTGCACCATGAAACAGATAACTTGTTATCTGCCACTCTTTATTCTGGTATTGGTCTAGGAATGATGATGAACAACGAATTTTTTCGCGGGCATGACGGATTTGCAGGTGAGATTGGCCACATGATTGTTGTTCCAAATGGAATTCAATGTAATTGTGGCAATAAAGGCTGCTGGGAAAAATATGCTTCTGAAAATAGTATTTTCAATTATTTATCAGAAAAAAGACAAATCAAAGGTATCTCATATGATCATATTCAAAAATGGCTGGCTGAAGGCGATGAAGAAGTACACCAATTGATGGAACAATTTCTTTACTACCTCTCGATTGGTCTAAATAATATGATTAACATGTACAATCCTGATGTGCTTGTGCTTGATAGTGAGCTTCTTCGCCTGTACCCGAATTCTCTTGATAAAATAAGAGGAAATTTGAATTCCTCCATTAGCCATTACCGTGCACTACAGATTTCTTCAATTGGCAGAAACTCTGCGGTATTAGGAGCTTGCGCCCTTGCGATCAAGCATTTCTTAGATGTTCAGATGCTGAATTTAAAATATGATATTGAAACCACTGAAATTGCAAACGTTAACATCTAACTTATAGTTTTCTATTACTATCAAAAAATCCCCTTTCAACTTTCTGAAAGGGGATTTTTTATTAAGGCAAAAGATAAGGTTGTTATGCACCAGACATAACAACCTTACCTCATATAAAATATTAAGCTTTTCTTCTTTCAGCTAAATCAATTGTAAGTTGTTCAGTACGCTTTTTGTTCAATGGATATAAGAATACAATTAGCAGGACTACTGCAAGAAGTGTAATTGCAGGTACTAAAGTTCCTAGGGTATGAATTCCTTGTAAAGTTTCACCTGTTTGTGCTTTGAGAGTTGAATTGTAACCTACTGCTGCAATCGCTGCACCGCCGACACCGCCGGCAACAGCTTGTCCGATTTTACGAGCCATTGAGTAGATTGAGTAAACGGTTCCATCCTCACGCAGACCAGTTAAATACTCATGGTAATCAATGATGTCTGTAACGAAAGCCCAGATAACAAGGTTGAAAATACCATATCCAAACATAGCAACTGTTAAGATTCCGATAAATTGTGTTGATGTTAGATTAGGAAGGAAATATAAAACAGCGTATACAAGTGCTGCAAGTAATAACCCGGCTGAAGCTACTTCTTTTTTACCAAATTTCGCAACTAATGGTTTGATCATTGGCAAAGCTACAAATACTGCAACCGATTGAAGAAGACCAACCATACTTAATGCTTTAGCGTTTCCAAAGTAATCTTTAAATAAATAAACGTTTACAGTACTAATTAACATAAAACAGATCATGAACAATAAAGAAGAAATAAGGAACCAAATGAGTGGTTTGTTTTTACCAAGACCTTTAATTGTTTTGCCTAGGTTCGCTTTTGGTTTATTTGTTTCATCCATCACAATACGTTCAACGGATAATTTATAGCAAGCAATATAACAAGCGATTGCCAGACCACCGAAAATGATTGCACCTAATATGAATCGATTAGCATCTGCTTTATTGTCAACAAACAAAATCATTGGTCCAACAACATTAATGATTAAACCAGCTAAGTTTGCGCCTAATGTTCTCCAGCTAGATAATGCAGTACGTTCTACAGGATCAGCTGTGATTACAGAAGCCATTGAGCCGTAAGGAATATTAACAGTAGAATATAATGTTCCCCAAATAATATACGTTACATATGCATAAGCAAGGTAAAACCCATCAGACATACCAGGGATATGAACAAACATCAGCACACCTGAAACAACAAGCGGAACAGACATTCTTAAAATCCATGGTCTGAACTTTCCATTTTTAGTTGCTTTTCTTGTATCGATGAAGCGGCCCCATGTAATGTCAGCTACTGCATCCCACACACGTGCAAGGAAGAATAGCCCACCAACTGCAGCCGGATTTAGATGGAATACATCAGTATAAAAAACCATAAGGAATGCTGCAACTAGAATAAAGAAGAAATCGTTTCCAAAATCACCGAATAAATAACCTAACTTATCTTTCATGCCGAATGGACGTACTGCCTGACCCTCTGTTTGTGGGGTTTCAACTTTCTTTTGCATTGCTCTAGCCATTATTAACCCTCCTATTAAAACGTTCTAAATAATGAATGAAAACCCTTTAAATTATTGCTATGATGCATTGAAGCTTATTTTATGAATGCCTTTACATAATTACACAAGTACTAATTTTGACTTCTCGAGAATGGATGAACCTTCTGATTAATTTGTTTAATGAACTAACAAATTAACTGTATACTTAGAATATCACCCTCGACAATATTCGTCAATAATATTTTGTAAGCGGTTATAAAATAAATATTTTCTTTTTTAGAAACTATCAGATAAATTAAATTGTGGTCTGATCTACTGCATTATTTAATAATTATGAATAGTATGATAGGCTTGCTAAGTGGACTAAAAAATGGAAGGAGAGAATCAAATGATTCAGCGTCCAGCAAAAAATGAGTATCCAGATTATTATGTACCGTATTTAGACCTAGTTCCTGAAGGCGATTTACTACAGCTGTTGAAAGAGAATCTTCAAAAGACAGTTTCACTTTTTGAAGGCATCTCTGAAGAAGTCGGTTTATATCGTTATGCTTCAGGTAAATGGAGTATTAAAGAAGTGCTTGGACACATAACCGATACCGAAAGAATCATGAGCTACCGCCTTTTGCGTGTAGGCCGCGGCGATCAAACACCTTTAGCAGGATTTAACGAAAACGATTACGTGGAGGGTGCACAAATCAACAGATTACCAATGGAAAACATCCTTCAAGACTTCACAGCAACTAGAAACGCCACCATCAACCTAATCCAAAACATCCCTGCCGAAGCATGGGCAAACAAAGGCAACGCCAACGGAATGGAAATCACCACCAGAGCCATCGCCTACATCATCGCTGGCCACCAAATCCACCACTGCAAAATCGTAGAGGAAAGATATTTATAATAGTACCAACGGTGCCTGTCACCGCTCGTGGACACTGTCCACCTCAGGCGGACAGTCAAAAAAGTTCATAAAAAAACAGACCAAATCTTAGTGGGTTTGGTCTGTTGCTTTTGGTTTTGTGTGCAGTTATCCCATTTTCGTACGAGTAGCTGCGGGCTGATATTTTCTCATTGGACCATTTTCGAGTACTTCTTGAAGATAGAGATTTCCATTTGGACTTGTTTTTTTGAGCAGGTCCAAGAGGTATGTAATATCATCGAGTGCTCTATGTGTTTGGTGGTTTGTAATTTGGTGGGCTTGTAATAACGTTAGGAGTTTACCATTGGGAAAGCCATAGTTTTTCCACTTAACCCCCCGCATTGTACAATACCATTTTAAATCATTTACTTCTGGGTACATATGATAGAGAAAGCTTCGGTCAAAGGAAGCATTGTGAGCAAAGACTGAGTCGGCACGATGAAAATACGTTTTAATCTTTACATCAGTGAAACTCTTCCCTTCTACTAATTCATAGGGAATCCCGTGGATTTGGTAAGCACGGTCATAGTTCCTTCTAGCAGAATTGGAAAGCGGTTCTCTTAAAAAGGAATCTTCTTCAATAATTTCTTGGACCTCCCCTGTATCTGTGCGATAAGAAAACAATTTCAATGCTAGTTCTATTACTTCATCCGTAGTCGGTCCTAACCCGGTTGTTTCAACGTCCACTACTAAACCTAACCTCTCAAGTTTGCGCATAATTCTCATTCCTTTGATCAAGATATTACCTACATTATAACATCTTATTTAAAAAAGAAGACTTGCCATTTGGCAAGCCTGTTGAGTTTAGCGAAAACGTATTGTTTTCAATGGTTTTCGCAGTTTTGGTAACTTTTGGTCCATTTTAGATTTGTCTATATCACGATATCTCGATAATGATTTTCTCATCAAAAACTAGTTTTCGCGCATACCATGAGTAAATGCTTTTATAATGATTTCCAAGCTTTCATTTAGATCTACCGCCATTTTAAATCCGCCACTCTGCTCCAAGGAAGAAAAGCCGTGCAATATGCTTCGGAGTCCTCTTACTGCATGTATGGCGGTGTCACCTTCTAATCGATAAGCCTGTAAAACACGAACAATGAGATCGACAACCTTAGAACCTGCATGCTGAACATCCTCATCTTCCATATCCGGTGCCATCAAAGTTGCCTCATAAACCCCGGGATGCTTCCGTGCAAAATCAACATAGGCTTTACTAATAGTTAGCATGGCTTCATCTCCTGACACTCCAATAGCCGCTTGGGCTAATACCTCATATAGCCGGTCTATCCCATAAATCGCCATTTTCTTTCTTAACCCGCCCAGCCCATCAAAATGGTTATATAAAGACGGAGGACGGATTCCTAATTTTTTCGCTAGATTTGCCAGGGTAACTTCCTGCATCCCAAATTGGTCAGCTAACTCCGCTGCTGCTTCCAGAATCTCTGTTAATTCAAGTCCAACCTTTGGTCTTGGTGACATCATGACACCTCCTTTAGTTCAATTTCTGCTCAAAACGCTTAATTGCCTGTTCCATTTCTCCAATCGGATTCTCCAAGATTTCACCGTGTCCGACTGCAAGAAGCTTAGGTTCATAGCTCACTAATTTCTTTGCACTAGCTAATGAAGTTTCTTTACTCCATGTACCAAAGGCGGGAAATGGAAACCATCGCATTATGTCTCCCGCTACGGCAATCCCGCCTCTTGTTTGGTAAGCGTCCCCAGCGATCAGTGCCTTCGTGCGAGTATCCATGAAAGACATTGAGCCCGGTGTATGTCCAGGGGTTTCGATAGCCGCTAATGATCCTACAAGATCTCCTTCTTTCAATAATACATTCGCCCTCGTCTTCAGCTTTTTCGGTACGCCGCCCTTAATCGGGGTTTGGTGCTCATGCTCGTCAAGCGATGTGTCACCATGCATTATTCTGTTATCTCTTACCGAAATATACACAGGCACATCTGGTAGTGCCTCTTTTATCTTATCAAGCGCACCGACATGATCCTCATGCGCATGCGTCAAAATAATTTTTGTAATTGGCTTGCCTATCGTTTCGGCTGCCTTTAATATCCCCTTCATACTATAAGGCAATGCTGCATCAATCAATGTTAAGCTCTCCTCTTCCTCAACCAAATAACAATTTACCGGAAACACATTGGCCATAAATGTTACTTGAAATAAAAATCCCTTTTTGAGCATTCTCACAATACCCAACCTCCTTAACTAATATTATTAGTTTTATTTTAACTAATAATATTAGTTTTATCAAGAGATAAAATCACTTTTTATAAATTCTTTTCTCAAATTCAACTTTAGTGATATATTCTTTTATTTTTCCAAATGATATCTATGTATTAAATTCCATTAATTAAGTTGACACTTAATTAAGTGCATGCTAAATTAAACTCATGATTGAAAAAGTTATTCATGCTATCGCAGAACCTAGAAGGAGGGAAATTCTTAATCTTGTTAGAGACAAAGAACTTACCTCTAGTGCCATTGCTTCGCATTTTGAAATATCAGCACCTGCAATTTCACAGCATCTCAAAGTTCTTGAAGAATCCGGTGTAGTGGTTGTACGGAGAGCGGGAACGAAACGGTATTATTCAATCAGAAGGGAAGGTTTTTCAGAAATTAAACAGTATATTGACCGTTTTTGGGATGATAGTTTACTTCTATTGAAAGAAGCTGCAGAAGAAGAAGAAAGGAGAAAAAATGAATCAAATGAATAGTGAAAAAATAATAAAAGAAATCTTTATTGAATGTCGTCCTGAAACATTATTTTCGTTCTTTACCGACCCTGACAAAATGGTTAAATGGATGGGCAGACATATTCTACTTGAGCCAAGGATTGGTGGTAAATACCGAATCGATGTCAATGGAAGTGATATCGCAATGGGAGAGTATCTTGAAATTGTCCCTTATGAAAAGATTTTGATGACGTGGGGATGGGAAAAATCGAAGGTTGTCCCTCCTGGCTCAAGTAAGGTTGAGTTCAAACTGATTCCCAATGAAAAGGGAACAAATTTAATTTTAACCCATTACGATTTACCTGTTGAAGAAATTCCGTCACACCAACAAGGGTGGTCACATTACATGCCAAGGATAAAGGATTTTGCAGAAGGCAAAGATCCAGGTGTAGATCCTTGGTCATTGGCAGCAATGCATTAATTTATAAAAATATAATTGCTGACAGTTGTAAAGTAGAGGCTACTATGTGGCACCATGCAATTCACAATCATTCTGATATGTTAAAAAGCATGACAGTGGAATTGCTGGTGGAATGGTTAAAAGATAAAGACAAGCAGTTATCTACTGCTCAATAGATATTGGAGGAAAAAAAATGACTAAAGCAATTCATCAAGAAGTAGTTTTTAATGCAAGTCCATTACGTATTTATGAAGCACTGACAGATTCTAAACAATTCGGCGAGGTTACCGGTGGAGCTCCCACTGAAATTAGTTCTGAAGCTGGCGGTTCATTTTCCTGTTTTGGAGGAATGATTTTTGGAAGAAACATTGAATTGGTACCAGGTAAGAGAATCGTACAAGCTTGGCGTGTAGCTAACTGGGAAGAGGGTATTTATTCCATTGCCAAGTTCGAGCTTAAAGAGCAAGACTCAAAAACACTTCTTATTTTTGACCACATCGGTTTTCCTGAAAGTGATGTAGAACACCTTGCAACTGGCTGGAGCGAGAACTATTGGAACCCATTAGAAAAATATTTAGGTTAAGCGTAATAAGACTCCCCTTACAGGATTAATAAGGGGGAGTCTTTTTTGCAATCAAATGATTAATACCAATTTCTCAGACTTAGCCCTAGACACACATGACAAAATGACATTTTGTGCATTCTTTTGGCCTCGCTCAGAAATAAATCATATCTTCAAGATTCAACAGAAACTTAGGAGTTTACAATTTGTTCATATCTTTTTTACAAATATGTGAATTAGTGAGCATTTTACCCTTAATTCGAGATTAATTTGTTATATTAGTAGTGTAGTAAATATTTAAAACATATTTAACAAGGAGATGGCTTTAAAATGTTTATGAACTTATTAAGAGAAAACAAAATCGCGGCTGGAATATTGACAGTCTTACGTTTATATCTTGGATATTCTTGGTTCACAGCAGGTTTAGGAAAATTAACAAGCGGCGGCTTCGATGCTTCTGGTTTCTTAAAAGGAGCAATTGCTAATCCAGTCAAAGGTCCAGATGGCAACATGGTTTACGGTTGGTATGTTAACTTTTTAGAAAGCTTTGCTTTACCAAACATTGATGTGTTCAACTTCATCGTTCCTTGGGGCGAAACATTAATCGGCTTAGGACTTCTATTAGGATGCTTCACAACTGCAGCTATTGTTTTTGGTCTAGTGATGAACTTCTCTTTCTTCTTAGCAGGAACAGTTTCTCATAACCCAACAGACATATTCTTAGGCTTCATCATCTTAACAGCTGGATATAATGCTGGTCGTTTCGGTCTTGATCGCTGGGTAATTCCATTCCTTCGTAAAACAATGAAAACAGAAGGCAACAAACACAAAGCAAATGCAGCTGCCTAACAAATACAAAGTTTTATAAACTAAGTTGTTCAAGATTCTGACAAAACAATTTTAACAAAGTGTGAACTTATCACTATGGTCATGTCGTTAACTACAAAAATCTTATATAGTGAAACTATCAAATACAAACTAATTTTTGAAGGGCGGAATGCTTTATGTTTAACAAATTTTTAAGAGAAAACAAAATCTCTGCAGCTATTTTAACTGTCATTCGTTTATATCTTGGATACTCATGGTTCACAGCTGGTTTAGGAAAATTAACAGGAGGCGGCTTCGACGCTTCTGGATTTCTAGGAAATGCAGTAAAGAATCCCGTAAAAGGTCCAGATGGCAACATGGTTTACGGCTGGTACGTTAACTTCTTAGAAAGCTTTGCTTTACCAAACATTGACGTGTTTAACTTCATCGTTCCTTGGGGCGAAACATTAATCGGTTTAGGACTTCTATTAGGATGCTTCACAACAGCAGCAATGTTCTTTGGTTTAGTAATGAACTTCTCTTTCTTCCTAGCAGGTACTGTATCTCATAATCCGACTGACATATTCTTAGGCTTCATCATCTTAACAGCTGGTTACAATGCTGGCCGCATTGGTCTTGACCGCTGGGTGGTTCCATTCATCCGTAAAACTGTTTTGAAAGGGAAAGAAACAGCAAAACAACATGCGTAACCGTAACAAAAAAGTCGCCTCAATCATTTGATTGAGGCGTTTATTTATTAATAGATATTATCTTCTTCTCCACTTTCAAAACCTACTCGATCTTGATACCAATTTGTTATTTGGGTGAGTATAGCAAATACTAAAAAGAAATTCATCGCCCACACGTTAATAAATGGTGTTAAACCGCCAAACTCAATTCCATGATAACCCTTTAGTTTCATCACAATCATGGATTCTATAAAAATTAGAACAAAACCCAACACACCCGCCACAGCCATTCTAATCATTTCAGATCCCTCCATATCTACCCATTATGTTTAACTTATTTCCAATATTTTGAAGATATTTGTCAATTATGTGAACATCTATAATCCTATTATATTGCAAATTTTATGGAAACAACAACAAAAAACATTATGTTATTAGGAAGAAACTATTTATCCAGAATGACTGTTAAAAACAAGAGGCTTGTTTGAAAACTGTTACAATTATGGGGTATTTCTCCTCCAGCGAAATAATGATGTGAAGAAAGTCAATGTAGAAGCATAAATGAGGAACGTATAAAAATTAACGAAGATCGTATTCGTGTATTGATTTAACCAAGGAAATCGATAAATTCGTGATTCTTCATTTGTGGGCGGACCGCCTAATTTCTGAATTAACTCGTTAATATAGGCAAATTCTAACACACTTGCTGCAAGTAGGATGATAAAGGAACAAACGACCACATTTCGCCAAGTAGAACCTTTAAATGAAGCACCCTTTAGTTTTAAAAATAACTCATACCCAAAAAGTGTAAACGTCAGCAGCACAAATGGATAAATTAGAATGACGGGATTACCGTTACCAGAAAAGGACTCAGGACTAAAAGAAAATTCCTTCACCATCAAAATTGCAATTAAACAAAGCAGAAAATAGATAATTAATTGTCTTGATAACATCTCATCTCCCCCTGTTCAATAACTTAAATAAGGAATAATGCCCTATTGTTTATATATTCAACAAGAAGTGCGTTATTCCCAAAGCCTTGTTTGCTGTTGTTGAATTGCTGCCAAAGTGCAAAATGGCATTAATCATGATAATCTAGGTAAAAATGAATTATTTATGCTTACGAATCAAGTTAATTAAGAAATTTGATAAATGGGGTTTTAAGGTTGAGAGAACACATTTTAGAGGTACTTAAGCAAATTGAAATAGAGTATGATGTTAAAATCCTTTATGCCTGTGAATCGGGGAGCAGAGCATGGGGCTTCCCTTCGAAGGAAAGTGACTACGATATTCGCTTTATTTATGTTCATAAAAAGGAATGGTATCTCTCAATTGATCAAAGGCGAGACGTGCTAGAGGTTCCGAAGCATGATAAGCTTTCAATTCAAGTGGACAAACTACTAGACCTAAATGGCTGGGAACTAACCAAAGCATTACGATTATTTCGCAAATCGAATCCACCTCTGCTAGAATGGCTCCACTCCGATATTATTTATTACCAGGAGTATTCTGGCATCAATAAAATGATAATGTTAGAAAGCCATATTTTTTCTCCCATATCTGGCATCCATCACTATTTAAAAATGGCAAAAGGAAATTACCGTGATTATTTAAATCGTGAGGAAGTAAAAATTAAAAGATACTTCAACATATTTCGCCCGCTATTGGCGGCTAAATGGATTGAAAAGCATAAAGAATTTCCGCCTATTAAATTTACTCAGCTCGTCCATGATATCCTTCCAACCGGTGAGATAAGAAATATAATCGACGACATTATCAAACAAAAAATAGCTGGTGAAATTCTTGATCCTAATCCTAGAACTGAGAACATTAATCAATTCCTGGATAGGGAGATTGGGCATTTAGAACAATACGTAAAGGAATTATCAATCGATAATACTAACCCCACCGAACTTTTAAATCAGTTATTTCGAGAAACTCTCGATGAAGTTTGGGGATAAAATAAGAAAGATTGAAATCCTCATTGGAAACGAATATTATATAAAGGTTGTTAAAAAATGTTCGCTTTTTGGAGGAAGTCTATGTTTAAACTTAAAGAAAATCAAACAAATACAAAAACAGAACTACTTGCGGGAATTACAACCTTCTTTACAATGGTTTACATCGTTGTTGTGAACCCTGTCATTCTCGCAGACGCAGGTGTACCATTTGAACAAGTATTCACAGCAACTATTATCTCTGCAGTTGTTGGGACACTTTGGATGGCATTATTCGCAAATTATCCAATCGCCATTGCACCTGGAATGGGGCTTAACGCATACTTCGCCTATTCAGTCGTTGGCGGCGGGCAAAATATTAACTATGAAACAGCCTTTGCAGCCGTTTTTATTGCCGGTATTATTTTTGTTATCTTGTCATTAACACCCTTTAGAGAAAAATTAATTGATGCAATTCCAGATAACCTCAAACACGGGATTACAGCAGGTATTGGTTTATTTATTGCTTTTATTGGTTTGAGACTTACTCACATCATTACTGCTCATCCTACCAATCTTGTCGGATTGGGTGACCTGCAATCTCCTTCAGCCCTGTTAGCAATAGTGGGACTAGCCATTACATTAATTCTAATGGCGCTGCGAATCAATGGAGCATTATTTTTGGGAATGATCATTACTGGGCTAATTGCCTTTTTTACCAACCAACTTTCTTTTGATCAAGGATTTGTTTCACTTCCTTCTCTTCCTGAGGGCTTAATTATAGGAAACCCTATTTCAGCTTTAAGTGATGTCATTCAGCACAGTCTTTATGCAGTTGTATTTTCATTCATTCTAGTAACAATCTTTGACACCACCGGAACTATGATTGGTGTTGCAAATCAGGCAGGTTTAATGAAAAATGGAAAATTACCACGCGCCCGTCAAGCATTGCTCTCCGACTCTGTTGCAACATCCATCGGAGCGATGTTTGGTACAAGCCCAACAACTGCTTATATTGAATCCACTTCTGGGGTTGCGGCTGGCGGACGGACAGGATTAACTTCCCTTACGGTTGCGGCTTTGTTTATTATGTCCGCATTTTTTGGACCTCTTGTCAGTGCCGTTTCAGGGATTTCTGCGATTACGGCTCCTGCTCTTATCATTGTCGGCAGTATGATGATGGGAAGCATTGCAAATATTAAATGGGACGAATTAGATGAAGCTTTTCCGGCATTCCTTGTGATTCTGAGTATGCCACTAACATCCAGCATTGCCACTGGAATTGCACTTGGTTTCATCAGCTATCCGCTTCTGAAGATAGCCAAAGGAAAATGGCGTGAGGTTCACCCCCTTCTTTATGTATTCGCAGTATTGTTCTTTTATCAGCTTGCATTCTTACCACATTAAAAAATGGAGTCCCAACCACTAAGTTGGGCTCCATTTTTTTTAAACCTTATTAGGGAACTGCTTGATAATTCCATCTGTAAGGAAATCTGACATATGCATTAGATGTTCTTGATTATTGTCTAAGGCCGTAATATTCGCATTCCAATCCTTTTTAAGTTTGGCAACCACACCATCTGTAATCAGTTTTAAATGCGTATACATCATTTCATTTAATTCTTTTTTATTGTAGTTAGGATTTGCAGCAGTTAAAAAGTTTGTAATATCATCTGCATTTTTAAACCATTCAGTATTGTATTTTTTGAGGTCAGCCTGATTCCCGCTTTTTGCTGCAGCCACAACCTTGCCGGCAATCAGAATATGCCCTCTTAACAATTGTGCAAGCTTGTTGCCTGCTTCCTCTCCGTAATAGGGCTTAATTGCATTCCCAAAATCGTCCTGGTTTTTCAATAATCTAGCCAGCACCTGTTTTTGGTCCTCTAGCCCTGCAATGGAACTTACTACAAACTTTTCTGTCCAAAAAGCGTGTTCATTCCAAAGATGCCTCAAATCAACCCTAAGTTGGCAAGCTTTCTGACTTAACGGCTGTGTTTGCCGCTCGACCTGTTTGGTCTCTTCCGCATTTGTGAATGCTGGGAATATTAATGCAAAGGAAAGAAACAACAGCATGAATTTGGGTAAAAATTTGTTCAAAAAATCATCTCCTAATAATAAATTGAATCTGGCAAACTTATTATTAGATTTTTTGTCCATTTTCACTCAATGAAAAAATAATTTTTTCATCTTCATAATTTCCACATAACTTCTCTATAACTTCTACAAATGTTTATCCTATTATAAAGATAACTTATTTAAGACTTAGGTTTTTAGGAACCTTATTCTTAAAAACTTCCCATAATTTGATTGGTACCCGTGTACCAATCCTTTTTTTTGCCTATTATTATTAAACTTGTCATCTTCACAATTTCCACATAACTTCTCTATAACTTCTACAAATGTTTATCTTATTATAAAGATAACTTAATTGAGTCTTAAGGTTTAAGGAACCTTATTCTTAAACTTCCCATAATTTAGCTTGGTACACATGTACCAAGCTCCTTTTTTGCCCTTTTTCTTATTGTTAAAGCGAAATAGCACCAAATAGTATAATTTTACACTAAAATATAAATACAATAGTATTAAGTTAATAAAAGGGGTGTATGTACTCGATGAAGGGAAAAGCTATTTTATTATCTATTCTTGTACTTGTGCTGCTCATGTCTGGTTTTATTTATTTCTTCCTTAATGGTAACCCCGCCGAAAAGGGTAAGAGCAGAGAGATCGTGACCACCTATCTTAAGGAAAACTACCCTGAAGAATCTTTTAAGATTACAAACGTTGCCTACTATCCTGGTGAAGGAATTTATATTGTGCATGTAATTTCTAAGGATGGAAAAACAGAGGGCAATTTAGATGTAAGAAACGGAAGGATTATAACAGAGAGTGTAGAATTTCCATTTAAACAATAAAGGATGGTTCTAAATAAAGGGTTAGTGCCTGTGTCACTAACCCTTACTTAATATAACTTACTTGGTTTCTTCCGCAGTTCTTACACTGATATAAACCCTTATCAGCCCGATTCAATAAAGAATCTATGCTGTCACCTGCTTTAGAATTGGTAACGCCGAAACTCGCTGTAAGGTTACCTGCCCCTTTAAAATGATGTTCAGCAACTACTTTCCTTAGATGTTCTGCAAGCTTTACGGTATCTTCACTTACTTTACTAGAGATGATAATGAACTCTTCCCCACCCCAACGTCCAAAAAGCTCTCGATTGGAAATATGGTGCTCGATGAGTTCTGCTAACTCTACAAGGACTTCATCACCAACTTTATGCCCATAGCTATCATTTACTGACTTAAAATGATCAATATCAAAGAAAATGATTGAGAAGCCTTCTTTCTTCTCCTCGAACAACTTGAGCTTCTTTTCAAGCCATTCATCAATCTGCAGACGATTAGCAATTCTCGTTAATGAATCATAGTAGGCGTGCTTTTTAAACATTTCAAGATCAGCATAAGTCTTAAACACATGCTGAGCATAGTAGAGAACAATGATGTAAACAAGATTAGCAAAATAAAACTGACCTAGCGAATCAATTGATTCAGAGTAGAGACTATTTATATAAATGATTCCCGTTATAAAAGTTGTTAAAAATATGACAATGGAGTAGTATAACCCTCGCTTTGTTCCTAGAGTTAAAAAAAAGAACAAGGTAGTAATCGGCATCCAGATGATAAAATCTCCAAGAGACCCTCCATCTACAACCATATAGTTACGAACAGCATCAAAAAAAGTCGTAACATGATAAAAACTGACTAATGCCAAATTTGAGTATTCTGTAAATTGAACAAAAAGTCTTTTGTATAATAAAAACCAACTAATAATAAACCAAATTGAGAGAGTGTTATTAATGGTAAAATTGAATTTATTTACGCCATCAATATTTTGTAAAAATGTATTAGAAATGAGAGAAATGACAATACAAGGTACACCCCATAAATAGATGCGTATCTTAAGCTCATTAAGTGATGCAAATCGCTTTAACATAAGATTATTTCATCTCCCAACTAATCTAAATCGATTAGCCATGCATGTTAACTGACTGATTTATTCACAGCTGTGCGCTTATCCCCTTTCGTTTTATGCCTTTACTTTTATGAAGCTTCTACAAATATTCACATTTACGAAAAAGCAGTGGCCTTACAAAGGACACTACTTCTATCAACTATTATATCAGACATATTATTAGGAAAACTATTTAGTATTATTTGTAAAAAATTTATGTTTACAATTTTTTGAATTACCAAGTCCTATGCATAGTCCATTCATTGCTGGGCACATTAAAAAATAAAAAAGGGAAATTTTATGATAGGGCTTTTGATCGCAATTGTAATCTTTAATGTTTTGGGTTTTAAAACAAATAAATTACTAACTGGGAATCAAATTGTTCATATTTGGTTATTTACGATTGCCTTCCAAGTGCTTTTCGACATTTTTGTTGAATTCAAATATCATGCTTACTGGTACTTTGACCCAGGTTTAGATTTGCGAGGAATACTCCCGCATGTGTTCCTAATTCCGCCAGTAAATATGTTTTTCTTAAATTGGTACCCTCATAAAAAGGGATGTGTCAAAAAACTAATTTATTTAACTTGTTTTGTTATTGCCATTTTATCCTACGAAGTTATTACCCTGCTTCCTGAGCCTTGGGGATATTTTCATTATGGCTGGTGGAAACTGCGGCATGCGGCTATCCTTGACCCCTTTCTTCTACTTATCTTATTAGGATTCTATAAATGGATTTGTAATTTGGAAAAAAAGGCTTGTAAAAAGGAATGCAGTTAGCATTTGTCTAACATCTTTTATGATGGCCACATGTGAAACTGGTTTTTAGTTTCATGAATTTATACATGACATTTGCCTGTCTTCCTTTTTTTGTATGTGGATTTCTTTTGAAATGAAGGCATTCCATAAATCGTTTATCGCAGTAACATGGGGAGTTTCCACGCTCAAGACAGAGGTCATGTTTGTAACAGCAGGAATCTACATCATTGATAGGTGCTCCAGGACCGCTGCAACCAGGTCCGCACCATCTATACCCTGGAAAAATACAGAGCGGAAACACATTTTTTCTACAACTCATATTTTTTCATCTCCTTTTATATAAAATATGAAGTAGTAGGACAGTGGGGACATGCTAGTATCACGGCTAGTTGAAATAATGGAGTGCTAGGGTTTACGTTCCTTTCAAATGGACACAACAAAAAAAGGAAATCGTCACGATTTCCTCTAAAGCCCAAATATTTTATTGAAGGCTTTCATTGCCTCCGGACTGCAAATCGAAGCAAAATGATCTCTTAACATCATTTTCGCGTCTTCCTTTTCAATCGAACTTTCATCAACTCTATGATTCTTTGCCCAAAAATTCATTGTTTCAAAAGAGGTACTACTCCAGCCATTTTTCTCCCCAGCTTCGTTTGTTTTCGCCTTCGTCCCTGAAACAACAATGTCCATGGAACCTTGTAATTCCAGCAAGGCATGATCAAACGGCTTCTTCTTTTCTTTATCCTTCATTCCTGCTTCTACTCTCAATACCCTTGTGTCTATTCCTTCATTCTCACTAATCAGCGTATATAGCTCTACAGCTTCTCTTGACATTAGCCCATCCCGAAATCGATCTCTTACGGAAAAAGAGGACCCCAAAATAGCACGAACCAATGGTAAGAGTTCAGTAGATATTAATACTGATTTCTTTTTCACAAACTTCCCATATGCGGCTGCTCCATCCCCCGGAAATTTTGCACGCCACATCCATGGATCGAACTCCGAACCGGTATACCAATGTTCTTTCGGAGTAATACTGTCGAGCGAAGGGTAATTAGGGATAAGCTTTGCCAATGGAAGAAATCCAATTTCTTTTATTACATCTATCGCCTCATCATATGTGTCAACCTTAAAATCCTTCATCCCATATCATCTCCCAAAAAGTTTATCTACTTCATAACGTAATTCTATTAGTAAATCAAAAGTAGATTGGATCCCTAAACTTTCTACAACATTTGTGTAGTACCACTTTTGTTGTTCTTTACCTGCATTAAATCTACTCCAAACTTCCTCCCCAACATCTTCATAATCTCTAATGATGGAACGAATATTATGTAGTTTATCTGCACAAACAACAGCACGAATTTCCTCCGAAGCTGTTTTTAAGAATTCAATGGTATGCTCCTTCCTATCCTTCCATGGAAGAGTTTTATCAGGTTCAGAACTGCCTTCGACGATTTCAGCAATTTTTGCTCCGAATTCCTCTTTTATATCTTCAAGTATAAGTGGCGTATCCTCAACCGTATCATGCAGGATGCCCGCTGCAACGATTTCATCACTGTACCCAGCTTTCATTAACATCATCCCAACAGCAACAGGGTGGATAATATAAGGAATATCAGTGTTCTTACGATATTGTCCTTCATGACTTCTACTTGCTGTCTGCAGTGCCTTTTCAACTACATCCATTTTTGATCACCCTCCTATCCATTTACATCTCACAATCCTTTATTTTTACCTTATTTCCACATGATATAACAAATCTCCTTCTTATCAATGTATGTGGATAAATTTTACAGAAAAAATCAATTCGTCCAATCACTTAAATTTGTATAAGCATAATTTATAGTACAAGCTTGAAAGGGGGGATATGGAATGTCTAATGAAAGAAGACGTCGTGATGATGAACGCAGAGAAGTCAGAAGAGTCTTTATTGATGCAGAAGAAGTTATTATCCGTGCTGATAGAGTAAGAATTGTTGGCGATGAAGACAGAAGAAGAGATGACGACAGAAGAGATGACGACAGAAGATGTAGAAGATGGTAGGGTTAATTGATTCTTTAAAGGGATAATCACAAATCCCGCAGGCTGGTGAGACAAATCGATCTCACCAGCCTGTTATTATTGCACTAATAGAGTAGTATGTACGGCCTAAACCTATTAAAATCACTTATCAACAAGGATTTTCAGTGCCTTTTTATGAAGTTCATACCTTTTTCTAAAAATTAAAATGGTTTTAATATCATTAATGCAATAATGACGATGAATATAGCATTTTCTAAGTGTTCATAGCGGAACAGAATTTTTGATAAACGAAAATATTCATCAGGGATCTCCTCACCCTTATGAGATGCTAACAAAGCCTTAACTGGTTTAGATCTAGGTGATAAGACAAGCGGACCGATTGCTAGTGCTGCTAAAAAAAGAACGAGACTAGTTACATACCAACCCATTCGAAATAGACTTGGATTCATAAAGCCCATCATTAACCCTGTAATGAGTAAAAGCGTACCTCCCACCATCACAAAGATATGCAGTTTATGCCTAATGGCATAGGAGTGCCTTAATTCGGTCATTGTTTTTCCCGACTTTACAACGGTCGTAAGGATAAACCCTGGTCCCATTCCCATGATCGCCGAGAAAATATGTAAAACTACTATAATTTTATAGAATGTAATCATATTATCAGTCAACCCCCATTCTCTAGACTTCACTATTTTAACATAATGGAGGTTGAAACTGTCTCTAAGTACTTATTTCGTCATAAAACTTCCTTTTTTTAAATGATATAATAAAGATGAATGAATGACTTATGGCATGGCACAAGGTGGCAATCGAAATGAGAAACATTATTAAATTTCTATATATTATTATCGGTTTTATTGCACTAGGTTTAGGCGTTTTGGGTCTAATTTTACCAGTATTACCGACAACTCCTTTACTTCTTTTAGCCTCCTACTGTTTTGTGAAAGGTTCTGAACGATTTGAGATCTGGTTTAAGGGGACATCTCTTTATAAACGTCATTTAGAGACTTTTGTAAAAAAGAGGGCAATGACATTAAAACAAAAACTCACGATATTGTTGTTTGCAGATGTGATGATAGCCATTCCCTTCTTTATCCTAGAAAGCTTTTTGGTCAGAGGCATTCTCGTATTGATTGTTTTTTATAAATATTATTACTTCATCTATAAAATAAAAACAGTACGTGAAGTAACTTCAAAAACATAGACAAAAACCTTGCCATTTACAAATGACAAGGTTTTTTAAAATAAATTTCTATCACGCTTTTTTTCTAAAAACTGAACATACAATTAAGATAATCAGCATACCTAAACAAACAAACATGCTCGCACGATTCTGTTCGCTGAATGCAAATCCTACACAGCTAACACTTAACGCTATCGCAGTAAATGAGGTAACATACGGAAATCCCCAAACTTTAAAACTTGGCTGGTTTATATAGGTTTTGCGAAGCTTCAGTTGCGCTAAACAGATGCTAATCCACACTAATGATACCGTAAAACCCGGAATGGCCATCAAATATCCAAAAACACGGTCAGGTGAAAAATACGCAACAAATGTCCCTCCAATAAGGATAATAGCGCTTAAGATAACGCTGTATAATGGAACACCATTCTTAGAAACATATGAAAATAATTTCGGTGCTTCACCTTCTGCTGCTAAGGAATACATCATCCGTGTACATCCATATATCCCAGAATTAGCTGCAGACAAAACAGCCGTAATAAGGACAAAGTTCATGATATGAGCCGATCCATCAAAACCGACTGCAGATAACACTTGCACAAACGGGCTTGCTTGGCTGCCGATTTCATTCCATGGAATTAATCCGCAAATGATAAGAATCGGAAGTGTATAGAATATTACAATTCTCCAAATAACCCCTTTTATCACTTTAGGCAATACCTTTTCTGCATCCTTCGTTTCTGATAAAGTCAATCCAATAAGTTCGGTACCGCCGTATGAGAAAATGACGATTAATAAGGCAGAGAATACACCAGACCAGCCATGCGGGAAGAAACCATCGTATTGTACATAATTTCGTAAATAGTCTGTTTCATTACTCGGGATGATTCCGAATAAAATACCGGCACCTAAAACAACAAATAAGACAATCATGGTAATTTTTATGCCGGCAAACCAAAATTCAAACTCACCATAACGTTTCACATTCATAAAATTAATAGCCACAATGAAAATAGCACTTATAAAACTTAATGACCATAAAGACATAGAAGGAAACCAATATTGCAAAAAGCTTCCCGCAGCGATCACTTCTATTACACATACAACTAACCACATAAAACAGTACAGCCATCCGATTACAAAAGACACATTGGTTCCAAAGGCTTTATGAATAAACCCTTTCATATTCACCCCTGGAAAAGCGATGGCCATCTCGGCAATTGCACTCATCACAACAAGAAGTAACAGTCCTGCGAACAGATATGAAAAAATTACCGCTGGCCCCGCAATTGATACTGTTTCAGAAGTCCCTTTGAATATACCTGTGCCGATTGCTCCTCCGAGTGCCATCAAACGGATATGCCGCGGCAATAAACTTTTTTGTAATTCCATAATCAATTTCCCCTTTTTTTAATGTGAATGAATAAGCGTGCTATACTAATAAAAAAATCGCCCCTGTCATATACGACAGGGACGATTTACACCGCGGTACCACCCTAATTGCAAACATAAGTTTGCCTCTTGAATTTGTTAACGATCTCTCGACCGACTTTCCCTCAATAAAGGTTCCCCCTATTTCGAAAAAAGTTGCTCCGGGATTGAAATTCACGCTTAAGTCTGTACTGATTTGCACCATCCATCAGCTCTCTAAAAACAGAAAAATAAGCATTACTTTATTCCTTTCATTGCACTTCCTATATTTTGTTTCATGCTAATAAAAAAGCCCCTACTGATTGTATCAGTAGGGACGAATATATCGCGGTACCACCCTAGTTGCAGACTTAGCCTGCCTCTCAACTTTGTTAACGATCATTTTTGACCGTCTTTTCCTCTATAAAGGCTGCCCTTTATTTCGAAAAAAATGCTCTGGGACCGAAATTCATCCTTATCTTTGTACTGATTTTCACCCACCATCAGCTCTCTAAAAACATTGAGATAAGCACTACTTGTGTTCCCTTCATAGCCCAATTATTCAATTTATATGACGAAGTTCATTTCTCAATTAATATAATTTACATTATAGTAGTATAATTAATATTCTGTCAATTAAAATCTGCATTTCACTAGAAAAAACTCTCTTTTCTATTGGTTCGTTCAAAGGTTAGTCGATATGCTTTTACAACGATTCCGTCATCTGCTGGTTCAAAGTCGCATTGTGGTAATCGTTCAAAACCAAGGCCAGGGTCTACACCGCCTTCATACAAAGAAAATTCCCAGTCTACATGAGGAAGCTTGGTAAATCATGTATGGTTGCCTGTCTAATGGTAAGTTTGTTCATTTTAAATGCAGCACCCTATGTTCGTCATCCAAATAAACACCATTCAGTTTCATTGCTTTTTCTTCAAGTCCATATACTTTAAAGCCAAGTTTTGTATATAGCTTCTTAGCTGGTTCATTGCTTGCTACGACTGATAAATTAATTTTTTCAATTGCTTCTATTGATTTTGCTTTATTAATCGCTTCCGTGAGCAATGCTTCTCCCACACCTGCTCCTTGTTTCTTTGGAGCCACATACATCGCAAAAATGTTCGCCCTGTGCTGTATTTTCTCAGCCTTTTCTTGGACAAGCGTTACCACACCAATAAGCTCATCACCTTCAAACGCTCCAAAAGTAAAATTACCTTCTGTCTTAAGATTACTTACAACCTGAGCAACCGGATTTTCTCTTTTTTTAGCGTCTTCATAACTAGTTAAAAATGCTTCAGGTGCTTGCTTTAGGGCTTCTAATCTTAGATCCCAGTATTTTTCCGCATCCGAAGAGGTTAGTTGTCTAATTTCCATGGGACATCCTCCTTTTACTTTTAAAATGGTATATCTAATATATTACTAAAATTCAAAAAAGATAGAAAATAAAAAATAGCGTCTGTCCCTGGCTGCTAATCAATATGATCGATAACATTCATTGTTTAATATTGAGGTCATTCGTTAAGAAACCGTTCATGGTGACTGCTTTTCTCTTTTTAAATGATTTACGATCACCATGGACCCTTCACGGCATGATTTAATCAGTTTGTTTTTGTAACCTTTCAAGCTCTTCTGCTATTCTTGTTGGGTCGATTCGTTCAAATAACGGCTCAACATTTGATAATACGGTTGGTTTAACCAAAAAGGGTTTCCAATTTGACTCTAAGGTATTTAGCATTTTCTTAACTTTTTCACTCGAAAAAGGCAGAAACGGTGTTAAGATATGGGCTAAGTTGGCAATTAAATAAACGCAATTTGAAAGAGTTTGCATGCAAGATTCTTCGTTATCATGAATCTGCTTCCACGGTTTTTGTTCATCAAAGTATTTATTTGAATACCTCACCAGTTCAAATACTTTTTCCAAACACTGTTTAAAGGATGCTTCTTCAATTAATCGTCCTGTTTCTTCATACAAAGAATTGACTTTTTCTTGAATAGTAGAAGATATCGCCTTATCTGGAATAACACCATCAAATGATTTATTAATAAATTTCAACGTCCTATTTACAAAGTTACCATATGCCCCTAATAATTCACTATTGTGACTATAGATAAATTCCTTCCAGGAAAAATCAGCATCCCGGCTCTCCGGTGCGTTTATGATTAAAAAATATCGGATAGAATCAGGGTCATACCTTTCTAAAATATCAGGAACCCATACAGCCCAATTTCTGCTGGTGGACAATTTCTTCTTTTCCAAGGTCAAATACTCATTGGATACGATATGTGTAGGTAATGGTTCTTTTCCGAGTCCAGCGAGAATCCCCGGCCAAATAATCGAGTGGAAAGGGATATTATCTTTCCCATGAACGTAATAGGATGTAACAGAAGACTTCCAAAACGATGAATCATCTTTACCTGCTTCCTTCGCCCAAAGCTTACTAGCAGTATAGTATCCTGAAACAGCTTCAATCCAAACATAAATCTTCTTTTCTTCATACCCAGCTACCGGCACACTTACTCCTACAGGCAAATCCCGAGAAACAGCTCGATCCTGCAAACCTTCCTTTAAGTACCTTTTGGTAAGAGCTATAGCATTCTCCCTCCAAAGCTTATTCTTTTCTGCTTCTTGTACATAGTTTTCTAAATGAGCTTGAAAAGAGCTTAAAGAAAAATAGAAATGCTCTGTGAATCTTGTTGTTGGTGGATGCCCGCATATTTTGCACCTGCTATTCAATAATTCGAGAGGTTCTAAAATAGTGGAGCAATGATCACATTGATCTCCGCGAGATGGTTCTTTACATACAGGACAGATTCCCTCCACATATCGTTCTGGCAAGAATTGGGCACAGTTCTCACAATAGGTTTGTTCAATTTCTTTTTTATAGATATGGCCTTTCTCAAGAAGCTCTAAAAAAATCTCTTGAACCAATTTGTGATGATGCTCAGTATCAGTTCGGGTGTAGGTATCATATGAAAATCCTAATTTTGAAAAACAATCTAGGAATTCATGGTGATATCTATCTGTAATAACTTGAGGTGGTACTCCTTCCTGTCTAGCGCGAATGGTTATAGGAGTTCCATTACAATCGCTACCTGAAACATATAGCACTTGTTCCCCTTTTAAACGGTAGTATCTCGCCAGTATGTCCCCTGGCAGTAAACTTGAAATATGACCAAGATGCAATGAACCGTTCGCATAAGCCCATGCACCTCCAATAAAAATACTCATGTTGTAAATCCTCCTATTTTTTAAAAATAAAAAAACCCCGCCCTTAACTGTAATAGTTAAGGACGAGGTTTGAATTCCACGTGATACCACCTTATTTCACAAATAGCTCACACCATTTGCCTTAGCAAGTACGGAGTATTATTAATCTACTCTTATACCGTGACATTGATAACGAGTGTCAAAACTCGCCGCAGCCTACTAATACCCTTAGGTATGTTCAATACGAAGCTCAGAGACCATTGTTCAAATGAGTGTTTTTGCTTCTTTTCAGCTTCCGAAGCTCTCTGTGGAAAAACCATTTCATTTTACTTTTTCTCTTCTTTGCCTTTAGTTATTAAATTTAACACTATATTATTCAATTAATTTCCAAAAGTCAATTAAATTATTTAACAATAGACTATAGCTAAGAAAACGTCTAAAAATAAAAAGAGGCTGAGCGCCTCTAATACCAAATAATTATTTTTCCTTCATGCCCTGCTCATTTCTATGATGAGTGGAGCTATTCGAGTTACCTTCTGTAATGACACGGTCAATATCAAGATAAGGTTTACCGCGCAGTGCATCATTAGATATAATGGTTGCATTTTGTTCATTACTATTCATTATAACTACCTCCCATTTTCGATGGATTATTTTTCCCTCTAGACGTAGTTTGTGTTAATTCCGATATTTACAACCCTATCCTTTATAATGAAAAATAGTAAAAGTAATTGGACTCTTTTTTAAAGCCTATTTTTTCATATAGTCTCTGTGCTGTTACATTATCATGACCTGTTTCTAATAATAACCCTTTTGCACCTGTTTCCCCTGCAAATCCAATCGCCTTTTTAATTAACTTCTCCCCAATACCCTTTTTGCGCGCAGAGGAATTTACAAATAAATCGTTAAGGACCCAGGAGCGTTTCATACTGACAGACGAAAAGGTTGGATATAGCTGAACAAAGCCAACCGGATTATTCTCATCATAGGCAATGAAAACTAGCGAATCTTCGTTTATTAATCTTTCTTTTAAAAAAGATCTTGCACCTTCAAAATTAGATTCCTGCTGATAAAACACTCGGTAGGAATCAAATAGTGATGTTAAAGAATTAAGATCATTTAATGTAGCCTTCCGAATATTCATGGTATTCCCCCTTTATAAAAACGATGAATAGTGAAGGATTAAATTTTTCAAAAGCCTATCTAACGATGTAAAACTGAATCCCATTGACTGAGCAAGACTAGTATTCACAGACCATGCTCCAGGCAAATTATAGGGAGATGGATCACCATCAATACTTAAAATAGCTTTAGAGCCAATAAGATCTTCAATTAACGTATTTAATTCACTTAAACTACAATCTTCCTCAGAGCCTGGATTAACCGGACCATGATAGTCGGACTTCGCCATACTTAATAAAAACGAAGCAGCTTCCCCTGAGTCGATAAAACTATATCTAAAGTTAGGATGTTCAATGAACATCGGTTTACCTTCTTTTATGTGCTCCACATGGAATTTTAAGCGATTGGTATAATCGTCTTTTCCAATAATAATCGGAAAGCGTACGGCAACCACTGGGAAGTCTGCATTCTGAAAAAGGATGGCTTCAGCCGCTCGTTTTGCTTCCTGATATCCAATATAGCCTTTGTAATCTTTTCTGGTTTTTAATATTGGCTCGAAATCTAATGGATTGAAGCTTTCTTCCATATGATTGGACCCAAAATCATAAACTGCCTGACTCGATATAAATATATACTTTTGAACTTTTCCATTTAGTGCTTTCAGCGTATCAAGGGCTTCTTGTGAGGAATAGCAGGTTTGATCAAATACAACATCCCATTTCTTATCTTGAAAAGCTTGTACGAGTGATTCTGTATCTTCACGGCTAATAAACAATCTAGTAACTTGATTACCAAAGGAATCAGCTGTCAACCCTCTTGTAGCAATTGTCACTTCTACCCCTTCATCTACTAACAATTGTACCAGCCTTTTGCCAACAAATTGAGTTCCCCCAAGTATTAATGCAGATTTCATAAAAATCTCCCCTTTTATTCATCCTATTCTCTAGAATACCTCAATTTACCAATTAAGTGATACTCACAACACTAGCTACATGATAGAAAATTTTTAATAACAGTAATAGGGCTTTACTTACTATGAAACGTAAGTAAAGCCCTATATAAAATACGTTTTTAATTAGAATGCACCCAGCATGATTAACAATTGGCGAAGACCCTCTAAAGCAAATCTCCCTATATAGCTGTAAGCAAAAATCGCAATGATTGGTGAAAAATCAATCATACCCAGTGGCGGGATAAATTTCCTAAAGACAGACAAGTAAGGGTTAACCAGTTTACCTATCAGCATTCCAATTTTGGTTGATTGAAATTGCGGAAACCAGGAACCAAAAATATTTATTAAAATTAACCAATAATAAATATTATAGATATAATTTGCTATTACTAAAATATTTGTGCCCAAATTTATTCTTCCTATCTATAAATTTTTTTCAATTCCGCTACCTCTACATATACGTATTATACTCAATAAGGTTTCAAATATATCTATATTTTTAACTAAATCTGTTTTATTTCTCAGAAGTGCGAAGAATCTAAAAAGTTCGAAATACGTTCACCTCCCTAATGGTTTCCAATTAGTATTATTAAACTATGAAATATGCTTTGGTTTTACTAGGAAATTTAAGTACGGCTCTGAGGATTGAAAAAGAAGAAGCTTTTCGTTTTAGTGTGGCTGCCGGAAGTGCAACTGCCTTTTCAATCGGATTATGCACACGCGAAAAAATGGAAGGTTTGCTCCCTCAAGTAAAAATAGAAATGACAAAACAAAGAGGAGAATGATGATGAGAATTATAGAGCTATTAACCAAAGCAACCATCAACCTTTCTAGAAACTAAAAGCCCAATTTCCCCTTATTAACTGGAAATTGGGCTTTTTATTACTTTACTATTGTTTCTTTATGAGGATTTAGCAAATGACGAACTGCATGAGCAAATCCATCTTCATTGTTAGATTTTGTAATGATATCAGCTTTTTGCTGTACATGAAGAGGTGCATTAGCCATCGCAACAGAAGTGGTTGCTACCTCGAACATAGCAAGGTCATTACCGCCATCACCAAAGGCAATAATTTCATCAAACTCAAGATTCATCATTTCCTGATAACGCAATAATGCTTTTCCTTTATGCGCTTCGTTTGAAGTGATTTCAACATTATTAGGAAATGAAGAAGCCATTGAAATATCAAACTTATCCCCAAGAGTCTTTTTAACTTCTTCAACTTTTTCTAGTTGGTCATGATGTGTTAAAGCAATTAATTTATAGATTTTCAACTGATCTTTTTCAAGAATTTCATTGTAATTGAATTCTTCAAAAAGATCATTGAGTTCTTCTTTACTCATTTTATGCAAAGAAGGTAAAGTAGATGGGAAGCCTCCATAATTGGTATAGACTAAAATCCCAACACCTAGTCCCTTTAATATCGGAAAAAGTTTTTTATACGTTTCAATCGGTACAGTCGCTTCAAATAACAGCTCTCTTGTTTCCGAGAATAAAACAGATCCATTGACACAAAATATAGGAATCTCTAAATTTTGTAATGCTTTTATTTTAATGACATCTGCATAAGCCCGGCCAGTGTTCAAAATAACTGCATGACCTTGTTCATGCAATTCATTGATGGTTTGCAGGTTTGCTTCAGATATATCATGTTCAGAATTTAATAATGTACCGTCTAAGTCAATTGAAAAACATTTCATCGTGTAGTCTTCAATCCTTCCCTATCATTCTCAAAGACTACTATATCAGATATTCGAGGATTAAAAAAAGTTTAATTCTGGAAGCAAATGACAAGGGCGCTTACGGATTGGAATGTCCCTTGTCATTTTCGCCTTATCTTTCCTTTAATATATCTTGAATAATTTCCATATGAAATGCAGCCCAGGCTTTTTCGCGAAAATGGATAATTACACTAATTGCAAGACCGAGTAGATAGACAATACAAAAGCCCGCCCAAAGCCAATTTCCGTTTTTAAACAAAAAAGTAGATAACTGCTTTGAAAAAAGCAATAACAACCAGGGGGCAGAGGATACCAAAATTGGAATAATGCCCGATCCGTTATATTCCTTTATCATTCGGTAATGAATCAGTTGCAACGTACTGCTATCTAGCGACCGATAAAGAGTTTGTATCTCTTCAATCTCTTTATATTCTTGCATCTCTTTAATGGTATCGCCATTACGCAACGTTCTTTTCAAACGCAGAAAAACTTTATGGGCATCCCCTTTTAAAGAAAACATCACCAGCGCATCCCCTCCCTATATTTAGGGTTTCCTAGAGGACTATTCTTTTATTACAAATTTTAATCAACCGTTTGATTAGTTCTTACTTTGGAGGAATATTAAATTGTAAGGATATGAATAAGACTATTTTAGAATAAAGCCAACAAGACAAATTTTCTATTTGTAATTTACTTTAATTTGGAAACCATATTAATATTAATCTTTGTTAGGGGACTATGTATGGAGTCGATTATTAAGAATTTAGATTTAAACGCAAAAGGACTTTGGCTGCCCGTATCATTGGGAATAATATTATTATTGTATGCTCTTTTCATGCCTAAGAAGGAGATAAGTTGGAGAGAGCTTTATATTACTATTGGAGTAGTTGGGTTTGCAACTTGGGTTGCTGATAGCATATTTGCCAAATATTTAGATTTAGTTGATTTTGGTAATCCTAAAATTGTAGGATTAGGTGAATTTATAACTTACAACTTTGTTCCTTCATCACTTTCAGTTATTTATTTAAATTATTTAAAAATATCCAACAAATGGAAATTAGTAATTATATTTACCGTCATTTCTTTTTTAATTGAATGGGTAGTGGCTAAGGTAGGATATATGAAACTTACCCATTGGAACCATCTGTTAAGCCTACCTATATTCTTTTTTGTGTATAGTTATATCCTACCTTTACACTTTAAAATAATAAAATGTAATAAAAAGCGGAATTAATAAGACATTGAAAATAAATATAAGAAATAGCTCAGTTATGTGAACTGAGCTTTTTTATTTACAATAAGCACCGCAAATGCAGTGCAATTATTTGTACATATTTATTTACATTTTCTTGTGAAAACGCTCTTTATAAATAGGAGAATTGCTTATTCCCCTTCGTTAACGACGATTTTATATCCTTCTTGCTTGGGACCATCTTCGTAAACTTCTCGTGATACGATGTAGTAGGTTTCCTCTTTATTGTCAGTGATCACCATTTCACTTGGACTCTTATCGACTGCTGCAGCCTCTAGGCTAAAATAACCCATACCTAACATTGAAACATTAAATGGCACTTTCATCCCTCTTTTCTAGTTTTATTGCATTTTACCTTTTTTCGCGTAAGGCGACAAGCTAAAATGTGTGATTATTATGAAACATTTTGAAATCCATTACGTAAATAAATGGAAAGGTTCAAAACAGGAGGGATTGCAATGAGCGAAAAAGGATGTTTGAAATGCGGTTCTAGAGATACAGGTCAAAAAGAAGTTGCCATGACTGGAACGGGATTATCAAAAATATTCGATGTTCAACACAACACGTTTATCGTTATCTTCTGTAAAAACTGTGGTTATTCCGAATTTTATAATAAGAAATCATCTAAGGCTTCCAATATCCTTGATTTATTTTTCGGTGGGTAATAAACAAAATAAAAAGGAGAAATTCCAGATGAGTGAAGTATTTATTATATTTGTTGGCGGGTACATTCTATTATCTTTAATATTAGTTCCTTTTCAATATCGATATGTAGAGCAAATGGCAAAGAGGCGTATAGAGAATGAGAAAAAGGGTAAGAGTCAAGGTGAGATGATGGAAGATATGGAATTTGAAGAACAAGTATTGCACGCTAATGTGCAGGGGAATATGCTTTTCATCCTCGCCAATATTTTAGCATCGATAGTCTATAAAGTGATACATCGTGAAAATGTGGCGAGATAGCTTCCACGCTAAGCAAAAAAGCGACTCCATAACTGGAAGCCGCTTTTTTCTATGTATTTTCCTAAATTTAAAAACCAATATAAAAAGGATGGAGTTTCTCATCTAAACAATATTCAATTCTTTGTCTAAAGTTATTCCAGGTTACCATTTCTAATGCTTCTTCTAGTTTGTAAAAACCTACTTCTAGACTCTCTGGGCTGGTTGTTAATTTCCCGCCGATTGGTTTTCCTAAAAATAATGTGTTACAAATAGAGCCCTCGATATTTTGAAAGATTCCACAAAACTTTATAACTTCTATGTCTATCCCTGATTCTTCTTTTGTTTCCCTAATGACGGCATCCGCTAAGGATTCCCCTTCTTCCACCTGACCGCCAGGCATTTCCCATCCTCTTCGTGGACCTTTAATCAGTAATAGTTCATTCTTGTCATTTAAGACAATGGCTGCTGCAGAAACAATATGTTTTGGTGCTGTCATTTTTTCTCCTCCCCTCTGTCTTTAAATCATACTTTTTGAATTTGTTATTTGTAATTCAACCATACTATAACTTGGAGGTGTATAAAATGCCAAAAAATAATCCTATTGAATATACTGGAAAGGTGCTTAATCATAGGAATCAGCTAACAGGTCCCGATGATTCAGGTAAGGCATCCTATCCTGAACGGCCGAAGAATGTTTCAATTCAGGAGTCAAACGGAAAAGGAAACCAGTAAACTTTTTAAATCAAACGTTTGATTAGTTGTTCAAATCCTTAAATACCAACGCTTCTAACGATTTAATCAAACGTTTGATTAGTTTTTTATTCACTAAAGGTGTCTTCCTCCGCTTTCTCGCATCACTAGTTTTTAAAGAACTGAACGATAGGGTCAATAAGACCAGTGAATTTCAAAATAAGAAATAGAATACAAAAAACCGTAAACCCTGCACTAAATTTTTGCATAGCTGTCTTATTTTCATTTTTATTTTCGTTTGTCATTTCCTCTTCACTCCATGATTTAAATTTACTTTGGTACTTTTATACAACATTCCAATTATAATAGCGGTAATTAAAATCAGAATAATATTTTCCTGCACAAAAAACACATGACTCCCGTCTATTAATTGCCGAAAATACACATGCATGATACTAAAAACAAGTAGAAGTGGAATATTCCACACAAATATAAAGTAAAAAAGGGGCTTTACTATTTCACCCTTAAATCTATATCCTGTAGAATCTTTTATACTCTTTTTCATAATCCGTGATATTAATACCCGGGAAGCTATAAAGGTCAGGATGAAGATCTGGATTAGAGCATACATGATTAATTCAATGTCTACCGATTCTAATAAACAAATAGTAACTATATAAATCCCAGCAATTATAAAAGACAGACAATGTACTAAAAGACTTCTTTTCTTTAAAAGTTCCTGAAAGTTAAAGGGAATTGAAAATAAGAGGTCTTGATGCTCTTTATCATCTGAAAAAAGGTTATTAGTTGTAACCGTTGTAATCATCAACGCAAATATGTTGATTAGTAACGATAGAGTATAACCGGATGCAAACTGATTTTTGTATTCTATTACACTTGTGAACAATATGGGAGAGAGATACACCGAAAAAAGCTTTGGTGATCTAATTAAAAATAATAAATCTTTCCTTATGAAAAAGTTCTTTATGTACTTATTAATCACTATTGAAATCTGATTGGAATAAAATGACTTCTCTATGTCTCTTAAAGATATGGTTAAAAACCCACGTTTATAACAATAGTCAGTAATGAAGTAAGCAATAGGAATAAAACATAAACAGTTTACAGTAATAAACAAAGTAAATAACACAACTTCTATTACATCTATCGGAGCACCCAATAAATATTTTGGGTATTGAAGCAACAGATAAAACATGGTTTCAACGATTCCATTTTGATTTAAAAAATACGTCTTATAATTCTGAGAGTAGATAATAACGGCAATTACCCCAACAGAACCAAGTGTCATAAGAGAATATGCTACTGTTTTTAATCCTTTTCCTTTCGTAAGGATAAATGCAAGACCAAATAGGACATTGGCCATGACACTAAAAAAAATCGAAACCGCTGCAATCTGAGGAATAGTCACAAGGACAATTTCTAACGAAATATGATTGGCAAAGTAATTGGCTAAAGTAAACGGAAATAAGAAAATAAAATGAACAAATGCAACTTCTATAGCAACAATGGAAAATCTCGCTAAAATAACTTGCGAATTGTTTATTGGCGCAACAAGTAATATTTCCCGTTCAACCGAATGAAAATACTCTTTATAAAATTTTTTTATAGAGGTGGAGATAGAGATCAAACACAAAAAAGCAAATAAAGCTAATAAATATTTAGGCATATTTGATTGGATGGTTTGAGGCAGGAATTGAATAATAAAATATAAAATAGCAGTAAGACATAGAAACAGGAAAACAATTCCAGCTCCTTCCGCAATAACCTCTTTTTTCGATCCTCTAGGTTTATGCCTTGTTATTTTATATTTAAAAGATAAATACCTAATGAAATTCATTTTATTCATTCTCGTCCCTCAACAACAGATATTAAGTAATCTTCTACACTGGTCAATGTCTCTCTTATCTTGCTTACAGATATATTCTTCTTTAAGAGCACTCCATTATTAATAATGGAAACCGTATCCGCGATTTCTTCTATAGTATTTAAGGAGTGAGATGATAAAAAAACGGTTCCTCCCTTAGAAGTATATTCTTTTAACAACGTCTTGAACTGTTTAATACTTAATGGATCCAATCCAAGCGTAGGTTCATCGTATAGTAAAAGAGAAGGGTCATGTATTAGGGAAGAAATAATGGCAATTTTTTGTTTATTTCCTCTAGAAAGATTTTTAATTAAGGTTTTCTTATATTTTTCTATTTCAAAATGCTTTAAATATTTATTTATTTTAGACTCAATTTCTGTAACATTCGTTTTCCCATATAAGAAAGCAATGAAATGTAAATGTTCGATTACTGATAGTTTTTCAAACACAGCAGGATAATCAGGACAATAGCCAATATGCCCTTTATGATGTGGATTGTGATAATTTATTATCTCGTCCTGAAAAAAAACTTCACCCTCATCAGGTATGATAATTCCCATTAACATTTTAATCGTGGTAGATTTACCAGCTCCATTTTTCCCTAAATAACCACATATTGTTCCTTTTTTTATCGAAAGAGAGTCTATTGAAATAATACATTCTCCATCATAATACTTTTTAATATCTCTCATATATAAAATTTCCAACTTATCATCCACCTACCTTACAAAACTGGTAAAATTTATATAATAATTTTTATCATACCATTGGTATTTAGTTTCAACAAGGGATGGAATCATAACACAGAACCCCTCGAATATCTAGGCTGCAAATGGTTTTTCTTTCTAAAGGCTAATCGTCTCATTCCAAAAAGATAGGATTATTTTCAATTAAATCTTTAGTTGAATTCATCATAATTCTACCAATTTGTAGATTCAATATCGTTTTACTATAATTGCGCTTTTCCGAAATAACTCACTCATTTAGCAAATTAAAAAAAGCAGAACTCTTTTTCAACAAAAGAGCTCTGCTATTAACTTACTATCCTAGAATGATACGAATAATGTCGTAAACGGAATATCCCTTAAGGAACCAATCAACAATCTTACCAGGGTTTGCCTGAATGTAATTCAAGATTTTTGTGGCTTGAGCATAAGTTTTTCCAGCTGCAACTGTAGCCAGATCATAAGCCCACTTCAAGAAAGCTGCAACCTTGTCCTTATTTTTAATTTAGTTGTAAGCAGACCAATTTTAATTAGCGGGATGAAACTGATCACCTAACTCCCTGGCGGAGCAAATTTAATCGAATTTATCGGCCATTTGGCTCCTCCGCACTCTTTTTCAAAAAAAGCAGTCAGACTCACTTTTCGCAAATCCAATCGGAATTAACATAAAAATTGACCCTCTAATGGAATCCTCAATATTTTGAAAGATAAAACCAATTTGACCATTTCCCTCACTTACTTTAATTACAAAACGATTTATAAAGTAATATAAACTATTTTAGTTGTTCACAAAATTGTAATATATTAATAATTCATAAAAATGAAATCGTTTTCAAAACAATGTTCGAATAGGAGGCATGGATCATGAAAATTAATTTTAAGAGTCTCACTACCCAAGTAATTCTGGGTATTCTCCTCGGTATTTCAGTCGGTTTAGTTTTTCCTGAGATTGGCTCACAGCTAAAGGTCATTGCAGATATTTTTATCAAACTAGTAAAAATGGTGATTGCTCCAATTATATTCCTGACAATCGTAATTGGAATCGCTGGTATGGGAGATTTAAAGAAAGTTGGTAAAATCGGCGGGAAGGCGTTGCTCTATTTTGAAATCGTCTCCACCATCGCTCTAGCCATCGGAATTATTGTGGCAAATGTTATTAAGGCAGGAAAAGGGATTGATGCGGAAGCTGGAAAAGGAGATATCTCCCAATACACAGAAAAAGCTGCTGAAACTAGTCACGGGTTTATGGATTTTATCTTATCGATCATTCCTGATAGCTTTATCGGTGCCTTTGCTAATGGTGAACTATTACCAGTACTCCTCTTAGCTGTATTATTCGGAATTTCTTTGGCTCACTTAGGTAAAAAGGGAAAACCTATTATTGAGTTTTTTGAAAAAACAGCTGAGGTGTTCTTCGGAATCGTTAATATCATTATGAAGGTCTCTCCATTTGCAGCATTTGGAGCTATGGCTTACACAATCGGGGAATTTGGAATTGAATCATTATTGTATCTAGGAAAATTAATGGGCTCTGTTTATATTACAATGGCATTATTCATTGTTTTAGTTCTTGGCGGTATTGCTAAGATGTTCGGTTTCAGTATCTTCAAATTCATTGCTTATATAAAAGAAGAGATCCTTTTGGTCGTCGGAACTTCATCCTCTGAGGCTGCACTGCCTAAGATGATGGAAAAGCTTGAAAAGTACGGTTGTTCTAAGCCCGTTGTAGGGTTGGTTCTTCCAACAGGATATTCCTTTAACCTTGATGGAACTTCCATTTACCTTTCTATGGCTGCATTATTCATCGCGCAGGCATACGGAGTAGACCTCAGTATTTGGCAGCAAATCACTCTGCTTGCTGTATTGATGTTTACATCAAAAGGTGCAGCCGGCGTAACAGGATCAGGATTTGTTACACTCGCAGCGACTCTAGCAGTTTTCCCTTCCATCCCAGTGGAAGGAATGGCTCTTATTCTTGGGGTTGACCGATTCATGTCAGAAGCACGTGCCATCACAAACCTCATCGGAAACGGCGTAGCAACCGTCGTCATATCCAAAACAGAAGGCGAATTCAACCCAGTACAGGAAGTACCTGACAAAAAACAAATCACAGCCTAAACCTAAAAAATGTGAGCCCCTCCGGCTCACATTTTTTCATTCCTCTCCTCCATCATACACTGTCCACCTCAGGCGGACAGTGTCCACGAGTGGTGCCTGTCACCAAACTATAATTATTATAATTTACAATTGTTGCTATTTACCCATTCTCTCTCTTTTGGTACCTTTATATATGATGTTAGATTCATAGGTTGATGGAGAGCTTGCTTTCTTTTGATCTTGTGGAAAGAAGGATTTTTATGAAGGTGAAGGCGCATAATAGATTATTGTTTCAAATTTTTTGGTCGTTTTTTAAGATTAGTCCTGTAACGTTTGGCGGGGGTTTTGCGATGATCCCTTTAATCATAAAAGAAATAGTAGAAAAGCGAAAATGGTTAACAAATGATGATATTACCGATGTGATAGCATTATCTCAAACGGTTCCAGGAGCTGTTGCGGTGAATTCAGCTACATTTATTGGCCAAAGAATTGGCGGGATACGCGGAGCTCTAGCTGCTATGATTGGTGTTTCGCTGCCTACCTTTTTAATTGTTCTTGCTTTAGGAGCTTCCTATTATTATGTTCAAGATAATCCAAAGTTAGAAGCTGCTTTTATATCAATAAGAGCCACCATTGTAGCAATTATTGTGTTTGCGGGAATTAAAATTGCAAAAACAGCCATTTTTGACAAGACTACATTTTTCATTATGGTTGTTGGAGTACCTGTACTATTTTTCATCCATCCGATTGTTGCCATCCTGCTCGGGGCAATTACAGGATTAGTTGTAACATCTATTAAGACAAAATTAGGCTATCAAATTGACTTGAAGAAAGATAAGGAAGTAGATCCAACCATTGACCCTGATTATTACATGGGTGCTGGTATTTAGAATTAGGGGGTGTGCCAAATGATATTGTGGGAACTTTTTCAGACATTTTTTTTAATGGGCTTTGTCTCCTTTGGAGGGGGCTACGCGATGTTGCCCATAATTGAAAAGGCTGTAACGGAATACGGATGGATGTCTGCAGAACACATGACGAATATGATTGCGATTGCTGGAATGTCTCCAGGACCCGTCGCGGCCAATAGTGCCATTCTAATAGGATATTCTGCCGCAGGCATTAGCGGGGCAGTTGTATCGGCCATGGCTATTTTACTTCCCTCCCTAATTTTAGTTATCACGGTTGCAGCCTTTTTTATTAAACTGCACCATAATCCTGTGGTTGAAAGAATGTTTTATGGTTTAAAGCCTTTAGTCACTAGTTTAATTATCTATGCTGCCATTAAATTTGCACTAGCCAATAATCTGATTACATTAGATATATCGTTCCGTTCTATTAGCTTAGTCATCATCTTTGGCCTATCCTTATTTGCCTTATTTAAACTCCGTTGGAATCCAGTCTATGTTATTGCACTTTCTGGATTGGTGGGGATAGCCCTCTATTCTTGAAAAATCTATTTAACTAAAAAAAGTGGCAATCGCCACTTTTTCAAAGATACATCGACACTTGACTTAGCCTGTCCTTTTTTAACGTGTAATAGTAAACGGGCCTGCCAATCCCATAAGTTAATGACTCTTCAAGTACTCCGAGATGGGTTAGGTATTTCAAGTATTTTCGGACTGACACTCTAGATATATATGTACTCTCAGCGATATCATCGGTTGAAAAAAGCCCGCCTTCTTTTGCAATAATCACCTGTATGATATTCTGCAAGGTGCTATTGGTCAAACCTTTAGGCAATGCATTTATTACTTCCTCTGACGATGTTCTCTGATCACCATGAAGAATCCGATCATCTAAATCTTCCTGGTTAAAAACTTGTTTTTTTTCAAAAAAAGCATATTTTTCTTTATATTGCACCAAAGCCTGGTTAAACCTTTCAAACTCAAAAGGTTTAATCAAATAATCAACTGCTCCAAGCCGTAGGGCTGTTTGTATTTTTTCCGTGTCTGCAGCGGCTGTAATGAGAATAACATCGACTGCTATATTTTGTTCTCTAATAAAATGAAGCAGTTTGAGACCATTCTTTCCTGGCATATAGACATCAAGTAAAATGAGGTTAACCTGTTCCCTTTCAAGAAACTCCCTAGCATCCTTTACGTTATGGACAATGCCAGACAAACTAAATCCTTTGACTTCTTTAAGATAACGTTTATTAAATTCGGCTACCATCGGGTCATCTTCGACTATCAGAACCTTAATCATGTTACCCCCCTTTTACTTCATAAGGAATTTGTATATGAATCTCCGTTCCTAACAATAATTTAGAATCAATGGTCCATTCTCCACCTAAGTTTTCAATGCTTTTTGTAACGAGATAAAGGCCATATCCACGATTTTCCCCTTTTGTGGAATATCCTTTTTCAAGTACGTTCCTTTGAATCTCATCAGGAATTCCGGGTCCTGAATCCAAAACCTCAATTGTTAAAAAGTTTTCCGAATATTGCAGTGTAACATCTAGTGTTTTATCGCTAGAATTAGCCATGGCTTCAATGGCATTATCTATTAAATTCCCAAGAATGGTGATTAACTCATGGGTAATCTTAGGGTTCGCCGGCTCAGGAATCACAGTATTTACCTCAATCATTAACTCCACATTTTCTTCCCTGGCATAGCTTAATTTCCCCATAAGAAATCCAGCCAGTGCAGGGTCTTTAATATGTTGAGCGATGTTTCCGAGCTCTTGATTTTGGTGACCCACTAATGCTCGGATGTAATCAGTTAGGTCATCGTAATATTTCATTTGAACCATCCCAAGGATCACATGCAGGCGATTCATAAACTCATGGGACTGGGCACGGAGTGCTTCCGCATAGGTTTTCACCCCTGTTAATTGCTCTGCCAATTGATTAATTTCGGTCTTGTCCCTAAAGGTTGAAATCGCACCCACCACCTCGCCATTTACAAAAAGCGGAACTCGATTGACAAGGATGGAAATACCGTTAATAGTTTGTTCTTCATCCAGCTCAGGTTTTCCTTTTTCCAAAACTTGGTCTAGTCTAGTTGATGACAAATAATCATTAATTTTCATCCCAACCGGATCCTCGGAAAGCCCAGCTTTTTGAAAAATCTGCCTTGCTGATCGATTAACCAGCGTAATGGTTTGTTCATTATCAACTGCAATGATCCCCTCATGTACAGACTGAAGCATGGTACTACGTTCCACAAAAATCTTGGCAATCGCAAAGGGTTCAAGTCCAAATAGGATTCTTTTAATATACCTCGCTAATAAGACAGCACCAATGATACCAACAAGTAAACCTAATACTGTAACAGTTAGAATACCTCTATGGCTTTTGCCTAGTGCTGCTTCTACACTTTCTAGCGAAATGCCGACAGCAACGACACCAATCTGGTCCCCGGTCATATTGTAGATGGGTGTAAAGGCTCTTAAAGATTCACCTAATGTCCCACGGGAGCTTGATACATACTCTTTTCCCTTAAGCGCTTCCTTTTCATCCCCACCCACAAAGTGTTTTCCAATTTGGTCTGGATTAGGGTGCGACTTCCGTATCCCGTTCATATCCATGACGACAATAAACAACATGTCGGTGGCAGATTGAATATCCATCGTATAATCCTGAATCTCGTTTGTCTTACGTTCGTCCTCCAATGCTTCGATAATTACATGAGAGGTTGCAATCGACCTCGAAACCATACTCGCTTTCTCTTCCTGATGTTTTCTAATATTTTCACTGACTGTGTTACTTATTAATAAGTCTGTAATCATTAATGATACAAGGACAACTAAACAAACGAAGAAGGTGATAATCGTACTTAATTTAAATTTAAAACGTTGAGTTTGCACAAAAAAACCTCCGTAAAAAACCGCTTTCTTTCCCTCGAACCCCACACCTAAATTTGTAACCGGTTTCAGATATCTTAAGGAAAGTCTAAATGGAGAATAATAGAACCCATAGCATTTATTTTATCTTATTTTTACTACTCAGTTTTAAAAAAATGGAACCTTGGGTAATTTTATTTCTTATTACCCAAGGTTCTTTTTATAAAAACTAGACATTGCCTTAAGATATAGGAAAACGATTTTCTTTCATAAGAGCAACTCTCCTCTGTTTAAAAAGAAGTACACATGGAACCACTAACATAATAAACCAAACAAGCATTAAAAGACTTACAAGGATTGGTAATGGTGTTAACTCAAATACTTGCAATATCGTTAATATTTGTCATCACATATCTCCCACATATACTTGATGTCAAGGAAACCTACGCATTTACATTCAATTTCTGAAAAGCTTTTATAAAGTAAAGGAGGTTTCCATTGTATGCCCATCTTACCGCAATCCTGTGTTCTCCTACAATGAGTGTAGAGTGTTCAATATCCCTCATTTCTCCTTCAAACCAGAAAGATGATTCTTCCACATTTATTAGTCTATTGCTTACTACATATATTCTTTTATTGGTTAAATACAACTCTCCAAAGTAGACATTACAATTTCTAGTAAAGATCCTTGGATTGTGCAAATGCATTACTGTCAGTTTTTGCTGGGATATGTTCGGGGTGGTATGTAATCGCTTTATGGGCTAACCTGTATTCCTTCGGTGTTTGTTTTTCAAAGCGTTTGAAAAGCTTTCCAAAATAACTTTGATCCGAGAATCCAGTTTTTTCAGCAATTTCGCTGATGGAATTCTCCGTTTTTGTTAAAAGATATTTTGCCTGCTTAATACGAAATTTTTGAAGGTACTCCATCACCGAATAACCCGTCGTCCGTTTGAACAAGCGGGAAAAATGGTAAGGGCTTAACATTATTTCATTCGCAATTTCTTCAAGCTTTAAAGGCTCAATAAAATGGTTTTCCATATAATAAATCACTTGTTGGATTGAATCCGGATATGCAGGTGTTTCAAGAGAAGGTTGAGACGAACCGCCCTTCATTCTCATCACTATCATATTTGTTAGTATATGTGTAATAACAGCGGAAGCCTTGGCCTCATGGCCAACTTGCCGTAAATTAAACATTTCAAAAAGTTGATAAAATAATTCCTGAGTTTCCTCCGGATTATGAACTTGATAGACAGGTGTATTATTGCCGTCAAGTAAATGAAAGTAATCCTCCACCTGTGAACCGCCGAAGTGAACCCAGAAAACCTCAAACGGATCGTTAGGGTCAGCATAATAGCGATGTGGCTGATTTAAATCCAGAAAGAAAATATCGCCAGGGCCTACGTTAAAAGTCCGGCCGTGCCATTCAATCTTCCCCTTTCCACTTACCACATACTTTAATTGAAAATCAAATAATCTATCCCTTTGTACATCATACGTTGGTTCGCATACAAACCAACCAACAGAATGTACAAAAAACCAGAGTTTTTTTGCAATTTCACTCGAAGAATGGGTATACGTTTTGTAAAAAAATCTTTCTTCAATCACTCTATCACCTCTAAATGTTCCCATTTAACCAACTATATTCCATTGAGCAATTTCATTATAACACGTCGATAATGGAGCTTTATTTGTGAAAAAGTAGAATAGGTAAATAGGAGGAATTAAAAGAATACCATGTGAATGATTCTATATGATCAAATAATTATGTTACAAATATAGAATGGATATTGAGAGCAATATTGTACTAATAATGAGCAAGAAACTCTATTAATTTAATACAAGCTGTATAGTAAACTAATGATAAATCTTTTAAAGGAATTTTCTGAAAGAAATATTAATCCAAGCGATGTTTTAAACCAATATGAGTCTAAGGATAATTTATTCTTTCGATTAGTACATTATTTTTTTAATGAGTGGTTTCTATTTTTGACAAGTAATGAATACAGTTACAATTTTTAAAATAAGATGGTGCTTTTTATAAAGGAGGTGAACAGTAAGGAATTATTACCGTTTAACGTACGCCGCACTCCGTAAAATGTAAACTTAAATGGTGAATTCGAACAATCTCAATGTCATCACAAACAGGCAGCCGATGTGTAAATTGTACTAAGTACAAAAATGAAATCTAGGTGGAAAATTATTAATCTTATAAGACATGCTTTGTATGGAAATAAATTACAACCTGGGGATGAAGAGCTTAATAGATTCTCACTTCAGGCATTAACTGGTCATATCAACATTACCTCTTAATAAAAAGTTTCCATGACATGTTCTACACAATTACAGAAGTAAGGTAGTAATAGAAAAGAAGATGTGAGTAATTTCAATTATTCTTAGTGGAATTGGAAAAAGAGAAATCGGCTGTAAAACCAACAGCCTTTTGCAAATGAAAGTACTAATTATATATATGAGGTGAACGACTTGAAACGATTCCTAATTAATTGTTTAATAATTTGGCTTGTGGTGCCGCTATTTCTTATAGAACAAGCCCAACCTGCTGGGGCAAACACTCTGTCAGCAGACAGTACAACTTATTATATTGATAGTGTTAATGGAGACGATGATAACAATGGTGAAAGTTCTCAATCAGCTTGGAAATCATTAGACAAAGTTAACGGTACAAAATTTTTACCAGGAGACAAGATTTTATTTAAAGCGGGTGGAAAATGGTCTGGACAACTACACCCGAAAGGTTCCGGAGCTGAAGATCGGCCGATCACTATCGGAATGTATGGAAATGGGGAGAAACCTCTAATTCAAGGGGAGGGTACTGTCGAGAGTACCGTTTATTTATACAACCAACAATACTGGGAAATTGGGTATCTAGAGGTTACCAACCATTCATCTGTTCCTGCCAAAACTCCCCGGCGAGGTGTTCATGTTGCGGCTGAGAACTTTGAGGCTGGCGGAGCTAACGATTTGAGCAAGGTTTCAACACTGCACCACATTTATATCCACGACTTGTATGTGCATGATGTAAACGGTGAAGATAAAAAAGATGCTGCTGGAAGTGCAGGGATTCAAGTCAGTGTTACAATCCCCGAGGGGTCAGTTCAACGCAGAACGACATTTGATGATATTTTGATTGAGAACAATGTAGTGGAACGGGTATCACGGTCAGGAATCATCACTTGGAATGATTGGAAATACCGTGAGCAGCTGGGCTATGGAAATAACGAGTCTAAACCTTGGACGCCCCTTACTAATGTTGTCATTCGGGGTAACAAACTTACGGACATTGGCGGCGATGGAATCGTTCCTCATATGACAGATGGGGCATTGGTTGAAAAAAATGTTGTTGATGGTTTTAACAAAACATCCGCCGGTTATAATGTCGGAATGTGGACTTGGGATGGTGATAATACTCTCTATCAATACAATGAAGTGTCGGGCGGATATTCAACGAGAGACGGAAATGCTTTTGATTTTGATCATGGCTCACGTGGGATTATTTACCAATACAATTATAGTCACGATAATGATGGTGGTACGTTACTTGTATGTGCTGATGGAAGTGCAAAAACGGGGGGAGTTTACGACGGAGTTTTCCGTTATAATATCAGTCAAAATGATAAATATCAGACATTTACTATTTGTGGGGGGAGTAATGTCCACAACGTACAAATTTATAACAACGTATTTTACGTAGCACAGGGAATGAAGACTAATATGCTTGTTTCGCAAGGTGGAGCGACAGAAGTTGCCCTGCGCAACAATATCTTCTATAACTTAGGATCTGGCCGATATACGAAAAAATCAAGTTGGACTTACGACCATAATTTGTTCTTTGGAAATAATGTTCCTACAACTAGTGTCATCCCTGATCAGAATATGATGACCTCTGATCCTTTATTTGTTAATCCGGGGAGTGGCGATAACGGAATCGGCACTCTAGATGGTTATAAGTTGCAAGCAGACTCTCCAGCAATTGGCAGCGGAACTTTGATAAATAATAGTGGGAGTCAGGACTTCTGGGGTACTCCGTTATCTCCTATTAGTCAAAACCGTGGCTCATATGGTGGACAAGCAGTAAGCATTACAGTGATACGCGATTTGCTGGACTATTACCTGGAGACAGGTGAAGTGGAAACTCCACTTTATAAACAATTGAGTAATAAATTAGAACAGGCAGAGCAATTCAAAAATAATGGTCAAGAAGAGCAAGCTGTTAAACATTTGAAAGATTTCATAGCACACTTGAATAATAATGCTTTGGATAAATTTGTGTCTGAGCAATCTAAGAGACTACTAAATCATGACACACAAATTCTAATTAACGATTGGTCGGAAGAATAAAGCTGAATTGAAAGTTCCTGGTGTATATAGTCCTAGCAAAGAAGAATGGGAAGCAATGAATGCTCAAAAGAACTGAGATCGTCATGATGCAAAAAGCCGGCGCCTGCCGGTTTTTTGTACTATCAGAATGTATTCATTTCTTAACTCAGTTTGCTCACTGAATCCGTTTTTATAGTACATTATAACAAAAATGATATTCCAGAATAGGCCGCGATTACGGAAGAGAATCATAGAGAATAATGATCAAAATTTTAAAGACAGTGGGACTATCACTACGAAATCTCTCCTGAAGCTTATACGTCTCAGGAGGGATTTTCATATTAAACCATTTCGGTATATGCAAAAATACCCAATTTAGATATATCAATGGGTTAACCATTGTTAACTAAGGTAACCAAGAAAACAAAAGAATATCATTATTGTGTTCCATCAAAGATTTCCAATAACCCTGTAAGGGTAGATAGTACATGTTCATCTTGTTGAAGGTTAATTTTTCTGTTCATATTTCTTCTCCCTTCGTTGAAATTAGCTTACTTTCAATCTAATTTATGAAATGCATTTCAAGTCAAGAGAAAAAATTAAACTAAATTCTAAAAACATCTAAGGAAGCAGATTAAATTTTGAATAAGTAATAACGCTATCTATTATTAAACTAGTCGAGTAGAAGAGAACCTCTCTACCTTACGGTAGATTGTGTTCTCCCCCCTCCCAGAACCGTGCTTGCGCAATTAACGC
>NZ_BAWM01000017.1 GCF_000759675.1 Neobacillus niacini | reverse complement strand
CTCGCTACGAGCGAATGGCTAGTTCTTACTCGACGGGAATTCCACCCGCTATATGATACGACCTAGGCTCGGCCGCACACCTGCACGTTAGTTGATCAACGAAAAAAAAGAACTGCTTGCCGCAACTCCATCTTCAACTCAAGCACCCGTTAGTTAAAGTACATTTCTTCACAATCTGTTTAGTTAGTCGAACTAACCATAAGATCAAGTATCTAGATACATAGTAGTGGACACATTTCGATTTTTCATTTTTTCTTTATAAAAATGATAACAATTGAATCCATTATCGCTTCATAACCAATTTGAATATAAATTCTATTGGATGTAGGATTACTGAGATCAGTGTATAAACTTGTTGTTTTATAACCTCGCTCCAATAAGGATTGAGTCAAAGCTGAAACACAATCGGAAGCATATCCCTTTTTTCTTTCTCCAATCGGAGTGTAAACATAACTGATTGTAATATTATTTTGAGTTGGACGTGTAGCATATGCCATAGAAACCAATTCTCCGTTTATTTCCCATCCAACAAAATTTCCTTTAATTATCAATTCTTTAGCCCTTTTATCTGCTTCTTCTAAACTTAAAGGTTGATTTATTTCATTACAAAACTGAAACACCCAGTCTTTAATTATGTGATGATCGCTTTCTTTTGTATTCCTGAGTTTTCCATTTGTTTTAATTTTTTTCTTAACTCTTTCTAGCTTATAAATTTTTTGGTCCACTAAAACACTGGCAAATATCCCCCTAATGTTCGAAATATACTTAACTAAAAGCAGGTTCAAGTAATTTTACCTCTGCATAGTACCGCAGTGTTTCTTTACTTAATCCTGTCATTTTTGAAAAATCACTAATCTTGTACAGATTCTCTCCCTCCCACATCAATATTAAACTGTGGGGTGCACCACAGAGTCAAACATTAATTTTTTAATTGTTTCTTCATTAGTTCGGCTATATGTATATTATTTTGATCCATACTATTTTCTAATTGTTTAATGATTAATTCTTGTCTGTTTACAGGATGATTTTGACTCAGCTTGGCTTTTCCCTCTATTTTATTTATTTGGATTTTAAAACATACAATTCCTTTACTCATCCCCTTAATAAAACTGGAATCTACATTCTTTAACTGATAGGAACTGTCTTGTTTTTCATATTTATTTACCATTTCGGACAGAGCTTCGTATACTTCCTGCTCTTCTTCTACAATCTCCAACTGACCGTATACGTGTATAGCAACATAGTTCCAAGTTGGTACAGCTTGGTTGGTCTCGTACCAAGATGGAGAAATATAGCAATGAGGACCTTGAAAGATAACAAGAACATTTTGATTTACGATATCCTTCCATTGTTCGTTCGGACGGGCAAAATGTCCATACAAATAACCTTCTTTTTTATTCAAAAGCAGCGGTAGATGAGTGGCATAGGGCTCACCATTATGCTGAGAAAACAATGTAGCAAAGCTATTTTTTTCAATAAAATCATGGATAACTTCTTCATTATCAATTTTAAAATGTTTAGGTATATACATAACTATCATCTCCACTCAAAAGGTATTTGAATTATTTCTCTGTCAGTTAATAAAAACCTTCTTTTGCAATGATAACAATTCAGGTTTTAGAAATAGAAAAAAGACTGGGGAAGAGAATCGCCAGTCCTTTAGTCGCTCGATAAAAATCCGAGCGTTATTATAATATTAATTATGCTAATAAAAAATCAGCTTTCACTATTCATTTCCAGTTGTGATTTCAATTCATCCTGAATACGCTGTTGTTCTGCTATCGTTACAAGTCCATAATAGATATTATCAATCATTTTCCCTTCTGATTGTAATACCATTTGTTCGATGTTTTTTCCAGCATCTTTATAATTCTTTTGGATGTCAATCATCTCTTCAAAGGTAAGATTAGTTTTGACATTACCGCCAATTGCTTGGAAGATCTCTGGGGCTTTCGATAAGCTTGATATACTTGCGCCCTCTTTGATCACAGCTTGAATAACTTGGCGTTGACGTTCTTGACGGCCGAAGTCTCCATTCGGATCATCGTATCTCATTCTTATATAAATTAATGCTTCCTCGCCATTCAGGTGAATCCGACCAGTAGGAAAATCAAATTCTTCCATTGTAAAAGCAAAATCATTCTCGACATTAATTCCGCCCACATTGTCAACAATATCCTTAAAGCCTTCCATATTGATTTTCACATAATAATCAATCGGAATATCAAGGAATTTCTCAACAGTATCTACCGCCATTGGGACACCGCCAAACGCGTAAGCATGGTTTATCTTATCCTCTTTCCCCTTACCTACAATCTCTGTTCGAGTATCCCTTGGAATACTCAGCATTTTTACGGAATTATTGTTTGGATTCACTGTTAACACAATCATCGTATCAGAACGGCCTTTATCTCCTTCCCGTTCATCCACACCCAGCATTAAAACAGAAAAAGGTTCTTTCTTTTTTAAAGCTTCTGGTTTCACCTTACTTTGTTTGCCATCAAGAGGTTCATGCATTGTTGCTACAGCATTATTAATAGATTTATAGACAGAGAACCCATAGACGCCGCCAGCGATAAGTATAATAAATAAAAACAAGCGTATTATATTTCGCCAGTTAAGCCTCCTCCTTTTTCTCTTTCTCATTTCATGGTCCTCCTAAACAAAACAGCATTTTTTAAATAGGTTACCAAAGAGTTGTGTCAAAGGAATTACAGGAACATGTCGATTTATTGTTATTTACTTTACATATTTTCTAGAATATCGACATAATATTAAGAAATTATTCTTAAACAAACGTTTGTTTAAAAGCGCCATCACCCCTTTTGTAAAACGAACTTTAACTTATTTCCTAGAAAATTTTTTGTCGATTATGAGTTTCACTATATACTAATAATCTACAAACACAGCCATATAAATAAAGCTTTCCATTATTTACGAAAAATAGCTTGAGGAAAAAATCATCCCCAAGCTATCATGATTAGATCTATATTTGATTCTTATTTACCGATAAATTCCTGTGTCCAATAATTTCCTTGTGAGACGTAACCAACACCAATATAGTTGAAGTTCGGGCTAAGAATGTTTTTGCGGTGACCTTCACTATTCATCCACCCTTTGACAACTTCTTCAGGAGTTCGCTGCCCCATGGCAATATTTTCACCGGCATAACGATACGTGATCCCATATTTTTTCATCATGTCAAACGGTGAACCATAAGTCGGGCTTATATGGCTAAAATAGCCGTTCTCAGACATATCACGTGATTTTTCATGTGCCATTTTGCTAAGCGTCAAATCTACTTTAAGTGCAGGTAAACCATTTTTTGCACGCTCTTGATTGGTAAGGTCGACCACTTTTTGCTCATAAGCACTTAAAGTACTTGTAGTTTGTGGTGTAGTTGGTTTTGTTGATGTCTCAGGTTGCTGCTGCACAGGTTGTGGAGTAGTTGTTTGAGCAGGTTGTTGTGTTTGTTGACTTGGTTGTGTCTGGACTGGCTGCTTTACAGTGGTTTTCGGAACTGTAAATCCAAAACTAGCAAGATATTTTTCTATTACACTATTAATCTCATTGATATTAGATCCTTGATATACATAGACCTTTTCCTGTACTACAGGGGTATAACTATTCGCATGTGCTTTATTTAATGCTGGATTCGCCATTACTACAGCAGCCGCAGCTACTACGGTTAGAAGTGCTTTTTTCTTTAACATATTAACATCCTCCTAAAATAATTGCCGTTATTAGCAAATTCATCGTAACATACGATTTTTGTCATATTTAAGGGAGGATTTTACAGGTAAAACCACTACTATTCCTCTTTACTGCCCCAAATTCCTATTTACACTCTAAATATAAGCCTTTGCAGAATTCATTACTCAGAACTCTTTTATTTTCAAGTCTTCTAATTTCAGGAAAAATAACCAGGAATTATTGTAAAAAAGAGGATTGACAGCATTCAATAAACTGAACATTCTTAACAAATATTTCAGACAAGTATCATTACTAACAGAAATATTAAATAAAGGATGTATTTCAGGCACATATATTTTTACTTCTGATCAGAAGGTGAAATGGGTGGGTCTAGCTGAATTTTTTTGTTTGGATATATTTTTGAAATGATTGAAGAAGACTCTGCCAACCTTATGATTTCATTTGCTGGTAATTCCATAGAAACTCCGTTGAAGGCAGTCTTATATGTGTTCCTAACTGTATAGGGTACTTGGTTCTTATCTAATAATGTTTGAAGTTCCTTTTGAAAGGTTACATGACTTTCTTCTACCTTTTCCTTGGCTTCCTCGATTGTTAAAGGAATCCCCTTCGCTTCTGCTTCTAAAACCGCTATTTTAGCTGGTTTTGTTTTAAATTCAATGATGATCGAGATGATTTGATCACTTGAAAGGTCTATGGCAGGATCTATATGGACTGAAGGGTTCATCGTTTCTTTCACCACCTTTTCCTCATTTACATTATGATTACTTTCCTGACATCCACTTAATATAGACAGGAAAGCTGATGCCAAGATGACCCCTATATAATATTTCTTCATTTATCATTACATCCCCTTTTTAGCTGAAGCTTTAAAAAGACTATATAACAGAATTTTGTCCTTTATCATCCCTTATCAAACATTTTTTCAAGGCGGATGTCATTTCAAAAAAAACGCTATTCTTCCTACAGCATTATATGCTATAGCCTCTGCTTTTAATGTGCCAAATACTTCAGAGAAAGTCGGCTGGATCATCCATTCCATTCCCGCAGAAGAAAGGGATATTCGATTGCCCAGCTCATTTGTATACGCGACCGTCGGATTGACTATTGCGCTCACTGTAAAAGCGGTATCCTTCACTTTCAACGTCAGATTGATGGCAGGAATGTTTCCGCTGACCGGTTCTTCCATAGTTAACTTCACTTTTGAAGTGTTGCCTGTAGTTTCTACATTCACCGCAGCAGGTCCGTATTCCGCAAGTGCATCGCTCGGCTTTACGTCTAAAATTTCAAAGCTTTGAACAATATTGTTCAGTGTCCACTCCGCGTTTTTCAATTTATCTACGTTATTTAACAAAAGCGTTGCAGATACGGTATCTCCCATCTTCACGTTCTTTTTATCAGCCTTCATATACGGTGCGCATTCGTACCACTTTTATACAAAACATTCCTACTTGTTGGACATTTGAACACAAAAGGTTAAAAATGAAAATGAAGGAAATCTGTTACTACAAAGCAGAAATTGACAGGAATTTAATAGAAATGGTTGTTACTATATACATAAGGAGTGAGCAATATGGGATGGGTAGAATCATTACAAAAGGCTATAGATTATATGGAAGAACATTTACTAGATCAAATATCGATTGAGAGTATTGCTAAACAAGCGAATGTTTCGGAGTTTCACTTTCAACGTATTTTTACAGTACTTACAGATATGTCTGTAGGTGAGTATCTTCGTCGAAGACGTCTAACACTCGCAGCCCAAGAACTATCTTCGACAGATTCTAGAATTATTGATGTCGCCCTTAAATATGGCTACGACACTCCTGAATCTTTTTCAAAGGCTTTTCGCAGGCAGCATGGCATCACACCCAGTCGAGCACGTAATTACAGTGGAAAGCTTAAATCTTATAACCGCCTGTCCATACAGGTGAATTTGAAAGGGGCAGAACCTATGAATTACAAAATTGTCGAAAAAGAAAGCTTTAAAGTAGTAGGAGTGAAGCGTGAGTTTTCATGCGAAAATGGGGAGAATTTAGCTGGGATACCTAAAATGTGGGATGATGTTCATGTAGATGGAACAAACGATTTATTATTCCAGGTGAATAATGGTCCACTTAAAGGTGTACTTGGGGTATGCGTCGATAAACGTGAAGCAGGATCTCTGTTGATGGATTACTGGATTGCAACAAGTCATACTGGAGACACACCGGATGGTCTACTGGCGCTGGAAATCCCTGCATCAAAATGGGGAGTATTTGAAGTACATGGTGCTATGCCTAATGCCATGCAGAATACTTGGAAACAAATCATCTCAGAATGGTTTCCATCCAGTCATTATCAGCATGCTGGCACCCCTGACTTAGAAGTCTATACAGATGGAAATCCATCAAGCCCTGATTATTACTCTGAAATTTGGATTCCACTTAAATAAGGACATACACTAATAAGAACCCTGATAACTGTCCGTTATCAGGGTTCTTATTTTTTTACCTTGACCATACCAAATCTTTCCGGCGGTAAACACTTAACACTACGCCGATTAATATTGCATTAAGCAAAGTAGGCATTAAACCGTAGCTAATAAATGGCAGCGACATTGACGTCATCGGGAAGAATCCCAGTACCATTCCAATATTGCTTACCAGCTGGATCCCGTAAAGGGCCACTCCGCCAATTAGAAGAAGTTTTCCATAAGAATCCTTAATCTTTGGATGGATGGCAATCATTCTAGCTGCAAAAAGCAAGAGAATCATGACGAGAAAAAATCCAAAAAGCCAGCCGTAGTAATACGTGAAGCTTACAAAAACAAAGTTCGTATGCGCTTCTGGTATAAAGTTTCTTGTTGTGGGTTGTCCAAGCCAGCCAAACCAGCCAGCCATTTCCATTAGTTCCTGAACCTTTAGGATCATGTATCCTGCCCCGTCTGCATACTTTTCTGGCTCAAAAAACGCTAGCAGTCTTACAATCTGATAAGGCTTAACAAATTGCCAAGCTACTATGCCTATAAATAAAATTAAGCTAAATGTGCCAGTTGTAATCAACCATTTAACCTTTTTACTATATTTACTCCACCAAAGCATAACGAATATCATCACAAAATATAGGTAGACGTTTGGAATACTCGCTACTGCCAGAAATAGAAGTATTGGACTGAGAAACAGTATAACAAACTGCCAAATCCTTAATTTTTCGTTGTTGAAAAACGAAGCCCAGGCAAGATAGAAAAACGGCAAGGCCATCAGACTTTCAATTGTAATTGGTCCAAGTTTTAGCAGTGGGATCCCGTTTACCATAGTATTGGGGAAAAACATCAAGATGAGCAGCAGAGAAACACCCACTAGGTAAAATAGCCATCCAAGCTTTTTCCATTTCCGATAATCAACCAGCATTATCCCTGCTGCTACCGCACCACCAATAAAGACAATAAGCGTCTTGTAAGTTACAAAGTACGGTTCATTCATATAACCAAGAGAGAACATTGGCAGGAAACTTAAACCTAAGGCAGCTGCTAACAGGAGCATTAGCCACCAATCCACCTTTGGACGGTGCAGCTTGTTGAGTTGGATTCCTAGTTTTGTCGGACTTCCCATTTGCTCGACCGCTTTTTCTTCTGCCTCAGCCTCTGGTAATCCTTTTTCCACCCATATCCTTTTTGCTTCCTTTAAATGATAATTTAATTCGTTCGCCACATAATTTTTGGCTTCCTTGGACCGTATTTGGTCAGTGACCTCATTTAAGAAAATCTGTTTTTTATTATTCGTCAATGCTCACTCACCCCTCTAACAATTCTTTAAATACAAATCGTCGTTTTGTTCGCTTTTGTTCAGCTATGTTTAATAACTTCCTGCCTTTATCCTTTAACCAATAATATTTAGCTCCAGACCCGTCCCAGTTAGTTTCGATGCACCCAGACTGCTCTAAACGATGTAACAGGGTATACAAAAAACCTTCGTTATTCTCAAATTTCTGAATTCCCCGTCCCCGAAGAAGTAAAGTTAATTCATGTCCTGTTTTTTCTTGAACAAGAAGCTGCATGACGGCTAGCAGAATTTCCTCATCACTTACTTCCAATTGGTTTATTTTTTTGTGTATTGACTTTTGGTGCTGGTCTGAAAAGTTCAAGTCAGCAAATGTTCTTTTATCCATTACTTTCTTTAAATTCTTTAAGCGATCTTCCACACCTATTCCTCCAATTCTTCTTTCAAAAGTTCTTTGGCCCGCCTTAGTCTAGTTTTAACGGTATTAACACCTGTATCCGTTACCACTGCGATTTCCTTAAGCGGCATCTCTTCATAGTAAAAGAGGTAAATCACTTCCCGATATTTAATCGGAAGTGTCATAATCGCAGATATTAATTCATCATCTTCTTCCTTTTGAATCACTGCCTGCTCTACGAGTTCTCTTTTGGTACCGTTACTGGGTATCTCTTCACCCGCTATGACGACATTCTTGTTGTACCAGCTTCTATGGAAATCCTTGCAATGATTGATGGCAATCCGCCACAGCCATGTTCTCAGTTTAGATTTTCCGCTATATGTATGGAGGCTTTTATAGCATTTAACGAAGATATCCTGCGTTAAATCCTCCGCAATCGCTCTATTATTAACATAGGAATATGTCAGCTGTAAGATCTCCTGTCCATATTGATTCATAATCTCATCCATAAGGAGTTCTTTATCTTCTGATAAAAATCCATCTATAATCAATTCTTCCACTACCTTCACTCCTTCCTATACTTAGACGATGTATCCGTTTAGGAAGTTTTTAAGATCTTCTTTTTTACAAAAAAAGAAGCCTAGAATAAGTTAACCTTATCCTAAAGCTTCTTTTGTATCCATTACTATTTTTCGGGTAAAACTTTTAGACGATTACTTGTTAATTGGTTGTCCCTTATCATCTGTCCACGTCCCCCCAGTAACCTTAGTAATCGTTATTCCCATTACTATTCTTGTATCTGCAATTATCATAAACAAAGCTGTACCGATTGCTAGATGGACAACTGCCCATGGGATACTGATATTCGTTACGATCGTGAGGATGCCACTTATTATCTGGATTAATACCACAGCAGCAGCAAGGAGTAACCGCTTCTTCAATCCCAGGCCCCAATTATTCATATAAGCCTTAAACATTAGGAGAATGGTATATGCTGCAGTAAGTACCGCCAATACCCGGTGCCCAGTTTGAAGGATTTCAGGTTTCGTTACGGGTAGCAGTGTTTCTCTACAATCTAGCCAATCACAGGCCAATCCATAATACTCATGCTTGATATATGCACCAAACCCCATAGTTAACAAAAGCAGGATAATCAATACATTTAACTGAGATATGATTTTTACTTTCTCGGTGTCACTTACTATCGTTTCAATTCGAGAATGAGATTCAGTTCGATAAATCCATAATAAAACAAGCATGAACAACATGGCTACAAGGAGATGAACCGTAACGACAATGGATGGCAAGTCCAGTACGACAACCACTGCCCCTGCTAATACCTGTAAGGTTAATAAAACTATCAGCCAATTCCCTGCTTTTTGGAGTATGTTACTGCTATTTTTCCGTTTGATTTGAACATAAAGACTGACTACTAAAATCGCAAGAAGAAGCCCAATAACCCTGTGTGCAAATTCAATTAGAGTTTCATTTTCTAAAATAGGAATTACCTCTCCATTACATAAAGGCCACTCTGGCCCACATCCCATTCCAGATTCCGAAGAAGCTACATATCCTCCGAACACGATTAGTATGTAGGTAAGTGCCAATGAAATAATAGCCACTAGTTTAATAATAATCATTCCCTCCTGTCAGCAAACTTTTAACCAAAGTTTAACAACATTTGAAAACTAGCAAAGTGAGTCTAATCACTATTATTTGATTTTTCTAAAAATTATATAAAAACATCGATTACTTGAATTACTTAAAAATACTTGAAATAACTTATAGCTTTATATATAATTACTTAAAAATACTTAAAAGATGGTGTGATACCTTGTATCAAGAAGAGAGATTATTATCCATTATGGAATTTTTAAAAAAGCACAACAGAATTTCTGTTGACCAAATCTGTTCCCTCTTTGATGTCTCAAGAGATACTGCAAGAAGAGACCTTGTCAGGCTCGAAGAAGAAAATTCCATTGTTCGTACCCGTGGAGGGGCAATTCTTCCAACCATTCATGATGAAATTAAAAACTATACCAATCGGCTAAAGACAGTATCAGAAGAAAAGAATAGGATTGGAAAAATGGCAGCCTCATTGATCTATCCCGGGGACAGGGTCATATTGGATGCCTCCACAACGGTTCAATCATGTGCAGAACAAATTAGAAGCGTTGATTGTACCATTATTACAAACTCGATTAATCAGGCTGAGGTATTGTCTGACAAGCCGGAAATAAATATCCAGCTCTTAGGAGGAACACTGCAAAAAGAGCACCGATTTTTATACGGTTCATCTGTAGTTGAAAAACTCTCAGATTACCATGTAGACAAAGCCTTTATTGGAGTCGTGGGTATTTCCGAAAAAGGATTAACCATCGCTCATGAGGAGGATGGGGTTGTTAAAAGCAAAATGATCCAGCAAGCCAAACAGGTAATTGTTTTAGCAGACCATACAAAGCTAGGAATCACTGACTTTTTTCGGTTTGCTGATTTACAGGATATTGACCTTCTGATTACAGATAAAACACCACCGAAAGCATTTAGAGAGCTGTTAGCTAAAAACAATGTTGAACTATTAACCGTGGATCAAGAGGACGAGGGAGATGAGTAAGATGGTAAAACTAATTGCTTTGGATTTGGATGGCACTTTACTTAATGAAGATAACTATATTAGCGATAAGAATTTGGATGCCATCAAATTCGCCCAAACCAATGGGGTTGAAGTTGTTGTGGCTACAGGTCGTGCCCATTTTGACGTTCAATCAATTTTCAAAGATACTGGTTTACAAACGTGGATTATTGGGGCCAACGGAGCAACCATCCATCAACCGAATGGGGAACTTTTTCAATCTGTACCAATAAATCGAAACGAAGCTCTCAATATTTTAGGCTGGCTAGAGCAAGAAGGCTTCTATTATGAGGTTTTCAGCAATGATTCCATAATCACTCCACAAAATGGCCGTGAACTCTTGGCTATCGAAATGGACAGAGTGACAAGTGGAAATCCAGATGTAAGCATAGAGCAGCTAAAACACGCAGCCGAAAAGCAATACAGTCAAACAGGTTTTTCCTTTATCCACTCCAGCAAAGACCTGACAGGGACAGGAATGGATTTTTATAATATCCTTGCTTTTTCATTTGATGAAGATAAGTTAAAAAGAGGAAAAGCACATTTTAAGGGGACGACTGATTTAACGATTGTTTCCTCTGCCAAACATAATTTTGAATTAGAACATCAGAATGCTTCAAAAGGCATTGCCTTAAACATTTTGGCTTCTAAGTTAAATATCGATTTAAAGGATACTGCGGCTGTCGGCGACAGCTATAACGATTTATCCATGCTGCGAGTGGCAGGAAGAAGTGCAGCTATGGGCAATGCCCCAGATGAAATAAAAAAATCCTGTCATGAAGTGACCCTTCCGAATGTGGAAGATGGAGTTGCTCATTTTATTAATTCACTTATTCATGGTACCAAAATTTAAACAAGGTGCTTAACCTCTAATTGGCGTAACGCAATTGCGGCGTGACAATGGGTTTAATCATAAATTAAGAAAGTGTCCAGATATGAATTTTTACTCAAATTAGCTATCGCCTAAAAAATTCAAAAACACTTTCTACAAAGGGGCTTGGATATCAAGCTCCTTTGTTAATTTTTACATTCTTATTTAACACTAACATATAGGATTAGCAGTAATACATATCTTTCTAATGGAATAAAATGCGTGCACAAGGGGTGGTTCATGTGGTCGTTAAGTATAAGGGAAATTGGATACCGACAAAAACAGTAGAAGAAATGTCAAACACCCATTACGATGTTCTCATCGTAGGTTCAGGACCTGGAGGGGGAGCAACACTCTATCGCTTGTGTGAACTTTGGAAAAGCCAAGGGGCAAAAAAAATCGGTATTATTGAGAAAGGGGATAAATTATTCCATTCACACTCGCTCAACATTCCTACTCAAAACGTTAATACCGCTCGAGATGTGCTGCTTCCTGACAATTCAACTCCTCTAGGAAAGAGATTACCACAATTTTCAGGAGCTACAATGGTTTACGCCCTTGGAGGCAGGTCATTGTTTTGGAATGCCGCTACCCCAAGACCGATTCAATCTGAACTAAATAATTGGCCGATTCATCGTCAGGAACTAAATGTCTATTACGGCATGGCTGAGAAATTATTGCATGTCACAAGGGATTATGCTAAGGGCTCATCAATGCAAAATAACCTATTAAAGAGGCTTCATTCACACGGTATTCTCGAAGCAGATGATATGCCCCTTGCCTTTGATATGACACCATCCCGCCAAGGTGAGGTTCATTCAAATCCTTGGTATAGTTCAATCAATGCACTGGCTGCTGCCCAGTTTGACCGTCCGTTTGACCTCGCTGTAAACGCCTATGCCTCCCGAATTCATACAGCAAATGGGAAAGTTTCTGGTGTCGAGGTATTTACCGCAGACAAGAAAGCACATACGATTCGAGCAAAAAATGTAGTAGTTTCTGCAAGCACCTTAGAAACACCTCGCTTACTACTAAACTCTGGTATTCAAGGCCCTGCCATTGGGCGTTATTTAACAGGGCATGTATCCATTATTGCTATAGGAACCATAAGTCGTAGACAATTCTCTGATAAGCTTGGCAATTTAGCGATTTTAAAATTTGAGACAAAAGAGGATCCTTATCAAATTCAAATTTTAGGACCTGATCAATATTTTTCATACCAGCAATTTGAAGATAAAGCATTAAAAGATCAGCTCATGGTTGTTTACGCCTCCTTTGGAAGAGTTGAACCCCGAGCTGAGAATCGAGTGTTTATCGATCCATCTGCAAAAGATGAATTCGGTGTACCATTGCAGCAAGTTCAATATTCTTTAAGTAACAAGGACCGGAAAACTGCGGACCAAGTAGCAAAAGGAATTCGAGAATCCGCAGATGCAATGGGAGTGACTCTTATGGAGGAAACTATGGCACTCAGGCCGCCTGGTGCTGACATGCATGAGGCTTGTACGTGCAGAATGGGAGAAGATCCAGCTACTTCTGTGACAAACCGTTATGGTCAAGTGCACAGTGTTCAAGGTTTATTTGTAGCCGATAATAGTGTTCTGCCTAGCCTAACAGCTGCAGGTCCAGTTCTTTCAAATACTGCATTAGCAATTAGACTAGCAGATCACATTGTTCGTCAGTCAGGATGAAATCTCAAGCTAATCAAGCAAAGGGATGGGGCCATAGGCACCCACCCCTTTTTACATACCTACAAAACATGTAAACTATTATTTTTATTAAAATTCTATTTGCAACCGTCATTTTCTGGTCTTTCTTTGTTCTGTTAAATCAATGGTAAGCTGTTTCATCCGTTGTTTCGTTAATGGATATAGAAAGATTAATACAACGAAAATCAATAGATAGACGACACCGGGTACGATGGTAGCCAGTGCATAGATATCTCTAAAACCAAATTTTCTAACCTTGATAGTTGAAGAGATTGTTTCTGGTTCTATCATTTTTTGACTAGCATTTTTCCCCAATTTAATCCCACATTTCTATAGTCCCAAAAAACGATTATCGTTTTTGATCCAAACTGTGTTGTCCCTCAATAAATCGAACTGTCCCTGTTTTTGCACGCATAACTACTGAATGAGTTGTTCCAATATTCCCCTTATATTGCACTCCTCTTAAAAGCTCACCATTGGTTACACCTGTTGCAGCGAAATAGGCATCATCGCCTTTTACGATGTCATCCATAAATAAAACTTTATTAAAATCAGTAATGCCCATTTTATTTAACCTAATTTTTTCTTCTTCCGTTTGTTGGAGCAGCTTGCCTTGAAATTCTCCACCCAAACTTTTAAGTGCAACCGCTGCTATTACCCCTTCAGGCGCACCTCCAGAACCAAGCATAATATCAACACCAGTATTATCAAATGCTGTATTGATAGCTGCAGCAACATCTCCATCTTGCATCAGTTTAATTCTTGCTCCCGATTGACGGATTTCCTGAATCATTTTTTCATGTCTTTCACGATCTAATATAGCCACAACCAGATCTTCGATGTTTTTATTTTTGGCTGTCGCCACAGCTTTTAAATTGTCAATGACCGGTGCATTAATATCAATTTTCCCTGCTGATTCAGGTCCCACAGCAATCTTTTCCATGTACATATCTGGAGCATGCAATAAATTCCCTTTCTCAGCAACAGCAATGATAGCAAGAGCATTCCAAGAACCTGCAGCAACAATATTGGTTCCCTCTAAAGGATCTACAGCAATATCAACTTCAACCCCATCACATGTTCCTAATTCTTCCCCAATATATAACATTGGCGCTTCATCCATTTCTCCTTCCCCGATAACAACCGTCCCTTTCATTTGAATAGAATTAAACATCTCTCTCATGGCTTGTGTAGCAGCGTCATCTGCTTCTTCTTTCTTTCCTCTTCCCATCCACCGTCCTGCAGCTAGTGCTGCAGCTTCCGTTACTCGTACAAGTTCCATTGATAAATTTCTATCCATTCTTACTAACACTCCTTTTGTAAAAAATGATTTCGTTATAATTAATTTATTTGTCTTTCATTATTTCGAAATCAATAATCTTCAATTCGAGATAAAATATTAAAATATGGATTTCTCATAATGACCTCCGCAAATTTGAACTAGGTAGATCTTATTTATCTTTAATTGAATAATCTTGATTTCGAGATTATTTTTAAAAAAATATTACTCTTCAATTCTAGTTCTTTTATTAATTACCTGGTAACTTTATGTAACCATAATAACTTTTTATAATTTTGTTGTCAATTTATATGTGTCAAATTCGTGAACAGATAAACACAGATCCTTAAACTTGGTAATTTTATTCCAGTAGATACTTTATTTTAATAAATAATTCTGCTATTATTAAATTAAGGTTATTAAAAATAACCAAGAAACCATTTGGGGTGTTTATTTATGGAAACAGAAAATAAATTATGCAGCAAAGTTGAAGAGTGCTATCATATATTAGGGAAAAAATGGGTTGGTCTTGTTATTCACACATTAATGGAGGAGCCTAAAAGATTTAGTGAAATCCATGCCTTTATACCAGACTTAAGTAAAAGGGTATTAAATGAACGGATGAAAGAGCTCGAGGACAATGGAATTGTGTTAAGAAATGTAATTGCAGACCGTCCTGTACGGACCGAATATTCGTTAACCAAAAAAGGGACAGAACTTGGACGCTCGCTCAAAGCTTTAGAGGAATGGGCAGATAAATGGCTATAAATTGAAAGACCTCTCTAATGAATGGAGAGGTCTTTCACTGTATTTTTATATTAATCACCATAGCTTTGTATTAAATTAGCAATATGAGCATAAGCTCCTCCTGCAAGTAATGTGGAAGTAACCATTACGGCTTCTGCAAGCTCTTCGTTTGTACATCCAAACTTTATGGCATTTTTCGTATGAACATCTATACAGTATGGACATTGAGTAGCATGGGCAACTGCCACAGCAATAATCTCTTTAATTTTCCCACTCAATTTGCCGTCCTTCATCGCAGTCCTACTAAAAGTAGAATAACCTCTATAGCCTTCAGGAGCATATTTATTTAATTGACCAAGGTTTTTAAGATTTGAGCGTTTATAAAGTGAATCATCTGTTTCTAAATCCATCGCATTATGTATATGAGTACTGTGAGTTACCACTCCACCTGCCTCTACTCCTGCTACGACAAAGACCGCTTCTACTAATTCTTCTAGCAATGCTCCTTCTTTTTTCGCACGACGTGTATGGGAATCAATACAATAAGGGCATTCCGTTACATGGGCAATTGCAACCGCTATGATTTCTTTTTCTTTTTTACTAAGTGCTCCCTCTGTCATTACTGCGGTATTAAATTCCGAAAAAGCTTGCAGCTGTTCTGGTGCTAATTCTTTAAGTTTACTAAGATTTTTTAAATTTCCTTTATCATATAAATTGTTTGTCATTGTAGACATCCTTTCTTTCTAATAAAAATAAGGAGCATGATACCCATGCTCCTTATTTTTATCTAATTTTACATATTTCATTATGATTAAACAGCTGCCATTGTTCATTTTTTGTTTTATTAAATTTTCTCTATTACTTCAGCCATAACTACAATTAATCATTTCATTCATCTGGTCTTGGCCCTGGTTCCATTCCGGAATTTTCTAACGTCATAATTGGGATAATTTCTACATCTCCATCAACTCGAACTTGACAAGATAGTCGTAAATTATCATCAAAAATCCCCTTCTTATTAAAGGCGTTTTTTTCAGTAGTTGTTTCGATGCAAAGTTCCCCACCCATTATTTCTACTCTACAAGTTGTACATTTTGCTTTTCCTCCACATTGGTGAAGGATATTTACACCATTGTCTTCTAATGCTAGTACCAGCTTTCTCCCTTTTTCCACTTCAAAAGTTCCATATCCTAGAACTGTGATTTTGGGCATTTCTATTCCCCCACATATTATATTAACTTTGGTATTGGTCAACCGATTTTATATTCACATTACTGAAAAATTTGCATTCCAATGTGGAGCTTTGTTAACATAAATAAGTTAAAGAGCAGCTTCACCAATCCTAATTTAGAAAATATATATTACAAACTTATTATTTTAAAAGCTCTAACAAAACCACTTTTTCTCCTTCATATACTGGTTTTCCAAGAAGAGGGAACATGTTTTTTCTTAAATGCTTCTACTCCAGGCTATCAAATGGATTTACTCCCATCAACAAACCGCTAATTCCACAAGCTTTTCAAAAGACGTAACCCTTTCATCAAAAAATCCCAAAGCTTTCCCCCAATACTTAATCTTTCATTTCGATATGAAATTTAACATTTTCAATCATTACATTTAACAATTTTTCTAAATGTACCTGCTTTGTATCAACTTCATTGTCTTCCTTTTCACAAACTACATTTTCATGTTGAAGATTATTAACCATGGTCGATACCAATTCTTTAAAAATAGAGGATTTAGTTAATACATACATAATTAATTCTGTAACTGCTTTTTTTTCCTCTTCGTTCTTTGTGGCAAAAATACTATGTTTATCCGGTTCAAAAACAATTAAAGATTGCATATTATCTGTAAAGCGTATACCAAAATACTTTTTTTCAGCTCCATAAAACTCATTTTCCCTTATACGAAGAAACTCTAACCCAAGCATAAATTCATAATAGGGTATGTCCTTTTCAAGAAATTGAAATATCTTTATTTCAATGTTTGAGCTTTGATCAATAAATATTTCTTTTTCTAACTTTGTTTGGATAACTTTGGATTCTAACAAGTTCACTTTAATTACCTCGCGTTTTTTTGTATTTTAAATATGTTATTCTAACGAAAAATGACAGGAATATAAAAAGTAACCTAGATACATTTTTCTTTTTAAAACAATTGGTATTAATCTCTTTTGGTAAGTATATATGTAGTAACCCCAGAATTTTTAATCCTTATTCAATAAATACTTTTTAAGTCGAAAATGAAAGTGGTAATGTAAATTCCTACAATGGGTTAGAAATAATACGACCTCAGTTCATTAGACACAAAAAACCCGAATAAGGGAAAATTTTATTTTTCCATGATTCGGGTTTTAGTTCGTCTATCCTGTTAAAAAATGGGCTGTTTTTGTAGTTGAGATATTTAAACTTTGTTAATAATCATCGATTTGTATAGGTTCACCTGTCCGTGCGGATTGATAAATAGCTAATATAATTTTTAGTGGTTTTAAACCCTCTTCACCATTCACAAGAGGTTCTCTATCCTCCTGAATGGCATTTATCAAATCGATAAACTGTAAACGATGGGAGGCACCATCAAGTGCTGAAGGATCAACAGACGCATGATCACGATCTCCTCCATTATGATTTTCAATATCAGCTAAGTTGATAGCTTCTGTTTCATTATTTGGATTTCGTAGATAATGCTTCATTAATTGATCATTCTCAATCACTGCAGTACCTGTTGTTCCGATAATCTCCAATCGGGTTGACAGGCCTGGATAAGCAGCAGTAGTTCCAACTATTGTTCCTAACCCGCCATTTTTAAATTTCACCGTGGCAACAGCCACATCCTCCACTTCAATTCCTTCATGAGCTAATATGGCTGTATGTGCGTATACACTTTCCACCTCTCCCATGAAGTACTGAAATAAATCTATGGTATGAATGGCCTGATTGATTAATACGCCGCCTCCATTCATTTCCATTGTTCCCCGCCATTTACTAGTATCATAGTAGCTTTGAGGACGATACCAATTCACAGCCGCTTGCCCTAGGACCATTTTTCCAAATCGTCCTGAATCAATATCTTCTTTAATCTTCACAGCTGAAGAATCAAAGCGATGTTGTGAAATAACACTTAATTTAACATGATGTTCACGGCATACATCGATCATTTGCTGTGCTTTCTCAAGGGAAATATCCATTGGCTTTTCAACAATTACATGCTTTCCTGCCCGCGCTGCCTCTATTGCCATGTCAGCATGAGTGCCGCTTGGTGTAATAATCGATACAATATCAATATCCTTCCTCTTCAGCATTTCTTGATAATCTGTATACCAATCTGCACCTGATTTTTCCGCAAGTGATTTTGCCTTTTCTTCATTTCGGGAATATACAGCAACCACTCTAGCTCCTACAATCGCTGAAATTTGCTCATAATGCGTGGTACTAATTAGCCCAGTTCCGACAATAGCAAACCCGAATTCCTTTTTCATTACAACCGCTCTCCTTCCACCTGATTTCCCCATTAATTCGGTTTCATATTTATAAATATTTGTATTAACAAAAATATAATCGCAACAATTAACCGACATGCGATACACTTGTATCATATAGCGGTTAATTATAGTATAATTTATTATAAAAGAACCTGTCAATTATTCTTTCTTCATAATTTTGTTATTATAACTATATGTATGGCTATTCTGTATTTGCTGAAATTGAAATTTTAATATTAAAATTTTATATATGAGATCGGTTAAAGGATGGAGTGTATATCTTGAACGACAATGACCAAAGTCAAAATAAAGCATCTAGTATCCAAGTTATTACGCGTGCAGCTAAAGTACTACGAACGCTTAGAGAGCATCCAAAAGGATTAAGCCTTACACAGATTTCAAAAGAAGTAGACCTGGCTAGGTCAACCGTCCAAAGAATTGTGGCAGCATTAGAGCAAGAAAACCTAGTTGCAGCAGCTTCTGCTAACAGCGGATTTCGCCTTGGCCCTGAAATCGCAAGGCTTGCTGGCGCTGTACATAGTGATTTAAGAGAAGAATTGAGACCATTTTTAATCCAGCTTTCAAATATGATTAATGAAACGGTCGACCTATCTATATTAGATAACGGTAAGGTTCTCTTTGTTGATCAAATTATCGCGGCACATCCGTTACAAGCAACATCACAGCCTGGTGCCTCTTTTCCTTTGCATTGCACTGCAAACGGAAAAGCCATTCTCGCTTCACTGCCAATAACGGATGTTGAAAACTTACTGCCGAAAGAGCTAAAACGATACACGGATAAAACCATTACGAATCGGGATGAACTGTTAAAGGAGTTAGAAACGGTCCATAAAGATGGAGTTGCTTTTTCAAGAGAAGAGCATATTGAAGGAATTTGTGCAGTTGGGGCTGTTGTAGTAGATCGATTGGGAAATCGAAGTGCAGTATCCATTCCGCTTCCATCTACACGTTTTTATGGGAATGAAGAAAAGCTAGTTAGTGCCCTCCACAATACATGTCAAAATATTAATCGACACCTCGAGTAAAAGATAAAACGAAAGGCGCTGGGATATCCAAGCGCCTTTCGTTTTGTTTACTTCATTATTATACAGCTACTGCTGATAATTTCTTTGCTGCTTCTTTAACTTTTTCTAGTCCTTCAGCAATAATCGTTTCAGCTTGAGCTTGCATTGCAGCATGTCCTTCAATAATAACTTCGTCTACGATTTCCATACCAAATACTCCGCCTACTACGTTTTTAATATAAGTAGCAGACATTTCCATTGGTGCTGCTTCCGGCGTTGAGTAAACGCCACCGCGTGCACTTAGGATAATCGCTTTTTTGTGTGTCATTAATTGTACTGCTTGACCATTTTCATCGTACTTGAAAGTGAAACCTGCTTGGTATACATAATCAATGAACGTTTGTAATGGTGCTGGGATTGTTAAGTTCCATAATGGGAATGCAAATACAACTAAGTCAGCTGCTGTAAGAGCGTCCATTGCTTTTTGTTTTGCAGCAAGAAGACGTTTTTCTAGGTCTGTCATTTCTTCGCCTGATTTAACTTTTCCAAAAGCGTTAAATAAATCTTGTCCAAAGTAAGGCATATCTTCAGCGAAAACATCGAAAGTTGTGACATTCACGCCTTCTAAGTTCTCCATAAAAGTTTCATACATTTTACTTGATACAGCCTCTGAAGCTGGACGATTATTTGCTTTAACTACTAAAACATTCATATTTATAATTCTCCTTTTTATCTTTAATTTTATTATCTTTATATCATTTATCTCGAATTAATAATATATTAATCTAGAATTCTTGTCAATAAATCTCGCATAGTAGATATTTCCTGTTTTAGATATTAGATAGCTAATAAAAAAGTCTGTGGAATTATAATCCCATCAGACTAATTATATTTATTCTAAGTAATAGAGTTAATCATTGAGTCGGATAGACAGTTTTATGATCAACAAGGATCACCAATAGTTTTTCCTCAGGTTGGAAATTTATTTGTGTATCAGAGGAGTAATACCAGGTCTTTTCGTTTTCCTTTGCTTCAAATATATTTAGCTCCTCCTGAAATTCTAAAACTGTCGAAGCCGTTTCTTCATCAATATATCTGTAAAAGTATGATTTGCATGTAGAATGGCTCCATCTTGACCAATTAGAAAAATAGCATCATTGGTATTCTCTCAGATTAGTTCAAATGCTTCTTCCCCAATTTTCGAATTATCTAAAATTAGACTAGTCATTTCATTCCCCACATTTCTTCTATTCACCTTTGAATTAGCTCTCTATAAATTTATGCACTCTTTATCTTATCTAATTTTTTTAAAAACCCAACTAAACCTCTTATAGTAAACAAAGTAACATTTACAATTGCAAAAGTATGAAAGGGTGTCCATTTTTTCCATTTGAATAACCTAGAATTCTTTTCAAAGTACCATTGACCGATACTCATAGGAACACTAAAAAGTAAACTTTTCAAAAGTATTTTGCCTAAATGATTATTATAAGAAAGTTTAACCCATATAACACTTAAAAGTGGAAAAAACAATACTGTAAAAATGATGTTAGTCTTAAAAATCTTTGGAAAAGGACGAACTGGATATTCAAGTCTTTTTGTTCCTACAACATAAGCATCAATCAGAGTCGCAATAACTCCTTTCGAGAAAAAAACAACAAGATTTTCTCGCATTTTAGATCCTTTAAATAAAAATGGCAAGGAAACTAAACACAAAGCAGTAAGTAAATTCAACAGTTTCTTTTCCATAAAAACATCCTTCCGAGAAGCCAATCTATAGTAAAGATGAGCTCTTTCAATCTTTTAGCTATTTCCGTTCTTTACCCATTCCGCGACTGTTACGACATGTTTTGCTCAGTTATTTAGGAATAAAAGTATATCGATATTTTCATTCTACAACCTCTAAAGTAACATCAATATTCCCTCTTGTTGCTTTTGAGTATGGACAGAATTCGTGTGCCTTTTGTACTAGATCTTCTAATTTTTCCTTTTCAATCCCATGTCCTTTTACTTGTAACGTTACAGCAATTTTGAATCCTTGATCATCTTCATCTTTTAAAAAACTTACATTTGCCGTTACCTCTGAATCAAATTTAACACGCTCTCGCCTTGCAATGTTTTGTAGAGCCCCATCAAAACAAGCAGAGTAACCACAAGCAAACAATTGCTCAGGATTTGTCGCATTTGGTAATTCTTTTGCTCTTGGGGTTCCAGGCATGGCTAAATCCATTTTTATATTGCCATCAGCAGATTCCACTCTTCCATGCCTACCCCCAACAGCTGTAGCAGAGGACGTAAATAAAGGTTCTTGTTTTGTCATCGTTTTTCTCCTTTATTGTAAAATGTTAGCACTTTAAGATTTATAAAAGTGATCTAAAAACCTTACTTTAAACATAATTTCCTACCTATTATTTCTTTTGGCAGTATTTAATATTCCTTAGAGTTTTAAGTATTTTCTATGTAATAAAAAACTAATCGAAAGGTTCCGATTAGCCTATTATTTTCTATTTTTATATTTTTTATTTATGTTAAATTGCTTTTGAGTTTGTAGTATCCCTGTGAAATATTAATTTACTTAATGAGAATAGCTTGCTTCCATTAATGACAAGATATACCGCAATAGCTAAGAATGCTAAATCTAATTCATAACCGGCCATTTGACCATTTCCTAATAAACCAATTGCTAGTTTTACTTTTAATGTTGCTCCGATCATTAATAATGCAAACAACGCTGCTACAAGTCTTGTTGCAAATCCAACGATTAATAGGATCCCCCCAATAATTTCGAGTAAAGCAACTCCATATGCCGCAGCTCCTGGTAAGCCAAGACTTTCAAACCAGCCTGCCGTGTTTTCTATTCCACCTTGAAACTTTACAACTCCATGAATAAAAAATATTGCTCCTAATGTAACTCGTAAAATAAGTGCTCCAATTTCATTCTTTAACATTTTCGTATTTCCCCCGTGAAGTTATATTATTTAGTTATAAAATGCTTTCGATACCAATTTGCAGCTGCTTCTACTTCTTGACTGGTTAATTGATGGCCTCTATTTTCCCAATGGATTTCTACCTTCGCCTTTGCCTTTTCTAACAAAGACTGAAGCTCTGTAGATTCCATAGGGGAACAAATAGGGTCATTTGTCCCAGCTGCAATAAATACTGATTTCCCCGTTAAATCAGGAAGGTCAATTCCTTTTCGCGGCACCATTGGATGGTGAAGAATCGCACCCTTTAATGCATGTTGATAGTGAAATAATAAACTAGCAGCAATATTTGCTCCATTTGAGTAACCAATTGCAAGAATATTATTGCGGTTAAAATCATACTTTTCAGCGGCTTCATCTAAAAACTCGTTTAATTCTTTTGTTCGAAAAATTAGATCTTCCTCATCAAAAATACCTTCTGCCAATCTGCGGAAAAATCGTGGCATTCCATTTTCTGATACATTCCCGCGAACACTTAAAACATTTGCCTCGTCATCAATCATTCCTGCAAGTGGCAGCAGGTCTAATTCATTTCCTCCAGTGCCATGAAGTAATAACAACGTTGGTTTCGTTGGATTTTGTCCCTTATTGAATATATGTTTCATTATTTATCTCCCTCTAGAACTCTTACCTCTACAGGCGGTAAGGTCTCTTCTAATTCATTTCTTTTTGACTCTAGCCAAGATGGCAGCATAAGTTTTTTCCCGAGGTCAGCAACCGGTTCATCCACTGAAAAGCCTGGTGGGTCGGTAGCTATTTCGAAGAGGATGCCTCCTTCTTCATGAAAATACACTGCTTTAAAATAGTTTCGATTCCGAATTTCTGTTGGATAGTAGCCTTTGTCTTGGAGAAGTGATCTCCATCTGAGTAAATCCTCTTCATCCTTTGCTCTCCAAGCTATATGGTGAACAGTACCTGCCCCCATTAAACCACGGACAGATGGACTCAGCTGAATATCAATGGTATTTCCGAGATGTCCTTCTGCCTTAAATCTTAGATAATCCCCTTCTTGACCAATGCATTCTAATCCCATCACATTTTCTAGTACATCTGTTGTTTTATGCGGCTGAGCAGAGTAAAGAATTGCACCGCCAAACCCTTTAATAGCATTTTCTGCTTGAACTCCGCCAAAGCTCCAATTATTAATTGGTCCATCATCATTTTCGACTAGTTCAAGCAGTAAACCGTCTGGGTCGATAAATCGTATATATTTTTCTCCAAAGCGAATGGAAGAGGTAGATTCAATATTGAATTTTTTCAATCGTTTTTCCCAAAACGGAATGGAGCCCTTTGGGATGCGGTAACTCGTTACACCTACCTGTCCGGTACCAATTCGTCCTTTTAACTGTTTTTCCCAAGGGAAAAAGGTAATGACTGTTCCAGGGTCGCCCTTTTCATTTCCAAAGTAAAGGTGATATACCTCTGGGCGATCAAAGTTGATTGTTTTTTTTATAAGCCTTAATCCAAGCAAACCTGCATAAAAATCGATATTCCTTTGGGCATCATTGACCATCGCTGTGATATGATGGATGCCTGCTGTCTTTTGCATCGTTTCCTCTCCATTTCATTAATGGGATTTTATATGGACTTCATGTTAGCAAAAAGCAATGGGGAACCCATCAAAGTGGTCACATAGAGTGTCTTTGTGACCAGAAAGCAATAGAGATTTCTCCAAAGTGGTCACATAGACCGTCCTTGTGACCAAAAAGCAATGGTGATTTCATCAAAGTGGTCACATAGAGCCTCCTTGTGACCAAAAAGCAATGGTGATTTCATCAAAGTGGTCACATAGAGCCTCCTTGTGACCACTTTGCAATGGTGATTTCACCAAAGTGGTCACATTTCAGACAATGAGGCTGGATCAATTGAAAGCAAAGAAATCATTCCCTTTCGTAAAATTAGTCTAATTCTCTTACTTTAAATGGCAGCAACCCGCGTTCAATTTGTTCTCTATGTGTTTCGTATTGTGCAGGCAGCATTAATTTCTCTCCCATTGTGTCTTGTGATTCATCATGTGCAAAGCCTGGAGGATCTGTCGCGATTTCAAATAGGATTTCTCCGTGTTCTCTAAAATAAATTGCATTAAAATAGTTCCGATCCTGTACTGGAGTGACACCATAACCATTGGCTGCAACATACTTTTGCCATTCCAATTGATCCTGGTCATCACTAGCCCGCCAAGCGATGTGATGTACGGTTCCCACGCCCATTCGCCCACGTCCAATCGGGGTTAATTTTAGGTCAATGACATTTCCGATATCAGCTGAGGAACGGTAACGGGCAAAATCCCCTTCCTTGCCTACGAGTTCAAGGCCCATAACATTTTCTAACAAATCCGCCGTTTTATTAGGCTGAGTTGATAATAGAGTGGCTCCGCCAAACCCTTTGATGGCAACATCGGGTGTTATCCCGCTAAAGTTCCAATTATTAACTTCGCCTTCTTCTCTTTCAACAATCTCAAGGTGAAGTCCGTGTGGATCATCAAATTCCAAATATTGCTCGCCGAATCGTTCCATTTTTGTAAAAGGTACTTTTAACTTTTCTAATCTATTTTCCCAAAATTCCATGGCACCTTTTGGAACAACATATGAGGTAACTCCTACTTGACCGCCACCGATCGTTCCTTGACGAGCTCCAGCCCAAGGGAAGAATGTAATGATTGTTCCAGGTTTTCCTCCTTCATCTCCGAAATAGAGGTGATATGTTCCAGGGTCATCAAAGTTTACCGTTTGTTTCACTAGGCGCAATCCTAATACACCTGCATAAAAATCAACATTCTCCTGTGGATGACCTACAATAGCAGTAATATGATGAATACCCATTGTTTTCTTACTCATTTTGAAAACACTCCTTTTTAAATTATCATGTCAAATTTCAAATTAAATTATTGATAAAATTCTTAAATAAAGATTCTTTAATTCGAGAAATTTTAGAATAAAAAAGCATCCAATGCATATTGTCCAGGTCCAATTAATGCTAAACCAATTACCACCGCTATCAATGTCAGGTTATATTCGTATCCATTTTGTGTTGCCCAATAGCCATTAGGAGCATGAACCTTAACAATTGCCATTACCATTGTCGCTGCAATCATGATTCCTGCAAGGGGAGTAAGAAGTCCTAATGTAAACAATAATCCCCCAATTAATTCTGCCAGACCAGCCATGAGAGCCATTGTCACTCCTGGTTTTAATCCGAGTGATTCCATCCAGTCTCCTGTACCCTTTAAACCGTAACCACCAAACCAACCAAATAATTTCTGTGCACCGTGAGCCATGAATGACAGACCAATCACTACCCTAATAATTAATAATCCAATACTCATCATTTTTTTTTCCTCCTATTTTCATTTGTCTCGATTTCGAGATATTAATTTAAAAAATTTATTATTACACTCTGTTACTAACTTTTTTAAAAAATTTGACCATCAACTCTGACTCATCACCTGTTAAATCTCCAAAAAAGGAATTAACCATGTCTTGATACTTTGGCATGATGTTTTCCATCATTTCCATTCCTTCAGCAGTTAAGGTTATATGAATAACCCGCCTGTCTTCTCTACAGTCATTTCTTTTAATGATTCCTTTTTGTTCAAGTTTATCAATAACATACGTCATCGAGCCGCTTGAGATCAGGATTCTATTTCCAATCTGCTGAATGGTTTGTTTTCCTTGGTAGAAAAGTACCTCTAAAACAGAGAACTCGGTAATACTAAGATTATTTATGGACATTTCATCTCTTATCCGTTCCTGAATGGCTTTTGAGGTTTGCATTAGCAGCAAAAATGGCTGGTTGGTACATTTTTTCTCCATCATTACACCTCCTGTTTGAATATCTCGAATTTAACAATCTTGAATTCGAGATAATAATAATACATGTTTACAATTTAGTCAATAACTATTTTTCTCTAAATAATCTGGGAAACACACAGTCTTTATTGTACTTCTTCCATTAAGCTATAAACTTCATCAAGCTGGAATATACGCATATTACGTGGCAAAAAGCTCCGTATTTCTTCTTCATTAAACCCTACTTGTAATCTTTTTTCATCAATGATTAAGGGTTTTCTTAATAGCCCTGGATTTTCTTCAATAAGCTTATACAATTCTCGAAGTGAGAGAGAGTCGATATTAATATTTAGCTTCTTGAAAGCTTTTGACTTAGTTGAGATAATTTCATCGGTGCCATCTTCTGTGAAGTGAAGAATATTCATAATCTCATCTAATGTAAGCTTTTCAGAAAGGATATTTCTTTCTTTGTAAGAAATTTGATGTTCATCAAACCAAGCTTTAGCTCTTCGGCATGAAGTACAACTAGGTGATATATATAAAGTTACCATTATTAACACTCCCTTGATATTTTAGTGATTTCGACCGATATAAACTAGATTTATCTTTTATCTCAAATCAATGTATCTTGAAATATAATATCTTGAATTAAAGATATTTTTATTATATATCATCTTCTCCATATGTCAACAGCAAATAGTAAAAAAATAAAAACCCCTTTATGAGATTTTTCATAAAGGGGATCTGGTTTACTGCACATTGAATTCCTCTAACAGCATTTTTTCAGTTTGAGGCATCGTTAAACCTAGGTGCCAGCATCCCATTCCGCCTAGTCCATATTGCCGCACCAATCGGAACTTAACAAGCAGGCTTCGTGGATCTTCAAACCACACTTCGTGTAAAATACCCTTATTGTCTACATAGCGAAACCACGGTGCAGCAGCCTTCTCGTCATAATGTACAGCACTTTGATAGCCTGTATATAAATCGATGGCATGTTGGGTTGAATAAGCTTTTCCAGACTGTTTCTTCTCTTTAATTGTCCAATCATAAGCATACTGAGGAATTCCAAGCATCAACTTTTTTCTATCTACAACAGATACTGCATAGTCCAGTGTTGCTTTTACTTCTTCAATTGGGGCTATTGGACCTGATGGGCCTCCAGGCCAATGCCAATCATAAGTCATTAAAAATAACCTATCCAGATACTTTCCAAGCGTTTGATAATCATACCCTGCTGAATAGGATGGATCCTGGTCTCCTTTTTTAGGCGGGACGGCCATCATGACTTCCATTCCTGCTGGATGTAGTTTTTCAGCCAACTCTATAATAAATTGGTTAAGGAGGCTCCTATCTTTAGGTCTAACTTGTTCAAAGTCGATTACAACACCTTTATAGTCGTGGCTATCCAAAAGGGAATAGATATTGTTAACAAATTTTTGTCTCAACCAATCAGTACTTATTAATGTATGAATTAGATCAGGATCGAATCCCTTTTCACTTAAATTGGATAAAGTAGCATAGGGAGTCAGATTCTTTTTCCATGCGATTTTATGTGCTTGATTCTCCTGCACTTCAATCATATTGCCTTGTACATCAGGTTTATACTCAAACACAAAAATACCAGAAAGGGTACTTTTATAATTATTTATCATCCAGGCATTCGCATTCTTATCTTTTGGAACAAAGTAGGTTCCAGTCCAAATATTAAATTTTGGTGGATGGGGGATACTCAATTTTTGTCCTGGAACAATAACTCTATTTTTCAACCCATTTTGGTTCATTAACGATTCTTCACTAATTGCATGTCGTTTTGCAATCTCCCAAACGCTATCTCCTGGTTGCACAATGTAAGTAGAACCAGGTAATAACAGTGCCTGCCCAAGAACTAGTCCCGTATTTTTTGCTAAACCATTTATCTTTGCGAGTTTGTCTTTGTCAATTTTATATTGTTTAGATATTTTGCCTAAGCTATCTCCATATTTCACTTCATGAATGACTTGAGCATTTGTCAAACTTGGGACCATCATAATGATACAAACTGAAAATAATAAAAATGTAAGTTTTTTTGCCATCACTTGATCTCCTTAGTTTTTTTAATCATTCTCAGGCATTAAACACGATAGGATTTCTAGTGTTTATAGGATATAGTCTCCCATGTAACGCAAAAGAAATTTTACCCGTTTCTTCAGAAACAACAAGAGCAAGTGCATCGCTTTTTTCGGATATTCCTAGGGCTGCACGGTGGCGTGTTCCAACTTTCTTATCTCCAGTTACTCCAGTGGTCAGCGGAAGCACATTTGCTGCAGAAACAACTTGATTTCCCTTTATTAAAACAGCTCCATCATGTAATGGGTTTCCTGGGTAAAAAATTGATTCTAATAATTTTGGTGTTACAAGAGCTCCTATTGTGGTTCCCTTCTGGATAATGGTGTCAACAGAATCACTACGTTCAACTACAATAAGTGCACCATGCCGGTTTTTCGATAGGATTTGAGCTGCAATAGATAACTCATCATATGTATCTGTAAAGGACGATAAGTAACAATTTAAATAAAAAGAAGCCGCCATGGATTCAATTTTTATTAGATGTTCTTTTACATCCTCTAACCCCCCTAATACACAGTGGTTTTCGTTACCGAGGACATTTAGATTGGTTTCGAGTAAATCAATTATATTTTTAATACCATCCTCCAAATTTTGCTTTAATGGTGAAAAATCACAATTACTCTTCATGTAGATATTCCTCCAACTATTAGCTAAAAGCCTTTAATTCCTGACTCATCTTTTTATTTACGGTACTTGTTAGAAATAGTATTAGTTTGGTGTTTTAAAATTATTTATTAGCATTCCAGCAAAATCACACGCTACTTTAATTGATTTATTTATTCATGTTTACTATAATGAATTTAGGTTACTAAAAGTATACATGTTACTTTTTATATAATTACATTTAAAAAGCGAGGTATGGAAAATGAATATGTTAGAATCAAAAGTAATTCAAACTAGATTTGAAAAAGAAATTTTTATTGAAGAAAAATCAACTATTAACATAAATGGGTTTCGTTCTCTTGATAAGAACACTCCTTTTTATGAATTTATGATAGGTTTGGATCTAATTCGGATTAGGGATAATGAATATTATGGAACGAAGAAAAGTTACGTTAGTATAAGAATTTCGGAAGATTTACAATCTCTTTTCATATTAGAGCCCGATGTCCAAAGTATTTTTGCCATTAAAAATAAACAAGAAAAAGAAGCAGCAATTGAATTAATTCAGTATGTATTGGTTGATTCACAAACTTTTAAACAAGTTGTCTTAGAAATGATAAGTAATCTAAAGAAAGAAAATGTTGTTAATGGATTTGAAGTCAAGGAAGCAAAGGCTAAATTGGCTGTGCTTGAACGATTATTAAACGTCAGAGAAGAAGATGTTAAATTCACCATTCGAATGGAGAATATAGCTTAACATATAAAAAAGGAGAGAAGCCCATGGCTTTTCTCCTTTTTTTGGGTTACTTATACAATGGAACCTCCCATTTATCGCCTGCTTTTTCATAACGGGTTACGGAAAGCAGGTGTAGGGTTAATTCCTCAGGAACCTCATCAATATCATAGGATTTAATATCGAAATTTGTCTTATAGCGGTCATTCTCATCTTTTTCATCTAGAATAGATCCGCTTTGATACGTAAGAAAGGCCTTTCCTTTATTGTCCACTAATGCCCAGGCACCAAGGTCCGAGCTGCCAGCTTCCTTGCCGCCCTCCATTTTTATCGTAAAGATATTTTCAATTTCAATTGGTTTTAACGACTTACGGAGTGAAAACTTAAGATTCTTATCTGCCTCCTTTATGGTTAGAAAATTGCCTTCATATTCAAAAGAGACTGGACGGTTCTTTAATTCTTTTGGTTTAATTTTTATTGAGAAATCGGAAGGCACTGTTTTCACTACACCATCTAATACAAATGTTAGTTTGCCGTCCTCTTTTTGCGGGACAAAGGATTCATTCCAGGCCACCTGACCGATTTTCCCCATATCAGCACCTGAACCTTGGAGTACTCCTGAATCACTCGGGTGCCCTTTCCCTTCCAAAAAACTATTGTGATGGTAAACAGCTTTCTTTTCCACGTTCTCAATATGGTATTGAATCGCCGTTCCATAGTTCGTGAAAGAATTAGCAATTTCCTCACCAAATTTCTCTTCTAAATGCTTTATTTTCTCTTCTACTTTTGCCTGTTCTTCTTTCGTGTAAGACGTCTCATACAATAATTCACTAGAGGAAGGTGCAAATCGAACTTCTTTCATGTTAATGTTCACGCCATTCATGCTTGTTGCCACACCATTTAATGAGAGAGTGGTGGTAAATTTATTTCTTTCTTTTAAATCAACCGGAACCTCCAATTCCCAATGACCCTGCACACCGTTCAACTCGACTAAATCAAATTTGACGTTGACTTCCTCTAAATCCTCTTGTTCCCGCAACGAAAATTCGATTAAGCCGTACTCACTTCCATCCTGCCAGCCTATACCTACCCTTTCAAGCCTTTCTCCATTTTGATCGCTGGCGAAGATTTCGTTATTGGAATCCGCCAATTCGATATAGGAATCCTGTATTTTTCCTTTTTTATTAACGATTTGATAGGATAAAGCCACCCGAGAAGAATCTGCTACGACATCTTCTACTTTCAATGTAAGCCCTTGATCCGTCACTTCACGATTGACCCGCTCTGCCATACCTGCATTCGATGCCATTTTTAATCCTTCGTCTACTTGATCGGTTGCAAACAAGCCGCCAACCCACTTTGCAAAACTTGGATTCAGTGTGGTGCTTAATCCAAAAGCTAACACCACTCCTGCTGCAAAAAGCATTCTCCGTTTCCAAGCAGGCTTTTTCGGTTGTTTTTCATAAGGCTCAAGCTGAGCAAGAATGGTGGAAGCAAAATCATCTGGCAGCACAGGTGTTTGTAAGGTTTCTTTTAATAACTTCTGTTCTTCGTTAAGCTTTTCAACAATGTGTTTGCAATCCTTGCAGCCTTTGAAATGAGTGCTGAGGTCAACAAGCTCCTGTTCCGTCAGCAGGTTATCAACATATTGTGAAAGTTTATCTATCGTTGGACAATTCATGAAAATAGCCTCCTTCTCTTTTGACCGAAGCTCTCATTTTTTTCTTAGCACGATGAAGTTTATTCCGAACGCTTGAAACAGGGAGTTCACTCAACTCACTAATTTCGCTATAGCTCAATTCATTTACATAGCGCAAAAGAATAATCATTCGTTCATCTTCAGGCAGGGCTGCAATTAGCCGCTCAAGCTGGCGACCTTTCTCCTTTTTCAAAAAAATGATCTCTGGATGATTTGGATTTACTACTTTTTCTTCATTTATTTCTACTGGTTTCATTTTATAGCTATTCTTGCGGAACTCATCCATACAATGGTTAATTGCCACGCGGTACATCCATTTGGAAAACGATCCCTTATTATCGTATTTCCCCAGCTGTTGATACACCTTAATGAAGGCTTCTTGTACTAAGTCTTGTGCATTCTGCGGATTTCTTGTCATTCGTAAAATTGTGGCATATAACTGGTTTTTGTATTTATTAATAATGTGTGCATAGGCTTGCTTATTACCAGATAACACTTCTTGAATCCATTGCCATTCTTCCTCCATATTAACCTCCTGCTAAACGAACATGCGCATGTCTCGTTTTTTCTATCATCTATTATAACGAGTTCACTCGCTGAATAATTTCATCTAATAAAAAAAGGAAAGTAAAATCACTTTCCTTCTCTGACAAAAAACTTATACGAATTGACAACCATAAAATGAAAGGGCAGTAAACAAGAACCTCATGATGGCCGAAATCCCCGAAACATCTTCTGAACCTATACAGTAATAGTGCACTGTCACCACCTGTATTTTGTCGATATTATTTCGACATACTTCGAGTGGTGACAGGCACTATTAATTCAGATGTATCCTAACATGTTGGTCAAGTATGTCATAAACTCATCATCCAACTGGTCAAAAGAATGGATATTTAATAATATAAGCAATTTTAACTCTCAGGGGATTCTTCACAGCTATGACAGAGAGAAAATGTATATTCTTATGCCTAAACATCACCATCATCATGAGTCAATGCATACAGAAGATGAGAGCAGACAGTTCTTTCCTTTCTTTGGACCATTTGGGTTGTTTGGCTTTCCGTTCTTTGGAATCAGAAGATTTGGACCTTTTTTCCCGTTCTTTATTTAACTTTAACAAAAAGTCTTGCAGAAACTGCAAGTCTTTTTTGTTAGGCCTGAATATGTATTTCTAGTAAGTACAAAAACGGGATGAGATTTACATGATCGATAGTATAAGAATATAAATAAACTTTTCAATAATGTGATTTAGTCGAAGAACAAAGGGCTTCAAATTTTTGAAGCCCCTTAACTGGTTATATAAAATCAAAAGACTTATAAAAAGGTTTCTAAGAAACTATTTCGCACATGAAAATACCCGATAGTCCAAAACTCCTTGATATTTTGCCATGATATAAACATGCTGATTCATGATGGTGTACAGTTCAGGTTCAATATAATCTGAATAAAAGAATTCTGGTGTTATTTTCTGATGGGAGATTAGTTGTTCTTGCTTACGAATTTTTATCCCTCTAAATCCGGTCCGTTGCAATAAATTAATCCAATCTCTTTCCATCAGCAGGGAATCTAATCCATAAAATTGAGTAATTTCCTTCTTATTACTTAGATCAATTCGTTGATTAATGGTAAGTTCATTTGCAATAAAACGGCCACCCTTCTTTAATAATCGAAAAATTTCTATTAGTGTTCTTGGTTTATTGACAAAAGAAAGAACAGATTCAGAAATAATAAAATCAAATGTCTCGTCCTTTAATGGGCAATTCTCGATAGATCCTTGGATAATTTCGACCGGTAATTGGTATCTTGCCATTCTAGTTTTAGCTTTTTCGACCATGATAGGATTGATGTCTATTCCAGTTACGATTGCTCCGTATTGGGAAGCCAAATATGCTGCTGTTTGGCCAGTACCACAACCAACATCTAAAATGTGAGTAGCAGGGGTGATCCTTTCAGACTTGAATATTTCCTTCGTCAGTTGAATCCCCCCTGGATGTGCACCACCAACACCAAACTTAGACAAGAAATCTAAATAGATTGAGGTCTCAATTCTAACCACCTACTTGATTTAATTTTAAATAATCAGAAGTTAAATAGTATGACTATATCAATCTGGTTCTTTAGTTAACACCCGAATGTGCCTCTGTTACAGTAGCTCTATGGATTTTCCCTTTACACATATAACGTTGCATTTTACTCCTCCAATAGTTGAACTTTTTACAACTGTATATGAGGTTTCAGAACACAATGTGTCTAAAAGGAACTAAAATCTAAAAAAATATCAGTTTGTTATGTTATTTATCCAGAGTTAGGATTGAAAGTTAGCAGTTTTAGGGATGCCAACAATAAAAAAAATGAAAAGATAATACTAAAGCAGTCCAATTCGTATACGAATCGGACTGCTTATTAGTGTGTTATTTAATGTTTTGTACTTGATAACAGACCCCATTAATCTAAGACAAGAGTTCTTTCATTTACTATTATTTAGAAATCTGTTTCTGTAAATCTTCTCTTTCTGCTCATATCCTGGTTTACCAAAGAGTGCAAACTTTTTTTAAATGTTTATTTTTAAATATTCTGATGCGCGCTTCCACTGTTTATTAAAAGGTCAAAATCAGCTTAAGGTTTTTCCACTTCCCGAATCGGAGACCGCTTGATTGATCTCATTATATGAGTAAAAATTCACAAGTTTATCCAATGGGAATTGCCCTTGTTTATATAGTTCTATTAATTTGGAAATGAACACTTGGGGTATAGTGCTACCTTGCCGTATGCCAGAGACCGATTTGGCGGACATAATCATGTCGTTAAGATTGAGGTGCACATCGGTATTAGCCTTAGGTGTCACCTTTTTTCAACTCTGCCATCCGCATGGCGTGCGAATCTTCCTGATTCACGTTTGTTTACAGGATCTGGACGGTCCCACGGCCAGCCTCCATATTGTGTAGTTTGATAATCCTTGAATGCATCGCGAATTTCTTGCTCAGTATTCATTACAAACGGTCCATAGGACACCACAGGTTCTTGTATCGGCTCACCCTCTAGGAGCAGCATATAACTCTCAGTTGCTCCATTGGTAATCGTGATTTCCTGATCACCGGCAAGCTTTACACGATGGTACGTTTCAATCGCTGTTTCGTCTATATTTAGTTTATCTCCCTGATAATAGTATAAATTTCTCGTCATTGTCGTTGAAACTGACGGCAGGGTGAAGACTGCTTCCGGCTCCATATGAATAAGGTAGATCCCCACATGATGATTTTTATCGTTTGCCCAAGAAGCAGAGTTGGGTTCTAAACTATATTTGCCCATCACACTTCCGGCAATCAGTCTTAGGGTCGTTTTCTGTCCATTAGCAGCCGCTGATTGTACTTCCGGTATATCCTCAGCCCATAACATTTTATATTCAGGTTCAGCGAATTTATCTTTTGCTGGCAGGTTCAGCCATATCTGAAAAAATTCAAGTGGATTGCCTTTGTCCTGATGGATAAGAGGAAACATTTCAGCATGCTGGCTGCCCTTTCCTGCTGTCATCCATTGAACATCACCATTCCCAAATCGTCCTACGGACCCATATGAATCAAAATGATCAACAAACCCTTCAAGAACGACTGTTACCGTTTCAAAACCTCTGTGGGGATGTACAGGAAATCCCGGAACCGTTGTGCCATGATACATTCTAAAACCATCACGCAACGTAAAATCCTCGCCAAGATTTCTGCCTTCCAATGAAACGTTAGGACCCTGCTGGTCATTTCCTGAGGGATACGCATCTTTATGGTGCACTGTCATAAGGAACGGATCTTCTGTCTCCCATGGAAATCCTAGTTTTTGTATTTTCATGATTTTGCTATTCACTTCTATTTCCTCTCCTATTCTTTAACGAATTCCTTCGTACTTCTAACTGTATCAATGGGACGAACTAATTTTTCTATTTCTTCACGTTTAGGCTCTAAGAATGGAGGTAACGATAATTTTTCACCAAGTGTTTCATAAGGTTCGTCACCCATAAAACCAGGACCATCGGTAGCAAACTCAAATAAAATTTGCGGTGCAACTCTTGCGTACAATGACTCAAAAAAGTGACGATTTACATAACCGGATGTTTGGAATCCAAAACCACTTAGTCGTTCTATCCATTCTTCTAAAACAGTGCGATTCTCTACACGGAATGCCGCATGGTGTACTGTTCCATAACCTTGTCGGGCTTGAGGAAGAATGGCATTATATTCTACAATGACCGATGCACCATTCCCGCCTTCCCCGACTTCAAATAAATGGAATGACCCTTCTTTATCTGTCTCTTTAAATAATAGAACTTTTTCCAGCATTTCTTTAAAGTAATCAAAGTTCGCAATACGAACAAAAACAGGACCTAAACCAGTAATAGCATATTCCAGTGGAATTGGACCTTTTTGCCATGGTGTGCCAGATTCCACTCCTTTATTGAATTCATCTGAAATCAATTGATATTGTTGATCATCAAAATCAACGAAAGAGAGTGTTTTCTTGCCAAATTGCTCTTTGATTCCAGTATGTTTGACTTCTAGACGATCAAAACGTTTTACCCAATAGTCTAATGCAGCATCACTTGGTACACGGAAAGAGGTTTTTGAAATCTCGTTTGTACCATGTACACCTTTCGGAATGCCTGGGAAGTCAAAGAACGTCATGTCTGTGCCTGCGCTGCCTTTATCATCGGCAAAGAATAAATGATAGGTTTGAATATCATCTTGGTTGACTGTTTTTTTAACTAAACGCATACCTAAAACATAGGTGAAAAATTCATAGTTCTTTTCTGCACTGCTTGTAATAGCTGTTACGTGGTGTACTCCTTTTAGATGATTCATTATAAATTCCTCCTAAAAATTTTATAATAAGCTTGATTTATTCATTAAAACTTCTCAATGGGTGTTAGATTTTTTTCAATTTCATCTCTGCGGTCTTCTAAAAATGGCGGTAAATCTAATTTTTCTCCAAGTGTTTCAATATCCCCATCAATGGTGAACCCTGGCCCATCGGTTGCAATTTCAAATAGAATTCCGTTTGATTCACGGAAATACAGGCTCTTAAAGTAGAAGCGATCGACTATGCCAGATGAATGGAAGCCACGTGCTCGTACTTGTTCGTCCCAAAATTCGAGCTCCTCATCGTTTTTCACACGAATCGCTAAATGATGAATGCTGCCGCGACCTGGTTTTTCAGAAGGGCCGTCTAAATATTTTACGACGATTTCTCCAAAAATCTCTCCTTTGATGGATTGAAAAATCACTTCGTCACCCGTACGGCTGATCTCTGTATAGCCAAACATGTCTGTAAGCGTGCTTGCTAGTTTATCAAGTCTTCGTACCGTTATTTCCACAGAACCCATTCCTTGAATTTGGTGCTCGTTGGGAACATCAGATTTTTCCCACGTTTCCCAGTGTTGTACTTTCGCCCCGTTTGAGACAAGAAGTACCATACGTAAACCTTCAGAGTCTTCAAAGTGTAAAGCTGGATGATTGGCATACGTTGTAATGTCACTATTGGTTACACCATGTTCCTCAAAACGTGCTTTCCAATAGGATAAACTTGCTTCTGATGGTACAAGTAAACCAATTTTTGTGATGGCATTTGTACCACGATGTGTATGACCAACTAGTGGAATTTCAAAAAATGATAGTTCAGTACCCGGGCTGCCTGTTTTATCTCCAAAAAATAAGTGATACATTGATGGATCATCTTGGTTCACCGTTACTTTCACACGACGTAAACCAAGCACATGGCGGTAAAAGTGATTATTCTGACTTGCATTTTTTGTAATCATTGAAATGTGATGATGTCCTGGAATTTTATACATTGATAATTCCTCCTCTTTCAGTTAACTAGTCAAGTGATAATTAAAAAATAATAGCATCGTATTTACCAAAAGTAAAAGGATCCTTATTTTTCTAATTTAATCTCAGTATGCTTTTGGAGCTTAGTCATCAGTTTGTATAGTGTTTTTTGCTCATCCTCTGTTAAGCACTCACTGAGAATGGACGTTTGGAAAGTAAGTTGATGTTCAAAAACTTCATGCATTTTACAATCCCCTTTCTTCGTCAAGGTTATCCATTTGGTTTTCCAGTCCTGCTTACGCTGTATATATCCCTCTTGCTCAAGTCGAGTGAGCATACGTGAAATTCCACCCTCCGACACCGTTACTTTCGTGGCAAGTTGACCTTGTGTGATCGGCTGATAAGTCGAAACCTGGTTTAATACATCAAACTGTGCAGCTGTGATCCCAAACTGTTTTAAGAAATCATTCGATAATAAATTACTTTGATGTGTAAAACGAGCAATACGCAGCCAAATTAGTGAACCAAGTGTATTTTTTCTCATATGACTCATTTCCTTTCGTTACTATCACTTTACACCTCAAGTGAATAAAACGCAAGGAAAATATCTCGAATTCAAGATATTTTCCTTGATCTTAATCTATAACAGTATGAACCAATTCTATTTCAAGCTTTATGACGCTTCATGATTCGTTGTCATAAAATCCTCAAATGCTCCCACATTCAATGGTCTGCTGTAGTAGTGACCCTGTCCTTGTACATAACCATCTTTGCTAAGTTCATCAACATGTTCCTTTCGTTCGATTCCCTCTGCAATGACATTTAATCCAATGGATTTTGCTAAGTTTATGATAGCCTTTGCAATTTCCTTACTTTCTTTATTTGTATGAATATCTTTTATAAACGATTGGTCTATTTTTAATGTATCAATAGGCAGTTCTTTAATATAACTAAGAGAACTATATCCAGCCGATCAAAATTAAAAGCAGTCCAATTCGTATGCGAATCGGACTGCTTACTTGTGTGTTATTGAACGTTTGTACTCGATAACAGAACCCGTAAATCGAAGACAAGAGTGCTTTCAATTACCATTATTTAGAAATGCGTTTTTGTAATTCTGCTCTTTCTGCTTCATATCCCGGTTTACCCAGGAGTGCAAACATGTTCTTCTTGTATGCCTCTACACCTGGCTGGTCAAAAGGATTTACTCCCATTAATAAACCGCTGATTCCACATGCTTTTTCAAAGAAGTATACCATTTCGCCGAAGGTATACTCATTTAATTGATCCAATTCGACAGATAGGTTGGGAACTCCACCATCCACATGGGCTAAAACCGTACCTTGTGCAGCATTCTTATTAACATAGTCCATTGTTTTCCCAGCTAGATAATTTAATCCATCCAGATCAGAATCCTCTTCGCCAAGGGTGATGTCTAGTTTAGGTTCTTTTACTGAAACAACTGTCTCAATAAGGTCCCTGCGTCCTTCTTGGACATATTGTCCCATGGAATGAAGATCGGTGGTGAAATCGACAGAAGCAGGATAGAGACCTTTCTGGTCCTTTCCTTCACTTTCACCGAATAATTGTTTCCACCATTCAGATACATAATGAAGAGATGGTTCGAAATTTACAAGTAGTTCAATCGATTTTCCTTTTCGATATAGAGCATTCCTAACTGCAGCATACTGATAACTTTGATTTTCTGCCAAGTTCGGATTACTATACTTATCCGCAGCTGCCGCAGCCCCTGCCATCATTTTCTCGATGTCTAAGCCTGCGGTTGCGATTGGTAATAACCCTACTGCTGTTAACACAGAGTATCTGCCGCCAACATCATCAGGAATAACAAAGGTTTCATATCCTTCTTCATCTGCAAGTGTTTTTAAAGCTCCTTTATTGCTGTCTGTTGTGGCATATATGCGATTTCTTGCTTCTTCTTTTCCGTACTTTTTCTCCATATAATCACGGAAAATACGGAACGCAATGGCTGGCTCTGTTGTTGTACCTGACTTTGAAATCACATTGACTGAAATATCCTTGTCCTTCAACACATCAAACAAGTGAGATATATAAGTGGCACTGATATTTTGTCCAGCAAAATAAATTTCTGTTTTGTCATCCATTTGGTTATGGAACGTATGAGATAGAGCTTCAATGGCAGCTCTTGCACCAAGATAAGAGCCTCCGATTCCGATTACGATTAAAGCATCCGAATTACTGCGAATTCTTTCTGCTGCCGCTTTGATTCGTGCAAATTCCTCTTTATTGTATGTAAGTGGTAAATCTACCCATCCAAGATAGTCAGACCCCGGACCTTTTTTCTCGTGGAGCATGTCATGCGCTGTTTTCACAAATTCACTTAAATAATCCACTTCATGCTGCTGCATGAAAGATAATGCATTAGAATAATCAAAAGTAATAGCCATTATTGTTTCTCCTCTTATTTTAATATAACTAATGTGCAAAGGGCGTTATTTCCTAGCCTGAAAAGGATAAGAGATAACGCCCTTTAGTTTTTAGTAATTTTTAGACTGTTTTCCAGTCAGCTGCAAATTTTTCAAGACCTTGGTCTGTTAACGGATGTTTTGATAATTGCTCAATGACCTTAAATGGAATTGTTGCAATATGAGCTCCAGCCAACGCCACACGGGTAACATGATCAGGATGACGAACAGATGCTGCAATGATTTGTGAATCTAGATTTTGAACACGGAACATCTGAGCAATTTTTGCGACTAGTTCTACACCATCTTCATTAATATCATCTAAACGTCCTAAGAATGGTGAAACATAAGTTGCCCCTGCACGAGCTGCCAATAATGCCTGGTTCACACTAAATATCAGTGTAACGTTAGTCTTAACACCTTTTTTAGTTAAATAGCGGCAAGTCTCTAATCCATCAAGTGTCATTGGAACTTTGATGGTAATATTCTTATCGCCACCGTTGATTTTAATCAGTTCGTCTGCTTCCGCAATCATTTGCTCAGCCGTTAAAGCATTTGGTGTTACTTCGGCAGAAACTGACTCAACCTCTGGAACTGCATTTAGGATTTCTGCGATACGATCCTCGAATTTCACGCCTTCTTTAGCAACGAGTGAAGGGTTAGTAGTTACACCTGATAATACGCCAATTTTATAAGCCTTCTTAATTTCCTCTAGGTTTGCAGTATCGATAAAAAATTTCATAATGAATTCCTCCAATTTTTTTAAATAATATTTTTAGTTCTTTTCGACAGCATGTCCACCAAATTCATTCCTTAAAGCCGCTACAACTTTACCTGTAAAGGTGTCATCCTCTAGAGAACGATAGCGCATTATTAAGGACATTGCAATGACTGGTGTTGCTGTTTTTAGATCTAAAGCTTCTTCTACTGTCCATTTTCCTTCACCTGAGGAATGCATAATCCCTTTAATTTCTTCTAAATTTGGATATTTTGAAAAAGCATTTTCAGTCAATTCCATCAGCCATGAACGAATAACGGAACCATTGTTCCAAACTCTCGCGACCTTTTCGTAATCAAAATCAAATTCACTTTTTTCCAGCACTTCAAAGCCTTCACCTATTGCAGCCATCATGGCATATTCGATTCCATTATGAACCATTTTTAAGTAATGCCCGCTGCCCGCTTTGCCGGCATATAAGAAGCCGTTCTCTACAGCCGTATCTTTGAAAATTGGCTCTACCACCTCCCATGCATCAGGATCCCCGCCAATCATATAGCTTGCTCCATGTCGAGCACCTTCCATACCGCCTGAAGTACCTGCATCCATAAATCTTACACCATATTCTGCAAGTTCATTATAACGGCGAATGGATTCTTTATAATGGGAATTACCTGCTTCAATCACAATATCCCCTTTTTCAAGGAATGGTGTGATTTCACCAATGACGGAATCTACAACCGCATGTGGGACCATAATCCACAATATTCTTGGATGTTTCAATGACTCAACGAGTTCTTTGTAACTTGATACACCGATGGCCCCATATTCTTTCATATTTTCGACTGCACTTGGATTAACATCAAATGCTACAACTTCATGTTGATGGTCAATTAAATTCTGACCTAAGTTTAATCCCATTTTGCCTAAACCAATTAGTCCAACCTTCATTATGTTTCCCTCCAACAGTTTGAATATTTTTTCTTTAACCAACCTTCTTACGAAAGATTTAAGACACTTTTCGTGATACGTACTACATTATCGGCAGTAAAACCAAACTCCTTCATGACTGCTGCTCCATCACCTGAAGCACCAAATGTTTCAATCGATAAGATTTTTCCTTCAAATCCAACAAACCGGTCCCATCCAAGTGAAATTCCCATTTCAATAGCCACGCGTTTTGTTTGAGAAGAAGGGAGTACCTCTTGTTTATATTCTTCTGATTGCTGGCTAAATAATTCCCAACTTGGCATGGAGACGATACGAACCGAAATATCTACTTTTTCAAGTTCTGTTTTTGCGTTCACTGCCAAGGACACTTCTGAACCGGTAGCTATTAAAATCACATCTGGATTTGAATTTGTCTCTTGCAGTACATAAGCTCCTTTAGAAAGGTTCTCAAGATTTGCTTTTGTTTCATTAAACACAGGTAAGTTTTGGCGGCTTAGGACCAACGCAACCGGACCTTCTGTTTGCTGAAGAGCATAAGCCCAAGCACTTGCTGTTTCATTTGCATCCGTTGGTCTTATCACCGTTAATCCAGGTATGGACCTGAGTGCAGCCAAATGTTCAACCGGTTCATGGGTAGGACCATCCTCACCTACTGCAATGGAATCATGTGTAAAGACATAGATCACTGGAAGCTTTGATAGTGCTGCCAGACGGATAGACGGGCGAAGATAATCATTAAAGACAAAGAATGTACTTACAAAAGGTTTCACACCACCGTGATATGCCATACCATTGGCTGCTGCTCCCATTGCATGTTCACGAACACCAAAGTAAACATTGCGTGCACCGTATGATTCAACAGCGTATATTTGTTCACCCTTTATTTCCGTCATTGTGGAATGAGAAAGGTCTGCACTTCCGCCAAAGATTGCCGGAACAGATTTCACATAATGGTTAATTGCTTCTCCGTTTGCAACTCGTGTTGATATATTTTTCCCAGTTTCAAACGTTAATAAATCTTTTGTATCGATAAGAACTTTTCCACTTATTGCCTCTGTTAATTGATTAGCTGACTCTGGATATTCCTGCTTATATGATTCAAATAAGTTCATCCAGCTTTGTTCAGTATCGATCCCCTTACGCTTTAATTGTGCAAAGTTTTCCTTTACTTCCTCTGGTACATAGAAATCTTCTTCATACAGCCAGTTATAAGCTTGTTTTGTTGCTTTTCCTTCTTCGGCTCCCAGTGGTGCACCATGTGCTTTATTTGTTCCTGCAACTTTTGGACTTCCATATCCAATAATCGTTCTGATTTCAATCAAACTTGGCTGGTCTGTTTTTTGTTTGGCTGCTTCGACGGCATTAGAAATGGCTTCAAGGTCATTTCCATCATCCACTCTTAAATAGTGCCAGTTGGCTGATTCTGTTCTTTTCTCTATATTTTCAGAGAAGGAAGCATTTAATTCGCCATCAAGTGAGATATCATTTGAATCATATAAAACAACTAGCTTCCCCAGTTTCATATGGCCTGCCATCGACATGGCTTCATAGGAAATACCTTCCATCAAATCACCATCTCCAACTAACGCATAGGTGTAGTGATCAATAACGGGATGTCCTTCTTTATTAAACTTGGCTGCTAAATGTGCCTCTGCCATTGCCATCCCAACAGCATTAGCAATCCCTTGGCCTAATGGACCTGTAGTTGCCTCTACGCCTGCTGTATGACCGAATTCAGGATGCCCTGGCGTTCTACTATTTAACTTTCGAAAATTTTTCAAATCATCAATAGTGACATTATATCCAGCTAAATGAAGCATACTATACAGTAAACTTGATCCATGTCCCGCAGATAAAACAAATCTGTCACGGTTAAACCACTTTGGGTTTTCAGGGTTGTGATTAAGATGTTTCGCCCATAATGCATATGTCATTGGTGCTGCCCCCATCGGGAGACCAGGATGACCTGAATTTGCTGCATTTATGGCATCAATAGATAAAGTTCTTATTGTAGTAACAGATAGATTATCAACGGTATGTGACATCGTTTATTGTTCCTCCTGAATGTTCTTAGTTTGTATTACCATTTCCTTGCTTTCTTGAAGTTTTTCATCCAGCCACCATTGAAAGCCATTTTCCAAAAGTAAGAAATCAGCAGCAGCAGGTCCGTGAGAACCCGACTGATATTCATTGAGCGGTACTAGATTTTCTGCAAATGCATTTAATATTGGCTGTACCCATTCCCATGACAATTCAACTTCTTTCCAATGAGCAAAGAAGGTAGAATCCCCATTAAAAGCATCATATATTAGTCTTTCGTACGCTTCAGGCACTCCCAATCCTATTTGATCATTTGAAAAATTAATCCTAATTGGTGTAACTTTTCCATTATTCAATGGGTTTTTGCTGTTTAATTGTAAGGAAATATTTTCATTAGGATTGATTTCAATAATTAATAAGTTAGGATTAATTTGATGATTTTTATATTGTTGGTTTTCCTTATTCTTAAATTCAATTACAATCCGCGTTGATTTTTCCTTCATCCTTTTCCCTGTACGGATGTAAAAGGGGACCCCAGTCCATGATGGATGATCCATCCACAAACGGGCAGCAACAAATGTATCTGTCTTGGAATTTGGATTTACCCCTGGCTCTTCTAAATAACTTGGAACTTTTTGACTGTTTACCTCTCCCGAAATGTATTGGCCGCGGACAATATCGTATTGGACATCTTTTTCTTTTAAGGGACGAAGAGACTCCATGATTTTCCGCTTTTCATGTCTAATTCCTGCTGCGTTAATTTTTTTAGGCATATCCATGGTCGTCATCATTAGAATTTGCAGCATATGGTTTTGAACCATATCACGAATTGCACCAGCTTGATCATAATAACCCGCTCTTTTCTCTACCCCAACCGTTTCACTCGCTGTAATTTGAACATTTGCAATATGATCTTTATTCCAAATCGATTGAAGAATGGGGTTTGCAAAAGACAAGGCTTCCAGGTTCTGAACCATCGGTTTGCCTAAGTAGTGGTCTATTCGATAAATTTCCTCTTCCTCAAAGGCACCGCTTAGTTTTTCATTCAGTTCCCGTGCAGATTGGAGATCATGACCAAACGGCTTTTCAATGATCAACCGTTTCCAGCCCGTTGTCTGACCAAGCCCGCTACTTTTTATGTTCAAGGCAATCGTGTCAAAAAAATCAGGTGCAACCGAAAGATAAAACATACGATTTTCTTCTAAATCAAGTTCTTCTTCACGCTGCTTCACTAATTGAAGTAGTTGTTGATAATCTTCTTTACGGGATACATCCAATCTACTGTAGCGAAAGTGATCTAAAAATTCCCCCATATTAGCAGCATCATGTTCTAGGCGTCGTGAAAAGTCTAAAATAGAGTCTTTCACTCTTTCTTGAAAATCAGTTTGAGAAAGTTCCCCTCTTCCCAGTCCAATAATGGATATGGACTGCGGTAATTTTTGATCAACATACAAGTTGTATAGAGCAGGGAAAATTTTTCTCTTTGCTAAATCCCCTGTTGCTCCAAATAAGACAAAGGTCATTGATTCCATCATTCTTCCCCCATGTTCGTAATCTATTTTCTTTTATATATCTATCATCGGACTTTCGTTACAAGTTTTTTATCCATAATGGTAATTACAGCATCAGCCAGTCCAACAAATAATCCATTATCCACCACACCTGGAATGAGGTTAAGATTTTTCTCTAATTCTTTTGGATGCTTAATTTCTTGAAAACGACTGTCAATAACATAGTTACCGTTATCTGTAAGAAAAGGGAGCCCATCCTTTTGCCGTAGCATTGGACTGCCGCCAATTTCTCGGATGTGTTTTACTGTCATTTCAAATCCATATGGAACCACTTCTATAGGTAGTGGAAAAGTTCCTAATGTATCTACATTTTTATGTGAGTCTGCAACAATGATAAACGTTTTAGCTGCTTTTGCAATTATTTTCTCTCTTAAAAGGGCGCCGCCGCCGCCTTTAATGAGGTTTAAATCTGGGTCAACTTCATCTGCTCCATCAATTGCTACATCAATTTGCTCAATCTCATTGAACGAAACAAGTGGGATGCCCAGTTCTATTGCTAATTTTTCTGTGTGCTTAGAAGTAGGGACTCCTTTAATGGATAGTCCTTGCTGGACTAATTGACCAAGCTTTGAAATGAAATAATATACAGTAGACCCTGTACCAAGTCCAACTACCATTCCGTCTTTCACATACTCTACAGCTTTTTCTCCAACTTCTTTTTTCTCAATCAAGGCATTATCCCCTTTCAACTAAAGCTGGATTCCTCTGATTAATTTGTCCATTGTCTTGTAACTTGTTCCCTTGCTATCTGTAAGACTTGTTTTTCTGGAGTGTCCTTTCTTACAATGACATTCGTTTGATAATTTCTTCCTTTGTAATTTAGTTTTACAGTTACTTCAATCATATAGTTCACTCCTTAATGATTTTTAATTTATAATTATCTTTCTTACACTTTCGTTATTAAGTTATTTTTTATTACATAAGTTACTTTATGTAACCATAATATATCTTTATTTTAAGAACCGTCAAGTAAAATATCTCGAATTAAAGATAATTTGTTTTTTAATTTAATGCTGTGTTAAATTTGTCTGTTGATTTCAACATTTAGCTTTAACACAGCCTAATTAAAAAAAAGAATTCACGCCACCTAGTTTGGGTAGCGTGAATTCACTTTACTTATTCTGTTTCCCCATCCCGATATTGAGAGGGAGTCCTGCCTGTTTCCTTTTTAAATACTCTTGCAAAGTAGGAAGCATCATCATAGCCTATCGTCCAGGCGATTTCCTCAACGGATAAATTCTCCGTTTTTAATAAATGTTTTGCTTGATTTATTCGTAACGTTTGCTGAAAAGCGGTTAAGGTCATTTTTGTTTCTTCTTTAAATTTCCGGGAAAGATGACTTGGATGTGTAGAAAATTGTGCTGCCAACTCTTCTTTATTAATTGGTTTATTATAAAAGCTGAGGATATGTTCAATCACCCGTTGGGTCATGGATGTGTATTTACTTAATGAGTTGGAAATCACTAAATCGCAATATTCCTCAATCATGCGATCTTCTAATTGATGCAGTATTTCCACCTGATTCGCATTTTCGATTTCATTGGCATATTTTTCAGAGATCCGATGAATCATAATTGCAGGTACATGACTGTTTCTTGCCGACGTACGCAGAAGGGTATTTAATATAATAACAACATTTTTTAACCTGCGTAACGGCTGATTTGGAAAGCGTTCCGAAAAAGAAAACAGCATATTTTTAGAATTAATAAGCTGTAGAGCTGTTTTTTTATCTCCACTTTCAACAGCATGCATAAAATCTTTTTCAGTCTTATATCTCAATTTAACTAATTCCGCTTCTTTATCTAAGTTGAGGTAGTCTTCCTTCTTATAAACAGGGCGGCTGCTTTTATCAGAAACAATGACAATCGGGAAAATTTCCTGCTCGTTCATGTTTGCAAACTGCTGAAGGACACTTCCATAACTGCTTGCCTGTTCTAAAGTTAGGAAATTGATTTTATCAACTAACAGCTTTAAATCTTCACTTTGTGTACTTGAGAGCCGATATTCCCTTGATAAACTGTATAGATTCGGCATTTTATCAAAATAAGGACCGATGATAATGGTGTATGCTTCCACCTTTTCGGTGAAGGAATATCCAAAATAGTGTAAGTCCCATTCATTTATATAGGAATATAGTTGTCCTCTTTGTTTCATATTGTCATACAGGGATAAAACATCTCTTTCCCCTGAACCTGGCATGAATGCTGGGATAGAAATCATTTCATGATGGTAAACAAGCTCCCGATTTTGATCGAATACATATGTATTTAAATTGGTTATATGTTGAATTTTCATAGCAGTCGAGACGATTTTTGATGGTTCCAGATTGAGTTCCTCCAATCGTACGCTTCATTTATATTTAACCTTTATCCGGATATTATCAAATAAATCCTAACGTTAATTATTTGTATTCATTATACTAGTATTAAATTAGCACTTTCAATCTTAAGATATTGATAAAGGTAAAATGAAAGCGGTAAAAAATAAGGGATATATTAATAAGAAATAGTACTATACGAAATTAAAGCAAAAGATATAGTATATGGGAGTGAGGAAAACAACTATGAGTAATCAAAAACAAGATCAAACAAATCAAACAGATTTGCCAAATGAGTCAAAAGAATCAACGTTGTCTAAAGCTTTAGGTGTTATCTCAGGAAGTTTCGCCCCAATTATCGGCGTTCTCGCCGGTGCTGGACTCTTAAAAGCAATGTTATCGGTTTTAAACACACTAGGCTGGCTATCAAATGAAAGCGGTGCCTATGTAATTTTATCAGCAGCTGGAGATGCCGTTTTTCATTTCTTGCCATTATTTCTCGGTATATCAATTGCCCTTAAACTGGGTGCCAACGGATATGTAGGCGGTGTTATTGGCGCCTCTATACTGACTCCTGAAATTATGCACCTTGTCGAAAACGATGTGAAGACTATCGACTTTTTTGGCCTTCCGGTCTTATTAGCAGATTATTCATCTACGGTTTTTCCAATCTTTATTGCCATATTTGTTTATGCAGGTCTAGATAGACTTTTAAAGAAAGTCATTTATAAAGATATTCAAATGTTTATCAATCCTTTGATTTCATTAGTCATCCTCGTCCCGTTAACCATGCTGGTGTTCGGCCCTATCGGCACCCTCCTTGGGGAAGGATTAGGTTCAATCATTAATTTCCTAAGCGACAAAAGTGGACTATTAGCAGGGGCTGTTTTAGGTGCTTCTTGGACTTTCCTGACCATTATGGGATTACACTGGACGATAATTCCTCTTGCTATTGCCAATCTGGCAGCTGGACCTGACCCCATCATTGCTATGGCGGCCGCAGCTCCATTTGCTCAGGTTGGGATTGGTCTTGCGGTTTTTCTGAAAACACGGGATAAAGATTTAAAGGCACTAGCAGCAAGTGGAATCGTTCCTGGTGCATTGGCTGGAACAACCGAAGCGATTAATTATGGAATCATCCTTCGTTATCGAAAAACCATGATTTATGTTATCATTGCTGCCGCAATAGGCGGGGCTATCAATGGAAGCGTCGGAGTTGTGATGAATGATTTTGTCCTTCCAAGTGTACTTTCCATTCCTGCATTTACACCGACTTGGGAATATTTAATTGGGATTGGCGCTGCTTTTGTCCTCGGATTTCTATTGACGTATCTACTGGGATACGAGCCCAAAACTTCAAAAGTGGATGTTGATTTTACCCAAAATATTTTTGGTGTAAAGTTGGAGACCATTAAAAGTCCAGTGCGCGGCAAAGTTGTTCCCTTAAGCTCTATCCATGATCCATTATTTGCAACTGAAACTGTAGGTAAAGGAATTGCCATTGAACCGGAAGCTGGAAAAATTTATTCACCTGTTGATGGTTTGATTACAACACAATTTCCTACAGGACATGCTGTTGGCATAACGTCTAAAAATGGTGCCGAAGTTTTAATTTATATTGGCCTTGATACCGTAAAATTGAAAGGAAAATACTTTACACCTCATATAAAACAAGGTGATCATGTCAAACAAGGCGACCTGCTCATTGAATTTGAAAAAGACCAAATAAAAGCAGAGGGATTTGAAACAACAACATTGGTGGTGATTACAAATACCAATCAATATCTAGACATTAAAGCCATTAATAGTGAAGCAGTAGAACAAAATGATCCGTTGTTGAAACTAACAGTTTAATCTATTATTAAAGGGTTGGTCCCATTTGGACCAACCCTTTTGAATAGCATTAAGGTTTACCGATGTTTACTTCTCGTTATCTTCTTTCATCAATTTAACCCCTTATTACCTTATGTAAAGGTTAAATCCTTTTAGTTTAGTTTTTAATTTGAATGTTTGTAACTCGTTTACAAATAAATTTAGTTCTTTAGGGGAAATCTGAATTGTATTATACTTTCCATAATTAATTTCGATCCGATTCATTGAAAGTGCAGGAGCTACAAATGGATTCGCTTCTGATAATAACATTATTCTTTCACTCTCCTACTGTTTAAATCAATTAATCTAGATTCTATTATGTTCAAGGAGAGTCTTATTCATAAACAGTTTATTCAACAATCGCAGACAATAACAAATTACCGAACCATGAGAACCCTTGAAATACAAGAAAAAGGACACTTCCTTTACTCAAGGAAAGCGCCCTATTCTGGAATAACCAAAATATGATCTTAGTCTTAAAATCACTTAATTCTTCTTACATTAAAGCACCCGTTACTTTAAGTGCAATCCTTCACAAACTTTAAATTGCCGAAAACCTGTCATTTTGACGGGTTTATATTTTTATTTTAAGTTTTATATAGGCAATACTTTTCATTCAGGAATTTTTTTTGGTTAAAGGAAACTTTTTTAATGGAGTGAAATATAATAAGAATAAAGGGAGTGATAAGGATGTCTCCAACTAAACGAATAAAGAAAAAAATCTTTTTAAATTCCTACTTATGTAAAATGTTAGGGATTATTAGTGAACAAGAATATAATACAATTTTAAATAATTTCAATTCTCACGAACTTTAACTTTAGATGAATTAGACGTCAAGAGAAAATGTTGTAAAACCATTTTAAATCTGAAGACATATATTTTTTTATTATTTATTATGGGGTCTACTATCTAAAATGATTATTTATTGTAATATTAAATATTAAAGAAAAAAGGGAGCACTTGAAAACAAACGAGTTCGAGTGATTCTTTTTTTTATTCTAAAATGCCTTTTAATTTATGTTCTAAATATATGAGAAATTAAACAGCTATTTATGTTTTCCCTCCCGAACCGAACGTGAAATGAATACATCCGAGCCTTTCTTATTGATGATATTTTCAAAGTTTGCCATTACTTCTTTAGCTAGTCGAGTAGAATGGAGCCTTTCTACCTTACGGTAGATTGTACTCCACCCCCTCCCAGAACCGTGCTTGCACTATTAATGC
>NZ_BAWM01000018.1:34310-338477 GCF_000759675.1 Neobacillus niacini | reverse complement strand
TAAAAAGAGCAGAAGCGGTCACTCATAAGGGTGATGAGAGCCCGTAATCTTATAAAAAGAGCAGAAGCGGTCACTCATAAGGGTAATGAGAGCCCGTAATCTTATAATAAGAGCAGAAGCGGTCACTCATAAGGGTAATGAGAGCCCGTAATCTTATAACAAGAGCAGAAGCGGTCACTCATAAGGGTAATGAGAGCCCGTAATCTTATAATAAGAGCAGAAGCGGTCACTCATAAGGGTGATGAGAGCCCGTAATCTTACAAAAAGTGAAAAAGCGGTACACACATAAAGGCGCTGATTGCTCCACAACACTAAAATGTTAACTTAGACATTTTAAAATGGGAAATTTTATCTATAATAGTTTAAAATTGATGGGAGAGAGGGGGAGGTTTCTTGGAACCAATCGTAGTCATAAAAGATGTTACCAAAGTAATTAAAGGAAGAACGATAATAGATAATGTCAGCTTTGAGGTGAATAAAGGTGAAGTCTTTGGATTTCTTGGTCCTAATGGAGCGGGGAAAACAACCACTATTCGAATGATCGTTGGTTTAATCGATATTACGTCAGGTGATATCATGATTGATGGTAATAGTATCAAAACTAAGTTCGAAGATGCGGTTCGAAATGTCGGAGCAATCGTCGAAAATCCGGAAATGTATAAATTTCTCAGTGGATATCAAAACCTCATTCACTATGCACGAATGGTAAAAGGGATAACAAAAGATAAGATTGATGAGACTGTAAAACTCGTGGGATTAACAGATAGAATTCACGATAAAGTAAAGACCTATTCGCTCGGGATGCGGCAAAGATTAGGATTGGCACAATGTCTCTTGCACGATCCGAAAGTATTGATTTTGGATGAGCCGACAAACGGACTAGATCCTGCAGGAATAAGAGAGATCCGTGATTATATCCGTCTCCTTGCAAGGGAAAAAAATATGGCTGTAATTGTATCAAGTCATATCCTTTCAGAAATGGAAATGATGTGTGACCGCATCGGGATTATTCAAAATGGTCAGCTTATCGACGTTCAATTGGTACAAGAATTTGTGCAAGGCAACACGGCAAGTTTCGAGTTTGAAGTCATTCCAAGTGAAAAAGCATTAACCATCGCGAAAGCTAACTTTCCAAATATCCCTGTTACGTCTTCACGAAACGGGATAACTCTGGAGCTTTTAAAGGAAGATGTACCAGCAATGGTAAAAAGGTTCGTTGAAGAGGATATTCAAGTGCTTGGTATAAAAGAAGTATCGAAAACGTTAGAAGACCGGTTCCTTGAAGTAACTTCAGATAAGGGGGCTGTGAACCATGATTAATTTAATCCGAAATGAGTTAATGAAAATATTCAGAAGACCTGGAACGTATGTGATGATTGCGATTCTATTAGTAATTATCTCGGTTACAGGAGTATTTATGAAGTATAATCTGGTCGAAGATGAACCCAATGTGACGGAGGATTGGAAGCCGGTTTTGCAACAGGAAAATGAGGCTTTGAAAAAGCAGTTAGAGTCTAGTCCCATTAAAATAGAACAGGACTACTATAAAAAACAAATTGCTATTAATGAATATCGGATTGATCATGATATTCCCTTTAGGGAAAAGTACAATGTCTGGTCATTTGTAAAAGACAATTCAGAGCTAATTTTATTAGCAGGCTTATTTACGATTGTAATTTCTGCAGGAATTGTGGCCAGCGAATTTAATTGGGGCACGATAAAACTGCTGTTAATCCGTCCTATCAATCGAAGTAAAATACTCTTATCAAAGTATTTAACAGTATTATTGTTTGCCTTGTTAATGTTGAGCATTTTATTTGGATTCTCCGCACTCCTTGGTGTGATTCTGTTTGGACTGCCCGAACAAGCAGTACCATATTTAAATTACTTTAATGGAAAAGTAACCGAGCAGCATATTGTTGTTTACTTATTTATTTACTATGGACTAGGTTCGATTGATATGCTTATGCTGACAACCATGGCATTCATGATATCTTCAGTATTTAGAAACAGCTCACTTGCTATTGGTTTATCGTTATTTTTAATGTTTACCGGCAGTCAATTCACTGCACTGTTATCCATGAAGTTTGATTGGGCAAAATACCTTTTATTCGCAAACACTAATTTAATGCAATATATCGAAGGGACTCCACTGCTGGAGGGGATGACGATGTCATTCTCTATCATCATACTAATAATCTACTTCGTGATTTTTCAATTTTTGGCTTTCTATGTTTTTAAAAAGAGAGATGTTGCTGCTTAAATAGATAACCTCCGGGGGAGCCCCAGAGGTTATTTTTTGTCTAGCTACGGCGCCTAGGGACTCGAGTCATAAGTCAGTCGCTTCGGAAGGCAAAAGCGCGCCTTCTGTCAGCTCCTGTCTTATGCTTGTCATCCCTGGGAAAAAATGAACTACTTTTTTCCTTGTACAAGGCGCCTCGGCTTTCCTATTTTCGACTAAGTTTCTCATAAACCATTGCTAGGGCTTGTTCAAACTTACCGGTTTTCTTAGGTTGATAATATTGTTTGTTCTTTAATTTGTTAGGCAGATATTGCTGAGGAACCCAGCCAGATTCGTAATCATGGGGATATAAGTATCCAATCCCTCTTCCAAGTTCTTTTGCTCCTTTATAGTGAGCGTCACGCAAATGATCTGGTACTTCGCCAATGATTCCTTTTTGAATATCTGAAATGGCTTCATTAATTGCTATCACAGCTGAGTTGGATTTTGGTGACAAACATAACTCTATGACAGCGTTAGCTAAGGGGATTCTAGCTTCAGGAAAACCGATTCTTTCTGAAGTTTCAATCGCAGCTAATGTTCTTGCCCCCGCCTGTGGATTTGCTAGACCAACATCCTCGTAGGCGATTACGAGTAAGCGTCTGCTGATACTTTGAAGATCACCTGCTTCAATTAATCTTCCAAGATAATGCAGGGCCGCATTCACATCGCTTCCGCGGATTGATTTCTGAAAAGCAGAAAGTACATCATAGTGTCCATCTCCGTCTTTATCCGAACCAAAGCTTTTTTTCTGCATGCATTCTTCAGCTGTTTTTATATCAATATGGATGATTTCCTCCTCATCCTTGTCAGTTGATAGAATAGCTAGTTCTAGTGCATTTAGAGAGCTGCGGACATCGCCATTCGATGCTGTGGCAAAATGGATTAATGCCTCTTCGGAAATATCAATCCTTAGCTTGCCGAAACCACGGTCTTCATCCTCAATCGTACGGATTAGGGCTAGTTTTATTTCATCAGGAGTTAACGGTTTGAGCTCGAAAATCTGACACCTGCTGCGAATGGCAGGATTAATCGCATGATAAGGGTTACTTGTTGTTGCACCAATTAAGGTAATCATGCCGTTTTCTAAAAAAGGTAATAGGAAGTCCTGTTTACCTTTATCAAGTCGATGGACTTCATCCAAGAGCAGGATTACTTTCCCAGACATTTTTGCTTCAGCTGCGACGATCTCCATATCTTTTTTATTGTTTGTCACAGCGTTTAGGGTACGAAAGGCATATTTGGTACTTCCTGCAATCGCACTGGCAATGGAGGTTTTGCCTATGCCGGGCGGTCCATATAAAATCATTGATGTCAGCTGTTTAGCTTTCACCATTCGGGCAATAATTTTATCATCTGCCACTAAGTGCTGCTGGCCGACGATTTCTTCAATTGTTCTGGGGCGCATTCGAAATGCAAGCGGCTTTTGCTGCATACTCCATCTCTCCAACTAAATAAATGAGTTTCTTTTAACTCTACCATTTTCTCGTGGAAAAGCATATTAAAGTACAATATGATATAATTGCTAATGCCTATCAAGTTACTGTGTATTTAATAAATGAATTAAAAATAATAGAGGTGTAAAAAATGAGAATTTCAACAAAAGGCCGATATGGATTAACGATCATGATTGAACTTGCTAAAAATCAAGGGGATGGGCCAACATCCTTAAAAACTATTGCCCAAGCTAACAACTTATCTGAACATTATCTTGAACAGCTCATCGCTCCTTTAAGAAATGCAGGTTTAGTAAAAAGTATCCGTGGGGCATACGGAGGTTATGTACTTGCTGATACTCCATCTAAAATCACTGCCGGAGATGTCATTCGTGTTCTTGAAGGTCCAATCACACTTGTTGAAGGGATAGAGGATGAGGAGCCGGCACAACGAGAGCTTTGGATACGAATTCGTGACGCAATCAAGGCTGTTCTGGACAATACCACTTTAGAAGATCTAGCCAGTCATAGTGATGATACGGATATAGATGGTTATATGTTTTACATTTAATGTTAACAGTAGAATAGAGAATTATTTTGATTGAAGGTGGAACGATGGAAAGAATCTATCTCGACCATGCTGCGACAACTCCAATGCACCCAAGGGTGATCGAAAAAATGATGGAAGTTATGAACAATAACTTTGGAAATCCATCTAGCATTCATTCGTTTGGAAGGGAAGCACGGCACTATATAGATTTAGCACGAGAAACGTTGGCTAGGAGTATTGGCGCTAAGGAAAATGAAATTATTTTTACAAGCGGTGGTACAGAAGCAGACAATATGGCCTTATTTGGTGCTGCTGAAAGCAACCAGAATAAAGGTAAGCACATTATCACGACTCAAGTTGAACACCATGCTGTGCTGCATGCCTGCCAACGATTAGAGAAAATGGGCTTTGAGGTAACCTACCTGCCTGTAGATGAAACAGGGGTAATCTCACTAAATGAACTTAGCGGAGCATTAAGGGAAGATACGATCCTTGTATCCATTATGTACGGAAATAATGAAGTGGGGACCCTCCAGCCTATTAAGGAAATTGGCGAGATACTCCAATCTCATCAGGCATTGTTTCACACCGATGCTGTTCAAGCTTATGGAATTGAAGACATCGATGTGGATAACGCCAATATTGACTTATTATCTGTTTCCGCTCATAAGATAAATGGACCTAAAGGGACTGGCTTCCTTTATGTACGTGACAAGGTTAAATTAATACCTCGTGTCTATGGTGGTGAACAGGAAAGAAAAAGACGAGCAGGTACGGAAAATGTTGCAGCCATTGTCGGTTTTCAAGAAGCTGTAATCGTCGCAGCAGAAGAACGATTAGTGAAACGGGAAAAGTATCAAGGATTTAAGAAAACTTTTATAGAACACCTGTCTGCACATAATATTGATTTTTCCTTAAACGGATTGCTTGAAAATTCAATGCCTCATATATTAAACTTAAGCTTTCCGGGAACGAACGTGGAAGCGATGCTGGTGAATCTTGATTTAGCTGGTATAGCTGTTTCAAGTGGTTCAGCATGCACCGCAGGTTCAATTGAACCTTCACATGTCCTGGTTGCCATGTTTGGTGAACAATCAGATCAATTGATCAATTCTATCCGTTTCAGCTTTGGTTTTAACACAACAGAAGACCAAATCATCAAGACAGCTGAGGAGACGGCAAGAATTGTTTCTCGTCTGAAAAAATAAATGAACGACATTTTTAAAGTAAAGAGAGGTGAGAAAATTGAAAAAAAGAGAACCGAAAGATATCCGAGTGGTTGTTGGTATGTCAGGAGGCGTTGACTCTTCTGTAGCAGCATTGTTGTTAAAACAGCAAGGCTATGATGTCATCGGAATCTTTATGAAAAACTGGGATGATACGGACGATACTGGATTTTGTACAGCAACAGAGGATTACGATGATGTTATTCGTGTTTGTAATCAAATTGGTATTCCTTATTATGCAGTTAATTTTGAAAAACAATATTGGGACAAGGTATTCACCTATTTCCTTGAAGAATACAAGGCGGGACGAACGCCTAACCCTGATGTAATGTGTAATAAAGAAATTAAATTCAAAGCCTTTCTCGAGCATGCTGTGAATTTAGGGGCTGATTATTTAGCAACGGGTCATTATGCTCAAGTAGAATACCCTGATGGAGAATACAAAATGCTCCGTGGTAAAGATGAAAATAAGGACCAAACCTATTTCTTAAATCAATTGAATCAAGAGCAGCTAAGTAAAGTTATGTTTCCTATTGGTAATCTTGAGAAATCAAGAGTGCGTGAAATTGCCACGGAAGCAAATCTAGCAACTGCGACGAAAAAAGATAGCACAGGCATCTGCTTTATTGGAGAACGTAACTTTAAAGAGTTCCTTGGACAGTACCTTCCAGCTCAACCGGGTAACATGGAAACAATGGATGGAGTCGTTAAGGGTAAGCACGAAGGCTTGATGTACCATACAATTGGGCAGCGCCATGGATTAGGAATCGGTGGTTCAGGTGAGCCATGGTTTGCGATTGGGAAGGATTTAAAAAGAAATATCCTTTATGTCGGACAAGGCTTTCATAATGAAAAACTGTATTCTGACTCAATCATTGCTGATAATGTAAGCTGGGTTTCCAATCATGAAAAGCCAGCAGAATTTACATGTACGGCTAAATTCCGATACCGTCAGGAAGATAATAAAGTGACGGTTCAGCTTATGGACGATAATAAAGTCAAAGTTATTTTTGACGAACCAATCCGTGCCGTTACTCCTGGACAGGCTGTTGTTTTTTACAATGGTGATGAATGTCTTGGTGGTGGTACCATCGATGAAGTTTATAAAGATGGACAACGTTTAACTTATGTTGGTTAAAAAAATCCCTGATTCCAACTGGAATCGGGGATTTTTTAGCTCATTTTGACTAGAATTCAAGCCGCCATTTTGAAAAGTTCAGGGTTTTGGACGATTTTCATAGGGTTTTGGACGTTTTTTAGGGCCTTTTGGACTTTTTTAATGGGGTTTTGGACGATTAGACAAATATTCCCAGAAAAACAACCGGAATATATCGGTGCCCACCACCAATACTCATCAAAAAATATCAAATATGGTATACTCTCAAGTAGAACGGAGTGATTACATGGATAAAAACCAATTAGGTGTTCAATACATGCAAGAAGGCAAGTGGGAAGAAGCAGCGAAAATCTTTAATGAGGTCATAGAAGAAAATCCGAACGATCCAATTGCATACATAAATTTCGGTAATGTGCTTTCCGCTGTAGGTGATGATGAGAAAGCATTAAAATTTTATGAAAAGGCCATACAGTTAGATGAAAATACTGCAGCGGCTTATTATAGTGCTGGTACAATTTATTTTAGTAACGACAAATTTGATCAGGCAAAGAAGATGTTTGAATTGGCAATGAAAAAAGGACTTCATACCAGTGATAATTATTTCATGCTAGGTCTAACCCTTGTACAACTTGATCAAGGGAAATTTGCTCTGCCATATTTACAAAGAAGTGTCGAACTCAATGAAGCTGACGCAGAAGCACGTTTTCAATATGGTTTATGTCTTGCACAGCTAGAATTAATTGATGAAGCAATTGTTCAATTAGAAAAATGTATTACGTTAGATGATGAACATACTGACGCTTATTATAATCTAGGGGTGTCCTACGCCTTTAAAGAAGAAGCTGAAAAGGCTTTAGTTATGTTTGATAAAGCTCTTGAGGTTCAACCAGATCATCTTTTAGCAGGACACGCGAAAAAGTTGATTGAATCAGCGAAATAAACCGATTGAAAAATATAGAAAGGAGGAAGCACCCATGGATAAGCAAGGCTCGCTTGATTTATTTGCTGAGCAAGGTAAGTTCGTAAAAGGAAAACACCTTGTTACGATTTTTCATAATGAGCAAAATCTTTACACGGTATTAAGAATTCGTGTCGAAGAAACGAATCATGAATATGAAGACAAGGAAGCAGTGATTACCGGCTATTTTCCAAAGATTCACGAGCAGGAAACCTATATATTCTTTGGTGAGTTTAAGGACCATCCCAAGTTTGGCATGCAATTCCAAACAAAGCATTTTCGTAAGGATATCCCCCAGACAAAGCAAGGAGTAGCAGCTTATTTATCAAGTGAAATGTTTAAAGGGATTGGGAAGAAAACAGCAGAAAACATTGTTGAAACCTTAGGAGAAAATGCGATTTCAAAAATTCTAAATCAGCCCTCCCTACTTGATTCTGTTCCAAAGCTTCCTCCTGATAAAGCGAAAATGCTCTACGATACCTTAATGGAGCACCAGGGGCTTGAGCAAGTGATGGTCGCATTAAATCAATATGGTTTTGGTCCCCAACTATCGATGAGAATGTATCAGACGTATAAAGATGACACTCTGGACATCATCCAAAAGAATCCCTATAAGCTTGTGGAGGATATCGAGGGAATTGGGTTTGGCCGGGCAGACGAACTGGGCTATCACCTCGGAATATCAGGAAATCATCCTGACAGAATTAAAGCAGCATGTCTATACTCACTCGAAAACGAAAGCATGCAGACAGGGCATGTATTTGTTCACGCAGAGGATTTGTTAATACAGGTTAAAAATTTGCTAGAAGAAAATAAACGCGACCAAATTGAATTTACCGATATTTCAACAGAGATATTGAAACTTGAAGAAGAGGGAAAATTAATTGGTGAGGAAAAGCGCGTCTATTTGCCTTCGTTGTATTATGCAGAAAAAGGGCTAGTAACGAGTATTAACAAAATCCTTGAACAAACAGAATACAACGAGCAATTTCCTGAATCTGAATTTTTGCTGGCATTAGGGAATCTTGAGGAAAGACTAAAGGTACAATATGCACCGACGCAAAGAGAAGCGATACAAACAGCCTTAATGTCGCCTATGTTAATCCTTACAGGAGGTCCTGGAACGGGTAAAACAACTGTCATTAAAGGGATAGTTGAGCTTTATGCGGAATTGCATGGCTGTTCATTAGAGCCTAAAGACTACCATAAAAAGGGAGAACCCTTTCCTTTTTTGCTTGCAGCACCAACTGGAAGAGCAGCAAAAAGGATGAGTGAATCAACAGGGCTGCCTGCTGTAACGATTCATCGTTTACTTGGCTTTAATGGAACAGAAGTATTCGATCATGATGATGCTAGTCCGCTTGAAGGAAAGATTCTTATTGTCGATGAGACATCAATGCTGGATATCTGGTTAGCGAATCAATTGTTTAAGGCACTGCCAGATACCATTCAGGTCATTCTAGTTGGTGATGAAGATCAGCTGCCATCTGTTGGACCTGGTCAAGTGCTAAAGGATTTATTGAGATCAGAGGTTGTCCCGACTGTACGATTAACGGATATTTATCGCCAGGCTGAAGGATCTTCAATTATTGAACTGGCACATGATATAAAAAAAGGGTTTTTGCCTCCAAATGTGACCATAAAGCAGCCTGACCGTTCGTTTATCAAATGTTCAACGGCTCAGATTCCTCAGGTGATTGAAAAGGTTGCACTTAATGCTAAAACTAAAGGGTATTCTGCAAAGGATATTCAAGTGTTAGCACCGATGTACAGAGGTCCTGCGGGGATTGACCGGTTAAATGTATTGTTACAAGAAATTTTTAATCCTAACCCAGATGGCACTCGGAAGGAACTTGCATTTGGTGATGTTAAATATCGCATTGGTGATAAGGTGCTGCAGCTTGTAAATCAGCCGGAAAGCAATGTTTTTAACGGAGATATTGGAGAAATTATTTCGATTATCTATGCAAAGGAAAATACGGAAAAACAAGATATGGTTTACATTTCCTATGAAGGAAATGAAGTAAGTTATACTCGACAGGACTTAAATCAAATTACTCATGCCTATTGCTGTTCCGTACATAAATCTCAAGGAAGCGAATTTCCAATTGTTATCCTCCCTATCACTAGAAGTTATTTTCGAATGTTACGGAGAAATCTCATTTATACAGCCATTACACGGAGTAAGCAGTCACTAATCTTGTGCGGTGAAGAGGAAGCATTGAGGATGGGTGTTGAACGGGCTGATGAACAAAGCAGGCAAACTACATTATCTCAAAAACTTCAAGAAATAATATCTGTCCAGAATTCCGAAGAAGAAGCTGATGACGAAATGCCCTTATCAGCGGAGGAAAAATTAATGCAAGTAAATCCAATGATTGGCATGGAAAACGTTACACCTTATGATTTCATGGTAAATGACTGAAACTATAAATGTTCACAGGAGGTGGGACACTCTTTGCGGACATTTTCGTTATTAAAAGGACAGCCAGTCTTTGAATCAAAGACTGGAGCAAAAATTGGAGAAATAACTGATTTGTGTATCACAAACGAAGGGGTCGTTAAAGGCCTAATGGTCAAGAAAGGCGTATTCTTCAAACAAACCTATTTTCTCGAAATTCAAGATGTAGCATCTTTTGGCTGTGATGGAGTCATGATTGAAGACGATGAATACCTTGAGAGACTAAAAACAAATCCAGAATATACCCTTAACCATCAGCACTCTCTAAACGGAAAGATGCTTATATCTAAAAGCGGAGAGTCACTAGGATTGTTGGAGGATGTATATTTTCATGAAGAATTGGGCACAATCGTAGGGTACGAAATTACGGATGGTTTCTTTTCGGATATTACGGAAGGGAAACAGATTATACAATCCGAGAAGCCCCCTGCAATCGGAAAGGATGCCATCATCGTAGACGTTAATCATACGTGAGGTGTCTTTTCATGTTCAAATGTCCCAATTGTCAGAGTAAGGATATCGGCAAAATCGGAATAAACCAATATTATTGCTGGAGTTGTTTTATTGAATTGTCTCTTGCCAAAGGTATAATCAATACCCATCAAGTCGAAGAAGATGGTACACTCAGTTCCTTGGATGACTTGTTTGAAGAAGAAGAGCGTCGTTACACCATATAAAGTTCAAAGCGGAAGCGCCTTGTACAGGGAAAAAAGTAGTTCATTTTTCCCAAGGGGCGACCGGCATAAGACAAGCGCTGACAGAAGGTGTTCTTTGCCTTCCGAAGCGATTGGCTTATGACCCCGAGCCCTTAGGCCGCTTGCGCTTGACAGTAGTCGAAGTTGAAGCACTGTCAAACTACAGAAGAGGTGAGACGTATGAATAGAGTGATGACTTCCGTTGTGGCATTTGGAGTTGGAATGGCAGCCTATAATCTTGCACAGAGAAACAACATGATGACTGGCCGTCAAATGAAACGAATGCAAAGAAAAGTAAAACGTGCTTTATTCTAATAATTATCCCCCTCATGATGAGGGGGATTTTTGCTCTATGTATAAATCCGGTATTTGTCTCCAAAAATAAAGTTGATAAGGAGGCATGTATCGGTGGAAATTCGGGTTAAATGGTTTTATCGAATCGGTTTTTTGCTTCTTTTACTCATTGCTATTTACGTGTTTTTAAAAATTCGTTTTGTTTGGCTGCCTATCGTTAGAGTAGCCTTTGTTATCATTCTCCCTTTTTTTATAGGAGGATTTATCACTTATTTGCTCCACCCAATCGTTGAAAAGCTCCATGAAAAGGGCGTACACCGGGGACTAGCAATTTTTCTAATTTATGTTCTTTTTTTCGGAGGTATTGGCTTTGTTATCTATAAAGGGATTCCAGCCTTTATTTCACAAGTAAGGGATCTTGCGGATAGTGCTCCCATCCTTGCAGAGCAATACCGAAATTGGATAAAGGATCTCCAATCGCATACTCGTGAATGGCCAGATGGTCTTCAAGAGCAAATCAATCAAGGAATCATTGGTTTTGAAAAAAAATTAAATTCTTTACTGACCGTTATCGTTGATTCCTTACTACACTTTTTGAGTTTTGCAGTTGCGATTATGATTATTCCTTTTATTGCTTTTTATATGTTAAAGGATTTCACGATCATTAAAAGAGCTGTTTGGTATATAACACCTAAAAAATGGCGGAGAAAGGGAACTCGGTTTCTTAAAGATATCGATGAATCGCTTGGAAGCTACATTAGAGGTCAACTTCTCGTCTGTGTCATAATTGGGAGTCTATCAACCATTTTGTTTTGGATTTTTCATTTGAAATATCCCTTACTTTTAGGAATGATTATTGGTGTCACGAATGTCATCCCATATTTTGGCCCGATTATCGGGGCAGTTCCAGCTGTCATTATTGCTGCGACGGGCTCAGTTAAGTTAGTGATTATTACACTCATTATCGTTTTTGGATTGCAATTTTTAGAAGGAAATATTTTATCTCCCTATATTGTGGGAAAAAGTCTGCATATGCACCCGTTGATGATTATGGTAGCTTTAACGGCTGGAGGGGAAATAGGCGGAATCATTGGAATGATTGTAGCTGTCCCCGTTCTCGTTGTCCTTAAAGTCAGCATACTTCATGCTAAAAATCATTTCGTGAGCGGAAAAGTTAAGGAACCTGCACCATAATGCTAGTATCAGATTGACAAACGTTTTTTGTGTGGCTATAATCCCTTTATAGAATATTTTGGATTAACATGTTGAAGGACCCTAGTATGTTGTAGTCCATCTCTAAGAGAGGAGCTTCCTTGGCTGCGAGAAGCTCTAGATGAAGGATAACAGAAAGCTAGTCTGGAGTGCAGCTAACCACTGCCGTCGTTGCCACGTTATGGCATTATTTGAGAGATGAACACTAGTTTCGTTTGTGTTCATAATCAGGGTGGTACCGCGAGTTAGCTCTCGTCCCTGTTAGGGATGAGGGCTTTTTTGTGTTCTTTTTTAATTTTTATCTAGTGTCAGCGCCTAGCCCCTCGAGGTCAAATACCTTCGGCACTAAAAGTCAAAAAACGGACTTTTCTTGCCGAAAGACATTTGCTTGTCGGGGCTGAACAAGGCGCTTATGCTTTTAAACTAAAGGAGGCGTAATGTAATGAAATACTTGACTGGTTCGGAAATTCGTAAAATGTTTTTAAATTTTTTTCAGGAAAAAGGGCACTCTGTTGAACCAAGTGCGTCGCTTGTTCCTCACGAGGATCCAACATTATTGTGGATAAATAGTGGCGTTGCCACATTAAAAAAATACTTCGATGGACGTGTTATACCTGATAATCCAAGGATTACGAATGCTCAAAAATCCATTCGTACCAACGATATCGAAAATGTTGGGAAAACGGCACGTCATCATACTTTTTTTGAGATGCTTGGGAATTTTTCCATTGGTGAATACTTTAAAGTAGAAGCTATCGAGTGGGCATGGGAGTTTTTAACGGATAAAAAATGGATTGGCTGGGATCCAGAACTTCTTTCAGTTACCATTCACCCAGAGGACCATGAAGCATTTGAGATATGGAATGAAAAAATTGGTATTCCAGAGGAACGGATTATTCGCCTGGAAGGTAATTTCTGGGATATTGGTGAAGGTCCTAGTGGTCCAAATACAGAGATTTTCTATGACCGAGGTCCAGAGTATGGAAACGATCCAACAGATCCAGAATTATATCCTGGCGGCGAAAATGAACGTTATCTAGAAGTTTGGAATCTTGTGTTTTCGCAGTTTAATCATAACCCTGACAATACCTATACACCGCTGCCAAAGAAGAACATTGATACTGGCATGGGGCTAGAAAGAATGGCATCGGTTGTCCAAAACGTACCAACTAACTTTGATACAGATTTGTTTATTCCTATTATCAGAGCAACGGAAGAAATTTCCGGTGTGAAATATGGCGTTGATAATGAAAAGGATACAGCATTTAAAGTAGTCGCAGACCACATTCGCACAGTTGCTTTTGCAGTTGGAGATGGAGCATTGCCTTCTAATGAAGGACGTGGGTATGTATTACGCCGTTTACTGCGCCGTGCAGTTCGTTATGCAAAACAAATAAATATCAATCGTCCTTTTATGTATGAACTTGTTCCTGTGGTAGGAGAAATCATGCAAGATTTTTACCCAGAGGTAAAAGACAAGACGGAGTTTATTCAGAAAGTGATTAAAAATGAAGAAGAACGTTTCCACGAAACATTACATGAAGGTCTATCGATACTAGGAAATGTTATCAAAAAAGAGAAGGAAAAAGGCAGCGATACGATTTCAGGCAGTGATGTTTTCCGTCTATATGATACGTATGGTTTCCCTGTTGAATTAACAGAAGAATATGCAGAAGAAGAGGGAATGAAGGTAGACCACCCTGGTTTTGAAACGGAAATGGAATCTCAGCGAGAGCGTGCTCGTGCGGCTCGTCAGGATGTCGATAGTATGCAGGTTCAAGGTGGAGTACTAGGGGATATTAAAGTAGAAAGTGAGTTTGTTGGTTATGAACAGCTTCAAACAAACTCTACGGTTGTTACAATCTTAAAAAATGGTGAATTAATCGAGGAAGCATTTAGTGGGGATGAGGTACAGTTACTGCTTGATGTTACGCCATTTTATGCTGAGAGCGGCGGACAAATTGCAGACCGCGGAATGATTTATGCAGAAGGGGTTGCTGTTGCCGTAAAGGATGTACAGAAAGCTCCAAATGGCCAAAATCTTCATAAAGCAGTAGTTGAATCAGGAATCTTAAAAACTGACGCAAAAGTGACAGCAACTGTGAATCAAGATAATCGAGTGCAAATTATAAAGAATCATACTGCAACTCACTTGCTGCATCAGGCATTGAAGGATGTACTGGGAACGCATGTAAACCAGGCAGGATCGCTTGTGGAACCAGATCGTCTCCGTTTTGATTTCTCTCATTTTGGTCAAGTTAAACCTGAAGAATTAGAAGAAATCGAGAAAATCGTAAACGAGAAAATTTGGAAGAACATTGAAGTGAATATAAGCTTAAAGCCAATTGCTGAAGCAAAATCAATGGGTGCAATGGCACTTTTCGGTGAAAAATATGGAGATATTGTTCGTGTCGTTAAAGTTGGCGATTATAGCTTAGAGCTATGCGGCGGCTGTCACGTTCCAAATACATCTGTTATTGGGCTATTTAAAATTGTTTCTGAAGGCGGAATTGGTGCTGGTACAAGGAGAATTGAAGCAGTTACAGGTGAGTCTGCTTATCAATTGATGAATGACCAAGTTGGGTTATTGAAGGATGCGGCTGATAAGTTGAAAACCAATCCTAAAGAGGTGGTTAACCGAATAGAAGTCTTAATGGCTGAAATCAAACAACTTCAACGGGAAAACGAATCGCTTGCAGCTAAATTAGGAAATATTGAAGCAGGTAACCTGTTATCGAAAGCAACGCAAATTGACGGTGTAACGGTATTAGCTGCAAAAGTTCAAGCTTCTGATATGAATAATTTACGAAATATGGCAGACGATTTGAAACAAAAAATCGGATCAGCTGTTATCCTGCTGGGAAGCGTTAATGAAGGAAAAGTCAATTTAATTGCGGCTGTAACGAAGGATTTAATTGACAAGGGATACCATGCTGGTAAATTAATCAAAGAAGTCGCAACGCGATGCGGTGGAGGAGGAGGAGGCCGGCCGGATATGGCTCAGGCTGGTGGTAAAGATCCGGAAAAACTCGACTCTGCCCTGCAATTCGTTGACGAATGGGTAAAATCAATTTGATAATGAGACAAAGTAGTGTAAAATGGTGGTAACTAAACTAACTAGTCAAGGCAGTTATCTCCTCTACTAAAAACGCGAGGTGCATGTGATGAGCTCATTTGATAAAACGATGAGATTCAATTTTCCTGAAGAACCTTTTGAACATGATGTAAATGATGTTCTTCTTCAAGTTTATGAAGCACTACAGGAAAAAGGGTATAACCCGATTAATCAAATCGTCGGATATTTACTTTCCGGAGACCCTGCTTATATTCCCCGTCATCGAGACGCAAGGAATATCATTCGTAAACTCGAGCGGGATGAAATTATTGAGGAATTGGTTAAATCCTATTTAAAACAACGACGTGAGGGTTAAGAAATGCGAATTATGGGATTAGATGTTGGCTCTAAGACAGTCGGTATTGCCATAAGTGATGAACTTGGCTGGACTGCACAGGGCCTCAAAACCCTTAAAATTGACGAAGAAAAAAATAAGTTTGGTTTTGATGAAATTGGTCAATTAATAAAAGAGTATGGAATCAGTCAAGTTGTCATCGGCATGCCAAAGAATATGAATGGTACGATTGGACCTCGTGGAGAAGCTAGCAAGCGATACGCAGAGGAAATTGGAAACCAGTTTTCAGTTTCAACCATTTTATGGGACGAGCGTTTAACGACAATGGCAGCAGAGCGGGTCTTGCTTGAAGCGGATGTTAGCCGTAAAAAGCGAAAAAAAGTGATTGATAAAATGGCAGCAATGATGATTTTACAAGGCTATCTTGATAGCAAAAATTAATGAGGTGAAGTTATGGAACACGGAGAAAATCAAATTACAATTGTAGATGAAAAAGGTAATGAACAATTATGTGAAGTACTTTTTACATTTGAATCAGAGGATTTTGGCAAATCGTATGTTTTGTTTCAACAAGTAGGTGGAGTTGAAGACGATGAAGAAGGTCCTGAAATTCATGCATATGCCTTCAATCCAAATGACGAGGATGGCGAAGGTGAATTAATCCCAATCGAAACCGAAGAAGAATGGGATATGGTTGAAGAGATGCTCAATACCTTCTTTGATGAACAAGAAGACGAGGAATAATACGATAAAAATGCGACCCAATGAGGGGTCGCTTTTTTAATGGTGTAATGTGAAAACGCTTCAGATTTTCATCAAAAATTGACATTTTTCGCAGTATATGCTGAAATAATACCTGATATGCTTTTTCTTATTTTAAAAAAAGAGTTTGAAAGATATACGTTTCATTGGTTATATGGGAGGAGCAATTAAATGTCAACAAAAGAGACACATTCGAAAAAAGAGGTAATTCGAAAAAAGATGCTTGAACACCAAAGTGAAGCTAGAATTGTTCGTAGAATTGTTTTAACCATTACAATCGTTACCCTTTTGATTCTCGTCTTAATCGGCGGAGGGGGATATCTTTATATCAAGTCAGCACTTCAACCTGTTGACAAGGACAGTAAAGTTCAAAAAAAGGTAGAAATCCCAATAGGTTCATCTGTTACAGGGATTTCTGAAAAACTAGAGGCAAGTGGTGTTATAAAAAATGCGAAAGTCTTTAAATACTATGTAAAATTTAAAAATGAAGCAGGTTTTATGGCTGGAGAATATGAACTGAGTCCCTCAATGGAGATTCCAGAAATTATTAATCGCCTAAAAACCGGAAAAGTACTGCAAAAGGCTGCTTTCAAGCTAACCATTCCAGAAGGTAAACAATTAAAAGAAATTGCTCAAATTATGGCTAAGGCAGTAAATAAAACGGAAGAAGAAGTTTTTAATCAACTTAATGATAGAACATTCATCCAAACAATGATGGGTAAATATCCTGATTTACTAACAACAGATATTTTGAATCCTAATATTAAATATCCACTAGAGGGTTACTTGTTTCCAGCAACCTATCCATTTTACAAGGAGAATCCAACAATTGAAGAGATGGTTGTTACCATGCTAGCCCAGACTAAAAAAGTGGTATCACCTTATTTGGCAGAATCTAGTGATGAGGAGCTAACAGCTCACCAGTTATTAACAATGTCTTCATTAATTGAGGAAGAAGCTACGGAAAAGGCTGATCGCAAAGATATCTCTAGTGTATTCTATAATCGAATCGAACAAGGAATGCCGTTACAAACAGACCCAACGGTTCTATATGCACAAGGGAAGCATAAGGAACGGGTATTGTATGAGGATTTAGAAGTAAATTCCCCATATAATACTTATAAAAATAAAGGGCTTCCTCCTGGACCTATAGCAAATGCAGGTAAAGATTCCTTAGAAGCTGCAGTGAACCCATCCGATACGAAATATTTATATTTTCTTGCTACCAAAGAAGGCGAGGTTATTTTTACATCTACTTTGGATGAACATAACGCAGCAAAGGCTAAGCATATTACCAATAATAATTAACATAGGAATCAAGGGGGAACAGTTTTCTTTCCTCCTTGTTTGTGATAAAATAGTTCAAGTGTTTTATGAGCAGATAATAGCGTTTCTTTGAACGCTATTTTTTCATGTCTAAAGAACAACATTCTGGCAACAATGCTTTTTAAAGGATAGAGGAAGGTGATGGCAGTTTGTTGAATGATAAACTGCATTCTTATATTGAGGAACTAATTCCAGGACGTGAACCGTTGTTTATCGAAATGGAAAACTATGCCAAAGAAAATAAAGTACCGATTATGGAGCTTGTGGGAATCGAAGCACTGCTTCAACTCTTAAGAATTCAAGATTCGAAAAAAATTCTTGAGGTAGGTACAGCAATTGGATATTCGGCATTACGAATGGCCGAAGCTCTGCCAAAAGCGTCCATTGTCACGATTGAAAGAGATTTAGAAAGAATTCAGGTTGCTGAAGAATATATGGGTCGTTCGAAGCATGGCGAACAGATTCTATTGATTAAGGGTGATGCACTCGAGGTTGAGGAACTTGTAAAAGGACAAGCCCCATACGATACCATTTTTGTTGACGCTGCAAAAGGTCAGTATAAAAAATTCTTTGAAATATATTCGAAATACTTAAAGTCAGATGGAATCATCATAACGGATAATGTTTTATTTAAAGGTCTCGTTACAGAATCAGAGATCGAATCGAAAAGGATTCGTAATCTTGTTAAAAAAATAGATGGTTTCAACCAATGGCTGATGAATCACCCTGATTATCACACTGTTATACTCCCTGTTGGAGATGGAATCGCAATTAGTAAAAAGAAGAGGTGAACAAAATTGAAAAAAACAGAATTACTAGTAACCCCATTATCCATCGATGATATTTTGCCATTAGCTGCTGCTGGTGCAGATGCATTTGTAATCGGAGAACAGAGATATGGATTACGCCTAGCGGGTGAATTTAACCGTGAACAAGTTAAACAAGCAATAGAATTAGCTCATTCACAGGGTAAAAAAGCCTATGTAGCAATCAATGCTATTTTTCATAATGAAAAAATAGATGAGTTAAGTGATTATATTAAATTTGTTGCTGAGGCTAATGCGGATGCAATGATCTTTGGTGACCCTGCAGTATTAATGACTGCTCGTGAAGTGGCACCAAATATGAAGCTTCATTGGAGTACGGAAACTCTAGGAACGAATTGGTTTTCATGTAATTATTGGGGTAAAAAAGGTGCGAAGAGAGCAGTACTTGCACGTGAAATCAATATGGATGCTATCGTGGAGATTAAAGAAAACGCTGAGGTCGAAATCGAGGTACAGGTCCATGGGATGAGCTGTATGTTCCAATCAAAACGTTCCCTTCTGGGTAACTATTATGAGTACCAAGGGAAAGTAATGGAAATCGAAAATCGTAAAATTGAAAAAAATATGTTTATACACGATAAAGAACGCGAAAATAAATATCCAATCTTTGAAGACGAGAATGGAACCCATATTATGAGTCCCAATGATATTTGTATCATTGACGAACTGCAGGAAATGCTTGAAGCCGGTGTAGATTCCTTTAAAATTGACGGAATCTTAAAGTCTTCTGAATATCTCATTACGGTAACAAAGGCCTATCGTGAAGCGATTGACTTATTTTTTGAGGACCCAGATTTATATGATGAAAAGAAAGATGAGCTTTTAGCAGCCATTGAGAAAGTTCAGCCAGCAAACCGTAAACTAGATACAGGTTTCTTTTTCAAGGAAACAGTTTATTAATATTAGGCTTTGTTAAAGAATAATGTTGTTTTTTGGCCACTTGTTGATTTTCGTTACAGGCACGAAGACTCCTGCGGGAGAAGCGAGACAGGCGAGACCCCGCAGACACGCAGTGTCGAGGAGGCTCGGCGGTCGCCCGCGGAAAGCGAAGTGCCTGGAACGGAAATCAACAACTAAGATTAACAGAGCCTAATATTAAAGCGGAAGCGCCTAGGTGCTGCAGTTAGACATAAATAAGGAGGAGTTCTTCATGAATACAGTTAAAGATAATATTTCTGAGATCATCGATGGAAAACGTGTGATTGTGAAAAAGCCAGAACTCCTTGCTCCAGCAGGAAATCTTGAAAAATTAAAAATTGCTGTACAATATGGGGCAGATGCCGTATTTATTGGCGGTCAGGAATATGGTTTACGTTCAAACGCTGATAACTTTACATTTGAAGAAATGAAGGAAGGCGTAGAATTTGCAAAAAAATATGGGGCAAAAATATACGTTACCACAAATATCTTTGCTCACAATGAGAATATTGATGGATTAGAGGACTATATCCTTGGTTTAAAAGAAACGGGGATAACAGGGATAATTGTTGCTGACCCATTAATTATTGAAACTTGCCGGAGGCTTGCTCCAGAAATAGAAATTCACATTAGTACGCAGCAATCCATTTCAAACTGGAAAACAGCTCAGTTCTGGAAAGAAAGTGGTGCAGAACGTGTGGTTTTAGCACGTGAGGCAAGTGGAGAAGAAATTAGGGAAATGAAAGAAAAGGTCGATGTTGAAATTGAGATCTTTATTCATGGTGCCATGTGTATTGCTTACTCTGGTCGTTGTACTCTAAGTAATCACATGACAGCAAGGGATTCTAACCGAGGAGGCTGCTGCCAGTCTTGCCGTTGGGATTATGATTTATATCAACTAGAGGGCAGCACAACAGAGGTTCCTCTTTACGGTGAGGATGACGCGCCATTTGCAATGAGCCCAAAGGATCTAAATCTCATTCAAGCCATTCCTCAAATGATTGAGCTGGGGATTGATAGCTTGAAAATCGAAGGTCGTATGAAGTCCATTCACTATATTGCGACCGTTGTAAGTGTATATAGAAAAGTAATTGATGCCTATTGTGCAGACCCCGATAACTTCGTGATTAAGCGTGAATGGTTAGAAGAGCTAGATAAATGTGCGAACCGTGAAACGGCACCAGCATTTTTTGAAGGTGTACCGGGGTATAAAGAGCAAATGTTTGGTAATCATAGCAACAAGACAAAGTTTGAATTTGTCGGTCTTGTGTTGGATTACAAAGAAGAAACGCAAATGGTTACCCTTCAACAACGAAACCACTTTAAACCGGGTCAGGAAGTTGAATTCTTCGGTCCGGAAATTCAAAACTTTACACATGTGATTGATAAAATTTGGGATGAAAAAGGTAATGAACTGGATGCTGCTAGACATCCGCTTCAAATTGTACAATTCAAATTGGACAAACCGGTTTACCCTAACAACATGATGCGAAAGGAGAACTAGGTTGATGCGCAAACCGGTTGTTATTGGTGTTGCCGGAGGTTCCGGTTCAGGAAAAACAAGTGTTACCAAGGCAATTTATGAAAGCTTTAAGGGTCATTCCATTACCATGATTCAACAGGATTATTATTATAAAGACCAAAGTGACTTACCCCTTGAGGAACGATTAAAGACGAACTATGACCATCCACTGGCTTTTGACAATGATTTGCTCATAGAACATATACAAAAGCTGTTACGTTACGAGCCTATCGAAAAACCAGTTTACGATTATTCGCTTCATACTCGTTCAAAAGAAATTATTGAAGTTGAACCGAAAGATGTTATTATTTTAGAAGGTATTCTTGTTCTTGAAGATGAACGATTGAGAAATTTGATGGACATCAAGTTATATGTTGATACAGACGCTGATATTCGAATTATAAGAAGGATGTCACGTGACATTAAAGAACGTGGTAGAACATTGGATTCTGTTATCGATCAATATACGAATGTTGTTCGTCCGATGCACAACCAATTTATTGAACCAACTAAGAGATATGCGGATGTCATTATCCCTGAAGGCGGTCAAAATCATGTGGCGATTGATTTAATGGTCACAAAAATTCAAACAATTCTTGAACAAAAGTCAATTTTATGAAACAATAGCGTAAGAAAAGATTAAAATGAATCCATATTGGATGAATACAAGTTGCGCGCCCTTCTAAAAGGACGCGCTCCTATGTATTTGTATGATACCTACATATCATTAACAAGCACAATCTATGGGGGATTGTGAAGACTAGAAGGAGTGAGAAGTTTTGGCGATAGAAAAAGTATTTCCAATGACACAGGCAGGTAAAGACAAACTGGTTCAAGAGCTTGAACATTTAAAATCTGTTAAACGTAAAGAAGTTGTAGAAAGAATTAAAATTGCAAGAAGTTTTGGGGATTTATCTGAAAACTCTGAATATGATTCCGCAAAAGAAGAACAAGCATTTGTAGAAGGTCGTATTACAACTCTAGAAAATATGATCCGTAACGCAAAAATTATTGAGGAAGGCGATATGGTTAGTGATTCTGTTATTTTAGGAAGATCAGTAACATTTGTTGAGCTTCCTGATGGTGATGAAGAAACGTATACAATCGTTGGAAGTGCAGAGGCGGATCCATTTGAAGGAAAAATTTCTAACGATTCCCCTATAGCTAAAAGCCTAATTGGCAAAAAAGTTGGCGATCAAGTATCTGTTCAAACACCAGGCGGTGAAATGAGCGTGCGTATCGTCTCTATTAAGTAATTGAATTTTTTTATCTTTATGTTTGAAATGGGAACACCTCGTCAAAACTTTTGACGAGGTGTTTTTTATGATACGTAAAAGAATTAAAGGATTACTCATCCTTTGCATAGTAGGCCTTCTGGTCCTTACAGCACGATTAATGCAAATCCAGCTAGTCCAAACAGAAACTTTTTCGAAGCACAATGTGAATTTATTGGAAGAAAGTGTACAACAAAGAACACAAGAATTAGTGATCGATAATGGTCGTGGTAATTTTCTTGACCGAAATGGAGATTTGCTTACGCATAAAAAAGTACCCGTTCTTGTACTCTTTCCTTTTTTGAAAAATATGACTTGGGATATTGAGGCTGTATCAACCATTTCTGGAATATCAGAAGAAAGCATAAACAAGGCTTTGAATGATGCAAAAAAACCGTTTGCTTATGGTGAACCTCAGCCTGTGGAATTAACCTCTTCACAAATGGAGAGAATTAACAAACTAGAGATTCCGGGTGTATTTGCGATTGAAAAGAAGTTTGAACGTGCAGAATTTCCTGCAGAGCAATTAATTGGGCTAACCGGAGAAAATGCGGAAGTATTAAAAAAGCGCTATCCGAATAAAGAGCTCTCTGAGAAAACACTAATTGGTGTTTCGGGTCTTGAAGAAAGCTTTGATGAATTTTTGCTTCCTGAAGGGAAATCAAAACTTGTCTATCATGTTGATGGTGACGGAGCCCCGTTATTTGGAATAAATGTAAAATATGTGGATCCTGCTAATCCGTTTTATCCCGTAAATGTTAGAACAACCATTGATAAAAGTTTACAACAAAAGGCTGAGGAGCTAGTGGACAAGCATGGAATTAATAAGGGCGGCTTAGTACTCCTCGATATAGAAAGCAATAGTGTCCTTGCGTCTGTTTCCCGTCCAGCTATCAACAAAAACGACCCCTTTAGTGGGTCTGGGATTACGAATCGAATGTTGAAACAAGAAATAATGGGATCTATTTTTAAAACAGTGGTTGCGGCTGCAGCCATTGATCAAAGTCTTGATGACCCAACCCGATTATTTAATTGCAGTATAAAAATTAATGGGGAGCCTGAAGTAAAATATAATTATGGTATGCTCTCATTTACTGATAGCTTTGCGAGAAGCTGTAACCGAACCTTCGGTGAACTGGCAAGGGAACTTCAAAAAACAGATAAAAACCTGTTGGAGGAATATGCTGAGAAACTTTCGTTAACCGGCACTGTAGGCTGGAAGGGTGAAGTTTATCATACCAATAATTTTAAACAGCTTGTCGATGAAGATAAAGGAAGAGTATTCTTAACAGAAGAGGCTAAAAAAGATCCAAACTATGCAGCAATGTCAGGGATTGGTCAGCATGAGGTTCGGGCAACCCCTTTAGCCGTTGCCAATATGATGGCCACAATCGCAAGAGGTGGGAAAAAAGAAATGGTTCGGAGTGCCTCAAAAATTGAGTATAAAAATGGTACTACAATGGTTAACTTTGAAAATCAAGCGTTATCTGGTGATATCATTTCGCCTTATACTGCTATGAAACTGCAAAAATTGTTAAGAGAGGTCGTTGTAAACCCAAACGGGACTGGAAAGTGGTTTCAAGACCTTCCATATGAGGTTGCTGGAAAATCAGGCACGGCGGAGACGGGAAAATACGAAAATGATAAGCAATTGCATAATAAATGGTTTGCGGGATATTTCCCCTATCAAAATCCCAAATACGCACTTGTCGTAGTAAATCTGGATGTTCTAGATTCAGAAGGCGGGGTTAACTTATTATTTACCGATATGGTTAAAATGTTATATGAAAATGACAAAGGATTACAAAAGGATTAACTTAAGGTTAAAATCCTTCAAGTTCTATTCAATTCATGTTAGAATGTTGACAGCCATATTAATTGTATAGCGGCGCTTCCGCTTGTTTATTTGGAGGGATTTTAATGAGTAACGATTTCCAATCTGGCTCACGTTCTGGTTATCGGGCAAAAAGAAAGAAAACAAACTTAATCTTAAATAGTCTTATTGTTATTGTGCTAGCACTCATTTTCTTTGTAGCCTACACTATTTTTTTATCGGGTGATGATAAAGCGTCTCCTAAAAAGGAAGATACAAAAACAGCGGCAAACCAATCCTCAGAAAAAGAGGATAAAAATACGGAAGATAAAGACGTAGTTGAGAAAACTGAGAAAGATAATGAAACAGAGGAAAGCACTAATGAAGAAAGTGAAGAAACCTCTGCACCTGAACAGGAAGATGAATCACAGGCAGTAGTGACCGAGGGGGATGGCTCTTCAAACATACAAAGAACGATTGAAAATCCTGCTTGGAAGCCTGTAGGTACAGTGCAAACGGGTGAACATACTCCAGTTTACGACAGCTCCTCTGTTGATTGGCAGGAAATGTTAAAGGCAATTTCTTATGCAACCGGGTTGGAAGAAAGCAATATGACTGTTTATTGGTTAGGCAGGGATAAAACATCTGGTAATGGCTCGTTTAGTACCGTTGCCTCTAAAGACAAACAGCAAAAATATAATGTTTACCTTGAATGGGTTGATGGCGCAGGCTGGAAGCCTGTAAAGGTTGAAGAGCTTTCTGTTATTGAATAGAAAAAATAGGATGGATTGTCCATCCTATTTTTTTCGTTTAAAGTGAACGACTGCAGTGAAGAATGTTTGACCCTTTTCGCTAACATACATTTGATGGGAGACTGAATGTACTCCTAATAGGATTGCTTTATTTTCCTCAATTTTTGCTTCGATTTTCTTTTCTAAAACTTTAAGGTCTGTTGCATCGAAAAATTCTACTTTATCCTCAATAAAATCAATTTGAAAATTCATCATTGTTATCATCCTTTCCCTATGTACATTCTAGTTATTTCAACCTTAGTAAGCAATGAGAAATTAAATAAGAGAGGAAAATATGATAACATGTTCACCAATAATTCATACTATACTTATAGGAATTGTGTATAATATGGAGGGTGACAGTATGGGAAGAGAATTTTTAGATGTTTTTGAACAATGGGCAGAATCATATGATGAAACGGTTTTGGGGCATAAAGGTGAATACAAAGAAGTGTTTTCGGGTTATAGACAAATATTAGAATCTGTCGTGAATCGTTCATATGGTCATGTTATAGAATTTGGAGTTGGTACTGGTAACTTAACAAAAAAGCTGATTGATAATGGTTTAAAAGTGACTGGAATTGAGCCATCCTCACCAATGAGGAAAATTGCAGAAGCTAAGCTTGGAAGCACTGTAAAAATTATTGATGGCGATTTTTTTCATTTTCCTGAAATAATAAGCGTTGATACATTTGTCAGTACTTATGCATTCCATCATCTTTCCGATTTGGAAAAGGCTGAAGCGATTACCAAATATGGAAAACTGCTTTCAAAAGGTGGTAGAATAGTGTTTGCGGATACGATGTTTGAATCAGAGGAAGATTATAATAATGCTATCGTAAAAGCAAAAGAAGAAGGCTTCCATAACCTGGCAAATGATTTGGAAACTGAATACTATACAACAATTCCAGTTATTAGAGCTATTTTAGAGAATAACGGTTTTATTGTTCTGTTTACGCGTTGCAATAGCTTTGTCTGGTTGATGGAAGGAGTAAAACAATAAGAGAGAGGTCTGAATATGAAAATTGCCATCATCGGAGCAATGGAAGAAGAAGTGAAGTTATTAAGGAATAATATTGCGGGGCAAACCCAAGAAACGATTGCAGGCTGCGAGTTTACATTTGGACAAATGCATGGTGCAGATGTGATTTTACTACGCTCTGGAATCGGAAAAGTAAATGCAGCGATGTCAACAACCATTCTGCTTGAAAAATATAAGCCTGATTGCATTATTAACACAGGATCTGCTGGGGGTTTCAATCCTGATTTAAATGTTGGAGACGCAGTTATATCAACAGAAGTTCGTCATCATGATGTGGATGTAACAGCCTTCGGATATGAGTATGGGCAGGTTCCACAGCTTCCAGCAGCTTTCTTAGCAGATGAAAAGTTAGTTAAAGTAGCGGAAAACGCTGCTAACGAACTAGATAAATTCCAAATTGTGAAAGGTTTAATCGTTACTGGGGATTCATTCATGGAAGATCCTGAGCGTGTTAAGTTTGTACAATCAAAGTTTGAAAAATTACAGGCTGTTGAGATGGAAGCTGCGGCAATTGCACAAGTGGCACATCGCTTCGGAGTTCCTTTCGTGATCATTCGCTCATTATCTGATATTGCCGGAAAGGAATCTGAAATTTCCTTTGATCAATTTATTGACAAAGCCGCTACCCATTCAGCTACTTTGGTAATGAAAATAGTAGCAGCTTTAGGGTAGCTAGCACGAAAGTGGTGGTGGGAAGTGAAAGTTTACAAAAATGTACATGAACTGATTGGTCACACACCAATGGTAGAAATTGCTCAGTTTGCACTGCCAAAAGGTGTTCGCATATTTGCGAAGCTGGAGTTCATGAATCCTGGGGGAAGTGTCAAAGATCGCCTTGGTCTTGAGCTAGTAAGAGAAGCTTTTGATAACGGAAAACTGCAGGAAGGTGGGACAATTATTGAACCGACTGCAGGAAATACAGGGATTGGTTTGGCACTTGCTGCTTTAAATAAAGGTATACAGGTTATTTTATGCGTACCTGAGAAATTCAGTATTGAAAAGCAAGAGCTAATGAAAGCCCTAGGTGCAAAAATCGTTCACACTCCCACTGAAGAAGGTATGAAGGGAGCAATAGCGAAAACGGAGGAACTTCTTAATGAAATCCCTGGTTCCTATTGTCCGCGACAATTTAGTAACCCTGCCAATCCCGAAACCTATTATAAAACACTAGGTCCGGAGATTTGGGAGCAATTGACTGGAAATATAGATATCTTTATTGCAGGGGCTGGAACAGGTGGGACCTTTATGGGAACGGCTCGATACTTGAAAGATCAAAATAAAGCTATCAAGACAGTAATTGTTGAACCTGAAGGCTCTATTTTAAATGGCGGGAAATCGGGTCCACATAAAACCGAAGGCATTGGTATGGAATTTATGCCTGAGTACATGGATCCAGCCTACTTTGATGCAATCTATACAATATCAGACAATAATGCTTTTAAAGTTGTTAAAGATTTAGCGCTGAAAGAAGGTCTGCTTGTGGGCAGTTCATCAGGGGCAGCCTTTCATGCAGCCCTTTTAGAAGCTGAATCTGCATCACCTAATACCAATATCGTCGTTATTTTCCCAGATGGAAGCGAGCGATATTTAAGCAAGAAGATTTTCGAAGGGGGGGTATAGAAATGAAAAGAAAAACCAAATTAATCCATGGTGGTATTAGCACTGACCCTGCAACGGGAGCAGTTTCTTTCCCTATATATCAAGTTAGTACCTATAAGCAAGAAGGTGTAGGTGGTCATAAAGGCTATGAATATTCAAGAACAGGAAATCCAACTCGATTTGCTCTTGAAGAGTTAATCAAAGACTTAGAAGGTGGAAAAGCAGGATTTGCCTTTGGTTCAGGAATGGCTGCCATGACAGCTGTTATGATGCTTTTTAACAGTGGAGACCATGTCATTCTTACAGATGATGTTTATGGCGGCTCTTTTCGTGTTATGACAAAAGTACTTAACCGTGTAGGAATAGATTCTACTTTTGTTGATACGAGCAATTTAGAGGCTATTAAAAGCGCAATCAAGCCAAATACAAAAGCAATTCATTTAGAAACTCCGACAAATCCACTATTAAAAATTACCGATATCGAGGAAGTGTCAAAGCTTGCTAAAGAACATGGTTTGTTAACCATTGTTGATAACACCTTCTCAACACCTTATTGGCAAAATCCAATTGAACTTGGTGCAGATATAGTTCTGCATAGCGCCACAAAATACCTAGGCGGTCATAGCGATGTTGTTGCGGGTTTAGCGGTTGTAAATAGCGAGAAGCTTGCTGAAGATCTCCATTTTGTCCAGAACTCTACTGGAGGGGTTTTGGGTCCGCAAGACTCTTGGCTGTTAATTAGGGGTATTAAGACATTAGGCATTCGAATGGAGGAAACAGAGTCCAATACACGTGATATCGTACAATTCTTACAAGGGCATCCCTCTGTTAGAAAAGTATTTTATCCAGGATTGGAGTCTCACCCAAATCATGCGATAGCAAAAAAACAAGTAAGAGGCTTTGGTGGTATGGTTTCCTTTGATGTTGGCAGTGCTGAAAACGCCGATAAACTTTTAAGTAAAATTCATTATTTTACTTTGGCTGAAAGTCTCGGAGCAGTTGAGAGTTTGATTTCAGTACCAGCAAGAATGACTCATGCTTCGATTCCAGCGGAACGACGAGCTGAGCTAGGGATTACGGAAGGTCTAGTTAGAATTTCAGTAGGGCTTGAAGATGTTGAAGACTTGATTGACGATTTAAAACAGGCACTAGAATAGAAAATAAAGTCTGGCCGATGTGCCGGACTATTTTTTTATAGTTCAACCTGTTTTTCTAAAATTTACATTCACATTTATGCTATTTTTTGTGTTAAAGTAGCTTAGTAGATTTTAAGAAAAGCAGGTGACCAACAGTGGACAAACAAACAAAAAATATTTATGAAAAAATGGTTGATTTTAAACAATTTGCTGTCGTATTACTCGCTGTCGGTGTATTTTTCTTTTTAGGTGTAATTATTCCATCAGACTCAAAAAGTGAGATGGATGTAAATATAATGATGATTTCCTCTATGTCCTTTTTAGCACTTTCGATCTTACTTTTTATTCAATCGAAGCAGTGCCAACTAAAACTTAAGGATATGGAAGACGGTAACAAGAGATAAGCGTTCCCTTCGGAACGCTTATTTTTTTTGAGTTGATACCCTTATCCAGGCAATTTAACTATTTTTTAAAAAAATTTCAAAAAATGGTTTACAAAGGGTATGTTGCTGGATATAATTACCGTAGTAAGTAAAAAATTCCGAAGGAGGTCGAAGAAGATGATGATGAAATTAAGAGTTGCTAACACTGGAATTGCTATTGGTATGACAACTGGATATTTGAATAATGTGCATTCGACCGACAGGAATGGATTGCTTAACTAATTTTTAGTTACCTAACATATCCATGCCGCAGGGAGAATGACGCCCTGCGGTATTTTTGTGCCTAAAAACAGGACCGCAGGGAGTATCTTCTTGCGGCCTTTTTGTGCCTGTGGAATGGATAAAATTAACAAAAATGGTTATAAAGGGAAGTGATAGTATGACGCTAAATATTTTATTTTTTTCGATTACATTTAATAAACGTGAAGAAAGTCTTCAACAAGCAGTTCGAAATGAAATGGTTGAAAAGCTGTATGAGCAAAACAAAGATCGCCAAAATTTCGTACATCATTTGATGTAATAAACATTCCAGGAGGTGATAGTTATGACCCTTAATATATTTTTTATCTCGATAACATTAAAAAGACGTGAAGAAAGTCTTCAACAAGCAGCTCGAAATGAAATGATTGAAAAACTTTATGAGCAAAACAAAGAACATCAAATGTCGATTTATCATTTACTATAAATTAACTCTTATAAAAAGGAAGTGTATTTAAATGACTCTAAATATTTTATTTTTTTCAATTACTGTTAAGAAACGTAAAGAAAGTCTGGAAGAAGCAATTCGAAATGAAATGGTTGAAAAGTTATATGATCAGCACAAAGACCGTCAAGTTACTGCGTATCATTTAATGTAATAAACCCTTTATGGGAGGTGATAGTCATGACCTTAAATATTTTATTCTTATCCATTACCATCAAAAAACGTGAGATGAGTATGGAAGAAGCAGCGCACCAAGAACAAATTAAGAAAATATATGAAGCAACAAAAGATCGTCAATTATCCGTTCATCGCATTATGTAGTAAGGTTTAACCATAATAAATAAAGAAAGGCGGGTTTACAATGATATATTTGGTACAAAAACGTGGAGCAAGCTTATGGAGTATGAAAGATTCCACTTAGTTAGCCTGTACAAGGAGGTAGCTAAAAATGCCGGTGCATAACTTTTTATTATTTCTTTTCATAAAGACAAAAAAGAAAATTCAAAAATGATATCATAAATAACAATATATGATAATAGAAGTAAATGTTTGTTAACAGAATGTTCATAATCCCTTAAGTTAGATACTGTGAAAATGTGATAAATTCGAAGTAGATTAAAGGATCTATCATAAGGGGTGGGGAGCATGTTCATGGTCGTGATGGCTTTGGTCATAACTGGGGCGATTGGCTGTGTAATAACAGCAGAGCTAAGCGTAGAATAATGAAAAAGCATTGATCTTTAATAGGTCAATGCTTTTTTTATGTGTGTGATGAAAGGCTTTTTAGGCTCTGTTAATCTTAGTTGTTGATTTCCGTTCCAGGCACTTCGCTTTCCGCAGGCGACCGCCGAGCCTGTCTCGCTTCTCCCGCAGGAGTCTTCGTGCCTTCCACTCCAATCAACGAGTGGCCAAAAAACAACATTATTCTTTAACAAAGCCTATTTTTAAATAAAATGTCTTGGACAGACACAATCACACTGTTTCTAACATAGGAATTAGTTATAGGCAAAGCCCTAAAAAAGCACGGGGGTGGATGTGCATGGCAGGGATTTTCACAGCACTTGGTTATCTAATTAAGGAATTTTTATTTCTTGTCTCTTATGTAAAAAACAATGCTTTTCCGCAGCCCCTATCTGCTGCAGATGAAAGGAAATACTTACGGTTAATGGCGGAAGGGGACTCGCATGCTCGTAATATGTTGATTGAACATAATTTACGGCTTGTAGCTCATATTGTAAAAAAGTTTGAAAATACTGGGGAAGATTCAGAAGATTTAATTTCAATAGGAACGATTGGTTTAATAAAAGCAATTGAGAGCTATTCAGAGGGAAAAGGAACAAAGCTTGCTACTTATGCTGCCCGTTGTATAGAAAACGAGATTCTCATGCATTTGAGGGCTCTAAAGAAGACAAAAAAGGATGTCTCATTGCATGACCCGATTGGACAGGATAAAGAAGGCAATGAAATCTCGCTTATCGATGTACTTAAATCGGAATCAGAAGATGTGATCGATACCATCCAGTTAAACATGGAGCTCGAAAAAATCCGGAAATATATTGATGTCCTTGACGACCGAGAAAAGGAAGTGATTGTTGGCCGTTTCGGTCTTGACCTTCAAAAAGAAAAGACCCAGCGTGAAATTGCAAAAGAATTGGGTATTTCACGAAGCTATGTTTCTAGGATTGAAAAACGAGCACTAATGAAAATGTTTCATGAATTTTATCGTGCTGAAAAAGAACGGAAGAAAAAGAACTAAGAAACAGAGCCGGACCTTTTCCGTCTCTGTTTTTTATAGCTATTTTTATGTGAAACTTGAATAATAGAATTTTTCAAAAAAAAAAATTATAATGAAAAGGTACATAAATAAGGGGGGAACATTATGAAAGCTGCTACATATTCAGATGTTTGGAATCTTGAAGTGTTTTTCAAAGGTGGAAGCGATTCAGTTGAACTAGCGGACCACTTAAAGGATACGAAGGAATTAGTTGAGATTTTCGAAACAAAAGTAAACAATTGGACTCCACTTAATACAGCTCAGGATAAGGTTTATTTAAAGGAATTGCTGACAGATTTTGAAACAGCGGGTAAAAAGCTTCGCCAAGCAGGGGCATTTGTAGGCTGCCTGCAGGCGCAAAATACAGAGGATAAAAAAGCTTATGCACTTGAGGCAACTGTGACTGGGCTTAGTGCCACTTTTCAATCTGCGCTAAGTGCATTTGACAACCTGCTATCATCCATCAATGACGATGTATGGGCTCAAGTGTTAGAAGATGATTATCTGGTAGAGTTGACCTTTTCGCTAACTGAAAGGCGTGAACGGGCAAAAGATAAACTTTCGATACAAGAAGAAGCTCTAATTAGTGCATTAGGCGTTGATGGGTATCACAGTTGGGGACAATTGTATGATCTCATTGTAAGTAAAATAAAGGTTCCTGTTGAGGAAAATGGTGAGGTAAATCAACTTTCAGTTGGTCAGGCTTCCAATAGATTTTCGAGCTCTGACAGGGAAGTACGTAAAGAAGTTTTTAAAAGCTGGGAAAAGTCTTGGAATGAGCAGGCTGATTATTTATCGAAAACATTAAATCATCTATCAGGTTTCCGTTTAAATGTTTATAAAAAACGAGGCTGGGAAGATGTATTAAAAGAACCATTAAGTATTAACCGAATGAAAAAAGAAACATTAGAAACAATGTGGGCAGTTATTTCTGAAAATAAACAGCCACTCGTAGAATATATGAACCGTAAAGCTAAACTCTTAGGTCTTGAAAAATTAAGCTGGTTCGATTTAGATGCTCCCTATGGAAAAACAGAGTCAAAGGTTTCTTATCAAGAAGGTGCTGAATTTATTGAACAAAATTTTGCCCTTTTTGGTGAAAAGATGTCTTCTTTTGCAAAGATGGCATTTGAAAACCAATGGATTGAAGCTGAGGACCGTCCTGGAAAAGCACCGGGTGGTTTCTGTACTGGATTCCCGGAAAGTGAAGAATCTCGTATTTTCATGACTTATTCCGGAACTCCTTCCAATGTTTCTACACTTGCTCATGAGCTAGGTCATGGTTTTCATTCCTATGCGATGAGAGGAGTACATTATCTCAATCGCGGGTATGCCATGAATGTAGCTGAAACCGCATCGACCTTTGCAGAAATGATTGTTGCAGACGCAGCAGTAAAAAATGCTAAGGGCGAAGAAGAAAAGCTCACACTACTGGATGATAAAATCCAAAGAACGGTTGCTCTTTTAATGAACATCCATGCTCGCTTTCTGTTCGAGACTCGTTTTTATGAGGCAAGAAAGCTCGGTCCAGTGTCCGTTGAAACCTTAAACGAATTGATGGAAGAAGCTCAGAAGGAAGCCTATTGTGAGGCTTTGGACGACTATCATCCATTATTCTGGGCATCCAAGCTTCATTTCTTTATCACTGGCGTGCCATTTTATAACTTCCCATATACATTTGGTTACTTGTTCTCACTTGGAATATACGCACAGGCACTTGAGGAAGGTGCAGGATACGAAGAAAAATATATTGCCTTATTAAGAGATACCGCTTCCATGACCGTCGAGGATTTGGCAGCTAAGCATTTACAAGTGGACTTAGTTCAAAAAGATTTCTGGGAAAAAGCTGTAAGAATCTGTATCGATGATATTGATGAATTCCTTCAATTAACCGAAAATAAATAACAATAAAGCCCAGCTCTTTAGCTGGGCTTTGCTTGTCTAGCTCCAGCGCCTAGGGGCTCGGGGTCATAAGCCAATCCGTCAAGAAGGTTAAAGAACAACCTTCTCGCCGGCTCGTCTTATGCCCGTCGCCCCTGAACAAGGCGCTTCCGCTTTTCTTCGTTACATTTTCTTAAGTTTAAATGGGCTAACCATTAGAAATGATAGTATGATGATAATGAATAAGAAGGTCTGAGCTGGGACGTATGGAATAGCTAAAAAGCTTAAGGTTGCTAAGCAGCCAGCTGCTGTAATCGGTAAGCCTGTAAAATACCCGTTACTTTCGGTAATATTAAAGCGAGCCAATCTAAAAGCACCACAACCGATATAGAAGACGGTAAAGAAGGATCCAGGTCCACCATATTCATTTAAAATTCCTTGATATAGTAATAGTGCAGGCGCGACTCCAAATGATATAATATCACTCATGGAATCTAATTGTTTGCCTAGCTCTGACTCGATATTAAATTTTCTTGCAGCCATACCATCAAATCGATCAGCTAAAGCTGCAATAAAAATTAATAGCAAGCTTAATCGTAAATTTCCTTCCATGGCAAAAATAATCGCAAAACCACCAAAAGATAAATTTGTTAAAGTAATGACATTTGCAGTTTGGGACTTAAGTTTCTTAATTGTAGAATCAAAAACGTCTAATAAAAACATCTTAGCTCCACCACTCCTTTTCAACAAGCCGGAAGAGAACTTTATTATTTTGGTTAATCTATTGTATTTAATTCTAAGCTTTTTAAACAGTTTCGTAAAGAGTATTTTTACACTTTTTGGGGGTCATGTAATGTTAAAGCAAGTATATCGTTTAATGATAGAGCTAACAAATGGGAAATGGACATCAGTCATTTTACAGCGATTTGCACGCTCACGGATCAGCAGATTTGTTGTTCCTTCGTTCGCGAAAATTTATGAACTAAATCAGGATGAAATGGAAAAAACCTTACATGAGTATCCTACACTACACGATTTATTTATCAGGACTCTAAAAAAAGAAGTGAGAATCGTTGATAAAAATAATGACTCGGTTGTTAGCCCAGTAGATGCCGTGATCGAGGATGTCGGGTCCATTAATCAAACAAGCGAAATGGTTGTCAAGGGTAAGTCTTATTCTATACAAGAAATGTTAGGAAATCAGGAGACAGCAACAAGGTATTTAAATGGTACATATATGGTGCTCTATTTAAGCCCGAGTCATTACCATCGAATTCATAGTCCTATAACGGGTACCATTGTGAAACAGTGGACGCTCGGTTCAAAATCATATCCTGTAAATAAAATGGGTTTAAAATATGGTGTTAGAACTTTAGCAAAAAACTATCGAATGATTACAGAAGTGAATACAGCAAGTGGGCATATTGCTATTGTGAAAGTGGGAGCCATGTTTGTAAACTCCATTGAAAAAACTCATAAAGGAATGACGCTTCAAAAAGGAGAGGAAATGGCCTACTTTAGTTTCGGTTCCACGATCGTATTGTTGTTCGAAAAAGGAATTTTTCAGCTAGATCCTTCTATTCATACACCAAAGGATATTAGAATTGGCGAAAAAATCGGAGTCATGGTAAAGGAAAATGGCGGCGTTTGATTAGTGCCGTTCCTTTTTGCAAAAAAGAAAAAGCCCTCTAGGGGCGTATGGGTAATCATCTTAAGAAGAAATTTTCATTTTGTTAAATAAGGAACGACGATGAATTTCTGTTTCGATAAGATGAATAAACTCAGGACTTAGATTTAATTCTCTTGCTTTATAGTAGGATTCGATTAATAATTCATCTGACAGTTTACGCAAGCCAGAATGCACCTCCATAAGAAAAATAAATGGTACTAAATTGAATAAATCAAGCATAAATTGGTAGGTTCAATTAGTGTACCCTAAATCTACCAAATTAACTTGGATAGGACAACCTTTCCAATTATTCACAATTAGCAGTGGATAACTTGTGATTAATTTGTTTATAAAGTATATAAAAGTGACTGAAACAAAGGGTATATTGTTAATAACTTTATCCACAGGAGTGTAAAAGCTGATATTTTGTCGAAAAATATTTTTTATTTCGTCTTTACAGCAAAAATGTTTGAGTTTGACAAATAATAAAACATAACAGCTATAATAGTTATATTTTGATACAACTGGCAAAATTGGTTATGATGGTACAGATAAACAGATGAATTAATGAGGTGTAAGCTTAGTGTTAAAGATATTTCTACCTGATGAGCATGTAAAAAGCATATTAGATATTCGTCCTGAAGACTTGAAAAAAAGAGGGATTAAGGGAATTATTACTGATTTGGATAATACGCTTGTGGAATGGGATCGTCCGAATGCCACGCCTGAGCTCATAAAATGGTTTGAACAAGTAAAAAAACACAATATACTCGTTACAATTGTTTCTAATAATAATGAAAGCCGTGTGAAGGAATTCTCGGATCCATTACAAATTCCGTTTATATTTCAAGCACGTAAACCGATGGTGCGCGCGTTTAATAAGGCTCTTTCCCAAATGGGAATCAAGAAGGAAGAAGCTGTTGTCATTGGTGATCAATTATTAACAGACGTTTTAGGTGGGAATCGTAGCGGATTTCATACGATTCTTGTTGTCCCTGTAACGCAAACAGATGGGTTTTTTACTAAATTTAACCGCTTTGCGGAACGTAGAATTTTGAACTGGTTCAGGAAAAAAGGCATGATTCAATGGGAGGATTAAAGTGTGAGTGAACAAGAGCAATATTTATGTATGGGCTGCGGGGTTAAGGTCCAAACTGAAAACCCTGCGGAATTAGGATATGCACCGGAATCAGCACTCGAAAAGGATAGTATTATTTGTCAGCGCTGTTTTCGTCTCAAACATTACAATGAGGTCCAGGATGTAAGTTTAACCGATGATGACTTCTTAAAAATTTTGAATGGCATTGGTCAGACGGATGCATTGATCGTGATGATTGTTGATATTTTTGACTTTAATGGAAGCTGGCTGCCAGGATTACACCGATTTGTAGGAAATAACAAAATAGTCCTTGTGGGTAATAAGGTGGACCTATTGCCAAAATCGGTGAAACATAACAAATTGATTAATTGGATGAAACAAGAATCAAAAGAGCTAGGGCTAAGACCTGAGGAGGTATTCTTAGTCAGTGCAGAAAAAGGAAAGTTCATCAAAGAAACGGCCGCTGCCATTGATGAATTGCGAAATGGAAAAGATGTCTATGTGGTAGGATGTACAAATGTAGGGAAATCTACATTTATAAATAGAATTATTAAAGAGGTTACTGGAGAAGGGGATATTATTACAACATCACATTTTCCTGGAACCACTTTGGATATCATAAAAATTCCGCTTGAGGATGGCAAAGCGCTGATTGATTCACCAGGAATTATCAATCATCATCAAATGGCACACTTTGTAGATAAGAAGGATCTTAAAGTTATTACTCCGAAAAAGGAAATAAAGCCTAAAGTATTTCAATTAAATGAGGGTCAAACCCTATTTTTTGGAGGACTAGCGAGATTCGATTATATTAGCGGGGGCAGAAATTCGTTTGTCTGCCATGTTTCAAATGAAATAAACATTCATCGAACAAAAACAGAAAATGCAGATGAATTATATCAAAATCATCTTGGGGAAATGCTTGCCCCGCCTCGAAAAGATGAATTAGGAACATTTCCTGAGCTAGTAAAACAAGAATTTACGATTAAGGATGCTAAAACAGATGTGGTGTTTTCTGGACTTGGCTGGATAACCGTCAATGAGCCGGGAGTAAAGATAGCTGCATATGTGCCCAAGGGTGTACAAACCTTGACGCGAAAATCTTTAATCTAAAGAACAAGGAAATGGGGGGGAACTGGTGAAGAAACTTTTTGCGGTTTTGGGGTATCCAATTGGTCACTCAATGTCACCGATCATGCTTAATGATGTATTATCATATTATGAAATCGACGCTCATTATCATCCCTTTAAAGTAAGTCCAGACGAATTAGAAACCGCTATTAGAGGGTTAAAGGCAATTGGAATATCAGGGTTTAATGTGACAATACCACATAAAAGTGCGATTATTCCTTTTTTAGATGGTGTCGATGATTTGGCATTGAGTATTGGTGCAGTAAATACTGTGGTAAATGATAATGGAAAATTTATCGGCTATAATACGGATGGATATGGATTTATTAAAGGGCTAAATCCTTATATCTCATCCTTTTCTGACAAGAAAGTGTTAGTCATAGGGGCAGGAGGGGCTGCAAGAGCCATTTATTTTACGATGGCGAAAATGAAGCCTTTTGCATTAGATATTACGAATCGAACGGTCACAAAAGCCGAAGAGTTAATTGAGGCGTGTCCATTTGAAACACGCTCTAAAGCTTTATCGCTGGAAGACGCAGCTAATCATTTGAATGAATATGATGTGGTTATTCAGACAACGATGATAGGAATGTACCCAAATATTTCGGAAACACCCATTAGTCTGAGAAATTTAAATCCCCAATCTCTAGTATGTGATATAATTTACAACCCATTAGATACAAAATTCTTAATAGAAGCAAGACAAAAGGGAGCAACTGTTCAAAATGGAGTTGAAATGTTCGTTTATCAAGGGGCGCTTGCCTTTGAAAAATGGACAGGAATATTCCCGGATGTAAAAAGAATGAGAGAAAATGTATTACGATTCTTGGAGGCGTGAAATGTTAACAGGTAAACAAAAAAGATTTTTAAGATCCAAAGCACATCATCTAGACCCGATTTTCCAAGTAGGAAAAGGCGGAGTAAATGAAAATATGATAAAGCAAGTGGCAGAGGCGTTAGAGGCAAGAGAACTTTTTAAAATAAGTGTTCTGCAAAATTGTGAAGAAGATAAAAACGTTGTGGCAGAGCAGCTTGCTGAAGGAACAGGTGCTAATATTGTCCAAATAATTGGAAATACTATAGTACTTTACAAAGAATCGGTGGAAAAGAAACAAATTTCACTTCCATAGTAAAGGAGGGTTCATCATGACAAAGGTTGGGATTTTAGGAGGGACATTTGACCCGCCTCATTATGGTCATTTGTTAATTGCTAATGAGGTACTCTCCAAACTTAATCTTGATGAAATTTGGTTTATGCCAAACCAAGAGCCTCCTCATAAAAAGAAATCGGACTCAGTTGAAAATCTAGATCGGTTACAAATGCTTGAGCTTTCTATCAAAGGAAATCCGGCATTTAAAATCGAAAAAAATGAGCTTGAGAGATCGGGTCCATCTTTTACTGTCGATACCATGAAGATATTAAATGATCGATATCCAGATCATCAATTTCACTTCATCATCGGTGCTGATATGATAGAATACCTGCCTAAATGGCATAAAATTGATGAACTGATTAAGCTCGTCAATTTTGTTGGTGTGGAAAGACCGGAATACAGTATAAAAACAGATTATCCTATCACTTATGTAGATGTACCAGCATTTGATGTTTCGTCAAGTATGATAAGAGAGAGAGTACAATCAGGCATGACGGTTCGCTATTTATTACCTGATCCGGTCATCGATTTTATTAGGGAGAACCACTTATATGGAACGTGAAGAGGCATTAAAAATTGTAAAAGAACAGTTGACTGACCATAGATATCAGCATACATTGGGTGTCATGGAAACTGCTATAGCTTTAGCTAAACAATACGGTGCAGATGAAAAAAAAGCAGAAGCAGCGGCAATCTTTCATGACTATGCAAAATTTCGTCCTAAGGATGAATTGAAACAAATCATTTTGTCGCAAAAATTTCCTCAGAATTTACTCGAATATAATTCAGAGTTGTGGCATGCACCTGCAGGAGCCTATTTAGTGGAAATGGAAGCAGGAATTAAGGATAAGGAAGTATTGGAGGCAATCCGCTATCATACTTCAGGAAGATCAGGAATGACCCTGCTGGAAAAAGTAATCTATTTAGCAGATTATATTGAACCAGGTCGCCATTTTCCTGGGGTCGATGAGGTTAGAGCCTTAGCAAAGGTGGATTTGGACACCGCATTAATACAAGCGGTTAAAAATACAATCCTATTCTTACTGAAAAAGAATCAACCGGTTTATCCGGACAGCTTCCAAACATATAATGATCTCGTAATGAGACAGGAGGATTGATTAATGTCTAATCAAGAATTATTAAAAATTGCAGTAAAGGCTGCAGATGACAAAAGAGCTGAAGATATTCTAGCACTCAATATGCAGGGAATCTCCTTAATTGCCGATTATTTTATTATTTGTCACGGAAACTCTGACAAACAGGTCCAGGCGATTGCAAGAGAAATTAAAGAAAAAGCAGAAGAAAAAGGATATAATGTGAGAAGAATGGAAGGCTTTGATGAAGCTACATGGATCTTAATTGATCTTGGTGATGTGGTTGCGCATGTATTCCATCGAGATGAAAGAAGCTACTACAAGTTAGAACGCTTATGGGGCGATGCACCGTTAGAGGATATTCGCAGTGAGTTAACAACATGAGCTATGAGCAGTTTGCCTATCTTTATGATGAGCTAATGCAAGACGCTCCATATGATGCATGGGTAAGATTTGTTAAGGGAAAATTGGATAAATATCAAGTAGATGGTAAAAATCTACTTGATTTGGCGTGTGGTACAGGAGAGCTCTCCGTTCGTTTTGCTAAGGAGGACTTTTCTGTTACTGGTGTAGATTTATCTGCCGATATGCTTGCGGTCGCACAGGCAAAAGCACAGGAAGAAGGATTGCTTATTCCTTTTTTTGAGCAGGACATGGCAAGTTTAGAAGGACACGAGGAATTTGATATTATCGGGATTTTTTGTGATTCCTTAAATTACTTGCAATCTGATGAAGACGTGAGACAGACTTTTACCTGTGTCTATAGTCATCTAAAAGATAGCGGCATATTCTTTTTTGATGTCCACTCAATTTATAAAATTTCTCAGCTTTTTATCAATCAAAGCTTTACGTTAGCAGACGATCATTTATCCTACATTTGGAATAGCTTTGCTGGTGATTTACCAAATAGTGTAGAACATGAATTAAGCTTTTTTGTTTTCGATGAACAGACTGGAAAATATGATCGTTTTGATGAGCTTCATTATCAAAGGACGTACCCTGTTCAACAGTATTTAGCATGGTTAGAACAAGCTGGTTTTGAATTGCTGGAGATTAGTGCCGATTTCGATAATAAAGAGCCGCAAGAACAATCAGAAAGAATATTTTTCATTGCAAGAAAAAAGCCTTCTTTTTAAAAAAGATGGCTTTTTTTTGAAAAAAATAAAGGAATTTGTATTATCTTAGCGAATTAATGTTTATAGAACTGCAAATTAACCTTTTCTAGGTCTTCATTAAACTTAGTATGTGTTGCTTGAAGAATATGTTCAAAGAGGTCTCCAAGCTCTTCCTCCATCACTTTAATGCCCTCACCTGTGATACCACCCTTAACACAAACTTTTTCTTGTAATGAAGGCAATGTATAATGCCCTTGTTTTATTAACTCCCCGAGACCAACAATCATTTCACTTGCCATTACTGTAGCCGTTTCTTGATCGATTTCAGTTTCTTTTACCGCGGCAAGGATAAAACGCTGCAGAAGATAACTGAAAAATGCTGGACCACAACTAACAATATCAGATGCCACTCTTGTTATTTTCTCATCAATTTTTACAGGTACCGAAATCTTCGCAAATAAACTCTCCACTTTTGTTTTCCAATTTTCACTGCAATGTTCACCATACGTTATCAGAGAAACTCCCGCTAATGCTCGATTTGTAATGCTCGGAATAACTCTGATTACCGAACAGGCTGTTTTTTCTTCGAGTTGATTTGTATCGATAGGACTTGTGATCGAAATGATACATTTTCTATTATTCAAATGTGGATTAATCTCATTGATAATTTTAAATACATCCAGTGGTTTCACACAAATAAACACCAAATCGGATTGAGATGCCACTTCTGCCGCATTTTCCCCAACCCTTAAATTCTTATATTTATCTTTAAGCAGCATCGCTTTGGTTTTTGTTCTATTTGTTATAACCATTGAAGAAGGGGAAACTGCTTTTCCATCGATTAAAGCCTCGACCAAAATTGTCCCCATATTACCGGTACCAATGATACCAATTTTCATTATTCCGACCCTCCTTCGCATGCAGATTCTCTAATAACAATATGAAATTCGATAGTGAAATATACCAATTGAAAGGATGGATTCATTTTGAAGGACTGGATGTATGAGCATAAGATTTATGTCATTATTACTGCTATAATCGCTTTTGGAGCCATTTTTTATTTCTTCGAAGAAAGCAAATCTTCAATAAGTAATGTAGAAAATATGGTCCCGCCAGAAATAACGGACGTTAAGGATACCCAACCACAACAAAACCAAATACAAGCAACTGAAAGCATTATTGTCGATGTAAAGGGTCAGGTAAAAATGCCAGGTGTATATTCATCTAGTCAAGGAGAAAGGGTGATAGATGTTATTCAGCGTGCCGGAGGTTTAACGGAAAACGCCGATGAAAGCAAGGTGAATTTTGCAGAGCATGTTCAGGATGCAATGGTTATTTATATCCCTGCTATGGGAGAGGAAGGAAATATCCCAGCAGGTATTACTGGTAATCCTTCGGACACTGGAGGCGCTAAACAAGGGAAAATGAACTTGAATAAAGCAGATGAAAGTGAATTACAAAGACTTTCGGGAATTGGTCCTTCAAAAGCAGCAGCCATTATAGAATATAGGGAAACCAATGGCCCGTTTAAGAGTATTGAAGATTTGAAAAATATAAGCGGGATTGGTGACAAAACATTCGAAAAGCTGAAAGACTTAATTTCTGTTCAATAAGAAATTTAATTGACCTTTTAAAGTCTCTAATATTACACTTAAGGAAGAAATAAATCGAAATTTGGAGGAGTGGAGAAAGTGGAGCGCATTTCATGGGATCAATATTTTATGGCTCAAAGCCATTTGCTGGCATTAAGAAGTACATGCATGCGGCTAACAGTGGGAGCAACGATTGTCAGAGATAAGAGAATCATTGCAGGTGGTTATAATGGTTCAATTGCTGGTGGAGACCATTGTATCGATAAAGGCTGTTATGTTATAGATAATCATTGCGTAAGGACGATTCATGCAGAAATGAATGCCCTTTTACAATGTGCTAAATTTGGTGTACCTACAGCTGAAGCTGAAATTTATGTAACTCATTTTCCATGCCTGCAGTGTTGTAAAGCAATTATCCAAGCTGGGATTAAAACAGTTTATTATGCAGAGGATTATAAGAATCATCCACACGCAGTGGAGTTATTTCATCAAGCAAAAGTAAAGACTGAAAAGGTAGAATTAAAAGAATCAGTCATTGATTTACGTAAATTAAATCAATAATCCCCAAAAATAGCGCCGGTCTCCCGGCGTTAAATACTCCCCTAAAAAATGGAGAACTCTATGAATGATAAATATTTTTACTTTGCGATCGCTGCGTTATTCGGTGTATCAACCTCCCTATTCTCTTTTCTTTCGTTCTTTCTTTTTACCATCATTTACCTTTTTCTCCTTTACAGATATAAGAAGTTTACAAACTCTCAGCTGGTATTCGTTATCTGCATTTTTATTACTTTTTTTCTCACCGGTCAACATGCCGTAACAAATAATAAAACTAAACTGTCAGATAGCATATCGACCTTTTATCTACAATATACAGAGAACACAAAGGTTGATGGTGATTTGCTCCAGGTTACGGCACTGGATAGAAAGAATAAAGAAAAGCTATTAATACGCTATAAAATCAAATCTGAGGAAGAGAAAGAGGAACTAAAAGACACCAACTTTTATGGGCGTTTATGTCAAGTAACAGGACAATTAACAGATCCCTCTATTGCCAAAAATCCGAATGCTTTTAACTACAGTAAATACTTAGCCAGTAAACAAGTTTATAAGATTGTCGAAATAGAGAATCATCCCTTAAAGAAATGTTCTGTAGTTAAATCAACTCCCTTAACCAAGATTAAAGAATTACGTTTTAAAGGCATACATTACCTCGAAAAAAGCTTTCCACCTGAAATTGCTGCCCTTTCAGCTGCTTTAATATTTGGGGATAGGAGTATGTTTAACCCAGATATTTTAATGGATTATCAAAGGACAGGCATTGTTCATTTACTGGCAATATCTGGCCTTCATGTTTCCTTATTAATCGGAATGGTATTTTATTTAGGAATTAGGATCGGGTTGACTAGGCAGTTCATGATGGATTTTCTTCTTGTTATTTTGCCGATATATGCCATATTAACCGGTACTTCACCATCCGTTATTCGGGCAGTGCTAATGCTGTTCCTTGTTTTATTTATTTTAAGATGGAAGAAACAATTAAAACTTTCACCGGTTGATGCCATTAGTCTCACACTAATGATTTATGTATTTTTTACTCCGCTGATTATATTAGATGCAGGATTTCAGCTATCATTTTCTGTTAGCTTTGCCATTATTTTATCTTCCTCCAGCATTCTACCTCGGTATCCACTAATTATTTCGGCGATGGTTGTCACATCCATTATTGCTCAACTCGCAGCGCTTCCGATATTACTGTACCATTTTTTTGAAATTTCCTTTATTAGTGTTGCAGCCAATCTCCTATATATCCCGCTCTTTTCGTTTGTTTTTCTCCCTGGTTTATATCTCTTGTTTTTTATTCAGCTTGTTTTTGATAATACTCCGTCCATTCTAATCAATTTATTTATGAAAATCATTACCTTAGCCAATGGTCTAATTGACCAACTTGCAGACATATCTTTTGCACAGCTCGTTACAGGAAGACCCAATTGGCTAAACTTTATTATATATTTGCTGATTATCCACATTATTTTTTTATTATGGGAAGCAGGTTTACAGCAAAAAAGGCAGCAAAAGGTCATACTTTTAGCGATTGTCTTATTTACGTTTCAGAACGTTTGGAATTGGGTAAATCCGTTTGGGGAAGTCACAATGATTGATGTCGGGCAAGGTGATAGTATTTTAATCCATTACCCATTTGGTCATGGTACCTATTTAATTGATACGGGCGGAACGATTCGATTTGAAGAGGAAGAATGGAAAAAGTCTGAAAAACCATTTGAAGTTGGGAGAGATGTAGTAGTCCCTTTTTTAAAGGGAAAGGGAATTACAAAATTAGATAAACTGATTCTTACTCATGGTGATAGTGATCATATTGGTGGAACTTTTTCTATTTTGAAAGAAATCGAAGTAAAACAGATCATAATGCCCTCTGTTGCTGAACCTTCAAAAACAGAATTAGAAATCATTCAGGAGGCGAATAAAAAAGGAATTCAAGTGGTAAAGGTTGCTGAAGGGAGTCGATGGAAAAATAAAAAAGGCCAATTTTATATTTTAAGCCCTGAAAAAAATTATCAAGGTGAGCGGAATAGTGGATCTATCGCGATTATGGCAAACATTGGAGGGCTTAAATGGTTTTTTGGTGGTGATCTTGATCAAGAGGGGGAAGAAAGGATAATAAAAAAACACCCCAATTTGAATATTGATGTCTTAAAGGCTGGTCATCATGGCAGTAAAACTTCAAGCAGTGAGATATTTGTCAACAATATTAAACCATCTATTTCCTTAATTTCTGTTGGTGAGAGAAATCGCTATGGTCATCCTCATAGCGAAGTGTTAGAACAACTATCGAATACAACTATATTTAGGACTGATATCCATGGGGCAATTACCTACAGGTTTTATCACGAGAGTGGAACCTTTTCTTCCATTTTACATAAGATAAAGCAATAGCTCATCGCAAAAACATAAAAGAGACTGCAAGGATTGCAGCCTCTAGCCATTCATTATGTAGCATTGCATTAGGATCCGATAATTTTAATAACTGTTGCAATAATAAACATTGTAGCAAAAAAACCAAAAGAAACGATAAAGCCTACACCAGAATCAATTGCGTCGTTGCGTTTACTTTGCACATTCTTTTCAAATTCATTCACAATATACCCCTCCTATTTCACATTATAGTATAAGTGATTTTATTTAAAAAATCCAGCATGCTTTGAATATCTACTTCCTATATTGACAAGAGTTGACACAAATACTTTAATCCAAAAAGGTGACACTAAATTTACACAAGGAACTCCGCCAAGCAATTAAATAATCCTAGGTTTTTGATTGCAGGCGTTCATTATAGATCGGGAATTGGCGCTTTTTAAGAAAAGCGTCAATTCCCTTTTAACACTTGTCAAATTGTCCAAGCTTCATTACGATAGATAATGGAACGTGAATTGAAAGGGAGCTTGGATAATGGTACTAGATATTTGGAAACAAATTAAACAACGGGAAATTGCTCCCATTTATTTATTATATGGTACAGAAGCATTTTTAATCAATGAAACAAAACAATTGCTGCTTAATCAGGTTTTAGATGAGGAAGAGAAGGATTTTAATTTTACTGCTTATGATTTAGATGAAACACCTATTGAAACTGCTCTAGAAGATGCAGAAACCTTCCCTTTTCTAGGTGAGAAGAAAGTGATTTTTATACATAATCCTAAATTCTTAACGGCTGAAAAGTCAAAAGAAAAAATCGACCATAATCTCGCACGGCTTGAAGCGTATCTAAAAGAACCAGCACCCTATACTGTCATCGTTATCTCAGCACCTTATGAAAAGCTGGATGAACGAAAAAAAGTTACCAAAGAATTAAAGAGAACGGCCGTTACCGTAGAGGCTAAAAAATTAAATGAACATGATTTAAAAAATTGGGTGAAAGAAAGAGCAAAGCTTAATGGCATTGTCTTTGACCCTGAGGCGCTTGATCTGTTAATTACTTTAGTGGGAACCAATATGTTTATGATTACCAACGAAGTTGATAAATTAGCGTTATATGCAGCAGAGGAAAAACAAATTGATGCGGCAATGGTTGAGAGGTTAGTTTCAAGATCACTTGAACAAAATATTTTTACGCTTATTGAAAAGGTTGTTCAACGAAAGCCTGAGGATGCTCTTAGAATTTATTATGATTTGTTAAAACAAAATGAGGAACCGATAAAAATATTAGCATTGCTTGCTGGGCAATTCAGGTTAATATATCAAGTAAAAGAGCTCTCGCGGAGAGGTTATGGGCAACAGCAAATCGCTGGTTTTTTGAAAACTCATCCCTTCCGAGTAAAGCTGGCTGCAGGGCAAGCCAATAAATTTACGGATGAAGAATTGACCAATCTAATGACGATGCTTGCAAATGCAGACCACCAGATGAAAACTGGCGGGATGAATAAGTCATTACTAATTGAAATGTTACTGTTTAAAATAAAACGATAAAACAAAAAAACGATTCCAATTGGGAATCGTTTTTGCGTTCTCTTATTATTGTCTAGCTCCAGGCGCCATCAGCTCGAGGTCAGAAGCCAATCCGTCTGGAAGGTTAAAGAGCAACCTTCCAGACGGGTCGTCTTCTGCTTGTCGACGATTACGGGCGCCTTCCGCTTTTCTTATAAAGAGTTAGCTTTTTTAGCAAGACGTGATTTTTTACGGGCAGCAGCATTTTTATGGATAAGTCCTTTAGCAGCAGCCTTGTCTAATTTACTAGCAGCAGCGGCGAATACTTCTTTAGCAGCAGCACCGTCGTTAGTAGCAACAGCAGCTTCTACTTTTTTCACAGCAGTACGCATTGCAGACTTTGCAGTTGTATTTTGAGCATTACGAGCTTCGCTTGTTTTTACACGCTTAATAGCAGATTTAATGTTAGGCATTATATTCACCTCCTACAAAGAATCGAGATTATATGAACTCGACTTTACCTTCATTCACAATTAATCAGAACAAAAGATATTTTATCAAACCCAACCCATTATTGCAATACTAGATTATTTACATATAAGAATAAACTTGAATGTTTTAACGGAAAAGGGGCAAAAATAGGAAATAGTTTCTAGTTAGAAATTATGGATGGGAGCGATTTAAAATGCAGGAGAACTTGAACAACGATATCGACTTAAGCAAGTACTCAATTAGAACGGATTTAGCGATTGAAGCAAGAGAAATGGTCATTGCTGGTAAAGAAGGGACAGTAAACCAAGAGGCGAACCTCTCCCAAATTGAAGGTGTCATTATAAAAGAAAAAGATATAGACGATATAAAAATCTCGTTAGTTGAGGTTACTGAAGCAGGAGCAAAACAACTCGGTAAAAAAACAGGACGCTATTTAACTCTCGAAGTACAAGGGATAAGACAGCAGGATACCCCATTACAACAAAAGGTTGAGGAAATTTTTGCAAAAGAATTTGGACATTTCTTAGAAGGAACTGGTATCAAAAAAGATGCCTCTTGCCTCGTTGTGGGTCTAGGAAATTGGAATGTTACTCCTGATGCACTTGGCCCAATGGTTTGTGAGAACCTATTAATCACCAGGCACTTATTCGAATTGCAGCCAGAACATGTAGAGGAAGGCTATCGTCCAGTTAGTTCCTTAGTTCCAGGCGTTATGGGATTAACCGGAATTGAAACCAGCGATATCATCTTCGGAGTAGTGGAAAAAACAAAGCCTGATTTTGTCATTGCTATAGACGCATTAGCAGCAAGATCGATTGAAAGGGTTAATTCTACCATACAAGTTTCTGATACAGGTATACACCCAGGATCTGGAGTAGGTAATAAAAGAAAAGAATTAAGTAAAGAAACATTAGGAGTTCCGGTCATCGCTATTGGTGTTCCGACCGTTGTTGACGCTGTTTCGATTACAAGTGACACGATTGATTATATCCTCAAGCATTTTGGGAAGGAGCTAAAGGAAGGGAATCGTCCTTCAAAGGCACTCGCACCAGCAGGTATGACATTTGGAAAGCGAAAAAAACTTACTGATGATGACCTTCCAGAAGACAAGCATCGTCAGACTTTCCTAGGGATGATTGGGACATTAGAAGAGGAAGAAAAACGTAAATTAATATATGAGGTCCTCTCCCCTTTAGGACACAATTTAATGGTAACCCCTAAGGAAGTGGATGTTTTTATTGAAGATATGGCTAACCTGATTGCGAGCGGTTTGAATGCGGCTCTCCACAGCAATGTTGATCAAGGAAATGCAGGCTACTATACAAGATGATGTTCAGTGACCACCTCACAATTGCGAATAATGGTTCTAGCAATTCTAGTAATGTCATAAGTATTTACTAGAATCAAATTGAGAGGTGGAACCATGAAATCTACTAGGAATTCCGGATTGTTTTTGACAGTGCAAGGGACGAATCTAATAAAAGTAACCTCTTTTATCTTATTGTTTATGTTATTGGTGTTTTCCATCAGTGGGCTTTTAACATCGTTAAAGCCCCAGTTTAGACCTATGTCAGCATCTGTTAATACAGCTGCAAATCAAGTGAATGGGAAAATGCTCTATCAACTAATGGCTTGGGAGAATCATCATTTTCTATCCATAGAAGATAATTTAACAGCGAGCCCCAAATTAACCAACTTAATTTTTAAGCTTTCAAGCAATATTAATTTAAATGACCCACGAAGTCTTTTAGGCAGGGAGCTTCCCGGATTTTTTCAATTTGATGGAAAAATCGTAGTTGCTGGTGAAGGTTCGAATTATACCAATATGCCAATGGAGTCTGCACCGCCAATAGAAATAATGAAAGCGGAGCGCGAGGCTTCCCTGCAAAATTTAGAGGGAATTGATGAAGGTACGGAAAACGGATCACCATCAAAGCCGCAGCTCACAACAGGTGATAAAAAGGCAGTACATCTCTACTTTACTCATAATCGCGAGTCCTATTTACCCTATTTACAGGGGGTAACCGATCCTAACCTTGCTTATCATTCACAGTTGAATGTCACTAAAATTGGTGATCAATTAAAAGCTGGTTTAGAGGCGAGAGGAATTGGTACATCCATTGATAAATCTGACGTAATGGGGTCTGTAGAAATGGCTGGTGCGTATTCAAAATCAGGTGAATTGGTTCGGGAAACACTGGCAACAAACAGTGATATTCACTATTTAATTGATATCCATCGAGATGCCAGACGCAAAGATAAAACAACGCCTATTATTAATGGACAGGCCTATGCACAGTTAGTTTTTGTCGTCGGTGGAAAAAACCCTAATTATGAAAAAAATCTAAAATTAGCAACGGACCTCCATAATTTATTACAAGAAAAATACAAAGGAATTAGTTGGGGAGTCTTGATGAAAAAAGACGCTGGCTCAAATGGAGTTTACAATCAAAATCTCTCTGAAAATGCTTTATTAATTGAATTTGGCGGTGTTGATAATACCTTCGAAGAGTTAAACCGTTCAGCTGATGCACTTGCAGATGTGTTTAGTGAATACTTCTGGCAGGCAGAGAAAGTAAATTATGATGTAGAACAATCATCGGATAAACAATAGAAGTAAAGGAGCATGTCATATGAAAATGTTCATGCTGAAATTTTTTTGTATAGTGGCGCTTATGTTCATTTCGGTGTTAGCCGGAATGCAATTAGCTAATGACGGTATTCATAAAATGAAGGGCTATGATGACCCGAACTTTCAAAATGCTGTTGCATTAGATGACAATGGTGAGCATGTTAAGGCAACTTTTTTGGGAAATGAGATATCGAGCCACGACATTGATGAAAAGAAAAAGAAGCTAGAGGAAATAAGTGCCTTTAATCTATTTTCCTCAATGGGAAAGAAGATTTCTGAAGGTGTTTCCAATGCTTCGGAAAAACTTATTAATCTTATAACTGAATAATAATTGCTGGCGGTACCTATTGTGGATGCCGCTATTTTTATTGTCATTGAATCTTGATTATTCTACTGATATAATCAAAAATAGTGTACTTGTGCGAGTTATAGTAGGAGTGAAATACATGAACAGAGAAGAAAAACTAAAAAGACAATCAAAGATAAGAAATTTCTCGATTATTGCCCATATTGACCATGGGAAATCAACATTAGCTGACCGTATTTTAGAAAAAACGAATGCATTAACTTCCCGTGAAATGAAGGCTCAGCTTTTAGATTCGATGGATTTAGAAAGAGAACGCGGAATTACAATAAAATTAAATGCCGTGCAATTAAAATACAAAGCAAAAGATGGTGAAGAGTACACCTTCCATCTCATTGATACACCTGGACACGTCGATTTTACCTATGAGGTTTCTCGTTCACTTGCTGCTTGTGAAGGTGCTGTTTTAGTCGTTGACGCAGCACAAGGGATTGAAGCACAAACCTTGGCGAACGTTTACCTTGCACTAGATAATAATCTTGAAATCTTACCGGTTATTAATAAAATCGATCTACCAAGTGCTGAGCCTGAAAGAGTCCGTAATGAAATCGAAGAGGTTATTGGTCTTGATGCTTCTGAAGCAGTGTTAGCATCTGCTAAAGCAGGTATTGGGATTGAAGACATTCTCGAACAGGTAGTAAAAACAGTTCCTGCTCCGACTGGTGACCCTGATGCTCCATTAAAAGCACTAATTTTTGATTCCCTTTACGATGCCTATCGTGGTGTAGTGGCCTACATTCGAGTTGTCGAAGGAAGCGTAAAAGTGGGCGATAAAATTAAAATGATGGCGACAGGTGCAGAATTTGAAGTGAATGAAGTAGGGGTATTCACACCAAAATCATTGCTTCTAGACGAGCTAACTGTTGGGGACGTTGGATTCTTGACTGCATCTATTAAAAATGTAGGGGATACTCGTGTCGGTGATACGATTACAAACGCAAAAAATGGAGCAACCGAACCTCTGCCTGGATATCGTAAATTAAACCCAATGGTGTATTGTGGGCTTTATCCAATCGATACAGCAAGGTTTAATGATTTACGGGAAGCATTAGAGAAGCTTCAGTTAAATGATTCTGCACTTCAATTCGAGCCTGAAACTTCTCAAGCACTTGGCTTTGGTTTTCGCTGTGGGTTCTTAGGACTTCTTCATATGGAAATCATCCAAGAGCGTATTGAGCGTGAATTCAAGATTGATTTGATTACAACCGCTCCGAGTGTTATCTATGATGTACACATGACAAATGGCACTCAAATAAAAGTGGATAACCCTTCAAATCTTCCGGATCCACAGAAAATTGATCATGTTGAAGAGCCTTACGTAAAAGCAACGATGATGGCTCCAAATGAATATGTCGGTGCGATTATGGAGCTGTGTCAGCAAAAGCGTGGTATTTTTATGAATATGGAATACCAAGGTGAAAACCGTGTAAGCATCATCTATGAAATTCCGTTAGCAGAAATTGTTTATGATTTCTTTGATCAACTTAAATCTAGCACCCGAGGCTATGCATCATTTGATTATGTATTAATTGGCTACAAACCGTCTAGCTTGGTTAAGATGGATATATTGTTAAACGCTGAAAAGGTGGATGCCTTAAGCTTTATCGTTCATAAAGATTTTGCCTACGAACGCGGCAAAGTCATTGTTGAGAAGCTAAAGGAATTAATCCCAAGGCAGCAATTCGAAGTTCCTGTCCAAGCCGCTATTGGTCAAAAAATTGTTGCTCGTTCAACCATTAAATCCATGGGTAAAAACGTATTGGCTAAATGTTATGGGGGAGATATCTCTCGTAAACGAAAGCTGCTCGAGAAACAAAAAGAAGGTAAAAAACGGATGAAACAGGTTGGTTCTGTCGAGGTCCCACAAGAAGCCTTCATGGCTGTCCTAAAAATGGATGATAACAATACAAAAAAATAAAAAATGAAACGGGAGGTTGGGATGTCTATTTATAGGCGAAATCCAGCCTCTTTTTTACAAGAAAAAAATGTCTAGCTGCAGCGCCTAGGGGCTCTAAGGTCTAAGTCAATCCGTCAGAAAGGTTAAAGAACAACCTTCCCGCCGGCTCGTCTTATGCCTGTCGCCCCTGGACACTAAGGAAAGCTCCTTAGATTAACTCCGCAGGAACAAGCTGTGCTTGTTCCGAAGGCGCTTCCGCTTTTCCAGGAAGGTGAAAGTATGATTAATGCTGCTTATCTCCATATACCCTTTTGTGAGCATATTTGCCATTACTGTGATTTTAATAAAGTATTTCTTAAAGGGCAGCCAGTGGATGAATATTTGCAGGCACTTGAGCAAGAAATGGTCCTAACATTAAACAAATATCCAACTGACAAAATGCAAACCATTTTTGTGGGCGGTGGGACACCGACCTCCCTAAATGAAAAGCAGCTTGAACGGTTTTGCGAAAGTATAACCCGGAACTTACCGATGAGTAGAAATGTTGAATTTACTTTTGAAGCAAATCCAGGTGATTTAACAAAAGAAAAGTTACAAATATTAAAAGATGCAGGTGTAAACCGCCTTAGTCTTGGTGTTCAAACCTTTAATGATGAATTATTAAAGAAAATTGGTCGTGTCCATCGTGCAAAAGATGTTTACCAAACAGTAGAGAATGCAAAGTCTATTGGCTTCAAAAATATTAGCATTGACTTAATCTTCAGCCTGCCGACCCAAACCATTACTGACTTTAAAGAGTCATTGACTCAAGCTTTTACATTAGACATTCAACATTATTCGGCCTATTCGTTAATTATTGAACCTAAGACAGTTTTTTACAATCTTATGCAAAAAGGCAAACTCCCTACACCGGGAGAGGATACGGAAGCAGCAATGTATGAACTGCTTATGGAGCAAATGGAAAAGCACGGATATAATCAGTATGAAATTAGTAATTTTTCAAAGCCTGGCTATGAAAGCAAACATAACCTAACATACTGGAATAACGATTCCTATTATGGGTTCGGTGCAGGTGCTCACAGCTATGTGAATGGCTGGAGACGCTCGAATGCAGGACCATTGAAAAAATATATGGAACTAATTGATAACGGGAACATCCCTATCTTTCAGGAGCACCAAACTTCAAAAGCAGAACAAATAGAAGAAGAAATGTTTTTAGGTCTGCGAAAAACAGATGGAGTATCTATATCCCGTTTCATCGGAAAATTTGATATTGACCCACTGGAAATATTTGAAAATGAGATTTCTGATTTGATTGCTAAAAAATGGATAGAAGTAAAAAAAGATAATATATATTTAACTAAAACAGGGCGGCTTTTAGGAAATGAGGTTTTTCAATCATTTTTAGGGGTTACGAACTAACAGCTATCTAGGTAGCTTTGCGATTTCTTAGTATCAAATGATTGACACCATCCCCCTATTTTTGATAATTTATTAATAGAATTAGCACTCAGCTTCAATGAGTGCTAACAGAGGTGATGAAAGGTGTTAACAGATCGTCAATTATTGATTCTTCAGGTTATTGTTGATGATTTTATTCGGTCTGCACAACCTGTCGGCTCAAGGAGTTTGTCGAAAAAGGATGAAATATCATTTAGTTCGGCTACTATTCGCAATGAAATGGCTGATCTCGAAGAATTAGGCTATATTGAAAAAACGCATACTTCTTCTGGTCGTGTTCCTTCTGAAAAAGGCTATCGGTATTATGTGGATCATTTACTGTCGCCTCAAGCATTAAACAAGCAGGATATTTCGATTATTCAATCTATTTTTGCGGAAAAGATTTTTGAGTTTGAGAAAATCATTCAAAAATCAGCAAGAATTTTATCTGAACTAACTAATTATACTTCTATCGTTTTAGGTCCAGCTGCAAGCTTCAATAAACTTAAAAGAATACAAATCATTCCTTTAAACAAGGAAACTGCAGTAGCAATCTTTGTAACTGATTCGGGTCATGTTGAAAACCGTACATTCTATTTGCCCCCTACAGTCGATGCCAGTGATTTGGAAAAGACAGTCAACATTTTAAATGAGCGTTTAACTGGGGTAGCACTTGAAGATTTAAATGATAAAATCTACAAGGAAGTAGCAATGTTGCTAAGGCAGCATATCCGTAATTATGATTTAATGATGCATACCATTGCTGATTCACTAAAAATGCCGGTTAATGAAAAGCTCTTTTTTGGCGGGAAGACCAATATGTTAAGCCAGCCAGAGTTTCATGATATCAGCAAAATTCGGACACTCTTACAAATGATTGACCATGAAGAATGGATTTACCCTTTAATTAAGAATGACTCAGCTGGTATCAACATAAAAATCGGCAGAGAAAACAATAACAGTGCAATGGAAAATTGCAGCCTTATTACCGCAACCTATTCGGTCGGAGCAGAAAGTTTGGGCACCATTGCCATTCTTGGACCAACTAGAATGGAGTATTCTCGGGTTATTAGCTTGCTGCAGTTTTTAAGCAAGGATTTAACCTCTGTGTTAACCAACCTGTATCAAAAATATTAGGGCTGGAAATATTGAGTAAGGGTGAAATGCTCTGGTTCACCCCCTTTTCTCATGAAATCATTTATTCAATATATGTTTATCAATCCTTTAAGGAGGTGAGTAAGTTGACAGAAGAAAAGAATAACACGCTTAATGAGGAAGTTGAATCACAAACGAATGAACAAGCAGAACTTACTGATGAGGAAGTTGAAACTGTTTTTGCTGAAGATAAGGATTCAGAAGAGGAATCTATTGCTGTAGACTATGCTGCTGAGATTCAAGTGCTTACTGGTAAGTTAGAAGAAGCAGATAATCGTTACCTGCGACTTCAAGCTGATTTTGATAATTTCCGCCGTCGTACTAGGTTAGATATTGAGGCGGGTCAAAAATATAATGCACAAAAATTGGTCACAGAATTGCTTCCAGCTCTAGATAACTTTGAAAGAGGCTTAAAAATAGAAGCTGATAATGAGCAAACCAAATCTTTGCTTCAAGGCATGGAAATGGTATACCGCAGTTTAGTTGATGCCTTGAAAAATGAAGGTGTCGAGCCAATTGAAGCTGTTGGTAAAGAATTTGATCCAAACTTCCATCAAGCCGTTATGCAAGGGGAAGATGAGAAATATGGTTCAAACATTGTGACTGATGAATTTCAAAAAGGGTACATGTTAAAGGATCGTTTGATCCGCCCATCAATGGTTAAGGTAAATCAATAAAACCTACATATTATTATCTAGGAGGAAAAGGTTATGAGTAAAATTATCGGTATTGACCTTGGTACAACAAACTCATGTGTTGCTGTTCTTGAAGGCGGCGAACCAAAGGTTATTCCAAATCCAGAAGGAAACCGTACAACACCATCTGTGGTAGCATTTAAAAACGGTGAACGCCAAATCGGGGAAGTGGCTAAGCGTCAGGCTGTTACGAACCCAAATACCATCATGTCCATTAAGCGTCATATGGGAACAGAATATAAAGTTGAAGCAGAAGGTAAAAATTATACACCACAAGAAATGTCAGCCATTATCCTTCAATATTTAAAATCATATGCTGAGGATTATCTTGGAGAGCCAGTTACAAAAGCAGTTATTACTGTACCGGCTTATTTTAATGATGCAGAGCGTCAAGCAACAAAGGATGCAGGTAGAATTGCTGGTTTAGAAGTTGAACGTATTATTAACGAGCCAACTGCAGCAGCTCTAGCTTTCGGTTTAGATAAAACTGACCAAGACCAAACGGTCCTTGTCTATGACCTTGGCGGCGGTACATTTGACGTATCGATTCTTGAACTTGGTGATGGCGTATTTGAAGTAAAATCTACAGCAGGTGATAATCGTCTTGGCGGCGATGACTTTGACCAAGTCATTATCGACTACCTAGTAGAGCAATTCAAAAAAGAAAATGGTATCGACCTTTCTAAAGATAAAATGGCATTACAACGCTTAAAGGATGCTGCTGAAAAAGCGAAAAAGGATTTATCAGGTGTAACTTCTACTCAAATCTCTTTACCGTTTATCACAGCTGGAGCAGCTGGACCGCTTCACCTTGAAGTGACAATGTCTAGAGCTAAATTTGATGAGTTATCTGCTCATTTGGTAGAACGGACAATGGGACCAACTCGTCAAGCGTTAAGTGACGCTGGTTTATCCCCTTCACAGCTTGATAAGGTAATTCTTGTTGGTGGGTCAACTCGTATTCCTGCAGTTCAAGAAGCAATCAAAAAAGCAACAGGCCAAGAGCCACACCGTGGAGTTAATCCGGATGAAGTAGTAGCGATGGGTGCTGCTATTCAAGGCGGCGTTATCACAGGTGATGTTAAAGATGTAGTTTTACTTGACGTTACACCACTATCACTTGGTATTGAAACAATGGGCGGCGTCTTTACAAAATTAATTGACCGTAACACGACAATTCCAACATCAAAATCACAAGTATTCTCAACTGCAGCTGATAACCAAACAGCGGTCGATATCCACGTTCTTCAAGGGGAACGTCCAATGGCAAATCTAAATAAAACATTAGGCCGCTTCCAGTTATCTGATATCCCGCCAGCACCACGTGGAATTCCACAAGTTGAGGTAACGTTTGATATCGATAAGAACGGTATCGTAAATGTACGTGCAAAAGACCTTGGTACAAATAAAGAGCAGCAAATTACGATTAAATCTTCAACTGGTCTTTCTGATGAAGAAATTCAAAAAATGGTCAGAGAAGCAGAAGAAAACGCTGAAGCTGACAAACAACGCAAAGATGAAGTGGAGCTTCGTAACGAAGCAGACCAGCTAGTCTTCACAACTGAAAAAACATTAAAAGACTTAGAGGATAAAGTGGATGCTTCTGAAGTTGCAAAAGCAAACGAAGCAAAAGATGCGTTAAAAGAAGCTATTGAGAAAAACGATCTTGAAGAAATCCGTGCTAAAAAAGACGCTTTACAGGAAATTGTTCAAGCATTAACTGTTAAGCTATATGAACAAGCTGCCCAACAGGCCGGGGGAGCACAAGGTGCAGAAGGCGGAGCGACTAACCCTAAAGATGATAATGTAGTCGATGCTGAATTTGAAGAAATCAAAGACGAAAAATAAAAATTTCTTTTAAACCTATGAAAAAGTCAAAGTCAGCATCGGCTTTGGCTTTTTCTTTGTCAATTGTGTTTTTATTGTCCAGCTCCAGGCGCTATCGGCTTATGCTAGTCGCCGATAAGCAAGCGCCTTGCGCATTTTTTATTGCAATGACCATCTTATGAATGTTAGAATAATCTTTATGTGAAAGATTCGGGAGTGGTAATCAATGAGTAAACGAGATTACTATGAGGTGCTTGGTGTTAGTAAAAGTGCTTCTAAGGATGAGATAAAAAAGGCATATAGAAAGCTCTCTAAACAATATCATCCAGATATTAACAAAGAGCCTGATGCTGCAGATAAATTTAAAGAAATCGCTGAAGCTTATGAGGTTTTAAGCGATGATCAAAAAAAGGCTCACTATGATCAATTCGGTCATACAGATCCAAATCAAGGCTTTGGCGGAGGCTCCGATTTTGGCGGAGGCTTTGGCGGCTTTGAAGATATTTTTAATACGTTCTTCGGCGGCGGAGGCGGATCGCGTCGACGTGATCCAAATGCGCCAAGACAAGGTGCAGACCTGCAGTACACGATGACTATTACGTTTGAGGAAGCAGCGTTTGGAAAAGAAACAGATATTGAAATCCCGCGTGAAGAAACATGTGGTACATGCAGCGGCTCAGGCGCTAAAAAAGGTACAAACCCAGAAACATGTCAGCACTGTCATGGAACAGGGCAGTTAAATGTTGAGCAGAATACACCATTTGGCAGAGTCGTTAATCGCCGTATTTGCCATCATTGTAATGGTACTGGTAAAGAGATTAAACATAAATGTTCAACCTGTGGCGGCGCTGGTAAAGTGAAAAAACGGAAAAAAATCCATGTTAAAATTCCTGCCGGTATTGATGATGGTCAACAGTTAAGGATTTCTGGACAAGGTGAGGCTGGTATTAACGGAGGTCCATCTGGAGATTTATATATTGTTTTCCACGTAAGGGAACATGAGTTTTTTGAAAGAGATGGCGATGACGTTTATTGTGAAATGCCTATCACCTTTGTTCAAGCATCACTTGGTGATGAAATTGAAGTACCAACTTTACATGGAAAAGTTAAATTGAAGGTTCCTGCTGGAACACAAACAGGAACTAAATTCCGACTTAAAGGTAAAGGGATACCGAATGTCCGTGGTTATGGAGTAGGAGACCAGCACATAATCGTTCGAATGATTACTCCTACAAAATTAACAGATAAACAAAAGCAGCTTCTTCGTGAGTTTGCAGATCTAAGTGGTAACTCACCAATAGGTGAACATGAAGAAGGCTTCTTCTCAAAAGTAAAACGAGCCTTTAAGGGCGAGTAAGGATTGGAGTTGGTAGAATGAAGTGGTCTGAACTTAGTATTCACACTACAAACGAAGCGATTGAACCAATATCGCATATTTTACATGAGGCCGGTGCTAGCGGCGTAGTAATTGAAGATCCTTTTGAGCTAACAAAGGAAAGGCAAGATCAGTTCGGGGAAATCTACCAACTCAATCCAGAGGATTACCCTGAAGAAGGTGTTATCGTAAAAGCATATTTACCTGTTAATAGTTTTTTAGGTGAAACTGTAGACGCGATTAAAGAATCCATTAATAATCTTATTATCCACAATATCGATATTGGGAAAAATAAAGTAACAATAAGTGAAGTAAATGAAGAAGAGTGGGCTACTGCTTGGAAGAAATATTATCATCCTGTTAAAATTTCAGAGAAGTTTACGATTGTTCCTACTTGGGAGATATACACTCCAGTCAGCAGTGATGAATTAATTATTGAACTGGATCCTGGGATGGCTTTCGGAACCGGAACGCATCCAACTACGGTCATGTGTATCCAAGCTTTAGAAAGGTCTGTTCTACCAGGTGACAGGGTAATTGATGTTGGCACTGGCTCTGGTGTCCTTAGTATTGCTGCTGCCATGTTAGGCGCAGAAGATGTCCGTGCCTATGATTTAGATGAAGTAGCTGTAACTTCAGCGAGACTCAACATAAAACTTAATAAAGTAAGCGACAAAGTAACCACTTCGCAAAATAATCTCTTAGATGGTGTTGAAGAGAATTCTGCAGATGTTGTTGTTGCTAATATATTAGCTGAGGTTATTTTACGATTTACAGATGATGTAGCACGTGTTGTTAAACCTGGAGGAACTTTTATTGCTTCAGGAATTATTCAGCAGAAGAAAGATCAAGTAAAAGAAGGACTAGTTCAGTCTGGATTTGAAATCACTGAAACCATCTTAATGGAAGATTGGGTTGCGATTATTGCGAAAAGGGTATAATTCTTAAAAAAGGGGATAATACCCCTTTTTTCTATTTTCCCTTCTTTAAAGGGGACATTCATTAAAGTAAAATGTTTAAAGGGGTGCATCGTGTGCAACGCTACTTTGTTAAACAACGAGCAAATGAAAATAGTTTTGTGATTGATGCGGATGACCGCCATCATATTATCAAGGTTATGCGCATGGAAATCGGGGACAAAATCATTTGTGTTAATCCAAAAGGGGATGCGGCAGTTTGTGAAATTGCAAAAATTACCGATGAACAAGTCGTTGCAGACGTTGTACAATGGAAAGATGAGAAGTCAGAGCTTCCTATTTCGATTACGATTGCAAGCGGACTTCCAAAAGGGGACAAACTTGACTGGATTATTCAAAAAGGTACTGAACTTGGTGCCCGCGAATTTATTCCTTTTGCTGCGCGTCGTTCTGTCGTAAAATGGGATGATAAAAAAGCCGGTAAAAAAGTAGAGAGATGGCAAAAAATTGCCAAAGAAGCTGCGGAGCAGTCCCATCGTGGATTTGTACCCGAAATTATTAGCCCAATGAATTTTAAAGCTTTGATAGAAAAAAGTAAAAATTTTCATTATAAGTTAGTTGCATTCGAAGAAGAAAGCAGAAGTGGTGAAACATCTATTTTTTCTGCAACGTTACAAAAGATGAAACAAGGGGATTCACTTCTTCTTGTGTTTGGTCCCGAGGGAGGACTGGCGGAAGAAGAGGTGCAAGTTTTACAGGAAAATGGTTTTGCCCTTTGTGGATTAGGTCCACGTATTTTAAGAACGGAAACGGCGCCCTTATATGCTTTAGCGGCGATTTCCTATCATTTTGAATTATTGAGGAGATGAATACAATGCCAACAGTCGCTTTTCATACACTTGGATGTAAGGTGAATCATTATGAGACTGAAGCAATCTGGCAATTGTTCAAGCAAGAAGGCTATGATCGAGTTGAATTTGAATCAATCTCTGATGTTTATATTATTAATACTTGTACGGTAACAAATACAGGCGATAAAAAAAGCCGCCAAGTGATTCGCCGTGCGGTTCGAAAAAATCCGGATGCAGTTATTTGTGTGACTGGATGTTATGCACAAACTTCTCCAGCGGAGATTATGGCGATACCTGGAGTTGATATCGTAGTTGGTACTCAAGATCGGGTGAAAATGCTTGAATACATTGAACAGTATAAAACAGAACGCCAGCCAATTAACGGTGTCGGAAATATAATGAAAAACCGTGTATATGAGGAGCTTGATGTTCCCGCGTTTACCGATCGTACACGTGCATCGTTAAAAATACAAGAAGGCTGTAACAATTTCTGTACTTTTTGTATTATTCCGTGGGCTCGTGGTTTAATGAGATCACGTGATCCAAAGGAAGTAATTCGCCAAGCACAGCAGCTAGTTGATGCTGGTTATAAAGAGATTGTGCTAACGGGTATTCACACGGGTGGATACGGCGAGGATATGAAGGACTACAATCTTGCCCTGCTTCTCCGTGACTTAGAAGCGCAGGTAAAAGGATTAGAACGACTTCGAATTTCTTCCATTGAAGCAAGTCAAATTACCGATGAAGTAATTGAAGTGATAAAACACTCAAATATTATTGTTCGGCATTTGCATATTCCAATTCAATCTGGATCAAATACCGTATTAAAAAGAATGCGTCGAAAGTACACGATGGAATTCTTTGGCGAAAGACTGGATCGTCTTAAAGAGGTACTTCCTGGACTTGCTGTTACTTCTGATGTTATCGTGGGTTTTCCAGGTGAAACGGAAGAAGAATTTATGGAAACATATAATTTTATTAATAATCATAAATTTTCAGAACTACATGTTTTCCCATACTCTAAGCGGACAGGAACGCCTGCTGCCCGTATGGAAGATCAAGTCGATGAAGAGGTTAAGAATGAACGTGTTCATCGCTTAATCACCCTTTCTGATCAGCTGGCGAAGGAATATGCATCACAATTTGAGAACGATGTATTAGAAGTGATTCCTGAAGAAGAATTCACATCTGGAATGTATGTCGGCTATACAGATAATTATTTGAAAGTGGTATTCCCTGCAACAGAGGATATGATTGGTAAAATAGTTAAAGTAAAAATCTCTAAAGCTGGTTATCCGTACAATGAAGGTCAATTTGTCCGAATTGTAGAAGATGAAACCGTAAAAGCAGAAGTGTTTAAAAAAGAAGAAGCTGCCATATAAGGACCTATTTAGGTCCTTTTTTTCATTTTATTTTGGGTATCCTATTGTTAGGGAGCAAATTTTTTTTACCTTAAGAACCATATAAAGTTACACAGGAATCGAAAGGGGCTTGTATAATGGCTACTACAAATGTTGCAGCAATGATTGACCATACTCTGTTAAAGGCGGACGCAACCCGCCAACAAATTGAAACCCTTTGCCAAGAGGCAAAAGAACATAAATTTTTTTCAGTTTGTGTAAACCCAACTTGGGTTAGTACAGCAAGAGATTTATTAAGTGGCAGTGGTGTTAAGGTGTGTACCGTTATTGGTTTTCCACTTGGAGCAACAACACCGGAAACCAAGGCTTTTGAGACAAATAATGCCATTGAAAATGGTGCCGATGAAGTTGATATGGTCATTAACATCGGTGCTTTAAAGGATAAAAATGACGAGTTAGTTGAAAAAGATATTCGTGCAGTTGTTGAAGCTGCAAGGGGCAAAGCATTAATAAAGGTGATTATTGAAACAAGTTTGCTTACAAGGGAAGAAAAAATTCGTGCAAGTGAACTAGCAGTAAAGGCTGGGACAGATTTTGTAAAAACATCAACAGGGTTCTCGACCGGTGGAGCTACGGTTGAAGATATTAAGTTGATGAGAGAAACGGTGGGACCTAATATTGGTGTAAAAGCCTCCGGTGGGGTTAGGAATACGGAGGATACTGAAAAAATGATTCAAGCGGGTGCGACGAGAATTGGCGCAAGTGCTGGGGTTGCCATACTTCAGGGGCTAACGGTTACTTCGGATTACTAAGTAAATTTTTAGAAATACCACAGTTTATAGAACTGTGGTATTTCTAAATCATGGATAAAACCAGTTTGGCACGTAAATCTGTAAAACGGCACGTAAATCTGAAAAAGGTCATTTTGTTGGGATCTAGGATTAGAATCATCACATAGAAATCGGCTCAAACGAATGACAATGACCTTGACCTGGCTACGCCAGGCTTATTTATTTTGTTTTCCACCATGTACCTTCAGTATCATTACTCCGAATTTCGTTGCAAATGGCAGGACTATTATGGATGAAACCACATTAAATATCACACTAATATGTGCTAGCTGAATCATTTTTTCCTCGGCTAACAAATGAGCATTCTCGGACAATGCTGGGATAAAGGGAGTAAAGAGTAGCACACCCGCCACATTGAGCCAAACGTGTGCGAAGGCTGCCAATCTTGATTCTTTCCCGCCTCCAATTGAAGCAATCAGTGCCGTAATACATGTCCCGATATTGGCGCCAAACACGATAGCAATACCTGCATCAAGATGAAGTAGACCAACTGTTAAAAACCCCATGGTAATACCGGTCATAGCTGTACTGGATTGAATAATGGCAGTAATAACTGCCCCAGTTAAAATACTTAATAAAATATTATCGTTTATGGAGAGGATAAAATTATTGATAAATGGGAGAGCAGTTAATGGCTGAGCTAAAAGCTCAAAACCTTTCATTGCTGTAAATACTGAGGCGATTCCAAAGGTGACCATGCCGATGCTTCTAATTTTTATAGGTTTAAAAAAGGTAAGTAATACTCCAATAATAGCAAGCGGAACTAAGACTTTATCAAGATTGAAAGTTATGAGCTCTGTTTTAAAGGTTGTGCCGATATTCGTACCTAAAATGATTCCAATCGATTGTGGAAAAGTCATGATCTTTGCTGAAATTAATCCAATCGTGATCACCATTACTGCCGAACTACTCTGCAATAACGCAGTAACAAACGTTCCTGTTACCATACCTTTTAGTGGTGTACTTGTAAGTTTGGTTAACCATCCTTTTAGTTTATTACCTGACAGATTAAATAATCCAAACCTTATAATAGTCATGCCAAATATAAATAATAAGATAAATAAAATAAATAATAGTATGTATAGCATGTCTTCACCCCTCCCTAAATTGTATGCCTGAAGGAGGAGGACATGCCAAATTTCTGGTGGGTTGTTCAAAAAATTGTGGATTTATGAATAAAAATATCAAAAGCTTGTTTCATCTCTAGAAATACAGTTGACCTTGTTTCTATGTTATATTATAATTGCAAGGTACATGGATTGAATGTAAGTGTGTTGTGTTTCGGAGGGAGGGAAAGAGAATGTCTAAAACCGTCGTTCGTAAAAACGAATCGCTTGAAGATGCTCTTCGTCGCTTCAAACGTACAGTATCAAAAACTGGTACTTTGCAAGAGGCAAGAAAGCGCGAATTCTACGAAAAGCCAAGTGTAAAGCGTAAGAAAAAGTCTGAAGCAGCAAGAAAACGTAAGTTCTAAGAGAGGGTGTAATTTATGAGTCTTCTCGAGCGTTTAAATAGTGACATGAAACAAGCGATGAAAAATAAGGAAAAAGACAAACTCACAACGATTCGGATGGTAAAAGCTTCATTGCAAAATGAAGCGATTAAGCTTGGTACAAAAGAGCTCTCCGATGAAGCTGAGTTAACAATCCTTTCTCGCGAAGTAAAGCAACGCAAAGAATCCCTCCATGAATTTGATAAAGCAGGTCGTCAAGACCTTGTTGATAAATTGCGTGCAGAGTTGGCTATCGTCGAACTGTATTTACCGAAGCAGCTTTCCGAAGAAGAGTTGTCAGAAATTGTTAAAGAAACAATCTCTGAGGTCGGTGCAAAATCAAAAGCGGATATGGGAAAAGTGATGGCTGCGATTATGCCTAAAGTAAAGGGTAAAGCAGACGGTTCACTTGTAAATAAATTTGTACAACAACACCTTTCATAATTATTCTGACAACCAAAGCCGCAAGCGTTTAGCTTGCGGTTTTTCAATTTGAAAAAATGAAACTTAATTGGATATGAAACGTATACATAATGTCGACATGAAGGGAGGATAAAATATGGTTGAGTTTCTAACAAACCCAATCGTTGTAACATTGCTATTAACTATTGCAGGGGCAGCTATTGTATATGAGTTGTTTTCGTCAAAGTTTGGAATATCAGGATTCATAGGTTTATTTGCTTTACTTCTTTTCTTTTATGGACATTTTCAAGCGGGTCTTGCAGGTTTCGGAACAATCATGTTATTTGCCGTAGGAATCATGCTAATTTTCTTAGAATTTTTTCTTCCAGGAGCTATTTCAGGAACACTAGGGTTGGCAGCATTAATAGCTAGTCTTTTTCTAGCAGGGGAAAATCCTTTGAATATGGGAATCTCCATCTTTATTGCCATCGGTGTTTCAATCGCAATACTTTTGATTATGATTAAGGTTTTAGGCAAAAAAATGGTTTTATTTAATCGGATGATTTTGTTTGATACAGCAAAAAAAGAAGATGGCTATGTATCTAACGTGAATCGAACAGATTTATTAGGTAAAGAAGGTACTGCGCTGACTGTCTTAAGACCGTCAGGAACAGCGATTTTCAATAATGAAAGAATAGATGTTGTAAGTGAAGGCGATTTCATTGATCAAAATATCAAGATCACGGTCATAAAGGTCGAAGGAGTACGTATCGTAGTTAGAAAAGTAAATTAGTTACTAATAAGGAGGTAATTGCTGTGGAATTAACGAGTGGAAGTCTATTTATGATTGGTATTATCGTTGTTGCGCTAATTTTTCTCGGAATATTATTATCCTTTGTTCCGGTAATGCTTTGGGTTTCTGCCCTTGCTGCTGGGGTAAGAATCAGTATTTTTACATTAGTAGGGATGAGACTTAGACGGGTTACGCCGAGCAGAGTAGTAAACCCGCTAATTAAAGCGCATAAGGCGGGTCTAAATGTAACAACGAATCAGCTTGAAAGTCATTATTTAGCTGGTGGGAATGTGGATAGAGTGGTGAATGCTTTAATCGCTGCCCATCGTGCAAACATAGAGTTATCATTTGAACGCTGCGCTGCAATTGATTTGGCTGGTCGTGATGTATTAGAAGCCGTACAAATGAGTGTTAACCCGAAAGTAATTGAAACACCGTTTATTGCTGGTGTTGCCATGAATGGTATAGAAGTAAAAGCAAAAGCGAGAATTACCGTACGTGCTAATATCGACCGTCTTGTCGGGGGTGCGGGTGAAGATACTGTCGTAGCTCGTGTAGGTGAAGGGGTTATATCGACGATTGGTTCCTCACTCGACCATAGTAAAGTACTTGAGAACCCTGAACTGATTTCGCAAACAGTCTTAGCCAAAGGATTAGATGCTGGTACCGCTTTTGAAATTCTTTCGATTGATATTGCTGATGTTGATTTAGGTCGAAACATCGGTGCTGAGCTGCAAACGGAGCAAGCTGAAGCCGATAAGAAAATTGCCCAAGCAAAAGCAGAAGAGCGTAGGGCGATGGCTGTCGCTACAGAGCAGGAAATGAAGGCGAGAGTAGAAGAAATGAGAGCAAAGGTTGTAGAGGCAGAGGCAGAGGTGCCACTGGCAATGGCAGAAGCATTAAAATCCGGTAATATCAGTGTCATGGAATATATGAATTATAAAAATATTTCTGCTGATACAGACATGCGCGGATCTATCGGAAAGATGACGGGTGATAAAAAAGACGACCGCTAAACCGCCGATTGATTTCGTAGAGAAGGAGGGTGGGCATGGAAACAATCTTATTTTTGATTATCGCTGGAATTCTCTCAACAATCTTTGGTAAAGCAAAGGGTAAAAGTAGTCCTGGACGAACAAAACCATTTACGACAAAAGGGTTTAATGACTTTCGTACCCAAGTTGAACAACAAATGATGAGTAAGCCGAGAAAATCAGGTCAAATCTCAACGGGTCATCCTGTTAATCTAGAGGCAAAATCGCAGAGTAAGGGGGAGAAATATCAAGAAGTAACGCAGAAGCCTGTTGTATCAAGAATACAACTGGACCAGATGCAACCTATTGAATCCACCATATTAGAAGTTGAGTCTGACGATGTTCCAATTGAAAAACCAGATGAAAAAACGATCATTAATGGGATTATTTGGGCGGAAATTCTTGGTGAACCACGATCCAAAAAACCATATTTATTGAGAAAGCGATGAATTAATAATTTTAAATCCTCAAGTATAAATAGAAAAAGAAGTGCTAGAACCCCCTGTAGATCATTTCATAATATGAGATAATCTACAGGGGGTTCCTTTTTAATGTTAATATACTTCTTAGAAATACTAACTAAGAGGTGTAAGTATTTTAAAGAACAATGGGAGATAGCTTTAAACACACCGTTAAGCGATTCTAAAGGAAGCCTAACAAGGAAGTATCCAAGAAGCTAATAAAACCATTGAGAAGCTAAATAAACGTCTTATAAAGGCTAAGGAAAGTTATCTAGATGATATATTCACTAAGCAGGAATATTTAGATGTTAAGAAGAAAGCTGAAGAAGAGATAATAACGGTAAAGGCTTCTATCCAAGAACTACAGGATAAATTAGATTTAATGGATACAGATAAGGTTACTTCAGGTTATAAAGATAAGTTACGGTTAGTGGGATTGATTAAGGAACAGTTCAATATACCGTTTACTAAAGGTGTAATGATATTTAAAGAACTACCTGAAGTTGAATATGATGTAATTGAATTAATGATTGCACCAAAGTAAGCGGTACTGTTTATTATAGCAGTACCCTCTTTTTTACAAAGATAAGAAAGTGTATAATTCCTTTATTGAACTAACGAAGCAGTTTAATTGAAGGAGAAGGGATAACCAGTTAGGTAGACGAATATAAAATGTTTATGAAATACTTAGGGGGAGTACAACAATGGAAAATGTAATAAATGGCATCAACCATTGGATACGTTTTTTACCAGGAGAGTTCAACCAGATGACAAAAAAAGAAATAACTAATCGACCATTACCACACAAATGGTCCAAAAAAGAGATTTTGGGACATCTATGCGACTCTGCAATAAATAATATTGATAGGTTTATAAAGATTCAATACGAAGACCAACCATATGTTATCCAATCGTATAAACAAGAACATTGGGTATTACTTCAGAATTATCAAGATAGACCACTTGATGAAATACTAAACCTTTTTTGTGCATTAAATAAGCAAATAATAAATATTATATTGAATATTCCGAAAGGGAGATTATCTAATCTTTGTGATTTAGGAAATAATCAACAAAAAACATTAGAGTGGCTCATAAAAGATTATCTTGAACATATGGAACATCATATTAACAATCAAATCCTTATCAAAAATAATGCCTAATATTGGTTATGCTTATTGAACTAACAGGTGCTTTAGTAAATAAAATTGTTATTTTAGTATAATTTAAAATACCTAAAAGTTATATTCAATTGGTAAAATCAAATATTACAATTGCATTAATATTTGTAAATGTTATTTAAATTAAAGCTGTTTGATACAGTTCCTTCTTATTTATATAGGTAGTAGGGGATGTTTAAAATAAACCTGTTTTGATAATTCGGTATTAGAGAATAGAAAATTTATGATTTTACATTTTAGGCTGTTGTCCTTTTTATAAGGATGGCAGTCTTTTTTTGTTTATTAACCGATATACATAATGTAGTTAGTCAATCTAACGACTTTTCCAATTGAATCGTTGTTGCTGCAGGCTTCTACAATCAAATTAACTTTGTTTTAATGGATGGTTATCCTTCTAATTCCCATATACGGTGCATATATTTAGGTGTATCTCATACTTAATTACATAAGTCATACCACTTATAAAAAAGTCCATAAATATGAGATGAAAGGGGGTTCCTTTTTTATGGCAAAAAAATGGGGCCAGCGTGTCCGGAACTGGATGGCACAAAAAATGGATCTTCCTCAAGATGTCATGATGGATTTACCCCGAATCACCATGATTGGGCAAATCCATATTTACATCGAGAATCATAGAGGTTTGATTACCTTTACTGATAAAGAATTGCGCCTGTTGTTAAAACAGGGTCAATTGCAAATTAGAGGGAAGTCTTTCGTGATAAAGACCATATTACCTGAAGAAATTTTACTTGAGGGGAAAATTGATCAGGTTATTTATATAAATGAAAACCCAGGAGGAACAAAATGAAAAACCAATGGATCGAATTCATATCTGGCAAAGTAACCGTTAAAGTGTCAGGAAAAGGCGTAGAAAGATTCATAAATGTCTTAATCAGAAACGGCCTGATTGTATGGAATGTGAAACGACATGGGACTGAAACGATAACTTTTACGATGAGGCTTAAAGATGCATTAAAAATCAGACATTATGCAAGAGAAAGAGAATGCTCAATTTCATTCTTAAAAAGGGCAGGTATGCCTTTTTTATTTAAACGATTATTAAAAAATAGTGGTTTTGTTGGTGGTGCACTTTTATTTTTATTGATTATTATGTTTTTATCTAATGTCATATGGGGAATTGAAATAAAAGGAGCAAAGCCTGCTACGGAGTATCAAATTGGCAAAGAATTGGACAAGATGGGGGTAAAGATCGGTAAGCTTCAATTGTTTGTGGATAACGTGGAAGGGATTCAAAGGAAATTGACAAATAATGTTGGAAACCTCACCTGGGTAGGTGTGGAATTAAAGGGGACAACTTACCATCTTCAAGTGGTCGAAAAGAAAGACCCTGAAAAGCCAGAACAACTAGCGCCAAGAAATCTTGTAGCTAAAAAGAAAGCCATTATTGCTTCGATGTATATTGAAACAGGACAGAAGATTGTCGATATCAATGACCACGTGGAACAAGGGCAATTACTTGTTTCAGGTGTAATCGGCAAGGAAGGGCAAACACAGCAAGTAGCGGCAATAGGTGAGGTTTGGGGGGAAACGTGGTATAAAAGCCATGTTGAGCTGCCATTAGAAACGAATTTCTTTGTATTTAACGGTCAAGAAAAGCAAAAACACTCTTTAATTATAGGAAACTTAGAGATTCCAATTTGGGGATTTGGTGAACCTGAATTTAAGGAATATGAAACAGAAAAAAATATAAAGAAAATAAACTTCCTCAAATGGGAGCTCCCTATATCCATTGGGAATGAAACATTAAGAGCCCGCGAAGAGACCACTCGGACGTATAGTGAAGAAGAGGCCGAAAAAAATGCGTTAGAATTAGCAAAAAATAAAATAAAAAGTGGTTTGGATGAAGAAGCTATCATTAAAGATGAAAAAATTTTACACAAAGAGTTGAAAGATGGTAAAGTTATCCTAGATATTCACTTTAAGATTATCGAAAATATTGCGGTTGGACAACCAATACCCAAGGAGACTCCTGAATGACAGTAAAGTTAAAAACAATAAATGTACAACTTGAAAATCCAACAGAAGCGATTGCCCTCATAGGCAATTCTGATTCAAATTTAAAAATAATTGAAGAAGAACTAGAAGTATCCATCGTTACACGTGGAGAGTCTGTCAGCTTATCTGGCGATGAGGAAAGAGTTGTACTTGCTAGTCAAATTCTTGATAAGCTTATTTTTGTCATTAGAAAAGGTGTAACCATTAGCCAAAGGGATGTCTTGTCTGCGATTCAAATGGCGCAAAAAGGTACACTTGATTATTTTGAAAATCTCTATGATGAGGAAATAGCTAAGAATGTAAAAGGAAAGACGATTCGAATTAAGACGCTGGGACAAAGACAATATGTAACTGCCATAAGACAGAATGACCTTGTATTTGGGATTGGTCCAGCGGGAACAGGTAAAACGTATTTAGCAGTTGTTATGGCGGTTAATGCGTTGAAAAATGGACAGGTAAATAAAATCATTCTAACAAGACCTGCAGTTGAGGCTGGCGAAAGCCTTGGATTTTTACCAGGTGACTTAAAGGAAAAGGTGGATCCTTATTTACGCCCTTTATATGATGCTTTGAATGATATTCTTGGTGCCGAGCATACCCAAAGATTAATTGAACGTGGAACAATCGAAATTGCTCCACTAGCCTATATGAGGGGTCGAACATTAGACGATGCCTTTGTCATTTTAGATGAGGCTCAAAATACCACTCATGCACAAATGAAGATGTTTTTAACACGTCTTGGCTTTGGTTCTAAAATGGTCATTACCGGTGATCAAACACAAATTGATTTACCAAAAGGGGCAAAGTCTGGACTAATAGCTGCCGAGAAAATCTTGTTGGGTGTCAATGGAATCTCCTTTGTTTTCTTAGAACAAAGCGATGTTGTACGTCATCCACTGGTAGGTCGAATCATTGAGGCTTATGAAAAGAAACCACTGCAAAATTAAAGCATTGTATGGAGGGATAAACCTGTTTATGGTTTATCCCTTTTGCCATATAATCATAACAATTGCCTTGTAAAAATAGCCCTTTTTTATTTGAGGGTGAAACTTCAGGGAAAAACTGTTATCATTTTACATAAAGCGTGTTTACATACTGACTACGGATATTTTAGGTGCTTTTGGGGGGAGTTAGTTGAAAAAAATACAGCAATACTTAATTCAAATAAAAAAGCTTCTAGATTATACCTTTTTCAGAGTATTAGTGTTTGTTGTCCTAGGAGTAATCCTTTTTATCTCTATGTATGGGAATGTAAAGCCTGAGAAACTCGATATAAGCCTATTAACAGTAGCTGAGAAAACAATTCGATCCCCAGCAACTGTAGAGGATAAAATTAGTACAGAAAAAAAACGTCAAGAGGCATTGGATCAAGTTCAAGACGTCTATACATTAAAAAAAGAATATTCATCCAATCAAGTAGATTTGATTACATCCATTTTTGACTCAGCTTCAGAAGTAAATGATGAAATAGAGGATGCGACGAAAAAACAAAATCTCCTTGATGAAGACCCTATTGATGTTATCGAACCAACCATTGTAGAAGAAGTAACAATGTTAAAGGGAAAATTAACAGATCGTGTAATCAAGGACCTTTCAGAGCGTGTTTTTACAGCTCTTGTACAAGCCAGCAATGATGAATTATCAATTGCAAAAGATTTAACAGTGACAGCTATTAACAATGTAATGAACAAACGAATTTCTGCAGATGACGTTGAAAATGTCAAAAAAAGTTTAGAAGAAGAACTAAAATTTACAACCTTAAATGGTGACTTAAAGAATGCAGCCATTGAATTAGGCAGATATGCGGTTATTCAGAATGAATTTTATGACCCAGAGGCAACGGAAGAGCTGCGTAAGCAAGCAGCGGAATCTGTTGAGCCTGTAAAAATCCTACAAGGGCAAATTATTATTGAAGAGGGTAAATTAATCCGTCAGGAAGAGTTTCGACAGCTTGAACTTGTAGGTCTCTTAGATAACAAACAATCGTATAAACCATTTATAGGTTTAATTATTCTCATTTCAATTATTCTCACGTCCGTTTACTTTTATTTCTATCAATTGAAGGAACAGCCCGAAAAAATGCAGAACAATCTTCTCTTGTTTGGGATTGTTTTTATCCTGACGTTTTTTATTTTGAAGATTATCAGTATGCTGCAAATTTTTAACTATTCAGGTATAGGTTACTTATTCCCTGCCGCTATGGGTGGAATGCTATTAAAGATATTAATTGATGAGAAACTGGCGGTTCTTTCATCCATCATCTTTTCTATATTCGGAAGTGTTTTATTTAATGAAGGGGTCTCTGGAACACTAAATTTTTCAGTAGGAATTTATATATTATTTAGTGCGCTCGCAGGAGTGCTCTTTTTAAGCGATCAAAATCAGCGCTCAAAAATCCTTCAAGCAGGGTCGTTTGCAGCTGCGGTGAATCTTTTCACGATATGGGCACTTATGTTTTTGCCAAATGGACAATTTTCAGGATTGGAATATGGGTATTATATTTTAACAGCCATTTTTTCAGGAATTGGTTCAGCGGTCTTAACAATGGGGCTATTACCATTTTTTGAAACTAGTTTTGGAATTCTCTCGACAATGAAGTTGATCGAGCTTTCTAATCCTAATCATCCACTTCTTCGAAAAATTTTAATGGAAGCTCCTGGAACCTATCACCATAGTGTTATGGTTGCCAACCTAGCAGATGCTGCCTGCGAAGCTATAGGAGCAAACGGACTTTTAGCAAGGGTAGGCTGTTATTATCATGATATTGGTAAAACAAAACGGCCAAACTTTTTTATAGAAAACCAAATGCACCGTGACAATCCGCATGATCGCCTGCCGCCTGATAAAAGTGCTAACATCATCATTTCACACGTGACAGATGGCTCTGCTATATTAAAAAAATACAACATGCCTAAGGAAATTATAAACATTGCTGAACAACATCATGGTACGACGCTTTTGAAATTCTTTTACCATAAGGCGTTGCAGGACGGAAAAGATGTTAATGAAGAAGAATATCGTTATTCTGGTCCAAAACCACAGACTAAAGAATCAGCTATCATTGGTATTGCTGACAGTGTAGAAGCAGCAGTCAGATCTCTGAGCCAGCCTACCCCAGAGACAATCGAGTCGCTTGTTAAGAAAATTGTTGCGGACCGGCTTCAGGATGGGCAATTAAATGAATGTGATTTAACTTTAAAAGAATTAGAAACTGTATCCCACTCTTTTTGCGAAACGTTAAAGGGAATTTTCCACTCGAGAATCGAATATCCAGAAATGACAAAGAAGGTGGTTCAAGTATGAACAAGTTGATGATTGATTTAGTAGATGAAACAGATCAACTGTCAGTCGAACAAATGGAAGAAATCGAAAAACTATTAAATTTTGCTGCTGAAAAAGAAAATGTTGAAGACAGTAGTGAGGTTTCAGTTACATTTGTATCCAATGAAAGAATTCACGAAATAAACCGCGAATATAGAGAAAAAGACGCACCCACGGATGTTATTTCATTTGCGATGGAGGAACTCGGTGAGGGTGAAATTGAATTGATAGGGGCTGAGCTTCCACGTGTATTGGGGGATATCATTATTTCCATACCAAAGGCTGAAGAACAGGCGCAGGAATATGGACATTCATTTATTCGCGAACTAGGCTTTTTAGCTGTCCATGGTTTCCTTCATCTACTTGGCTATGATCATATGGAAAAGGCAGAGGAAGAAAAAATGTTCTCTCGACAGAAGGAAATTTTAGACACTTATGGACTCACGCGATAAATCTGTTCGTTTATGGAAATCGTTTTCCTTTGCCTTAACAGGAATAAAGACGGCCCTTTGGACAGAAAGAAATATGCGCATCCATCTTTTCGTTTCGATTGTTGTAATTGGGTGCGCGATATTCTTTTCAATTAGTAAAGTGGAATGGTTATTTGTCATTGCAGCTATAGGTGGCATCCTCTCTTTAGAATTATTGAATACTGCTATTGAGCGGGTGGTGGATTTGATAACAGAGGAGTACCACCCTCTTGCTAAACAAGCAAAAGACTTAGCAGCCGGAGCGGTTTTTGTGTATGCTATCATGGCAGTTGTAATTGGAATCATTATCTTTTTACCTCATGTTCTTAGGTGGGTTATTTGAAATGGAAGGGCGAATTCGGTACAATAACTTATCAGCTCTGTGATTGATATAGGTAAATTAGCTGATTTTTAAGAAAATTCAAATTTTTATATTACTTTTTCGCTACAGATGATGATTTTGTGGAATTTTTAGGGTAAAATAAAGAAAGCGGCAGATTACTGCTGGAAGGGAAGATTGAACTTTTGAACATCGAGAAATTAATCGAAGAATCAAAGAAAGCAAGAGAAAAAGCCTACGTTCCTTATTCTAAATTTGAGGTAGGAGCAGCTTTATTAACAACAGATGGAAAAGTATATCATGGATGTAACATTGAAAATGCCGCTTATAGCATGTGCAATTGCGCTGAACGTACTGCATTGTTTAAAGCTTTTTCTGAAGGTGATCGAGATTTTTCAATGCTAGCAGTTGTGGCTGATACTGATCGACCATGCTCGCCATGTGGGGCATGCCGGCAGGTAATCTCGGAACTTTGTCCCAAAGACATGAAGGTCGTTCTAACAAATTTAAAAGGTGATATTTTAGAAATTACTGTAGCTGAGTTACTTCCAGGCGCCTTTTCTCCGGAGGATTTACATGCTGAGTAATGATAATAAAGGTTATAAATCAGGTTTTATTTCAATTATTGGGCGTCCAAATGTAGGGAAGTCAACATTTCTTAATCGGGTTATTGGTCAGAAAATTGCTATTATGAGCGATAAACCACAAACAACTCGTAATAAAATTCAGGGTGTATTAACGTTAGATGATACCCAAATGGTTTTTATTGACACACCAGGAATTCATAAGCCAAAGCATAAACTAGGCGACTTTATGATGAAAGTTGCACAAAACACATTAAAAGAAGTTGATTTAATCCTATTTATGGTAAATGCAGAGGAAGGGTTCGGCCGTGGGGAAGAATTTATCATTGAAAAGTTCCAAACCGTCAACACACCTATCTTCCTTGTTATAAATAAAATTGATCAAATACACCCAGATGAATTACTGCTACTAATTGAATCATATAAAGAAAAGTATCCTTTTAAAGAAATTGTTCCTATTTCAGCACTTGAAGGAAATAATGTGGAACGATTATTAGCACAAATTAAAGTATATTTACCTGAAGGACCACAGTATTATCCGGCGGATCAGGTAACCGATCACCCAGAAAGATTTATTATCACCGAGTTAATTAGAGAGAAAGCGCTGCACTTAACACGTGAAGAAATTCCTCACTCGCTTGCCGTCGTCCTTGATAAAATGGAACGGCAAAAAGGAAAGGATATCATTCATGTAATGGCAACCGTTATTGTAGAGAGGGACTCTCAAAAAGGGATTATTATTGGGAAACAAGGAAGTATGCTCAAAGAGATCGGGAAACGTGCCCGAGTCGATATTGAAAATCTTCTGGGTTCAAAAGTTTTCTTAGAGCTTTGGGTTAAAGTTCAAAAAGATTGGCGGAATAAAATGTCCCAGCTTCGCGATTTTGGCTTTAATGAAGATGAATACTAACTAACTAAACCCTAACTAAAATATTACCGTTCTAATAAAATTATGCATGGACAACATTAACAAATTTTTCGTCTTATGATTTTTACTTGGGCAGGCTATGATAATTGTAAGGTTTGGGATTCTTTAAAAGGCTAGTCTATATCATGAAAGGTGGGGTTTTCGATGATGGATTTTACGTGGAAAGTATTCCTACAGACAGGTAATATTGACACATACCTTCTCTATAAAGAGCTCGAGAAGGAAAACCAAGAAATACCCGGAAATCAGAATGAAGATCTAGCGCAAATGGATTTTCCCGTTTCATAATTTTGTCTAATGTATCGGGATGGTGACATATATGCTCCAAAAGTGTGAAGGCATAGTCATTAGAACTACAGATTATGGTGAAACCAATAAAATTATTACCTTATATACAAGGGAATGGGGAAAGATTGGCGTTATGGCTAGAGGAGCTAAAAAGCCAAACAGTCGTCTTTCCTCTATTACCCAGCTTTTTACCCACGGTTACTTTCTAGTGCAAAGAGGAACTGGCCTAGGAAGCGTACAACAGGGAGAAATGATTACTAGCTTTCGTAGCATTGGTGAAGATATATTCCTAACTGCCTATGCTAGTTATATTGTTGAATTAACTGATAAATGTACGGAGGATAAAAAACCAAACCCATTTCATTTCGAACTTCTTTTTCAAACACTTAATTATTTGAATGAAGGGTATGATCCAGATATTCTGACAAATATTTACGAAATGAAAATGCTTAATGTGTTGGGATTATATCCAATTCTAAATCAATGTTCCGTTTGCGGCAGCACAGACGGACTTTTTTCTTTTTCCATTCGGGAAGGTGGGTTCATATGCCACCGATGTATAGAGAAGGATCCGTACCATTTTAAATTATCGCCATCATCTGTAAAATTATTACGACTATTTTACTATTTTGATCTTTCAAGATTAGGAAACATCTCGGTTAAACAGGAAACAAAGGATGAGTTAAAAACAGTTATTTCGTCCTACTACGAAGAATATTCAGGTCTTTATTTAAAAACAAAGAAATTTCTCCAATCCATGGAAAAATTTCGAAATCAATTATAGGACTTATTGACTTTTATTTTAGTTTTCGATATCATGTGTCTTAATAATAAATAGTTGCTATGATAGAAAAGAGTACTTAGCAATCTCTGTAAAAGCGAACCTAGGGTGGTGTGAGCTAGGGTATAGGGACCTAAGGAAGGCGTTCTTGAGCATATCATGTGTGTAATACACATAAAAGAGGCTGCTTTAACAGGCAGCAAATAGGGTGGAACCGCGGGTAACTCTCGTCCCTATGCTTATTTATAAGCATAGAGACGGGAGTTTTTTATTTTTTTATTTATTAAAATGAAGAGGAGTAAGGACTATGAGCGTATCAATGGAGCAAATTGTTTCTCATGCGAAACACAGAGGATTTATCTTTCCGGGATCTGAAATTTATGGAGGACTTGCCAATACATGGGATTATGGACCGTTAGGTGTTGAATTTAAAAACAATATTAAACAAGCTTGGTGGAAGAAGTTTGTTCAAGAATCTCCTTACAATGTCGGATTAGATGCAAGCATTTTAATGAACCCAAGAACTTGGGAGGCTTCTGGTCATATCGGTAACTTTAACGATCCAATGATCGATTGTAAAAACTGTAAAGCCAGACATCGCGCTGATAAATTAATAGAAAATGCTCTTGATGAAAAGGGTATAGAGATGATAGTTGACGGACTTCCGTTTGATAAAATGGAAGAACTTGTAAAAGAACATAATATTGCTTGCCCAGACTGCGGCAGTCATGATTTTACCGGCATTCGCCAATTTAATTTAATGTTTAAAACCTTCCAGGGTGTAACTGAGTCTAGCACAAATGAAATTTTCCTTCGCCCTGAAACAGCACAAGGGATATTTGTTAACTTTAAAAATGTCCAGCGTACGATGAGAAAGAAATTGCCTTTTGGGATCGCCCAAATCGGGAAAAGCTTCCGTAATGAGATCACACCTGGTAATTTTACTTTCCGAACTCGTGAGTTTGAACAAATGGAGCTTGAATTCTTCTGTAAGCCAGGTGAAGAGTTGACATGGTTTGGTTATTGGAAGAATTTTGCAGAGAAATGGCTGCATTCTTTAGGTTTAAATAAAGAAAGTTTAAGACTTCGTGACCATTCAGATGATGAATTATCTCATTATAGTAATGCGACTACCGACTTTGAATATAAGTTCCCATTTGGATGGGGAGAGCTTTGGGGAGTAGCTTCAAGGACTGATTATGATTTGAAGCAGCATATGCAATTTTCTGGTGAAGATTTTAATTATATAGACCCAGAAACAAACGAAAGATATGTTCCATTCTGTATCGAGCCTTCACTAGGTGCGGACCGGGTAACATTAGCATTTTTAATCGATGCCTACGATGAAGAACAGCTTGAAGATGGGACTTCTAGGACAGTAATGCACTTCCATCCTGCACTGGCACCATTTAAAGCAGCGGTTCTTCCATTGTCTAAAAAGCTTTCTGAGGAAGCGAGAGAAGTGTTTCAAACATTAGCTAAGCATTTCTCTGTTGACTATGATGAAGCAGGTTCAATTGGAAAACGTTATCGCAGACATGACGAAATTGGTACACCATTCTGTATCACCTATGATTTTGATTCAAAAGAAGACAATATGGTAACAATCAGAAACCGTGACACAATGGAACAAACACGTCTACCAATCGCAGAATTAGTTACCTTCATTCAAGAAAAAATTATGTTTTAAATATTGAGTTTTTGAGGGTGCGGTCCCTACCGCCCCTCTACATAATGGATAAAATATGGTGGTGAGAAAAATAGAACTGACCAAACGCCAAGAACTTATCATTCAGATTGTGAAGGATAATGGACCGATAACAGGGGAGAACATTGCAGAACAGCTAAATTTAACACGAGCAACGTTAAGGCCAGATTTATCCATTTTAACAATGGCTGGATATTTAGACGCTAGACCACGTGTAGGATATTTTTATACGGGAAAGTCTAGAACTCAGCTTTTGACTGAAAATCTCCAGAAAATACGTGTGAAAGATTATAATTCAATCCCAGTCTTAGTAAAGGAAAACGTTTCAGTTTATGATGCGATTTGTACAATGTTCCTTGAGGATGTGGGAACATTATTTGTTGTAGATCAAAACTCGCTTTTAGCTGGTGTGTTATCAAGAAAAGACCTTCTTAGGGCGAGTATTGGCAAACAAGAGCTTACAGCACTTCCAATCAACATCATTATGACTAGAATGCCTAATATTACAATGTGTGAAATGGATGATACTTTAATCGATGTTGCAAAATTACTAATCGATAAACAAATTGATGCGCTGCCTATAGTTAGGCAGTCAGAAAAAGGGTATGAAGTAATAGGCAGAATTACGAAGACAAATATTACTAAAGCATTTGTTGCCTTGGGTAATGATTAATTAGATTGCACATCCCTAGATCTGGATGTAGATATTAATAATAGGATTTTCCAGAGGAGCTGTTGAGGAAGAATGATAACGCCTGTCATATATGTAGTATCTGATTCAGTGGGGGAAACAGCTGAATTAGTTACAAAAGCGGCGATCAGCCAGTTTAATGGGTCAGGAATGATCTTGAAAAGATTCCCCTATGTTGAGGATAAGGAACATATTGATGAAGTAGTTTCACTTGTTACGATGGACCATGCTATGATCGCTTTTACATTGGTAAAACCAGATATGCGTGCTTATATAATGGAAAAGGCAGACGAAGCAGGAATATATGCAGTAGATTTAATGGGACCGATTATGGACCAAATTCAAATTTTTAGTGGAAAAACCCCGCTGTGCGAACCGGGACTCGTCAGAAAACTAGATGAGGATTATTTTAAAAAAGTAGAAGCCATTGAATTTGCTGTTAAATATGATGATGGACGCGACCCAAGAGGAATACTAAAAGCAGATATTGTCTTAATCGGAGTGTCTAGAACGTCAAAAACTCCTTTGTCACAATATTTGGCTTTAAAGCGGTTAAAAGTTGCGAATGTACCACTTGTACCAGAAGTGGACCCTCCAGAGGAATTATACAAAGTTCCAGCAGAGAAATGCTTTGGACTTAAAATCAGTCCGGAAAAACTAAATAATATTAGGCGAGAACGGTTAATTTCGTTAGGCTTAAATGATCAGGCTAGCTATGCAAATATTGAGAGAATTCGTGATGAGTTAACTTTCTTTGAAAAAATAGTAAATAGAATAAATTGTCCAGTTATTGATGTAACCAATAAGGCAGTTGAAGAAACAGCAAATGTTATTCTAAATTACTTTCATAAAAGAAGCTCTTAACACATAATCTTAGATTATGTGTTTTTCATTTAACGATAAAAAAGTATGGAAATGTACAAAAGAATGTACTATAATAAAAAATTGTGATAAAAATGAATCTTTTAGGTTTAGACTTGCATGTATACGAATAAACTATTTATTGTTAGATGTCAAGGGAACCTTCAGAAAAAAATTCGACATAAGTCTTTTTAGGGCTACTCCTAAAAAGTTAGCATCTTTAAGAAGGAATATGCGGAGTGATGTAGAATTAATACTAATACAAAAGCATTCCAACTATTTTTGTAGATGCAGATTCATGCCCTGTTAAAGAGGAAATTGTCGAAATTGCTTCTACATTTTCCGTGAAAGTTCTTTTTATCGCTTCTCTTTGATCATCATGGAAACAATAAGATTACATATGTGAATGCAGCATGGAAATATGTTGATTCCAGAAAAGAAGCCGAGGACTTGTTCATCATGAATCATACTGCAAAGGGGGATATTACTGTTATACAGGATATTGGACTGGCCTCCACATTACTTCTTAAGGGAGTACATATACTTTCACCAAAAGGGAATGTATATGATGAATCCGGAATACAAACTGCTCTTGACTTGCGCTTTCTAAATGCTAAAGCAAGAAAAAGGGGTGTATATGGTAAAGGACCAAAGTCTTTTAATTCTGATGAACGTGCAAAATTTATTTACAAAAATTTTGTCGAAAAATGCAGGAATTTAGATTTCTTTGTAGAATAAGTACACAATGGAGATGTTTTCATGGCAGAACGGATTGCCGAAGAAAAAATTAATCAAATTCGTCAGTCTGTTGATATTGTTGAAATAATTAGCGAATATGTTCAACTTAAAAAACAAGGGCGAAATTACTTCGGATTATGTCCTTTCCATGGAGAAAACTCCCCATCATTTTCCGTTTCATCCGATAAACAAATTTACCATTGTTTTGGCTGTGGAGCGGGAGGAAATGTTTTCTCATTTTTAATGGAGCTGGAAGGAATTTCATTTCTAGAAGCTGCCATTAAATTAGCTGAAAAGGCTAATATTGATCTACAAGTAAACTTCTCAGTAAATGGGAAGGGGAAGAGTGTTTCTCCAGAACTTCAGTCAATGCTTGACGCACATGAGCTCTTGAATAAATTTTACCATCACTTATTGGTAAATACAAAAGACGGTCAACATGCTTTAGAGTATTTGCTGAAGAGAGGATTTTCCCGAGAATCGATTGATAAATTTCAAATTGGCTATTCATTGAATTCATGGGATTTTGTATATAAATTCCTTACCAAAAGGGATTTTTCACCAGAATTAATGGAAAAAGCCGGATTGATTATCAAACGAGAACGGGATGGAACCTATTTTGATCGATTCCGAGATCGAATTATGTTTCCGATTTTTGACCGGAATGGAAACACGATTGCTTTTTCAGGGAGGTCTTTAGGGGCTGAGGAGCCCAAATATTTAAATAGTCCCGAAACAGTAATCTTTAATAAAAGCAAAATTTTATATAATTTTCATTTGGCCAAACCAAGTATACGGAAATTACAGCAAGCAGTTCTTTTTGAAGGATTTGCTGATGTAATTGCTGCTGACAGGTCTGGTGTGGAAAATGGTATCGCTACAATGGGTACCTCCTTGACAGATGAGCACATCACTCTTATAAGGCAGAATACACAGTCGATCACAATTTGTTTTGACTCAGACAAAGCCGGAATTGAAGCGGCGTTTAGAGCAGGAAATATGCTTATCGACGCGGGTTGTACCATTAAAGTTGCCATGATGTCAGATGGACTTGATCCAGATGATTATATAAAAAAAAATGGTCATGAAAAGTTTCGTAATGAGGTCATAGGTGCAAGTCTTACCTGGATGGCATTTAAATTTCTTTATTTTCGAAGAGGAAAAAATCTTCAAATAGAAGGAGATCGGCTTGCTTATATCGAAACAATACTTAAAGAAATAAGTAAATTGACTAAAGCTGTTGAAAAAGATCATTATTTGCGTCAACTAGCCTCAGAATTTTCGATTTCGTTAGACGCGTTACAACAACAGCTAAAACAGATTTTCTTTTCAGAAAAAAGGAATTCAAATGGTCAAAATCAGCCAATCAACAAGCCCAGTGTAATGGTTAAACAGGTGAATAAATTAAAGCCTGCACATTATACTGCTGAGAGGCGATTAATTGCACATATGTTAAGAAATCGAGATACAGCTTATAAGGTTCAGGATTTATTGCAGGGTAACACGTTTAATCTTGATGAACATCAGGCAATAATAACTTATCTAATTGGTTTTTACGAAGATCATATGAATCCTGATTCTAGTGCATTTTTAACCTATATCCAAGATGAAAAACTTAGAAGAATAGTCGCTGATATTGAAATGATGTCCGTTAATGACGAATTAAGCAATCAAGAATTAACTGATTATATCAAACAGGTGTTGAATTATCAAAAATTGTTAAAGATAAAAGAAAAAGAAGTGGAACAAAAAGAAGCTGAGCGACAAAGTGATTTTAAAAAAGCTGCTGCAATTGGAATTGAAATCATCCAATTGCGTAAATCGCTATAGATTCCATTTTTAATGTCTTTGAATCTGGAAGGAGGGGGACATATGGCTGAAAAATCAGCCCGTTCAAAAGAGGTCGAGAATGAATTGACCTTCGAACAAGTAAAAGAGCAGTTAACGGTACTGGGAAAAAAAACCGGAGTCCTTGCCTACGATGATATTGCGGAAAGAATGGCAAATTTTGATTTAGAGTCCGATCAAATGGATGAGTTTTATGAATTTCTAGGTGATCAAGGAATCGAATTAGTAGGAGAAAGTGACGAGGAAGATCCAAACCCTAAGCAATTAGCAAAAGGAGACGACGATGAGTTTGATTTAAATGATCTTAGCGTTCCTCCTGGTGTGAAGATAAACGATCCTGTTCGTATGTACTTAAAAGAAATTGGTCGAGTAGACCTGCTTTCTGCTGAAGAGGAAATAAAATTGGCTAACCGTATTGAGGAAGGCGACGAAGAAGCGAAACGACGCCTAGCCGAAGCAAACCTCCGTCTTGTTGTTAGTATTGCAAAACGATATGTTGGACGCGGTATGCTCTTTCTTGATCTAATTCAAGAAGGCAATATGGGACTAATCAAAGCGGTTGAGAAATTCGACTATCGCAAAGGCTTTAAGTTCAGTACTTATGCTACCTGGTGGATTCGTCAGGCCATCACAAGAGCCATTGCTGACCAAGCTAGGACCATTCGTATTCCTGTGCATATGGTTGAAACCATTAATAAACTAATTCGTGTCCAGAGACAATTACTTCAGGACCTTGGTCGCGAACCAACTCCAGAAGAAATCGGCGAAGATATGGACTTAACGCCAGATAAAGTTAGGGAAATCTTGAAAATTGCTCAAGAGCCTGTCTCCCTTGAAACTCCTATCGGTGAAGAAGATGATTCACACCTAGGTGATTTCATAGAAGACCAAGATGCCACCTCACCTTCAGAGCATGCTGCCTACGAATTATTGAAGGAGCAGCTTGAAGATGTTCTTGATACACTTACAGACCGTGAAGAAAACGTCCTTCGCTTACGATTTGGGCTCGACGATGGACGCACACGCACTCTTGAAGAGGTTGGAAAAGTCTTTGGGGTGACCCGTGAACGTATCCGACAAATTGAAGCAAAGGCATTGCGTAAATTACGACATCCTAGTCGAAGCAAACGCCTAAAAGATTTCTTAGAATAAAACCTTCAAATATAAACTTTAGTTTACTTCTTAATAAAGAGGTAAACTATTTTTTTTAGCTATGTTAAAGCACATTGTTGATTGAGCGCAAATCAAAATAAAAGTTTAAAATAGCTCTTTTTTGAAATAATTGGAAATGAAAGCACTTTCGAATACGTATTTGTATTTATTTTACTGAATTGTTTTACACTTTGCAAATAGGTAAAAGTAATTTTTTTCATTTTAATCACAAATCATTTTCGTAATAAAGGGTTTATCCTCAACACAATCCGCACCGCAACACGTTAAAATTTAAAATATTATATTCAAAGATAACTTAAAATATTTTTAAGTTTTTAAATCTTGAGAATATTATTTAGTTCCCCGAATAATAATGGTAGCGCATACAATGCTTTACAAGGGGGATGAATATGAATTTTGATTTAACACCAGAACAAGAAATGATTAAAAAAATGATACGTGAGTTTTCAGATGAAGTAGTAGCACCAGGTTCCATTGAGAGAGATAGAAATAAACAATTTCCGGTAGACATTTTCAAACAATTGTCTGAAATGGGAATAATGGGTCTGCCATTTCCTGAAGAATATGGAGGCGGAGGAGCTGACACAGTCAGTTTTGCGATAGTTACAGAAGAACTAAGCAGAGCATGTGCTTCCACTGGGATAACCTATTCTGCTCATATCTCGTTGGGCGGATCACCATTGAATTTATTTGGAACAGAAAATCAGAAACAGAAATATCTAACTCCGATTTGTACGGGGGAATCCTTTGGTGCTTTTGGATTGACTGAGCCGGATGCAGGATCTGATGCAGGAGGAACTAGAACAACTGCTATATTAAAAAATGGTGAATATATCATAAATGGCAATAAATGCTTTATTACAAATGCAAGCTATGCAAAGCATTTAGCGATTACTGCCATAACAGGCATGAATGATGGGAAAAAGGAAATTAGTGCAATCATCGTGCCCACTGATGCAGAAGGATTTACTGTGATTGATAATTATGAAAAGATGGGTCTCAATGCTTCAAACACGACTGAACTGGTGATGGAGGATGTGCGGGTCCCAGAAGAGAATTTACTAGGTAAAAAGGGAGAGGGCTTTAAGCAATTTTTGATTACACTTGATGGGGGACGGATTGGAATTGGCGCAATGGCTGTTGGTATTGCACAAGGCGCTTTTGAGAAGTCTTTGCAGTATACAAAGGAGCGGAAACAGTTTGGAAAGTCCATTTCCTCCTTTCAGGCAGTGCAGTTTAAGCTGGCAGATATGGCAATGAAAATTGAATTAGCCCGTAATATGGTTTATAAGGCTGCTTGGCTCAAGGATCAAGGGAGACCGTTTAGCAAAGAAGCTTCAATGTGCAAGCTCTATGCATCTGAAATATGTATGGAAGTAACCAATCAAGCCGTACAATTGCATGGCGGATATGGCTACATGAAGGAGTACCATGTTGAAAGGATGATGCGTGACGCTAAGCTTCTTGAAATTGGTGAAGGTACTTCTGAAATTCAAAGGACAGTAATTGCACGATTAATTGGTTGTTAAAGAGAATAAATGGGAAGAATAAGAAGGCTGACTTTTTTTCAAAAAATCAGCCTGTTTTTCTTTTTTATAAATATTATCGTGACAAAGTAAGTTTAGGGCTTTTCCTTCTTAGGTTTTTAAAGTAAAATAGTAGTTGTTTGTAGAAGACTATTTATTTACAGTTATACGTACATAAGGGAGGTTATATGATGAATCGAAATCCGGTAATTCCTTACATCCTGATCTTTGTATTTGGAATCGGACTAATGTTCTTATTGTCTTTCAAAGGCCTCGGAGATATGGATGAGCTTGCCAAGGAAAAAGAAGGCGGAACTGAAACAGAACAGGTTGCAAAAGCGCCTGAAGACATTTACACAGGGTCTTGTATCGGCTGTCACGGTGATCAGTACCAAGGGGGAATGGGTCCTGCTCTAAAAGGTGTTGGCGACAGGTTATCCAAGGATGAAATCATCGAAGTGGTTACAAAAGGAAGAGGAAACATGCCAGCCGGTATGGTAAAACCAGAGGAAGCCGATGCTATGGCTGAATGGTTAGCAAATATTAAATAATTGTTTCAATGAAAAGGTCCTTTGCTTTTTGTGAAGGACTTTTTTTATACTAGTAGGTAATACATAAAAAGTGGTGAATGATTTGAATACGGATAAATTATCAGTTCGGTTAGAAATGGTAGCAAAATATGTTCCAAAGGATTCAAGGTTAGCGGATATTGGGTCTGATCATGCTTACTTACCCAGTTATCTTGCTAAGAACGGACGAATTTCCTTTGGGATTGCTGGAGAAGTTGCAAAAGGTCCCTTTCTGTCAGCAGAAAAAAACGTAATGGCAGAAGGGCTTACTGAAATGATTTCAGTTAGAATGGGTGATGGGTTAGAAGTAATTCAGCCTGGTGATGCAGATTGTATTACCATTGCCGGTATGGGAGGAAGTCTTATTGCCACTATTTTAGATAATGGTAATGAAAAACTTACTTCCGTAAAGCGTCTTGTGTTACAGCCAAATATCAATGCAATCGCCATTCGACATTGGCTAGTCGATAATGAGTGGGAATTGATTGCGGAGGAAATCATTGAAGAGGATAGCAAAATTTACGAAATTTTAGTAGCTGAAAAAGGAGACCCTTTAAAGCCTTATCGTGACATACAAGTAGAAACAGGTCTATTAGTCGGACCTTTCCTTCTTCAAAGAAAAGAAGAGGCGTTTAAGAAGAAATGGGCTCTAGAAAAGAAAAATTGGAAGCGAATTTATGAACAGCTTGAAAGTGCCGCATCTTCTGCTGAAACAGAAGAGAAAAAACAAGAGATCATGAATAAAATTACTCTTGTAGAGGGGGTATTGGACAATGAAGAAAGCGAATGGTCATGAAATCATTCAACTTTTTGAACAGTTTTCTCCGAAGGGTCTTGCAATGGAAGATGATAAGATAGGTTTACAAATTGGACGCTTGAACAAGAAAATAGATAAAATTATGATTGCCCTTGATGTCCTTGAGGAAGTTATAGATGAGGCCATTGCAAAGAATGTGCAGCTAATCATCGCCCATCATCCACCAATCTTTCGCCCTCTTAAGAATGTCCTAACAGACACAGTACAGGGAAGAATGATTGAAAAACTATTAAAGCATGATATTGCGGTCTATGCAGCCCATACTAATCTTGATGTGGCTAAAGGCGGGGTAAATGACCTCCTAGCCGAAGCACTTGGTTTAGAAAACTCTGAAGTACTAGTACCTACACACGAAACTAAGCTTAAGAAATTAGTTGTCTTTACACCGACAAGTCATGCCGAGGAGATTAGAAAGGTCCTAGGGGGTATTGGTGCTGGCTTCATTGGTAATTATAGCCATTGTTCATTTTCTGCAGATGGAACAGGAAGGTTTTTACCCGGGGAAAATACCAATCCTTATATCGGAGCGCAAGGACAATTAGAGCAGGTGGATGAAGTAAGAATTGAAACAATTGTACCAGAGAATCTGTTAAAAAGGGCAGTTAATGCTGTGGTAAAGGCCCATCCATATGAAGAAGTGGCTTATGATGTTTATCCCGTTGAAAATAAAGGTGAAGTTCTTGGCCTTGGCAGAATTGGAACAGTCAAGGAAATGACACTCGGAGAGTTTGTTGAGAGGGTAAAAGAGGCTTTGGAAGTTGATAAAGTTCGGGTGGTTGGTGATTTATCATCACGTGTTAAGAAAGTTGCTGTATTAGGTGGAGATGGAAATAAGTATTTCATGAGCGCAAAGTTTAAGGGCGCAGATGTCTATATTACAGGAGATATTTATTATCATATAGCGCATGATGCGATAATGCAGGGATTAAACATGATTGATCCTGGACATAATGTCGAAAAAATCATGAAAAAGGGACTTACAGATACTCTTAACAAAATGTGCAAGGAATCAGGTTATGAAGTCGATATCTTCCCTTCCGAAGTGAACACAGATCCGTTTCAATTTTTATAAAAAAACCGGTCGAGATCGACCGGTTATTTTTTAACTTTAGGTAATATTTTATTCAAAGGCACATTTTTGCGACGTTCCCAGGTTGCTTCATTATTTGGGTCAAATTGTTCTAAGAATGTTATAACTTCCTTGGTGATTGGTGTAGGTGTAGAGGCACCAGATGTAACGGCGACATTCTTAGCGTCCTTAATCCAGTCAATTTCTAACTCTGATATATCGGCGATACGATAGGCCTTTGTGCCGGCAATTTCTTCTGAGACTTGTGCGAGACGATTGGAGTTGTTACTCATTGGATCTCCAACAACGATGGTTACATCTGCCTCTGTGGCTTGACCGGCAACCGCTTCCTGACGTACCTGTGTGGCATTACATATTTCATTATAGGCTACAGCATGCGGATATTTCTCCTGAACCTTTTTCATCGTTTCAGCAACATCCCATTGGCTCATAGTGGTTTGATTCGTAACAATCAGGTTTTTACTATCAAGCGTTAATGCAGCGACATCACTTGGAGTTTCAACTAGATGTACAAGAGCAGGGGCAACACCAACTGCGCCTTCAGGCTCAGGATGGCCTTTTTTTCCAATATAAATGACTTCAAAGCCTTGCTTTGTTTTTTCTTCAATTAAATCATGGGTTCTTGTTACATCTGGACATGTAGCGTCAATCGTAACAAGTCCTTTGTTTTTCGCTAGCTCTCTTACTTCAGGAGATATACCATGTGCTGTAAAAATTACAGTACCTGTATCTACTTTTTCTAGTATGTCCCTACGATTTTTTCCGTCAAGTGTGATGATACCTTCTTCGGCAAAAGCGTCTGTAACGTGTTTATTATGAACTATCATCCCTAAAATGTAGATTGGACGAGGTAATGATTTATCTAAAGCGGCATTTCGCGCAATTACCATCGCGTCAACAACACCATAACAATATCCACGTGGTGAAATTTTAATAATTTGCATATAATAAAGTCCTCCTAAAGAACATGACTTTGAATCTATGTATTTATTATATAAAACTAATAGAAATAATACAAAGATACATTTTTCCTGTGAGATTTTTGTGAAATTTTCCTGTGAAAATCTCTGGAAAATAAAAAGATGCTGTTTATTTCAGCATCGATGTAATTAAATATATAGTTTCGGAACAGAAGGACCGTTGTGGCTTTTTCTTTCTACAACTTCTTCAGACTCAATATTCCTTTTTTCTTTCGGTTTTCTCTTCGGTTCTGCCTTGAGTGGGACAGAATGATCTTCCATAATAGAGGTTTCTGTTTTGTCTTCCTCAGACTTTTCCTCTGTTGGCAGGTCTTTAAACCCTTTATATAATTTCCACATCATAGGAAGATTCTTCACTATTGGTCCGTATTGCTGAACCATTGGACCAAAAGATTGGGCTGTCTTCAAAACCTGTTGAGTATTATTAAGAAATCCTGTGATACTGTCAGGATTTCTTAGGGTTTGAAGGATGGAGCCAACTCCTCCTGAACCACTAGGAACAGCACGTGGCCCTGCCTTTATACCTCCAAGACCTGATCGTTGATTGCCTTGTTTTTTTCCACCAAGAATTTTCGAAAGTAATCCGCCGCCATTTCTTCTTCCTTGCCCTCTTCCCATCGTTTGTCCCATCATGGGTCTGCCGCCGTTAAAGTTCTGCTGTAATCCCATCATTGGTCCATTACCGCCATAATGAGGTATCATGTGTTGTTGACCGCCATAAGGTCCAGGACCCATCATATTTGGTCCCATATGACCATGTTGGGGAAATCTCGGTCTAAACTGCTGCATACGTATGTCCTCCTTTCAAAAAAGCCTTATAATTTAAGGTATGCAATATCCTAAATTTGGTTTAGGAATAAACACAAGGATAAACTGTAAATTTTCATGATTAAAAGCAGTCTAAAAGTAAAAGATGATAATAACTGGTTATTTAGATGAATCTTTACTATAATTACATGATGGAAATAAAAGTGGATGCTCTTGCTAAAGTAAGAAAACTACTCCATAAACGGTAGATATTAATATATAAGGAGCAATAACATGAAGGAAAATCGTTTTGAACGTTTTAATTTTCAGCCTTTTATTATAGAAGCAATTAAGGAACAAGGTTTTTATGAGCCAACTGAGATTCAAGAACGGATGATTCCATTAGTTCAAAAAAATGAAAGTGCAATTGGTCAGTCCCAGACAGGAACAGGGAAAACACTTGCCTTTGTTTTGCCGATACTTGAAAGGATTAATCCAGAGCGTCAGGAGGTTCAAGCTGTTATCACAGCACCAACAAGAGAGCTTGCAACGCAAATCTATCATCAAATATTAAAGGTGACTGAGCATTGCAGCCCTGATAAGGCAATCATGACAAGATGCTACATTGGTGGAACAGACAAGCAAAGAACAATTGATAAACTTAAGGTACAGCCCCATATAGTAGTAGGAACTCCAGGCAGAATTAAAGATCTGATGATTGAGCAAGCACTATTTGTTCATACGTCAGAAGTACTTGTAGTGGATGAAGCAGATATGATGCTTGATATGGGCTTTATCGAGGATTTGGATCAAGTAGCCGCAAAAATGCCTGAGAAATTGCAGATGCTTGTTTTCTCGGCAACAATTCCAGAAAAACTTAAACCGTTTCTCAAAAAGTACATGGAAAATCCGAAAACCATTCAAATTGATGCCAAGAGAAAAACGGCTGAGAATTTAACGCATTATCTACTGCCTTCAAGGCACAGAAATAAAAAGCAGCTCGTTCACGATGCGCTTATTCAATACAACCCATATTTAGCGATAGTTTTTACAAATACAAAAAAAATGGCGGAGGAAGTTGCCAACTTTTTGATTAACAAAGGGCTAAAGGTTGCTCGTGTCCATGGAGATTTGAACCCGCGTGAACGAAAAAAAATGATGAAGCAAATACAGGATTTAGAGTACCAATATATCGTTGCCACTGACCTAGCTTCAAGGGGAATTGATATTGAAGGAATAAGTCATGTAATTAACTATGAATTACCTACAGATTTAGACTTTTACATTCACAGAGTGGGACGGACAGCAAGAGCGGGCAATACGGGAGTAGCCCTCACTGTATATGATATCTCCGATGAAGATGCATTAAATCGTCTTGAAAAGCTGGGGATTCAATTTAAGTACGTAGACCTTAAAAAAGAAGAATTTGTTGAATTAGAGGATCGAAATAAAAGAAAGACACGTGTAAGAAAAGAGGATGAAGCAGAAAAGACTGCTAAATCTATGGTCAAAAAACCTCAAAAAGTAAAACCAGGCTACAAAAAGAAAATGCAGTGGGAAATGGACAAAATTAAAAAGCGTCAAAGAAGATTAAAGAAGAAGTAAGATTGAAGGGAGAGAGAAGGTTTGCTGAAAATTGGATCACATGTTTCAATGAGTGGTAAGAAAATGCTGTTGGCTGCGAGCGAGGAAGCCGTTTCTTATGGCGCAAATACATTCATGATCTATACTGGAGCACCGCAAAACACTCGAAGAAAAAAAATTGAAGATTTGAACATTGAAGCAGGAAGAAGACATATGGAGGAGAACGGAATCTCTGAAATTGTTGTCCATGCTCCATACATCATCAATATTGGTAATACCACGAATCCAGATACGTTCGAGTTAGGTGTAAGATTCCTCCGTACAGAAATTGAAAGAACAGAGGCAATTGGTGCTAAGCAAATCGTACTGCATCCTGGTGCACATGTTGGTGCCGGAACCGAAGCGGGCATTAAAAAGATTATTGAGGGCTTGAATGAAGTATTAACTGGAAATGAGCAACTACAAATTGCATTAGAAACAATGGCAGGCAAAGGTTCTGAATGTGGAAAGTCGTTCGAGGAATTGGCGATGATCATCGATGGTGTAAACTATAGTGATAGGCTTTCAGTATGTTTTGATACGTGTCATACGCATGATGCTGGATATAACATTGTCGAAGATTTTGATGGTGTGTTAAATGAATTTGATAAAATTGTTGGTTTAGATAAATTAAAAGTTCTTCATATCAATGATAGTAAAAATGCAGTAGGAATGAGAAAAGACCGTCACGAAAATATCGGCTTTGGTCATATCGGCTTTTCAGCACTCAATTACATCGTGCACCATCCGCAGCTGATTGAGATACCGAAAATTCTTGAGACACCATACGTTGGTGAAGATAAAGATAATAAAAAGCCACCCTATGGATTTGAAATTGAAATGCTGCGTCAACAAAAGTTTAATGAAGACCTGCTGGATAGAATTACACAAGGTTAAACGAAAAAGCTGTGCTCAAGGGCACAGCTTTTTGAACTTCATTTTGTGAATTGAACAAAGAGCTTATTAACTTCTCTTGCTGTTTCAGGTCCAGCAATTTTGGCAATTTCTTTAATTAATACTGATCTTTCGCGGTCATCAAAAATATTTACATTTTTCCCTTTTAAGTATTGAGCAACTTTATATGCTTGCTGCCGATTTACTCGTATATTAAATTGTTCTGCATACTTCAATAGTTCATCACCAGTAATGGTATTAATCTTATGATTTATGATGTTCTCAAAAATCTTCACACTCATCACCCCTTCATCCAATGTATGAAGGGGGAAAATAGAGTGTTACAAAATGAGTAATTAGGACAATTTATTTTAATCCTGTAAAGGTAAAGTCTTTACATTAAGAATTTCATATTGTATACTACTTTAAGTTAAATCGGAATGATTCTTAAAATTAAGGTGTGAGCGTATGATTTCACAATCAATTATTGAAATAAAACAACTTTACTATCGCTATGAAAAGGATACAGTCCTCGAAAATATTAACCTAACTGTACCAAATGGTTCATTTCTGGCGATTGTCGGTCCGAATGGTTCCGGGAAATCAACATTATTAAAATTGATATTGGGACTATTAAAGCCACAACAAGGGGAAATTCGCTTATTTGGACAGGAAATGAATAAATTCAAAGATTGGCAACAAATCGGCTATGTATCACAAAAAGCCAATTCATTTAATACTGGTTTTCCCGCTACAGTCTATGAAGTTGTTTCCAGTGGATTAACAAAAAAACTTGGATTGTTTCGTTTTCTTAAGAAAGAAGATACCCAAAAAGTTTATGACGCATTGGAAGCTGTGGGGATGCGGAAGTTTAGTAATCGAAATATCGGTGAGTTGTCAGGTGGACAGCAGCAAAGAGTCTTCATTGCCCGCGCCCTTGTGAGTGAGCCCAAACTATTAATTCTTGACGAACCTACTGTTGGGGTTGATGCTGAGAATGTGAACGCTTTTTACCATATGCTTGCGGATTTAAATAAAAAGCGGGGCATTACGCTTCTTTTAGTTACACATGATATCGGAACCATTTCTGATAAAGTGACCCATGTAGCATGTCTAAATAAACATTTACATTTTCATGGGGATACAAATGAATTTGAGAAGCATAAAAGTGAAGGAATGTCTGAATTTTATGGAATGGATGTCCATCTACTCGCCCATCAACATGACCACGGAGGCGTTTTAAAATGATTCAAGGAATATTTCAATATGAATTTTTACAAAATGCTTTTCTAACAGGAATTTTGATTGGTTTTCTTGCACCCTTATTAGGTGTCTTCATCGTTGTCAGGAGACTTTCTTTAATTGCAGATGCCCTAAGTCATGTCACATTGGCAGGAATTGCAGCCAGTCTATTACTTGAAAAATACTTTATTTCATTAAGTGGACTAAATCCACTTTACTTAGGTATGGTCTTTTCAGTCGGAGGCTCGTTATTCATTGAAAAGCTGCGAGGAGTGTATAAACATTACCAAGAGCTCGCAATACCTATCATATTATCCGGTGGTATAGGACTTGGGGTGATTTTTATATCACTAGCTGATGGTTTCAATACGGATTTGTATAGTTATTTATTTGGAAGTGTTTCTGCAGTAAGCCGTATAGATTTATGGGTTATTTTGGTAATTAGTATCGTTGTAGTTATCACAATCATTTTATTATATAAAGAGCTATTTTTATTATCATTTGATGAAGAGCATGCTAAAGCCTCTGGGATAGCGGCAAAAAGCATTCACTTTATTTTTATTATCATGGTGGCACTTGTGATTGCTGCCTCAATGCGGATTGTTGGAATCATGCTTGTTTCTTCACTGATGACATTACCCGTTGCAGCCAGTATTCGCATTGCCAAAGGATTTAAACAAACAATCTTTTTGTCCATCATTTTTGGAGAAATAGCCGTCCTTGGAGGTCTGTTTACCTCTTATTATTTAGACCTTGCTCCTGGTGGAACAATTGTCATGATTGCTGTGGCTATTTTAGTATTAACCATAGTTTTTAAAAAATTTATGATTAAAACTCAGATTTCACAAGGGGGTGCAGCAGGGTGAATGTTAATGAAGCTATTCAATTCTTAAAAGAAAACGGATTTAAACAAACAGGAAAAAGAGAAGACATGCTTCAATTGTTTGCAGATAGTGATAAATACTTAACAGCCAAGGATGTCTTAGATGAGTTAAAGGAAGACTATCCAGGATTAAGCTTTGATACCATTTATCGGAATCTTTCTCTTTTTGTTAAAATGGGAATTCTTGAAATGACGGAACTTTCTGGTGAAAAGCATTTTCGCTTTTCCTGTTCACGCCACCAGCATCACCATCATTTCATCTGTATGGACTGTGGTAAAACAAAAGAAATTGAAACGTGTCCAATGAACAGTTTAAGTGAGGATTTAAAAGGGTATGATATTTCGGGGCACAAATTCGAAATTTATGGACGTTGTCCAGAGTGTAACTAGAAAAGCGGAAGCGCCTAGGCGCTGCAGCTAGACAAAAAAAGAAACAGCATGGCTTTTATGTAGCCATGCTGTTTTTTCATATTATTTATCCAAGCCAATTTTTAACCCAATTATTAGCCTCAAACCAATTATTGACCCGTACAACACCTTTAGGGATCGGGTCCTGATTATAAGGTGTATTAAACAAAAGGACTGGGATATCACATTCTTCGTGAATCATGACTGCATTGTCGTGTTTATCCTCGAGAAAAATATCAACTTGATGGAGTTTAGCTGTTGCCACCTTGTCATGAGAGCCAATTAATTCAATATGATTGTAGGATAAGCCTTTTTTTCTAAACCATTTCTTTGTATTTTCTAAAAGGTGTGAACCTCTGGCACTAATGAAAAATAATTCGTGTTCCTTTTTCCATGTTTTAAGTATTATTTCTGCACCTTCTGCAAGGGGAGATTCCTCATAAATGATTGGCTCGTTTTCAATAAACCACTTTGAAAATTTTTCCTCAGGAACTTTAACGACCTTATTTAAGTCATATTCTTTAACATCCTCTAATGTGATGTTTAATCCAAATCCTTCATTAATAAACGGTACAAGTGCTGATGGACAAGTTACAGTACCATCAATATCAATTCCAAATCTTTTCCTCATATGTAGTCACCTTCAAATGCCAAGTTTTTAACTTTATTTTACCATACTAAAAAGATGAAAGTTACAAACAATAATTAATGCTCCTATTACTGAAAGTGAGGGATTCGGATGGAAGATGAAAAACACACGGAAGTGCGCAAAGATCTCCAAAGTCCAAACACTGATGTAGATATCCCAGATTACCCTTCTGAATATAGAGAGGAAACAGCTGCAGAAATTGCAGCACCCGTTCCTTTAGTTGGAAGAAGGGACCGCGAAGAAAATCGGGAAAGAGCAGAAGGCGGCACAGGCATGGGATGGGCTGCTTTAGTTCTATCAATACTTTCACTGTTTGTCATGCCGATTCTTTTTGGTGCAGCAGGTATTGTGTTAGGGTTCGTTGCCAGACGCCGAGGAGCCGGGGGTCTAGGAGCGTGGGCGATAGGGATTGGTGTCATATCGATTATTGTTGGTATCTTTATCCTGCCGTTCTTTTAACAGCACTTGCAAATATAGGGGCAAAATGAAAAGCGTAAGCGCCTTGCACAGGGGCGACAGGCATAAGACGAGCCGGCGAGAAGGTTGCACTTTACCTTCTTGACGGATTGTCTGAAATGTGGAGGCGACTGCCCTGGGACGAAGGCATAAGACGAACCCTGTAAGAAGGCGCTTTTTGCCTTCTTCAGGGGGTGGCTTATGACTCGAGTCCCAAGGAGCCGCAACTAGACAAGCTTATGACCCCGAGCCCCTAGGCGCTGAAGCTAGACAAAAAAAGAAACCCGGCAAAATCTGCCGGGTTTCATAATTTTCTTTTAGTTTGTAACCTCAGCTTCTTCAGCTGCTTTTTTCTGGAAATATTCCTCCGCAATTTGATCGATTTCTTTTTTTAGTTCATCGACTAATTGATCTTCAGGAACTTTACGAACGATCTCACCCTTACGGAATAGTAAGCCCTCACCACGTGCACCGGCAATTCCAATGTCAGCTTCTCTTGCTTCACCAGGACCATTTACTGCACAGCCTAAAACAGCTACTTTAATTGGCGCTTTTATTTTCGAAATATAATCTTCCACTTCATTTGCAATACTAATTAAATCGATTTCGATTCTTCCGCAGGTTGGACATGATATTAACGTTGCCGCATTGGAAGAAAGACCAAATACTTTTAAAAGCTCTCTGGCTACTTTTACTTCCTCAACTGGATCCGCACTTAAAGATATACGGAGTGTATTACCGATACCTTTGCTAATAATAGCTCCTAGTCCTGCAGCACTTTTAACAGTACCTGCAAAAAGAGTTCCTGATTCCGTAATACCTAAGTGTAAAGGATAATCAAATGCCTTTGAAGCTTTTTCATATGCTTCGATTGCAAGGTTTACATCAGATGCTTTCATGGAAACAATAATATCATGGAAATCCAGGTCTTCGAGGATCTTGATATGATGGAGGGCACTTTCAACCATTCCATCGGCGGTTGGATAACCATACTTTTCTAAAATTCTTTTTTCAAGCGAGCCAGCGTTTACACCAATACGGATTGGGATTCCACGCTCTTTAGCTGCTTTTACTACGGCTTCAACTTTTTCTCGCTTACCAATGTTTCCTGGATTTATGCGGATTTTATCAGCACCGCCTTCAATGGCTTTAAGTGCTAATTTATAATCAAAATGGATATCAACAACTAAAGGGATGTTAATTCTTTTTTTGATTTCAGGAATGGCATTTGCCGCACGTTCGTCGGGACAAGCAACACGTACAATCTGGCAGCCTGCCTCTTCAAGACGTTTGATTTCAGCCACAGTTGCTTCAACGTCATGTGTTTTCGTAGTGGTCATGCTTTGTATAAATAATTCGTTACTTCCGCCAATTGTTAAATTACCAACTTTAATTGGACGGGTTTTTGTACGATGTGTAATTTCACTCAAGGGAAATTCGCTCCTTCAAATTGGATTCGAATAGTCGTTAGTTTAAACACGCACCTATTATTTTATCAGTCCTTTACTCATCTTGACAAGATAGATGATTTTGACTTCCTATTTTGAGTAGTCAGGAAATTGATAAGTGGAGCCAATTTGTATTTTTTCTGGAGCCTGCCCTGAATTTAAGCTTTGAAAATCTGCAATTAATTCGTCGATTGAAACGGGTAAAGGCTTTTTTATATGATTTTCGACAATGGATATCAACGTTTCCCCGGGTTCAACTTCAGCTTCAAATGCGTCCATCGTATTTTCAAGGTTGGCCATTGTCGCTACTGTTTCTTCTGGTATTTGGGTTTCATCCTTTGGCAAAGTACCTGCTGTTAAATCAATATATATTACATAAATCGTTAGAAGTCCAAATAGAAATAGAAAAATTCTTTTCATGAGACATGCCTCCAAAATGGAATGTTTATACATTCCTATGCTTGTCCAATTCTTTATAGAACGAAAAAAAACGCACCTATGGGGTGCGTTTAGTTCTCGATATTTGTTTTTTCGTTGGGTATTTCTTTTATTGCTAAAAATAAGATGACTATTTCAACAAACCAATTGATGATGAAGCTATTTGGTACAGTTGTATTAATGGTACTCATAATCGTAAAGAATACGGTTGGCAACGTTACACTGTAGGCGGCCATCCTCCATAAGTGGCGATAACTAATACTTTTGCCAGCAAGATTTTTTAATACTAAGCCGAACCAAGCCAGAATGGATACTTCGATGAAGTTTATCGCACTGGAAAAGAGAAACATTAAGGTAGACATAACTGGAATAATAATTCCCTTCATATCATCAACTGTATTGACTATATCAATAAAATCCTCTTTCGTAAGCGCTAAGCCTTCAAGCATGGAGTAGGAATAGGTATCAATTCTTCCGCCAGCTGATACCGCAATTTCATTCTTAAGCAATGCGAAGGCATTATCTTCGTCTTCCACATCTTCGTTTGTAATAACTCCTGTTGGATCGATAATAATGGAAAAGTCACCTTTATCAATGGTTATGGGTACATCTGTTTCAGCAGTAAGGGTTCCATTTTCAATTGTAAATGAGGGAATATCATCTTTAATAACTGATTTAGTACCTTCGATTCCTTCATTAAGCGTTGTACTTAAGTAATAAATTGATGGAAAAATGGATAGTAAGGTGAGAAGAAATACATATAAAATCGTTTTTCCAATTCCCTGAAACCGGAAAGAAGCAATGTCCTTTGGGGAATGAGTACTTTTATAAAATTGTTTGAAAATATTCATAATTACCACCCTAATAAAGATTCACCATTCTATTGTAGCTTTAGGAACTGAGATAAACAAGAATGATGATTGTGAAACTATTTAGGTAACTAGTGCGTATAAGGTACATAATAAATTTTTAAAAGGATGGAGAAATAATGGAGATCGTTTATTGGTCGATCATATCAATTCTATTTATCATCGGATTTGTTGGTCTAGTGTATCCAATCATTCCAAGTGTTTTGTTTCTATTAACGGGATATATATTGTATGGTGTCTTTTTTTCCTTTGAGCCTTTTGGCTGGTTCTTCTGGATCATTCAAAGTTTGTTTATTATTCTTTTGTTTGTCGCAGATTATATTGCCAATATGATTGGGATACAAAAATATGGTGGTTCAAAGGCTGGGGTTTGGGGTAGTACGATTGGACTTTTGGTTGGACCATTCGTTATCCCATTTTTGGGCATTCTCATTGGCCCATTTATTGGTGCAGTAGGAGCAGAGCTTCTTATTAATAAGCGGGAGTTCAAAGACAGTATAAAAATCGGCTTCGGGTCTGTTGTCGGCTTTGTTAGCAGTGTGTTAACAAAAACGATCATTCAAATTCTCATGATTGTTTACTTCCTGTTCGTTGTATTATAATCGAAAAAATCCTCCTCACAATGAGGAGGATTTTAATTAATTTACACCGCAAATCTCATAGGCACAGTTTTGACAATCAATTTCTTCTTTCAGGTATCTTATATTTTTTATCGTAAATTTTTGCTGATCATAGGAAACTATATCTTTTTCCCGCAATTCTTTTAAAGCACGTTGAATGACTTCCCTCGTACCGTAGGTTAAGTTGGCAAGTTCCTGATGTGTTAATGGTAAATCAATGAGAATTCCATCCTCTGTCATTACACCGTAGGTATTACAAAGTCGAATTAGAATAGAGTATAAACCACCTTTTTTTCCATTCATGATTAGATCCTGACATTTCATTTGTGATTTTAGGTAGCTTGTGCTTAACCAAGATACAAAAGCATTCATCGCATCGGGATCATTCATAATAAATTCTTCAAATTGATCTTTTTTAATGGTAAGAATCTCGCAATCAGACAATGTCTTTCCATAAAATTGATAATGGGGATTATGTTTAAAAAGTTGATATTCAACAATCATTTCTCTACTATTTAAGATTTTTAAAATAAAATCCTTCCCACGCATGTGGACTCTCCCAAGGGCAACCGTTCCACTTAGCAATAGGTACACATGTTCAACTGAATCCTTCTCCTGAAAGAGAACGGTACCCGCTTTAATCTTTTGTATTTGCTCAGATTTCTGAAAGAATTGAACCAATAAACTATATATAGAAAAATTAAGCATATTTCCCACTCCTTTTTCCCTTCAATTTGATTTAATCATGTATTAACAACCTTTCACCAGTTGAAACATGACAATTTATCGAAAACTTTGTAATAATGATTGTTTTCATTCTTGAAAAAATAATGTATAAAATTTTCCAGGGAGGGATATTGTAAATTTGTTAGGAGCAAAGCATTTTATTTGAAAGAAAACACTTTCTTTGATAATCTTAAGCTACAAAGCTTTAGGAATATTCTAAAATTGGTTTGATTTTAGACAAAACTAAGGCTAATAAAATTTTTGTATACATAGGAGGAAATAAAAATGGCATTTGAATTACCACAATTACCTTACGCGTATGATGCTCTTGAGCCTCACATTGACAAAGAAACAATGAATATTCACCACACAAAACATCACAACACATATGTGACAAACTTAAATAATGCACTTCAAGGCAATGAAGAACTATTATCAAAATCTGTTGAAGAGGTTATTGCTAACCTAGATGCAGTTCCAGAAGCCGCTCGTACAGCTGTACGTAATAACGGTGGCGGTCACGCTAACCACTCATTATTCTGGCAAATCCTTGCTCCAAATGGCGGCGGTGCACCAACTGGTGAACTTGCTGACGCAATCAGCAGTAAATTTGGCAGCTTTGATAGCTTTAAAGAAGAGTTCGCGAAAGCAGCTACAACTCGTTTTGGTTCAGGCTGGGCATGGTTAGCTGTAAGCAATGGTGAATTAGAAGTTTCAAGCACACCAAACCAAGACTCACCTTTAATGGAAGGTAAAACACCAATCCTTGGTCTTGATGTTTGGGAGCATGCTTATTACTTAAACTACCAAAACCGTCGTCCTGATTACATTTCTTCTTTCTGGAACGTTGTAAACTGGGATGAAGTTTCAAAGCGCTACAACGCAGCGAAATAAAAATATAGTGTTGAAAAAGACAGCTGATTACAGCTGTCTTTTCTTTTTCCGTATAAAGGACTCCTGCTTGTTAAAGACTACCCTTATCACAAAGGGGAGTTTTTATGGCGAAAAAATTTAAATTTTTAGGTGAAGTACAATTTACAAAAGATTTGTCCTTGCTATTAATCATCGGCGGTTTATATTCTTTAAGTGTTGCACTATCGAATACTTTTGTGAATATTTATTTATGGAAACAAACAGGAGAATTTTCAGACCTTGCACTTTACAACCTTTCTATAGTTATTTTACAGCCCTTAACCTTTATCCTGGCAGGCAGATGGGCAAAAAAAATTGATCGTGTTAAAGTGTTAAGGATCGGTGTCGTTTTTCTAGCGCTTTTTTATTTGATGGTTTTAATAACCGGTAAAAATGCTGCAACCTATCTATTATTGTTAGGAAGCCTGCTTGGTGTTGGATATGGTTTTTATTGGCTTGCCTATAATGTATTAACCTTTGAAATAACAGAACCTGAAACAAGAGATTTCTTTAATGGCTTTTTGGGAATTTTATCCTCTACAGGCGGTATGATTGGACCAATTGCGGCTGGAATTATTATTACCCGCTTTGAAAAATTTACAGGGTATTCAATCGTATTTGGGATATCGTTATTCCTGTTTGCGCTTGCTGTTTTCTTAAGTTTTTCATTAAAGCCACGCCCTGCTAATGGTAAGTATGATTTTAGAAGGATTTTAGAAGAAAGAAAGAAAAATGAAAACTGGCGTCTTATTACTAATGCACATTTTTTTCAAGGTCTTAGAGAAGGGACGTTTTTATTTGTTATCTCGGTACTCGTCTACATTTCCACTGGAAGTGAACTGGCCCTAGGTACATTTGGACTTATTAATTCCGGAATTTCTTTTATAGCCTATTATGCTGCATCCCGGTTAATTAAAAAAAACAATCGAAAAAAGGCAATCCTTATTGGGGGTATTATCCTTTATTTAGCTGTTTTAATCATCGTCTGGGATATTAATTATGTAAAACTTTTAATATACGCAGCGATGATTGCAATAGCCTATCCGATCTTGCTTGTACCTTATGTGTCAACTACATATGATGTTATTGGAACTGCCTGGAAAGCAGCAGAAATGAGAATAGAGTATATTGTTGTCCGGGAAATTTATATTAATATGGGGAGAATCGTTTCGATTTTGTCATTCTTAGCAGCAGTTACTTTGTTTAATGAGAAGCAAAGTATTCCAATCCTCCTTTTATTTCTTGGTGCAGGGCATTCATTAATTTATTTTTTTGTAAGAAGAATCCAAATACCCACAGCATAAAGCGATGAGTAAATCCTATTACTCATCGCTTTTTTTGTTATCTGGTGTCAATTGGTAAGTGTTATTCATAGATAAAAGGAGGAATTTCCGTTAAAATAAAGCTAATAATGTCGAAATGGCTAGGAAGTGAAAAATTTGAATACTAAAAAGAAAAAGAAACCGCATGTTACGTTTCGCCTGAACATGCTTTTCTTTGTTATATTTATTCTGTTTTCTGTTCTTATTCTTCGTCTAGGTTTAGTGCAGATTGTTTATGGCGAAGATTTTAAACGGGAAATTGAGCGAACTGAAGATATAACGGTTAATAACCCTGTACCTAGAGGGAAAATGTTTGATCGTAATGGGAAAATTATTGTTGATAATACACCGTTAAATGCAATCACTTACACAAAATTTCAAGATACAAGCCAAGAGGAAATGCTCGAAACCGCTGAGCGCTTGGCAAAACTGATTGATAAAGATACATCAAAGGTTCGTGAACGTGATAAACAGGATTTCTGGATCTTAAAAAACCCTGAAAAAGCAAAAGAAAAAATTACAGAAAAAGAATGGGACTTATACGACCAAGAAGAATTAGATGATAAAGAAATTTATAATCTCCAGCTAAAAAGAATTACCGCGGATGACCTTGCAAGTTTATCAGCACAAGATTTAGAAACCCTTGCAATATTTAGGGAATTTAACACTGGTTATGCTCTATCCCAACAAATAGTTAAAAATAAAGATGTTACTCCAGAAGAATTTGCTGTAGTCAGTGAAAACTTAGAAGATTTACCTGGTGTGGATACCACCACAGATTGGGAACGATATTATGCATTTGGAAACACATTAAAAACCGTACTTGGAAATGTAACATCTTCTGATGAAGGCTTACCAAAAGATAAACTAGAGGAATATCTGGCTCGTGGTTATAATCGAAATGATCGGGTTGGTAAAAGCTACATTGAGCTGCAATATGAAGATGTCTTACATGGGCAAAAAGGTAAAGTGAAAAATGTCACTGATAAAGCAGGTAAAATCTTGTCCACTGAAGTGGTTTCCGAAGGACAGCGTGGAAAAGACCTTGTTCTAACGGTTGATATGGATCTTCAGCTTGAAATCGAAAAAATTATAGAAGAAGAACTTTGGAACGCAAAACAAAACTCTAAATCAGCTCTTTTAGACCGCGCCTTTGTTGTTCTGATAAATCCACATACTGGTGAAATACTAACAATGGCCGGAAAGCAAATTGCTAAAAATGAGGAAACAAATAAACAAGAAATGCGTGACTTTGCTCTTGGGAATATAACGACCTCTTATGCAGTTGGATCTGTTGTCAAAGGGGCGACGATTTTAACCGGTTATAATACTGGGGCAATTCAGCCGGGTTCAACTCATTATGATTCACCTTTATTGATAAAAAATACACCACCCAAGTCTTCTTGGAAGAACTTTGGAACAATTAATGACTTAAGAGCATTACAAGTATCATCAAACGTATATATGTGGAAGACAGTGATTGAAATGGCAGGTGGGCACTATTCACCGAATAAGCCGCTGCCATTAGACTTAACGGCTTTTGACACGATGCGTCAATCGTTCAGTCAATTTGGTCTAGGAACAAAAACAGGAATTGACCTTCCAAATGAGAGTACTGGTTATCCCGGTCCGTTGAAACAGTCTGGTTTGCTTCTTGACTTAGCGATAGGTCAGTATGATACCTATACTGTAATGCAATTGGCACAATATGTTTCAACCATTGCTAACGGTGGATACCGTGTTCAGCCTCATATTGTAAAAGAAATTCGTGAACCTGTGCTTGAGAACAACCAACTAGGTCCGATTGTTCAAGAAATTGAACCAACTATATTAAATCGTATAGATGGTAAGGATGAATGGATCGATCGGGTACAGGAAGGCTTTAGAATGGTTATGCAAGTAGGGGATGGTACCGGTGTTAGTACCTTTAAGGGTGCAGAGTACAATCCTGCAGGTAAAACAGGAACTGCCCAAGCTTTTTATGATGGTCCAGAGCGAAAGAAATTTGGGAAAATACCACCTGAAGTGATGAATCTGAGTCTTATAAGCTATGCACCGTTCGATAATCCAGAGGTTGCCATGGCTGTTTTAGTTCCATGGGCATATCAGGGAAACAGTGGTCCAGCTACAGCTAATATTATTGGCAAAAGGGTAATGGATACCTATTTTAATCTAAAGAAGCAGACTCCTGCGACGGAAAACCAAGATGCTGCACAGAATGAAGAAGGAACAGATGAAACTACCGATTCCCAACAAAACAACCAATAATTATCCTAAAACCTGTCTCATAACTTGAGGCGGGTTTTTTATAGTTTTTTTAAAAAAGAACATACTAATACTAGTACTATTTTATTTATGATTTACAAAAGTCATACAAACATTTACAAAACCTTTACAATTCATTAAAACAAGCTTTACAGAAGGAGTTTATTATTAATCTTGTAAGGAAAACGAACACACTACACAAACCAAATTTCATAGGGGGAATTAAGCAATGAAAAGCTTTAAGAAAATAGCACTAACAGCAATGATGACTGGTGTGCTAGCAATCACTGCAGCTTGTGGTGCACAAGGAACTGAAGGCAACAAAGAACAAGCTGGCGAAGAAGCAAAGCAACTTCAAGGTGAAATTAAAATAGACGGTTCATCTACAGTTTTCCCAATCATGGAAGCAGTTGTTGAAGAATATGGAATGGTACAACCTAATGTTAAAGTCCCAGTTGGATCATCTGGAACTGGAGGCGGTTTTGAAGCATTTATCGCTGGTGAAACTGAACTAAGTAATGCATCTCGTCCAATTAAAGATGAAGAAGCAGCAGCTCTTAAAGAAAAAGGTATTGATTATACTGAATTACAATTAGCATATGATGGTCTTTCAGTTGTAGTAAATAAAGATAATGACTGGGTAGAAAGCTTAACAATCGAAGACTTACAGAAAATCTGGATCGAAGATGGAACAACTAAAAAATGGTCTGATATCAATCCAGAATGGCCAGATGAAGAAATCAAATTATATTCACCTGGAACAGATTCAGGGACTTTCGATTATTTCGATGAAGTAATTCTTGATGGAAAACCTATCGTTGAAAAAGCAACCCTTTCTGAAGATGACAATACACTAGTACAAGGTGTTCAAGGTGATAAAAATGCTATTGGTTACTTTGGATATGCTTATTATGCAGAAAATAAAGATACTTTAAAAATTGTTGCAATTGATGGTGGAGAAGGTCCTGTAGAGCCAACTAATGAAACAATTGAATCTGGAGAATATGCTCCTCTATCACGTCCGTTATTCACTTATGTTAAAAACTCTGCTATTAAAGATCAAGAAGAAGTATATGATTTCGTGAAGTTTCTATTAGAAAATGCCGGAACATTATCTGAAGATGTTGGATATGTAAAATTACCTGATGAAGAGTATACAAAGCAACTTGAAACATTAGAAACTCTTAAGTAAGAATTAGTATAATTTTATAGGTGAGAAGCATAAAAATATGCTTCTCATCTTGTCATTGGAATGAAAGGGGTTTTCAAATTGGACACTCAAAAAACTAATTCATTCTCTGTTCAGAAAATGATTCAAGAGAAGAAAAAAAGGAAGAGCGCTGGAGGTATTACTGAAAAAATTATGCCTTATATTTTGTTCCTCACAGCGGCCGTTTCTGTTTTGACAACGATTGGCATTGTTCTTACGCTCATTTTTGAGACATTTTTATTTTTCGATGCCGTATCGATTAAGGAATTTTTTACCGCTAAAAAATGGTATCCTTTTTCCGAAACCAATGGATCATTCGGTATTCTGCCATTAATAATGGGGACGTTAAAGGTAACTGTAATAGCTGCTATTGTTGCTGTTCCAATCGGATTGGCTTCAGCCATTTATTTGAGTGAGTATGCGTCAGATCGAGCTCGCAGAATTATTAAACCGATATTAGAAGTGTTAGCTGGAATCCCAACAATTGTTTATGGTTTTTTTGCGCTAACCTTTGTTACTCCAATATTACGTGAAATCATTCCATCCCTTGAAATTTTTAATGCTTTAAGCCCTGGTATTGTAATAGGAATCATGATTACACCGATGATTGCTTCACTCTCAGAGGATGCGATGACTTCGGTTCCAAATGCAATGCGTGAAGGTGCACTTGCATTAGGGGCGACTAAATTTGAAGTAGCTATTAAAGTCGTCTTGCCAGCTGCGATTTCAGGAATCGTTGCCTCTATTGTATTAGGTATCTCACGAGCAATCGGTGAAACAATGATTGTAGCAGTAGCTGGGGGTTCAACACCGAATCTTGAGTGGAATTTGACAGGCTCGATTCAAACGATGACTGCTTATATTGTCCAAGTAAGCCAAGGTGATGCAGGTTATGGTACGACGATCTACTATAGCATTTATGCAGTTGGTATGACATTATTTGTATTTACATTGGTGATGAATTTATTAGCACAATATATCACCCGTCGTTTTAGGGAGGAGTATTAATGAAATTAATTAATCATGAATCCGTTGTAAAGCGGATGAAACCAAGATTATCTAAAAATTCAATTTCAAAGTGGATATTTTTTGCTTTAACCATGTTTGTATTATTAATATTAGGAGTATTATTATATCGGATATTCTCTCAAGGACTTGGCTATTTAGATTTGCAATTTTTACAAAGTCTTCCTTCAAGGAAGCCTGAAAATGCAGGTGTTTATGCTGCGTTAATTGGTACCATTTGGCTCATGGCTGTTGTTACACCTGTTTCATTACTGCTAGGTGTAGGTACTGCTATCTATCTCGAGGAATATGCAAAAGATAATGCGATAACAAATTTTATAAAAGTTAATATCTCTAATCTTGCGGGTGTCCCGTCTATTGTTTTCGGATTACTCGGTTTAACAATATTCGTACGTGCACTAGCACTTGGGACAAGTGTCCTAGCTGCGGGACTTACCATGAGTCTTCTTGTTTTACCAGTCATTATTGTAGCTTCACAAGAAGCGATTCGCGCAGTGCCTAATCAATTAAGAGAGGCTTCATTTGGATTAGGGGCTACAAAATGGCAGACAATTGTTCGAATTGTTCTTCCTGCTGCAATTCCAGGAATACTTACAGGCGGAATTTTGGCTCTTTCTCGGGCAATCGGAGAAACAGCACCGCTTGTTGTCCTTGGAATGCCTTTATTCCTTGCATTTTTACCAAAAACATTATTAGATAGTATGACTGTATTACCTTTACAAATTTACAATTGGACAGGTCGTCCTCAAGTTGAGTTTCATGCTTTAGCTGCAGCAGGTATTATCGTTTTACTTGTAATGTTAATTATCATGAATTCGATTGCTGTTTTAATTCGAAATAAATTCCAGAAGAGATATTAAGGCTATGATAGGGAGGCAAACTACTATGGAAACAACAACAGCCACTGCAAAAATTATTAATCCACAAGAAAAACAAATTGTATATAAAACAAGCGACTTAGATTTATGGTACGGTGAGAATCAAGCGCTAAAGAAAATAAACCTAGATATTATGGAAAATGAAGTTACGGCTATTATCGGCCCTTCAGGTTGTGGAAAATCAACGTATATTAAGACATTAAATCGTATGATTGAACTAGTACCAGGTGTTAGAACCTCAGGTGAAATTCTCTATCGAGGAAGAAATATTCTCGATAAATCCTACCAAGTAGAAGAATTGAGAACAAAGGTTGGTATGGTGTTTCAAAAGCCAAATCCATTTCCGAAATCAATTTATGAAAATGTTGCGTACGGTCCAAAAATTCATGGTATACGCGATAAAAAAATCCTAGATCAAATAGTTGAAAAAAGCTTAAGAGGGGCGGCCATTTGGGATGAAGTAAAGGATCGACTTAACCAAAATGCTTACGGTTTATCAGGCGGACAGCAACAACGTCTTTGTATCGCTCGCTGTCTTGCGATTGAACCGGATGTCATATTAATGGATGAACCAACTTCTGCACTAGATCCGATTTCAACTTTAAAAGTTGAGGAACTTGTACAGGAATTGAAGAAGGAATTTAGTATTATTATCGTTACTCATAACATGCAGCAGGCTGCGCGTATATCTAAGAAAACTGCTTTCTTTTTGAATGGAGAAGTGATAGAATTTTCAGAAACTAATAAAATCTTCTCTACTCCTAAAGATAAAAGGACCGAGGACTATATTACAGGAAGATTTGGATGATGAGGTGAAGAGATGAGTACGAGATCAAAATTTGATAGTAAATTAATAGGCTTAAAAGAAAAGTTGTTAGAGATGGAAAGATTAGCTGAGCAAGCAGTTCGAGAATCACTCAGCGCCCTTATTAATCACGATATTGAAAAGGCAAATCAGGTTATCGAGGGTGATAATGCCATTGACAAGTTGGAACATGAAATTCACGACATGGCATTGTTATTGATTGCAAGAGAATCACCGGTCGCCAAAGATTTGAGAACACTTAATGTAGCACTAAAGGTTTCATCTGAAGTGGAGCGAATGGCAGACATGGCGGTAAATATAGCAAAAGCGGCTATTCATATTGGAAATGAAAAGCATTTTAAAGAAATCCTGGATATTCCAAAAATGATGGATCAAGCCCTTGAAATGGTATCTATGTCCATTAAGGCGTATGTAGACGAAGATGTTATGCTTGCACAGAAATGTGCTGAAAAAGATGATGAAGTGGATAATATGTTTGGGAAATTAGTTCATGAACTTATTAGCATGGTTCCAGACAACCCCAATGCTACAAACCAGATCATTCAACTTTCTTTTGTTTGCAGGTTTATTGAAAGAATTGCCGACCATTCAACGAATATAGCGGAGAATGTCATCTACTTAGTGACAGGTAAAAAATTCAATTTAAATGAGTAGAATTAATAGGTAACCCCAAGATGAGACTTAAATAATTAGGTCTCATCTTTTTTATTTTTCGACAAAATACGTTTATTGTGCAGTTCGCTTACTGATGTTACCATTAATATTATCTATGAATGAATATTTAGAATACTTTTGCATATGTTATGTGTTTGCGGAAATGGAGGATAACTATGATTGAAGAAATTATTAAACTAAGAGAGGATGGTTTATCGTTCCGAAAAATCGCCTCACAATTAAATACTACGGTTGGAAGAGTTCAATATAGATGGAATAAATATGTAAATAAACAGGAGAATCAAAGAGAAGATTTTTCTGTTGAAGAGAAACCCCAAAAGGAAGACAAGGTTTTAAATCAGCCATCTAGCGAATATTCTCCAATAAAAGGCGAACTCCAGGTAAAACTAGTTACCCCAAGAAAGGTAATAGTCTATTGGGAGGCATCAAAAATCTCAGAGAAAGTCATCTCTTTATTTTATAATAGACGATTTGAGGAATTGGTCCACATCGTCAGAATTTATGATGTAACGGATATTATTTTCACGGGAAAAAATGCTCATCATTACTATGATATTACGGTACCCTATAACAAGGGCCATTGGTTTATTAAAGGATTGACAGCGAATCGGTGCTATATAGCAGAATTAGGTGTTAAATTTAAGGATAATAATTTTTTTCCAGTCCTTCGCTCAAATTTAGTTCAAACCCCGGCTTTGGGAAATTTAAATGGGGGCGAAATTTATAATAATTTAGTTCATGATCAACAGATTGATCATTCTTCACCTAAATGGATTGATCATGTAAGTACCTACAGCTATTACGGAGAATCAAAAAATATGGGGCAGAAAAATGGATGATAAAGTAATTAACGAAATAACCGAGAAGCATTCCTGCGACTGGCAATTAAAAATTCTTATTCTAACATGGGAATACCCTCCCAATGTTGTAGGCGGGCTCTCTAGGCATGTCTATGGTCTTTCTATTCATTTGACCCAATTAGGTCACGAGGTCCATGTAGTTACCGCAGGGAATGGCGGTCACCCTCCCTATGAGGTAATCAATGGTGTTCATGTCCATCGTGTGACTCCACTCAACAGCCAAGACGATAATTTTCTCTCTTGGATTGCTGGTCTGAATCTAGCAATGAGTTTTAAAGGTGAAAAAATAGCAGATGATATAAAGTTTGATATCGTCCATGCACATGATTGGCTAGTAGGAACTTCTGCAATTACATTAAAAGAAGTCCTATCTATTCCATTATTATCTACGATACATGCGACAGAGCATGGTAGGAATAATGGAATTCATACAGACATGCAGCGGTTCATCCATGAAAAAGAACTTCAGTTAATTACGGAATCAGACCAAGTAATTGTGTGCAGTAACTATATGAGAGAAGAATTATTAACAAACTTCCATTTATCAGATAAAAAAATGACGACTATACCAAACGGGATTGAACAGGATGATGTTAAAGTAGATCCAAATGAGATCTATCCATTCATAAAGAATAGAAAGTATATTTTTTCTGTGGGCAGAATCGTAAAGGAAAAAGGATTTGAGACAATAATTGAGGCAGCAGAAGCAGCAAAGGAAAGTGGAATGGATATCTATTTTGTTATTGCTGGCAAGGGGCCAATGCTTGAAAGATATCGTAAGATGGTAATGGAACAACAATTAGATCATTACGTTGCTTTTATTGGCTACGTTTCAGACGAGCAAAGAAATGCATTGTTAGTAAATAGTGAAATAGCTGTTTTTCCTAGTTTGTACGAACCCTTCGGAATTGTGGCTCTTGAAGCAATGATTCTTGCTAAACCAACAATCGTTTCAGAAACCGGCGGGTTAAAAGGAATTGTCTTGCATAGGCAAACTGGTTTGCTTATGGTTCCAGGAGATGCCGATAGTCTCCTTAACAATATTGACTTCTTTTTGCAAGACCCTCATAGAGCAAAAGAGATTGGCATTAAAGGAATGCAAATTGTTAAGAGCTTATATGGATGGAAACGAATTGCATCTCAAACAGTAATAGTAATGGAAGATACTCTGTTAAATAAACGGGCAAATATGAATGAAAAGGCAAGATAGTCTGGTGTAAATTGATTGAAAAAAGACCTTTTAAAAAACACACTAGCATTTCCTTTTGAAAAATGATATTATAGAAAAGTCGTATGAACGAACTAGCTTAATCGTTTGGAGGGAAATTGACATGCGTGTAAATATTACGTTAGCTTGCACTGAGTGTGGAGATCGTAACTATATTTCAACAAAAAATAAACGTAACAACCCTGATCGTCTTGAGCTTAAGAAATATTGCCCAAGAGAAAAGCGTACAACAGCACACCGTGAAACAAAATAAGCAGTAGGGCTTCCTGCTGCTTTTTTTGTTGTAAAAAAATAAGGAGATCATCATTTACATGAATGAAAAAAATATTATACGTAAAGAAATGAAAGAGAGTCTTTCGCTACTTTCTAAACCTTATTATGAACATTATTCCTATAAAATTGCTAATACTCTATATAAACATGAAGACTGGATAAATGCCAAAGTTATCGGGATTACGATTTCGAAGGAACCAGAAGTCGATACATATCAAATTATTCGAAGAGCGTGGGAGTCAGGAAAAGAGGTTGTCACACCGAAGTGTCATCCAAAGGAAAAGATTTTATCCTTTCATAAAATAACCCAATTTTCGCAGCTTGAATCTGTTTTTTATGGTTTACTTGAACCCATAAAAGAGCAGACGACGGAGATAAAGCCTGAAGATATCGATCTGTTAATTGTGCCTGGTTTGGTTTATACAAGAGAAGGATACCGGTTGGGCTTTGGTGGAGGATACTATGATCGCTATCTACCCAATTTTGATGGAAAAACAATATCCCTTGCCTTTCACTTCCAGGTTATTCCACAGTTTCCTATAGAAAAGCATGATATTCCAGTCTCGAAAATTATTACAAATGACGAGGTAATAAATATAAAATGATTCAAAATCTTATCATAATCACAATTATTTCATTTGGTGGTTTTGCTGGTTATTTGGAACGTTCATTAAGTAGTAATGGGGCTATTGCAGCAGTATTTGTTGGAGTCGCTGTGTATTTCGGGTTTGGTGTAAAAGGTCTTCTCCTTCTTGGATTATTCTTTACAACATCCAGCTTATGGTCGAAATATAAAAGCTCAGCAAAAAAAGAAATTGAAGAAAAATTAGCAAAGGGAGCTACTAGAGATTGGCGACAGGTGATCGCTAATGGTGGTTTTGCTGCATTACTAAGTATTATCTATTATTTTCAACAGGACATAGTTTGGCTGATTGGTTTTATAGTTTGCCTTGCTAGTTCAAATTCAGATACCTGGGCTTCAGAAATTGGTACCTTAAGTAAAAGAAAACCTGTTTACATACGTACATTTAAGCCAATAGAAAAAGGAACATCTGGAGCCATCAGTTTGTTAGGGACTACTGCTGCCATATTTGGTTCCATGCTAATAGCTTTTTCGGGTGCTTGGCTTTTTCATTTGCAAATATTCGACTTCTTCATTATTTTCTTATTCGGTTTTTTAGGTAATATTATTGATACTTTATTTGGTGCCTATTATCAACAGGTTTATATTTGCAATAAATGTGGAATCGAAACGGAGAAAAAAGTCCATTGCCAAACGGCAGCAAAAAGAATAAAAGGGTATCATATAGTGGATAATGATATGGTGAATTTTTTGTCTGGATTTATTGCTGCTCTGTTAGCAATGTTCGTCATTTACTTTGTAACAAAATAGTTATAAAGATAACGATTTCATACTTTGATTAATACTGATAAAAGTTTGAGAAATAATGTACAATTAAATTGTCATATTGTTCCTTTATTAATAGTAAATACTCACTATTCCCGAGGAGGAAAAATTATGGTAAAAGTAAACAGAGTTGTCCTGGTTGGAACAGGTTTTGTTGGCTCAAGCTATGCCTTTGCTTTATTAAATCAAGGAATAACAGAAGAACTAGTATTAGTGGATTTAAATGAAGCAAAAGCTGAAGGGGACGCAATGGATTTAAATCATGGTTTACCATTTGCGCCTTCACGCACCAAAATTTGGTATGGGAGCTACTCAGATTGTGATCAAGCTGACCTAGTTGTGATCACGGCTGGTGCTAACCAAAAGCCAGGTGAAACACGTCTGGACCTCGTAGAAAAGAACACCAATATATTTAAAGGTATAGTGGAACAAATAATGGCAAGTGGTTTTGATGGTATTTTCCTAGTTGCAACGAATCCGGTTGATATCTTAACGTATGCTGTATGGAAATTTTCTGGACTTCCAAAGGAACGGGTAATTGGCTCGGGTACGATTTTAGATACAGCTCGATTCCGCTTTTTATTGGGGCAGTATTATGATGTTGATACACGTAACGTTCACGCCTACATCATTGGGGAGCATGGAGACACGGAACTTCCAGTGTGGAGCCACGCGGATATTGCCGGAATGAAAATTTCCGAGTGGACAAATAAACATGAAACGAACCAAGAAGACCTAGATAATATTTTTATCAATGTTCGAGATGCAGCCTATCATATTATTGAGCGAAAAGGTGCCACGTATTATGGAATTGCGATGGGGCTCGTTCGGTTGACAAAAGCGATATTACGAAATGAAAATTCAGTATTAACTGTCTCTGCATATTTAGATGGGGAATATGGGCATAAAGACGTTTATATTGGGGTGCCTGCCGTGGTAAATCGCAGTGGAATCAGAGAAGTCGTTGAACTTGATCTGAATAAGAAAGAAAAAGAAAAATTCTCGAACTCAGTAAAGGTACTAAAGGAAACAATGGTTCCGGTGTTAAGTAAGTACTGAAAAAGTGTTGGATAAAAACAGACTCCTACTCACACAATATGAGTAGGAGGGATGATAATGTCTCGTATGTTGACATCCATATTTATGATTGGATCAATTGGCTATTTTGCATTCCGCTTTAGATATCGGATTATTAACCTTTTACTCAGGTCAGGCTGGATGCGGCGATTTGCGGTAGGCTCAATTATGAGCTTTCCGGGCGTGAAAAATAAAATGATGCAGACTGTATTTGGAGGACCAGCTGAAAGACCATCTGAATGGTGAAAGCCACAGATGGTTTTTTTTGTTGAAAAAACGCCAATGCTATCATCTTGTTTAATCATTATTAGACATGATAATCGTTTATAATGAAAGAAACTAGTGAAAAATGGATAAAAAATAATTATGACTAGGAAGTCCTAATAGAAAGTAGTGGGGGTATTGAACAATAAAGAGGATTACGTCTTTTGGAGATTAGCCTATTTCTTCGTTTCGGAGCAAGGCTACCGGATTATTCAATTATTTGAAAATCAAAAAGAATTATGGCTCGAAAGACTTGAAAATAAAAAGGCTCCAATCGTTCGGTTGTTACGACAGGATTTAGATTGGAGCAACTCTATGCAAAGAGATATAGAATTTACAGCTTCTAATGGTGAAAAGGTTCGAAAACAGGTCGGTCGTGGGGAGCTTACAGTAGTAAATATTTACATTAGTCAATTTCCTCCTGTTGATGAGTACGAATACAGGTTGGAACGTCCATTTACTTTTCCGCAGGGAAACAAAACGAGTGTTAGCTCTGTATTATTAACGAGTGACCAATACGAGTCAGGATTTAAAGCTTTATCAGCAAAACTAGAAAGGGAAGTCTCCTTTCCCATTCATGATGAGTATTCAGAGCAAGATGTTAACGCTCAAAAAAAAGCAACGTTAGATTTTGCAATCCAAATGGCAAAGAAAGAAAAAGAAATATTTACGAATGGAAAGCCATTTTTTACATACTTATTTATGATTGTTCAGGTGGCTGTTTTTTTATTGTTAGAGCTAAAAGGGGGAAGTACAAATACTTCTACACTGATCAAATATGGGGCTAAGTTTAATCCGTATATCATTGAAGGAGAATGGTGGAGATTTATTACACCCATTTTCCTGCATATTGGATTTTTACATATAGCGATGAACACCATGGCTTTGTTTTTTTTAGGTCCAGCAGTGGAAAGAATCTTTGGAAATATCCGGTTTTTATTTATCTACCTTTTTGCGGGTATATCAGGGGTCATAGCCAGTTTTATCTTTAGCCCAAATATCTCTGCAGGGGCTAGTGGAGCAATATTTGGCTGTTTTGGAGCACTGCTTTATTTTGCCCTTATTTACCCGAGGCTTTTTTTTCGAACAATGGGACCAAGTGTTATAACGGTACTAGTCTTTAATTTAATATTTGGCTTCACCGTATCAATTGTAGATAACGCTGGACATTTAGGTGGAATAGCTGGTGGCTTTCTTGCAGCAGGTATCGTGAATTTCCCTAAAAAGAAAAAGCCATTCTTACAGGTACTATTTTTGATGGTATCTGCAGCTATTGTTTACGGCTCCCTATTCTATGGATTTCAGCAATCCGAAACTGGTGGGAATGAAAGCGCCACTATGATGTTAGCTCAAGAATATATTAAACAGGAGAACTATGAACAAGCATATGACGTATTAACCAAATACGTGGAGAAATCTGGTCAACCATCTGCAGAAGTATATTTTGCGTTATCTTTTATTGAAATTAAGCTGGGTACGCTTAATGAAGCGAAATCACATCTGCTTAAGGTGATAGAATTGGATCCAGATTTACCAGAAGCATACTACAATCTTGCCTTAATCTATCTAGAGGAAAATGACATCATGAAAGCAAGAGAGAATGCTAAAAGGGCTGCAGAAATAAAACCAAGTCAACAGGAATACGCTGAATTGGTTCAGGAACTTAATCGACTGCTCCCATCATCTGGCGAAGGAGAATAGGTTCACCCGAACTCGTTTCGGTTAATACAAGTAGATGTGTTTTATCCGTTGCGATTAAAATAAGCGGAAGGGTACTGCCTTTGGGGTTTGCACTAGTACCGTCTGCTTTTTTTATTCCGAGAATATAGTTTTTATATAAGCCCTCCCAAAGGTTGCCTACAATCCGGGCAGTCTCTGATTTTGTAAAACCTGGTAATACATCCTTTGCCAGTTCATTAAATTGGCTGAGGGGATAAGCCTGATAGTTTTTCAAATTTATCGAAAAATGGCGCAACCCTTTGTTCCAGCTAAGCTGCAGCATTCTTTGGGTATGTTCGTCCAGCTGTTTCTTCCATTTATTTTCATCTTCAGTTTTAGCTGACTTAAATGAATGACTAGGTTTCACGAAGTAAAATTGATCCGATGACATAGATTGTGAGCTGAAAATTTGATCTTCATTTTCATGAAGCTCTGCATAGTGAAAAGTAATGGCTTGTAAAAGTGCACTTTTATCAATAGTGATTCTTTTTTCCTGTTCAAGCACTGCCGTATTTTGTTTCCAATTCCAAAGTTCATCTAGTAGACGGCCGTTGGCATATAACAGGGCTGCATCCTGCCTTAAGTAGGCTTTACGATCCAAAGTCGAATGTTCCTTCCAAAGGATCGTATTTGCTGGTTTATCCATTAGTGTAAGTTTGGTCTGTAAGGATTTGAAGGTTACCTTTGGGTCAATAGGGAAGTACGTAATACTTTCCTGTGCCTTCGGAGTAGTATACTGATATATTCCAAAAGCAAGAATGAGGAAGATTGATACTCCTAGCACCAAATAGATTTTTTTCATCTGATCCCATCCTTCTGTTTTACTAGTAAGAGTGTATAGTAGTTATATTATTGTTATATGGGAACAACTGGCTGGACATGCCAGAATTTTGCATGATCATGGATTCATAGAAAGAACATCTTGAGGGTGGTATAGGCTTAAGGTATACTTTTAATGTAATGTTTCTCATTCTTTAGGTAAGAGGGCTAAATGAAATGAAGTCTATTTATGAAATTCAACAATTTTTAAAGCAATTTGGAACGATTATTTATATTGGTGATCGAGTAGCTGACCTAGAATTAATGGAGTCAGAATTAAAAGATTTGTATCATGCTCAGCTAATTGAACCGAAAGAATATTCGACTGCATTGTTAATTTTAAGACACGAAATAAGATTCTTAAGAGAAAAAGAAGAAGAAGATAGGTGATTACAATGGCAGAACAATGGATAGTGGGAGTGGACCTTGGAGGGACAACTACCAAATTGGCTTTTATTAATATGAACGGGGAAATCCTGCATAAGTGGGAAATTCCTACTGATAACTCGAACGAAGGTCAAAATATTACGACGAACATTTCAAATACAATCGATCAAAAACTAGTAGAACTAAAAGAACAGAAATCCAAATTAATTGGAATTGGTATGGGGGCACCTGGACCAATAAATTATGAGACGGGTGTTGTCTTAAATGTCGTTAATTTGGGGTGGAAGGATAACTTTCCTTTACAAGAAAGTTTGCATTCACTAACAGAATTGCCTGTTGTAATCGAAAACGATGCTAACTGTGCAGCATTAGGTGAAATGTGGAATGGTGCCGGTAAGGGTGCAAGAGACCTAGTGTGTGTGACACTCGGAACGGGTGTAGGCGGTGGAGTAATCGCTAATGGTAATATTGTTCGAGGTATAAACGGTGCAGCTGGGGAGATAGGTCATATAACGTCTATACCGTTTGGCGGTGCCCCTTGTAACTGTGGAAAGTCTGGCTGTCTTGAAACCATTGCTTCGGCAACTGGTATTGTTCGACTAGCTGAGAATGAACTTCCAAAAGCTGAAGCAAAGGGGCAGCTCGCCGTAATCTTTGCTGAAAATGGGAAAGTTACAGCAAAGGATGTTTTTGATAGTGCTCGTAATGGTGATGAACTGGCTAAAAAACTGTTAGATGAAGTAGCCTTTCATTTAGGATTTGTTCTGGCGAATATTGCGAATACAGTGAACCCGGAAATGATCGTTCTTGGTGGAGGAGTTTCTCGGGCTGGTGATATTTTATTAGACTCAGTAAAAGTGAATTTTTCTATGTTTGCTTTTTCAGCGGCTAGAGATTCTACAAATCTTGCGTTGGCAACACTAGGAAATGATGCTGGAGTAATTGGTGCGGCATGGCTAATAAAAAATAAACTAAACCTATAAGGAAATAACGAATAAACCTGCAATCAATTGCAGGTTTTGTTTTGCTCATTTTCTACTGTCTTTCGTCATATGATTTTTATGATGGAAGGAGGAAGAAATATGGAGGTTAGAGTCCGGGAAGGTGACTCCTACGCGTATTATGGTCGATTGTTTATGGTTCCACTTGAACTCATTATCGATTCAAACGAGAACGTAAATCCATCTAATTTGAAAACTGGTACAAAAATAATGATACCAGGCTATGTATCCATTCCATACACAATAAAAGAAGAGGATACTTTATGGAAAATTGGAAATGCAAAAAATTTATCGATTGACGCCATGATGATACTAAATCAAATGCAAAATCCTAATAAATTAACAACGGGTGAAACCCTCTATTTACCTGAACGTATTACACAGCAACATGTTAGTTCGAAATTACCTTATGGTTCAGAGATCTTAATGAAGCAATTGAAAACTCTAAAGAAGTTATATCCATTTATTAATGTGGATACTGTAGGCACCAGTGTATTAGGTAATCCGATTCAAGAAATAAGAATTGGAAAGGGACTAAAAAAAGTTCATATGAATGCCTCATTTCATGCTAATGAATGGATTACAACGATGGTTCTAATGAACCTTGTTAATCAATACCTCATTTCATTAACGAATCGAAGTCCATTAAGAGGAATAAATACAATAAATTTATATAATGACACCGAATTATCTATTGTTCCAATGGTAAATCCGGACGGGGTTGACCTAGTATTAAATGGACCACCAACAAGCCGCCGAGAGGAAATAATCAATATAAATGAAGGAAGCGATGAATTCGTTCATTGGAAGGCAAATATTAGAGGGGTAGATTTAAACAATCAGTTCCCGGCGAATTGGGAGATTGAGCAGGAAAGGAAGGCACCCAAATCTCCTGCACCTAGAGATTTTCCAGGTAAGTCTTCTTTATCAGAACCAGAAGCAATAGCTATGGCAGATTTGATTAAGAAAAATCAATATGATCGAATTCTGGCTTATCATACTCAAGGTGAAGAGTTTTATTGGGGATATGAAGGGTTCGAACCTCCAGATTCTGAAGTTCTAGCAAGAGAATTCGAACGAGTGAGTGGATACAAGGCAATTCGAAACTTCGATAGTCATGCGGGATTCAAGGATTGGTATATTCAAGAGTATAAACGCCCTGGTTTCACAATAGAGCTAGGAAGGGGAATTAATCCATTGCCTTTATCTCAATTTAAGGATATTATCCAAAAAGTTGAGGGCATTTTTATAGCTTCACTTTATTTGTAAATAGTTAATTACACGACTTGTAAAATGATTTCAATGACATTAAAATAAACTATTGTGTTGGTTATTTGTTAATTAGTAAAAAAGTCGTAAAAATGCGACTTTTTTCTTATTTCTAGAATGTTACTGTTATTATTGAAACATTTTTGTAAAAAAAACGTACTAATAAATGTGAAGAAAAAAGGAGGGAGGGGGAAAATGAGACTTAACAAAAGTAATATGATCTTAAAATTCATTTTTCAAATCTTATTTTTGCTCGTTTTTGCCTCCTTTTTTAGTGCTTGTACGAATCAACAAGATGCCAAGCCCGGCCCTTCTGAAGATACTGACAAGCAAAATGTCCCGCCTTCAAAACCGGAAGAAACATGGAAACTCCCAATTGAAATACCTGAAGGTGAATTTTATAAAGTAGGCGGCTGGCTTTCTGACCATCAATTACTCTATATTACTAATCTTGAACAATCATCGTCTGTACACCTTTATAATCTTCTAACAGGTAATAGTGAGTTACTATATACGAGTGAAGTGCCCATTGTCACCTTGCAGATCAGCCCTTCAAAAAAGAATATACTTATACAAACTTCTCCTTCTACCTATGAAGGACAAGTTACCATACTTACTCCAGAGGGATCAGAAATAATAAAACAGTCTTTCACCTCATATGAATTAGCCTTTGAATGGAACCCATTAAATGAGTCTGAGATACTAATCTCCTCATTTAATGAAGATTGGACATTTCAAATGCTGCTTTTAGATATTGAACAAAGAAAAACAACGGAACTATCGATTCCTCAACCATTTATTAAATGGTTAGGAAAAGAAGAAGTTGCCTATCTAAATTGGGATGAAACGAGTCCTTCTCTCTTTGCGCCACTCTTGTTAAAAAAACTAAATTCTGAGACGGAGGAAGTAATATTTACAGATGTCCTTCAATTTGCTGCTTACCATGACATCTTAATGACTGTTACCGTCAAGGATAAGGAAAAGCTACTGGCAGCTTATACTTTTTATAATGAGAACAAACAAGAACTATTTTCTTTTTCCATTCCACATCTAACAATGTTTTCGGGATGGTTAGTTCCTTACTATGACTTTAATGAAAAAAATGGGAAATTTATTACCCTTAAGCCGCTAAAAAGTGTGGAAGCGGATGCTTACACGGAAGGCTTTGAGCTTGTAAGCTATGATATCAATAGCGGTAATAACAACAGCATTTTGCAGGGGCTGAAAAATGAACCTGTTCTTCTATCTCCTTCTGGGGAAGCTGCACTATATGGAAATCGTTTTGAAAAAATCATAAATATTAAAACAAAAGAATTATTGGAGCTCGTAGAAAAATAAAAAGACTGCCGTTTGGCAGTCTTTCAATTTTTAAAGTTTAGTGCGTTCCAGTAGGAAATCCACTTTCAATAACGGTCATAATTGCAAACCAGCCAAAAACAGCCAATGTTGCTACTGCCCAAAATGCTCCTAAGAAATTTTTATTTTTTAGGGCAGTGAAGGCACCATAAGCAGCAAGTAAGGTAACCAAAGCAAAAATAATAACTACTCCCATTAATAAAGCCCCCTTTATTAGATAATACTTGGGCTATGCCCAACAGATTTCTAAGATAGTTATGTAAGAATATTATATACATTCGATTCTTATTTTATATTCTTTTTATTCATTTGTCGAGGGCTAAAAAAGTTAGCAATGCAGCTTACATAGTGTAAAATAAAATTAATGTAAAAATAGTTGGAGGTAGTGTACGAAATGAAATGGTCTCAAATTCCCCTAGGGGTTTTACAAACAAATTGTTACATAGTTGAAAGTCCTGACAAAACCTGTTTGATTTTTGATCCAGGGAGTGAAGGGAAAAAACTAATAAAGTGGTTATCAAAAAGAGAACTCAAGCCGATTGCTATTTTCTTAACACATGCACATTTCGACCATATCGGCGCCGTTGATGAAGTAAGAGACTATTATAAAATACCTGTTTATATTCATGAAGAGGAGGAAGATTGGCTGATTGATCCTGCATTAAATGGTTCGAAGTTCTTTCAAATGCAAGAGTTAATGAAAATGAAAAAAGCCGACTATATCCTCAAAAAAGAGGAAACGATAACGATTGGTGATTTCACGTTCTCTATCTTTGAAACTCCAGGGCATTCTCCTGGGAGTGTATCGTATTACTTTGAGTCAGAGGGATTTGTTGTATCAGGTGATGCGTTATTTAAGAGCAGCATTGGTAGAACAGATCTGCCAGGAGGTAACCATAAACAACTATTGAAAAGCATTCATGAAAAATTATTGTTTTTACCTGAAGAAACAACTGTTTTATCTGGGCATGGACCTATAACCACCATTGGAGAAGAGATGGATAGTAATCCGTTTTTAAATGGGTTTTCATGATGGTATCCATAAAAAAAACCCTTCTCACTTGAGAAGGGTTTTTCTGGGAGATGGTCTTCTAATCATATAAAAAATGGGAGGGGATATAGTTAAGCTACTAAACTAACAATATAATAAAGTTTACACTATGTCAATAGTGTAAACCTAAAGAAGGAGTTCATATGATTACTTATTTAAAGAGCTTAATTTCAAATGCACCAGTAAACTTAATTACCTATGCAGAATACATTGAGGCAGTCCTATACCATCCTGAATTTGGTTACTATATGAAAAATAAACAAAAAATTGGCGGCCAAGGAGATTTTATTACGACAAGTAATATTTCCGATATTTATGGCCGTATCGTTGCGAAATGGTTCGCAAGTGTTTGTAAGTATAATGACCTTGAACCAACTTTTTGTGAAATTGGCGCTGGCAATGGACGGTTTGCCCATTCTTTTTTACAGGAATGGGAGCATTCCATCAAATCTCCGTTAAATTACATAATTGTAGAAAGCAGTCCGTATCATCTGAGTTTGCAAAATGAATTAATTAAACCCCGATTTTCTGTAACCCAAGTAAATAAACTTGATGAACTTGAACCTTTTGAAGGGATGGTCTTTTCAAATGAATTATTTGATGCTATGCCAGTCCATGTAATTGAGAAAGAGAATGGACAATTGTATGAGGTTATGGTGGGAATTAAAAATGAGAGCTTATATGAGGAAAAGGTTCCGTTAACAAATTCATTCATTTATTCCTTTTTAGATGCAAGTAGGCTGGTTTTAAAGGAAAAGCAGCGAATTGAAGTGCCTTTGTTAATGGAAGGGATGGTGAAGGATATATCCCGGGTGTTAAAAAAGGGGCTTGTAGTAACAGCTGATTATGGTTATACCAATGAGGACTGGAAACACCCTTCAAGAAAAAAGGGAAGCTTAAGAGGATATTATCAGCACCAAATGATTGATGATGTCTTGGAGCATCCTGGGGAAATGGATATAACCACACATATCCATTTTGATTGGCTAATTCTAAAGGGGGAGCAAGCAGAGTTAAATTTTCAATCAAAACTAAGACAGGATGAGTTTTTATTAAGAGCAGGAATATTAAAGGAATTAGAAGACCATTATGATCCCAATCCTTTTTCGGAAGTTAGCAAACGAAACCGTGCAATAAGGAGTTTGATTATGCCGTCTGGAATGAGTTCGTTTTTTCATCTGGTTATTCAACAAAAAGGTATTAATGGTAATCTTTTTCAAGAATAAAAAACACCGGAGAAGTGCTCCGGTGTTTTTTTTACTTCTTAATGTCCTCCAACTCCACCAAGCGGCATCATAAATGTTGTCCAATAAGTGAAGCCTGCGAAGAATACGGTCAAATATGCTCCGAAAACATACATATACATACGTTCGGAAAGTTTAAGATAGCTTAACAAAACAAAGAATCCAGTTTGGGCTAGGAATAGCAATGCAGTTTTATCCATATCTCCTAGATAGAACATTACGGTAAAAATACCCGTCCAGAAACCCAAAACTCTGAACATGCGATCCATATGTATCCCTCCTTTTCCCCTACGGTACCATCATGCAATATTATAAAGAAAAGGAGTTCAAAAGTAAATAAGCTTTCAAATTAGTTTGTAACAAGTGCTTGGTAAGAGCAAGTTTCACAGCCAGATATGATGTTTTCTTTCTCAACTAACTCCACTGTGTCAAACAATACTTCAAACATTCCTTTTAGGAACTCGTGGTGCATTTCGCAAACACTTTCATGTTCCTCTGCAACTTCTTTGAAAGGACAATTGTAGATTTGGAAGTAAATTTTTGTATGATCACCATTTGCTTCAAATTCTGGATAAAATCCAGCTAATGTTGCAGCACTTTTTAATATCGTTAATTTTTGGTCAAATTCTATTTCTTCTCCAAAGGATCTTTTTGCCATTTCCTGTTCAATAACTTCAGTACCAAATCGCTTACCAGTTAAGTAAAGAGCTTGTTTACCCGCTTCACCCAATGTAAGCATGGTAGATATGGCTACTTTGGAAAGGAGCATGTAATCACGGAATGGGAAGTGCAATTGAATCACATCATCGGATAAACGATATAATCTACTTGGTCTTCCACCTTTACCAGTCTTTTTTGTTTCAGACACTAACATGTTAACATCTTCAAGTTTTGATAAATGTAATCTAGCAACATTTGGATGGATATTAAAATGCTCTGCCACCTCTTGTACTGTAACTTCTTCGTGACGTTTCGTAATGTATTGATAGATGTAGTATCTGGTTGGATCTGATAAAACATTTGTTATCTTTAATGTTTGTTCCATCTCTGTTCACCTCGAACCCCCATAATTTAACCCAATTATAATACAGCTATTTAAACATGGGAATGAGGTTAACAATGTTAACACTTTATTTTTAGAAATTGTTCACAATTAAGAAATGTAAACATGTATTCCGTTGTACAAATATTATACAAATTATATACAGTGTGTCTGTCAAGAGTTGTTTTTGAAGATTATCGAGTGAAAAATTTAAAATATATTTTTTTGAAAAAAAGAAGAATCTTGAAGGAAAAGCTTGAAAGGTGTCGAATTATAACAAAGACAAAATAAAAGGTGGTGTTACCCATTGTTAGTGCAATCGAAATTTTAGCAAATAGGATTATCACAGATGCTGCCAGGAACCAAGCAACAGATATTCACATTGTTCCTAGGAAGCAAGATACGCTCATTCAAATCCGCTTAACAAACAAACTCATTCCACGATTAACACTTCCAAAAGATGAATGCGACAGATTAATTTCACATTTTAAATTTACTGCAAACATGGATATCGGAGAACGAAGACGCCCACAAAGCGGTGCGATTTTTTGTGAGGTGGACGGAAAATTAATGGGTCTTAGACTTTCAACCCTTCCTTCTAACAATCGAGAAAGTCTTGTTATTAGACTGCTGCCCCAACAAGAACAGATTCCCTTTCACCAACTCTCACTTTTCACGGGTATGACCAGAAAATTACTAGCTCTCCTAAAACACGCACACGGTTTAATTATCTTTACTGGTCCTACCGGATCAGGAAAAACCACAACTCTTTACTCCCTTTTAAATGAAACCGCTCATCTTTTTCATCGAAATGTGATTACACTTGAAGACCCCATTGAAAAAAACTACGACTCTGTTTTACAAATACAAGTGAATGAAAAAGCAGGTGTGACTTACGCAGCCGGTTTAAAGGCAATTCTACGTCATGATCCAGACATTATTATGGTCGGAGAAATACGTGACGCGGAAACTGCCAAAATTGCTGTGCGTGCTGCATTAACCGGTCACTTAGTCCTAAGCACGATGCATACAAGGGATGCAAAGGGCGCGGTATATCGTCTTCGAGAATTTGGTGTGAATTGGTTAGAGGTAGAACAAACATTAATTGCAGTTACCGCACAGCGATTAGTAGAGCTAACATGTCCCTATTGCCAAGGGGAGTGTTCACCCTTCTGCTATTCATATGGAAGATGGAAAAGGGCGAGTGTTTTTGAACTTCTATCAGGGAGAAACCTTAATGCTGCGATGAAAGAAGCAAAAGGGGAAGACATTATATCGCGTTACAGGACAGTAAGGGAAGTTATTAAAAAGGGGATTGCTCTTGGTTATATTAAAGAGTCTGAATATGATCGCTTGGTGTATGATCATGAAGCGCCATAATTGGTCTATCAATGAGCAGGCAAATTTTTTAAAAAGGATTGGAGAATTATTGGCACGCGGTTACCCAATTGCAGAAGCCATTGATTCCATTTCCTTGCATTTACCAAAGAATCGAAAGGAGGAGTTGTATAAATGTTTGGTTGATTTGAAAAATGGGATATCATTTCATGATGTTCTAAATAATATAGGCTTTCACGAGGAACTAATTGGTTACGTCTATTTTGCTGAACAGCATGGCAGTTTTGCAGAGGCACTCCTAGAAGGGAGCAGTCTAGCATTAGTAAAGGAGAATGATAGGAAAAAGCTTTTGAAACTATTACAGTATCCAGCTTTGCTTATCTTTATTACTGGTTTTCTATTTGTGTTTGTCCAAAAATCATTGCTGCCCAAATTTACAGGTCTCTTCCATTCTATGAGTCTTGAAGCAAATTTCTTTATGAAAGTACTTTATTCTTTGGATGAGTATTTTCCTATTTTTATGGTTGTTTTATTACTTCTCTTGACAGTAGGTACAATTTATTATGTTTTTGTATTTCGAAAAATCTCCGTCCTGCAGCAAAGGTCACTACTCGTAAGAATTCCGATTGTAGGAAGAATCCTCAAATTGTTGTTCACACATTATTTTTCTGTACAACTAAGCTTCCTTTTAGCAGGCGGAATATCCGTGTTTGAAGCACTAAATTTATTCGAGAAGAATTATAGACAGCCATTTTATAGCCATCTGGGAATGGAAATCAAGCAAAAGCTGTTAACGGGTGAAAAACTAGAGTCTATTTTGGCTAACTTTCCATTCTTTGAAAAAGAATTCCCCATGATTATTAAACATGGTCAAGAGAATGGGAAATTGGAACAGGAATTACTTTTCTTCAGCCAGCACTGTATGTTGAACATGGAAGAAAGAATCGAAAAAAGTTTAAAAATGATTCAGCCTGTGCTTTATCTTTTTATCGGGTTTCTCGTTGTATCCATGTACTTAGCTATTCTATTACCAATGTTCCAACTATTAGATGGTATTTAGAAAAGCGTCAGCCCCTAGGCGCTGACGCTAGACAAAATAAAAATGGAGGAAAAAATGATGAAAAATGAAAAAGGTTTTACACTCGTTGAAATGATGATTGTTATGCTGGTTATTTCTGTTTTATTAATTGTAACAATTCCAAATGTTGCAAAGCACAATACAAATATTAACAATAAAGGCTGTGAAGCATTTGTGAAAATGGTTCAAGCACAGGTGCAGTCTTATATTATGGAAAATAATAAGGTACCTACGATGGCAGATCTTATTACTGGCGAATATCTAATTGGAGAAACCGGTTGTCCAAATGGAACAACGGATGTAAAAATCGATTCGGAAGGAAAAGTTACCGCAGTAGCCAAACCAACAACCTAATGCTCCGCAATCAAAAGGGATTTACACTAATTGAATCTTTGATTGTTCTCTCCATCTTTCTAATTATCTCCTCGATAACTGCCTTTAGCATAAAACCACAATACCATTCAGCTAATGATAAGGCCTTTATTTCCCAATTAAAAGCAGATTTATATTACGGTCAGCAATACGCCATCGCTAATCAAATGGAAGTGAAAGTTATCTTTTTTGAACATGAGCACATGTATACAATCGTTGCTGGCAGTAATCGTATTGTTGAGAGAATTCATTCTTCAACGATACGTGTAAGTCAAGGAACCATCCAGTTAGTCTTTAAATTTAATCCGAATGGAAATGTAGACAAATTTGGTACATTATTTATTCGTACACAACAAAAGAATTATCGATTAACTCTTTTGATTGGAAAGGGACGGTTTTATGTTATGGAAGAATGATGGATTCTTTTTACTTGAGCTCCTTTTATCATTGTCGGCTTGGTTTATGCTGGGTATGTTTTTTATACCCTTGTTAATGGATTTATCATATCAATCTCAACAGCTTGTGAGAGACAAAAAGGCTAAACAGTTTTTATTTGAGGAACTCCAAGCAAATTTAGTGGAAGACAGGTCTAACTCTAGTTACTCCGAATTTCATAATGGAACAGAATACAAGATTTATTGGATTCAATCCACAGTTAATGGACAAAAGGAGGTGTGTGTAAAAGTTGATGAAACCACATTTCTTCCAAGAACGGAGATTTGTAAAGCACCTGAATGAAAAAGCTTTTACGCTCCTCGAAGTGCTTTTTGCATTTTCAATTTTCATGACCATTGTATTTTTCATGGCCCCATTACTACAGATCATTTTAGACAATAAAGATTCAAATGGAAGGCTTCAGGAAATGGAATGGGATGTATTTTCTAGCCAGGTAAAAAAAGAAATTCGTATTAGCTCAAAAGCAGAGGTAATTTCTGGGGGACTGGTGTTAACAAATAATAATGATACGATTAATTATGAGAAATATGGAAGTAACATAAGAAGGCGTGTGAATTCTTCGGGGCATGAGACGTTACTTCAAAATGTATCTTCAGTCACTTTTACCAGGATAAATAACTCAGTAAAAATTATCGTGAAAGATGTTTGGGGGAAAGAATACAATGTTGTGGTACAGTCCTACATTGAATGGTATCCGGTCTTATGAGGAATAACGAGCAAGGATTTACATACCCTCTGACTTTAGCGGTGCTCATCCTTTTTCTTTCACTATTCTCCTTTCGTGTAGAACAACTGTTAACCGAAAGGAAGTTGTCTTATGAAACAACCCTAATTCTTCAGGAGGAATATTATTTTCATTCTTCCATTAAAAAAGTTGAAGAAATAATGCGATCAGGTGGCGTTATTCCATCTAAAGGTTCTTTCTCCTATTTAAAGGGTGATATGGGGTATCAAGCGGACAGTCCAATTGGAACCGTACAGAAAATCAACTTCACTCTTAGAATGCATACAGGAGAAACAGTGATAGGACGCGGCTTTTTCGATATTGTTTCCAGAAAAATGATTAAATGGACTGAAATTTATTAAGGGCAATAGTTGTTTGAAATTATAAAACATGGACATACTTTTAGTGAAGAATGAAGGCAGGTGTGTCCATGAAAACGAATGATTATGTAAAATATATGACTCAAACTCTTGTTAAATATGCGGACCAGCCAAAAGATGAACGAAAACGACTCCGGGAAGAGCGAAAGCAAGCAAAAGCATCTTTCTGGTATCGTTGGTTCGGGATTCTTCCCTATATATTTTATATTGAAGTAAAAAACAGAAAAAGAAAAAGGTAAAGAAGCAGATTCAAGTCTGCTTCTTTACCTTTTGGCTGTGTTAAACTTGGCTGTTGATTTGTGCTCCAGGCGCTTCGCTTTCCGCAGGCGGTTCGGGAAGCCTCCTCAGCGCTAAAGCGCCTGCGGGGTCTCCCTTGTCCCGTCCTCCTGCAGGACATTGAATAATCTTCATTGAATAATCACCGCACGAAGGAAATGCAATAGCATTTTCGAGGAGTCTCGCGCCTTCCGCACAAATCAACATAGTTATAAAATCAACATTTACCTTTAACACAGCCTATTTTTTAAACAGCAGTGTCGGTTAAATAAAACAATCCGCCATTGATAAAGGATATGTTTATTTTTGGTTCATATTGGTCCTGTAAGGCTTTTTTCTCGGTTTCATAACTTTCATTTTCTTCTTGCGCATCCTCGTAAAAATGGTGAAGAAGCTGCAAATCTTGCTCCCAGCGATTTCGTGCATCCTCTGCCCAAGAATGATTATCTTCTTCAATCATTGCTTTCAAATAGTTTTCGATTCTCGACATCCCGCTTTTGGGTTTTACAAGCGGTGAAAGCGTAAATGAATAATCCGGTATTTTGGGAGTCAGTTGAACATTTTGCAGTCGTTCATGAAAACCCTCAATCATTTGTCCATTTATGAGCTGCAAGCCAATTGATTTATAAATATCCCGTTTACGGTCGCATTGGTACGATATCTTAACATTCATACATAGCCAAGGCATTAATGGAGTTTGTTGATTGTTATTACGGTGATTCTCATAAAGTCTGATGTAGCTAGCAAGCTTCTTTGTTGATTGAAATATTTGGTGCAGGCGAGGAGAACCAAAATGTATGGTTTCTCCTTTTAGATTTTCAGGTGCTATCTGTGGATTCGTAATAAAAGTAAGCTTCATTGGATTTGGAGCACCACCGGTTTTTTCTAAGTAATGCCAATAAAAAGGTCGATTCATTAATTCCTTATCGAGTTCAATAGATAACTGAACGGTTAGGTACCCTGGACCGTTCTCAGTAATTTCACATTCATTTGCCTGAAAATAGCGCACGAGAAAGTTATGAATTTCCAGCTGCTGCATGTGATTCCTCCTTCTGCATATCCTTTGCCAAATCAATCATCGATGTAAGATTTTCCATCTTAATCCGCATTTCGCCCTCAGAGCATGATTGCCCAAAAATATCAATTAAATGATCTTCAATACTTCCAAAGTCTAACTTTGTTAAGATATCGTCTAAATCACCTATTACTTTTTCAAATAGTTCAATTTTTTCATATAGTAGCTTTAAAATATGTTCTTCCACTGTGTTCTGGATCGCAAAATTATAGATCATAACGTCCTTTTCCTGACCAAGACGATGAATCCTCCCGATTCTCTGCTCCAGCCGCATTGGATTCCACGGTAAATCGAAATTAATTATATGATTACAGAATTGAAGGTTAATTCCCTCACCACCAGCTTCAGTCGCAATCAGTACCTGTGCATGCTTCTGAAATAGCTCGCGCATCCAGTCCTTTTTGCCGCGTTTAAAGCCCCCACGGAACGGAACAGATGATATTCCGTTTTGCTTTAAATACCATTGCAGGTACATTTGGGTTGCTCTGTATTCGGTGAAAATAATAACCTTATCATTTATTTTTTGTATCAATTCCAAAGCCTTTTCTGCTTTTGAGTTGGACTGAACGGCTTCTACCTTAGAAATTAAATATTGAATCTGGTCTTCGAATGCCTTTGTTGGATTCTCTTTTTTCTGATGCATATTTTTAAGGGTATAAAAAACTGCCTCTCTGCTGCTGCATGCTTCCCGCTGTAGGGTCATCACCGAGAATGCACTTGTTTGGACCCAATCGCCTTCGCTCTTTAAATCGGAAATGGCTTCATATAACTCTTTTTCTTGAGGTGTAAATTCAATCGGTATGGTTTCAACATGTCTTTTCGTCCATTCAATCCCTGTATCGGCACGCCGGTTTCGAATCATTACCTTATTTACCAGCTCTTTTAAATGCTCATTATCATTTAATGAGCGTGCATCCCGTTTGTATTTTTCAAAAAATGCTGTTTCACTGCCTAAATGTCCAGGTTTTAATAGTGATACGAGGTTAAAGATTTCCCCAATTCGATTTTGTATAGGTGTAGCAGTGAGAAGAAGGCAAAATTTCTTTTTTAAATTTTGAACAAACTCATAGTTTTTAGTCTTATTATTCTTTAGCTTGTGTGCTTCATCGATAATGATTAAATCGTAATCCAGCTTATTGATAATATCTTGGTGAGGATCCCGTTTTGCTGTATCAATGGACGAGACCACAACATCGCACTGCTCCCATACATAGCTTTTCCTCTGGGAAACGGCGGGAATAAAAAACTTACTATTTAATTCATATGACCATTGGGTTACTAATGAAGCAGGGACGAGAATCAAGACTTTTTTTACGAGTCCACGAATCATGTATTCTTTTAAAATTAGTCCAGCTTCGATTGTTTTTCCAAGCCCTACTTCATCTGCAAGAATGGCTTTTCCATTCATATTCTCAATCACTTGTTTTGCGGTTTCGAGCTGATGTGGAAGCGGAGTTAGATTAGGCAAATGCTTAGGTGCTTGTAAGCCTTCAAATTCAGGGATAATCAGATGTTTCTCAACTCCAACTGCCAGCTTAAAAAGCTCCCAGTTTCCCCATGGTCCATCGTTCTCAATTCTATGTAAAAATTCATCCTGCCAGGAGGAATCAAATTCTATTTCAACATTCATGTTTTCAGCTCCTATATGCACAAAAATTTATTGCTCACCTTATGCTTTAATGGTAGGATGGAGATAGCTTTGAAAGTTTTAAATATTGTAATAAAATAAATTTATTTCAGATGTATATTTTAGTATGACCCGAATGCGAAAATATTATAATGCGGATGACGACAAGGGGAGAGACTACAGATGTAGCGCCGAAGGAGCAAGCACAACGTGTGAATCTCTCAGGCAAAAGAACTCTTGTTTGACGCAGCTCTGGAGAGTGCTGACTAAAAAGAGCAGCCACCAAAGGGGAAAGCCAGTTAAGGTAAACTTTCAGGTGCAAGGACAGAGACCTTCTTTTTATTTAAGGGGGTTTTCTGTCCTTTTTTGTTGTTTTTGCACTAGTAATTGAAAAAGGTAACAACGAATGAAAAACATCTTTGGTTAAAGGGGGATTATTGATGACTGAATTAAAACGCACACCGCTATATGAAGTGTATAAAAGATATGGTGGAAAAACGATTGATTTTGGAGGCTGGGACCTGCCTGTTCAATTCTCAAGCATCAAGGAAGAACATGAAGCTGTCCGGACGAGGGCTGGTTTATTTGATGTTTCTCATATGGGAGAAGTCGAAGTAAAAGGACCCGATAGTTTAAACTATTTGCAAAAGATGTTAACAAACGACATATCAAAAATTAAAAATGGCGGTGCACAGTACACGGCAATGTGTTATGAAAATGGCGGTACTGTCGATGATCTGCTTGTCTATAAAATTGAAGACCATCATTATCTATTGGTTGTTAACGCATCGAATATTGAAAAGGATTATAAATGGCTTGAGGACCATTTAGACGGGGATGTTTCGATAGAAAACCTATCTGAAAAAATGGCACAATTGGCTCTGCAAGGACCACTTGCTGAAAAAGTCCTTCAAAAGCTCGCAGGTGATACCGATTTAAGTGGAATTGGCTTTTTTAAGTTTCAACAGGACGTTAAACTAAACGGTAAAAATGCTCTTATCTCACGAACTGGTTATACTGGTGAGGATGGGTTTGAAGTATATTGTGATTCATCAGACGCAGTTGAACTTTGGAATACGATTTTATCTGCTGGGGAAGAGGAAGGCGTTATACCATGTGGCTTAGGTGCTAGAGATACACTTCGATTTGAAGCGACTCTTGCTCTTTATGGCCAAGAATTATCACCTGAAATCACTCCACTTGAAGCGGGAGTTGGCTTTGCAGTTAAGTTAAATAAAGAAGCTGATTTTATTGGAAAAGAAGCACTTAAGCAGCAAAAAGAAAAGGGTGCAGCAAGAAAATTAGTAGGTATTGAAATGATTGACCGTGGAATACCGCGTCATGAATACCCAGTTTATAAAGGCGAGGAGCTTATTGGTGAGGTAACAACTGGAACTCAATCACCATCCTTGAAAAAGAATATTGGACTTGTTCTTATTAAAAATGAATATGCAGGTCTAGATTCTGAAATTGAAGTGGAAATTCGCGGAAAACGCCTAAAGGCGAAAGTAGTACCAACACCTTTTTATAAACGAGAAAAGTAAACACGAGGGGAGATTAGGTCTATGAAACATCGTTATTTACCTATGACTGAAGAAGATAAAAAGGCAATGCTTGAAACAATTGGCGTTAATTCCGTTGATGAATTATTCAACGATATCCCAGAAAAAGTAAGATTTAAAGGTGAATATAACATCAAGGCAGCAAAGTCAGAGACTGCTTTGATGAAAGAGCTTTTTAACATGGCTTCTCGTAATGCCGATTTAAAAAGAAATGTGTCCTTTTTAGGAGCAGGCGTTTATGACCATTATATGCCAGTCATTGTTGATCATGTTATTTCCCGCTCTGAATTTTATACAGCTTATACACCTTATCAGCCAGAAATTTCTCAAGGAGAGCTTCAAGCTATTTTTGAATTCCAGACTATGATCTGTGAATTAACAGGCATGGATGTTGCAAACTCCTCTATGTATGACGGCGGTACAGCTCTTGCAGAAGCGGCAATGCTTAGTGCAGGTCATACAAAACGTAAAAAAATCCTTGTTTCAGGTGCAGTTCATCCTGAATCAAAGGAAGTCCTCAAAACATATGCAAAAGGACAGTATCTTGAAGTGATTGAGGTTCCTGTTAATAATGGGGTAACTGATCTTGAAGCCTTAAAAGAATTGGCAAATGATGAGATTGCAGCAGTTATCGTTCAGTATCCAAACTTTTTCGGACGAATTGAACCTTTAAAGGAATTGGAAGAAATCATTCATGCTAACAAGTCTCTGTTTGTTGTTTCAAGCAACCCGCTATCGCTCGGAGTATTAACGCCTCCAGGGAAGTTTGGAGCAGACATTGTTATTGGTGATGCACAGCCGTTTGGAATACCTACAGCGTTTGGCGGTCCACACTGCGGATATTTCGCCGTTACCACTAAGTTAATGCGTAAAGTTCCTGGACGTCTAGTCGGCCAGACAGCAGATGATCAGGGTCGACGTGGCTTTGTATTAACTCTTCAAGCCCGTGAGCAACATATCCGTCGCGATAAAGCGACCTCTAATATTTGTTCTAACCAAGCATTAAATGCCCTGGCAGCTTCAGTAGCGATGACAGCCCTTGGTAAAAAAGGTGTTCGAGAAATCGCCGCTGCTAACTTGCAGAAAGCTCATTATGCGAAAACTGCTTTTAAAGAAGCTGGTTTTGAAGTCATCCATGATGGTCACTCATTTAATGAATTTGTTGTTAAATTAAATAAACCAGTAAAAGAAATTAATCAAGAGCTGTTACTAAAAGGAATTATTGGCGGATACGATTTAGGCCGCGATTATCCAGATCTCGCTAATCATATGCTCGTTGCTGTTACAGAACAAAGATCGAAGGAAGAAATTGATACTCTTGTGAAAGAAGTGGGGGATTTAAATGCATAACCAAGACCAGGCACTCATTTTTGAACTTAGTACACCAGGAAGAATTGGATACAGCCTCCCTGAAATGGATGTTCCTGAATTAGACCTTAGCAGCCTTCTTCCAGAAGGGTATTTACGCGAAGAAGAACCAGAGCTGCCAGAGGTTTCAGAGCTTGATATTATGCGTCATTACACGGCCCTTTCACGGAGAAATCATGGAGTTGATTCAGGTTTTTATCCATTAGGCTCCTGTACAATGAAATATAACCCAAAAATTAATGAAAATGTAGCTCGTTTCAATGGATTTGCTCACGTCCATCCCCTTCAGGACGAAAGCTCTGTCCAAGGAGCTCTTGAACTGTTGTATGATTTGCAGCAGCATTTAATTGAAATCACAGGAATGGACGAAGTCACATTGCAGCCAGCAGCTGGAGCACATGGCGAATGGACTGGATTAATGATGATTCGTGCCTACCATGAGGCAAATGGGGATCTAAAGCGTACTAAGGTTATCGTTCCTGATTCAGCGCATGGAACTAATCCAGCATCTGCAACGGTAGCAGGGCTTGAAACGATTACTGTTAAATCAAATGAGTATGGTTTAGTTGACCTTGATGATTTAAGAAGAGTTGTCGGGGAAGATACCGCTGCTTTAATGTTAACCAACCCAAATACACTTGGACTTTTTGAAGAAAACATTGTTGAGATGGCTGAAATTGTTCATGGTGCTGGTGGTAAGCTCTATTATGATGGAGCAAACTTAAATGCCGTTCTATCAAAAGCAAGACCTGGAGATATGGGATTTGATGTTGTTCACTTAAATCTTCATAAAACTTTTACGGGTCCACATGGCGGCGGAGGTCCAGGATCAGGTCCTGTTGGTGTAAAAGAAGACCTAATTCCGTTTTTACCAAAGCCGATTATTTCAAAACGTGGAGACGAGTATGTGTTTGATTATGACCGTCCGCAATCAATCGGTCGTGTGAAGCCTTTCTATGGTAACTTTGGAATCAATGTTCGTGCTTACACTTACATCCGTTCAATGGGTCCTGATGGCTTAAAAGCAGTAACGGAGTATGCTGTACTAAATGCAAACTACATGATGAGAAGACTTGCTGAGTATTATGATCTTCCATTTGATAAGCATTGCAAACATGAATTTGTTTTAAGTGGAAGAAGACAGAAAAAATTAGGTGTTCGTACCTTGGATATTGCAAAACGACTGCTTGATTTTGGCTACCATCCGCCAACCATTTACTTCCCGTTAAATGTTGAGGAATGTATCATGATTGAGCCTACTGAAACAGAATCGAAAGAGACTCTAGATTCATTCGTTGACATCATGATTCAAATTGCGAAAGAAGTAGAAGAGAACCCAGAAATTGTTCAAGAAGCACCACATACAACCGTTGTCGGACGTATGGACGAAGCAACTGCCGCTCGTAAACCAATCTTAAAATACCAAAAGGCATAATATAGAAGAAAGGGTAGGATTCAGGAAGCTGAATCCTACCCTTTTTCGTTATTGTGCCCGACATTTGGTGCAGGAAGGAAATTGGGTAAAAATCATTGAATTTTATTATGGAAAGTAACAAAAAAAGACTTCCGCTCAACGGAAGTCCTCATTGGATTATTTTTTAGTTTTAACTTTTCCAGACCATTTTTTGAACCCGCCTTGAAGCTGGGTAAGATCCTTGTAACCTTTACGGTGTAAAAATTGTGCTGCACGGGCACTGCGCATGCCGCTTTGGTCATATAAGTAAACAGGTAAATCAGGACGAAGTTCCTTCATCCGCATTTTTATTTGCGACATTGGGATATTGCGGGCTCCTAAAATATGACCTGCTTCGAATTCGTTTGGTTCACGAACATCGATTAGCTGTGCTTTTCGATAACCGGCACGAAATTCCTCTTCCGTTACCGTTTTAACAATCCTTTTTTGATAAAAATAGGTGAAAACGGAATAAGCTAAAACTGCTACTATTATGACTAGTAGGACATAAAGTGAATTCAATTTCTATTGCTCCTTTCAAGCTTGTTACACTATGTATTATTATATAAGTCAATCGTGTAAAGATAAAGAATAAACGACAAAATATTTCTTTTTACATATTAGATTATATCAGAAACATCTTGTTTTGAATTCATATCAGATTTTGGTAGACTAAAACAAGAGTAAACTACATAAAGATGAGGTTTTTTATATGAAGAAAGAGGTATGGCGTTTTATAGATTCAGGTAATTGTTCCCCATCATTTAACATGGCGTTGGATGAGGCATTACTCGATTGGCATAGCGAGGGGAAAATACCTCCTGTTATTCGCTTCTATGGCTGGGAACCTGCGACACTTTCAATTGGATATTTCCAAAAGGTTGAAAAGGAAATTGATTTAGAGGCAGTAAAAGCCCATGGATTAGGGTTTGTTAGAAGACCTACAGGCGGTCGCGGCGTGCTGCATGAGCATGAACTTACTTACAGTGTCATTGTTTCGGAAGACCACCCAGAAATGCCTAAAACGGTAACAGAGGCGTATCGTGTTATTTCTGAAGGAATCTTAAAAGGATTTCACCAACTTGGATTAGAAGCCTTCTTTGCAGTCCCAAGAACAGATGAAGAACGAAGTGCACTTAAGAATCCTCGTTCAGCAGTATGTTTTGACGCACCAAGCTGGTATGAGCTTGTGGTCGAAGGTCGTAAGGTTGCAGGAAGTGCGCAGACAAGGCAAAAGGGGGTCATCCTCCAGCACGGATCGATTTTATTAGATTTAGATGAAGATAAGCTGTTCAGTTTATTTAAATATCCTAATGAGAGAGTAAAGGAACGAATGAAATCTGCTTTTAAAAGTAAAGCTGTGGCCATTAATGAAATCAGTCCTAGAAAAATTACTTTAGAGGAAGCAAAAGAAGCTTTTTATAAAGGCTTTGCAGAGGGACTTAATATCGAACTCGAATCCTATCAATTAACAGAAGAAGAACTTGCATACGTTAACAAAATTGCAAAAGAGCGATATGAAAACGATGAGTGGAATTATAAAAGATAAAATGAACAGGCGAATCCATTTTTAGGGGTTCGCCTGTTTTTATTATTGTTGCGTTACTTTTTCGATTTCCTTTACATACTTTTCGTACCAGATTTTCCATTCTTCACTCCGTTCAATTGTCCTGCCATCCATCAATGCTTGAATTACGTCTAAACAAACATGCCAGCCTGCTAGATCCCTTGGGGTATGGGCAGTGATAGTGTTAATCTTCTCTTTAAAAACTAATAAACATCCATTGGGTTCGTGAGACAACTCAAAACGGACAACGTCCTCTCCCCACGTATACTCCAAAACTGATTGCATCTCAAGATCAAGAATTTCCATTTCCTCAAAGGTACCATTTCCTATGTCAAACTTAATAACCCCGCCTTCACGAAGCTCGTCTATACGTAACTCTGAAAACCATTTTGGCAGTTTTTCGTTATCGGTTAAATAAGTCCATACATCTTCCACAGGATGTTTAAGATGGCGTTCATATGTGGCAGAATAGCTAGTTGCAACTTTTTCAATATGTGCTATCATCTATACTTCCTCCTTTAAATAATTCTTTTTTTAAGTATACCTTTTTTAATATTCTCGATAATCATGTTATCTCCTTTTTTACCGTAAATTTTCTGTAAATAAAAATCGCAACCTGCGAAATTTGTTAAATTTTCCTGTATTATGCCGAAATTTAAGAGATATCTTATCTTTTCTCCTGTTTCTAGTTTATTTTGAGTTTGACAAACTTGTGTTTTTCTGCCTGAACACAATATGTAGTACTGTCGAAAATATTTTCGGTACTATATATTGATTTGTGCATCCTATCTGTGTTAATTTATTTATATTAAGTCAACAAGAAATACAAGATATAGTCTCGCTTACTAGAATTTCACACAATATATAGAATTTTTTGAAGGAGTTGTTCTCATGTCTGTAGTTTTTAGACAAAAAATGAATATTGATTTTGAAAGGTTGAATGAGGATATCCACTTATTCCCCCAGGTGCACCCAGTAACCCCAGATATGAAAATAACTCATAAGGGTGTTTCTCGATTGGTCATGTTAGACCGTTACACCTTTAAAGACACTGCAAAAATAACCCTTACAAATGGCGACTTTGTTGTACTCACGATTAAAGAGGATCCAAAATTCCCGGCACGCGGACTTGGATACATCATGGAAATAGATTGGGAGCGTAAAAAAGCAAAGGTTTTAGTGGAAGAGGAATTTAGAGGTGTTCTTGATGACCCTGAAGAAAGTGCCACAGGTTTAATTTGGAGATCACTAGATGTGATTGAAAAACCTTTGGAATTGTTCTATGAGCAAATTGCCAAGCGAAATGCAACTGGCCTTGCCTCTGTTGAGGAAACAGAAGAGAAGAGAAAAGAATGGTTTGAAAAGTTTTATCAAGAACTCGTTACGATGAACTTCATTCCAGCTGGGCGTGTCCTATATGGAGCTGGGGCAGAAACAGATGTGACATTCTTTAACTGCTACGTAATGCCTTTCGTTCCAGATTCACGTGAAGGTATCTCAGATCACCGTAAGCAGGTAATGGAAATCATGAGCCGCGGCGGTGGTGTAGGAACTAACGGATCTACTTTACGACCTCGAAACACTTTGGCAAGAGGCGTAAATGGCAAATCATCTGGTTCGGTTTCGTGGTTAGATGATATCGCGAAATTGACACATTTAGTAGAACAAGGTGGGTCGCGCAGGGGCGCCCAAATGATCATGTTGTCGGACTGGCATCCAGATGTTATTGAATTTATTATTTCAAAAATGCAAAACCCTAGAATACTACGGTTTTTAATTGAAAATACAAACGATGAAACAATTAAGAAACATGCTAAGGACAAACTTAAATTTACTCCGTTAACTGTCCAGGAGAAAGCAATGTATCAAGGAATTGTTAATTATAAACATATACCAGGCACTGGTGGTTTTAGTGAAGAAATCATTGCTGAGGCTGAAGAGAAGCTTCAAACTGGTGGTAACTATACCGTTCATAATTCAGAATTCTTAACAGGAGCGAACATTTCAATTTGTTTAACGAAGGAATTTATGGACGCGGTTGAAAAAGATAGTGAGTATGAGCTTCGTTTCCCATATGTTGAAATTTATAATAAAGAGGAAATGAAGATTTACAATGAAGAATGGCATAAAGTTGGAGACGTTCGCGAGTGGGAAAAACTTGGCCACAAAATACGAGTTTATAAGAAAATCCAAGCAAAAGAACTTTGGAATCTTATAAACATTTGTGCAACTTATTCTGCAGAGCCAGGAATATTTTTCATCGACAATGCCAACGAAATGACAAATGCAAAAGCTTATGGACAGCAAGTAGTAGCAACAAATCCATGTGGGGAGCAACCGCTCGCTCCATTTTCTGTTTGTAACCTTGCAGCTGTTAATCTTGCAGAAATGGCTGATAAAGAGACAAAAACAGTAGATTTTGAGAAGTTAAAGAAAACAGTTGCAGTTGGCGTTAGAATGCAGGATAACGTTATTAATGCAACACCATACTTCCTTGAAGAAAATAAGAAACAGGCTCTTGGAGAGCGTCGAGTTGGTCTTGGTGTAATGGGCTTGCACGATATGCTTATTTACTGTGAAACGATGTACGGTTCAGAAAAAGGAAATAAACTTGTTGATCAAGTTTTTGAAGTGATTGCAACCACAGCGTACAAAACATCAGTAGAATTAGCCAAGGAAAAGGGAAGCTTCCCATTCTTAAACGGTGAAACACGAGAAGAAACAAATCGATTACGACAAGCATTTATTGATACAGGATATATGAAAAAAATGCCTGAAGATGTTCGTCAATCGATATTAGAAAATGGAATAAGAAATTCACATTTGCTAACTGTTGCTCCAACGGGTAAAGTAATTGCCCCCAGTGTTCGTAAGAGCGCTGCGTAAACTTAGCTATATGCGGGAAACCCTGGCGTATCTCTTACTACCTTTGTCTTGCCAACAAGTAATCGGGTAAAAATGTAAGAGTGTTGGCTCATAGCCTACCAGACAATCCGCAGGGAAGTCGTGGCTGACCCCTCAACGACTATACGCTGAGCAACCATAATAATTTATGGTTGGTGATAGAGTCTGACCCATATGGCGACATATGGAGCGGGTACTAATATTCCCGCCCTCTATAAAGATTTATAGAGAGTAACAAAAGTGAGTACTGGAACAATGGTTGGCGTTTCAACTGGATTAGAACCTTATTTCTCATTCTCTTATTTCCGAAGTGGACGTTTAGGGAAATTTATTGAAGTAAAAGCTGATATCGTTCAAGAATACCTTGATAAACACCCAGAAGCAGATCCAGATAATCTTCCGAGCTGGTTTGTTGCAGCGATGGAGCTGGCACCTGAAGCACATGCAGATGTTCAATGTGTTATTCAGCGTTGGATTGACAGTTCTATTAGTAAAACTGTTAATGCTCCACAAGGATATAGTGTTGAACAAGTGGAAAAAGTATATGAGCGTCTTTACAAAGGCGGAGCTAAGGGTGGTACAGTCTATGTGGATGGGTCACGTGATTCACAAGTCCTTACCCTTAAAGCAGAAGAAAACGAGATTCCAACATTCACAGAAAAAACTAAACAGCACGTGGTACTTGTTGATACCATTAGTGACCTTCGTTCAACAGATGTAACGATTGGTTCTGAAGTTGGCAACACCTGTCCTGTTTGCCGTAAAGGTAAAGTAAAAGAAATTGGCGGCTGTAATACATGTTCTAACTGTGGTACACAACTTAAGTGTGGTTTATAAAAAGATAAAACGAGGATGTCCCATGGGGCATCCTCGTTTTTTTACAATAATTATCCAATCAAACTAAGTAAGTAACCTCCAATGATTCCAGTAACCACAATCACCCAAGGTGGCAGTTTCCAATAGGCAAGCATGCTAAACAATAGGGCAGCAAAAGCAAAATCAATAGGTGCCATTATCGAACTAGTCCAAATTGGATCATAAAAGGCAGAAATTAAAATGCCAACAACTGCTGCGTTTACGCCCATTAATGCTCCTTTTATTTTTGGATTACGGCTTAAGCTTTCCCAAAATGGTAATGTACCCAATATCAACAAGAAAGCAGGAAGAAAGATTGCAAAGGTTGCCAGTAAGCCTCCAGCCCAGCCATCCACAACAGCACCAATATATGCAGCAAAGGTAAACAATGGGCCAGGTACAGCTTGGGCAGCACCATATCCTGCTAGGAACGCTTCTTTACTGAGCCATCCACCTGGAACAAATTCACGTTCCAACAACGGTAAAACCACATGCCCACCGCCAAATACTAACGAACCTGAGCGATAAAAGCTATCGAACATTGCCACCCAGCTTAAATTGGTCAACTCTCTTACAATAGGAAGTACAATCAGTAGTCCAAAGAATAAACCTAAACAAATGAATGCAAATTTTCGAGAGATTGAAAACTGAATTTCCGTGGGGAAATCTTCTTTCTGCTCCTTATAGATAAAATAACCTGCAGCTGCTGAAATTAGAATTACACTTACCTGTGTATAAGCTGTTTGCCAAAGAAGAGTAGATATCAAGGCAAACAAAGAAATTGATTTTCGTGATAAATCCGGAGTTAATTTGGACGCCATACCACTAATAGCATGTGCAACCACGGCAACGGCCACAATTTTTAAACCGTGAATCCAACCCGCTTTTTCAATATCCATCCCTTGTAGTAGGAGAGCAAATAGGATAAGCGCTATGACAGAAGGTAAGGTAAAACCAATAAATGCCAAAACTCCTCCAAGTAGCCCTCCACGCAATACACCAATGCCAATCCCAACCTGACTGCTAGCTGGACCGGGCAAGAATTGACAAAGAGCTACTAAATTGGCATATCCCTGTTCATCGAGCCACTTTCTCTTACGAACATATTCCTCATGAAAATATCCTAAATGAGCAATCGGACCACCAAATGATGTAAGACCAAGCTTTGTTGAAACGACAAGGATTTCAATCAGTAAAGCTAGTTTATTTTGTTTCATATGTCCCCCTATAGAAGATTTCAAGTATTATAAAATAAGTCTATCTTTAGTTTTCGTTAATTTGTATATGTTTACAAAAAAATTACAATCCTAGCGTGCAAGCTTACTAAAATAAAGAAGTAGAAATAACTAAATAAATGTAAATTTATCCCTTTACATACTATACCAGGGTATAATATAATCTTTTCATAAAGTAGTTAACAAGGTATGCACCTTAGAATGATGATAAATATGTAAGGAACTTTATGAAACGTGCTATTTATTAGCACTCTCTCTTTTTTTTAAAAATATACCCCGTAGAGGTATGGGGGGTTAAGGGTTAATTAATATTATTAAGGAGTGAAAGGATATGAAAAAATGGGCAATATCAGCTCTTGTTTACCTGCTGGTGGCTGTTAGTGGATATTATGTTTATGCTTCTGTAACCGAACCAGAAACTCATGGAAAGAAAGATGCAATTCATGAAGAAACAAAAGTAGTTCATGAGCAAGACGTAGGGGATTCTCATGGTCAGGTACATCAAGAAAATGGAGAAAACCACAGTGGTGAAAGTGAGGTTAACCCTAGTCTCCAAGTAGTAAATGGTGAATTGATTATTACTTTGAAAGACATAGAGCTGTATCAGATTTAGATGTGAATCACGAAAAGTTGTTGCATTTAATCGTAGTTAGTTCAGATTTGAAAGAGTATCACCATCTCCATCCTCAAACAAACGAGCCTGGTGTGTTTAAAATTTCCCATTCATTACAGTCAGGGGAGTATAAAGCATTTGTTGATATTAAACCGAAAGGTAAGGTATATAAAGTAGAGCCAATTACGTTCAAGGTTGGAGAAAATCATATAGAACATAATGAAGGCTCTCTAATGGTTGACTCCGAACTAACGAAAGAAGCTGGCGGACATAAAGTAAGTCTGCTTCCTAGTTCATTAAAGACAAACAAGGAAATCCAACTTACATTTGATTTAGGAGGAGAAACCCCAGAACAGTATCTTGGAGCTTTAGGTCATGTAGTTATACTTGACGAAAAAGGCGAAAATTATATTCACGTACATCCTCTTGAAGGAACTGAGCCTGTATTTGCTACAAAATTTTCAAAACCTGGTGTATATAAAATATGGGCAGAGTTTAAGTTTAACGGCGAGGTATTTGTATATCCTTACGTAGTAGAAATTAAATAGATTCCCTGAAAGCATCGGTAATTTCCGATGCTTTCACCCCTTTAATGTAGTTGTCGCAGAATTGTCGAAATCTCTTCATCCCATCTTCATATAATCTGAGTACTATTGAAATAGTAGTAATTAGTAAATAGCCCTATTTACTAGAATTCAGGTGATCATATGTACAATATTTTGAGCCAATTTAGTTCATTTGTAAGTAAACCGTTTTTTATCATTGCCAATAACTTGGAGTCTTTGCCAATCATTTTTGCCTTGCTCTTGGGGATTGTTGGTGCTTTAGCACCCTGTCAACTGACTGGAAACATCAGTGCATTAACTTTATATGGGAACCGCTCCTTTCAAGAAAAAGTTGTTTGGAAGGATGTTATTTTTTTCACTTTAGGTAAAGTGGCTGCTTTCTCTTTATTAGGAGGTCTTGTATGGATAGTAGGAAGAGAAATTCAAGAAAGCTTAATTTCGTATTTTCCTTGGATCCGCAAAATTATGGGACCATTATTAATCATTGTTGGGTTATATATGATTGGATTAATAAAACTAAGAGGGACAATCAATTTATTTAAAGGACCTAATGATTACAAACAGGAAACGCCATTTGGTTCTTTTATGTTGGGTTTCAGTTTTTCTCTGGCTTTTTGTCCAACAATGTTTATCCTGTTTTTTGTTACCTTGATGCCGATTGTATTGTCCAGTTCATACGGGTTTGTCCTGCCTTCCATATTTGCATTTGGAACTGCTTTGCCGCTTATCCTCTTTATTTTCATTATATGGTACTTAGGCGGAGGCGGAGTGTTAATGAAAAAGGGAAGAAAGCATGGCGCTTCCATACAAAGAGTTTCAGGAATTTTGATTATCCTGCTTGGGATATTTGACTCCATTACCTATTGGTCTTTGTAGCAGAACTCTTGGATAAAAATATGGCTGTATGAACAAAATGTGAAAGTTGGAAAATAAGAAATAAATTTTTAATAAACACTTTACATAGGGTAGGGGGGTATGGTTTAATAGTATTAAGAACCTTACCTGCATTAAAAGGTTAAAAAAGTGTTAATTAGGAAAGGGTGTATATACAATGGAAAAAGTTACTTTAAACGTACAAGGGATGTCTTGTGATCATTGTGTAAAAGCAGTTGAAGGCAGTGTCGGAGAACTAAACGGAGTAAGCGCTGTTAAAGTTAATTTAAAAGCGAATACAGTGGATGTTGAATTTAACAACCAAGAGGTATCACTGGATAAAATCAAAGAAGCGATTGATGATCAAGGATACGACGTGGAGTAAAAATTAGAAAAGACACGTGCTAGCGATTAGCACGTTCTTTTTACAAAAAAATATACCCGTACGGGGTATGAAGGGGTGGCTTTTATGAATCAAAATTTAAAAGAAACCAATCTACAAATCTCTGGAATGACCTGTGCAGCTTGTGCGCTGAGGATTGAAAAAGGACTAAATAAATTAAAAGGTGTTGAAACAGCAACGGTCAATCTGGCTTTAGAAAAATCAGCGATTAAATACGATCCACAAAAACTAAAGGTCGAAGATATTGAGAAAAAGATTCGGGATCTTGGTTATGACGTGGTTACTGAAAAGGCCGAGTTTGATATTACTGGGATGACTTGTGCCGCGTGCTCAACAAGAATAGAAAAAGGCTTAAATAAACTAGATGGTGTTGTATTGGCAAATGTGAATTTAGCTCTTGAAAAAGCCACGGTGGAATACAATGGTTCTGTCTTAACACCAAGTGACATCATAGAAAAAGTTGATAAGCTAGGTTATGGGGCTCATTTAAAGGAAGACGTAAAGGAAACAAGCGACCACCGTCAAAAGGAGATTAAAAAGCAAACGGGCAAGTTTATTTTTTCAGCCATTCTTTCCCTGCCATTATTATGGGCAATGGTTGGACACTTTTCATTTACATCCTTTATTTGGGTCCCTGAAGCGTTTATGAATCCGTGGATTCAACTGGCACTAGCTACACCTGTTCAGTTTATTATTGGTTCCCAGTTCTATGTTGGAGCCTATAAGGCACTGAAAAATAAAAGTGCTAATATGGATGTACTTGTTGCTTTGGGGACATCAGCAGCCTATTTTTACAGTTTATATTTATCTATATTGTCACTAATGGAGGAGGCACATGGAGTTGAGCTTTATTATGAAACTAGTTCAATTTTAATTACCTTAATTATTTTAGGTAAGCTTTTTGAAGCGAAAGCGAAAGGTCGTTCATCAGAAGCAATCAAGAAACTAATGGGACTTCAAGCTAAAACAGCAACAATTGAAAGAGATGGGCAAGAACAAGAAATCCCGCTTGAGGAAGTTGTCGTTGGAGATATTCTCTATATAAAGCCAGGCGAAAAAATACCTGTGGACGGAAAAATAATTGAAGGAAATTCTGCGATTGATGAGTCCATGCTTACAGGGGAGAGTGTCCCAGTTGATAAGACTGTCGGTGATGATGTGATTGGAGCAACGCTTAACAAAAATGGATTCCTAAAGGTTGAGGCAAAAAAGGTCGGCAGAGATACAGCACTAGCGCAAATAATTAAAGTCGTAGAAGAAGCACAAGGCTCGAAGGCTCCGATTCAAAGACTTGCTGATAAAATATCTGGAGTTTTTGTACCAATCGTGGTTGGGATCGCAGTTATTACTTTTATTATCTGGTATGTGTGGGCTGCTCCTGGAGACTTTGCGGAAGCCTTAGAAAAAATGATCGCTGTCCTTGTAATTGCCTGTCCATGTGCATTAGGATTAGCAACACCAACGTCTATTATGGCTGGATCGGGAAGAGCGGCAGAATATGGCATTCTTTTTAAAGGTGGAGAACATTTAGAAATGACCCACCGGATTACCACAGTAGTATTGGATAAAACCGGGACAGTAACAAACGGTACTCCTGTTTTAACGGATGTAATCACAGACCAAACGTTTGAAGAGGAAGAATTATTATCATTGATTGGCTCAGCTGAAAAGCAATCGGAGCATCCATTAGCACAAGCAATAGTCCAAGGTATTAAAGATAAAGGGATTAATTTTAAAGATGTTACTGAATTTGAAGCGATTCCTGGCTTTGGCATTAAAGCAATGGTCGATGGTAAAGAATTATTAGTTGGTACAAGAAAATTAATGAATAAATATCATGTAGACGCTGCAGCCGCTTTCGAAAAAATGGATGAATTAGAAAAGGCAGGAAAAACGGCGATGCTTGCGGCGATTAATGGTCAATATGCAGGTACGGTTGCTGTCGCTGATACCATTAAGGAAACGTCAAAGGAGGCTATTAACCGCCTTAAAACCATGGGGCTTGATGTCATTATGATCACTGGTGATAATCAGCAGACAGCATTAGCGATTGCAAAACAAGCTGGAATTGACCACGTCATTGCAGAAGTTCTTCCAGATGGCAAGGCTGCCGAAATTAAGAAATTACAGGCACAAGGAAAAAAAGTAGCAATGGTCGGTGATGGGATTAACGATGCCCCAGCACTAGCGGTTGCGGATATTGGGATGGCTATAGGGACCGGAACAGATGTGGCAATGGAAGCGGCCGATATTACCCTTATTCGAGGCGATTTAAATAGCATTGCCGACGCCATCTTCATGAGTAAGAGGACCATCACTAATATTAAGCAAAATCTTTTCTGGGCACTAGCCTATAACTCACTTGGGATCCCATTCGCTGCACTCGGCTTCTTGGCTCCTTGGCTTGCTGGTGCTGCTATGGCATTTAGTTCTGTGTCAGTTGTTCTTAATGCTTTACGATTGCAAAAAGTAAAACTTTAGATGTGAAAAAGGCTGACACATAATTGTCAGCCCTTTTCGCATTTTTCACTATCTGTAACTATTGTGTTGATAATATGAAGAAAGAGAGTAGTAAAGTGAACAATTTGTAGACAAAATATAACCAAATTTTGAATCATGTTAATAATTAAAATTTGTTCATACTATAAAAAACAGATTGAAAAGAGGAAAGCAATTTGGAGCCTTTTATGCCTCAATTAGTATATTTTGAACCAAGAGCATTAGAATACCCTCTTGGTAGAGAACTAAAAGAGAAATTTGAAAAATTGAATCTTGAAATTCGTGAAACTACCTCCCATAACCAGATTCGTGATTTGCCTGGGGAAAATGAAAACCAGAAATATAGAAATGCAAAATCAACCCTTGTGGTAGGAATTAGAAAGACATTGAAATTTGATACTTCCAAGCCCTCAGCAGAGTATGCTATTCCTTTGGCTACGGGCTGTATGGGGCATTGCCATTATTGTTATTTACAAACAACACTTGGAAGCAAACCGTATATTCGAACATATGTAAACTTAGAGGATATCTTTGAGCAAGCACAAAAATACATGGATGAGCGTATGCCGGAAATTACACGATTTGAAGCAGCTTGTACCTCGGACATTGTTGGCTTGGATCACTTAACACATTCTTTAAAGAAGACGATTGAGTTCATTGGGCAGTCTGAATTTGGTCTGCTGCGTTTTGTAACGAAATTCCATCATGTCGACCATCTGCTTGATGCCAATCACAATGGTAGGACAAGGTTCCGTTTTAGTGTAAATTCCCGTTATGTCATAAAAAACTTTGAGCCGGGTACATCTTCCTTTGAAGACCGGCTCTCAGCCGCAAGGAAGGTTGCAAAAGCAAATTATCCTTTAGGTTTTATTGTTGCTCCCATTTACTTGCATGAAGAATGGAAAGAAGGTTACCGTGAATTATTTGAACGATTGAGTGATGAACTTACAGGAATAGAAATACCCGAATTAACATTTGAACTCATCCAACACCGTTTTACAAAGCCAGCAAAAAACGTAATAGCAAAAAGGTATCCGAAAACCAAGCTTGAAATGGATGAGGAAAAACGAAAATATAAATGGGGCCGTTATGGGATTGGAAAATACGTATATCCAACAGAAGAAGCAAAGGAATTGGAAACCACCATTCGTAATTATATAGATGAATATTTTCCAAATGCAGTTGTTGAATATTTCACATAAAAAAGATTTTTAGTTTTTTTACTTGTACACCGTACTATTTCGGTGAGCTTCTGCTTAAAGTGTAACAATGAGTTCACCTTTAGGAGTGGCTGCCATGAAAATAGACGGTGTTTTTTCTGGAGGAGGAATAAAAGGTTTTGCCCTTATTGGGGCTATTCAAGAAATTGAAAATAGAGGTTTTCAATTTGAACGCGTAGCTGGGACGAGTGCGGGATCGATTGTTGCTGCATTAATTGCGGCAGGCTATGGCAGTAGTGAAATAGAACAACTTCTTGATGAGTTGGATTTAACAAAATTTCTCGATGCCCGAAAAATGATTATTCCGTTTCCACTTGCTAAATGGCTTTTTGTTTATTGGAGGTTAGGCTTATATAAAGGGAATGAGTTAGAAAAATGGATTGAAGAAAAATTAACAGCTAGGGGAGTAAGAACTTTTTCAGATTTACCGCCACAAAACTTAAGAATCATTGCATCAGACCTTTCGAATGGCAGGTTGATGGTTCTTCCTGATGATTTAGTTAAATATGGTATTCCCCCTGAGTCATTTTCAATCGCAAAAGCAGTAAGAATGAGCTGCAGTATCCCATATTTTTTTGAACCGGTGAAATTGAAATCGATGGATGGCGTAAATGTGATCGTTGATGGCGGGGTATTAAGCAATTTTCCAATGTGGCTTTTCGATCGTGAAAATATTCAAAAGTTGAGACCGGTAATCGGGATTAAATTAAACGCAGATGAATATGAACATGAAAAACATAAAATTAAAAATGCCATTCAATTGTTTGGTGCACTTTTTGAAACAATGAAGGACGCGCATGATTCACGTTATATTTCAAAAAAACATGCAAAAAACATAATTTTTATTCCCTCGGAGGGGGCATTAGCAATAGAGTTCCATCTGACAGAGGAAAAGAAGCAGGAGTTGTTTGAGTTAGGTAGAGAGGCTGCTAAAAAGTTCTTTAAGTTTTGGTGTTATTAATTTAAACAAATAAAAAAGTCGAGCGTTTATAATGACGCTCGATTTTTCTTTTTGCCCTTTTTTCCGTCAATGACCGTTAAGTGAATAGGAGATTTCTTTTTTATCTTCTTGCTTTTCTTTAAAGAAGCAAGCGAGCCTAAGGAAGAACTTTTAGTCTGCATATCTCCGGTCTTAGATTGCAATCGCTTTTTTGATTTTTTAGCTGCTTTAATAAATGCTTGCTGCTCTTTTTTCTGAGGATTTGCTCTAACAATTAGACGGAATATGAAGAATATGACTAAGCCGACTAATGCAAAGACTGCTATACTCTGTAGAAAACCAATAGGATCACTAGTTAATGCTCCAATAAGGCCAATTATTCCTAGAACGATAACACTACCAACCAAAGGAACAGAAATCCGATTTTTCAAGAAAGCCACCTCCCTAAGAGCATCATAAGCATTTTCTTAATTTTTTAAACTCATAAATAATAATGTTTTAGACGATTTCTTAGCTTTTGCTGTTTATAATAACTCTCTCCATTAGTTCTTTGGAATTCCATCCAGAGTCACAGAGAGCTTTTATATCTAACTTTAAGAAAAATTAGTATGTACTTATATTTTATTCTACTTCAAATAAGAAAAAACCTCTAGGATGACATAATTTTTCCAATTAAAAAATTTATTCTATGCAAGTGATTGACAAGGTAAGGGCATAATATGGTGGAATTCATGCTGGATTATTATTTTATTGAGAAAAATAACACCTTTAAAGGAGGTATTTTATTATGGCTAACGGACCAAAAAAATCAGATTATCCAAAACCAATGTCTTTTCATGTGATTGTTTTCTGGACCGGATTATTTGGTGGTGTTTTTTGGGGAACAATTGGTTTTTTAGCATACTACTTTAATTTTACTGAAATTCGTCCTAATGTCATATTAGAGCCATGGGCATTAGGAAATTGGAAAAATGAATGGCTAGGAACGATTATTTCAATTATTTTAATCGGAATCTTATCCATTGGGGCAGCATTTGTTTATTCTATAGCATTAAAAAAATTAAATGGAATATGGCTAGGTTTAGGGTATGGTATTGTACTGTTCTTATTGGTGTACTTTGTGCTAAATCCAATTTTTCCAGGTATCAAACCTTTTTTAGAGTTAAATCGTGATACTGTTATTACGACAATATGCTTATATTTGGTATATGGTTTATTTATTGGATATTCGATTAACTATGAGTATCAAATTAATCATGTGGAGGATAATGAGTCAGCCACCTAATTCATTATTAGTCTTTATGGGCTGAGTTGTGTTAAAATAATTTTTGATATTAGTGCATTAGGCGATAGTACATGCCACTGGATTACATATAGGAGAGTGGGAGAAAATGGGAAAGATAGATAAGTTAAGATCAAGTTTTTCTACATATGGAATTGATGGTTTTTTAATTACAAGCCAATTTAACCGTCGCTATATGACGAACTTTACTGGTTCCTCTGGGGTAGTTCTTGTTAGTGCTGATAAAGCACAGTTTATTACTGATTTCCGATATGTAGAACAGGCTTCGAACCAATGCGAAGGATATGATATTGTTAAAATGACAGGAACGCTTGTTGAAGAGGTAGCTAAGCAAGCGAAAATACTTGGTATTACAAAGTTGGGTTTTGAAGAAGATCATTTAACATTCTCTACTTATAAAGCATATGAAAAAGAAGTGGAAGCAAAACTTATTCCTGTTTCAGGGGTAATTGAAAAGTTACGCTTGATTAAGACAGAAGCAGAGATTAAGATATTAAAGGTAGCAGCGGATATTGCCGACGCTGCATTTAAACATATATTGGATTTTATTCGCCCAGGAAAAACGGAGCTTGAAGTATCCAATGAATTAGAGTTCTTTATGAGAAAGGCTGGAGCAACTTCTTCTTCCTTTGATATTATTGTTGCTTCTGGGCATCGTTCTGCTCTTCCACACGGAGTTGCAAGTGACAAAACCATTGAAACGGGAGATTTTGTAACACTCGACTATGGTGCCTATTACAACGGCTATATCTCGGATATCACGAGAACAGTGGCAGTTGGAAAACCAGATGCGAAGTTGAAAGAAATTTACGAGATTGTCCTTGAAGCGCAATTGAGGGGAATGGCAGGAATTAAGCCTGGAATGACTGGGAAAGAAGCAGATGCATTAACCCGGAATTACATAACTGAAAAAGGGTATGGCGATTACTTTGGGCATTCGACCGGTCACGGTATTGGTCTTGAAGTCCATGAAGGTCCAACTCTTTCAACCCGTTCAGAAATGGTTCTAGAACCTGGAATGATGGTAACTGTTGAACCCGGTATTTACATACCAGGACTTGGCGGGGTTCGGATTGAGGATGATACTCTCATTACGAAAGACCTTAACGAAGCTCTTACTCATTCAACAAAAGAACTTATTATTTTGTAATAGACATAGGAGGAAAAAAAATGATTTCTGTTAATGATTTTAAAACAGGACTAACGATCGAAGTGGATGGAGGGCTTTGGCGCGTTCTTGATTTCCAGCATGTAAAACCAGGTAAAGGTGCGGCATTTGTTCGTTCAAAGCTTCGTAACCTTCGTAATGGCGCGATTCAAGAAAAAACATTCCGTGCTGGTGAGAAAGTTGAAAAGGCACAAATTGATAATCGTAAAATGCAATATCTATATGCAAGTGGCGATCAGCATATTTTTATGGATATGGAATCATACGAACAGGTTGAACTTCCTGCTAACAATATCGAATACGAATTAAAGTTTTTAAAAGAGAACATGGAAGTTCACATCATGATGTTCAATTATGAAACTCTTGGTGTAGAACTGCCAAACACTGTTGTATTAGAAGTTGCTGAAACCGAGCCAGGAATAAAAGGAGATACTTCTTCAGGCGGGACTAAGTCTGCAACACTTGAAACAGGACTTACCGTTCAAGTTCCTTTCTTTATTAATCAAGGTGATAAATTAATTATTAACACAACAGAAGCTTCCTATGTTTCTCGTGCATAACTAACTCATAAAACTAAGACCGTTTTTCACGGTCTTAGTTTTTTTATTTTATTTCTTTCCCTATTGTGAAAACTTCACTAAATAGTAATATTTACTTCCATTTCAAGCCATTAGTTTTTGCTAAAATAAAGTAGAATTACAACATATAAACAAAAGGGGTGACACGCAAAATGAAAAAAATCCTATCTCTCTTGTTTCTCTGTACTGCTATCGGTCTATTAGTAGCAGCTTGCGGCAGTTCTAAAGAGACGAATGTTACTTTAGATAAAAAACATCTACCATTACCAGATTATGTTTTGAATTCTTCTGATTTAATTCAGGAAACATACGCTATGGTATCAAACTATCCAGAAGTTGTAGCAGGTGTTCCTTGCTATTGCGGCTGTTATGCTCAAGATGGACATGAAAGTAATCTAGATTGCTATATTGATTCATTTGGAGAAGATAAGGCAGTAACCGGTTGGGATTCAATGAGTATATCCTGAGACGTCTGTATAGATATCGCCCGGGAGGCGGTAGAAATGCATCTTGACGGTAAAAGTCCTAAGAAAATATATGACTTAATCACTACTAAATATCAAGATTTTGGGGAGCCAACTCCGACACCAGAACCTAATTAAGGGATAGCCAATGAAAAAAATATTATACGGCCTTTACATCATCATCATTATTGGGATTATTATCTGTATTATTAATAGTGGTATTTTTAGCAGTAAGAATGCAGAAGTAATCACTGCAGGTGAAAAAATTTATCAAAAGCAGTGCCTGATTTGTCATGGAGGGAATGGTAAAGGTGAAGGTAAAAATGCTGGCACAGCGATAAACAACCAACAATATTTAAATTCTGTAAGTGACAAAGACATTTTCAATAGTGTTAAATTCGGCAGAGAAGGTACAGGTATGCCGAGCTATGGACCAAGACTAACAGAAGATGAATTGAATAATGTTGTTGCGTATATTAGAAGTTGGCAGTCTGAGGAAATAGAGTTTGATGTCCCTAAAACAATTGCTGGTAATCCTATTAACGGTGAAAAACTATATAACTTATATTGTATTAACTGTCATGGAGAAGCTGGTGCAGGCAAATTAAAAATGGGGACAGCTCTTTCACATCCACAATACCTGAAATACACCACTGACAAGCAAATTTGGATTGGTACGGCTTATGGTCGTGATGATACTAGAATGGCCCCATCGCTTAAAGGTCTCGACGGAGTAAGACAGCTTAAAGAAGAAGAAATTTCTGATATTGTGACATATATACGTTCATTAGAAGGAAAATAATCAAAAAACCTGAATCTTCGGATTCAGGTTTTTTAGTATCCATTTAATAATAACAAAAAAAGTATTAGGTGATCGAAATTAACAAAACGTTCATTTTCAGGCCAACTAGGTAAATAGGTTAGGGTTTATAGTACTAGTTGGGATATAAAAAAACAGGGGGATATTTATGAAACAAAAGTAAATGTGAACATTCTGTGGGCATTTCTTGACAAAAACGTAACGTTTTTTCTCCTTTTACAAAATGTTCAAAAGTGAATCAACTATACATAGATGATTAATATTATATTTATTCCAAAGAGGGCTATAGTGAAAAATAGTTTTTTTATTGGAACTCAAGGAGGATTAATATGCTTAAGAAAAGGTTATTGGCATTATTTCTAATTACGTCATTTTTAGCAAGTTTTATCATTCCAAATGCATATGCAGAAACAACATTCCAGCCAGAAAAATTTCCTTATACAGATATGCAAATTCAGATAATGCCAGAGTTTGATTATCCTGAAGGTTGGGCAAAAGACACCCCATCTTTACTAGTGGGACAATATGGAACTTTTACTAACAAAAGCGGACAGGATTTTGATGGGAAAGTTGAAATAACTGTTCCAGCAAATGAAAAAGGTTTCCAAGCGTATTTAGTTGCTGAATTTCCAGAAGACAATAAGCCAGAAGTACAACGACCATTTGATGTAGATAAGGAAAAGGGAGTTATTTCTTGGAAACCTTCAAAAGCAATTAAGAATAATGAATCTTATAGATTCGTAGTAGAGTACTATACCAGCGCAGTAGATATAAAGGATAAAAGAAGCTTTACATACGAATATAGTAACCCAACGGAGATTGGAACATTAGACGTAATCTTCTATGCTCCAATGGATGCAAAAGAGATCACACTAGAGCCAAAGGCACCAAATAATACGAAAAGTGAATATGGTGAAGAGCTATTCTACTATCAATACAAAGATGTAAAAGTAGGTGAAAGCTATAAATATTCTTTCTCCTATCAAAAAGATGGTTTTAAATCAACGTTAGATGCTATCAACGAGAAACAACCGCCTAATGATGAAAACCATACTGGTGTTAATGGTACTGCAACAGACCAAATTTCTGGGGGATCAGGGGGAGATCGACCTCTAATTGGAATTGGCGGTGCTGTCGTAATTGGAATCGCCATCATCATTGCTGGTGTGTTTGTTTACTTAGGATTAAAGGGAAAATCACAGTCTGCACCTAAAACTTCAAGTTCCAAAGCAACAAACCATCACCCAAAAAAACAGGTAGTAAAAAAGGAAAATAATTCAATCAGTGTTGATGATAAAAAAGAACTACGTAAGAAACTATTAAATGGAAAAATTGATCAAGAAACATACGATGAGGAAATGAAAAAATTAATTTAATGGGGTGAATGGGTTGAAAAAGAACACGATTGTAATGATTGGCGGATTTATTATCGCGGGAGCTATTGTTTTCTTACTTATGGCAGCTACACCAGGATCAAGCGGCATTGAATTAACCATGAAAGAGCTTTTGACTAACCAAGAAAAGTATAGAGATGATTTTGTAACAGTTGAAGGTCTATTAATCGAAGAATCTATTAAATGGAACCCAGATAAAATTGAGTTGAAGTTTGATTTGAAAGATAACGATGGTAACTTAATGCAAGTTATTCATAATGGCACAAGACCAGATAACTTCTCTGAAGGTGTTATTGTTATCCTCCAAGGCGCACCAACTAAGAAAGATACGTTTGTTGCTGAAACGGTAAAAACAAGATGTCCTTCTAAATACGAGGGTGAAGACGTTGAAAACTATGATCCTGAAGCACATAAAAAATTATTAGATCAGCCACCAGCACAAACCGATGAGGCAAAATAATAAGAAGGTGACGATATGTACTTATTTGCTAACGCAACAATATATGTAGGCTTAGCGCTTGCTATCTATTCACTCCTCATAATCACATTGGGGATTAGCACGAAGAATCAAAAATTAATTAACAGTGGCAAGGGTGGAGTAATTGGAATTATGGTTTGCGCTTCGATGGCCATGCTTTCCTTATTCTACTTACTAGCTACATCCCAATTTCAATATGAATATGTTACTGATTATACAAGTAGTGAGCTGCCAGTTATTTATAAGCTTACAGCACTATGGGCAGGTAATTCAGGCTCCTTGTTATTGTGGACGTTCTTCTTAGTTCTCTATACCGTTATGATTGCCTTCTCAAGAAAAATGAGAGGAAATCCAATGGTTCCATATATTTCGGCTATTCTATTAGGAAATATCGTATTCTTCTTTTTAATCCTTGGATTTGTTGCTAAACCATTTGTATTGTTGGATCAAGTTCCGATTGAAGGTCATGGTTTAAACCCAATGCTTCAAAACCCAGGTATGATTATTCACCCTGTTACACTTTACCTTGGTTATGTAGGACTCGCTATTCCTTTTGCATTCGCAATGGCAGCACTTTTATTGAAAAATGTTGATGATTTCTGGATTAAAATGACTAGACGCTGGACGATAATAGCTTGGTTGTTTTTAAGTCTAGGTAATATTTTTGGCGGTCAATGGGCTTATGTAGAGCTAGGCTGGGGTGGTTACTGGGCATGGGATCCGGTTGAAAATGCTTCCTTTATGCCTTGGTTAACGGCAACTGCGTTCTTACATTCGGTGATGATTCAAGAACGGAAAAACATGTTGAAGATTTGGAACATAAGTTTAATCATTACATCTTATGCTTTAACATTATTTGGAACATTCCTTGTTCGAAGTGGTGTTCTAACATCGGTTCACGCATTTGCTAACTCAAATCTAGGATTATACTTCCTAATCTTTATGGGTGTAATGGTTATTGGAGCACTTTACGTGTTAATGAGCCGTTACAACCTACTTAAACGTAGTGCAGGTGAGTTCAATTCTTATATTTCAAAAGAAAGCAGTTTCTTAATTAATAACCTATTGTTGGTGGGAGCAGCGTTTGGTGTTTTCTGGGGAACAGTATTCCCGCTCGTATCTGAAGCTGTACGTGGTACAAAGGTTACTGTAGGTATGCCATTCTTTAATACCGTTCAAGCTCCAATTCTATTATCTATGATGTTTGTAATGGCAGTATGTCCATTGCTAGCATGGCAAAGGTCATCATTAAAAAACTTAAAGAAAAACTTTTTCATTCCAGCAATCCTTGCTGTTGCAGCAATGGCTTTAATGGTTGTACTTGGAATCCAAAAAGCCTGGGCAGTAATTGGATTTGGTGTTATTGTTTTACTATTTATCACACACTTCCTAGAATTTTACCGTGGTGTCAAAGCACGTAGAAAAATGACAAATGAAAAAGTTTATCTTTCACTTTATCGTTTAATGACTAAAAACCGCCGCAGGTATGGGGGTTATATTGTTCATATTGGAATAGCGTTTATCGCAATGGGAATTATCGGCTCACAAAACTATGACGTGCAAACGATGAAAACTGTGAACTTAGGCGATTCCATTGAACTGAAGGATTATCGTATTAATTACGAGCGCCTTGATCAAAAAAGAGAAGGAATTAATGACATCGTTTATGCAGAAATGACAGTTTTCAAGAATGGTAAACGAATTGGAACCATTCAGCCTGAAAAAGTATTTTACGGAAACTGGGACCAGCCATCATCAGAAGTCGGGCTAATCACAACCTTAAAAGAGGATTTATACGTTGTTTTAAGTGATTGGGAAGACGATGGAAAAGCAACTTTTATTGTGAAAATTAACCCAATGATTACGTGGCTTTGGATTGGATCTTTCATGATTGTAATTGGTTCACTATTTGCAGTTTGGAATGGAAAATATCAAAATATTACTCCAAGGTACACAGGAGTACGCAAAGAGGTGTCTTAATATGAAAAGTAAAATTTTTATTGGACTCCTTCTGATTGCATTTGTTTTTCAAGCTTCTTTCTTCCAAGTCCAAGCAAAAGAATTCGACTACAAATCTAAGGAATTCGAAGCAGCTGCGTCACAATTTATGTGTACATGCGGCTGTGGTCAAGATCACTTTGAATGTGACCCTAAAACTTGTAATCTCACCATTGGCTTTAAGGAAGACATAGTTGAAATGATGAACAAGGGCTGGGATAAGGACAAAATTCGTGAATACTACGTCAATATTTACGGTGAAGAAATTTTAACAGCTCCAGAGAAAAGCGGATTCAGTTTAGTTGCTTGGATAATGCCTTTTGCAGCTTTAGGAATTGCAGGGGTAGCGATATTCTTCATCGTTCGTAAATGGGTGAAGAAAAAAGGAACGGATGAACAAACCTCAGACAACGAAATCGATAAAGATGAAGTGGAGGAGGAGATCCTCTCATCTATGATTGAAGAAGAACGCAAAAAGTACCTTTAGGATGTGAACAAAATGCAAGAAATCACGATCATATCAATGATATTTACCGCCGCTCTTGTGCTAATCTGTTTATTTCTAGTCCTAGCACCATTCTTTAGTTGGAATTCATATTTGAATTTCGCCACTAAGGGTCAGGATTCTGCATCCAATAAAGAAGTGCTTTTATCCACACTTAATGAATTAGAGTTTGAATTTAAGATGGATAAAATCTCACATGCAGATTACAAAAATCTTAAGAAACAATATGAATCACAAGTTGTCAGCATCATGAAGGATGAAGAAGAGCAAATGTCAACTCAAACAGTAGACAAGGATATAATGGCTGAAATAGAAAGTGAAATTGAAGCTACAATGAAGAGCTATAAGAATAAAAAGGGGGAAGGAAAGTGATCAAGAAAATCACAGTTTTCCTCCTTGGACTACTGCTGTTGATTCCTATAAACGGAATGGCAGCTGCAGAATCAGCGATATCCGTTGATATGCATTATCTAGTCGTTAGCCCTGCAGAAGATGGTTCTTCCAATATGATGAACATGGTGAATTTCACCAATACTACAGCAGAGGAATATAAAGGTGACGGCAAGGGTGAAGCAGTTCTGAATGTCACTATTCCGACAGGAGCAACAGGATTTACCTTTTTAGATAACAAAATTGCACAGAAACAGGTTGATACAGGATTCATCACAACGGATCCCATTCCAGCTAATCAAACAGTAGTTTTGCCGTATAGTTATAGAGTCGCTAAAGACGAGGAAATTAATTTAAGCTTTGACTATCCTGTTCAAATGATGCAAATTCTTGTTCCTGAGGGAATGGGAAGCATTGAATTTAAAAATGTTACGGCAACTAATCAAGGTCTTTTCAAAATGGACGATCAAAATTATCAGGGCTACAGTGTTGAAAGCATTCAAGCCAAGCAATCCTTTACCATGGTCTATGATAAAGACAAACAGCCGTCACCAAGTGATGCACAAGGTTCTACAGTAAAAGGAGCAAGTGAAACGAATGGGAACGTAACCAAAACCGCACCAGCGTTTCATAATCCCGGTCACCTTCGGATGTGGGCACAATCACCGCTGCGCAGTTGGGATCCACATGTTTTCTTATTTGTAATGGGTGCCATTATTATTGCAGCATTGTCCTACTTTGCCTATTTTAGAATGAAGGCAATCGCGGAAGAGAAGAGACTCGGAGCAGATAAGGAAGAATCAGCATTTAAAAACCTAATGGCTAAACAAAAAGCGATTATGGATAAAATCCTCGAATTAGAAGAAAACTTCGGTGATGGAAATATGTCAGAAGAGGATTATCAAGCAAAATTGGCTGCTTATAAACAGTATTTAGTGCAAGTAAAAATGAATTTACGCCAATTTGTAGAGTAACAGTCGGAATGCGAGGGATACATGATGATTGAAATAAAAAAGCTAACAAAGCAAGCCGACAATAAGTTGATCCTACGAGGTATTGACCTATCAATTACTCAAGGTGAAACAGTTGCAATACTTGGTCCAAATGGTGCTGGAAAAAGCACGCTGCTTAAAGTGCTGGCAACATTAATTAAGCCTACATCAGGCCTTGTGAAGATTAACGGATTGGATTTGAAAAAGGATCATATTGAAGTAAAAAAAATGTTTGGTTACTTACCGCATTCCAGCTTGCTTTATGATCACTACACCCCATTAGAAAACTTGGTATTCTTCGGAAACTTATATGGAGTCAAGGAGGTTGAAAATAGAGCAAGAAAACTCGTAAATGAGGTAGGTTTGTCATTCTTTATCAATGAACCTGTAAAGAATTTCTCACGCGGGATGATTCAGAGGATTGCGATTGCAAGAGCTATTATTCATGAACCGAAAATCATGTTGCTAGACGAACCACATACAGGATTGGATCAAGGTGCCATTACCATTTTAAATAATGTTGTCCTCTCCATGAAAGAGAAAGGATGTACAACATTAATGGTTACACATGACTTTAAACAAGCAGCTGAAATATGTGATCGAATTATTATTGTGAAAAATGGCAAGATTGCTGATGATTTTAAAATAAATAATAAATCACTAGGTTTAGTTTCTGAAAAATATAAGGTACTAGTGGAGGGAGTATCGTGATGTTAAGAACAGCCCTCACAATAGCTAAAAAAGATATTTATTCAGAATTAAGAACAAAGCAAGTTTTGGGAACCATGATCATTTTCGCTGGTTTAGTAATCTTAGTATTAAGCTTTGCATTTGACCCAGCAAACAATACGACAAAAGCTGTTATCCCCGGTGCTGTCTGGATCATCATAGTATTTTCGGGAATATTGGGACTTAATCGCTCGTTAGTATCCGAACAGCGAAATGATACTATGCATGGTTTATTGGTAGCACCTATGGACGCCTCCAGCATTTATTTAGGCAAGTTCATGGCAAACTTCTCGATGATATTAATTGTAGAAATTGTATCCATTCCATTTCTATTTCTATTATTTGACTTTAAAATGAACAGCAGTATTTTCTATTTCATATTAGTGCTGTTTGTAGGTAGTTTTGGATTCATTGCCATTGGAACCTTTTTAGCTGCACTTGCTTCCAATTCAAAGAGTAGTGAAATGTTATTGCCGCTATTGCTTTTCCCAATGACAAGCCCTGTCTTAATTGGTGTTACGCAAGCAACAAAAATTATTCTTATTAATATGGAGAAATTACCGAATGCTATCGCCTGGATGCAATTGGTCGCAGCCTATGATGTAATTTTCTTTGTTCTTTGTTTTTTACTAATTGAGTATGTTCTGGAGGTTTAAAAGATGAGTATAAATCTCGAAAGAGAAAAAGTGACCCTTCCTCTAGAAGAAGTGGTCCAGACAAAAACAACTATGCTTACGAAAGTTTTATACGGTGGAATGGTAGTGTCTATGTTAGCGGCATTCTACTTTATTTTCCTGTATGCAGAGATTGAAAAGACTATGGGTGTCGTACAAAAGATATTTTATATGCATGTTCCATCAGCATGGGTAGCATTTTTAGCATTCTTCGTGACATTTGTCTTTAGTATCCTATTTTTAATAAAGCGTAAAAGAATTTATGACACATATGCCTACGTATCAGCAGAAATAGGGGTAGTTTTTACTACTATCGTATTAACAACAGGTCCCATTTGGGCAAAGTCGTCTTGGAATACTTGGTGGGCATGGGAACCACGCTTAACCACAACCTTAATTCTTTTCTTCCTTTACATGGCTTATCTAATGGTTCGCCAGATGGATGGGGTTTGGGACAAAAAAGCAAGACTTGCGGCGGTATTTGGAATTATCGGGTTTGCGGATGTTCCAATTGTATTCTTCGCGATTCGCTGGTGGCAATCTAAATTCCACCCAATCGTCTTTGGAGATGGTCCTTCACAACAAGGCGGAGGAATTGCACCTAGTATGCTCGTTGCTTTGTTGGTTGCGATTACCGCTTTTACATTCCTTTATGCCTATCTCCTTCATAAGGGAGTATCTTTTGAAAATATGAAAATTAAAGTAGGCCACTACAAAGAAAAATTACGTGAAAGATTAGAACACTAGGAGGAATTAATCATGGGATTCATGTATGCAGCATATTCAATAGTTTGGGTAATTATTTTTGGCTATATGCTTCTTATCGGAAAGCGTCATAGCAGCCTTAAAAAGGATATTGAATTTTTAAAACAACTGGATAAATAAGGGGTTGTTAGGAGGAAGCACAGATGAGCAGACGAGTCATTAACTTACTCGTGTTGTTTCTATTAATTGGAATGTTTGGTTTTTTTGGATATAGTTTGGCTAGCAAAGGTGACAATACTGATGTCGGGGACCAAGCATATAATTTCGAGCTGCCAAATTTAGATGGAACAAATACGAAGCTTTCTGATTACAAAGGCGAAATAATCATCTTAAATTATTTTGCTTCATGGTGTAAACCTTGCGTGGATGAAGCTCCTGAGCTTGAGTCATTTGCAAAGGATTACGGTGATCAATACAGATTAATTATGATTAACAAGGGTGAAACAAAGGACCGAGTTAAAAAATTCCTAGAAAAATATAATACACCTGCTGTGTATGTTTTTGACTATAATTCTAAAATTGCCAAAAAGTATAATGTTACCGGACAGCCAGAAACATTTGTCATCGATAGACAAGGGGTAATAAGAGAACATTACAACGGACCAGTAACATCCGCACAACTTTACGAAATGGTTAAAAAGTATGATAAATAAATCTATCAAAAAAAGAGTGAACCACTAATTTTAGTGATTCACTCTTTTTTTATCCATTAATTGAATGATATTTGTATTCTGTTAAAACATGCGCTTTAATGACGAGCTGCCCTGGTTCAATTTGGGTGGAGCTGACTCCTTTAGCAAAGGCAATTTGGTGGGTCTCAAAGGGTTGAATTGTGTCTCTAACCTCTGTAACTAGAATGGGTGTAGGATTTAGGTTCACTTTTATCGTATTAGCAATGGTTGTCGCTTTATTGTTTGCATTCTTTAATGCCAAGGCAAGTGCTTGTTGGTAATAAGCCTCTTTATATTTGATTGTAAATTGAATGTTAGCCACATAGTTGGCTCCGTTCTGAACAGCAGTATCCACTACTTTCCCAATAATCGATAAATCTTCTAATTTCACCTGTAAAATTTGTGTGATTTTATAGCCACGAAAAATTTGTTTCCCTTGATCATAATCGTAATCTGATTCAATACGATAATCAAAAGTTTGTATCTGATTCTTATCAATCCCTAATGCTATTAGTGAATCAATGACCTTTTTTCCAATTATTGAATTCTGATGTTGAGCTTCAATCAGCTCCTTACTTTCTGTTACTACACCTAAATTTACAGACGCTGTATCAGGTTGAACGGCAATTTCTCCTTCCCCAGTAACCTTAATAATATTTTTACTGGGAGGCTGTGGATTATGGACTACTGGTCTTTGATTATACATGGTTCGTTCCCCTTTCGAATGCTGCATATATTATAAAGTACGTTTTGTCATTGGAAGTATTCGTTCTAGCAATACTTTTAATTTAATAGAAAATAAGAGTATTTTGAAAGAATTAAAATTTTCAAGGTCATATTGCTTATCGAAAGGCATACATTTTAAATAATGAGACAAGCAAAAAAGGAGGAACGAATGTGGAAACGATCCTAAAATTCTTACCAAAAAACATTGCAGATCTAATCAGTAAAATCCCTCCTAATCAAAAAGAAGAATTGGAAGAAATCAGAATTCGCATCGACCGTCCAATTGAAATTACGATGAAAGGCGCTCCAAGGTTTCTATCGTACATTATTCGGCAAGAAGATGCTTTCCATTTAATGAATAAAATCAGCCAATTCTCTATATATACACTTGAGGAAGAACTGAAGCGGGGGTATATCACGGTTTCAGGAGGTCATCGAATTGGACTTGCAGGAAAGGTTATTCTTGAAGAAGGAAAGGTAAAAGCGATAAGGGATATTGCTTCGTTTAACATCCGGATTGCCAAGGAGAAGTTAGGTATCGCAGAGAAGATTACACCCTTTATATTCAAAGATTCCTGGTTGCATACGATGATTGTTGGTCCACCCCAAACAGGAAAAACAACGCTTTTACGGGATATCGCCAGAATTATCTCAACTGGAAACCATGAAAAAGGGATACATGCATATAAGGTAGGGATCGTGGATGAACGGTCGGAAATAGCCGGATGTGTGAATGGGATTCCTCAAATGTCATTCGGCCATCGTCTAGACGTGCTAGATGCCTGCCCGAAAGCTGAGGGTATGATGATGATGATTCGTTCAATGAGCCCAGATGTATTAGTTGTTGATGAAATTGGCCGCATAGAGGATGCTGAAGCAATTCAAGAAGCTGTCCACGCAGGAATTAAACTAATTATGACCACACATGGATCCAGCTTGGAGGAAGTAAGGAACAGACCTTCATTAAAGACCATTATAGACCAAAACATATTCCAACGATTTATTGTCCTAAGCAGGTCTCACGGTCCAGGATCCATTACACATATTTTGGATGGAAACGGAAAAGAACTGAGTCAAAAAGTGAGAGTGATGTAAATGGTTAAGTTAATTGGAGCCATTTTTATAATACTCGCTACCACTTGGACAGGGTTTGAAGCCGCCAAACATTTAAGCGAGCGACCGAGACAGCTTAGGCAGTTAAAATCTGCACTTCAATCCCTTGAAGCAGAAATTATGTACGGTCATACACCCTTGCATGAAGCTGCGAGGAGATTGGCGGCACAACTATCAAGTCCATTATCATCTTTCTTTGAAAGCTTTGCAAAGAAATTGACAGATACTGAAACAACAGTAAAGGAAGCCTGGGAAGACAGCTTGAAAGAAGTTTGGAAGCAGACGGCTTTTAAACAAGGTGAATTTGAGATCATGAAACAATTTGGCGAAACCCTGGGTCGGCACGACCGCTTTTCCCAGCAAAAACATATTATGCTAACTCTTTCCCATCTCGAAAGAGAGGAAGCAGACGCAATTGATAAACAATCAAAATACGAAAAAATGGTAAAGAGTTTAGGGTTCTTTTCAGGATTATTACTGATTATTTTATTAATTTAGGGGGAAAAGCAATGGGCTTAGAAGTGGATATTATTTTTAAAATAGCCGGAGTGGGAATAGTCGTTGCGTTTTTGCATACAGTTCTAGATCAGGTTGGGAAAAAAGAATATGCCCAGTGGGTTACATTATTCGGTTTTATTTATATTTTGTTTCAAGTCGCCTCAATTGTGGATGACCTCTTCCAGAAAATAAAATCTGTCTTCTTGTTTCAATAGAAAGGAGGGCTTTGCCATTGAAATTATTAAAATAGTTGGAGTGGCTCTTGTTGCAACCTTCCTTGCATTAATAATAAAGGAACAAAAACCTAATTTCGCCTTCCTCTTAATTGTATTTGTAGGCTGCAGCATTTTTCTGTATTTAGTCGATAAGATTTATGAAATTATTCATATGCTTGAAAAGCTGGCAGTGAATGCAAATGTGAATTTGGTTTACGTAGAGACAATACTTAAAATCATTGGAATTGCCTATATTGCTGAGTTTGCATCTCAAATAACGAAGGACGCAGGTCAGGGTGCAGTGGCTTCAAAAATAGAGCTTGCTGGAAAAGTGTTAATCCTTGCAATGGCCATTCCGATATTAACCGTCATGATCGAAACGATAATCAAGCTGATTCCAAGCTAGAAAGGTCATTTTCTTTGAAAACAAGAGGTGAAAAATAATGAAGCAAAGGCTGCAGATTATTCCCATTATTATTCTATTATTTATGTTTTTTACTTCAACAAGTGTACAAGCTAACGATGAAGTGAGTGTTGCCTCCACACCTCTCTCGCCACAGGAATTAGTAGACGCACAGCTTAAAACAATGGATTTAACAGAGCTTAAACAATATTGGGAGGATATTCAAAATAAATACGGCGGCTTCCTCCCGGAAAGCCAAAAAGGCAGTTTGTACGATTTTGTGAAGGGAGATAAGAAATTCTCCTTCAAGGACTGGACACAAGGAATACTTAAATTTCTATTCCACGAGTTTGTTGTAAATGGGAAATTGCTTGGTTCCTTAATCCTTCTTACGATATTCAGTATGTTTCTCCAATCGATGCAAAATGCATTTGAAAGCAGCACGATTAGTAAAGTTGCCTATTCCATCGTCTATATGGTCCTAGTGATTATTGCACTTAATAGTTTTCATATAGTCATAGAATATACCAATGAGGCAATCGGGAGCATGATTTCATTCGTACTTGCACTTATTCCGCTCTTGTTAGCTTTAATTGCTTCATCTGGAGGAATCATCTCGGCTGCTTTTTTCCACCCTGTTATTTTGTTTTTAATGAATATCAGCGGGATGTTCATGCAATATGTCATTCTCCCACTTCTTTTTTTAGCCACTCTGTTGAGTATAGTGAGTACGATGTCAGACCAGTATAAGGTGACACAGCTGGCACAGCTGCTAAGAAACTGGAGCATTGGTTTAATGGGGCTTTTCTTGACGGTTTTTCTCGGAGTGATTTCAGTGCAGGGTGCTTCGACAGCGATAACAGATGGTGTTGCCATCCGGACAGCAAAATTCGTTACAGGTAACTTTATCCCCGTCATTGGCAGAATCTTTACAGACGCAGCGGATACAGTAGTAAGTGCCTCTGGATTATTAAAGAATTCAGTCGGTATTGCAGGTGTTGCCATTCTATTAATCATCGTTGCTTTCCCGGCTATTAAAATCTTAATGATCGCGTTTATTTATAAATTCGCTGCTGCTATTTTGCAGCCATTAGGCGGGGGGCCGGTTATTAAATGCTTAGATATTATTAGCAAAAGCGTAATTTATGTTTTTGCTGCACTCGGTATTGTATCTCTCATGTTCTTTTTAAGTATTACAGTTATTGTCGCAGCAGGGAATCTAACGATGATGATGAGATAGGGGAGAACATTATGGAATTTTTAATAGAATGGGTAACGAATATTATCTTATTTATCCTACTTGCCACTGTTGTTGATATGCTGCTTCCAAATACAAGTTTGCAAAAGTATACAAAAATGGTTACAGGGCTGCTGCTAATTGCAATTATCCTTACACCAATCTTTAAGTTAATCTCAAAGGATTTTGAAACTGCAATGGCTCAGATCCCCTCCTTTCAAGGTCCAGGAGAAAAAAATATGGAAAATTTAATAGAATTGCAGAAAAAAGAAATACAAGCCTCCAATCATGCATATATTTTAAAAACAATGGCTGTCCAGCTTGAAAAGGGAGTAGAAGAGGAGTTGATGGAACAATTTGGTTTGGAAATTGCAAAAATAGAACTAACAACCAAGAAAGATAGTCAAGAATCATTCCCTGAAAACTTAGAAATGGTTACAGTTCGCCTTAAGCAGCCGGAAACAATCATTACGACAGTCGAAGCCATACAACCAGTAAGTATTAATACAGAAACGCCTCTTCCATCTAACGATACAACAGAAGAATCAGAAAAAATCGCCGCATTTCTTTCTCAACAATGGAATGTAACCGAAAAAACTATTGAAGTCTCGGTTGAAGGGGGGATGAGTAAGCAGAATGGAAAATAGCAAAGGACCATTTTCATGGTTAAAAAACATATTGGCAAAGGGAGAGAATTCCGATAAAAAGTCAGGGAAATATCAATATATGATTCTGGTACTATGCATCGGTGCTGCCTTCATGATTGTCGGTAATGTACTTTTTTCGAATAAATCAGCTCCTGTTGATAGTAAGACAGTGAACAGCAGCCAAGAGGAAGCAGCGGATGTTGAGACATTTAGCCTTAAGAAGGATTCAAATAATAAAACAATTACTGGTTACGAAGAAGAGTATGAGAAGCAACTTACGAAGGCACTTGAAGAAATGCTGGGTGTAGATGATGTAACGGTAGTAGTTAACATTGATTCTACAGACAAGAAGGTGCTCGAGAAAAATACGGTAACAAAATCACAGACAACAGAAGAAAAAGACAACGAGGGTGGGGAACGAAAAGTGCAGGATACTTCCACTGACGAGCAATTAGTCATTATTCGTGAAGGAGAGAAAGAGGTTCCAATTGTGGTTGAATATCAAAAACCTTCCATTCGCGGAGTGTTAGTGGTAGCTAAAGGTGCAGAAAATATTCAAGTGAAAAAATGGATTATTGAGGCAGTAACAAGATCGCTTGACGTACCAAGTCATCGCGTTGCCGTTATGCCTAAAAAATAAAAGGAGGATTTACAAATGCTATTGAAAAAACAAACAGTTTGGTTATTAACAATGTTAAGTTTAGTGGTTGTATTATCAGTTTATTACATTACTACTCCTGAACAAAAAAGCAATGAACTTGCAGCAGTAAAGCAAGAAGAGAAAACTGATCAAAAAGAAACGAAAACTGACCAAACAGAAACGAAAACAGATGCTGAAGCAAAGGATAGCGATACTATTATTTCACAGGTCGCTGGGGATGAAGAATTTGAAGCGCTTCGTTTGAAGCTTCAAGACGAGCGCAGTGAAGCAAAGGAACAATTAAACACGGTTGTGGCGACAACTAACCTTCCTGCAGATGAAAGAAGCGAAGCGGTTGACCAAATGAAAAAATTAAATGAAATCGCTCAAAAGGAAGAAATGCTTGAGACATTAATAAAAGCGATGAATTATGAGGATGCCCTTGTTAGAGCAGATGGTTCAACGGTTAAAATTATTGTAAAGTCTAATAAAGAGTCTTCTAAATCAGAAGCAAACGCGATTATTCAAATGGTTAAGAAAGAAATTGGCGAAACAAACTTTGTTGCTGTTGAATTCCAGCCAACTAAATAAATAAAACATAAAAAAGGAAAGCTTAGGCTTTCCTTTTTTAGCTGATAGCTGAATAAGCATATTGAACTTTAACAATGTATTAGCGTATAGTATTAGTAGTTAGTCTTAATTTTGCAGAACAAGGAGTGTTCAGATTGTTAAAAGTACAAGAAATTCGTGAATTGATAAAATTAGTTGACCATTCAAGCATTGATGAATTCGTATATGAAAATGAAGGTTCAAAAATTAAAATGAAAAAATATACTGGGACAACAGTAACATCTGTACAACCAGTACCACAAGCAGGAGCAGAGGTTGTTCCGGTGATTCAACCAGCATCACCAGCAGCAGTATCAACTCCAGCACCTGTGCAAGAATTAAAGCAGGAAGAAGCAAACAATGTTGCAGCAACTCCAGTTGATACATCAAATTTACACAAAATTACTTCCCCAATGGTTGGGACTTTTTATGCTTCACCAACACCTGAAGCGGATGTGTACGTTAAATCAGGCTCTGTTGTTACGAAAGATTCTATCGTATGTATTGTTGAGGCGATGAAATTATTTAATGAAATTGAAGCAGAAGTTAATGGTGAAATCGTTGAAGTACTTGTGAAGAATGGCCAATTGGTAGAATATGGGCAACCATTATTTTTAGTAAAACCAGAATAAGGAGCGATAACAGGATGATAAAGAAACTGTTAATTGCAAACAGAGGAGAAATAGCGGTCAGAATTATTCGAGCTTGTAGAGAAATGGGAATTGAATCTGTTGCTGTTTTCTCGGAGGCAGACCGTGAAGCGCTGCATGTACAACTTGCAGACGAAGCCTATTGCATAGGACCGACATTATCAAAAGATAGCTACTTAAATGTGACAAATTTAATTAGTGTGGCAAAATTAACAGCTTGTGATGCGATCCACCCAGGTTATGGGTTTCTAGCTGAAAATGCAGATTTCGCTGAACTTTGCCGTGAATGCAATATTACTTTCGTAGGACCAAGTCCTGAAGCTATTACAAAAATGGGTACAAAGGATATTGCCAGAGAAACGATGCGTGAAGCTGGTGTACCAATTGTACCAGGATCAACGGGTATCATTAATGATATTGATGAGGCACTCGAGCTTGTAAGTAGAATAGAATACCCTGTAATCATCAAAGCAACTGCTGGCGGAGGCGGTAAAGGGATCCGCGTTGCAAAAAATGAACAGGAACTAATTAAGGGTATTTCTATTACACAGCAGGAAGCTTTGACCGCTTTTGGTAATCCGGGAGTATACATAGAAAAGTATATTGAGGATTTCCGTCATGTTGAAATACAAGTACTTGCAGATTCCTATGGAAACACTATCCATTTAGGGGAAAGAGACTGCTCTATTCAACGCAGACTGCAAAAGCTGTTAGAAGAGACACCTTCTCCAGCATTAGATGGAGAAATGCGTGCAGAAATGGGAAATGCTGCAGTAAAAGCAGCAAAAGCAGTTGATTATTCAGGTGCGGGAACGGTAGAATTTATATATGACTACCGCAATCGTAAATTTTATTTTATGGAAATGAACACAAGGATACAGGTGGAGCACCCAGTTACAGAAATGGTTACAGGTATTGATCTTATTAAGGAGCAAATCAGAGTTGCTTCTGGAGAAAAATTAACGCTTAACCAGCAGGAAGTTACGTTTACGGGCTGGGCAATAGAGTGCCGAATTAATGCAGAGAACCCTGAAAAGAACTTCATGCCTTCAGCTGGGAAAATTAATATGTATTTGCCTCCTGGCGGCTTTGGAGTTCGAATTGATTCAGCTGCATACCCAGGTTATACCATTCCACCTTATTATGATTCCATGATTGCGAAAGTCATCACATATGGTAATAGCAGGGAAGAAGCAATCTCACGAATGAAGCGTGCACTAAGCGAATTTGTGATCGAGGGTATCCATACCACCATCCCGTTCCATTTAAAATTGCTTGAGCATGAAAATTTCGTAGAGGGACAATTCAATACAAAGTTTCTTGAGTTACATGATGTGATGAAGACTATCTAAAATCTGGAGGTGTACTTTATGAGCGAAAATAATGTACTGGAAATGAATCAAGGAAACAGCGGGCATGGAAAAGTAGAAATTGCACCTGAAGTCATTGAAGTCATTGCGGGTATTGCTGCTTCCGAGGTCGAAGGTGTAGCACAAATGCGTGGGAATTTCGCTACAGGAGTAGTTGAACGATTAGGGAAGAAAAACCACGGTAAAGGTGTTAAGGTGGAATTATCGGAAGAAGGAATTACTGTAGATGTTTACTGCGTAATGAAATTTGGTGTATCCATTCCTACAGTAGCAGGAAAAATGCAAGATAACATTCGCCAAGCATTGCTCAATATGACCGCATTAGAAGCCGAGGCAGTAAACATACATGTTGTTGGTATCTCATTTGAAACACAAAAGCCAGAACCAGAAGTAGAAGAAGAGATTTAATAATTAAACCAAGGCTGTGGTAACGCTAATTGTTGATTTAGTTAACTCTGTTGATTGGAGCGGAAGGCACGAAGACTCCTGCGGGAGGACGGGGCAGGGGAGACCCCGCAGGCGCGCTTAAGCGACGAGGAGGCTCCCCGGACCGCCCGCGGAAAGCGAAGTGCCTGGAGTGGAAATCAACAGACAATTTTAACACAGCCTAAACCAAAGGGTTAAATCCTTTGGTTTTTTCTTTTTTTACGGTTAATAGTATACTGCTACTAGGTAAAAATAAGTTCTTACAGTGCGAATCATTTATAGTTATGCTATTATCTTTTTATGTACAAAACATCATCATGCAATGGTTGTATCAATTTTGACAAAAATTAATTACTTTCTCTAAAGGAGTTAACGGTATAATGAAAAGAAGAACAGCAAGGGAAAAAGCGTTACAAGCTCTTTTTCAAATTGATGTAAGCAATACAGATCCATCTTCTGCAATCGAACATGTTTTGGAAGGTGAGCCGGGAGACGACTATTTAACAAAGCTTGTTTTAGGAGTTGTCGAACAGAAGAACGAGATTGATCCATTAATCAAAGAAAACCTTGAGAAATGGACGATTGACCGTTTAGCAACTGTAGACAGGAATTTATTAAGGATTGCCGTTTACGAATTAAAATACTTCCAAAATGAAATTCCTGAAAATGTTATCTTAGATGAAGCCATAGAAATTGCTAAAATATACGGAGATGAACAATCTAGCCGTTTTATTAATGGCGTATTGTCGAAAGTAAAAGAAATACTATAATTGCGTCATCTTACGTTGAAAAGGGGGAAATGTCATGACTGCTACAATTATTGACGGTAAGGAAATTGCTGCAAAAAAAAAGGTGGAAATTGCTGAGGAAGTCCAAAAATTAAAGGAATTAGGTGTTACACCAGGACTAGCTGTAATTCTTGTTGGAAATAATCATGCATCCAGAACATATGTAACAAATAAAGAAAAAACTTGTCGAGACCTTGGTATGCACTCAGTGTTGATTGAATTATCAGAAATGGCTACTCAGGAAGAATTACTCACAAAAATAGAGGAACTAAATGGAGATCCTACCATCCATGGTATTTTGGTCCAGCTTCCTCTTCCAAAGCATATCGATGAAACAAGAGTAATCGAATCAATCTCCCCCTTCAAGGATGTCGACGGATTCCATCCGATAAATATTGGAAGAATGATGACAGGTCAAGATGCATTCTTACCATGCACACCTTATGGAATTATGGTGCTCTTAGAAGAAATGGGAATTTCAGTTGCAGGCAAACATGTTGTAGTTGTTGGGAGAAGCAACATTGTTGGAAAGCCTGTAGGTCAGTTATTTCTTAATCAGCATGCAACCGTAACGTATTGCCATTCAAGAACAAAAGATTTACAGCATCATACAACACAGGCGGATATTCTTGTTGCAGCTGTTGGCGTAGCCAACTTTATTAAAGCTGAACATGTAAAAGATGGTGCCGTTGTTATTGATGTAGGCATAAATAGAAATGAAGCTGGTAAGCTTTGTGGCGACGTTGCTTTTGATGAAGTGAGTAAAAAAGCAGGTTATATTACCCCTGTTCCAAAAGGTGTAGGTCCTATGACCATTACGATGCTCATGTATAACACTCTTAAATCAGCAAAAAATACGCTGCGGTTCTAAAAAGGAGTTCGTTATGCAGGAAAAAAAGTATTTATCTGTGCTAGCATTAACAAAATACATAAAAAGAAAATTTGATGCAGACCCCCATTTGCAGGATGTAAATGTAAGAGGTGAAATCTCAAACTTTAAACAGCACTCGAGCGGACATATGTATTTTACGTTAAAGGATGAAAAAGCGCGTATTTTAGCGGTCATGTTCTCGAGCCAATCACGGTCCATGAAGTTCTTGCCAGAAAACGGAATGAAGGTGGTTGTTAAAGGGGATATCTCGGTTTATGAACCAAGCGGTCAATATCAAATTTATATTAAAGAAATGCAGCCAGACGGAATCGGGGAATTATTTTTAGCGTACGAGCAGTTAAGAAAAAGGCTTGAAGCGGAAGGCTTGTTTTCTATAGAACAAAAAAAGCCCATCCCGAGCTACCCTAAAACGGTTGGCGTTATTACATCGCCAACAGGAGCAGCAATAAGGGATATTATCACAACGATTAAAAGGCGATATCCGATTGCTAATATTCTTGTTTTATCAGCACTTGTACAAGGCGAAAATGCAGCTCCATCTATAGCACGGGCAATTGAAAGAGCAAACAAGATGGATGAGATAGATGTTCTTATTGTTGGGCGAGGTGGCGGCTCTATTGAAGAATTATGGGCATTTAACGAAGAGTTAGTCGCTAGAGCCATTAATCAATCTGAAGTCCCAATTATTTCTGCTGTTGGGCATGAAACAGATTTTACGATTGCAGATTTTGTAGCAGACATGCGTGCCCCGACACCAACTGCAGCAGCGGAGCTAGCCGTTCCTCATATCGATGAATTAATGGAGAGAATACTTCAGCGGAAAACCCGGATGCTTCAATCAATGAATAGCAGATATCGATATGAAAAACAACGGTTAGACCGCGTACAAAAATCCTATGCGTTTCGATATCCGCAGCGTCTTTACGAACAAAAGCTAGAACAGGTTGATAAATTAACTGAATCGCTTGTTCGTGGTGCTTCTAGATTGACGGACGTAAAAAAATCTAAGCATGATACCATTCATAAACGTCTAATGCGAAACCATCCAAGACTGGCTTTACGAGAAGCTGAGAGTAAATTTGACCGCTCGCAAAAAGACATGCAACGAGCAATGGAACAAATATTCTTGAAGAAACAAACGGAATTTGATAAGGTCATTTCAACACTCCAGGCTTTAAGCCCGTTAAAAATAATGGAACGAGGATACAGTCTCGTTTATTCTGAAGACAATGTGCTAATAAAAAGTATTAAACAAATCAAAGAGAACGAACCACTACAAATTCAATTAACAGATGGCAGCCTTCTCTGTAATGTACAGAACATAAAGGAGAGCGAAAACCGTGACGAATGAACAAAAGGTTTCCTTTGAGGAAGCTATGAATAAGCTGGAGCAAATTGTGGATAAGCTTGAAGAAGGGGATGTCCCACTCGAAGCGGCCATTGCCTTTTATAAAGAGGGAATGGAGCTGTCAAAGCTTTGTCATGATAAGCTAAAAAGTGTTGAAGAACAATTAACGCAGATTATTACGGAGGACGGACGTAAACAAAACTTTACGATTGAAGAGGAGGTATAGGCTTTGAATACAAAAGTTCTAGATGCTTTTACACAAGAACATAAACAACTGCTTGAATCAGAGCTTCGAACCTTGGTAGAAAAGCTGAAAGCACCTCCTATTATTAAAGAAGCCATGCACTATTCCCTTGAAGCAGGCGGTAAGAGAATCCGTCCCTTACTATTATTAGCTACCCTCGCAGCATTCGGAAAAGATCCTAAAAATGGACTATTGGCAGCCTCAGCTATTGAAATGATTCATACTTATTCATTAATCCATGATGACTTACCAAGTATGGATAACGATGATCTTAGAAGAGGAAAGCCCACGAATCACAAAGTATTTGGTGACGCAATGGCTATTCTAGCTGGAGATGCATTATTAACCTTTAGCTTTGAGGTAATCGGGCAAATTCCAAATGAAATTGCTTCAGATGAAACGAAACTCCAATTGGTAATCGAATTGGCCCAAGCTGCTGGAAGTGAAGGAATGGTAGGTGGTCAGGTTGCGGATATGGAAGGAGAAGGAAAAACTCTTACCATTGAAGAGCTTGAGTATATCCATATTCATAAAACAGGAAAGCTTTTAAAATTTAGTGTCATAGCGGGAGCATTGTTAGGTGGAGCAAATCATGATCAACTAGAAAATCTATCTGCATTTGCTCATCATCTGGGTCTTGCTTTTCAAATCCAAGATGACATTCTCGACTTAGAGGGAAATCCAGAGTTACTAGGTAAACATATTGGAAGTGACACCACTAACCAAAAAAGCACCTATCCACAGCTATTGTCAATGGAGGGTGCGAAGGAAGCGTTACGAAAGCAATTGAACCTTTCTAAGCAATACTTAGAAAAGACAGGGCTTAACATACATTTGCTTACAGAAATTGCAGATCTTGTAGCATCCAGAGACCACTAAATAACTGGTATTTGAACAACAACGTAATTGTGTTATAATTGTTGTCAATGTAGAAGACGTTGTCAATGCCGTTATCACTTTTTTGTGTTAGCGGCTATTTTTTACTAGGTGTATGGAAAGAAAAAGTATGAAAGTGAGTGGTCCAAACATGGATCTGTTATCAATAAAAGACCCTTCCTTTTTAAAAGGAATGTCAAATCAAGAATTGGAGGTTTTAAGTCAAGAGATACGCCAATTCTTGATTAAAAAACTGTCTGTAACTGGAGGACATATTGGACCGAATTTAGGTGTTGTCGAATTAACGATTGCCTTACATAAATGTTTCGACAGCCCCAATGATAAATTTATTTGGGATGTAGGACATCAGTCCTATGTTCATAAAATACTAACAGGCAGGGCTTGCGAATTTGATACATTGCGTCAATATAAAGGACTGTGCGGCTTCCCTAAAAGAATTGAAAGTGAGCATGATGTTTGGGAAACAGGACATAGCTCAACTTCCCTTTCCGCTGCGATGGGAATGGTCATTGCAAGAGACTTGAAAAAAGAGAGTTCCTTTGTTGTGCCTATTATTGGCGATGGTGCGTTAACAGGAGGAATGGCGTTAGAAGCATTAAACCATATTGGTCATGAAAAGAAGAATATGATTGTCATACTTAACGACAATGAAATGTCAATTGCTCCTAATGTTGGTGCTCTTCATAATATCCTTGGTCAATTACGCACAGCTGGGAAATATCAATGGGTCAAAGATGAATTAGAATTATTTTTGAAAAAGGTACCAGCCGTTGGGGGAAAACTCGCAGCAACTGCGGAACGTGTGAAAGACAGTCTTAAATATTTATTTGTTTCAGGTATGTTCTTTGAGGAAATGGGCTTTACCTATTTAGGTCCTGTTGATGGACATAATTATGAAGCTTTATTTGAAAATTTCCGCTATGCAAAAAAAACTGAAGGTCCTGTCCTTCTTCATGTCATCACGAAAAAAGGAAAAGGTTTTCAACCTGCTGAAAGTGATACAAAAGGTACATGGCATGGAACGGGACCTTATAAGATGGATACAGGTGCATTTGTTAAGTCTGATAAAACCCCTCCTGCCTGGAGCAGCTTAGTTAGTGAAACTGTCCGCAAGCTTGCCCGCGAGGATGAGCGAATTGTTGCGATTACCCCTGCAATGCCTGTTGGATCTAAGCTAGAGGGCTTTGCTAGTGAATTTCCAGAGAGAATGTACGATGTTGGTATAGCTGAACAGCACGCTGCTACTGTAGCTGCAGGATTAGCCACACAAAATATGAAGCCATTTTTAGCAATCTATTCGACATTTTTACAACGGGCATATGATCAAGTCGTTCATGACATTTGCCGGCAGAATCTAAATGTTTTCATTGGAATTGATCGTGCTGGATTAGTAGGAGCAGACGGTGAGACCCATCAGGGAGTATTTGATATTGCCTTTTTAAGACATGTGCCTAATATTGTGCTGATGATGCCTAAAGATGAAAATGAAGGACAGCATATGGTTTATACTTCTCTAAATTATGATGATGGTCCTATTGCAATGAGATTCCCTCGAGGAAATGGTTTAGGTGTTCCAATGGATGAAAAATTCAAGAGCATTCCAATTGGCACCTGGGAGGTTTTGAAGGAAGGTGAAGATGCGGCTATACTAACCTTTGGTACCACAATCCCAATGGCGATGGAGGCAGCAGAAGTTCTTGAAAAACAAGGGATTTCAGTAAAAGTAGTTAATGCGCGTTTCATTAAGCCGTTAGATGAAAAAATGCTCAATCAGTTATTCTTAAAGAATATTCCTATCCTAACCATTGAAGAAGCAATTCTGCAGGGTGGATTCGGAAGCTATGTATTAGAATACGCACATGATCAAGGTTTTTACCATCAAGCAATCGACCGAATGGGGATACCAGACCAATTTATTGAGCATGGAGATGTTAACTCACTGCTTGAGGAAATTGGGATGACTACTTCAGAGGTTGTTAAAAGAATGACCATACTTGCACGAAAAAAACAACAAAGGGCATAAGTAATGAAGAACAAAGAAAGATTAGATGTCTTATTAGTTGAAAGAGGATTAGCAGAAACTAGGGAAAAGGCAAAACGTTCAATCATGGCTGGTTTAGTTTATACGAATGAAGAACGTTTAGATAAGCCTGGCGAGAAAGTAAAAATAGATATACCACTTATGATAAAGGGAAATGTGCTCCCTTATGTGAGTCGCGGCGGTCTTAAGTTAGAGAAAGCTTTAAAGGTCTTTGATGTGACAGTCAAGGATAAAATTATGCTCGATATTGGTGCTTCGACCGGAGGTTTTACTGACTGCGCTCTGCAAAACGGGGCTAAAATGTCCTATGCTTTGGATGTAGGCTACAATCAGCTTGCCTGGAAGCTCCGTCAAGATGAAAGAGTAGTGGTAATGGAAAGAACCAACTTTCGGTACGTAACACCTCCAGATTTAGTTGGGGAAATGCCTAATTTTGCAACGATCGATGTTTCTTTTATTTCTTTAAAATTAATTTTACCTGTCCTAAAAACCTTGCTTGTACCTGGTAGTGATATTGTTGCACTTGTTAAGCCACAATTTGAAGCAGGTCGTGAGCAAGTTGGAAAAAAAGGTATTGTACGTGATGAAAAAGTACATTTACAGGTTGTTAATAAAATTGTCGATTTTGCACTCGAACAAGGATTTAATGCGGTTAACTTATCCTTTTCTCCGATCACAGGAGGAGACGGGAATATTGAGTTTCTCCTTCACCTCAAGTGGATGGGGGAGCAAGATAAAGGTCAAAATCAATTACCTGCCGAGCCTTCACAAATTGTGAAAGACTCTCATCTAGAATTTAAATCCAAACAAGATGTGGAAGAATAAGCATGTGCTTATTCTTCCTTTTTGATATGGTCTGTTTTTTTGCAAAATAATAATTGTACATCCTTGGCAAAATGGGCTAACATATGGGTAGAAGCGACATTTAAGTACAAATTACTTATATGTTTTGATAATTACGGGGTGAATGGATTGAATAAAGGCCAACGTCATATAAAAATTAGAGAAATTATCACCAATAATGATATTGAAACACAAGATGAACTTGTTGATGAATTAAAAAGTGCAGGGTTTAATGTGACTCAAGCAACGGTTTCTCGAGACATTAAAGAATTACATCTGGTTAAAGTACCGCTTTTAGATGGGAGATACAAATATAGTCTGCCAGCAGATCAACGCTTTAATCCATTGCAAAAATTAAAAAGATCATTAATGGATGCGTTTGTTCGAATAGATTCCGCAGGACATTTGCTGGTAATGAAATGTCTTCCGGGAAATGCCATGGCTATTGGTGCTCTGCTAGATAACCTTGATTGGGAAGAAGTTTTAGGAACCATCTGTGGTGACGATACCATATTAATCATTTGTCGTACTCCGGAAGATACAGAGACAATTACTAACCGGTTCCTTGATATGCTTTAATGGGGGGAATGTACCTTGTTATCAGAACTATCGATTAAGAATTTTGCTATTATAGAGGCCCTTTCTATTTCTTTTGACAAGGGCTTGACTGTTTTAACAGGAGAAACAGGTGCAGGGAAATCGATTATAATTGATGCTATCCATCTGCTCGTAGGTGGCAGAGGGTCGGCTGAGTTTGTCAGGCATGGGGAGGAAAAAGCAGAAATTGAAGGACTTTTTCAATTAGATGAGAACCACCCCTGTTATTTAAAAGCGTTAGAGTTTGGTATTGAAATTGAAGAAGGTATGGTTGTTTTAAGAAGAGATATCTCACGGACAGGCAAAAGTGTTTGTAGAATTAATGGTAAGCTTGTGACTATTTCAACTCTTCGCGAAGTGGGCTCGACCTTAGTAGATATACATAGTCAGCACGAACACCAAGATCTAATGGATGAAAGCAGGCATTTGCTATTGCTTGACCAATTTGGGTTTGAAGAAATTTCTCAGTCTCAGGCAGAGTACCAAGAGGTTTTTCATCGCTATGAACAAATTTCTCACAAGTTAAAATCTTTAAGTGAAAATGAGCAAAAAACAGCACATCGTCTTGATCTTATTCAATTTCAATTTGACGAGATTCAAAATGCAAAATTAAAGCTTAATGAAGATGAAAAACTCTTTGAAGAAAAAAGAAAGCTTGCGAATTTTGAGCGTGTTTTTGATGCGATTCAATCCAGTTATAATGCCCTAACTGGGGAACAAAAGGGGCTCGATTGGATTAGTATGGTAATGGGACAGCTTGAAGATGCGGCCGTCTTGGATTCCTCTTATAAAGAAATATATGAATCGGTCATGAACAGCTTTTATCAATTAGAAGATGCGTCCCGTACATTAAGAAATGAACTGGACGGATTAGAATATGACCCGCAACGTTTAAATGAGATAGAAGAAAGATTAAATGAAATTAATCAATTAAAGCGGAAATATGGAAAAACAATCGAAGAAATTTTAGAATATGCAGCGAAAATTGAAGAAGAAATCGAAACATTACAAAATAAAGAAACACATATTGGACAATTAGAGAAGCAATTAGCATCTATTAAAAAGGATTTAAGTCTTGAAGCAAAACAGCTAACAGAGCTTAGAAAACGCTGGGCTAAGAAGCTGACAAAATTAATACATAACGAGTTAAAAGAGCTTTACATGGCAAAAACGGTTTTTGAAATTCGTTTTGAATCTATTTTACCTCATTTTTCAAAAAACGGAGTCGATCACGTGGAGTTCTATATCTCAACCAACCCTGGTGAACCGTTAAAACCATTATCTAAGGTTGCCTCCGGTGGTGAACTTTCAAGGATTATGCTTGCACTTAAGAGTATTTTTTCAAAGCACCAAGGAGTTACCTCGATTATATTTGATGAGGTGGATACCGGTGTTAGCGGCAGAGTGGCTCAGTCAATCGCTGAAAAAATTTATAAAGTAGCAGTAGATTCACAAGTATTATGTATTTCTCACTTACCTCAAGTGGCTGCTATGGCTGATACCCATTTGTTTATTTCCAAAGTAACGAAAGGCGGGCGAACTAAAACTTCGGTAATTCCACTTAATATTGAAGAGAAAATAAAGGAAATTGGCCGGATGATTTCTGGTGTTGAAATTACTGATTTAACTAAAAAACATGCTGAAGAATTGTTGTTTTTAGCATCTGAAAATAAAAAAATTGAAAAGCTTCCCAATTAGGGGAGCTTTTTTATGTTGTATCAGGTTATAAATGCTGCTGATGCAGGCAAAATTAAAGATGTAGCCATTTCTATATAGTGTGAAGCAGAAGCGAGGAGAGTGAAGATTTTGAAGTTAGAAATAATTAGAAAGATCATTGGTGGAATTCTCCTTGTTTCATTAATCAGCGTTCTATTTTTTCAGCCATTTCAGCAATACCTTGATATACCAAAGACCATTACAGTCTTTGAAGGACAAGATTATACTTTCCAAAAGGCTGTACCGGTATCAGCCTCAATAGTATCTCACAATTCGAATATCACACTTGAACAAGATCAAAACAATATTTCCCTAACAGCAAGTGAAAACGGCAAAGATGAAATGTTATTAGAATTTGCAGGAATACCAGTAAAAAAGGTCGATGTCAATGTATTGAAAGACTTCAAAGTTCAGCCAGGAGGACAATCCATTGGTGTTAAATTAAATACAATTGGCGTATTGGTCGTAGGCCACCATTTAGTTAATACCGAAGATGGAAAAAAATCACCTGGTGAGATAGCAGGAATCCAAATCGGTGATATCATAACAGAAATCAATGGAAACAAAATTGAAAAAATGACAGATGTAGCTCCCTTTGTACAAAATGCAGGACAAAGTGGAAAAGCACTAGATATGGTAATTAGCAGGGAAAGTGGTAAGTTCACAACGAAGCTTACTCCTCTCAAAGATAAGGGAGAAAACTCCTATAAGCTTGGATTATATATTCGTGATTCAGCAGCAGGTATTGGAACGATGACATTTGTTCATCCACAAACTAAAAAATATGGAGCCTTAGGGCATGTAATATCTGATATGGATACGAAAAAGCCAATTGTTGTTGAAGATGGTCAAATCGTTCGTTCTACTGTTACTTCAATTGAAAAAGGAAGTAATGGTGATCCAGGTGAAAAGCTAGCACGATTCTCTTCTGATCGTGAAATTGTCGGAAACATCACGAAAAATAGTCCATTTGGCATATTCGGTGTGTTAAATAAAGATTTAAAGAACGGAATTATGGATAAACCGTTGCCAATTGCCTTATCCCACCAAGTTAAGGAAGGACCGGCAAAAATCCTGACAGTGGTAAATGATGACAGGGTAGAAGAATTTGAAATTGAAATTGTCAGCACGATCCCGCAGAAATTTCCAGCAACTAAAGGCATGGTTTTAAAAGTTACTGACCCGAAACTTCTAGAAAAAACTGGAGGAATCGTTCAAGGTATGAGCGGAAGTCCAATTATCCAGGATGGAAAGCTGATTGGTGCAGTAACACATGTCTTTGTCAATGATCCAACCTCTGGTTACGGAGTACACATTGAATGGATGTTAAATGAAGCAGGAATTAACATATATGAAGAACCACAAGAAAAGGCAAGTTAAAACGAAAAGCGAAAGCGCCTTGTCAGGGGGCGACAGGCATAAGGCGAGCCGGCGAGAAGGTTGTTCTTTAACCTTTTCGTCGGATTGACTTAGACCTGAGAGCCTCTAGGCGCTGCAGCTAGACAATTCTAATAATAAAAACAAAATAGGCGGAATCGCCTATTTTGTTTTTATTTGAAGATTTTTCGACAAAATGCTGGGGTAATTAGTCGTTTATGCGAATTTAGTCGAAATTTAAAGGAAAACAAAGAAAAGATAAGATTTTATCACTATTTTAAGAAATAATAAAAAAACTAGAGGAATTTTAGTTGCATTGTCGAATTTCTAATTTAGAATAGAATTAAGAGAATAAAGATAAATAATAAATAGAGATATGACCATTTGGATTTGAGGAGGATATAAAGTTGAAAAAAATTAAAGTTTGTGTCGTCGACGACAATAGGGAATTAGTGGGATTATTAGAGGACTATATTTCGTCCCAGGATGATATGGAGATTGCAGGTATCGCTCATAATGGTCAGGATTGTTTAGATCTTCTTGAATCAACGGATACAGATGTACTCGTTTTAGATATTATTATGCCTCATCTTGATGGATTAGCCGTCCTAGAGCGCTTAAGAGAGTTGAAAAAGGGCGCTATTCCAAACGTTATTATGTTGACTGCATTTGGACAAGAAGACGTAACCAAGAAGGCTGTAGAGCTTGGTGCCTCCTATTTTATTTTAAAGCCATTTGATATGGAGAATTTAGGAAACCATATCCGTCAGGTTAGTGGCAAAAGCAGTCAGGTTAGCCGTAAGGCCCCGACTGGAGGTTACCGATCACAAACTGAACATAAACCAAGGAATCTAGATGCAAGCATCACAAGCATTATCCATGAAATTGGTGTTCCTGCGCATATTAAGGGATATTTATATTTACGTGAAGCCATTTCGATGGTTTACAATGACATTGAATTACTGGGATCTATTACGAAGGTACTATACCCAGATATTGCGAAAAAATATAACACGACAGCCAGCCGTGTGGAACGCGCTATCCGCCATGCCATCGAAGTAGCTTGGAGCCGTGGAAACATTGATTCCATTTCCTCTCTATTCGGGTATACAGTAAGCATGTCCAAGGCTAAACCTACAAACTCAGAGTTTATCGCTATGGTTGCGGATAAACTGCGTTTAGAGCATAAGGCCTCTTGATGAGACCAATAATATAATGAAAATCCTTCATTTTCATAATGAAGGATTTTTTCGTGGACGTAATTTATTTGTTTTCTTTTTCTAGTTCCATTAATTTTTGAATAAGTATATGCTGAGGCATATGCATAATCTGCTCTAACGGAACATTTAATTTTTCTGCAAGCTTAATGGCTGTTTCAGGCGATAATTGTAATGGTTTCATTGTGGTTTCCTCCATTTTTTAGTTAGGAAGTGAAAAAAATGACACAGATTTTTGCCCATCGAGGTTATTCTGCAGCATATGCAGAAAACACCATGAGTGCATTTATTGCAGCTGAAAAAGCAGGTGCAGACGGCTTAGAGTTAGATGTCCAATTAACAAAAGACGATGAAGTGGTTGTCATTCATGATGAAAAAGTTGACCGGACTACAAGTGGAAATGGCTTTGTTAAAAATTTAACATTTAAAGAGATACGAAAGTTCAATGCAAATAAAAAAAGTGTGAAAAAAGAGCCAATACCGTCTTTAATTGAGGTTCTTGAATGGATGCAAACCAACCAATTAATTTGTAACATAGAGCTAAAAAACGGACTTTTCCCATACGAAGGAATGGAAGAAAAAGTTATTCAGCTTGTGCGGAAATATGAATTGTGTGACCGGATTATTATTTCCTCTTTTAATCATTACAGTATCGTCTTAAGTTATCGGACAGCACCTGAAATCGCGACAGCGCCACTATATAATGAACGAATCTATATGCCATGGGTTTATGCACAATCTATTCGCGCAAAAGGTATTCATCCGAAGTTAGCGTCGCTATCAGATGAAATTATCAAGGGTGCAATTGAAAATGGAGTAGCAGTTAGACCCTATACAGTGAATAAAGATGCTGATATGCACAGGCTTTATAAAATAAACTGTACTTCAATTATTACAGACGATCCTGTAAAAGCTTTGAAAATTAAGAAGCAATATGAAAAGAGACCTTGATGGCCTCTTTTTTGCCTAAGACTATTTGCTTGTCGGGGCTGGTCAAGGCGCTTCCGCATTTCTATTTATTTTGTATTGTCCTTAAATCTAGTTTGCACTTTATTCCTTTTTCGGTCACGGTGAAAAATAAATCCTGCGACAAACCCTAAACCACCAATGAATAGAATCAATCCTAAAAGAAATTGCAGCCATAAGAAAGGGATAGGGCTTTGAAGAATCCCAAATGTCATATCGCGCATTAATTTAATCCCCAACCCTGCTAAAAAGCCAGGAATAACTAATATAAGTAGAGCAATAATCCGCTTCATAATTAAATCCTTCCAATTGTTTAGTAAGTAATAAGAATTATACCCTCAAGAGAAATATTAGTTCAAGGATATAATTTGTCAAGGTAACGAAAAAAATATAAAATAGATAATGAAAAATATTGCATGATTTCGATTATGTTGGTCTGAAAAAGTTTTCTTTTTTCAAATATAATAAAGGGGCGAAAAAATGCAAAATGTCATGATTGTTGGTGCCGGTAAGGGTGGTACTGCGATCCTAAAATTACTCAATGAAACAGAAGTTCTGAATGTTCAGATTGTAATTGACAGAAACTTTGATGCGCCGGGGATAGTATTAGCACAAAGTGAGGGGATAAAAACCGGGAGGGACTGGAAGCCGTATTTAACCGAGCAGATTGATATCATCATTGAGGTAACGGGAAATGAAGATGTCTTCCAAGAGTTAAGGAGCGCCAAGGAAAAGAAAACCGTTTTAATTCCTGGTAGTGTAGCATTTCTTCTAGCAAGGCTTCTTGAAGAAAAGGAAGAATTAATCATAAAACACCAAAATGCCTCCTATCAACAAGAACTAATCTTTAATGCCACAAATGATGGGATGATAGTGATCGACGATAAGGGATTTGTGATTTTATTTAACTGCAGAGCTGAAGAAATGACGGGTGTAAAACGGGAGCAAGCAATTGGGAAATATGTGGTTGAAGTAATACCTGAAAGTAGACTGCCTTTAATTCTTGAAACGAGAAGAATAGAGACGAATCAAGAGATGCTTTTGGGAAATGGGCGAAAAATTATAACAACGCGTATTCCCATCATCGAAGAGAACGGAACCTTAATGGGTGCTTTCGCTGTTTTTAAAGATATCACAGAAGTAGTGAATCTCGCAGAGGAAATTACGGATTTAAAAGAAATCCAAACTATGCTTCAGGCAATCATCCATTCTAGTGACGATGCCATTTCAGTAGTGGATGAAAACGGCAGGGGGATTCTCATTAATCCGGCATATACTCGCCTTTCTGGGCTTACACAAGAACAGGTTATTGGAAAGCCAGCAACAGCTGATATATCAGAAGGCGAAAGTATGCATATGAAAGTGCTTCAAACAAGAAGAGCAGTCCGTGGTGTCCCGATGCGAGTAGGTGCAAATAAACGGGAAGTAATAGTCAATGTTGCCCCGATTATTGTAAAAGGTAAACTAAAAGGCAGCGTCGGTGTTATTCATGATATGTCTGAAATTAAAACTCTAAACCGGGAATTGAACCGCGCACGTCAAATCATTCGCACGCTCGAAGCAAAGTATACCTTTGAAGACATTATCGGTAGCTCAGAAGAAATGACGCTTGCGGTTGAGCAGGCGAAGCTTGGGGCAAAAACACCTGCAACTGTCTTATTACGAGGTGAATCGGGTACAGGAAAAGAATTGTTTGCCCATGCCATACATAATGCAAGTGATCGAAAATATAACAAATTTATCCGTGTTAATTGTGCTGCAATCTCAGAGTCCCTACTAGAGAGTGAATTATTTGGATATGAAGAGGGGGCATTTTCCGGGGCAAAAAGGGGAGGAAAAAGGGGCTATTTTGAAGAAGCAAATAACGGAAGTATCTTCCTCGATGAAATAGGCGAACTATCAGCAAATACTCAAGCGAAATTACTCAGAGTATTGCAAGAAAATGAAATCATCCGAGTAGGTGGGACAAAGCCAGTTCCGATAAATGTTAGAATCATTGCGGCAACCCATGTGAATCTTGAAAAAGGAATTGCAAAAGGTTCTTTTAGGGAAGACTTATACTATCGTTTAAATCGTATGCCAATACATATACCTCCACTCAGGAATCGTAAAGAAGAGATTCCCGTATTGTGTGAAAGGCTTATTCAGAAAATTAACCGTGATTACGGTAGAAATGTGGAGGGTGTTACCCAAGCTGCACTGCTTAAATTAATGAACTATGATTGGCCGGGGAATGTTAGGGAACTAGAGAATATTCTTGGCAGGGCAATGATTTTTATGAATTATTATGAAACATTCATTAATGTGCATCACTTGCCAGAACTTAGACCTAAAAAAACGGGAAGTGAACCACTAGTAACTGACCAAAACGAATCAATCCAGCAGGATCGTTCCTTAACTGCAATGGTTGAAGATTATGAAGCAGAAATCATCCAGCAAACGCTTCACCGTTTTAATGGAAATAAGACGGCAGCTGCTAAAGCACTTGGTTTGTCAGTGAGGAATCTTTATTATAAGCTAGAAAAATACAAACTTGAAAATAATAGCATGCAATAAATTTCATAGTGTGAAAAAAATTGCACTTATTATTTCGACTTTTAAAGCGTTTTCAGTAACTTTAACTTGGCACGGATTTTGCATATTACTATTATGGAGTCACAGTTGAAGAGAGAAAGGGTTGATGACAACTTGTTGCTTGAATCACTAATGAACAAAGCAACCCAGCTGAATGGTAACACGGTAGCTGTTGCGGTGGCAGAAGATGAAGAAGTCATCGAAGCTGTTATCGAGGCATTAAGTCGAGATCTTGCTAATTTTATATTATTCGGTGATAAAGAAAAAATTAATATGATATTGAATGTTAATCACAAAGACCAGCAAAAAAGTAACAAAAAACTTTCTGTTGTTCATGCAGATTCAAGTGTGATGGCTGCAGAACTAGCAGTTAGGGCTGTATCCAATAAGGAAGCATCCGTATTAATGAAAGGAAATATCCCCACGAGTGCTCTTTTAAAAGCAGTTTTAAATAAAGAATACGGTCTTAGGACGGGAAATGTTCTATCACACGTGGCTGTCTTTGAGATTCCAGATTACAATCGGTTTACCATTGTTACAGACGCAGGGATGAATATTGCCCCTGATTTAGAGCAAAAAGCTCAAATGATAAAAAATGCTGCCTCCCTTGCAAGGGCAATCGGAATAGAATATCCTAAAGTTGCTCCTATAGCCGCAGTTGAAGTAGTAAATCCAGCAATGCAAGCGACTATTGACGCTGCTGCATTAAGTGTTATGAATAAACGAGGGCAAATAACTGGCTGTATTGTAGATGGTCCATTAGCATTAGATAATGCCGTTTCTGCTTTAGCTGCTGAACACAAAGGGATTCAGAGTGAAGTAGCGGGAAGAGCTGATATTTTATTAGTTCCCACCATTGAGGTTGGAAACGTCTTATATAAATCATTAATTTATTTTGCAAAAGCAAAAGTAGGGGCTGTTATTGCTGGCGCAAAAGCTCCCATCGTATTAACCTCTAGAGCTGATTCGGCGGAAAGTAAGCTATATTCACTTGCACTCGCCATCTGCTCTGTCACCAAATAGAATTTAGTCTAGCTTTTAAATTAGAGGAGGATTTTATCGTGGAAATTTTTAAGTACTTAGAACAATATGATTACGAGCAAGTTGTATTTTGCCAAGATAAACAATCAGGACTAAAAGCAATTATTGCTATACATGATACAACACTAGGTCCAGCCTTAGGCGGTACCCGTATGTGGACATATGAATCAGAAGAAGCTGCCATCATCGATGCATTACGTTTAGCAAAAGGAATGACTTATAAAAACGCAGCAGCTGGGCTAAATCTTGGCGGTGGTAAAACAGTTATCATTGGTGACCCACGTAAGGATAAGAGTGAAGAATTGTTCCGTGCTTTTGGTCGTTACATTCAAGGGCTAAATGGAAGATATATTACTGCTGAGGATGTTGGAACAACAGTTGCAGATATGGATTTAATTCATGAGGAAACAGACTATGTAACTGGTATTTCACCAGCATTTGGTTCATCTGGTAATCCCTCCCCAGTTACAGCTTATGGTGTATATGTTGGAATGAAGGCAGCCGCTAAAGAAGCTTTTGGTTCAGATTCCCTTGAAGGAAAAGTAGTTGCAATTCAAGGTGTTGGGAATGTTGCATATACTCTTTGTCAATACTTGCATGAAGAGGGTGCGCAATTAATTGTGACGGATATTAACAAGGAAGCTGTTCAGCGTGCAGTCGAGGATTTTGGTGCACGTGCGGTAGATCCAAATGAAATTTATGGTGTTGAATGTGATATTTATGCTCCATGTGCCCTTGGTGCAACGATTAATGACGATACCATTCCACAACTTAAAGCAAAGGTTATCGCTGGTTCTGCAAATAACCAATTAAAAGATACACGTCACGGTGATATTATCCATGAAATGGGTATTGTTTATGCTCCGGATTATGTAATAAACGCTGGCGGTGTAATTAATGTTGCAGATGAACTTTATGGTTATAACCATGAACGAGCAATGAAAAAGGTTGATCAAATTTATGCAAGTATCCAAAAGGTAATTGAAATTTCTAAGCGTGACGGTATTCCAACTTATGTTGCTGCAGACAGAATGGCTGAAGAAAGAATTGAAAAAATGCGTAACTCTCGCAGTCAATTTCTCCAAAATGGTCATCATATTCTAAGCCGTCGTTAAAAAATAGTAAGGTCAGAGCGCTGAATGAGTAATTCAGCGTCTTTTCCCCTTTAATAGATGTGAAATGTAAAAAAATGGAGGTCTAATACGTTGCCTGATAAAGAATATCGAATGCTCGTCATCAACCCAGGTTCCACTTCAACTAAGATCGGGGTCTTCGATAATGAAATTTCAATTTTAGAAAAAACAATCCGTCATGATTCAGAATTGATTAATTCATATGCCAATATTATCGATCAATATGAATTTAGAAAGAATACCATCTTGGAAACACTGGATAATGAAGGAATTAATATATCCAAGCTGAGTGCTGTTTGTGGTCGCGGCGGTTTGCTTCGGCCAATCGAAGGTGGTACCTATACTGTCAATGAAACCATGCTTGAAGATTTGCGTACTGGTTTTGCCGGGCAGCATGCTTCAAATCTAGGTGGTATTATTGCTTACGAAATTGCTTCAGGTTTAAATATTCCTTCCTTTATCGTCGACCCCGTTGTTGTCGATGAGCTTGAACCGATTGCAAGAATTTCTGGATTTTCTTTAATTGAGAGAGTAAGTATTTTTCATGCTTTAAATCAAAAAGCGGTTGCTCGACGGGCCGCAAAGGAATTAGGGAAAAAATATACCGATTTGAATCTTATTGTAACCCATATGGGCGGTGGGATTACCGTTGGGGTACATAAGCAAGGAAAAGTCATTGATGTAAACAATGGGCTCCATGGTGATGGTCCTTTTAGCCCTGAACGTGCAGGGACTGTTCCGGTTGGGGATTTAGTGGCTCTTTGCTATTCAGGTCAGTACTACCGCGATGAAATAATGAAAAAACTTGTTGGACAAGGGGGGCTTGTTGGTTATCTTGGGACCAACGATGCTGTGGAAGTTGAAAAGAGAATTGAAGCAGGTGATGAACAGGCGGCTTTAATTTACGAAGCTATGGCTTATCAGGTTGCTAAGGAAATAGGAGCAGCCAGTGCAGTCCTATCAGGAAAAGTGGACGCCATTGTGCTAACTGGCGGTCTTGCTTATGGTAAAGGTTTTGTGAAATCCATCACCGATAGAATAAATTGGATTGCAGATACGATAGTCCATCCAGGTGAAAATGAACTTCAAGCATTAGCTGAAGGTGCACTAAGAGTTTTACGTGGTGAGGAAAAAGTAAAAGAGTATCCTGGTACGTTCAAAACAGCAAAAATCTAACGAATTGGGGAGGAAAAGCAGTGTCACAAGAATACGATTTAGTCATTCTTGGCGGTGGTACCGGCGGTTATGTAGCAGCCATACGTGCCTCTCAGCTTGGCTTAAAAACAGCGATAGTAGAAAAAGGGAAATTGGGAGGAACTTGTCTTCATAAAGGATGTATCCCAAGTAAAGCTCTTCTCAGAAGTGCTGAGGTTTATTCGACTGCTAAGCATAGCGAAGATTTTGGTGTCATTACAAGTGAAGTATCCTATAACTTTGGCAAAGTACAGGAAAGAAAAAATAAAATTATTGATCAACTTCATAAAGGTGTACAACATCTCATGAAGCAAGGAAAAATTGACGTTTATGAGGGGCTGGGAAGGATTTTAGGACCTTCGATTTTTTCACCTATGCCTGGAACGATTTCGGTTGAAATGAATAATGGCGAAGAAAATGAAATGCTCATTCCGAAAAATGTTGTCATTGCGACAGGTTCGAGACCAAGAACGCTTCCTGGACTTGAAATTGATGGAGAATTTGTCATCACTTCTGACGAAGCGTTGGAAATTGAGAACTTACCAGCTTCCATCATTATTGTTGGAGGTGGTGTTATTGGAATTGAATGGGCATCAATGCTTTCGGATTTTGGGGTCGATGTGACGGTTATCGAATATGCGGATCGCATTATTCCAACTGAAGACCACGAGATTTCTAAAGAAATGCAACGCCTCATGAAGAAAAAGGGAATTAAGCTAGTAACAGGAGCAAAGGTCCTTCCTGAAACACTAGTAAAAGGTGATGGTGTCACCATTTCGGCTGAAGTAAAGGCTGGCAAGAAAGAATTTAAGGCGGAAAAACTCCTTGTTTCTGTTGGACGTCAAGCAAATGTTGAAGGAATTGGATTGGAAAATACAGAAATCCAGGTTGAAAAGGGCTTTATCGTTACCAATGAATTTTACCAAACGAAGGAATCTCATATTTACGCAATTGGTGATGTGATTGGCGGTCTGCAGTTGGCACATGTAGCCTCCCATGAAGGAATAATTGCAGTTGAACATATTGCTAGGAAGGATCCTTCCGAGCTTAATTACAATCTAGTTTCTAGATGTATATATAGCAATCCTGAGGTTTCTAGTGTTGGGATTACTGAAGAACAGGCAAAAGAAAAAGGCCATAATGTAAAAGTGGGTAAATTTTCATTCCGAGCAATCGGGAAGGCCCTTGTATTTGGAGAATCCGATGGTTTTGTCAAGATTGTTGCTGATGAAGAGACCAATGATATTCTAGGGGTGCATATGATTGGTCCGCATGTGACTGACATGATTACAGAGGCAGGATTGGCAATGGTATTGGATGCAACACCATGGGAAATTGCTCATACGATTCATCCACATCCAACGCTATCAGAAGCGATTGGGGAAGCTGCACTTGCAGTAGATGGCAGGGCAATCCATTCTTAATTAATTTTTTATGCGAACGGGAGGTTTAAAATATGACAGAAAATCGTCATCATGCATTAGGTTTAAGTGATGAAAAGGTTTTGGAAATGTATGAAACTATGCTTTTAGCCCGCCGGATTGATGAACGGATGTGGCTATTGAATCGTGCTGGAAAGATACCATTTGTTATTTCATGTCAAGGACAAGAAGCTGCACAAGTAGGGGCCGCTTTTGCACTCGATAAGGAAAAAGATTATGTTCTCCCTTATTACCGTGATATGGGTGTTGTTTTAACTTTTGGAATGACACCTAAGGAACTTATGCTATCTGGTTTTGCGAAAGCTGAGGATCCAAACTCAGGCGGCCGGCAAATGCCTGGGCACTTTGGGCAAAAGAGCAATCGCATTGTTACAGGTTCATCTCCAGTAACAACCCAGGTTCCACATGCTGTCGGCGTAGCGTTAGCAGGGAAAATGGAAAGGAAGGATCTCGTGACCTTCGTAACCTTTGGTGAAGGGTCCTCAAACCAAGGAGATTTCCATGAAGGAGCTAACTTTGCCGGAGTTCATAAATTACCAGTCATATTCATGTGTGAAAATAATAAATATGCGATTTCTGTTCCAATTGAGAAACAATTGGGATGTGAAAAAGTTTCTGATCGTGCAATAGGTTACGGTATGCCAGGATTTACTGTTGATGGAAACGATCCTTTAGAAGTTTATAAAGTGGTCAAGGATGCAGCAGACCGTGGACGCCGCGGAGAAGGACCTTCCTTAATTGAAACTATTTCATACCGACTGACACCTCACTCTTCTGATGATGATGACCGTTCGTACCGAGCCCTTGATGAAGTGGCAAAAGCGAAAACGAAAGATCCCATCATTACCTTTGGCGCCTATTTAAAAGAAACAGGTGTGATGAATGATGAGTTGGAAAAAGAAATCAACGATCGAGTAATGAAACAAGTGAATGAAGCTACTGATTATGCTGAAAATGCACCGTATGCAGCACCTGAACACGCGCTGAAATACGTTTATGCGGATAAGTAAGGGGGATGTAAAATGGCAGTAATTTCTTATATTGATGCGGTCACAATGGCCATTCGGGAAGAAATGGAACGAGATCCAAAGGTTTTTGTTCTTGGAGAGGATGTTGGGGTAAAAGGCGGGGTTTTTAAAGCCACTCAAGGCTTATACGAACAATTTGGTGAAGAGCGTGTAATTGATACACCACTTGCTGAATCTGCGATTGCCGGGGTAGGAATCGGTGCTGCTATGTATGGAATGAGACCGATTGCTGAAATGCAATTTGCTGATTTTATTATGCCTGCTGTGAATCAAATTATTTCAGAAGCGGCCAAGATTCGTTATCGCTCAAATAACGACTGGAGCTGTCCAATGGTTATCCGTGCACCATATGGCGGCGGAGTTCACGGGGCACTTTATCATTCCCAATCTGTTGAGGCGGTATTTGCGAATACACCAGGTTTGAAAATTGTCATGCCTTCAACCCCATATGATGTGAAGGGGCTATTAAAAGCAGCCATTCGTGACAATGATCCAGTATTATTCTTTGAGCATAAGCGGGCATACCGTTTAATCAAAGGAGAAGTACCAACTGACGATTACACATTGCCTATTGGAAAAGCAGATGTAAAGCGTGAGGGTGAAGACATTACTGTCATTACGTATGGTCTTTGTGTTCATTTTGCCCTTCAGGCAGCTGAAAAATTAGCGAAAGATGGAATTTCCGCACATATTCTTGATCTAAGAACGGTTTATCCTTTAGATAAAGAAGCAATTATTGAAGCAGCTTCTAAAACTGGTAAAGTATTACTAATTACAGAAGATAATAAAGAAGGCAGCATTATTAGTGAAGTTTCTGCCATCATTGCTGAAAATTGCTTATTTGATTTAGATGCTCCAATTATGCGCCTAGCTGGACCAGATGTACCTGCTATGCCATATGCACCAACAATGGAGAAGTTCTTTATGGTTAATCCAGATAAAGTTGAAAAAGCAATGCGAGAATTAGCGGAATATTAATAGGAGGTTGGAAACTTGGTTATTGAACAAATTAAAATGCCTCAGTTAGGGGAAAGTGTAACTGAAGGGACAATCTCAAAGTGGCTTGTTTCTGTCGGAGATAAAGTAAATAAATACGATCCTTTGGCTGAAGTAATGACAGATAAAGTAAATGCAGAAGTTCCTTCTTCCTTCACAGGTACAATTAAAGAGCTAGTTGCGGAAGATGGAGACACACTTGCCGTCGGTGAAATCATTTGTACCATTGAAATCGAAGGAAGTAATGCTGAAAAAACCGAAGTTAGTGAGCAAAAAACAGAAGTATCTGAGACAGTTGCTGTTGCTCAACAAACTGATCAAGGTAACAAAGCCCGTTATTCGCCTGCCGTTTTAAAGATTTCTCAAGAAAATGGTATTGATTTAGCTCAGGTGACAGGCACCGGTGCAGGCGGACGGATTACACGTAAAGACCTGCTAAAATTGATTGAATCAGGGAATATCCCAGCTGCAAGTGCGAGGGTAGAAGCAACTAAACAGGCAGAGGTTCAACCTACGACAGCACAAGAAACTGTACCAGCTGTTTCAGCTCAGCCAGCTGCGGCTCCGAAACAAACAGTTTCTGCTCCGAATATCCCTGTTGCTGCAGGTGATATCGAAATACCTGTAACAGGAATCCGCAAAGCGATTGCGGCGAACATGCTCCGCAGCAAGCACGAAGCACCGCATGCATGGACCATGATTGAAGTCGATGCAACTAATCTTGTGGAGTACCGCAATTTCTTGAAGGATGAGTTTAAGAAAAAAGAAGGCTTCAATCTAACTTTCTTTGCCTTTTTTGTAAAAGCTGTTGCGCAAGCTTTAAAGGAATTCCCACAGGTTAATTCCATGTGGGCTGGAGATAAGATTATCCAAAAGAAAGACATTAATATCTCGATTGCAGTTGCAACCGATGATGCATTGTACGTACCTGTAATTAAGAATGCGGATGAGAAAACCATTAAAGGAATTGCTCGTGAAATATCTGAACTTGCTGTGAAAGTAAGAACAGGAAAACTTCGCTCCGAAGATATGCAGGGTGGAACGTTTACGGTCAATAATACTGGCTCATTTGGCTCGGTGCAATCAATGGGAATTATCAACTACCCACAAGCAGCGATTCTTCAAGTAGAATCAATTGTCAAGCGTCCTGTCGTGATGAATAATGGAATGATTGCTGTCCGTGATATGGTAAATCTATGTATGTCACTTGATCACAGAGTATTAGACGGACTTGTTTGCGGTCGATTCTTACAACGAGTAAAAGAAATCCTAGAAAACACATCAAAATCAACAACTTCTATATATTAATTAAAATAACCGCTGCCGGTACTGGTAGCGGTTATTTTCATTGCTTGATAGGCAATAGTATCCTAAAATAGATAGTAACGGGAAATTTAAAGAAAATTATGTATTTGGGGGGAGTTTATGAGTTTGGACAACCTACGGAATCAATCTTTTCCTTTAAAATCAAAAGAGGACTGGAAAGAAAAAGCCGAAATAACTTTAAAAGGCAAAAGTGTTGATTCTTTAAAAAGCAGTACATATGAAAACATCATTTTGAAACCGCTTTATTCTCAACAAGATCAAAAAAACGTTTCTGATTATCCAGGAGGTTCAGATTTTCGCAGAGGGGTTCACTCATTAGGTTATGTCACGAATAACTGGAAGGTAGCGCAGCGAATTTCTTACCAAACTGTTGAAGAATTGAAAGTAAAACTTCTTGAGAGTGCTGAAAAAGGACAGACAGCTCTTTCTTTTGAAGTTTCAGATGCACTTTTTAAATCCAAAAAGACACTAATAGAAATACTAGGGGGTTTACCTGCTGCATCTCCGTTTGCTGTTAACGGTAAAGGCTTGCAGTCCGCAATACTAGAGGTGTTAGCAGAACAAGAAGAAACTGCTGATCAATTTACTGGATATGTCGGCAATGACCCTATTTCCTTGTTTGCTGAGGAAGGATATATTGCAGAAGATTTTTTAAATAGTTGGATTGAGGATGTTAAGAATGTAAACGAAAAGTTACCGAAATTACAGACGGTGTTAATCAATACCTCGACTTATCATCAAGGAGGGGCGAATGCTGTTCAAGAGCTTGGAATAGCAGCAGCAACCGGTTCATTTTATCTTCAGCAACTACTTGATAATGGTATGGAGCTCGAGGATATTCTTAACAAAATGATTTTTCAATTCTCTATCGGCAGTAATTTCTTTATGGAGCTGGCTAAATTGCGTGCAGCACGTATTTTGTGGAATAAAATTACTCAAATTTATGGGGCTGATTCTAAGAACAGGGGAATGCAGATTGCAGCAGAAACTTCTTCGTTTACAAAAACAATTTATGATCCTCATGTAAACATTCTTCGTGCTGGAAATGAGGCGTTTGCAGCTGTGGTTGGAGGAGTTCAATACCTCCATGTAACTCCATTTGATTACGAAACAGGAAGTTCCAAACTAGCTGAACGAATTGCGAGAAACACACAAAACATTCTAAAGGAAGAAGCTTATCTACAAAAAGTTATCGATCCTGCCGGCGGTTCTTGGTATGTAGAAGCATTAACAACAGAGCTTGCAGAAAAAGCGTGGCAGTATTTTCAGCAGATAGAAGCAAAAGGCGGCATGCTGGAAGTCTTAAAATCAGACTGGTTACAAATCGAAATATCTTCTGTTCATACAAAACGGGAGAATGATATTTATACGAGAAAACAAAGTATAGTCGGGTCGAATGTCTATGCCAATCTTACTGAAGCTGCTGCTCAGGTCAGAGAACAAACATCTGATAACTATTTTAATGTCGATCTTACTAATACGATAAAAATTAAAAAGATGAAGAGCACAAGATTATCAGAGTCATTTGAAAACCTGCGTAAAATAAGCGGAAAGATTGAAAGTAAATCAGGATCTAAACCTCAAATTGGTATGATTTGCCTGGGTGAGCTTAAACAATACAAACCAAGGTTGGATTTCATGAGAGGGTTCCTCGCTGCTGGGGGAATTGAATCAATCGAAAGTGGTTCGATTTCTTCTTTAGAAATTGCCAAACAATTTGTCTTAAGTCAAGAAACAAAGTATTTCTGTCTATGCGGCAGTAATGAGCAATATGAATCCCTTGGACACGAAATTCTTTCAACACTAAATACAGTTTTTCCGGATCGAATTTTTTACTTAGCGGGATTACCTGAAAAAGACCTGCAAACAAAATGGACAAATGAAGGGATAAAGCAGTTTATTCATATAAATAGTAACTGTTATGAAATTCTTTCAACGATTCTTACAGAAATGGAGGTGGCGCTAGATGAAGTCACAAAAGCCTAATTTTCAAAACATACCCTTATTTGATGAGCAAGACTTCATCACAAAAGAGCAATGGCAGGATGAAGTTGAAAAAGAAATTGACTCCTCCATTGATGAATTACTGTTTGAAACCAATGAACAAATTCAATTGAAACCACTCTATACTTCTGAAGATCGTGGAGGTATAAAGCATTTAGATGATCTGCCAGGCATTCCACCCTATACACGAGGACCCTATCCGACGATGTATGTGAATCGCCCTTGGACTGTAAGACAATATGCTGGATTTTCAACTGCTGAGGAGAGTAATGCTTTCTATCGCAGAAATTTAGCAATGGGTCAAAAAGGTTTATCCGTTGCCTTTGATTTAGCTACACATCGGGGCTATGATTCTGACCATCCGCGCGTTGTTGGTGATGTAGGTAAAGCAGGGGTTGCAATCGATTCTGTTCTCGATATGAAGACACTTTTTGATGGAATTCCTTTGGATCAAATGTCGGTTTCAATGACCATGAACGGTGCTGTTCTGCCGATTCTTGCCTTTTTCATTGTTACGGCTGAAGAACAGGGAATCAGCCAGGAAAAGCTTTCAGGAACGATTCAAAATGATATTTTAAAAGAGTATATGGTCCGTAACACCTATATCTATCCACCTGAGATGTCGATGAAAATCATTGCAGATATATTTGAGTATACGTCCAAATATATGCCAAAGTTTAATAGTATCAGTATTTCCGGTTATCATATGCAAGAGGCTGGAGCTCCTGCTGATCTTGAATTGGCATATACCCTTGCTGATGGGTTGGAGTATGTTAGGACAGGACTCAAGGCAGGAATTGATGTTGATAAATTTGCACCTCGTTTGTCCTTTTTCTGGGCTGTAGGTATGAATTATTTTATGGAAGTGGCCAAAATGCGGGCGGGTCGTTTAATATGGGCGAAAATGATGAAATCATTCGAACCGAAAAATGAGAAATCTATGGTGCTTAGAACTCATTCCCAAACGTCTGGCTGGAGTTTAACCGAACAAGATCCGTTTAATAATGTAATGCGGACCTTGCTTGAAGCGCATGCTGCGGCTATGGGACATACACAATCCCTCCATACGAATGCTTTGGACGAAGCGATTGCTCTGCCAACAGATTTCTCAGCTCGAATTGCCCGGAATACACAATTATTTTTACAAGAAGAAACAGGTATTACCAAAGTAATCGATCCATGGGCTGGCTCTTATTATGTTGAAAAGCTGACCGATGAATTGGTGAATAGAGCTTGGACGCATATTGAAGAGATTGAGAGTCTTGGCGGCATGGCAAAAGCAATCGAAACAGGACTTCCCAAAATGAGAATCGAAGAGGCTGCAGCAAGAAGACAAGCTCAAATAGATTCTGGCAAAGAAACCATTATCGGAGTTAACCGCTATCGCCTTGAGAAAGAAGAAGCAATTGATATTTTAGATATTGATAATACTGCAGTCCGCTTGAAGCAAATCGAGAAGTTAACCAACTTAAAGGCTGGTCGCAATGACAAAAAAGTGGAAGAAGCTTTAGCTGCATTAGCGAAGGGTGCAGAAACAGGTGAAAGTAACTTGTTGGAGCTTGCTGTTCAAGCGGCAAGAGTGCGGGCAACCTTAGGAGAAATTTCTGATGCGATTGAGAATGTGGCCAGCAGACATAAAGCCGTGATTCGTTCTATTAGTGGAGTGTACAGCAAGGCATTTACAAACGAAGAAGAAATTTCTGTAGTGAAAACGATGACAGATGATTTTCTTGAAAACGAAGGCAGGAGACCAAGGATTCTAATTGCGAAAATGGGGCAGGATGGACATGACCGCGGTGCCAAGGTCATCGCCACGGCCTTCGCTGACCTTGGTTTTGATGTCGATATCGGACCATTGTTCCAAACTCCGGAAGAAACGGCCATGCAAGCGGTTGAAAACGACGTTCATGTCATTGGTATGAGCTCACTGGCTGCTGGACATAAGACATTACTGCCACAGCTTGCAGCTGAATTAAAAAAACTTGGTCGTGAAGATATTTTAATGGTAATCGGCGGCGTTATCCCGGCGCAGGATTATCAATTTTTATATGACAATGGTGCTTCCGCTATCTTTGGCCCGGGAACAATTATCCCAGTTGCTGCTCAAAAGGTTATTAAGGAAATTTATAAGCAGCTTGGCTATGAGGAAGTGGGAAAATAGATGGCTGAGGATAGGAAACCGGAATGGAGCGACCCAAATGAACCGGAAAAATTCTCAACCGTAATCAAAAAAGGGGAAGAGCAGGAAGCCCAGTCTGCAATCATCGAAAAAGACGTTGTCTATCGTAAACGTCAGTCTAAGGAACCTTCGGTTGAAGAGTTAGTTGCTGGGGTGCTGTCAGGGAATAGAGGTCAGCTTGCCAGGGCCATTACCCTAGTTGAAAGTAATGCTGAACAGCATTTCCATAAGGCACAGGAGCTCCTTCAAAAGCTCCTGTCTAACAGTGGGAAATCAATTAGAATCGGAATTACGGGAGTCCCAGGTGCTGGCAAAAGTACCTTTATCGAAGCATTTGGCATGTTCCTTTGTGATCTCGGTCTTCGGGTCGCAGTACTTGCGATAGATCCAAGCTCTAGTCTTTCCGGCGGTAGTATACTTGGCGATAAAACGAGGATGGAGAAATTGTCGCGAAATCCAAGGGCCTTTATCCGGCCTTCACCAACGGCTGGAAAGTTAGGCGGTGTACATCGAAAGACTAGGGAAGCTATGTTGATTTGCGAAGCTGCGGGTTTTGATGTGATTTTAATTGAAACTGTCGGTGTGGGGCAAAGCGAAGTGATTATTCGAGACATGGTTGACTTTTTCATGCTTCTTGTCCTGACAGGTGCGGGTGATGAATTGCAGGGTATGAAGAAAGGGATTATGGAATTAGCAGACACTGTCCTTGTTCATAAAGCAGATGGAGCTAATAAAGTGAAAGCGGAGCAGACTAGAAAAGAGTATAGCCGTATCTTGCATTTTCTTCAGCCTGCTACAAAAGGTTGGTCATCAAAGGCCTATACCTGTTCCTCTTTAATGGGGGAAGGGATTAAAGAGATTTGGGATGTCATTAAGGATTTCGAAGAGAAAGGTAAATCCTCGGGCGTGTTTGCAGAAAGACGTAAAGGGCAGCAGCGCGATTGGATTTATTCATTGATCACCGATCAGCTTCATTATAGCTTTTTCCACCATCCAGACGTGAAGCTTAAATTGCCCCAATTAGAAAATGAAGTTATGGCAGGGGAAAAAACAGCAGCCACTGCAGTGGAGATCCTGTTTAATGCATTCCTAACTGATAAAAAGTAACGGCTGTCGATTAGTTGTCAGTCTTCTTTTGCAGGTAATAATCTTATTCATTTGAAAAAAACACATTTTTACTGTTATCATGTAGTTATATCGACATAAATTAGGAGTGATTGTATGAGCATGGATTTCAATTTTTTCATGAATGATGTTGTGACTCAAGCGCGTAAAGAAATCGCGTCAGCTGGTTATCAAGAGTTGAAGACACCTGAAGAGGTCGAAGCAGCACTTGAACAAAAGGGTACTACTTTAGTAATGATCAACTCAGTTTGTGGTTGTGCAGGCGGTATTGCACGTCCAGCAGCAGCTCATGCCCTTCATTATGATAAACGTCCTGACCATCTTGTTACGGTTTTTGCAGGACAGGATAAAGAAGCAACAGAAAAAGCACGCAGCTATTTTACAGGTTATCCACCATCCTCACCTTCCTTTGCCTTATTAAAAGACGGCAAGATTGTTACAATGGTTGAAAGACACCAAATTGAAGGCTACGATCCAGCAACAGTAGTGGCAAGGCTGCAGAAGGAATTCGAAGAAAACTGCGAAGAACTCTAAATAATTGCCCAAAGAGCTAATCTCCGTTCCTGGAGGCTGGCTCTTTTTTTATTTTACAAAAGTAATAATATTTTTTATAAATATACTTGCATAATTATTTTGCTCTGTGTTAAAATTCATTACGTTGTATAAATATTAAGCCTTTAACTCTATAAAGTTAGTAAAAGTCATATTCAAAAGTAAATTTCAATTTTCAGAAAATTATAGGAGGAAAACAAATGAAAAAGGTAATGGTTTTATTTTTAATAATGATTTTAGCTGTTGGCTTACTCGCAGCCTGTGGTGAAACTAAAGATTCTAATACAGGTGATAAAAAGACATTAGTGATGGCAACCTCAGCCGATTATGCGCCGTTTGAATATATTGAATCAGATAAAAGTGACGACATTATTGGTTTTGATGTTGATTTAGCTAAAGCGATTGCTGGAAAAATTGGCTATGAAGTTGAAGTAAAAGATATGGATTTTGGCGGTTTGATTCAGTCACTTAAATCTGGACAAGCAGACTTTGTATTAGCGGGAATGACTCCAACCGAAAAAAGAAAGAAAAATGTAGATTTCAGTGATATCTACTATACAGCACAGCACATGGTTATCTCTAAAAAAGAAAGTGGAATTGCAACAGTAGAAGATTTAGAAGGTAAAACAGTTGGCGTTCAGTTAGGTTCTATTCAAGAAGGTAAAGCAGAAGAAATTAATGAAACTGTAGCTTTAAAAGTAGAAAATCGTAACCGTATCCCAGAGCTGATTCAAGAATTGAAAGCCGGCCGTTTTGACGCTATCATTATTGAAGACACAGTGGCTAAAGGATATCTTGATAAAGAAGCGGATTTAACGAGCTTCACAATCAGCGATGACCCAGAAGAAGCAGGATCAGCGATTGCATTTCCAAAGGATAGCGATCTAACAGAGAAATTTAACCAAGAGCTTCAAAAAATGAAAGAAAATGGCGAACTACAAGAATTGATTGTTAAGTGGTTTGGTGGGGAAAACTAAATCTACAACCAAGACGTTCAGAAAGTCTTCTGAACGTCTTACTAATTTCATTATTTAGAGAGGACGGCAGATGAATGAACTTAGATTTTGCACAATTCATTCCTTCAATGCCATACATTTTAGAGGGAATACTTGTTACACTTAAGATTGTCATTTTGGCAGGTATATTAGGATTTGCTTTAGGTATTATTCTTTCGTTGTTTAAAATTAGCAAATTTAAATTTCTCGGCTGGTTTGCGGACGCTTATACGTCAATTTTTCGTGGCACGCCATTAGTTTTACAACTGATGTTAATCTATTATGGTTCGCCACAGTTGATTGGGTATCAAATTGAACCATACACAGCTGCGATATTATCCTTTGCTCTGAATTCAGGTGCTTACATTTCAGAAATTATCAGAGCAGGGATTCAGGCAATTGATAAAGGACAGCAAGAAGCCGCAATGGCCCTAGGTGTTCCCTACACGAAAATGATGTGGGATATCATCCTGCCGCAGGCTCTTAAAAATATCCTTCCTGCATTAATGAACGAATTTATCACATTAACGAAGGAATCTGCGATTGTCACCACAATTGGAGTAATGGATATAATGCGCCGGTCTTATCAAGTTGGGGCTGAAAACTATTCATTCTTCGAACCATTATTGATTGCCGGTCTAATCTATTACTTAATGGTCGTAACTTTGACCTTCCTAGGAAAAGCGGTTGAAAGGAGAATGAGACGCAGTGATTAAGGTGGAAAATTTGCATAAAAATTATGGAAAACTTGAAGTATTAAAGGGAATATCCACAACCATCGATGCAGGAGAAGTTGTCGCCATTATTGGACCCTCAGGATCAGGGAAGTCCACCTTTCTGCGTTGTATGAATCTCCTTGAAAATCCAACTAGTGGAAGAATATATGTGGGTGACCAGGATGTTACCGATAAAAAGACTAACATTATGAAGGTGCGGCAAAACGTTGGAATGGTATTTCAGCATTTTTATCTATTCCCGCATAAAACCGTTTTGCAGAATCTTACCTATGCACCAATAAAGGTTAAAGGATTGTCAAAGGCAGATGCAGAAAAGATTGCTTTTGATTTGTTAGAAAGAGTAGGTTTATCGGAAAAAGTTAATGAATATCCGACCAGATTATCTGGCGGGCAAAAACAGCGGGTCGCGATTGCAAGAGCATTGGCAATGGAGCCAGAGGTTATGCTTTTTGATGAGCCTACCTCTGCACTTGATCCAGAAATGGTGAAGGAAGTATTAGAAGTAATGAAATCCCTCGCTCATACTGGGATGACAATGGCTATTGTGACGCACGAAATGGGCTTTGCTCGTGAAGTGGCTGACCGTGTACTTTTCCTAGATGGAGGAGTACTAGTAGAAGACGCTAAACCGCATGACTTTTTCACAAGCCCAAAAAGCAAGCGTGCACAAGATTTCTTGCAAAAAATGCTCTAAAAAGGATAAGCTAAAGATGGTCTATATGGATCATCTTTTTTATTATTATAAGGGAGATTTCTATGAAATTTCGAATTGGTTACAGAACATTGAAAACAGCCGCAGGCACGGCCATTTCCATTCTAATTGCCCAACAGCTCGGTCTAGATAACTTTGCTTCAGCAGGTATACTAACTATTCTTTGTATTCAAGTAACGAAAAGAAGATCTTTACGGACAGCTTGGGACCGATTTTTAGCCTGTGTTTTGGTTATGCCCTTTTCTGCCCTTTTTTTTGAAGGGATTGCCTATCATCCAATCGTCATTGGAGTCATGCTGTTATTCTTTATCCCGACAGTGGTTATGCTTAAAGCAACCGATGGAGTCGTTACCAGTAGTGTTATTATCTTACATATATATTTGGCTAACAAGATTACGATAGATCTTTTTATTAATGAGCTCGGTGTTATTGTCACTGGTATTGGTGTTGCGCTGTTGATAAATGTCTATATGCCAAGCGTAGATAAAAAATTAAGGCATTATCAAAGTAGAGTTGAGGGCAATTTTAAAGTGATTTTTTGTGAAATGGTAAATTATCTGAGAACTGGTGACAGTGACTGGTCTGGTAAAGAAATTACGGAAACAGCACAGGTATTGGATGAGGCGAAATCAATTGCATTTCTAGATGTAGAAAATCACGTGTTAAGGGAAGAAAATGACTATTTTTATTACTTTAGAATGAGAGAAAAGCAATTTGAAATACTAGAACGGGTTTTACCGATTGTAACTTCACTTACTGTGACGTTACCACAAGGAAAAATGATTGCTGAATTTCTCCAAGAATTATCCGAAAATATTCGACCTGGTAATACGGCGCATATTTATCTTGAAAAATTAAAAGAGATGAAAAAGGAATTTGAAGAAATGGAGCTGCCTAAGACAAGAGAAGAATTTGAGGTGCGTGCTGCACTGCTTCAATTAGTAAAAGAGATGAATGAATATCTCATCATTAAAAGTACCTTTAATACAACCAGATGGAATAAATTGAAAAAGATAGAAGCAAACTAAGGAAAAAATGGCAGGTGGATTTTATGTTTAAGATACTCTCGCCAATCCTGTTTGCTTTTTTTATTTCACCCCTTTGGCCCCTGGGACCTAATCCTCTCTCTGGTGACCCTTTCGTAATTGTTAATAAAACAACAAATGAATTGGCATTGATTGATGAAAACAAGGTCCAAACCGTTGTGAGTGTTGGTACAGGTAAGACGAAAGAGTTAACACCAGAAGGTTTATTTACGATAACGGTAAAAGCTGAAGACCCGTATTATCGCCGTAAGGATATTCCTGGAGGTGACCCAAATAATCCACTTGGTTCAAGATGGATTGGCTTTGATGCGGAGGAAACAGATGGCCGAACTTACGGAATTCATGGAACCAATCAGCCTGCCTCCATCGGAAGATATGTGTCACAAGGCTGTATTCGTTCACAGAATGAAGTTATTTCCTCTTTATATCCCTTAATTCCTTTAGGTACAAAAATATTAGTTACTTCAACAAATAAGTCATTTGAGCAGCTCGCAAAAGAAAATGGGGCGATTCAATAAATAGAAAAAGGGACCGTTCTCTAGGAACAGTCCCTTTTTCTATGTTTTTTATTAAATAAATTGAGCAATCCCGATTAAGAGAGTTGACGATAACATAGCGATTAGCATTAAATATACTACAATTTTTCTTGTTCTTTTCTTAGACAATTTGGGTTCCCCCTTTATATTAAATAGCTTTATTTATATTTTACAGGGAAAAGCCCAATTGAACAATGGAACAACATCTCAATTTGGGAAGGAATTATGAATTTTTTAGCGAATATGATAATTGTCGAAACAATTTAAATTATGAAAAACAGAGGGGTATAAATGATTAAAAAAGTAGACCACATTGGAATTGCTGTTCGATCTCTTGAGATCACCCTGCCTTTTTATACAGAGGTCCTCAGGCTTCCTTTATTAGGGATTGAAGAAGTTGACAGTCAAAAGGTTAGAGTGGCATTTCTAAAGGCAGGAGAAACCAAACTTGAGCTGCTTGAGCCAACCTCAGAAGATAGTGCCATTGCCAAATATATAGAAAAACGTGGTGAGGGGATACACCATGTAGCGTTGGGCGTTAACTCTATTGAAGAAAGAATAATAGAAATGAAAGAAAAAGGGATTCGTATGATTGATGAAGAACCTAGGATTGGTGCAGGAGGAGCACATATTGCCTTCATGCATCCCAAGTCAGCAGCAGGTGTATTGGTCGAGCTATGCGAAAAGAAGGGATGAGAGGTATATGTTAGACATCTATGAAAAAATAAATGAATTATATGATAAACGGCGGGAAGTAGAGCTTGGCGGCGGTGACGAAAGAATCGAGAAACAGCATGAGAAGGGAAAATTAACGGCAAGAGAACGAATTGAACTTTTGGTCGATAAAGGGTCATTCGTGGAATTAAGTCCATTTATTGAGCACAGGACCAACGACTTTGGTCTCGATGAACAGAAAGGCCCTGGAGATGGTGTTGTAACTGGTTATGGGAAAGTAAATGGCAGACCGATCTACTTATTTTCACAAGACTTTACTGTATTTGGTGGTGCACTTGGGGAAATGCATGCCAAAAAAATCGCCAATGTTATGGATTTAGCTGCTAAAAACGGTACACCGTTTGTGGGCCTAAATGATTCTGGAGGTGCACGAATTCAAGAAGGTGTTGTTTCACTAGATGGTTACGGTCATATCTTTTATCGAAATGCCATTTATTCTGGAGTGATTCCTCAGATATCCGTCATTATGGGTCCCTGTGCAGGTGGTGCTGTCTATTCACCAGCAATAACTGACTTTGTATTTATGGTTGAAAAAACGAGTCAAATGTTTATAACAGGTCCAAAAGTTATTGAGACTGTAACAGGTGAGAAGATATCTGCTGAAGACCTTGGCGGAGCGCATGTTCATAATAGTATTAGTGGAAATGCGCATTTTGAGGCTGTTTCCGAGCAGGAGGTATTAGAAGAGGTTCGAAAACTTTTAAGCTATCTTCCACAAAATAATGAAGAAAAGCCTCCAAGACTTGCGGTAGAAGACGAAAATGATTATCGTCCGGACTTGACGGACGTTATTCCATTCGATGCCGTCCGTCCTTATGATGTTCGAAAGGTAATCGAACAAATAGCAGATGCGGATTCTTTTATGGAAATTCAAAAAAACTTTGCGAAAAATATTGTCGTTGGCTTTGCACGGATTAAGGGTGAAACGGTAGGACTTGTTTGTAATCAGCCAAAGGTTATGGCGGGCGGGCTTGACATTAATTCTTCTGATAAAGCAGCAAGATTTATTCGTACGTGTGATTCGTTTAATATCCCGATTATAACATTTGAGGATGTAACAGGCTTCTTCCCAGGAGTAAAACAGGAGCATGGAGGTATTATCCGTCACGGGGCAAAGATTCTATATGCCTATTCAGAGGCGACAGTTCCGAAGCTGACCGTTATTTTAAGAAAAGCTTATGGAGGCGCATATGTAGCCCTTAATAGTAAGTCTATTGGTGCGGATTTAGTTTTTGCATGGCCAAATGCTGAAATTGCCGTAATGGGACCACAGGGAGCTGCTAATATCATTTTTGCTAAGGAAATTCAAAATAGTGAAAATCCAGAACAAGTAAGGCAGCAAAAGATTGAAGAATATCGGGAAAAATTTGCAAATCCATATGTGGCTGCGAGCAGAGGGATGGTCGATGATGTCATTGACCCTCGTGAAACGAGAATTAAAATAATCCAAGCATTAGAAATGCTGCGAAATAAAAAAGAATCTAGACCGTTCAAGAAACACGGGAATATACCACTTTAATGCAATCATTTGAAGACGGGTTTATGAAGGAGTATACTCTAGTAGTGAGTACATAAAACGGAGGGTTATTCAGATGATTAATCATGAACGTCTTTTGAAAGAATTTTTAGAGCTTGTACAAATTGATTCCGAAACAAAATACGAAACAGAAATTGCGAAGGTTTTAAAACAGAAGTTTACAGATTTAGGTCTTGACGTTTTTGAAGACGATACAACGGCTGTAACAGGACATGGTGCCGGTAACTTAGTTTGTACACTTGCTGCCACTAAAGATGGCGTAGATCCAATTTACTTCACTTCCCATATGGATACAGTCGTTCCTGCAAGAGGTGTTAAGCCATCTATTAAAGACGGTTATGTCGTTACAGATGGAACGACGATTTTGGGAGCTGATGATAAAACGGGTTTATCCGTCATGCTTGAAACCATTCGTGTCTTAAAAGAACAAAATATTCCTCATGGACAAATCCAATTTGTCATTACGGTAGGAGAAGAATCTGGTCTCGTAGGTGCTAAAGCCCTTGATTCTTCTTTATTGAAAGCAAAGTATGGCTATGCATTAGACAGTGATGGTTTAGTTGGAAATATCGTTGTGGCCGCTCCTACCCAGGCTAAGATAAAAGCGGTTATTTACGGAAAAACAGCTCATGCAGGTGTGGCTCCAGAAAAAGGAGTTTCTGCGATTACGATAGCAGCTAAATCAATTGCGAGAATGCCATTAGGCAGAATTGACTCAGAAACAACGGCAAATATCGGCCGCTTCGAGGGTGGCTCTGCAACGAATATCGTTTGTGACCGTGTTGATATTCTAGCAGAAGCCCGTTCACTCATTGCTGAAAAAATGGAGGCACAAGCTGCCAAGATGAAAGACGCCTTTGAAACAGTGGCAGCTGAAATGGGCGGAAGAGCAGAAGTGGAAATTGAGATCATGTACCCAGGCTTTAAATTTGGGGAAGGTGACCAAGTTGTAGAAATCGCACGTAAAGCGGCAGCGAAAATTGGCCGCAGTTGTGAATTACAGCATAGCGGCGGCGGAAGCGATGCCAATGTCATAGCTGGCTTTAACATTCCAACCGTGAACTTAGCAGTTGGTTACGAAGATATTCATACCACAAATGAACGTATGCCGATTGAAGAATTAAACAAGCTTGCAGAAATGACTATAGCCATTATTGAAGAGGTTACAAATCAATAAGGATACGTAAGAGGAGAGCCATCTGGTTCTCCTTTTTGCTATACTAGAGATACCATTGTTTTTAGGAGAAGTGTCGTGTATGAAGGAAATGTATCCGAGAAAGGGAAGAGTCATTCTGCATGTTGATATGAATAGCTTTTACGCCTCAGTGGAAATGGCTTATGATCCAGAATTGAAGGGGAAGCCAGTTGCGATTGCCGGAAACGTGGAGGAACGGCGGGGGATTATTATTACCTGCAGCTATGAAGCTAGAAAATTTGGAGTCAAAACTACCATGCCTCTGTGGGAAGCAAAGAAGCTCTGTCCGCAGTTAATTATTAGGAAACCCAATTTTGAACGGTACCGGACTGCGTCTATCGCCATGTTTGAGATTCTCAGGAATTATACAGAGCTGGTGGAACCCGTATCCATTGATGAAGGGTATATGGACATTAGTGATTCCTTTGAACTAGGAAGTCCAATTGAAATTGCCAAAAGTATTCAAACAAGAGTTCTCGAACAGCTTGATCTGCCGTGCAGCATTGGGATTGCACCCAATAAATTTTTGGCAAAAACTGCTTCTGATATGAAGAAACCAATGGGGATAACAATTCTGCGAAAGCGTGATATCCCTTCCATTTTGTGGCCGTTAAGCACGAGTGAGATGCATGGTGTTGGTAAAAAGACTGCTGAAAAGTTAACGACAATTGGCATTCTTACCATTGGAGAGTTAGCCGCCGGCAATGAGATACAGCTTAAATCACTGCTTGGCATTAATGGAATTCGCATCAAGGAAAGGGCAAACGGCGTAGATACTAGACCAGTCGATCCTGAGTCGGTTTCTGATTTTAAAAGTATTGGAAATTCAACGACACTGCCAAAGGATACGAGCAATCAACAAGAACTATATCGGGTATTGGAATCATTGGCAGAAACGGTTTCTGTAAGGTTAAAGCGAAAGAATGTCCTAGCAACAACGCTGGGCATTACAATCCGTTTTAAAGATCGAAAAACAATTACTCGGAGTAAGAAACTTTCCAACCCCATTCAACATAAAGAGGACATCGCTTCGCTTGCGAAGCAAATTTTCCTTAAGCACTGGAATGGTGACCCTGTCCGTTTATTAGGCATTACAGGCTATGATTTAGTAGAGCAGGATTTAGCCTTTAAACAGCTTGATTTATTTTCATTTGAAAATGATGCAAAAAAAGAACCGTTACTCAAAACCCTTTCCACTTTACGTGATAAATATGGAAAAAATATCATTGAAAATGCCGGCATTCGAAAAGTCAATAATGCTCATAACGTTGGAACGGGAACAAGTTTTAATAAAGATTTCCTGCGCACCTTTCCACAAAAAAAGAAGGAGGATGATTAAAAAGCTCCGCCATTGTTTTATAAACAACAGCGGAGCTTTTTTGTACTATTTGCAGATATCTACATCTAAATCCGTTACAGGCCACCAGAAAAATCCGTCTTTTTCTAATAGCTCATCCGCAGCTTTCGGTCCCATTGAACCAGATTCATAATTTGGATAGTTTTCGGCTTTCGTTTTTTCCCATACTGTAGAAATATTATCGACAAAGGCCCAAGAATAGGCTACTTCATCCCAGTGAGTAAAGTTGGTTGCATCACCGCGCATGCAATCATATAGGAGTTTTTCATACCCTTCAGGAGTGTTCATTGCATGAATTCCTGTATTAGCAAAACTTAGTTTGACCTCCTGGGCGTCGAGATGTCCACCAGCTTTTTTAGCGTTAAGATGAAGTGTAATTCCTTCCTCTGGCTGGATATGAATCACAAGCAGATTCGGATTCAACAGCTTCTCAGGCTGATAATAAAGATTCATCGGAATATCTTTAAATTGTACAACAATCTTAGTTGATTTTGTCGTCATTCGTTTTCCAGTACGGATATAAAATGGTACACCAGCCCAGCGGAAATTATCAATCATAATCTTACCGGCTACGAAGGTTTCTGTGTTTGACTCTTTGTCCACCATTGGTTCTGCGCGGTATTCAGGAACCTGTTGATCCTCGACCATACCAGATCCATATTGTCCGCGAACAAAGTATTTATCTATTTTATCACCAGTTATCATTCTCAATGAACGAAACACTCTGACTTTTTCAGAACGAACCTCATCCGTCGTTAACTTAATCGGTGGTTCCATCGCAAGTAATGCTACCATTTGCATCATATGGTTTTGAACCATATCCCGGAGAGCCCCGCTTGTTTCATAATAGCGGCCCCGTTCTTCCACTCCAAGAATCTCGCTGGAGGTAATTTGAATATTAGAGATATAACGGTTATTCCACAGTGGTTCAAAAAGGGCATTGGCAAAACGAATAACCTCGATATTCCGAACCATTTCTTTACCTAGATAGTGATCAATCCGATAGACTTCGCTTTCTGAAAAAGCCTTACGAATTTGTTTGTTTAACACTTTTGCCGATTCTAAATCATGTCCAAATGGTTTTTCAATTACAAGTCGTTTGTAGCCTTTTACTTCCGTCAATCCATCAGATTTTAAATGGAGGGCGATCGGACCAAAAAATTCAGGAGCCATTGCTAGATAGAAAATACGATTTCCTTCTAGCTCGTATTTCTCATCGATTTGCTCTGCTAAATTTTTTAGCGCTAAATAGGAGCTAGAATCTGCTACATCGTGTGATTGATAGTAAAAATGAGAAATAAACTCATCAATCTGATCCTTTTTTCCTAGTGCGCTTAAAACAGAGTCCTTCACGGAATTTTGAAAATCTTCAGTGGATAATGGTCTTCTTGCTACGCCAATGACTGCAAATTTATCTAACTTTCCTTTTTGGAACAAGCGGTAAAGGGAGGGAAAGAGCTTTCGAATAGCTAAATCTCCTGTTGCACCAAATATCATGATTAATGAAGTCATATTTCTAGATTGTTCCACAGTAATTACCTCTCCTTATATGTATTCAATTTTAGATTTAGCAAAAATCGACTGAAGCATGTATTCAAATCAATTCCTTTAAAAGAGGATAAACGCCAGAGGGCATTTGTGCAAGCGATATGCTATATTATTTATAACATTATTCAGAAAGGAGGGGTTATTTTGGACATATTTTTTTTAGGAACGGGTGCTGGAATTCCAGCTAAGCTCCGAAATGTTACTTCAATCGCCTTAAAATTACTTGAAGAACGAGGATCCATTTGGTTGTTCGATGCCGGTGAAGCGACACAGCATCAAATTTTACATACATCGATAAAACCCCGTAGAATCGAGAAAATTTTCATTACCCACCTTCATGGTGATCACATTTACGGTCTTCCAGGGTTGTTAGCGAGCCGTTCTTTTCAAGGCGGCGAATCGGAAGTGATTGTCTATGGACCAAAAGGACTGAAAGAATATATCACGATTAGCCTTTCAGTCAGCCAAACCTATTTAAAATACCCACTGAAGATCGTAGAAATTGACCAAGGGGTTATTTTTGAAGATGAACAGTTTACTGTAGAAGCACGACTGTTAGACCACGGTATTCCTTCATATGGGTATCGGATTGTCGAGAAGGACAAACCAGGGACGCTTTTAGCGGATAAGCTTGTCGAGGCGGGAGTACAGCCAGGACCGATATTCCGAAAAATTAAAGAAGGCGAAACTGTTACACTTGATGATGGAACCTTCATCGTACCGGCAGATTTTCTAGGTCCGGATCAAAAGGGACGGATTCTAACATTACTTGGAGATACAAGATACTGTGAAAACGCGATTTTATTAGCCCGGGATGCAGATCTGTTAATCCATGAAGCAACCTTTTCAAAAGGGGAAGAGAAGCTTGCCTACGATTATTTCCACTCGACCACCCAACAGGCTGCAAAGGTGGCGAAACTATCTGGAAGTAAACAGCTCTGTTTGACCCACATCAGCTCACGCTACGACCGTCAAGCCTGGCGTGAACTAGTCGCGGAAGCACAAGAAATCTTTGTGAATACAGATATTGCTGAAGACTTTAAAGAAATAAACATCCCGAGTAAATAAATAATTTTGTGTAAAATCAAAATATATCAGCGATAAATTCGATATATCCGCGATAAATCAAATATATCAGCGATGCCTAAAAGTTAAATAAAAGGACGGCCAAAAAGCCGTCTTTTACTCATTAAATCCAGCCACGCTCGTATTGTTTTGGTCCTTCAATCGTTACACCTAATTCTTTGGCTGCTGTTCTAGGCCAGTAGGGATCACGTAATAATTCGCGTGCCACAAATACTAAATCAGCACGCTCATTTTGAAGGATTTCCTCCGCTTGGATACCAGTTGTAATTAATCCTACTGCTCCGGTAGAAATATCGGCACCATTTCTAATCGTTTCTGAGTATGGAACTTGATAGCCAGGATATACATTAATGTTTGCCGGTACGACTGCTCCTGAGCTGACATCAATTAAATCCACACCTTGTTCCTTCATCCATTGACTGAAAAACACATAATCAAGCGGTGTTAATCCATCTTCATGATAGTCATGAGCAGAAACCCGCACAAATAGCACGCCATCCCAGACTGTTTTGATTGCTTCAATCACCTCACGCAGGAAGCGGTAACGATTCTCAGCAGATCCGCCGTATTCATCAGTTCTTTTATTTGATAGAGGAGAGAGGAATTCATTAATTAAATAGCCATGTGCACCATGGATTTCAATGACATCAAAGCCAGCCTTTGCGGTCCGCTCAGCACCATTTTTAAAAGCCTCAACCGTCTCGGCAATTTCTTCTTTGGTCATTTCTTTAGGAGTTTTCATTTTTTCATTAAAAGCTAAAGCGGAAGGGGCGATGATTTCACCAGCTAGGACTGCCTTTCTACCTGCATGGGCAAGCTGGATACCCGTTTTAGCACCATTCTCCTTCATCAAGTTGACGAGTTCTGTGAATCCTTCAATGTGGTCATCACTCCAAATCCCTAGGTCCCTTGGTGAAATCCTGCCCTGTGGAGTTACCGCAGTTGCTTCCACGATAATCAGTCCAACTTGACCAACAGCTCGGCTTGTATAATGCGTGCGGTGCCAGTTTTCAACGTGCCCGTCTTCGTTATGACTGGAATACATGCACATCGGCGCCATCACAATGCGATTTTTCAGCGTAACATCCTTAATCGTAAAAGGCGAAAATAATTTTTCAGACATAATGGGTCCTCCTTTTTTATATACTAATCCCACTTTAGTATAGCAAAAGGCATTCATTTATTTAAAAAAAGTGCTTTACTCTTTATCTCTTAATTCTCTTAATTTGTATAGGGTACCTCTCCACATAATACCCCCGCGTTTATAGGTTAAATAGCTGGCACGGATGATGGAATAGATAAATAGTAGAGCTGTTACAGGCAATACTAGAAACATAGCAGGGGAGAAGATAGTCATTTTTTTGATGACCATTACGTAGTGAATTCCGCTTAATAAAATATTTCCTAAGCTTAGTAGGGCAACTATTTTATTAGAAGAAAATATCGTAATAAAGGGCAGGACATTGGTAATAAATACACCGAATATCGCAAAGAACACCATACTTACCCGGTAATGTAATCCGGCAAAAGTATTCTTCTCTAGTCCGACAAACGCCTCCCGTAAACTCCCATACCATTCTACCTCAATCAGCCTAAGTGCCGTAACAATCCTTTGACGATAACCTGCTTGTTTCATTCTCATTCCAAGCTGCAGGTCGTCATCCGGCCTCATTTTCACCTTCTCATGTGTTCCGAACTCCTCATACGCCTCCTTCGAAATGAGGTTAAAGGCGCCAATTCCAGTCCCAATTTTTGACTTTGGGTTATTGGCTGCCCAAGGTCGTTTAAAATATGAAAATCCAAATAGAAAAAAGGCGACAAATGATTTTAACCAAAACTTTTTCGCGCTCAAGTTTGGTGCAGCTGTTAAATGGTCTAGCTCATGCCTGTCAAAATAATGAAGCGCCTTTGCAAATGCCTCTTTTTCAAACTTTACATCCGCATCGGTAAACAATAGCCATTTTCCAGAAGCTTTAAGGAACCCTTGGTATAAGGCATTATTTTTTCCAAGCCAGCCTTCAGGCAATTCTTCTATATGAATAACGGAAATTCGCCGATCTTCCTTTTTTAATTCTTCCATCATCAGCCCGGTGGTATCGGTTGACCGATCATTGACGAGAATCCATTCAACGTTTCTGTAAGTTTGCGCTAACTGACTGAAGATACTGTCTCTAATTTGATTTTCTTCATTGCGGGCGGCAACAATGACGGATAACAATGACCCATTCTCTAAGCTATCTTCAACTTCTAAAGAGTCAATTTTCCGTAAACCCATTAATCCGTCTATGAGAAAAACAGTCCAGACAAGGATACCAATTGAAAATAAAAGTGTTAGCATTTTGTACACTTCCTAGGCTTTTTTTACCTAGTTTAAATGAATAGAGTCAATCATCCAAATTAGGAAGTTGGTTCTGTGACTTCTAACTGTGAACGTAAGGCAGCTCCCATTTTTTTTGATTGGGCGGTTGCAGCCTTGATACAAGAAATGAACGCTTCCTGGACTTGATGTTCTTCAAGTACCTTGACCCCAGCCTCTGTTGTACCACCTGGGCTTGTTACATCTCTTCGTAACTGTTCAGATGATTTTGTGGAGTTTTTCACCATTTCTGCTGCCCCAATTAACGTTTGCACGATTAGTTCACTCGCCATTTCCTTATCGAGCCCAACCTCAACGGCACTTTTTTCCATTGCTTCAATAAGGTAATAAATATATGCAGGACCGCTGCCTGAGAGTCCTGTTACGGCGTCAAGCTGCTCCTCCTCCACAAAAGAAGTCAAGCCGACCGTTCTAAAAAGATTTTTCATTAATTCAATTTGTTCAGGTGTAACACGTTCATTTACGGCAATAGCAGTGGCTGATTTTCCAACAGCTGCTGATGTATTTGGCATTGCTCTTACAATGGCAATCGGTAATCTTGCTAATGTTTCGATGGTACTCATGGACACACCAGCTAATACCGAAACAACTAGCATTTTTTCAGTTAAATATTCACGTATATATTGAATGGCGGTTGCCGCATCCTTTGGTTTCATCGATAATATGACAATTTCAGCTCCTGAAAACAATTCGTTTAAATCGTAGGTAGTACGGACTCCATACGTATCACTTAGCTTCTTCAGCCTCTCTGCATTTGAGTTGTTCGTAACCCAAACATTCTTTCTATCAATCAAACTATTTTCAAGAATTCCTGAAATAAATGCCTCAGCCATCGAACCTGCACCGATAAATGCTAATTTTTTCATGAATATTTCTCCCTCCAAATTCTTAATAAAATACAAAAAGACCCCTCATCCAAAAAGGACGAAAGGTCTATCTTCCGCGGTACCACCTTCATTTACCCCAAACTAAAAAATACAGTCAGGGTTCACTCGACTCCGATAACGCCGGATTTACGTTAGGTTTTCCTAAGTGCTCATAAGGTAGGTTCAATGATAAAGAGGACTGTGAAGCCTTTCAGCCGGTGAGCTTCACTCTCTTTCGCCATTTTTCATTTACTGGTCTTAATCATCGCAATTTACGAATCAAATTTTACTAGTGATTATGCAAGATAAACAGCCTGTCTGTCAAGGAATAAAAATCTGAATTTTTTATTTATTATGCAAAAATACTGACAATTGGCAAGGAAATCGTTACACTTACTTTATAAATAATTGTCAAAAAATGTTCACATTCTATTTAAAAATAACGATTGGAGTTTTTTTGAATGGCAAAATGGAAAGACGGTATCGCAAAAATAATTTTGCCGACTCCTTATGCAGTCGGGGACGTTAATGTTTACTTAATAAAAGGGGAAAGGCTGACACTTGTTGATTGTGGTGTAAAAACAAAGGAGTCATGGATTGCATTTAAGGCCCAGTTGTCTCAATTACAATTAAGCCCGGATGATATTGAACAGGTGATTATTACCCATCACCATGCTGATCATGTTGGGATGCTTGATTTTTTATCGGATAAGGTAGAGGTCTACGGTCATCCGCTGAATGAACGATGGATTAAACCAACGGAGTTTTTTTTTCAAGAACAAGAGGATTTTTTTCGCAGACAATTTCTTGACTTTGGAATCCCAGCAGAATATTTTCCTTCTCTTTTAAATATAAGACTTGCATTCAGGTATTCCTGTAACCGCTCATTGACTGGAGGACTGGTTGAAGGGATGGTCCCGCCGGGGTTAAGTGAATGGACGGTTATTGAGACACCTGGCCATGCCCAGAGTCAAATTGCTCTATTTCGAGAAAGAGATGGGATTCTAATTGGAGGGGATTTGATTCTTGCACATATCTCACCCAATCCATTCCTTGAGACACCAGCACCAGGCGAAAAAGAAAGACCAAAGCCGCAGCTGCAGCACAATCATTCGATGAAAAAGCTGTTGTCTTATCCGATTCAGTTTGTTTACACAGGACATGGCGAGGAAGTCTTCCAATTAAAAGAGCTGGTCGAAAAAAGATTGCTTCACCAACACGAACGGGCGATGAAGGTCAATAATTGGCTTAAAGAAGAGCAGCAAACTGTTTTTGAACTTTGCAAGCGGCTTTTTCCGGCTGCTTACAAGCGTGAATTGAAGTTAACGATATCGGAAACAGTGGGGCAGCTTGACTATTTAGCCTCTATCGGCGAGATTAGTAGTAGTGAGGGTCATCGACCTGTCCTTTATCAAGCTCGGTGAGGTGTGTATATGGCAAGGGAACTACTTAAGGGTAAAAATATTGTTATTACCGGTGCATCCGGGGGAATAGGTGCTGAAATTACAAGGCTTTGTGCCGAAAGTGGCGCGAATCTTGTGTTAATAGCACGCAGCATTGAAAAGCTGAAACAGCTGCAAACGGAATTGCAGCAAAAGCATCAAGTTAGGGTTGATGTCTATCAACTAGATGTCTCTGATACGGAAAAAGTGAAGGCAGTTTTTAGCGATATTATAGAGAATATTGACCATATTGACATACTTGTGAACAACGCTGGTTTCGGTGTTTTCCGTGAAGCTCATGAAGCAACTATGGTGGAAATTAAAGGGATGTTTGATGTCAATGTTGTCGGACTGATGGCGTGTACAAGTATGGTGCTTCCTAAAATGCGCGAACGCCGTTTCGGTCATATTATTAATATTGCCTCCCAGGCGGGAAAAATCGCTACGCCAAAATCAAGTGTTTATTCGGCTACCAAGCATGCTGTTCTCGGCTACACCAATTCACTTAGAATGGAGCTTAGTGATTATAATGTTCTAGTAACATCTGTGAATCCTGGACCCATTGCAACGAACTTTTTTAACATCGCTGATGAAAAAGGTACGTATGTTAAAAATGTTAAAAAGTTTATGCTTCAGCCTGAATATGTCGCTCGGAAAGTTGTTGACAGTATGCTTACGAAAACAAGAGAAATCAATCTACCGCGCTGGATGAACATGGGCAGCGTCGTTTATGTTCTCTTTCCGAGACTTTTTGAGCGCATTGGAAAAAAAGCGTTTAACAAAAAATAAAACCGCACTTAGCGGTTTTTTGTTTTCATTAAATGCTTTCATCCTGTTAAAAATTCGTAGACTGTATCATTAACAGCCTCGTATAAATCTACAGTTGGCTGTTCTACTTTTATTTGAATAATCCGATCCGCAAGTTCCTCTAAATCTTCACTGCTCATTGGCAGTGAATCCACTTCGGAATAATATTGTTTAAAGCAATTTTTTATCATTTTGACTATCAATTTTTTCTCCATGTGCGTGCACCTCATTCACCATTATACCGTTTTTTTCTCCAGAAAAATAACCATAACCATGAAACCTGTCAAAAAATTCCCATTGAATACGAACGTATATTCGCGTAAGATATGTATATAATATAAGGAACAAACGTTCGATATTTAATGTGTCTAGCTCCGGGCGCCATCGGCTCGAGGTCGTAAGCCAATCCGTCAAGAAGGTTAAAGAGCAACCTTCATGCCGGCTCGTCTTACGCTTGTCGCCGATGGGCGGGCGCCCTACGCTTTTCGAATTGGGAGGAAAAGTCATGGTTGATTACAACACGTTACCGCACAATCAAATTTTATGCGTAGACATGAAGAGCTTTTATGCAAGCTGTTCCGCTGTCATGCTTGGTCTTGATCCCTTGACTTGCTATCTAGCTGTGGCTGGTAACAAAGAACGAAATGGAAGTGTTGTGCTTGCCGCTTCACCGCGTTTGAAGAAAGAATTTGGAATTAAAACAGGTTCCAGGCTATTTGAGATTCCCGATGATCCCCGTATCCGAGTAGTTGAGCCGAAAATGGCAACTTATTTGCGTATTTCTACTGAAATTACCCGCGTGTTTAATCGTTATGTGCCAAAGGAAGCCATCCACACGTATAGTGTTGATGAAAGTTTTATCAAGGTGGATGGAGCACTTCGTTTGTGGGGGGACGCTTTTACGATTGCAGCAAAAATAAAGGATGATATTGAACGTGAATTCCAGCTTCCCTGTGCGGTCGGAATTGGTCCTAATATGTTACTGTCGAAGCTTTGCCTCGATCTTGAAGCAAAGAAGCACGGAATCGCCGAATGGAAGTATGAGGACGTCCAGACGAAGCTTTGGAACGTTTCACCACTAAGAGAAATGTGGGGAATCGGCAGGCGTGTTGAAAAAACACTAAATGGAATGGGCATTTTCACGGTTGGTCAGCTGGCTCGATATGATTTAGAAGCGCTGGAAAAGAAATTCGGAATCATGGGCAATCAGCTATATCATCATGCATGGGGAGTAGATCTTTCAGACTTGGGAGCACCTCTGATTGAGGGGCAAATCAGCTTTGGAAAAAGCCAAATTCTTTTAAGAGATTATAAAGAGGAAGAAGAAATAAAGCATGTGATTTTAGAAATGTGTGAAGAAGTGGCCAGAAGAGCGAGATCTCGCCGTAAAGCTGGGAGGACAATCAGCCTTAGCATTGGATATAGCCAAGATGAACTTGGCGGCGGCTTTCATCGCTCAAGAACCATCAAGCAGCCAACAAATGTAACCATGGATCTTTATCGTGTCTGTCTCGAATTATTCCACGAACACTATACAGGTAAGACGGTAAGGCAAATTGCGATTAGTATCGGAAATATTGTCGATGATCACGAGTTTCAGCTCGATCTTTTTGACATGGGTGCGGTAAAGCGGCGGGAGCTTGGCTATGTAGTTGATTCTGTTCGCAGACGCTTTGGTTCAGGTTCCTTATTACGGGCTGTTTCCTATACAGCTGCCGGAACGGCAAAGCACCGGGCCACATTAGTTGGAGGACATAAGAGGTAGGAAGAAAAGCAGAAGCGCCTTGAACAGGGAAAAAAATGAACCTCTTTTTTCCCTAGGCGCTGGAGCTAGACAACGAAGGAGGAGGAGTCGGATGATTCGCGACCGTGGAAGGATCAAATGGGTTTCGATGATGCTTCCTGAGCATGTGAAATTGCTTAGGGATTGGGTGAAGGAAGATCAGTATGAAGTGAAAAAAGAAATGGATGAGCAGCAGCTAGAACTCATGAATATGACCTTATCTGAAGCAATCGAATTCGACCAATTCGTTACCATTACTCATTATCGAAATCGAAATTATGAGCTCGTGATTGGAAAAATCCATTATTGGGACGAAATGACGCAAAGGCTTCATATTGTCGATCACTTTGAAGAGGTACACCGCATTCCTATTGATGCCATTGCGGATATCAGGATAACGGATGTGTAAACATTAAAAAAGAGCGGCTCCATTCGGATTCGCTCTCTTATTATATATTGAAAAAAATGGTCCAATCTATTACCGGAAGTCCGCTTTAAATTCACCAGTAATTTTTTGGTGACCGTTATTTTCTTTAAACGATTGCTCTTGTTCTAAGTCAAAACGATTCATAATTGGTAAATCGTTTACTGAGAATAGGTAAGAGTCTTCTGAGGCAGAGTGTTCATACCAAGCCCAGTTTGGAACAACGTAGTAATCGCCTTTTTTCCAATCGAAGCGGATACCATTAATTACTGTGTGACCTGAACCTTTGTGTACTTGGTAAACGGTTGAGTGTGTATGGCGTAATGCCTTTGTTTTGAAACCATGTGGTAAATGCTGCATTCTTGTGCCGAGCGTCGGGTTAGCAGATTTACCTGTAGATGGGTTAATGTACTCTACTGCATAGCCATGTTGTGGGTCTGGATCGAATTCCATCAAGCCTTTAATTCCTTCAACAGTGCGATCCCATTTATAATTAGCAAGCGGAGCAACTGTGAATTTATCATCACCAACAGGACGAACCATACCGCCACGATAACGTCTCTCTGTAAAGTTATCCGGAATATCTGGTTGTTGTAAACCGTCTTCATAAGGTTCAAAGAATGTACCGCCGATTGCGTAAATAGTAGGAATATCTAAAGCATCCATCCAATACATAGGCTCTGTACCTAAGTGCGCATGCCCATGCCATAAGTTCTTTGGAGTAATTAAAAAGTCGCCTTCTTCCATGAAAATACGCTTGCCCTGTACGATCGTGTATGCACCTGAACCTTCAGAAATGAAGCGCAATGCACTTTGTGAGTGACGGTGAGATGGAGCTTTTTCACCAGGCAATAACATTTGAACAGCTGCATAAATGGTTTGAGTAGTAGATCCCCATCCCCAAGGTTCACGATAAGTTAAGCCAGGATTTTGGAAATAAATCGCACGACGTTCTCCACCGCGTTCTGGTGTGAAGATTTGAGCTGCTTCGGCCATTTTCTTTTTAATTAATTCATCGCTCCAAAGATAAGCTTGTGCTTGAGGCTTTGGCGTTTTGTGCATAATTGCAGGAATTGCCTCCCAAAGAGGTCCTAAGTTGTATTGTTGAATATCTTTGGTGTAATCGGTTACAATTGAGCTTTTCATAAACTCTTGAACTTCTGGATTTACTTCAGCCATTTCACATTCTCCTCACAATTCAAATTTTATAGAGAAAAGGGGAGTAGTGTATTTCTACTCGCCCCTTGTATCTCGTAATTAAACAGTGGCTGCCGCTTCTGTTGCCTTTACTTTATTTTCAAGCGCACCGATTTGGTCGATCTCAATTCGAACTACGTCTCCATCTTTTAAGAATTGCGGAGGATTCATCGCAACTCCAACTCCACCAGGAGTTCCTGTTAAGACAACATCTCCTGGCTCTAACGTCATTAAATTTGATAAGAAAGCTACTAATTTTGGAACCGAGAATACTAGATTGGCAGTATTCGTTTTTTGACGTACTTCACCATTTACTTTTAGTACAACATCTAGGCCAGATGGATTTTGTAATTCATCGGAAGTTACTAAATATGGTCCCATTGGTGCGCTGCCATCTACTGTTTTTCCTTGTAACCATTGAAGAGTGCGTCGTTGAATATCACGATATGTTACGTCATTAGTAATGGTATAACCTGCTACATAGTCCAATGCATCTTCTTCGGAGACGTTGCGTGCTTGTTTGCCAACAACAAAAGTAAACTCGGCTTCATAGTCAAGCTGGTCAGAAATTGGATAGTGTGGGATATCGTCCTCTGGCCCTAAAATGGTATTAGCAAATTTAGCAAAGATAACTGGGTTCGAGGGGATTTCGCGACCCATTTCTAAAATGTGCTCGCGGTAATTGTGACCTACACAAATAATTTTGCCTGGACGCCTGACTGGTGCTTCTACCTTAACTTCCTCGAGATTGTAAATCACTTTTTTATCATAGCTTTCAGGATTAGCTAAAATGAAATCGATTGCATTTTGCGCTAGTTGCAGCGACTCATTGCCCCCTTGATATAACTCATCTGTATTATCTGGCACATAAGCTTTTGCGATTGCTTCGTATCGGTATTTTCCTTCTGTTTTTAACTCTGCTTGGTAAGCATAGTTTAAGTCGATTACTTTGTTATCAACGATTGCCCCTGCACGTGTATGCCCGGCGGCAGTAAAATTAATAAGTTTCATTGTTGTCCTCCTCAATTTCACTAATTATGAAACTAGTTCACTATTTATAAAAAATATTAAAAGATTTTAAAATATTGTCAATATTATTTGTTTTCAGAAAAATAAAATCCTCTTTATAGAAATTTCTAAATTTTAAAACTTTTATGTTGACGAAATGCTGAAAAATGATTTAAAATTTTCTTATTAGATAACATCGTTCTCTATTTATGGAAAGAATAACTCGGTTGGAGGGTAAATGTCAATGGTTAATGTAAGCGATATCATTATAGTGGGTGGAGGAATCGGTGGTTTAGCAGCAGCACTATCAATTCAAGAAACGGGTAAATCAGTAGCAATTTTTGAGCAAGCACCTGAATTTGGTGAAGTAGGTGCAGGGATCCAGTTAGCACCCAACGCATTAGAAGTTTTAGACCGTTTAGGTGTAAAGGAAGAAATTTTAAAGCATGTGGTATTACCAAAACGTCTTGTACTAAAAGATGTATATACTGCAAAAGAATTAGCAACTCTTGATTTAGGGGAAGGTTTCCAAAACGAATTCGGCCAGCCCTATATCGTATTGCATCGCTCTGACTTACACAGAGCTCTTTATGAAGCATGTCAAAAAAGCGGTAATATCACATTCTTTACAAACCAAACGATTCAAACTGCAGAACAAAATGGTGATATTGTAACAATTGTTAACCAAAATGGTGAAACGTTTATTGCAGAAGCAGTTATTGGTGCAGACGGGGTAAAATCAAACATGCGTAAGCAGCTAGTTGATGATAAACCAGTGAATTCTGCGTATGTAGCTTACCGTGGAACGATTCCAATTGAAGAAGTGTCAAATAATGCAAACTTAGACTTAGATGATGTAATCATGTGGATTGGACCAAACCTGCACATGGTACAATATCCAGTTCGTCGCGGAGAGCTTTACAACCAAGTAGTAGTATTTAAATCATATGATGCTACTGTTGAAGATTGGGGAACTCCAGAAGAAATGGCACGTCGTTTTGAAAATTGTCATCCAAAAGTTGAAAACGCCTTAACTTACATTAACCGTCAATTCCGTTGGCAGATGTATGACCGTGAACCAATCGAAAATTGGACAAATGGCAACATTACGCTATTAGGAGATTCAGGTCATGCAATGCTTCAATATTTAGCTCAAGGCGGCGTTCAAGCCCTCGAGGATGCGTTTGTATTAGGTGAGAAATTAAAAGAACATAAAACCTACGAGGAAGCATTTAAAGCATACCAAGAAATTCGAATCCCACGTTCTGCAATGGTACAAGGATCAGCACGCAGATGGGGCGAGATTATTCATGCGGAGGATCCAACTGCACTTGCACTTCGCAACTTTATTTTCGAACAACACAAACCAACTGATTACAATGTTGTTGATTTCCTATATGGCTATTTCAAGAAAAATTACCAACGTGTAGATTGCTAATTTACAAAAAAACGCGTTAGAGCTAACTCTAACGCATTTTTAAAATTTATGTATTAGATGAATTGAAGGAGGCAGTATTTTATGGCAACAGTAGTATTGAATGAAAAATTGGAAGTGTTTAAACAGAGTATAGATGAAATTGTAGCGGTTTTGAAAAATACGGAAGAGGCGGCACTTTATGTTAAACCTTCTGAAGATGAATGGTCAGCCATGCAAATTGTTTCTCATATTTTAGAAGCTGTAGATTTTTGGGTGGCAGATTTGGAAGCATTGCTAGTTGTTCCAGGTGCAAAATGGGGACGCAATCATGAACATGTGCGTCGTTTAGCTGCAGTAGATGAAATCCTTGTATCTCGAAATAAGAAAGAGGATGCCATAGCTGCACTACAAAACTTAGTCCTGAAAGTAGAGTCAGCTCTTGTAAAAGTGAAAGAAGAGGATTTAGTAAAAACAGCTCCAAGTTATAATCCAAACTTTGATGGAAAACCATTGTCCTTTTTAGTCGACCATTTAATCGTTAAGCACGTAACTGGACATTACGGACAAATTGTACGTCATTTAGAAAAAGTATAAGGATAAGAAAAAGGACTCTCCTACTGGAAGTCCTTTTCTGTTGACATTAATCTTCTTTTACAAATCGCACTTGAGAGTCAAATTTTCCTTTATGCGAACCATCGCAAAAAGGTTTGTTATTGGATAGCCCACAGCGGCAAAGCGAAAAGGCAGGCTTTGTTTCCATCACATTTCCCGCACCATCTAGCAATTCCACCTCACCGGTAATCCGCAGTGAACCATTATCATTTACTTTAATTTGTACCTTTGTCATTCCAGACACTCCTTTGAAAAATATATATATTGTCTTCAGAATATAATGAATATAAGGAAAATGCAAGTGAGCAAATACTCTAGCAGCTGCAAAAAATTATGATACAATCAGCGTATGCCAACTAGGGGGAGATTTAAACATGGAGATTGTAATTACAGCGGCAGCAGCTGAGAAAATTAATCAGAGAACAGCAGGGCGGGAAGGTTACTTAAAGCTAAAATGGGATACAGAGGGCTGTGGTTGTGCGGTAAGTGGTGTAATTGCCTTGTGGTTCGTACCGGAATTGGATACTGACGATATAAGTTTTGAAACAAATGATCAAACTGTTTATATAGAAAAGTCGAAAACTGTTTTCTTTGATGAAAAAATGACGATTGATTTTTCAAATGCAACAAATAGCTTTCAACTAAAAAGCCCACAGCAAATCTTGAACGGATTCATGAGTTTTGTTGTGACAGAAAAAGCAGACTGACCTACAAGGGCAGTCTGTTTTTTTCGGAACGCAGATATATTCAGATTAACGCAAATAAAGTGAGACAGCCTCAAGAATTTATGCATTCTCAACGTATTTTAACAAAAATTTATCTAGGACACTTCGATACTCTTCCGGATTTTCATTAAATGACTGGGCATGGCGCCCATTCGCAGCGAGATAAAGCATTTTTGGACCTTGTTTTTTTTCATATAATTCCTTCGTCATGGTTGGAAGAATAAAATCATCGTGCTCGCTGTGAATAAATAGAATGGGATGTTTAATATTTTCAATGACCGAAATGGGTGAGACATGCCTGATTGAATATTTTTCACGAAGACGCAAAATAAAATCAGCAATGGGAATTAATAGTGTCGGTATCATTTTGTATTCTTTTTTAAGTTGATACGAAAGCTGCTCTTTCAAGTCAGAGAACGGACAGTCTGCAATATAAAAGTCAGCGCCATCCTCAAGCATACCTGCGTACAAAAGCATCGTAGCTGCCCCCATTGATTCCCCATGAATACCGAGCGTAAGAGTCGGTCCCTTCTCTTTTTTTACCCAATCAATAACAGCCTTTAAATCGAATTTTTCAAAATGCCCAAAGCTGGTTGTCTTTCCCCCGGAATCTCCGTGGCGCCGATGGTCGTATATGATGGCATTAAATCCGCGCTCTAAGAAAAGATTCATATATTTTATAGAATTAATTTTTGTTTCCGTCACACCATGGGAAATAATGACATAGCGAATGGAATCGTGAGGCTCTACCAGCAAAGCTTTAATGGGATATCCAAAAGGGGAGTCAATAGTAACCTCCCGCTTTGGAAGTGATTCGAAATGTTCGGGTTTAAATCTCCCCGCTTCCTTTTCCCGCTGTACAATAAATTGCTCATCCTTCTTTTTCATATACATAAGCCGATTTGTAAAATAAAAACCTAAAGAAAATGTAAACAAGAATGAAATTAAAAGAGCTCGCATTGCCTTCCTCACAAGTACACCTCCCAAAGGTTAGATATATCTGGAAATTATCTTGGCACTTATTTTATCATAGGAAAAGCCGCTAACTCCATTTAGCGGCTTAATTTAAAATAAACTTATTGCTCTGCATTTTGTCTCTTCGTTGGATGAAGCGCTTTTTCTAGTTCCTCGGCAGCAATCATCCGCTTTCCTCCACCAGCTGATTCTGCATAATCCTTACCTTTTTGGCTATAGCCTTTATCCCGTTTTTGGCTCATGATAATCTTCAGACTCCCTTCGAACTGGTTTCATTTAATAAGGTGCTTATATAGGAGACTGATTATTCATGTGAAAAAACTATACCGTTTGAGCATGAAGCTTAAAATAGCCGCTTTCAATCTGCCTTGAAAGATATATTTTTGATTAAAGGTGTTACAGACACCGACAAAAAAGGCAACGGCTTTACATTCAGACATGTAAACACGATCAATTCCTTTACGATTAGGTGCTAAGACAATGTTTCTGGTATTCACATCCAGACAGTCAGCTACAATATCAGCTGCGTCGCCCATTTGCGGTACCCATTTTGGAGAAACAAACGATCTCAGCTCCATTTCTTGGAGACCAGCAATTATAATTCCTTAATAAATTTCTTTTTTATTTCAGTCGGATCAAATAACTTTTCGTTTTGCAACTCATCACGCGGACCAACTTCGATAATCGTTACGTTTTTAGGTAAATTAAACACCATTTTCCCCCTTGAATCTTCATACTTTCATTGTAGAGGTGTTGAAATCTAAAAATCAAGAATAATAGAAATTTTGACAAAATAAGAGGATTTTCTTTGTTCACACTAGAAATAGTAAAGGTAAAAGTAGTGAAAAGGAGAGGAAAAAAATGAGTCAAACAGAAGTAGTAATCGTTAGTGCTGTTCGTACTGCACTAGGTAATTTTAACGGAAGCTTAAAAAATGTATCAGCACAAGAATTAGGTGCAACTGTTATCAAAGGAGCGCTCGAACAAGCTGGCGTAAAGCCGGAGCAAGTAGACGAAGTCATTTTAGGGAATGTTCTGCAAGCAGGACTTGGTCAAAATCCAGCCAGACAAGCTGCAATAGGAGCGGGAATTCCTGAAAGTGTTTCATCCATGACAATCAATAAAGTCTGCGGCTCGGGTTTAAAAGCTGTTCATCTAGCAACACAGGCAATTCTAGCAGGAGATGCTGAGATTGTTGTCGCTGGTGGAATGGAAAATATGAGCCAAGCTCCTTATCTATTAAAAAATGCCCGTGATGGTTTTAAAATGGGTGATCAAAAATTAGTAGATACTTTGACTAGCGACGGACTAACATGTGTATTTAACCAATATCATATGGGAGTTACAGCTGAAAACTTAGCTGATAAATATTCCATTACAAGAGAAGAACAGGACCAATTTTCGGCATGGAGTCAGGAGAAGGCTGTTAAGGCAATTGAAACAGGTAAATTTAAAGATGAGATTGTCCCTGTGGTTATTCCGCAGCGCAAAGGGGATCCAATTGTTTTTGATACAGATGAATATCCGAAAAAAGGAACAACAGCCGAAAAACTCGCAGGATTACGTCCAGCATTCAAAAAAGATGGCAGTGTAACGGCTGGAAATGCTTCAGGAATCAATGATGGAGCAGCAGCTTTAGTAGTGATGAGCAGGAAAAAAGCTGACGAACTAGGGATTAAGCCTTTAGTAACAATTAAAGGGAATGCTAGCGCTGGTGTTGACCCAAGCATTATGGGAATCGGACCGGTTCCAGCGGTAAGAAAGGTTCTGGAAAAAACGTCTATTTCTATAGAAGACCTTGAGTTAATTGAAGCGAATGAGGCGTTTGCTGCCCAATCACTGGCAGTTGACCGTGAACTTCATTTTAATAAAGAAATATTAAATGTAAATGGCGGGGCTATTGCACTTGGTCACCCAATCGGCGCAAGCGGAGCAAGAATTCTCGTCACATTGATTCATGAAATGAAAAGAAGGAATGCCCAAAAGGGATTAGCAACACTTTGTATTGGCGGCGGTCAAGGAGTTGCAACCGTCGTAGAGCTAGCGTAAGCCTACAATGAGGGGAGAATCAGTACGATGAAGAAAATTAGTACATCCTTCCAGGAAGCAGTCGCGGATATTCAAGATGGAGCGACGTTGATGGTTGGCGGTTTCGGTTTGTGTGGCATTCCTGAAAATCTAATCCAAGCATTGGTTGATAAGGGCGTAAAGGATTTAACTGTTATCTCCAATAACTGTGGAATCGATGATTGGGGTCTTGGACCACTTTTAAAAAATAAACAGATTATAAAAATGATAGGCTCCTATGTGGGCGAGAATAAAGAGTTTGAAAGACAGGTACTAGCAGGTGAGCTTGAGGTAGAACTAACACCACAAGGTACGTTAGCTGAAAAAATTAGGGCTGGTGGAGCAGGAATTCCGGCTTTTTACACTCCTGCGGGTGTAGGAACACCGATTGCTGAAGGGAAGGAAACAAAAGTCTTTAATGGTAGAGAGTACCTGCTAGAGGAAGCGTTGACTGCAGATTTTAGTTTTGTTAGGGCATGGAAGGGAGACAAGATGGGGAATCTTGTTTACCACAAAACAGCAAGAAACTTTAATCCGATGATAGCGGCAGCAGGAAAAGTAACAATTGCCGAAGTAGAGAACCTCTATGAAATCGGAGAACTTGATCCTAATTTTATTCACACACCGAGTGTGTACATTCAGATGATTATTGAAGGTAAACAGGAAAAAAGGATCGAGCGAATGACCATTAGAAAATAGATTTATGAAGGGAGAGAGAGTCCAATGGTCTCTGTTAGAGAGAGAATTGCAATAAGGGCAGAGAAAGAAATCGAAGACGGTTTTTATGTGAACTTAGGAATCGGGATGCCTACGCTGGTAGCTAATTATATATCTGAAAATAAGCAGGTTGTCCTGCAATCGGAAAATGGCCTGCTTGGGATTGGCCCCTATCCAACCGAGGAAGAGGTTGACCCTGATTTAATCAATGCTGGAAAAGAAACAGTAACAGCCATTAGTGGTGCATCCTATTTTGATAGTGCTGAATCCTTTGCAATGATTCGTGGCGGACACATCAATGTGGCTATCCTTGGAGGCATGGAGGTTTCTGAAACTGGAGACCTCGCAAACTGGATGATACCAGGTAAAATGATAAAAGGAATGGGTGGAGCCATGGATCTTGTCCATGGGGCTCGAAAAATCATTGTCATCATGGAGCATGTCAACAAGCGCGGCGAATCGAAAATATTAAAACAATGCACACTGCCATTAACGGGCAAAGGTGTGGTTCATCGAATTATTACCGAGCGGGCGGTAATGGATGTAACGGATACTGGTCTAAAATTAGTTGAAGTAGCAAAAGGGTTTACTGTCGGGGATGTAATAAACTCGACAGAGGCTTCATTGGAAGTAGACGAAAACGTGGTAGTGGAAGCATATTAAAAGTGTGGCAGGCTGATTAACAGAACAGCCTGCTTTTTCTATCAAAAATGCTATAATACATATGAAATGATGATTATGGGGGATTTAGGATGAAAAAGAAATTGAAACAAAAAAATCAAACTAAACCAAAAAAAGAAGAAACAGCGGTAACGCTTAAAGATATGATCAATCCTGAATTAATTAAGCAGCTAAAAGAACAGCAGGATCAGCTGAAGGCAGCAGAAGAGCGTAAGAAAGAAGAAGAAGAGAAACGGAAACGAGAAGAACGCCGCTTAAAGGAAAAAAATAAATCATTTGAAGAGCTGCTAAACGAGAGCGGAATGAACTGGAAGGAATTTAAATAGGAGGCCAAATGGTCTCCTGTTTTAACGATGTTCTATATATGTTTCAGCCTTTGAAGTCTCTTTAATAATGGTAATTTCTTCTTCGGTCAAGGGTTGGCTTCTAACCGACCTGGCATTGCTTCTTACTTGTTCAGGACTGCTAGCTCCGGCGATGACCGTGGCAACAGCAGGGTGTGCCAAATTATATTGTAGCGCTATTTCAGTAAAAGAACGGTCCGCTGCCAGCTTGTCCTTTAGGGCAGGTAACACATCAAGCAACTCTTTCTGACTATAGTCTTGATATCCTTTTTGTGACACCTTTTCTAACATTTTATCACTTAGTAGTCCTTTTGCGAGAGGGCCGCGGGTTACTGCGCTAATTCCATGTTCATGCAGCATAGGCAATACCTCTTCTTCTGGACGACGGTCTAATATACTATATTGCATCATGACAGAAACAAGATGGGACTTCTTTACATACTCACGAATGACATTAGGACGAATTGATGAAATTCCATAATAGCGGATAAAGCCCTCTGATTTTAATTCTTCAAATGCCTCTATCGTTTCATCAATCGAATCTTCGATTGTCCCGCCATGCAGCTGATATAAATCAATATAATCAGTGTTTAGTCGTTTCAAACTTTGTTTGACTGCTTCCTTAATGTACGATTTGGACGGATCCCATGACCAGCCTGTCCGATCTGATTTCCAACGATTTCCAACCTTTGTCGCAATAAATACCTTTTCACGTACTTCCTTTAATGCAGCCCCGACGATTTTTTCATTTTCTCCAAAATCATACAAATCAGCAGTATCAAAATAATTGATTCCCTCATCTAGCGCGGTCTCAATAATCTCTCTAGCTGTTTTCTCCTCAGTGCCAATCGACATGCAGCCTAAGCCTAATTCAGTAACCCATAAATCTGAGTTTCCCAGTTTTCTTTTATTCAAAATAGATCACCCCGTTCTTTTATATAATTTTACGAGAGTCTGGGGAAGACTACAAACGAAAAAGGTTATTTTGGAGCGACTTTTTCTACCCATTCGGCAACTGTGGAATAATCCTTATTGTATTCTTTTAGCTTTTGGATAATCTCCCATCCCTTACCAACAAGAATAATTCCTTTATCATGCACGTATACCTTCATCCATACCCCTCCAAATAATGTATGGTAAAATGTATGAGCAGCATATAGCGAATTAGAACAGGAGTTGACATAGATGAATAATCTTCAGGAAAAAACAATACATAGCGAAGAAATTTTTTCAGGAAAAGTCATTAGTCTCCACCTTCAGGATGTTGAACTTCCAAATGGAAAACAGTCAAAAAGGGAGATTGTTAAACATCCAGGTGCAGTTGCTATTTTGGCGATCACCGATGATAAAAAAATTGTTATGGTAGAGCAATTTCGTAAAGCTCTTGAGCGGACGATCGTTGAGATACCAGCAGGAAAGTTAGAAAAGGACGAAGAGCCAGCTCTTTGTGCACGACGAGAGTTAGAGGAAGAGACAGGATATGAATGTGAAAGTTTGGAGCTGCTCATCTCGTTCTATACATCACCTGGATTTGCAGATGAAATCGTTCATCTATTTGTAGCCAAAGGATTAACAAAGAAAGAAAATGCCGCGGCACTAGATGAAGATGAGTTTGTAAACATAGAGGAATTAACACTTGATGAAGCGTTTCAATATATAAAGGAACAAAAAATTTATGATGCCAAAACCGTCTATGCTGTCCAATATCTGCAGCTGCAAGAGGCATTAGAAAATAAGTGAAACGCTATTATGTAGATTTACATATTCATATCGGGAGAACCTGGACGGGTAAGCCTGTAAAAATAACAGGTGCCAAAACATTAACGTTTACCAACATCATTGAGCATGCTAGGCATGAAAAAGGCCTGAATATGATTGGAATTATTGATAGCCACTCACCAGAAGTAATCATAGAAATGGAAAGCCTAGTTACGAGTGGAGACATTATTGAACATCCAGATGGAGGCTTAGCATTCGGTGATCTAACCGTAATCCCCGGTTCAGAGTTAGAAATCTATGATGAACAATGCAATGGACCGATACATGTACTTTGTTATTTTCCAACTATCGTCATCATGAGAGAGTTCTCTATTTGGCTGTCGGGTCATTTGAAAAATGTTCAATTGAGTTCTCAGCGGATTTATGTGTCAGGTCTCGAATTGCAAAGAAAAGTAAAAGAAATTGGCGGATTATTTATTCCTGCTCATGTTTTTACACCTTTTAAAAGCCTTTACGGTAAAGGTGTCAATAAATCGTTAACAGAAGTATTCGACCCTGATTTGATCGATGGGATTGAGCTTGGGTTAAGTTCGGATACAAGGATGGCGGATCAGATAAAGGAATTACACAACTATACCTTTGTGACCAATTCAGATGCGCACTCGTTAGCGAAAATTGCCCGTGAATATCAGGTTATATCCATGATGGAACCATCATTTAAAGAATTGGGTATGGCTTTGAGAAAGGAAGACGGACGACGTATCCTAGCGAATTATGGGTTAGATCCGCTCCTGGGGAAATATCACAAAACCGTCTGTGCCGAATGCTTGCAACCAGCTAGTGATGAAGACCAAATTTGTAGTCAGTGTAGTAACAAAAAGATTATTAGAGGTGTAGCCGATCGAATTCTTGAATTGAAGACTGCTGATCAGAGTCCAGAAGGACGTCCTCCCTATGTCCATCAAGTCCCGCTAGAATTTATACCGGGATTGGGACCAAAGTTACTCGAAAAGCTGGTCAATCATTTTGGATCAGAAATGGCCATTTTGCATGAAGTTCCTTTACAGGCATTGAACGAAGTGGTTCCACCTAAGATTGCTGATATGATTATGAAAGCAAGAGAAGGAAAAGTTACTTTGGCAGCCGGCGGCGGCGGAAAGTACGGAAAAATAGCTGATTAATATCATTTATTTCATTGAAAACCTGGCAGATCCACAAACTGCCGGGTTATTTTATGTCTTTCTGAACAGAATTTTTACTGAAAAATAATATATCAGCGAAAATTAAAATATATCAGTGAAAAAATAAATATATCAGCAAAAAATTATATATATCAGGAAAAAATGAAATATATCAGGAAAAAGTAAAAATATTAGCGATGCCCAACTAATCCACCGCTCTCCCTCAAAAATTAAAATCTATTAATTTATGGTCATAGAAATACTAGAAAGGCATAAAATGTAATAACTGATTAGGAGAAATAGGAGGGACTGCAGTTGAAGAAACGATTGTACCAGAACGATGCCGCCAGTTATTTCCGTGAGCATTCCTCAATTTTTTTATTTATTGTAATTTTATTTTTAATGGGTGTCATCTTTGGGGCTATTGTCGTGAATAGTATGAGTATCACCCAAAAAGAAGATTTATTTTATTATTTATCACAATTCTTTGGTCAAATACTAAATGGTAAAGTAGCAGAGAATAATGATTTATTTGCACAAAGTTTTCTTCATAACAGCAAGTTTATTGGGCTGATTTGGATTTTAGGCATTTCGATCATTGGACTGCCAGTGATCCTCATTCTATTATTTATTAAAGGTTTGGTTGTAGGTTTTACGGTTGGTTTCTTAGTTAGTCAATTGGGATTGAAAGGATTTTTGCTTGCATTTGTGTCCATTCTGCCACAAAATTTGATTATCATTCCCGTTTTCATTTTGATGGCTGCTTTATCCGTTATATTCTCATTGAGAATGATAAAAAAACAATTCTTTAAAACATATGGACAACCGATTTTACCATTTTTTAAGAACTATATTCTCATCTTCATAGTTGCAGTAGTTCTTATTTCTGCTGCTTCAGGAGTAGAGGCTTACGTATCACCATGGCTAATGAAATCGATGATGGGATCACTTGATTTATAACAATTATTATATAATATTAAATATAATCACTTGTTTATAATAATTTTATTTTGACACCTCTTTCTCATCTGTTATAATGAGAATAGCAGCGGCGAGGGAGGGACTACGGGATGGAAACTAGAATTGAAAGAATTAAAAAGCATTTGCATTCATCAAGCTATAAGCTAACACCTCAGCGTGAAGCAACCGTTCGGGTATTGTTAGAGCATGAAGAGGATCATTTAAGTGCAGAAGATGTATACCTCCTAGTTAAGGAAAAGTCGCCTGAAATCGGATTGGCAACTGTATATCGTACACTTGAATTACTAACTGAATTGAAAATTGTTGATAAAATTAACTTTGGTGATGGAGTTTCACGTTATGACCTTCGCCAAGAAGGGGCAGCACATTTTCATCATCATCTTGTTTGTATTGAATGCGGGGCAGTGGATGAAATCCAAGAAGATCTTCTTGAAGATGTGGAAGCTGTAGTCGAGCGTAGGTGGAATTTTAAGATAAAAGACCATCGCCTTACATTCCATGGCATCTGCTATCGCTGCAAGGATAAAGGAAAAGCTGAGGAAAACGCAGAATTGTAGCCAAGAGTCCTTTTTAAGAAAAAGGGCTTTTTTTATTCTATCAAAATTAATTCCTCTAAAACCGTTACGCTAGGTATAAAAGTTGGACAAATTGGCATATCTTTTACTAGGCTAACTGTTTGGGGGAAGGTAAATGTTCTCGTTTATAAAAGTAGTACTACAAACCTTAAAGGTTTTTATCATATTCACTGGATGCACGATCCTCTTTTATTATGGTATTATGTGGGTAAATGAGGAGTACCAAAATTATCATCGCTATGATTCACCAGAAGGCTCTGCTTTAAAGGTTTCGACATTAAATAAAGATGAGAATCCTGTGTGGCTGGATCGGCTGATTTTGTTTTACTTAAATGGGGAGTAGTATTCAATGGATGATCATTTAAAAAATTTTATGCAGTTTTTACTCGTAGAAAAGAGGATGGCAAAGAATACGCTGCTGTCGTATGAACGAGATTTAAAAACCTATCTACGCTACTTAAAAAACGTTGAAGCAATTGAGACATTAAATCAAGTACAGCGGGTTCACGTTGTCCAATTCCTGTCCTTTTTAAAGGAACAAGGAAAATCTGCAAAAACATTGGCAAGGCACGTTGCTTCTATTCGCGCATTCCATCAATTTTTGTTGCGGGATCAGGCATCGAATCAGGACCCATCTGTACTTATTGAACCTCCTAAGTCAGAAAGGTCAATTCCGAAAGTTTTAAGCTTGGAGGAAGTAGAAAAACTTTTAGATTTACCCAATGGACAAGGGCATTTTGGTTTGAGGGACAAAGCAATGTTAGAGCTTCTTTATGCTACTGGTATTCGTGTCAGTGAGCTTATTCAAATTGATGTGGAGCATGTCAATTTAACAATGGGATTTGTTAACGTCAGTGGTAATAGTAATAAAGAACGAATCATTCCAATCGGAACAACAGCAATTGAGGCACTAAAACATTACATAGAAAAAGGTAGAATAATTTTTGTTTCTAAAAATAATCCTGTGAATTTTCTACAGAAAAATCACTCTGACAATGCATTATTTTTAAACCATCAAGGAAAAAGATTAACACGTCAAGGATTTTGGAAGATCTTAAAAAAGCTTGCTACAGAAGCTGGAATTGACAATGAGTTAACACCAAACACTCTTCGGCATTCGTTTGCGACACATCTTTTGGAAAATGGTGCCGACCTAAAAGCAGTCCAAGAAATGCTTGGACATGCTGATATCTCTACAACCCAAATTTATACCCAAGTAACGAAGACAAGGTTAAAGGATGTCTATAGTAAATTTCATCCAAGAGCTTAATAGGATACTAGTTACATAAAAATTACAAAAGTGTCGAAAAGCTGCCATAATAATTGGCAGTTTTTTTCTTGTAATTTTATTAATGTTTAGTAAAATATAGAGGTCAGACTTCTGACGTTATATTTTTAAAAGTGTTAATAATCCTATTTTAATAAGGGCAATCTATTTGTATTAAATGAGCAAAGTAGTCATTATTGGAGAAAAAGGAGGAAGACAAGAATGGCAGTAAATACATATAAACGTATATTTTTAATCGTAATGGACTCTGTAGGAATTGGCGAATCACCTGATGCAGAAAAGTTTGGTGATAAAGGTGCAGATACGCTTGGACATATTGCTGAAAGAATGAACGGTCTAAACATGCCGAACATGGGAAAGTTAGGTTTAAGTAATATCCGTGAAATTAAGGGGATCGAAAAAGCAGTAAAACCAATGGCATACTATACAAAGATGATGGAAGCATCGAATGGTAAGGACACCATGACAGGTCACTGGGAAATAATGGGTTTAAATATACAAACACCTTTTCGTGTATTCCCAGATGGATTCCCCGATGAGCTTCTTTCAGAATTAGAGGAACGCACAGGAAGAAAGATTATAGGCAATAAACCTGCTAGTGGAACGGAAATACTCGATGAACTAGGCGAAGAACATATGAAAACTGGAGCATTGATTGTCTATACTTCTGCAGATTCAGTGCTGCAAATTGCAGCACATGAAGAAATTATTCCAATTGAAGAGCAATACAAAATTTGTAAAATCGCTCGCGAGTTAACCCTTGATGAAAAATACATGGTCGGTCGTGTCATTGCTCGTCCATTCTTGGGTGAACCAGGCAATTTTAAAAGAACTGCTAATCGTCATGACTATGCATTAAAACCGTTTGATAGAACGGTAATGAGTGAGATGAAAGATGCTGGTTTAGATGTAATTGCGATTGGAAAAATCTCAGATATTTATGATGGTGAGGGTGTTACCCAGTCTCTAAGAACGATTTCCAATATGGATGGGATGGATAAGCTAGTACAGACACTGAATATGGATTTCACAGGGATTAGCTTCTTGAATTTAGTTGATTTTGATGCACTATATGGGCATCGCCGCGATCCAGAAGGCTATGGAAACGCACTTGAAGAATATGACGCACGCTTACCGGAAGTGTTTGCCAAGTTGCAAGAAGACGATTTGTTAATCATTACAGCTGACCATGGGAATGATCCAGTAGCACCTGGAACGGATCACACACGTGAATATGTCCCGCTAATTGTCTATTCAAAGAAAATGCCAGAAGGTAAAGAACTACCTATTCGAGAAACATTTGCTGACATTGGAGCAACAGTTGCAGATAACTTTAGTGTGAAAATGCCAAATTTCGGAAAAAGCTTTTTACAAGAATTAAACTAAGGGGGATAAAAATGGATATCAAAAAAATTCAAAATGCTGCAGGTTTTTTAAAAGGAAAATACTCCAACACACCAAAAATTGGTCTTATTTTAGGATCGGGTCTTGGTGTTCTAGCTGATGAAATCGTAAATCCAGTTAAAATACCATACAACGAGATACCTGATTTCCCTATTTCAACTGTTGAAGGTCATGCAGGACAACTTGTTTTTGGGATATTAGAGGGTGTAGAAGTTGTTGCGATGCAAGGCCGGTTCCATTTTTATGAAGGTTATGGCATGGATAAAGTAACCTTCCCTGTTCGTGTAATGAAAGAACTTGGTGTGGACATGTTAATCGTAACCAATGCGGCAGGGGGAGTAAATGAAAGCTTCGTAGCAGGAGATCTAATGATTATTACTGATCATATTAATTTTACAGGTACTAATCCTTTGATAGGTCCGAATGATTCCAAATTTGGCCCCCGTTTCCCAGATATGTCGGAGGCTTATACAAAAGACTTAAGGAAAGCTGCGAAAGAAGTTGCTTCTCGCTTAAATATTGATGTAAAAGAAGGCGTTTATTTTGGATTTTCAGGACCGGTCTATGAAACTCCAGCAGAAATTAGAATGGTAAGAACTCTTGGTGGCGACGCTGTTGGAATGTCCACGGTGCCAGAAGTAATTGTTGCAAGTCACAGTGGCATGAAAGTTCTTGGAATTTCATGTATTACAAATATGGCTGCTGGCATTCTTGACCAGCCTTTATCTCATGAAGAGGTAATTGAAACAACGGAGAGAGTAAAAGCCAACTTTCTATTATATATAAAAGAAATTGTTAAAAGCATAGCGAAATAATCTGAAATTATCTTATAAAAGTGGTGATAAAAATGAGAATGGTTGACTTAATTGAGAAAAAAAGAGATGGACATGAACTAACTACGGAAGAAATTAAGTACATTATCAATGGATATACAAATAGTTCTATTCCAGATTATCAAATTAGCGCTTTTACCATGGCCGTCTTTTTTAAAGGGATGACAGAAAAAGAAAGAGCAGATTTAACAATGGCGATGGTTGAATCAGGCGATCAAATTGATTTATCTCAAATAGAAGGAATCAAAGTAGATAAGCATTCTACTGGCGGGGTTGGGGATACAACAACACTAGTACTTGGGCCGCTTGTTGCAGCACTAGATGTTCCTGTTGCAAAAATGTCAGGGCGCGGCTTAGGGCATACCGGCGGAACCATTGACAAATTAGAAGCAGTAAAAGGATTCCATGTTGAAATCGAGAACCAGGAATTTATTGAACTGGTAAACAAAAACAAGATTGCAGTCATTGGGCAAAGCGGTAACTTAACCCCTGCTGATAAAAAGCTATATGCGTTAAGAGATGTTACTGCAACAGTAAATAGTATTCCATTAATTGCCAGCTCGATCATGAGTAAAAAAATTGCAGCCGGAGCTGATGCAATTGTTCTAGACGTGAAAACTGGTGCTGGTGCATTCATGAAGACGATTGATGACTCAAGAGAATTAGCGAAAGCAATGGTAGGTATCGGAAATAATGTTGGCAGAAGGACGATGGCGGTTATTTCTGATATGAGTCAGCCACTCGGTTTTGCAATCGGAAATGCGCTTGAAGTAAAGGAAGCAATTGATACCTTAAAGGGTGAAGGTCCCGAGGACTTAACTGAACTTTGTTTAACTCTTGGCAGTCACATGGTTTACTTAGCTGAAAAGGCGAGTTCATTAGCAGAAGCACGAACAATGCTTGAAAATGTCATTCAAGACGGCTCTGCACTTGAAAAATTAAAGGTTTTCTTGAGCTCACAAGGTGGAGATGCATCGATTGTTGATGATCCTTCTAAGATGCCGCAAGCTCAATTTACTTTTGAACTGGAAGCGAAGGAAGATGGTTATGTTTCTGAAATCGTTGCGGATGAGGTAGGTACGGCTGCAATGATTTTAGGGGCAGGTAGAGCAACAAAAGAATCAGTTATTGATTTAGCTGTAGGACTTGTCCTAAGAAAGAAAATCGGCGACCAAGTGAAAAAAGGCGAATCATTAGTTACTATTTACAGTAACTTTGAAAATGTAAATGAAGTAAAAGAAAAGCTTTATGAAAATATAATCCTTTCTTCTGATAAAGTGGAGGCACCAATCCTAATTCATGAAGAAATAACAGAATAGAACATAGATTTGAAGGTCCAGGAAAAAATCCTGGACTTTTTTATTTCATTAACAGGAAAATACTGTATAAAGTTGTTGCATTTGGAAAAAATGGAATCTATATAAAGAATGGAGGGTTATGCGAATGAAACGATATATCTCTTTACTAGTAATAGCCTTGTTACTTACAAGTTTATGGATTCCATCCGTATCTGCAGAAGAAACACCGAGTACCGATATAACAAATAATGTTAGATCAGCGATTCTAATCGAGCGTGATACAGGTCAAATTCTTTATGAGAAAAATAGCAATGAAGCGCTGCCACCAGCAAGCATGACAAAAATTATGACTATGCTGCTGATTATGGAAGCAATTGATCAAGGAAAACTCAAATGGGATGAAAAAGTTCGAACAAGTGAGTATGCTGCATCAATGGGCGGCTCACAAATTTTCCTTGAAGCTGGAGAAGAAATGACAGTCAAACAAATGCTCCAAGGCATTGCGATTGGTTCTGGAAATGACGCTTCTGTCGCTATGGCTGAAAAAATTGCCGGATCTGAAGAAGCCTTTGTTGACATGATGAATAACAAAGTAAAAGAACTTGGTTTAAAAAATACGATCTTTAAAAATACTACAGGTCTTCCAGGAAGCGGTCATTATAGTTCCGCACATGATATGGCGGTTATGGCCAAGGAACTATTAATATATGAAGACATAACAAAGTTTACTGGAATGTATGAAGCGTATCTTCGTGAAGATACAGATAATAAATTCTGGCTTGTTAATACCAATAAATTAGTTCGCTTTTACCCAGGAGTGGATGGACTAAAAACAGGCTTTACTGCTGAAGCAAAGTATTGTTTAACCGCAACTGCGCAAAAGGATGGCATGCGTGTAATTGCCGTCGTTTTTGGAGCACCGACTTCAAAAGAAAGAAATGCCCAAGTGACAAAAATGCTTAATTATGCTTTCGCCCAATATCAAACACACCCAATGTTTAAACGAAACGAAGTGATTGGTAACGCCCATGTTAATAAGGGAAAAGACAAGAAAGTCGAGGCAGTAACAAGTGAACCTCTTTCATTACTCACAAAAAAAGGTGAAAAAACAGAGGATGTGAAACGAAAAGTTACCCTTAACAAAAACCTAAACGCACCTATTACTAAAGGAGAAAAGGTTGGAACCATTAAGCTTATGAAAGATGGAAAAGTAGTTCTTGAAAGTGAATTAGTTGCGAAAAACGATGTAAAAGAAGCAAACTGGTGGACGCTATATAAACGTTCCTTCGGAATGTTTACTAAAGCTGGAAAATAGATAATGTCCAGCTCTCCAGCGCCAATGGGCTTGGGGTCATAAGCCACTGACCACTAAGGAAAGCTCCTTAGAATAATCTTCGCAGGAACAAGCTGTGTTTGTTCCGAAGGCGTTTCCGCTTTTCGTGTCGAATTACAACTATTTTTAGCAAATATCAACTAGTTTTGTCTTGATAGAAGGAGATTGCTCTAACGGTAACGAATTGACTCACTATACCGGATGAAGGAGGCTAGGAATAGTGAGTCTTAACATTGAAATGGAAATAAAACATGATGTTCTTTTACTGCGTTTAAGCGGGGAACTAGATCATCATACAGCGGACGAATTACGAGAACAAGCTGCTAGTGCAATAGAAAAAAATGATATTCGTCATATAGTACTAAATTTAGAACAGCTTTCTTTTATGGATAGCTCTGGATTAGGAGTCATTTTAGGGCGGTACAAGCAAATAAAGCAGGTGCATGGTGAAATGGTCGTTTGTGCAATTTCCCCTGCAATACAACGATTATTCGATATGTCGGGGATGTTTAAGATCATCAAGCTGGAACCGACTGAAGAGTTTGCATTGCAAAGATTGGGGGTGGCCTGATATGAAGAATCAGATGAATCTTCAATTCAGTGCTTTAAGTCAAAATGAATCATTTGCTCGTGTCACTGTGGCAGCTTTTATTGCGCAGCTCGACCCTACAATGGATGAACTAACTGAAATCAAAACAGTTGTATCTGAAGCAGTAACCAACTCCATTATTCATGGTTATGAAAATGACCCGAATGGAATTGTTTATATCCAGGTAACCATTGAAGATAATCTAGTGGATATTTCAATCAAAGATGCCGGATTAGGAATTGTAGATGTGGAAGAAGCTCGACAGCCATTATTTACAACGAAGCCAGATTTAGAAAGATCTGGTATGGGATTCACTATCATGGAAAATTTCATGGATGAGGTTGAGGTTCTCACACAACCAGGTAAAGGAACCGAAGTAAGACTAAAAAAGCATTTATCACAGAGCAAAATGCTATGCAATTAAGGAGACTTGCCAATGGATGTGGAGGTCAAAAAAGATAAAGCGCAAACGTATTTAAAGGACCATGAAGTGAAGGAATTGATTAAAAAAAGCCAAGATGGAGACCAAGCAGCAAGAGACCTAATTGCTGAAAAAAATATGCGACTTGTTTGGTCCGTTGTCCAGCGGTTTCTAAATAGGGGATATGATCCAGATGATCTTTTCCAAATTGGATGTATCGGATTGCTGAAATCAGTGGATAAGTTTGATCTTTCCTATGATGTAAAATTTTCTACCTATGCGGTTCCAATGATTATTGGTGAAATCCAAAGGTTTATTCGTGATGATGGAACAGTGAAGGTTAGCCGTTCATTAAAGGAAATGGGAAACCGAATTAGAAAGGCGAAAGATGAATTATCGAAAACATATGGAAGAATTCCAACTGTGAATGAAATTTCAGAGCATCTTCAGCTGTCGCCAGAGGATGTTATTCTCGCTCAAGAGGCAAGTCGGACGCCATCTTCGATTCATGAAACCGTTTATGAAAATGATGGAGATCCTATTACATTATTAGATCAAATAGATGACGGAAATGAAGGCAAATGGTTCGATAAAATTGCCTTAAAAGAAGCAATCCGAGAATTAGATGAACGGGAGCGGCTCATTGTTTATTTACGATACTATAAGGATCAAACTCAATCGGAAGTAGCAGTGAGACTAGGAATATCTCAGGTTCAAGTTTCAAGACTTGAAAAAAAGATTTTACAACAAATGAAAGACCGTATGGATCTCTGATCCACGCGGTCTTTTTTTTTAGTAAAGTAAGTTTTTTTGCTCATACTATTTATACAAGGAAATCAATGTGTGGGGAGTGAATGTTTTGGAAAAAACAGTCTACATCCGCATGCGGAATCGTGTTCTGGCAAAACCGGAAGAAAGTATTTATTTAATGGATATAGCTCAAATCATTGCTCCAGAAACAGTAATCCCTGAATTGAAAAAACTAATAGTACATCAAATATCCTTAAAGGACAAAAACATTGTCATCATTGATGTCATGAAAGTAATTAGATTGATTTCAGGTTTACTTGAGGATGTAGATGTCCAGACCATTGGACCAGCGCAAACGATTGTAGAAGTGATATTAAAAAAGAAACAAATGTCGTTTCCGTTCTTTATCTTAATCTGGTTCTTACTATTTTTTGGTTCAGCAATGGCTATTATGAACTTTCATGACGATGTCAGTATGCGGAGTGTTCAGGAAAAGTTATACAAGATTATTACAGGTGTGGAAGATTCTAAGCCATGGATATTTCAAATTCCCTATTCAATTGGGTTAGGTCTGGGCATGATTTTATTTTTTAATCATGTATTTCAAAAAAGGATCAACGAAGAACCGAGTCCCCTGGAAGTCGAGATGTTTAATTATCAAATGGATTTAGATAACTATGTCATCATTCACGAAAATAAGGAAAGTATGAAACAAACAAATGACAATTAAAGTAATTGCGGTTATGTTTATCGGGCTTGCAGGTGGATTAGCAGTTGGTTCAGGCTTTGTAGCATTTTTAACAGTACTTGGAATCATCCCTAGGTTGACACAGTTATCGAAAACAATGAAAATGATTCGGCACTATGAATGGGCTGTCGTAGTAGGAGCGCTTACGGGTTGTGCAGGGAGCCTAAGAGATCCAATATTAGGGTTATCCCCATTTCTTATGCTGCCTCTTGGATTAGTTGGAGGCGTCTTTGTTGGAATGTTAGCGGCAGGACTTACAGAGGTATTAAATGTGTTTCCTGTCCTTGCAAAGAGGCTGGGGATTGATGGGAAAATTATCATCTTAATTATGGCGATTGTTTTAGGAAAAATTGTTGGGTCAATTTTTCAATGGGTCTATTTTGTTCATCATTAAAACTTTGAGAACTGTCTAGCTGCAGTCGCCTTCGGCTCGAGGGAAAAAGGAAATAGCTTTTTCCTCGGTCAAAAGTCAATCCGACAAGAAGGTTAAAGAACAACCATCATGCCGGCTCTTCTTTTGCTTTTCGCCGATAAGCACTTAGGGAATCTTCACAGAATAAGCCTCGAAAGAACAAGCGGTTTTTGCTTGTTTCGAGGCTCCATCCGCATTTCCAACTAGAAAGGACATCGAAGAATGAGTATTCGAAGGCGGGTTATATTAATTACTGATGGTGATGAATATGCAAAGAGAGCTATAGAGCATGTCGCTCACGAAATAGGCGGGCGTTGTATTACGCAGTCTCATGGGAATCCTTCTATGCTAACAGGGGAGGAACTTATTAAGTTAATTAAAAAGGCTGCTAATGATCCAGTTTTAGTAATGTTTGATGACAGTGGACTTGTTGGTGAAGGTGCAGGTGAAAGAGCATTAAAATATGTCGCCACCCATAAGGATATTGAAGTATTGGGAATTATTGCAGTCGCTGCAAAAACTCATCAAGCAGAGTGGACAAGAATCGATGTAAGTATCGATCGAGATGGAGAATTAACTCCTTATGGTGTAGATAAACATGGTATACCAGAACTTGAGATAGGAAGATTAAATGGAGATACCGTTTACTGCCTGGATGAATTAGATGTTCCGATTATTGTAGGAATCGGAGATGTGGGGAAGATGGCGCGGCGTGATCACTATGAACGTGGGGCACCGATTACGAAAATAGCGGTTGAACTAATACTTGAAAGGAGTGGTTTTCGTGACGAGAGAGAATCAAACAGCTTGGCCGATACCTGAGTCGCTGCAAGAAATTGAACATTACATGAAACAGCGAGTCGGTTTAGGTGTAAGTTTTGACTTTGGTGTCCGAAAATTAAAAATTCTAAGAAAAGATGTGCATTTTTACTGGATAACGGGTTTATGTGATACTCAATTTATTATTGAAACAGTAGAAGAATTAGTCCGTATTAATGATCATGAAAAACTGTCAGCGGATCTTTTTAAGATTGTCGAAAACCGACTCGTCAATCAATCGGTTAGTCCAATTAAAACACTTGATGAAATGGTCACTCAGGTTTTATCGGGCTTAATTGTTGTGGTAGTGGAGGGAGCAGATACAGCTTTTGCTGTTGACGTCAGAAGTTACCCAGGCCGCTCACCTCAAGAACCAGATACAGAAAAAGTAGTTAGAGGTTCTCGTGATGGATTTGTTGAGAATATTGTAATTAATACAGCGTTAACCAGAAGAAGAATTAGAGATGAAAGACTTCGATTTGAGATTCTTAAAGTTGGTGAACGTTCAAGAACAGATATAGCGATTGGCTACATAAATGATATTGCAGATCCAGACTTAGTCAATATTCTTCGTAAAGAACTTAAGTCAATTAAAATTGATGGGATTCCGATGGCTGATAAGACGATAGAAGAGTTTATACTAAAACAAGGATTTAATCCTTATCCGTTGGTAAGATACACAGAACGTGCAGATGTAGCAGCTGCACATCTTTTAGAAGGGCATGTGGTTATATATGTCGATACCTCACCAAGTGTAATCATTGCACCAACCACCTATTTCCATCATGTACAACATGCTGAGGAGTTTCGGGAAGCTCCCATAATGGGGACCTTCATGCGCTGGTCACGTTTTTTGGGTATTATAACATCAATCATTTTACTGCCATTATGGTTGTTGTTCGTGTTAGAACCGTCCTTGCTGCCAGATAAGCTCTCGTTTATCGGACCAAATGAACAAACTAATATTCCAATAGTGGTACAGATATTATTAGCAGATTTTGGTCTTGAATTTTTAAAGATAGCAGCGATACATACGCCTACTCCACTTTCAACAGCCATGGGTTTAATTGCTGCAGTGTTGATTGGTCAGATTGCTATCGAAGTAGGTTTGTTTGTTTCTGAGGTAATACTATATGTTGCGATTGCTGGTATTGGCTCGTTTACTACACCAAGTTATGAGTTAAGTGTTGCGAACAAAATGGGCAGAATGACCCTAGTTATTCTCGTAGCCATTTTCCATACACCAGGCTTCGTAATTGGCTCTACCTTGCTATTTATCCATTTGGTAACCACACGTGCTTTAAATACTCCGTATTTTTGGCCATTTCTCCCTTTCGAACCAAAGGGATTCTTACAAATTATTTTCCGACGTGCTGTGCCAGGGTCCATTCTTCGTCCAAGTATAGTGCATCCGAGGAATCGCTACCGCCAGCCGCCTAAAGGTGAATAATTTATTGCGGTTTACGAAAGGTTATGCTAAAGTATTTTTAATTATATAAAAGGATAAAAAGCTAAAAAAATAGGCAGTATCCTTTATGGATTCTGTCTATTATTTATTACCTTTTTTAAGCTTGACCATACACTAATAAAGAGTCTTTACGGAGAGAGGGAAGGAAATGTATTTTTACGGAACAACAGGCGTAAACGGCAAAGGTAATTTGGAAATAGGCGGAGTAGATGCAGTAGAATTGGCCGAGCAATTTGGAACTCCTCTCTATGTTTATGACGTATCATTAATGAGAGAAAGAGCAAGGGGTTTTAAACAGACCTTTGAACAGCAAAATGTCAAAGCACAGGTTGCGTATGCAAGTAAGGCGTTTTCGACGATTGCCATGCTCCAGCTTGCTGAAGAGGAAGGCTTATCTCTTGATGTAGTGTCCGGTGGAGAGTTATATACAGCCATTGCAGCTGGTTTTCCATCTGAGAGAATTCATTTTCATGGAAACAATAAAAGTAGAGAAGAACTAGAAATGGCGCTAGAAAACAAAATTGGCTGTATTGTAGTTGATAATTTTTATGAATTAGAACTTTTAAAAACAATTTGCCTTGAAAAAAACGAAAAAATAAGCATCCTACTTCGAGTTACTCCTGGAATTGAAGCACATACACATGATTACATCTTAACTGGGCAGGAAGATTCTAAGTTTGGATTTGATTTGCAAAATGGACAAGCGGAAGAAGCATTAGTGACCGCGCTTCGTTTTAATCATTTTGATGTCTTAGGGTTACATTGTCATATTGGTTCGCAAATTTTTGAAACAACTGGTTTCTTGCTGGCTGCTGAAAAAATTGTTGGCAAAATGAATCAATGGAAAAATTCACTTAATTTTGAAGCGAAGGTACTAAATCTAGGCGGCGGTTTCGGAATACGCTATACAAGTGAAGATGAACCACTATTGCCTTCTCAATATGTTAGTGAAATTATTAAAGAAGTAAAGAGATTAATACAGCAATACTCCATGGAAATGCCAGAAATCTGGATTGAGCCTGGTCGATCACTTGTAGGTGATGCAGGTACAACATTATATCAAATTGGTTCTTCTAAAGAGGTTCCAGGGGTTAGAAAATATTTAGCTGTTGACGGTGGAATGAGTGACAATATTAGACCTGCTCTTTATCAAGCTAAGTATGAAGCGGTGCTAGCAAATAAACCATTAGCGAAAAGCACAAATAAAGTTTCTATAGCTGGTAAATGCTGTGAATCAGGTGATATGCTGATATGGGATTTACCACTCCCGGAGACTGAGGATGATGACCTTCTTGCTGTTTTTTGTACTGGAGCATATGGATATTCGATGGCGAACAATTATAATCGCATTCCACGTCCAGCAGTGGTTTTTGTTGAGAATGGTAAGGAAACTCTTGTCGTTAAAAGAGAAACGTACGAAGATCTACTTCGGTTAGACCTTCCCTTAAAATAAAAAAGCTGCCGCCAAGCGGCAGTTTATTTGTTTTCAATCTAGCGCAAGCAGCCTAGGGGCTCGGGGTCATAAGCTTGTCTAGTTGCGGCTCCTTGGGACTCGAGTCATAAGCCACCCCCTGAAGAAGGCAAAAAGCGCCTTCTTACAGGGTTCGTCTTATGCCTTCGTCCCAGGGCAATCGCCTCCACATTTCAGACAATCCGTCAAGAAGGTAAATACCAACCTTCTCGCCGGCTTGTCTTATGCCTGTCGCACCTGGGAAAAATTAAACTGCATTTTTCCTTGGGCAAGGCGCTTCCGCCTTCTTGTTTAGAAAATGGATTATTTTTAATATATAGTGTAGAATGACATCATGTACGCTATCTTCAAATTGTATTTGGAGGCTTTTTTATGAAGAAAAGTAATTGGACTGTTTTTGGTATTCTTTTAGGACTAGCACTTATTTGGGGTATTATCTACTGGGTTTTTATTGTACCAAAATAATAATGTTGATAGATAATCATTTATTATGTATGATTGTCAATAATGAAACACTTTACGAATTTTACTACATATTATAGAGAAAACTGTTTATTTATAAGTAATTTGGTAAAAATATACTATCCACTAACTGGGTTTATTTAATATAATGAGGGAGCTATTATGTTAATTCGTTATAAGAAAACATTTGAAAAGATAGCCATGGGCTTATTGTCCTTTATGCCTACTGAAAAGGACTTGAAGAAACTCCAATTAACCATTAAGGAATATGAGACGGAAGAAAACTTGCAGCTGTTTCTTTGGAAGGAAGAAGATATTATCGGCCTTATTGGGGTTCAAATGAACGATCATGATTCTTCATTAATGATTCAACATATTTCTGTTAATCCCTCACATCGATATCAAGGAGTGGGGAAAAGAATGGTTAAAGCTTTGAAGGATATGTATCCTGATAAGCAAATAACAGCCAATGATAATACTGCACCATTTGTAGATAAATGTGATGTTTGCTAACTTTATCATTGAAAGGCAACGAGGCTTTATTCGTTGCCTTTTTTATTCTTTAGTGCTTTTAATCGTTCTTCAATTACACTTGTTCTATCCCGCAATTTATGTCTATGCACGATCGATTCATCCTCTAAATTACTATCCTTTCCCCAGGTAATTCCTCTATCTTCACATTTATTCATACAGGCTTTAAAAAGAGTGGGATCTGTTATCGGAAGATTAAAGCTATGGTAGCTTTCCTCTTTATCGATATCACCTAAAAGTTTTGAAAGTATAGAAAATAAAACACTTACAGCCAAACCCAATTTAGTTAACTCATTTTTCCGTAAGGACATGATATCAATAGACTTTTCCAAAGTGCGTTTGGCACCCTTAAAATTCCTCCGCCGGTGATGATACCTCGAAACCGCTAATAGGATGAAGCCTACCCAGATAGAATCCTTTTTCATATCACTAGATTCTTTCCAATACTCTTCTAGTATTTCGTGGCATTCAAAATAATCACGATCACCATTAAAATGGGCTAAAAATTGAATATACTGTTCCGGATACACATAATCCCCCCTTACATATATGATTATGTACAGTTTAGCATAAAACAGTCAGTACATCAGGGATAATCCCACAGAAAAAAGCCCGCCTCCAAAAGGAGGGCGGGCCTGCTTTAAGCTCCTTAGAGTGTATTGCTCCACGGTGCTTACGCTTTTCTAATTAGCACCACCAAGAAGCACCAACGATTATTAACAGAATGAATAGAACGACGATTAATGCAAAACCGCCTCCAAAACCGTGACCATCAGACATGTTCAAAAACCTCCTATACTCGTTTTGTTATTCTTTTCACTCTCATCATATGTAAGGTACTTGTCCAGTGTTATAGGCCAACATCACATTTTCAATAATTAAGGACAGTAATGATTTTTCTATTGGATAACGTATTTGAATCCTCTATACTAATAATAGTCATGATTTAATGATAATTACTTCAAGGATTCTGGTGAAAGATGACACACTATAATGTAAAAATTGATGCGTTTGAAGGTCCATTGGATTTATTACTCCATTTAATAAATCGGCTTGAAATTGATATATACGATATTCCTGTTGCCCAAATTACCGAGCAATATTTAATCTATATAAAAACAATGTCAGAACTTAAATTGGATATTGCCAGTGAGTTTTTAGTGATGGCAGCAACATTATTAGCGATCAAAAGTAAAATGCTATTACCAAAGCATGAAGAAGAATTGGATGATTTTGATTCAGAGATTACTTACGAAGAAGACCCAAGAGACGAGTTGGTTGAAAGGCTGATTGAGTATCGGAAATATAAAGAGGCTGCACATGACTTAAAGTCGCTTGAGGAAGAACGAGGACTCATGTATACAAAACCTCCAAGTGACCTTTCAGATTTTGCGAAAGAAAAACAACCGGAAAAAACAGAGTTAAATGTTACCCTTTATGATATGTTGGCCGCTTTTCAAAAGCTATTACGCAGAAAAAGGCTGCAGCGTCCAATGGCTACAAAGATAGCTAGACAGGAAATATCAATTGAAACAAGAATGTCTGAAATTATGAGTGAATTAAAGAATTTAAAAGGTCGGAAAAACTTTAATGATTTATTTATTAATCCTGCCAAGGAACATATCGTGGTGACGTTTTTGGCTGTTTTGGAGTTAATTAAAAGAAAAGAAATTGATGTAGAACAATATGAAAATTTTGGTGATATCTTTGTTCATGCAGTAAAGGAAGGAGCGTAAAGGGCTTGGAAATAATTAAATGGCAAAGTATATTAGAGAGTCTTTTATTTGCAGCAGGTGATGAAGGACTTACTTTAAAGCACGTAGCAGAAGTCCTGGAGGTTGAGGAACATAAGGCTGGAGAGATTATTGAAGAATTAAAACAGGTATATGCAAAAGACACCAATCGAGGAATCATGATCGTCCAGCTCGCGGGTACTTATCAGCTTGCAACCAAAAAAGAAAATGCGACCTATCTTAAAAGGCTTGTTGACTCACCTAATACTTCTGCCTTGTCTCAGGCAGCATTGGAAACATTGGCTATTATTGCTTATAAACAGCCGATCACGCGTACAGAAATTGAAGAGATACGTGGTGTAAAAACAGAAAGACCACTTCATACGCTAATGTCTAAAGCACTTATAAAGGAAGTTGGGAGAGCTGAAGGGACTGGAAGAGCATACCTATATGGAACGACCAAAGAGTTTCTTGATTATTTCGGTTTAAAAAACATTGAGGAACTGCCCAAGCTTCCTGATAGAGTGGAAGAAAAATTTGTACAAGAGGAAGCTGACCTGTTTTTTGAAAAGTTTCAGGAAAGTATTAATTCTTAAAAATAAAACAATTCAATTTAGTTATGATAAAATAGAAATAATATGATTTCAATGAAATTCCGAAGATTCAACTTATTCGTTAATGATTAAAGGGGATTGATTTATTTGTTAATAACAGAATGTATAGGATACGAATTGGAAAAGGAAAAATCAAATACTTCAGAAGACTTCTTTAATAGAAGTGAAGTTACATTTATTGAAGATTCTGAGGAAAAAACACTGCATGTATTATATGTAAGATACTTTGATGAATTTTTTCAAGAATTCACTCCTTATCAGCAAAACCCAATTTTGACGAAAGATGATATACAAGTGACATTCAAGGATATTGTTGCTTTGGTGTGTTTAATAAAAAATCCGGGTTTGCGTAATCGAAAACGGTTATATATTAATTCTAAGCAGGAATTTGTTTCTTATTTTCAAGATATAGACTTTAATAAATTATCTGAAATCGTGCTTGCTGTAAAGCAAAACAATAAATTTGAACTCCGTTCTCCGCTAGACTACATTAAGCAGCCGAGATAGGCAGGTAAAAAAGAATTCAAAGGGGTGTTTGGATGGGTAATTCATTAGTTAAAATGCAGCTTAAAGATGTTGGAGAGTTTTTAACCTCTACGATCGGGACATTAGAAAATTATTTAAATGAAACAACGATTTCAAAAATGGAACAAGAGTTATCAGGTGATTCAAGTTATTATAAATTAATTCTATCTAATTTGAGAAAATTACTTGTTTATTGTGAAGAAGGCTTGGATGCTTGTTCAGTTATTCTGCAAAGCGAACCGTTTCAGAAGCCACCTGCAGAGAAGACTCTTTATCGTATTTTTCATCAGTGTATAGAAGAATTTTTCTCTCCTAAAAATGACGCTTGGTTTGAGGATAGCCGTTCTGCGTATACAGGACGAAATTCGATAAAATTTTATAAAAGTGTACCTGAAAGTGTACAAAAGTTAGTTAAAGGTCTTGAGGGAGAATTTCAAAGAGTTAGAGAAGAACTTGAATACTATGAAACAGATTACCGTACAAAAATGATTCAATCGAAATAAATGATTTAAAGAAACTGTCCATTTATATGATGGCAGTTTTTTTATGTTCAACTTCTGTTTGCGGAATTGTTCATAATCCCAAATATATTTCATACCCTTTAGGTAGATTCGAAATAAAGGTGGGATAAAATGAATCGATTTAGTCAGTACGTCCATGAACTTTTTGAGTGGAATGACCAATTGAAGCAGTTTCTAGATACAGAAGATGTGAAAGATAACTTAGAATTATGGGAGCAGCTTGAACTCTTCACTGAGTTGATTGAGAATACTAGTCAATCATTATCAGATAATGACATGCTAAGTCTTCAATCTAAAGCAGAGGAAATTCATGAACAAATGGAAAGTTATTTTTCTCGTAAACAAGGAGTGGGGAATATCTGGGTGGAGAAAAAGAGTGTCCCGCCTGGAGGTCATACACTCCCAGAGCTTCCATACGCCTATAATGCCCTCGAACCCTATATCTCGGAGGAAATCATGAGACTGCACCATGATAAGCACCATCGCTCCTATGTAGAGGGATTAAACAAAGCGGAGGTAAATTTAAAGAAGGCTAGAGATAGTAATGATTTCTCCCTCATAAAACATTGGTCAAGAGAATTAGCTTTTCATGGTTCAGGGCATTACTTGCATACAATTTTTTGGAAAAACATGATCCCTAAAGGAGGGGGAAGCCCTCAAGGACTCCTTAAAAGAGAAATCGAAAATTATTTTGGCAGTTTCGATAAATTTAAAAAACAGTTCTCTGAAGCGGCAAAACAGGTTGAGGGCGTAGGATGGGCTATCCTCGTATGGTCACCACGGGCTAGACATCTTGAGATTTTACAATCAGAAAGTCATATGCTGTTAACACAATGGGATACCATTCCACTGCTAGTTCTGGATGTTTGGGAGCATGCTTATTATCTACAGTATAAGAACAATAGGGCTGGATACGTTGACAATTGGTGGAATCTGGTAAATTGGAATGATGTTGAAATGAGGTTTGATAAAGCCTCTGAGATTAAGTGGCCAGCATTTTAACGTTAGGCAATCGGCTGAAGTCGATTGCCTTTTCATTTTTTGGGACAAATAGTCATATCAAGCCTTGTCCTGCATAAAATTTTAGAAAGCTAGTCTCACAAAATGCTGAAGCGCCTTGCTCAGGGCCGACAAGCATAAGACAAGCGCTGACAGAAGGCCGCTTTTTGCCTTACGAAGTGATTGACTTATGACCTAGAGGCCCTAGGCGCTGAAGCTAGACAGTAAGTATTGAAGCTAGAAATGTTAACGAAGGGGACGAGGTAATCTTATGAGAATGATTTGGAAGCTAGTCATTTTTGCCCTCATGGTCTCACTATTCATTGCAAACATTCCTCAAAAGGTGGGTGCTTCCGTTTCCGTAAGTGCACGTGGTGCAGTTCTAATGGAACAAGAATCAGGGCGTGTCCTATTTGAGAAAGATGCACACACAAAAAGAAGAATCGCTAGTATTACGAAAATTATGACGGCGATTCTTGCGATCGAATCGGGAAAAATGAATGAAATGGTGAAAGTAAGTGAACAAGCTACCCGTGCTGATGGATCATCTGTTTATTTAAAGCCCGGGGAAAAGATCAAGCTAGAGCATCTAGTTTATGGTTTGATGCTTCGGTCTGGCAATGACACGGCTGTTGCAATCGCTGAACATGTTGGAGGAAGCTTAGATGGGTTTGTTTTTTTGATGAACCAAAAAGCAAAAGAGATTGGTATGTTGAATACTCATTTTTCTAATCCTCATGGTTTAGACGACCATGAAGACCACTATTCAACTGCCTATGACATGGCTCTATTGACTCGGTATGCTATGCAAAATAAAACATACCAAAAAATCGCTAGAACAAAGAATTATAAAGCGCCAAATCCCAATGAAAATTGGGATCGTGAGTGGAAAAATAAAAACCGTTTACTTACAAAGTATAAATATACGACAGGCGGAAAAACCGGTTATACAAAACGTGCAAAAAGAACCCTGGTTACAACAGCAACAAAAGGGGATATGAGTTTAATTGCCGTTACATTAAACGCTTCGGATGATTGGAATGATCATATAGCCATGTACGAAAATAGTTTTAAAACTTTTGATATGGCGGAAGTTTTAACAAAAGGGACAATTGATATAAAAACGAATAAGTATGATCAAAAGCACTTCTATTTAAAGAGATCAATTGTTTACCCAGCCACAGATGAAGAAATGGATCTGTTCTCGATTAAATATAAATTGAATAAGCCGGGAGAAGATTGGGACGAGTCCGAGCATAATGGAGAAGCAGTTGGTAAAGCACAAGTTTTCCTTGATGGAAAAGTGGTAAGAGAAACACCTATTTATTATCAAGGGGGTCCCGAGAAGAAAAAAGGACTGTTTGATTTATTAAAAGATTTATTTCTATCAGTAATTGGCGTGAAATTACATGGTTAATTATATTTGGGTATTTATGACGCTTGTTGGTTTCGTATTTGCACTGATTAACGGGACAATGGAAGAAGTAAATAAAGCGATTTTTGATGGGGCAAAGGAGGCTGTGACGCTCTGTATCGGGTTGATCAGCATTCTTGTGTTTTGGTTGGGTATGATGCGCATCGCCCAGGAATCTGGATTACTAGAATTATTATCTAAGTTATTCCGCCCGCTAGTTCGAAGATTATTTCCTGATGTGCCAACAAATCACCCCGCAATGGGGTATATATTGTCTAATATGATTGCCAATATGTTTGGCTTAGGTAATGCGGCCACACCGCTTGGAATTAAAGCGATGGAGGAATTAAAACAGTTAAATGGGGGCAAGAATTCAGCCAGCCGCTCAATGGTTACTTTCTTGGCAATAAATACAGCAAGCATTACGGTCATACCTACAACGGTCATTGCGATTCGAATGAATTATCATTCGGCATCCCCCACTGAAATTGTTGTGCCAACATTAATTGCCACCATTATTTCAATGCTCGGAGCAGTTATGATAGACCGGTATTTTTATAATCGACGAAGTCGTAAAGGATGAAAATAATGGAATTTCTATCGCTTATTTCCCTAGGATTTATCCCTGTTTTAATAGGAATTATCCTCCTATATGGAACTATAAAACATGTACCGACTTATGAGAGCTTTGTTGAAGGTGGAAAAGAAGGAATCAAAATTGCCTTTTCTATTATTCCATATCTTGTAGGCATGCTAGTAGCTATCACTGTTTTCCGGGCTTCAGGTGCTTTAGAAGCATTAATGAATTGGATTAGACCTGTAATGGAAGCAATCGGTGTCCCAGCGGAAATTGTTCCCCTCATTTTAATCAGACCAATTTCTGGAACAGCCGCACTTGGTATGACAAGTGATTTAATTGCTGTATATGGTCCTGATTCTTTTATTGGCAGACTAGCATCTGTTTTGCAAGGAAGTACAGATACGACCTTTTACGTGTTAACCGTATATTTCGGCGCAGTCGGGATCAAAAAAATGGGAGATGCACTAAAGGTTGGACTCCTTGCAGATGTAGTAGGGATAGTAGCAGCGATTGTCGTAGTGGTATTTATTTTCGGAGCAAATTAAAATGATAAGTAAGAATAATATACAAAAATAAGCAGGTTCCTAAGAGAGGTAAAATATAATAGGAGCCTGCTTTTTTATTTTTCCTTACGATAGAATAGCCGTTACTTTGAAAAAGGTCAATTTTGTGTCATAATTCATTAGGAAAGAATAACTATTTTGTTTCCTAGTAAACTGTGGTGCGCTCACCCAGTATTCAAAATAAAGGTAAACAGCTGAGGTGGATCATAATGGAAAGATTGCAAAAGGTAATTGCCCGAGCAGGAATTGCATCAAGAAGGAAATCTGAAGAATTAATTAAAGAAGGTAAAGTAAAGGTCAATGGAAAAGTAGTTACAGAGCTGGGTGTCAAAGTTACATCATCTGACAGGGTTGAAGTGAATGGAGTCCAGATTGAGAAGGAGGAACCCGTTTATTTTCTATTGTATAAACCACGCGGAGTCATTTCGAGTGTGAGTGATGATAAAGGAAGAAAGGTAGTAACAGATTTCTTTCCATATCAACAAGAAAGAATTTTTCCGGTGGGACGTCTTGACTATGATACTTCCGGATTATTGCTGCTAACAAATGATGGGGAGTTTGCAAATTTACTTATGCACCCTCGGAATGAGATTGAAAAAGCTTATGTCGTTAAAACCAAAGGAATTCCATCAAAGGAGAATCTTAGAAAGTTGGAAAGAGGAATTCATCTTGAAGATGGAAAAACTGCACCGGCTAAAGTCAAAATGCTTTCTGTAGATAAGCAAAAACAAACTTCAATCATTGAAATCATCATACATGAAGGACGAAATCGTCAGGTTAGGAGAATGTTTGAAGCAATTGGACATGAAGTTTTGAAACTAAAACGAGAACGCTATGGCTTTTTAACTTTGCATGGTTTATCTGCAGGGGACGCTAGAGAGTTGACACACCATGAAGTGAAGCTATTAAGAGGACTCTCTTTGGAGTCTACTAAAAAAAATTCATAAAGCTGTCACAATTGCATTTGAATATTTACTATAGATATAGTGGAAAATGATATAATTTAGACGAATTGTGTCTAGTAATTGTGACTTTCAGGGGGGAGAAATATGAAAAAACGGCGATTAGTTATGAGGACAGCAATCCTATTCATACTTGCTGCTGCCGTTGCCTACACGCTTTATGCCAACTTAACAAAGGATAATAGGATGAAAGTAGAAGTTGGTAAACAAGCTCCTGATTTTGTGTTGATTGATATGGAAGGTGAAAAACATAAGCTTTCTGATTATAAAGGGCAGGGAGTATTTTTGAATTTTTGGGGAACATGGTGTAAGCCATGTGAAGCGGAAATGCCTTATATTAATAATCAATATAATCATTATAAAGACGGTGGTGTTCAAGTGTTGGCTGTTAATGTCAGCGAGTCTGAATTAGCCGTTAATCAATTTGCTGAGCGGAAGAAGCTAGATTTCCCGATTGTGATTGATACGGACGGCCAAGTTCAAACTGCATATGGAATTAACCCTCTTCCAGCTACATTTTTGATTGATAAGGATGGAAAAGTGGTTAAATATCATACTGGGACGTTAACAGAATCAACTGTCAGGGAGTTTATGGAGAAAATTAAACCTTAAGGGGTTGTAGGGAGTTTTTTGCAATGAAAGATGTTAAATGTGAATGCGGACATGTTAATCCACACGGAACCGTATTGTGTGAGGCATGCGGAAAAGTTCTAGATGAACAATCACAAGATAAATCGCTGCTCGATATGCGTTATGAAGGTAGTGCTCGCCGCTCACAAACATATAATAAATCCATTGTTGATAAAATATGGAACTTTTTTTCATCTGTCAAGGTAGGTGTTTGGCTCATTGTCGTCACGCTGGTTGCTTCTGCAGCTGGGACGATCCTTCCACAGGAAATGTACATACCTCCTACTATGCCGGCAGAAGAATACTACGAAGATCAGTATGGCTGGTTTGGTAAATTATACTATGAATTAGGCTTTAATAATTTGTATAGCTCATGGTGGTATTTAGTATTAATTGCAATGATAGGTATTTCTCTTGTGATTTGTAGTCTAGACAGGGTTGTGCCATTATATAAGGCTTTAAAAGCCCAAAAAGTAACAAGGCACGAGGGCTTTTTAAAGCGTCAGCGCCTGTTTGGAATAAGCGAGAACGTTGATGAACAAGACATAGCGGCTGTTAAACAACGATTAAAGGCTAAACGCTATAATATTCGAGAAGAAAATGGAGATTTGCTTGCTGAAAAGGGTCGTTTTTCTCGTTGGGGTCCATATGTGAACCATGTGGGATTAATTATTTTCTTAATCGGCGGCATGCTTCGATTCGTTCCAGGTATGTACATTGATAAAGTTTTATGGCTTCGTGAAGGTGAAACAAAGGTTGTCCCTGAAACGGATGGACAATACTATGTAGCAAACGAAAAGTTTATTCTGGAAAACTATGATAAAGAAAAAGAAGACAAAACATTCGAAGCCGCAATTGATCGAGCAGGGATGGTAGTTAAAAATTATCAGACCAACGCAGTACTTTATAAAAGAGTTGGACCCGCAATTCCTGGGGAACAGCCAGAATTAGAAAAAGTCAAAGAACACAAAATTAAAGTGAATCAGCCATTGAAATTTGAAAAGTTCGCGTTATATCAAGTGGATTACAAACTCGATGAACTAAATACAATGTCTTTCTCTTTAACGAATAAAGCAACAGGCAACACATTTGGAGATGTAAAAATAAATCTTTATGACCCAAAGCCAAAATATGACCTAGGAAATGGGTACGGTGTTGAAGTTTTGAGTTTTTTCCCAGACTTTGAATTTGCAAAAGATGGGGAGCCGACAACAAAATCACGGATACCCAATAATCCTGCATTTGTGTTCAAAATGACATCACCAGAGGTACCAAAAGGGGAAACAAGTTTTGTTGCGATTCAGCAAACCATTGAGCCATTAGGTGATAACCAATACAAAATGGCTTTCAAAGGGATCGAAACCAAAAATGTTACAGCCTTAACTGTTCGTAAAGACTTAACAATTTGGATCATAGTTTTGGGCGGTATTCTCTTTATGATTGGTGTAATCCAAGGCGCTTATTGGAACCATCGTAGAATTTGGGTACAAAACAAAAATGGTGAAATATGGATTGCTGCTCATACGAATAAAAACTGGTACGGTTTAAAAAGAGAAATTGAAAGTGCGCTTTCTGAAACAAAAATTAACATTCCTAATGATCAAATTCAAAGGGAAAAAATGGATAAGGAGGGTGTCTAGTTGGTAACAATAAGTAGTAATTTACTTTATATTGCATTTATTCTTTATTTAGTTGCGACCCTCTTCTTTGGTGGAGCCATTAAGGCTAAAAAGAATATCGGAGAAAAGAAAGGCACGAATCGATGGGGAAAAATTGCCGTTTTTTTAACAATTGTGGGCTTTATTTCTCAGGTGGGATATTTTATTACAAGATGGATTGCTGCAGGACATGCACCTGTAAGTAATTTATTTGAATTTACAACCTTTTTTGGAATGTGTCTCGTTGGTGCGTTCATAGTCATTTATTTTATTTATCGGACACCGCTTCTGGGGTTGTTTACAATGCCAGTAGCGATCCTTGTTATTGCCTATGCAAGCATGTTTCCAAGAGATATATCTCCATTAATTCCTGCTCTACAAAGTGACTGGCTTCATATCCATGTTACAACTGCAGCGTTAGGAGAGGCAATCCTGGCGATAAGCTTTGGGGCAGGATTGATTTATCTTGTAAAAGTAATTGATCAATCAAAAGCGAGTAAACGAACCTTTTGGCTTGAAGCCGTTATGTTTGGGTTAGTAACTACACTTGGATTTGTTCTTGTCTCAACTTTATTTTCAGCTATGGATTATAAAGCAGAATTTAACTGGATTAATAAGAATGACCAAGCTGCGACAATTGAATATACAATGCCAGCAATAACTGGCCCGCATGAAGGGGAAATCATAACAAAAGGGAAATTTGAACCGCTTGTGGAAATGCCTGCGCTAATAAATGCAAAGAAAATGAATTCCGTTATTTGGTCGTTTATTGGCGGATTTATTCTCTATGGGTTAATAAGATTAATTTTAAGAAAACGTATTTCAGCAGCACTTCAGCCTTTAGTTAAAAACATTAATCTGGATTTTGTTGATGAAATAAGCTACCGATCCGTATTAATTGGATTCCCTGTATTTACCTTAGGAGCATTGATTTTCGCGATGATATGGGCACAAATTGCCTGGACTAGATTCTGGGGATGGGATCCTAAAGAGGTTTGGGCATTAATAACTTGGTTATTCTACGCTGCCTTTTTACATCTTCGTCTTTCCAAGGGATGGCATGGTGAAAAATCAGCATGGCTTGCGGTAATTGGTTTTGTGATTATTATGTTTAACTTGGTGGCAGTAAACCTTGTTATTGCAGGACTTCATTCCTACGCTGGATAATAATATGTTTTATTTTTATAGCCTTTACTTTTTCCAAGTGAAGGCTATTTTTTAAATGTTTCATTAAAGAAATGTGGATTTGTCAAAAATTTGACACTATTTACAGAGACAATTACGTTTAGTTATAGATTAAAATAGTCACATTTTGTAAAATAACTGCATGGGGGGATTAATAATGGATAAAGACGTGAAAATTTTAGTAGTTGATGACGAGGAAAGAATTCGCCGGTTATTAAAAATGTATTTAGAGCGTGAAGAATATTCGATTGATGAAGCAGAGGATGGAAATGAAGCCTTAACGAAGGCGATTGCAAATGATTATGATGTAATCCTTTTAGACTTAATGATGCCTGGTAAAGATGGTTTAGAGGTTTGTCGTGAATTAAGGGAAAAAAAGGCTACGCCTGTTATCATGTTAACAGCTAAAGGTGAAGAGGTTAATCGTGTACAGGGGTTTGAAGTAGGTACAGACGACTATATTGTAAAACCATTCAGCCCTAGAGAAGTAGTCCTGCGGGTAAAGGCTCTATTAAGAAGGTCATCTCAAACTAGTTATCTCCAAACCGATACAACAACGAAGGATGTTATTGTGTTCCCACATTTAACGATCGACAATGACGCACATAGGGTACTTGCAGATGGTAAGGAAGTAAGTTTAACACCAAAAGAATATGAACTACTTTATTTCTTAGCGAAAGCACCTGACAAGGTGTTTGACAGAGAGCAATTACTGAAAGAAGTTTGGCATTACGAGTTCTTTGGGGACTTGCGTACAGTTGACACACACGTTAAGCGTCTTCGTGAAAAGTTAAATAAAGTCTCTGAGCAGGCAGCCAGAATGATTGTAACAGTTTGGGGGGTAGGCTACAAATTTGAGGTAGTTAATGAATGATCTTTTTACGAAGTGTAGTTGGTAAGCTATGGATTACCATTATATTTTTGGTTGCCTTTATACTTTTCATTTTAACAGTTATGCTCCTTGAATTTTTTGAGAATAACAATATTACTGAAACCAAAAATGATTTAACACATCAGGCTGAGAAAATAGCCAAAGTGTTGGAAAATCATCCGGATGAGCAATTTCACTTAGGTTTAGAAATCTCTTGGGAAATTATTGATGAATTTACGAAGGTAGTCATCATCAAAAATGACAATGAGGTCTACTTCTCTCCTAACTCCGAAAATTCAGTAAAGTTATCTGTAACAGATATACGCAATGATATCGAGTTGTCCAAAGTTTTTGGGGAAAACATAACGGTTGAAAAAGTTTCAAAGCTTTCATCAAAAAACTCAGAAAATGGCATTGCAAAATATTCAATTATTGGTGTACCGTTGCACATGGATGATGGAGAAAATGGTGCGGTCTTTATCTATCAATCCTTGGAGGTAATTGAAGAAACTACACATTCAACAACGAATTTTATACTTCTTGTTGCTGGTGTCGCTATTATTCTAACTACTATTTTTGCCTTCTTTTTATCTACAAGGATTACTGCCCCTTTAATAAAAATGAGGGAGGCTGCCTTCGAAGTAGCAAGGGGGAAATTCGATACGAAAGTCCCTATTCTTACTCATGATGAAATTGGTGAACTTGCCACAGCTTTTAACCAAATGGGGCGGCAGTTAAAGTTCAATATGAATGCACTTAGTCAGGAAAAAGAGCAGCTCGCTAGTATTCTAAGTAGTATGGCAGATGGCGTTATTACCTTTAACCGTGATGGAACCATCCTGATAACAAATCCACCTGCAGATCGATTTTTGCAATATTGGTATTATGAAAAGGGAGGATCCGGTTCCACTGCAGAAGAAATTCCAACACAAGTAATGGATCTTTTTCAACAGGCAGTTGATACAGAGATAGAACAAGTGGGGGAAATTTCTCTTCAAGGTCGTCATTGGGTCATTCTCGTAAGTCCGCTTTATAGTAACCGATTTATTCGTGGTGCCGTAGCAGTACTAAGGGATATGACTGAAGAACGGGTCCTAGAAAAAATGAGACAAGATTTTATCGCCAATGTTTCTCATGAGCTTAGAACACCAATTTCAATGTTACAGGGATATAGTGAAGCCATTGTTGACGATATTGCAGAATCTCAAGAAGAGAAAAAAGAAATGGCAAAAGTCATTTATGATGAATCATTGAGGATGGGTCGGCTAGTTAATGAATTGCTAGATCTTGCAAGAATGGAAGCTGGACATATTCAATTAACGCTTGATGATGTAAATTTGCCATCTTTTATGAATAGAATCGTTCATAAATTTCGAGGTCTGGCTAGAGACAATGAAATACAACTAAGTACTGAACTAGAGAATGATATTCCTAACATTGTATTTGATCCGGACCGGATTGAACAAGTATTAACAAATTTAATTGATAATGCCATCAGACATACTCCACAAGGCGGTTCAGTTAAGTTATATGTGAAAAAAGATGATTTCGGGATAAAAGTGGAAGTGTCGGATTCAGGGTCAGGTATCCCAGAAGAAGATTTACCATTTGTGTTTGAAAGGTTTTATAAAGCAGATAAAGCACGAACTCGAGGTCGGGCTGGTACTGGATTAGGACTAGCTATTGCAAAAAATATTATAGACGCCCATCGTGGTCATATCTCTGTACAAAGTAAAATTGGACAAGGAACGACATTTACCTTCTTACTACCACGAAAATAAGAAAAAAATGGCGATTTCCCTTGATTCACGGGAAACATTTTTATAAACGCTAAACTCATCTATTTAAAGGTGGGTTTTTTGTTTTTTATGGTTCCATCCAGTCTTGCCTTCACATTTTGGTCTAAAAAGTCTATATTTAAAATGTGAAACTTTTTATACATAAGTATCGACTAATTCTATGAACGGGGAGGGGAATGGATGGACTCCGTTTTCGATGAACTATATCAAAAATATCATCATGACGTTTTTCAATTTTTATTTTATATGGTAAGAAACAAAGAACAGGCAGAGGACCTAGTACAAGAAGTATATATTAGGGTGTTTAAATCCTTTCATCGCTTTGAAGGAAAGAGCAGCGAAAAAACGTGGCTGTTTTCTATTGCACGCAATGTAGCAATTGATTCATTTCGGAAACAAAAGGGATGGAAGGGGAGACTGCTTGAAAAATTTGATTGGTCTTCCAGCCAAGTGAAGGATGAGTATCCGATTCCAGAAGAAATTATGGTCCATAAGGAAGAAATCAAATGGATTTATCAATGTTTGGATCTTTGTACAGTTGATCAACGTTCTGTTGTCATATTGCGTTTTTTAAACGATTTATCGATAACTGAAACTGCCGAAGCGCTGGGGTGGACAGAAAGTAAAGTAAAAACAACACAGCATCGCGCATTGAAAGTATTAAAGAAGCATATGGAAATATTTAATGAAAAGGAGGGATTAGAAAGTGAACAAGTCAGAGTGGAGCGATAAGCAGCTCGAGGATTTACTAAGGCAAATGCCCAAAATACAAGATCATCGCAATCCTCGTGACATATACCAAAATCTTTCTATAAAAAAGAGAAAACGACCTGCATGGATATTACCTGGTATTGCAACTGCAGCAGCCTTACTCCTTTTTTTCTTATTAGTTCCAAAAATGTTGGATGGAACGGAATATTCTTTTGATAGCGTAAAACAGGAAGAATCGTCCAACGAGGATAAGATAAGCCTTTCTAAAGAAAACTCATCGATTATGATGAAAAAAGAAGATACAATTGAAAACGGGATATCTGGCGCTGAACCCAAAATGTTTATGACGGGAAGCAATAAAACGGGGTTATATGATGATGAAGTAGGAGATGGGACAGTAATCACCTATTGGATTCCAGATTCTCAAGCACAAATTTTAGTGCCTATATCTACAGTTGTTCATCCAGATAATAATAAGAATTGGCTTACTATTTTTACCGAAACAATGGGACTATTAAAGGAAGAGGAATGGGGATTAACAGACTATTATCCTCTAAACGCTACGTTTAAATTAGATAATACAAATAATACTGTTATTGTTGATGTTCCTAGTGATCATAAATTTGGGGAAGGTTCTGCGACAGAAACGAATTTTATAAAATTATTAAGTAAAAATATAGCTTCGAATAGTCAAGTAAATAAAATTAAACTTACTACAAATGGGCAACCGGGAATAGAACTTGGTAATTATGGTGAGATGGATGAAATTGAAGTTGAACCAGAGGGGAAACATGCATATTTCTTTTATTCTCCAGATGGATTAGAAACCACCTACCTTGTACCTTCTACCGAGACGTATAATGATATTAATGCAGCTTTTGAAGCTATGAAGACAGATCAACCAGCCTTAGGCTTTGTAGCCTCACTAGTACCTGACTTCCCAATGAAGGAAGTTACAATCAAAGAAAATAAATTAACCATCACCATGGATGAAAACGCCGCAATGGAGAATAACCAAGAAACAGTGTACGCCTATGAAGCTATTTTATTTACTGCAAAAGATTTTGGGATCGAGACTATAACGATTCTAAATGCTCCTATTAAGCTTTTAGGACCGTTTGATTTATCGAAGGAAATGAAAGTTCCGATAGCACCCAATCATCGCCCAATCCAATGAAAATCTGTAGAAAAAGATTGACCATTATAAGGTTAATCTTTTTTTGTCTAGTTACAAAAGAGTAAGCTTCGGAAGTGAAACCTCGCACGAAGGAAAAGCGTTAGCTTTTACGAGGAGGCGCCTTACACTTTTCTATTTTTTATGAATAAAAATCCATTTCTCTCCAAATTATAACAAGTATGCTCAACCGCTCTGACCAAACTATAGTTCTAAACATCAATAGGTAAACATATGGTTTGTGGAGGAGAGGACAAGATTAAGGAGGAAAACAATCAAATGCGAGACTACATAAGGCGGCTATTAATCGCCGCAATTATGGCGCTTTGTGTCAGTTTATTATTTTTAGGAGGAAAACAGACCGAAGCGAGTATGCAGGATTCAAAAGAAATAAAAGCTGGATGGATATGGCCCACGGATGGTGTCATATCTGATACATATGGGACAAGATATGGAACACATAAGGGAATAGATATAGCTGGGAGCATTAATTCTCCTATAGTCGCTGTGGAGGATGGAGTAGTAGGGAAATCCTATTATTCGAAGACTTATGGGAATGTAATTTTTATTAAGCATCCAAATAATTTTGTTACCGTATATGCACACCTAAATAATCGACTTGTAAATGAGGGACAGGAGATTAAACAAGGTGATAGAATTGGGACAATGGGAAGAACGGGCGAATCAACAGGTGTTCATCTCCACTTTGAGAGCCATCAAATAGAATGGACATTTGATAAGAAAAATGCAGTTGATCCAGAAAGACTGCTCGGCAATGCTGAAGTAGGCGTTGCTGTTAAGGGTGGAATGGGCAGTACCACTGAAAGTCTAGTGGCTAGTACAAATGTAAAAGGTGACGGAGACCATTATATTGTACAAGCAGGAGACACCTTAACTTCGATTGCAAAGAAAAGCAATCTTACAGTAGAAAAACTAAAGGAAGTCAATCAATTAAAGTCTGATCTTATCATGCCAGAACAAATTTTAGTCATCCATAAATAATGTACAATGCGCTAACCATCTAAACGGGGTTAGTGCTTTTTTCTTTTCAAAAATTATTTTTATTAGTATAATAAAATGGAAATTAAATATCGATCTATCTTCGGGGCAGGGTGAAATTCCCGATCGGCGGTATGGAGAGTAATTCTCTGAGCCCGCGAGCCGTTATGGCAGGATTTGGTGCGATTCCAAAGCCGACAGTATAGTCTGGATGGGAGAAGATGGAGGTTCTGCGACGTTCAAAAAACGCTGGTACATTGAACGTTTATTAAGAGTGCCTTTGTAAACTCCCTCAAGAAAATTTTCTTGGGGTTTTTTATTTTACTAGGACACCTTATCGCTGCTGAACCTCTCTTCCTAACTTGATGGATCAAAAAGGAGAGAGGAAAATGAAGAAAAAAATGAGTGCCAAAGCAATTGTATCAATTGGAATGCTTAGCAGTATCGCATATCTATTAATGATGATTAGTTTCCCGCTTCCGCTATTTCCAAATTTCTTATTTATTGATTTTAGCGATATCCCAGCATTAATCGCAGCTTTAATTTTTGGACCTGTTGCGGGTATATTAGTCGCGTTTTTCAAAAATGCACTTAATTATATTGCCACTGGAAGTGCAACTGGAATTCCGGTTGGGCATATTGCAAATTTTTTAGCTGGTATGCTGTTTGTATTGCCTACTTATTATGTATATAACAAAATGAGAACAAGAAAAGGAATGACACTGGCACTCATAGTCGGAACCGTTTTTATGGCGGTAATGATGAGCATATTAAATTACCTGTTTATTTTACCGGCTTACACATCTCTGTTAAAGTTTCCTGACATGCGTAACTATGTAGTACCGGCTATCTTACCATTCAATATTATAAAAGGCATAATGATGTCTTCAATATTTATGCTGCTATTCATCAGAATGCAGTCATGGATAAATAAATTGACAATTGTAAAAAGTGCATAAAATTATTTAGAAATCAGGTAATTGCCTGATTTCTTTTTATTTCAAGAGAATAAATAACCCCCGCCTGAGTTGGCGGGGGTAGCAGCTTAACAATATTTTAATGACAAAATATTATTCGAATTTAGTTGGATTGCCATCAAATGCTTCGTCAGCAACTTTAATTGAATCTGTAGGACAGCCTTCGAAAGCATCCATCATGTCATCAATTAAAACATCAGGGATTTCAACGATACCCTCATTATCGTCAAGAGTTACAAATGCAATGCCTTCGTCATCATAATCATAAATGTCTGGTGCTGCTGCCCCACATGCTCCACATGCAATGCAAGTTTCTTTGTCAACAATCGTAAACTTTGCCATGAAAAAAAAACCTCCCAATAAAATAACTTACTAATCCATATAAAATGGAAACGCATTACTCATTCCTATTGTAAAACTGTATGAGTAACTTTTCAATAGAAAAATGCTCTATAGAATTTGGATTCCCTAATCTTCCACATTTTTAACAACACGAATGTCTGTTTCATGATAGAATAGGGATAGAAAAATAGGTAATTTTGTCGATTATAAGCAAAAAGTGGTGGAATGGAATGTGTGAAATAGAAAACATTTTGTTATATTGTTTAAAACAATTAAATGGTGAAAGAACAATTTACTCCATCTATCACCTTCTAAATGGAAAAAAATCATCACAAACTCTTCAAGACGCCCATTTATTTTCACTTAAGAAGTATTTCCGAATTCTTGAGCCTTTAACGCGTGAGTCTTTTGATGAGATTTTCAATCGCTTACTCGAAAAAAAACTGATTGAAGCATGTGGAGAACAAAGGTATCTACTTACTTCAGCTGGGCAAGATTACTTAATAAATAATGCGCCGACCTGTTATGTGAATGGATGGAGATATCAACCCTTTACATTATTAGTGTGGGAAAGACTCTCGCTTTTAGTACAAGTAACTTCGAATTTTACATTCCAAGAAACGAAATATATTCCAATTCAAAAAAATACTGAAGTTCATAACTGGTTAAAGGATTTTCTAAAGTCTTCCTCTATACCTAAGCAAAAGCTAGGAAAAATCCTTTTTTCGGAATTAGTGGATTGTCTTGAAAAGGCAAAGGATATTAATCCCGCAGTACTAGTTTTCCGGTTAACGGGATATAAGCAAATTGGATTGACTTCTTCCCAAACTGCAAAAAAATTGAATATAGATTCAATACAATATTATCTCGAATTTATCAATATACTTCATTGTTTGATTGAATTTGTTGAAAGTGCTCCTTCTCGCTTTAAGGTGTTATCATCGCTGCTTGTAAATATAGAACAAAAGGATTCGTTAACTCTATCTTCTCGTAAAACCTGGGTACTTTTAAATCAAGGCTTTACCCCGGAGGAAATAGCAAGGATTCGAAATTTAAAATCAAGTACAATTGAAGACCATCTAGTAGAGTTTGCATTAAATGTTAAAGACTTTCCTATTAATACGTTTGTAGAAGAGGTAGTCCAGCAGAAGATTTTAGAAATTTCAAGGCAAGAAGGTACAAGGCAGCTTAAAGTAATTAGGAACACTTTAAAAACAGCTTCCTATTTTCAAATAAGGCTCGTTCTCGCAAAGTATGGTGATAGACAATGGAATTAGAAAAACTTTTGAATAAGTATTTTGGATATCAAACCTTTAAAACGGGACAAAAAGAAGTGATATCGTCACTGCTGGGTGGGAACCATACTATTGCAATGCTTCCAACAGGCACTGGTAAATCTTTATGCTACCAACTTCCGGGATATTGCCTAGATGGGCAAATCTTAATTATTTCTCCCCTGTTATCTCTTATGCAGGATCAGGTGGAACAATTAATGAAGTTTGGTGAGAAACGGGTTATTGCGTTGAACTCTTTTCTTGATCATGAAAAGAGAGGCTACGTATTACGTAATTTAACAAAATACAAATATATTTTTGTCTCACCAGAAATGCTAAGCCTGCCTATTATTATTAACAAGCTGCGAGCTCTTACTGTTTCATTATTTGTAGTAGATGAGGCACATTGTATTTCGCAGTGGGGCTACGACTTTCGCCCGGAATATTCAAAGTTAGGAGAATACCGGAAAAAACTAGGGAATCCCCTAACCCTCGCTTTAACAGCAACCGCAACTAAAAAGGTTAGAGACGATATTATTCAATCTCTTGATTTACAGAAATATAACAAGATCGAATCAACGATAGACCGGCCTAATATTGCTTTTTATGTTGAAGATGTACCTAACTATCAAGATAAACAATCTCGTTTGATAGAATTAGTTAAACTGCTTCAGAAGCCGGGAATTATTTACTTTTCGAGCAAGAAGATCGCTGAACAAACAGCATCTTTATTAGCTGAAAAGGGAATAAGCAGAGCCATGGCCTATCATGGTGGTTTAGACCAGGAACAAAGAATCTTAATCCAACAACAATTTATTCACGGACAACTCGATGTGATTTGTGCAACAAGTGCTTTTGGTATGGGAGTTAATAAGGAAAATATTCGATTTATCATTCATTACCATATGCCAATGCAAATCGAATCGTACCTTCAGGAGATTGGCAGAGCAGGACGTGATGGCGATGATAGTATTGCAATATTATTATATTCACCGGGGGATGAGCAGCTTCCTGTACAACTAGCCGAAAGCGAATTACCATCAGAGCTGCAAATAGATTGGCTATTTTCATGTTTTCCACAGAAAGAAATACTTAATGATCATTTTCTCGAGGTGAATCAACATTTAAGAGAGGATGGGGGTTTTACAGAGGTTCAGTGGCGGATTATTCAGGACTTTATCAAAAAGACCCTAGACTTTTCCAATAATGAACAGTTAAAACATAGCTTAAAGGAATTTGTAAATGAAAGATTAAAGGTAAAGAAGGTAAGTATTCATTATTTGAAAAAGTGGATTAAGTCAAAATCATGTAGAAGAGATTTAATTCTAGATTATTTTGATGAAGAGGATGTTAAGGGAAATGTAAAGAATTGTTGCGATGTCTGCGGTATTCAGATAGATCAATATCAAGCAACTGAAAGTAACCAAGTCTATCCGGCTAGTGAAGGAATGTGGAAGGATTATTTAGCAAATATTCTACTAAATAGTGAGTTGAGTGAATGAAAAATAAATATAATGAATTAATAAAAGGGTTAACTGATAGAGAATTACTCTCCCATTTATACATGACCCAAGTCATACTGCTTGTTATTACTTTAGTTTTAGGTATTCTTTTGTTTGACCATTTTTCATTTTTGCAGACTATTGATTTTTCTGATGTGAGAGTTTTGTTGATTGGTGTTCCTGCAGGTGCAACTGTAGTCATAGTAGATATAATATTAATGAAATTACTTCCGCAGTCTTTTTACGACGATGGCGGTTTGAACGAAAGAATTTTTAAAAATAGAAGTGTCATTCACATAGCATGGATTGCTGCATTTGTAGCATTCAGTGAGGAATTACTTTTCCGTGGAGTCATCCAAACAAAGGTTGGACTTATTATTGCAAGCCTTATTTTTGCCATCATACATTATCGATACCTTTTTAATTGGTTTTTATTTTCTAATATTGTAATCCTTAGTTTTTTAATAGGCTCCGTCTATGAATGGAGTAACAATTTAGCTTTGACAATGATCATGCACTTTACAATAGATTTTTTATTAGGGCTTTATCTTAAATATAGACACACCATAGATGTCGATGAACAGGAGGGGCTGCTTCATGAATAAAGAAGAACCTTTTAGAAGCCAAGCGGAACGACTTAAGCAGCGAATTGAAAAAATTAATGAAGAATCATCCGAAGTTCGTGACAAATTACCTCCTAGAGAACAGATTCATAGGGAGAAAAGAAAGAAAACGAAATGGAAATTAAAGTATCCTATTATTCGTATATTGGTTTTATTTTTTATTCTTCTTCCTATCGTTATTTTTAGTGCGTATTCCTATCTTGAGGAGGGAAAAAACCAAAAGACTGAGAAAGTCACAGGTGAATCTTCAGGATATGAAGTTATTAACTTTGAGAAAACAGAAACAGAAAGTAACGTTGAAACCAAAGTAGAGGAAAAAGAAATTGCTTCAGTGGAGAAGGGTGAAGAGGCTATCGAAGTCGGGCAGTCTATTAGCCCGGATACTCCAATTGAAGGTCAAGCTTCTGAACCAAGTAATATTAGCGGGCAAGGCACTGATAAAAATGTAAGTACCTCATCTGAACCAGCGGCCCCTCAAGTCATCTATCATACCGTTAAATCAGGAGAAAATCTTTATCGAATTGCATTGAAATATTATCATTCAAAGGCTGGAGAGGATATCATCCGAAAGGCCAACAACATTAAGGGTAATGAAATTTATCTAGGTCAAGTCTTAAAAATTCCATTAAATAAGTAACCGATCATTTACTGATCGGTTTTTTTTTTTTTGTAATCTTTCATAATTTATCGGACAAGTTCATATTTATGATAATGAGGTGTTGATAGTATGGAAAAACCAATTCGTTCACTTGAGCATACTGATGAAGCAACAAAACAAATGCTAGAAAATGTACGAAAAAGAAAAATTAAGTTTGATACAGCCAAAAGATGGCATTATTTAACTATTTATTCTATGCTGCTTTTTGCATTCCTATTTTTTAGTTATTTCTATTTTATGATTGCTAAACAATACTCTTATTCTTTCTTTGCTATGTTTTCAGCTTCTGTTAGTGACGCCATTAATATCGCTTTGTTGGCAATTACAGCAATCCTATATGGAGCGATGAATGTATTAAGACAGCAAAAAGATAAGAAGGAAAAAGAATACCAAGAATTAAGGTGTGAAATAGTCAATCGCAGTAAGGATTTATGGAAAAAGGAAGAACATTGGAAAAATCGTCATATTGATTTTGAGGTAATGAAAAAAACGTATGACATTAATCTTTATCACGAAAAAAAATAAGAAGCAGCCCCGGTCTGCTTCTTTCTGACATCAAAAAAATTTTTTCTTTCCCTGCTCATCTTTTAATATTTCTACTGCTTCGCGGAAGCGTTGTGAATGGATGATTTCGCGTTGACGAAGGAATCTTAAACCATCATTTAAATCCGGGTCATCACTGAGATTAATAATCCATTGATAAGTTGCTCTTGCCTTTTCTTCAGCTGCTATATCTTCGTAGAGGTCGGCAATGGGGTCACCCTTTGCTTGTATATAAGAAGCTGTCCAAGGTACCCCAGATGAATTTGCATAATATAGGGCGTTATCATGAATCGCATAGTGATCTCCTAATCCTGCTGCTTTCATCATTTCTGGAGTGGCATCCTTTGTTAGTTTATAAATCATCGTTGCAATCATTTCGAGGTGTGCAAATTCCTCCGTACCAATATCCGTTAATAATCCAATTACTTTATCAGGTATGGAATATCTTTGATTTAGATATCGTAGAGCAGCAGATAGTTCACCGTCTGCACCTCCGTATTGCTCAACTAAATATCTAGCCAACATTGGATTACAAGTACTTACACGGACCGGATATTGAAGCTTCTTTTCGTATATCCACATTTACACATTTCCCTCCCTCAGCTTATAAAATTAGTTTAATATCCAGTTCAGCCCCTAGGAACTCGGGGTAATAAGCCAATCCGTCATGTAGGTTAAAGCGCAACCTTCATGCCGGCTCGTCTTATGCCTGTCGTTCCTGGGAAAAAATGAACTGCTTTTTTCCTTGGACAAGTCGCTTCCGCTTTTATACTTGCCAAGGCCATGGAGGTTCATTCCAATTCCAAGGGTGTCCAGAATAGCTGTTACCATACTGCATGAGGGGACCGAATTGACTTTCAAATGCTTTTTTTAAGGTTTTCCTTTCTTTTGCATAATGATTGAATTGTTTAATAGCTTCAAGATCGTTAGGATGTGTGTCTAAATACAGTGTTAATTCGACTAAGACAAAGTCAACCGCTTGCAGCTGTTCCATCATTTGATAATATTCTGGTGGAATTTGTTTCATCGTGGAAGCCCCCCTTTAGCTTCCTCAAATGGGTTGTAGTAGGGGTCGTAAAATGGTTTCCATAATGTTCCTGCTCTTAGTGCTTCAAGTGGTGTAAATTGTGGAAGGTTTGGTGGTTGAAATCCGATATATAGATTCGGTGGAGTAGAATACGTTTTTTCTAGGATTGGGTTACAGGGGTCAAACGGACCAACAATCGGACAATATGTTTTATAAAGAGTAAACATTATCTCCCTCCCTTGGTAAACATCATTAATAAATATGAAAATTCTCAAATTTCATGACATAAAACTGAAATATAAAGGATATTTCAATGTTTTGTTGAAGTATAATAGGAAGGTAGGATTATTACATTGAGGTGATGGATAGTGTTTGTAAAAAATATGATGATTCCAAATCATGCCTGTGTGACAGTACAGGAAAACACGACATTGGGTGCTGCATTAGAACAATTGGAGACTCATCAAATTGATGGTGTTCCAGTGTTACAAGGTGAAAAATATATAGGAGTTGTTACTCGTTACAATATTTATGAGAACTACTTTTTATCTGGAAAACAGAAAGATGAATATTTAAAAGCTATCACAGTTAAAGATATCGCTACACATCAAGAGAAGTATTTATTGGGTGAGGAAGTTTTTGAAAAGACACTACTTGACTTAAAAGACTTTCCGTTGTTAGCGGTAGTTGATTCCAATCGTAAATTCCTAGGAGTTGTTACACGCTCGGATGTACTCTCCACATTTCAGAGCGCTTTTGGTGTAAAGCGTCCTGGGGTAAGGATTGCCTTTACATCTGTAGAAACAGAAGGTCGTATCGCTCGACTTTCTGAAATTGCCCACCACTTCCATGAACATATTATTTCGCTCGTAACGTTTGATGAGACTGATAAATTAGTTCGGAGAATTGTCATGAAGGTTGAAAAGAAAGATAATATTGATCGGTTTACAAAGAAGCTTGAAGAGCAAGGATTCCGCATTTTAAGTATTCAGGAAGACTAGTCAATTTATACGGAAAGAATAAGGGTCCTTCTCATACAATGTATGGGAGGGATTTTTTATGCTGAAGGTATTGTGGAAGCTTATTATCATTTTTCTTAGTGGCTATTTACATATTCAATGGTTTCCTATTCAACATCCATTTCGTCTTGATGATTTTCTAGTTAGGCCGATTATCATGCCTTTGGAATTCTTTGCTGCTTCCGTAGCATTCTTCATTGGGTTCGTTTTTAATGCTCAATTAATTCGAGATATGTTGCAGCTTACTATCAAAGCAATTAAGAAAAAGCATTCTTGGTCTTATTCGATTTTGCTCGGGTATTCTGGCTTGATTTTCATTTACTTCTTCCTTTTTAAAATGGGTTGGCAGCAAACACTTGTCCTTTTTAGTTTTAGTTCCCTTTATGGTATGATTTCCGTAGAACATTTTAGAATGGAAAAGGGGAAATGAATGATTATTATTCTTGTTTTACTTCTAATTCTGGGAATTGCCCTAATCTTATTTATGATAAAAGAAGCGTTCCTAAATCACGTGGTCCTACATGAAATGATCTTTGAAGATTTTCCAAAGTCTTTCGGATCGGTATCGATATTTTTTATCTCAGATATACATAAGCGCCTTATTTCGGATGATATTATCAATGCAGTTAACGGGAAAACGGATATTGTAATAATTGGCGGGGATTTGACTGAGAAGAGTGTTCCTTTTGAAAGGGTTAAGAAAAACCTTGAGAAATTAAAACAGGCAGGTCCAGTATATTTTGTTTGGGGCAATAATGATTATGAAACCGATTTTCGTAAATTAGATGCCATTCTTTTGGATTATGGAGTTAAAGTTTTAGATAATACTGCAGCTACCTTCGAATCTGAGAATGGAGATAAATTATCTTTGCTTGGTGTGGATGAAGTAGGTCGAGGTCGTGACAGATTGGACTTGGCATTGTTAGATGCTGAAGATAAAAGCTTTAAAATATTGGCTAGCCACTACCCAAATATCACTGACAAAATATTGCCTGAACATAATATAAGACTTGTGTTAAGTGGTCATACTCATGGTGGACAGATACATATTTTTGGTTACAGTCCATTTGAAAAAGGGAAAGTGGAAAGGTTAGAAAATACTATTGTTTTAATTAGTAATGGCTATGGGACAACAGGAGTTCCATTACGATTAGGTGCTCCTGCACAGTGCCATTTAATTACCATTAAGAATGGTTAGTTATAATCTTTTCAGGAATGGTTTGGGTTGAATATCGGAGGAATTAGGATGGCGGACCAAGAAGGAAAGTATAATATTAAAGCTGTTGCATTAATGCTGGGCATTCAGCCTGGAACGCTAAGAGCATGGGAAAGGCGTTATCAAATGATTGCACCGGTTAGAAATGACGCAGGACATCGTTTATATACAGAAGAACATATAAAAATTTTAAAGTGGTTAATAAAGAAGGTTGATCAAGGGTTTACCATCAGTCAGGCGATTTCCTTAATGGGGCATAATCATTCGCAAATGGATTCAGAAGCATTAAACCTGAAGCAGGATAATCCCTTAATTAGTTTAACAGACAATCTGTATGAAGCCTTAATCCACTTTGAGCATGAGAGGATAAACGAAGTAATCGATACAATGTTTAGTATCTTCACAATGGAAAAAGTAATCGTTGATATTTTTTATCGGGTTCTTAAGAAAATAGAGGATTCTTTTAAAGCTGGAAAAATAGTACATGCTCAAAAGCATTATTCTTCATCACTCTTAAAATCACGGATTACCACCATTATTCACAGTTTTCCTGCCAATACTCATCTTGACAAAGCTGTATGTATCACCTGCTCGCAAGATGGAGATGATGCTGAGTTACTATTGTTCTCTTTTTATTTAAGAAAACGTGGTATAGAAGTAATAAATATAGGTACATATAGTTCTGATAATGACATTAATCAAATAATGGACATCATTCATCCCGATTTAGTCATCATCTCATGTGAAGTGAAGGAAGATTTAACTGAAGCACTTTCGCTCGTTAATCACTTATCCATGTACCACAGAGACCTTACCATCGGACTTGGTGGTCAGGCTATAACTAAAATGAATCCCTCTGATAAGGAACATTACTCCACCTTCATTTTTGGACAAACAATAAAGGAGTGGGAAATGTGGCTATTGGAAGGGATGGTATTTTAGACAAAGCACCAACCAACGCCATTGACATACACTAGGGATAAGAGTTATGTCACGGCAGGGGGCAAAAGAGCATGCGCTTAGAACGCTTAACATTCAATAAGATTAAAATTTTTTTAACCTCTGATGATTTAATGGAAAGGGGACTTTCCAAAGATGATATTTGGAAAGATTCAATAAAATGGCATCAACTTTTCCACGACATGCTGGATGAGGCAAGCGCGGAATTTGATGTTGAGATTCAGGGTTCTGTTGCAGTTGAAATTTTCTCCTTGCAGGCTCAAGGAATGATTATGATTATTACTGTTGACGAAAATATTGAGGAAGAAGAAGTTTTATTTGATGGATTTGTAGAGATGCAAGTAAGGGTTGAAGGCTGTGACAACCTGCTTTATCAATTCGAAAGCATAGAAGATATTATCGCTCTTTCTCACAGGCTGTTTTCAATTCACGTTAGCGGCGGCAGTTTATATTCATATAACAATCGATATTACTTAAATATGAATAACATAGATGCTTCCATAGTAGAAATAATTGCAGCATTTTTATCCGAATATGGAAATCCATCCATTCTTAGTACTCATGTGCTTGAGGAATATGGCAACCAAATTATTGAAAATAATGCGGTGGAAACCATTCTAAAATATTTTAAATAGATTCTAATACTTTGAGGAAATGTAAAAAAGGAGTCTAGCACTCCTTTTTGTTTTTTTTTGTAAATCCCCTTTTTTAAATAGGATGATAGCGTTTACAGGAAATAACTCAAAAATAGTGAAAAGTGCATTTTTCATCTTGCATAAATCCATTAAACGTGTATACTTGTGTCTGAAAGCGACAACATTTGTTAAAGTGATTTTCTAGGAGGTTTACAGATGGTAGCCGAAAAAAGTAATGAAAAAACTAATCAAGAGGAAGAAAATAATGTATTAACTTCAACACAGACAGTTATACATAAAGCTCTTGAAAAGTTAGGTTATCCTGAAGAGGTATATGAGCTCTTAAAAGAGCCGTTACGTATGATGACAGTGAAAATTCCAGTAAGAATGGATGACGGATCAATAAAGATATTTACCGGTTACCGTGCACAGCACAATGACGCAGTCGGTCCAACTAAGGGTGGGATCAGGTTTCATCCCAATGTATCGGAAACCGAAGTAAAGGCTCTTTCCATTTGGATGAGCTTAAAATGTGGAATTGTTGACCTTCCATATGGCGGCGGAAAAGGCGGAATCATTTGTGACCCACGTGATATGTCATTTAGAGAGCTTGAAAGATTAAGTCGTGGGTATGTACGAGCAATCAGTCAAATTGTTGGCCCAACAAAAGATATTCCAGCACCGGATGTTTTTACAAATTCTCAAATTATGGCTTGGATGATGGACGAGTATAGTCGTATAGATGAATTTAACTCTCCTGGTTTTATTACTGGTAAGCCTCTTGTTCTTGGTGGTTCTCACGGTCGTGAATCTGCTACTGCTAAGGGAGTAACTATATGTATTCGTGAAGCAGCAAAAAGAAAAGGAATACAAATTGAGGGTGCAAGGGTTGTTATTCAAGGCTTTGGTAATGCAGGAAGCTATTTATCTAAATTCATGCATGATGCTGGGGCTAAGGTAGTAGGTATTTCCGATGCTTATGGTGCTTTATATGATCCAGATGGACTTGATATTGACTATCTTTTAGATCGTCGTGATAGTTTTGGTACGGTTACGAAATTATTTAATAACACGATCTCAAATAAGGAACTTTTAGAACTAGAGTGCGACATTCTCGTACCTGCTGCGATAGAAAATCAAATTACAGCTGAAAATGCTCATAATATTCGTGCGGGAATTGTGGTAGAGGCTGCTAACGGCCCGACAACACTTGAGGCAACTGAAATATTAACAGAGCGTGGTATTTTACTTGTTCCGGATGTACTTGCATCTGCTGGCGGAGTTACTGTTTCATACTTTGAATGGGTTCAAAATAACCAAGGCTATTACTGGTCTGAAGAGGAAGTAGAAGAAAAACTCGAAAAAGTAATGGTAAAATCATTTAACAATATTTATGAAACATCACAAACTCGCCGTGTAGATATGCGACTATCAGCTTATATGGTTGGTGTAAGAAAAATGGCCGAAGCAAGCCGATTCAGAGGCTGGATTTAAAAAGAATTACTATTGAAACAAAATAGAAAAACTCCTATCATATGACGGTAGGAGTTTTTTTGAATGGCTGTGTTAGAGCTAATTGTTGATTTTGCACACTCTGTTGATTGGAGCGGAAATCAACAGATAAATTAACACAGCCTTTGGAATAATAAATTGAGGTGATCAATTTGCAATTAGAAGATATTATTATCATCGGAGGGGGACCATGTGGTTTAGCTGCTGCTATCGCATTTAAAGAAATTGGGCTTAATCCTCTCATTATTGAAAAAGGAAATGTTGTGAATGCTATCTACCATTACCCCACCCATCAAACTTTTTTTAGTACAAGTGAAAAGCTAGAAATCGGTGATGTTCCATTCATAACTGAAAGCTATAAACCAAAAAGAAATCAAGCTCTCGTCTATTATCGGGATGTTGTTAAGAGGAAACAACTTCGTGTAAACTCTTTTGAAAAAGTATCGAAGGTTGATAAAGAAGTAAAAGGTTTTCAAGTAATTACCAATAGACAGACATACCAAAGTCAGTTTGTTGTAATTGCTACAGGATATTATGATCATCCAAATTATATGGATGTCCCCGGGGAAAATTTGCCGAAGGTGTCGCATTATTTTAAAGAGGCACATCCGTATTTTGATAAGGATGTATGTGTAATAGGTGGAAAGAATTCTAGCGTCGATGCAGCCATTGAACTCGTTAAGGCGGGGGCTAGAGTAACTGTTTTATACCGAGGGAAAGAATATTCTCCTAGCATCAAACCCTGGATTCTTCCGGAATTTGAGGCATTAGTACGAAACGGTACCATTACGATGGAATTTAATTCACATCTTTTAGAAATAACGGAAGATCAGGTACGGTATAAAAGGGATGGAGAAGAGAAGACTCTTTATAATGATTTTGTGTTTGCGATGACAGGCTATCGACCTGACCATCAATTCCTGAAAAATATAGGGATAAACATTGACGAAGAAACGGGAAGACCTCTCTTTATTCCAGACTCAATGGAGACGAATATAGAGGGCGTTTATATTGCAGGGGTCATCGCGGCGGGTAATAATGCTAACGAGATATTTATTGAAAACGGCAGGTTCCATGGCAGTCTTATTGCTCAATCAATCAAAGAAAAAAGGGGTAAATAATATTTATGAAAAAGGTTGTATTATTAACAACTGGAGGAACCATTGCCAGTAAACCCAATAAGGATTCAGGGAAATTAGCTTCGGGAGAATTAACAGGGGAAGAGCTTGCAGCGATGTGTAATCTTCCAAAAGACATTGAAGTCATTGTTGAATCAGTATTTCAAAAAGCAAGCATTCATATTACTTTTGAAGATTTAGTTGAATTAAAAAATAAAATTGAAAAGTATTATGAGGATGAAGAGGTTTCTGGAGTTGTCGTAACTCACGGTACAGACACCATGGAGGAAACCGCATATTTTCTTGATTTAACGATCAAGGATCCGCGACCAGTCGTAATAACTGGCTCACAACGCTCTCCAGAGGATTTAGGAAGTGATGTCTTCATTAATCTAAGGCACGCTATTTATTCAGCCTGTTCAATTGATTTACTGAATGCAGGTGCAGTTGTCGTGTTCAATGAACGAATATTTGCTGCCCGGTATGTAAAAAAAGAACACGCCTCTAATATTCAGGGATTTAACGTTTTTGGATTCGGCTATCTGGGAATTATCGATAATGATGTTGTACATATCTTTCAAAAGCCAATAAAGCGGGAGTATTTTGCTATACATTCACCTGTTCCTCAAGTAGATATCATAAAATGTTATATTGGTGCTGATGGCAAATTTATTAAGGCTGCGAGAGAATCAGGGGTAAAAGGAATTATCCTTGAAGGTGTTGGACGTGGTCAAGTGGCTCCACAAATGATGGAAGAAATAGAAAAATCACTTTCAGAGGGAATTGTCTTGGTAATCACAACTAGTGCAGAAGAAGGTTCTGTTTATACAACTTATGATTATATAGGCAGTGCCTATGACCTATGCAATAAAGGTGTCATCCTTGGCAGTGATAATGACTCCAAAAAAGCTAGAATTAAATTAGCAGTAGCACTTGCAAGCGGACTAGAGAAAATTAATTTTTAACGGGCATATGAAAAATGGATATAATCTTTCATTTAATTAATGACAATATCATGTTAGGATTAAGGTAACGAATTGATTTGAAATGAGGATTAACCATGCTGGGAATATTATCAGCCGGTATTGCCCCCGGACTGGCCTTATTAAGCTATTTTTATTTAAAAGATGAATATGAGTCAGAGCCAATATCCGTAGTTTTAAGAACATTCATGTTTGGTGCTCTGCTGGTGTTTCCAATTATGTTTATTCAGCATGTACTTCATACGGAGAATATAATCAAATCTGGATTAATTGAAGCATTCCTTTCCTCGAGCCTTCTCGAAGAATTTTTCAAATGGTTTATCCTTTTCTATGCTATTTACCAGCACGTTGAGTTTGATGAGCCATTCGATGGTATTGTATATGGTGTGGCAGTATCACTTGGTTTTGCCACTGTTGAAAATATTTTTTATTTGATTGCCAATGGAATTGAACATGCGATGTCAAGGGCACTGCTTCCTGTATCTAGTCATGCTCTATTCGGTGTTATTATGGGATTTTATATAGGTAAAGCAAAATTTACTGAAGGAAAAAAGGCAAAATGGGTAATAATCTCCTTGCTTTTGCCATTCATTCTTCATGGATTTTATGATTACATTTTAATCTCACAAGAAAACTGGTTATATATTATTTTACCTTTTATGATCTTTCTTTGGTGGTTTGGATTAAGGAAGGTTAAGATTGCGAGAATATTAACGACTAACCATAAGAAAAAACAATATTCAACTCAAAATTCCTTTCATTCTTAAATGAAGGGGATTTTTTTTGAATAAATTTGCCATTAAGACAAAAAATAGGCTTACATCTAAAAAGATTTACAACTGGGGGTTACATTACCATGAAGAAGAAAATTGTTAAATTTACTGTTCCAATCTTAATCTCCCTTTGTATAATGCCATTTACGTTTCTAGAGACAAACAAGGCATTTGCATTCTCAAATCAGGTTATTCAACAAGGTGCGGTTGGAGATGATGTCATCGAGCTTCAATCTAGACTTCAGTATTTGGGATTTTACAATAAGAAAATTGATGGAGTGTTCGGTTGGAGCACATACTGGGCATTAAGGAATTTTCAATATGAGTTTGGATTACCCATTGATGGCCTTGCAGGTACGGATACGAAGGCAAAATTAGTCAAAGCAAGTAAATATAATAAACAATTTGTAAAGGAGCAAATCAATAAGGGAAATAAATTTACACATTACGGTGGAGTGGACCAAAAAAAGCAGAGTGCACCGCAGCCCAAAGCACCTGCTGCTAAAGAGCCGGCAGCCAAAGCACCAGCAGCCAAAGCGCCAGCTAAACCGGCTAATCCAAAACCGGCTGCACCAAATCAAGAGGCGCCAAAAGCTACACCAAATAAACCAACTGCGGCTAATACTCCAGGAGGGTTCTCTAGTAATGATATACAATTAATGGCTAATGCAGTTTATGGCGAAGCAAGGGGTGAACCATATACAGGTCAAGTGGCAGTAGCAGCTGTTATCCTAAACAGGGTAAATAGTGCCTCGTTCCCTAACACAGTCTCAGGAGTCATTTTCGAACCGGGTGCTTTTACTGCCGTCGCTGATGGCCAAATTTGGCTTACACCGAACGAACAAGCTAAAAAGGCGGTTTTAGATGCAATGAATGGTATCGATCCTACTGGGGAAGCCCTTTATTATTTTAATCCAGCAACTGCAACAAGTAAGTGGATTTGGTCAAGACCACAAATTAAACGAATTGGGAAACATATTTTTTGCGAATAGAGGGGTGAAAAGAATGATAAGAGGAATAATTATAGGTGTTCTAGCAGTAGGTGTTGCGGGTACAGCCTACTGGGGTTATCAAGAACACCGGGAAAAAAATGCGATTTTGTTGAATGCTGAAAATAATTATCAACGTGCCTTTCATGATCTTACCTATGAAATGGATTTGCTTAACGATAAAATTGGAACAACTCTTGCAATGAATTCTAGGCATTCTTTGTCCCCTTCACTAGTAGAAGTTTGGCGACTAACCTCTGAAGCACATAGTGATGTTGGGCAACTGCCACTAACGTTGCTCCCATTTAATAAAACGGAGGAATTCTTGGCTCAAATTGGAAAGTTTAGTTATCAAACAGCAGTGAGAGATTTGGAAAAAGAACCTTTATCAGACGAGGAGTATGAAACTTTGAAGGTTTTATACAAGCAATCTGGTGATATTCAGAGTGAGCTGCGTAAAGTACAGCATATGGTATTGGAAAATAATCTGCGCTGGATGGACGTTGAACTCGCGTTGGCTTCAGGAAAAGAACAAACCGACAATACGATTATTGATGGGTTTAAAACAGTTGAAAAAACTGTATCAGGCTATGATGAAAGCGACTTTGGTCCTAGCTTTACGAACATGCAAATGAAGGATGAAAATTTCAAGAAAATTAAAGGAAAGACCATTTCTAAAAAAGAAGCCACTAGCATTGCGAAAAAATATATGAAATTTGATGGGACTGCAGAAGTAAAAGTAACAGAGAGTGGTAAAGGTTCAGATTATGGTTTTTATAGTGTATCAATAAGAAATAAGGATACTGGTCAAGAAGGCAGTATGGATATTACGAAAAAAGCAGGTTTTCCAATATGGTTTATTAATTACAGGGAAGTAAACGAGCAGAAAAATAGCTTAAATGATGCAAATCTAAAGGCTGCAGCTTTTCTAAAGGAAAATGGATATAAAAATCTAGAGTTGTTTGAAAGTACTCAATATGATAACACTGGAGTCTTTAATTTTGTCACCAATGAGAACAATATTAGAATTTATCCTGAGGCTATTAAAGTAGAAGTAGCTCTTGATAATGGAAATATCATTGGTTTCTCCGCAGAGGAGTATTTAAAATCATTAAATGAAACAAGAGAAATTGAAAAACCAGTGTTAACCAGCGAACAAGCCCGGGCAAAAGTAAATCCTAACTTTAAAGTCATGGAAGAGAGACAAGCGATTATCGTTAATGATTTAAATAAGGAAGTTTTGTGCTATGAATTCTTAGGAACCATCGAAAATGACACCTATAGAATCTTTATAAATGCAGTAGATGGTACCGAGGAGGAAGTAGAAAAGTTAAAGAATGCAGAAGAAGTTTACAACGAAGTTATTTAAGGTTTAAGAATAAAACCATACCATCACTCCAATAATAGTAGTAATTGGTAATTAGGAGTGATGGTATGAAAATTGTAGAAAGAATATTAATAAAGGTAATTATAATCCAATTTATGTTTCTTTTTTTAGCACAGCTATTTTTACATCAATTAGATATTTTTCCACAATTAGAGCAGTTAACAAAATATGAGGGTGTAAATGAGAATACATTTACTGAGATTCTACAAACCTTTAGTGATTAAAAAAGCAGGATGCCTGCTTTTTTTTTATGCTCGAAGTGGGAACAGTATATAAGAAAATCAATTATAAAAATGTTGAAAAAAAGAGGCATTCCGCTTTCTTATGGTAATATAGAATAAGGGTGTACGAGACGAACATGAATAACTTAGGAGGATCTATGGAAAAAAAAATATCAATCGCAATTGACGGACCTGCTGCAGCCGGCAAGAGTACAGTAGCAAAACTAGTGGCAGAAAAGTTATCCTACATATATATTGATACGGGTGCAATGTATCGTGCCTTAACTTTAAAAGCACTTCAAAACAACCTTAACTTAGAAGATGAAGATGCATTATTAGACACTCTATTATCAACAAAATTAGAACTATTCCCTTCACCAAAAGGTCAATTGGTTTTTCTTGATAATCAAGAAGTAACAGAAACGATTCGTTCATCAGAAGTAACAAATTCTGTTTCGATTGTAGCCAAGCATCAAAAGGTACGTGAAGAAATGGTTCGAATGCAGCAATCCTTTGCAGTAAATGGAGGGGTTGTAATGGATGGAAGGGATATAGGGACGCACGTACTTCCAAATGCGGAGGTTAAAGTTTTCTTACTGGCGAGTGTTGAAGAAAGAGCAGTTAGACGCCATACGGAAAATCTTCAAAAAGGATATCCTTCCAACTTAGATCAATTAAAGGAAGAAATTGCATGTCGTGATAAAATTGATTCTGAACGAGAATTTGCACCATTAAAAAAAGCAGATGATGCAATTGAAATTGATACAACATCCTTGGATATCCCTGAAGTAGTAGAAAAAATAATGGCTCTCGTGCACGAAAGGGTTGGATGAGTGTGACGTTTTATACGTTTGCCAGATCTGTTGTCGCTGGCGTTATTAATCCATGGTACAGAATAGAAATAATTGGATTAGAGCATTTCCCTAAAGATGGAGGGGTGCTCTTGTGCACCAATCATATTCATAATTTTGATCCATTAGTCGTTGGTATTACAGCTCCAAGACCTGTCCACTTTATGGCTAAGGAAGAAATATTCAAAGTTCCTGTTTTGGGTAATATCGTTAGAAAGTGTAATGCTTTCCCAGTAAAAAGAGGAATGGGAGACCGGGAAGCATTAAGAGCTGGATTAAAGGTATTAAAAGAAGGAAATGTTTTCGGGCTTTTTCCTGAAGGGACTAGAAGTAAAACGGGTGAAATCGGAAAAGGGCTTTCGGGAGCGGGTTTTTTCGCTCTAAGAACAGAAGCCAATGTGTTGCCTTGCGCCATTATTGGACCATACAAAAGTTTTGGTAAGTTAAAGGTGGTTTATGGAAAGCCGATTGCAATGGAAGAAATGAGAAGTAAGAAAGCCTCTGCTGAAGAGGTAACTGAATTAATTATGTCAGAAATCCATAAACTTATTAAAGAGCACCAATAGGTTCTGCTTGACAAAATCCGCTATTTGTAAGAAGTTAATAAAAAGAGCTTTTATTAGAATATTCTCTCGTTTTCATTTAGAAATTATATAATTTATTTAGTAGTAATAGGATTAAGGAGGAATACATATGTCGGAAGAAATGAACCAAGTAGAAGTTAAAAATTATACCATTGGTGATAAAGTCACTGGACATGTTACTAAGGTAGAAGAAAAACAGGTAATTGTTAATATTCAGGATAGTAAACATGATGGTATTATTCCAATAAGTGAGCTTTCTAGCCTTCATGTTGAAAAAGCCTCTGATGTTGTTTCCGAAGGCGATGAATTAGATTTAGAAGTATTAAAAGTAGAAGAAGACGTTCTTGTTCTATCAAAAAGAAAAGTAGACGCCCAAAAGGCATGGGTAAACCTAGAAAATCTTTTCAATAGCGGCGAAGTATTTGAAACAGAAGTAAAAGATGTAGTAAAGGGTGGTCTTGTCGTCGATCTTGGCGTTCGAGGCTTTGTCCCTGCTTCATTAGTAGAAGCTCATTTTGTCGAAGATTTTTCAGATTATAAAGGTAAAAATCTTACTTTTAAGATTGTTGAACTTGATAAAGAAAAAAATCGTCTAATTCTATCTCACCGTGCAGTAGTTGAAGAAGAAAAGGGAAAACATAAGAAAAATCTCCTTAGCACGATTACTCCTGGACAAGTTATTGATGGAACTGTACAAAGGATTACAGATTTTGGAGCATTTGTTGATATTGGCGGTATCGACGGTCTAGTCCATATTTCTCAATTATCATATCAACATATTGAAAAACCATCAGATGTAGTACAAGAGGGTCAAATAGTAAAAGTTAAGGTACTTAATGTGGATCGAGATAATGAAAGAATTTCTTTATCTATTAAAGAAACACAGCCAGGACCATGGTCTGGTATAGCTGAAAAAGCACCTAAGGGCAGCACGTTAACTGGGACAGTCAAAAGATTAGTTTCTTATGGTGCGTTTGTAGAGGTTTTTCCTGGTGTTGAAGGTCTGGTTCATATCTCACAAATTGCTCACAAGCATATTGGTACACCACATGAGGTATTGAAAGAAGGCCAAGAGGTTCAAGTGAAAGTGCTAGACGCTAACGAGCAAGAGCAAAGACTTTCATTAAGTATTAAAGATCTCCTTGAAAAAGAAGTTGAAGAAAACTTTGATTATGAACTTCCTGAAGAATCTAAAGGATTTCAGCTTGGCGAAATGATTGGCGATAAATTAAAGAATCTGGGAAAATAATGGTGATATTAAGTGTCTAGATCTGAGCGGAAATGGGATCATATTCGTTATGCCCTAGAAACTGGGCAAAAGCGATCAACAGCATTTGATGATGTTCAATTTATTCATCAAAGTTTACCAAACATTAATGTTTCAGATGTCACCTTTCACCAAAAAATTGGCGAACTTTCTTTAAGTTCGCCAATTTTTATCAATGCTATGACAGGTGGCGGTGGTGAGAAAACCTACAATCTTAACAAGCAGCTAGCTATGGTGGCAAAGGAAGCAGGGCTTGCCATGGCAGTCGGGTCACAAATGTCTGCACTGAAAGATAAATCTGAGAGTTTTACATATGAAGTAGTAAGAAGAGAATACCCATCTGGAGTGCTGATTGCCAATTTAGGGAGTGAAGCATCTCCTGATCAAGCAAAAATGGCTATTGATATGATTGAGGCAAATGCCTTACAGGTACATTTAAATGTAATCCAGGAGCTCACAATGCCCGAAGGAGACCGGGAATTTTCTGGTGCTCTAAAGAGAATAGAAGCAATTGTAAAAGCGGTAACCGTTCCCGTTATAGTGAAAGAAGTTGGATTTGGTATGGGTAAAGAAACCGTAGAGTCTCTTTCATCTGTAGGCGTTACTGCTGTGGACATCGGTGGTTTTGGGGGAACAAATTTTGCTGAAATTGAAAACAAGCGCAGTGATAAATCACAAGCGTTCTTTAATCAATGGGGAATACCTACAGCAATCTCGATTTCTGAAGCCTCACACGCTTTGGGACCAATCTCTATCATAGGGTCTGGCGGGGTTACCTCTAGTTATGAAATGGCTAAAGGAATAGCATTAGGAGCTAGTGCTATCGGGTTTGCTGGTTACTTTCTAAAAATCCTTTTTGAAAAGGGAATTGATTCACTATATGAAGAGATCACCTCACTTCATAATGAGTTAAAAATAATTATGACTGCTTTAGGTGCTAAATCTATCCAAGATTTACAAAGAGCTCCATTAATGATATCTGGACATATGCATCATTGGCTAACCCAAAGGGGAATCGATACAAAAACATACAGCATACGTACTATAAAATAAAGCTCCCGCAGCCAGCGGGAGCTTATTTTTTAACTATACTTATTATCGTTTAATCCTCTTGCTTCTTCAGGGCTTTGAAGTTTCGTTGCTCCAGGATAGTGTAACGCCTGGTCGCGATCTGATTCAACTTTTCTACTTGCTTTTAACTTTTTTTCTTGTCGATCCTTTCCCATTTCTCCACACCTCCTACTATTAACATGATTTTGTTGAGTAAAGATTATTCAGGGAAGTATGAAACTACATAAAGAATACCGATAATGGAAATAGTAGGAGGTGTGTGATAATGGAAGGTTCAATGTTTTATTGGATAATTTGGGTATTTTGGGTGTACATAACTTTTTTTATGAACAAGCAAAATCTTTATCGTACAAAATTAGCTGCGGGCATTTTAATGTTCATTATCTTTTCAAATGTGAATTTTATGTTTATGGGCTTCGAGTTTTATGCTAGTGGATTATTTATGCTGCTATTATCTTATATTATTTTTAGTAAGAAAAAGCTGGGATCATTGCTATATGCCTTTATTTGTTCATTTATTGTAACGATTTCATACGTTACCTTTAACTTATTTGTCATTTATGATCCCATTTGGGTAATTTTTCAAAAGGAATGGATGATGGCGATTTGCTTTAGCTGCTTAGCAATATTTTTACAAAATTCATTAAAAGACAGATTGTTGATTATTGTTAGCGGCACCATGCAAGGAGAGATGCTCTATGCTTATTACCTAAGTAAATTTGAGTTTTCCTATCCAATTGGGTCAATCGCTTATCTAGATGTGTCTTCATTAGTAGTCTTGCTGCTTGTCAGCTGGAGTATTCTTGAAAATGCGGGTACCATCTTTCAAAATCATTTTCACTTTTTGGAAAAAGGGAAGCAAAAATCATCTTAAATTATTCTTGTCTTGGGAGCTATCCAGCTTCAGGCGCCATCGGCTCTATGGTCTACAGCCAATCCGTCAAGAAGGTTGAAGAGCAACCTTCCTGCCGGCTCGTCTTCCGCTTGTCGCCGATAGGCGGGCGCCTTACGCTTTTAAACTTTACCATTGCAGGAAAGGATTCACATTGCTAAAATAATATGGTTAGACCCTTCTCCTGGAAAGAAGGGTTTCTTTATCATTAGTACGCAATTGCTTAATTATATAAATTGAGTTTCTCTGCTTTAACGATAAAAATAACAAAATATTGATAAATATATGGATGAAAGGATGGCGATTATAATGGTAAAACCTGTTATAGCCATTGTAGGGCGACCAAATGTCGGGAAATCGACTATTTTTAACAGAATTGTTGGAGAGAGAATTTCCATCGTTGAGGATATCCCAGGAGTAACGCGAGATCGAATTTACAGCTCAGGGGAATGGTTAACACATGATTTTAATGTAATTGATACGGGTGGTATTGATATCGGGGATGAACCATTTCTCGAGCAAATTCGTCAGCAGGCTGAAATAGCTATAGACGAAGCCGATGTTATCATTTTTTTAACAAATGGCAGAGAAGGAGTAACTGCTGCAGACGAAGAGGTAGCAAAGATATTATATAAATCAAAAAAACCTATTGTATTAGCTGTTAACAAAATTGATAATCCTGAAATGCGTGAACAAATTTATGATTTTTATGCCCTAGGATTTGGCGAACCTATACCAGTATCAGGTTCTCATGGTCTCGGATTGGGTGACTTGCTGGATGAGGCAGCAAAACATTTTCCAAAGAATAAGGGACAAGATTATGACGCGGATGTCATTAAATTTTCTTTAATAGGCCGACCAAATGTTGGGAAGTCATCATTAGTGAATGCAATTTTGGGAGAAGACCGTGTCATTGTCAGTGATATTGCTGGAACAACAAGAGATGCTGTCGATTCTCCTTATACGTATAATGGCGATAAGTATGTCATTATTGATACTGCTGGAATGCGGAAAAAAGGAAAAGTGTATGAGAGTACAGAAAAATATAGTGTACTCCGTGCCCTAAGGGCAATAGAACGGTCAGATGTTGTTTTAGTTGTCATTAATGCAGAAGAAGGAATCATAGAACAGGATAAGAAAATTGCCGGTTATGCACATGAAGCTGGCAGGGCAATTGTTATTGTGGTCAACAAATGGGATGCGGTTGAAAAAGATGAAAAAACAATGAAGGAACTTGAACAAAAGATTAGAGAACATTTTCTCTTCCTAAGCTATGCTCCGATTGTTTTCTTATCTGCAAAGACTAAAAAACGTATTCATACTCTACTGCCAATGATCAATACTGCAAGCGAAAACCATGCAATGCGCGTCGAAACAAGCGTTTTAAATGATATAATAATGGATGCGGTAGCCATGAATCCAACACCAACGGATAAAGGTCGTCGATTAAAGATTTATTACACTACACAGGTAGCTGTAAAACCGCCAACCTTTGTTGTCTTTGTAAACGAACCAGAATTACTGCATTTCTCTTATGAGCGCTTCTTAGAAAACCGAATCAGGGACGCTTTTGGATTCGAGGGAACCCCGATAAAAATTTACGCAAGAGAAAGAAAATAATTTTATGGTGGGAGTGATCTAAATGCAGGAAAATAAAGAAGCTGTAGCCGTTATTGGTGCTGGGAGCTGGGGGACTGCCCTTGCGATGGTCCTTGCAGACAATGAACATGAAGTCCGATTGTGGAGCCATAATGAATCCCAAGTTCAAGAAATTAATCAATTTCATACAAATAAAAAATATTTACCAGAAATAAATCTACCTGAGTTAATTGTCGGTTATGCTTCATTAAGTGATACTTTAGCAGGAATCAAAACGGTTATATTAGCGGTACCGACGAAAGCAATTCGGGAAGTAATTAGGAAAATATGTATTGTTCAAAACACACCTTTGACCATTGCGCATGTTAGTAAAGGAATTGAGCCAGATTCCCTTTTGAGAATTTCCGAACTGATAAAAGAGGAAATGCCAAGTGAACTTTTAAAAGCAGTTGTAGTCCTCTCAGGTCCAAGCCATGCCGAGGAAGTTAGCATGAGACACCCAACAACCGTAACTGTTTCGTCTGAGGATATGGGAGCTGCAGAAGAAATACAAGATTTGTTTATTAACCATAATTTTCGGGTGTATACGAATCAAGATGTTATTGGAGTTGAAATCGGCGGAGCATTAAAGAATATCATTGCTTTGGCTGCCGGAATAACAGACGGGCTGGGGTATGGTGATAATGCAAAAGCTGCATTAATAACCAGAGGATTAGCAGAAATAGCTCGACTTGGTACAAAAATGGGGGCAAACCCTTTAACCTTTTCTGGATTAACGGGAATTGGGGACTTAATTGTAACTTGTACAAGCGTCCATTCAAGGAACTGGAGAGCTGGAAATCTACTTGGTAAAGGAAAAAATCTTGATGAGGTTCTCGATAATATGGGAATGGTTGTAGAGGGAGTAAGGACAACGAAAGCAGCCTATCAGCTAGCTAAGAAGTATAATGTCAGCATGCCGATCACATTTGCCCTCTATGATGTATTATTTAATGGGAAAAATGCAAAAGACGCTGTTGATGTATTAATGGCACGCGGTAAAACTCATGAAATGGAAGACTTAGTGAATATTCTCGATGAAAGAAACCTCGAAGATTAAAAATTGTGCATTTTTCATTGAAAAATAGGCATTCATTGAGTGCGCATCCCCTCATGATTGCATACAATGCAAGCGAAGCACACGTGAAGTATGAACCTAATAAATGGGTTGTTTAGTCACTAAGACTGAAGTAAGGAATTCGCCCCTCTTTACTTCAGTTTTTTTGTTGTGGTGGTGTTGATTTGTGCTCCACTAAGGAAAGCTTCTTTGAATAATCACCGCACGAAGGAAATGCGATAGCATTTTCGAGGATCTCGTGCCTTCCGCACAAATCAAAAAGTTATATAAACAAGAATTCCTTTTTCACAGCTCTGTTGTAAAAAAACAAAAATTTTTATGAAAACACCTTCCTTATGTTATAATAGCTTTCGGAATAAGGGGGGTGTCATTTTGTCACCAGGTATGCTGAAAATGTGGATATCCATTGCAGGAATGGGACTTATGTTCCTTGCTATTATTACAATTTATCTGAGTCGTTATAAGTTAACAGGCGTGCTAAAGTTTTTAACTGCGGTTATTGCTTACATTTTTTTAATCATTTCGGGAATCACGTTGTTTATTGTCCTTTTTACATAATACAGAAAAAATAGGTGATTGTATGAATTGGAAAGTCGTTGGAGCATTACTAGTTCTAACTTTGTTTTTATCAGGATGTATGTATCCATCTGAAAAGTTAGCGGAAAATCAAATCCCATATACAGACCAAATCGAAGCGGTTCAACAAGCAGTGAATTCCTTTAAGGAGGATAATGGCGGAATCTTACCGATAAAAACAAGAGATGCAGTGACTCCTATCTACCAAAAGTATCCAATTGAATTCAAGAAAATTGCTCCTAAATATATTGCTGAGCCGCCAGGGAATGCGTTTGAAAGTGGCGGGATCTTCCAATATGTTCTTGTAGATGTTGAAACCAACCCAACCGTAAAACTATTAGACTTAAGAATGGCTGATACGATTCGTGATATTAATATTAGAATTAAATCCAATGGCTACCCGCCATATAAAGAAAAACTTGCTGATAATGTGTATACCATTGATTTTAATGAATTGGGGTATAAGCAGGAGCCATTCGCCGTTAGTCCATTTACTAATCAAAATCTTCCGTTTGTGGTAACGACAGACGCTGAAGTCTATGTCGATTACCGGCAAGATTTATTTCAGGAACTTAAAAAAACGGACAAGAAGATAAAACCAGGTGAGGATATTCGTAATATTCTTGTGGAAGATTCAATGTTTGTCCCTGCCTATTCTATACCGTATACAGTGGATCCTGAGACTAATGAACCAGTTTTTTTAAAGCAATAAGAATATCAAATAGTCATAACCCTTCTCCTGTGAAATATATTGTAGGAGAAGGGTTTTTTTTTGGTCAAAAAAGATCTCTGTTACTTTACCTTAAAACCCTCATTCGATCAACTGTTCAGACACAAAAGATACTAGCATATTCAAGGAATATTTATTAAGGGGGTAAAAAATTTTTTAAAAAACTGTCATAACAATATAGGACAACGTCATAAATATATATTGTCCAAAAATATCTTGATGGATAATATTATCCCACTTTACTCTATGATCGGGAGGGGATCACTTGGAAAAGGTTGATATTTTCAAAGATATTGCCGAAAGAACCGGCGGTGATATTTATTTAGGAGTAGTAGGTGCTGTTAGAACAGGAAAATCCACATTTATTAAAAAATTTATGGAGCTTGTGGTTTTACCGAATATAGACAATGAAGCAGAGAGATCTAGAACAGTGGATGAGCTTCCTCAAAGTGCTGCAGGAAAAACAATCATGACAACTGAGCCCAAGTTCGTTCCTAATCAAGCTGCTACTGTCCATGTTGACGAAGGACTTAATGTTAATATTAGACTGGTTGATTGTGTCGGTTACACCGTTCCAGGTGCTAAAGGGTATGAGGACGAAAATGGTCCTAGGATGATTACTACTCCATGGTATGAAGAGCCGATTCCATTCCATGAAGCAGCTGAAATTGGAACAAGAAAAGTCATTCAGGAGCATTCTACGATTGGTGTAGTGGTGACTACTGACGGCACAATTGGTGAAATCCCAAGAAGTAATTACATTGAAGCTGAGGAACGAGTGATTAACGAGCTGAAGGAAGTTGGCAAACCGTTTATTATGGTCGTCAATAGCGCTCAGCCATATCACCCGAGCACAGAAACACTTCGATCTAGCTTAGCAGAAAAGTATGACATTCCTGTACTAGCGATGAGTGTTGAAAGCATGCGTGACAGTGATGTACTTAATGTTCTCAGAGAGGCACTATATGAGTTTCCAGTTCTTGAGGTTAATGTTAATCTCCCTAGCTGGGTAATGGTATTGCGAGAGAATCACTGGCTGCGTGAAAGTTACCAAGAAGCAGTTAAAGAAACGGTTAAAGATATCAAGAGATTAAGAGATGTTGATAGGGTCGTGCAGCAATTTAGCGACTTTGACTACATTGAGAGAGCTGGATTAGCCGGAATTGAAATGGGTCAAGGTGTTGCAGAAATCGACTTATTTGCTCCAGATGAACTTTATGATGATATATTAAAAGAAATCGTCGGAGTTGAAATCAGAGGAAAGGATCATCTCCTTGAGCTAATGCAGGATTTTGCTCATGCAAAAGCGGAATATGATCATATTTCAGACGCGTTAAGAATGGTGAAGCAGACAGGTTACGGTATTGCCTCACCGTCACTATCAGATATGAGCCTGGAAGAGCCAGAGATTATCCGTCAAGGTGCAAGGTTCGGAGTAAGACTGCGAGCAGTAGCTCCATCGATTCATATGATTAAGGTCGATGTTGAATCTGAATTCGCTCCAATTATCGGGACTGAAAAGCAAAGTGAAGAGTTGGTCCGCTACTTAATGCAGGACTTTGAGGATGATCCACTATCCATCTGGAATTCTGATATTTTTGGACGCTCGTTAAGTTCAATCGTTAGGGAAGGTATCCAAGCGAAGCTATCCTTGATGCCAGAGAATGCGAGATATAAACTAAAAGAAACATTAGAGAGAATTATTAACGAAGGTTCAGGCGGTTTGATTGCAATAATTCTTTAATCTGCGGAGACTCCAATTTGGAGTCTTTTTTCTTATTTTACAAAATCCAACGTCCAAAATAGTGGAATTTAGTAGAAATTTGTAGAAATGAAGAAAAGATTACCATTATTTAATGAAATATTCTTGATTAGCGTAAATGATTGTGATAATCTTTTAACAGACTCACGTTATGGTGCTTAAAACCTTTATATAATAGGGTTTTTTATTAAAAAAGTAGATTAAAATATCAAAAGCTGTAATTTTTGTTTACTTTGCCAATAAAACCGCGCTATGACGTATAGAAATATGAAAAATTGTTTAGAAATGTAGATAAGTAATCTTATTTACGATTCTTAACTTAAATTATTGGGAGGAGGTGAATAGCATGAACAAGACAGAACTAATTAACGCAGTTGCAGAAGCAAGCGAGCTTTCTAAAAAAGACGCTACAAAAGCAGTTGATGCTGTTTTTGATTCAATTTTAGATGCTTTAAAAAATGGTGATAAAGTCCAATTAATCGGTTTTGGTAACTTTGAAGTACGTGAACGTGCAGCACGTAAAGGTCGTAATCCTCAAACTGGTGAGGAAATCGAAATTGGTGCAAGCAAAGTTCCTGCTTTCAAACCAGGTAAAGCACTTAAAGATGCAGTAAAATAATTACATAAATTTATTGCTTCGGCAAAAAGGTCATGGTAAATCCCATGACCTTTTTTCTATGCTCATGTAATTTTGAACATCACATTTATTGTGCTAATATGTATTTGTCATATATACTTGTTAGATATATAGTAGGGGGAATATGCATGTCAGAAGTGAATCGTACCCAAATTGAAGAGGCGGTACGTTTAATATTAACAGCGATTGGTGAAGATCCCAGCAGAGAAGGTCTTCTTGATACACCGAAACGAGTAGCGAAAATGTATGAAGAAGTGTTTAGTGGTCTGAATGAAGATCCGAAAAAACATTTCGAAACCATTTTCAGTGAAGACCATGAAGAATTAGTTCTGGTAAAAGATATCCCTTTCTATTCCATGTGTGAACATCATCTTGTACCTTTCTTTGGAAAAGCACATGTAGCATATATTCCTAAAAATGGACGGGTAACGGGATTAAGCAAATTAGCTAGGGCGGTGGAGGCTGTTGCCAAAAGACCCCAGCTACAGGAGAGAATTACCTCTACCATTGCTGATAGTATGATGGAAAAATTAGATCCACATGGAGTAATGGTTGTTGTCGAGGCAGAACATATGTGTATGACAATGCGTGGGGTAAAAAAACCAGGGTCAAAGACAGTAACAACTGCAGTACGAGGCAATCTTGCAAGTGATACCATTGCTCGTTCTGAAATACTATCGTTAATTAGATATTAGTGGGGTGATACTATGGAAAAACGAAAACCACAAAGTAGTGACTTTGTTGTGATAAAAGCAACTGATGATGGCGTTAATGTTATCGGATTGACGCGAGGGACGGATACAAAATTTCATCATTCTGAAAAGCTTGATAAAGGGGAAGTATTAATCGCTCAGTTCACAGAACATACTTCAGCCATAAAGATTAGGGGAAATGCAAAAATAATGACACATTTTGGTGAAATTGAAAGCGAAATGAAAAAATAATGAAAGATATGTTTTTTTATTAGCTGTAATTACTTTTTAGTCATTCTTATTTCCTAACGGTGGAAATGTATTTATTTTGTGAATTTCTGCCCATACATACGCTTTTATGATATAATTGTCACTGCCTTGTTTACACAAAAGGATCGTAATAAATATATTAATTCGGGGAAGCAAGGGTGATTAAATTGCCAGACATTCGACAAAAGTTTATAGACATTAAGGAGCAAGTTGAGCAAAAAGTATGTCATCCTTACTTGCTAAAATATATTGAGACGCCTGTAATTGATGAAGATAAACTGCTTATTCTCGTGTCCATTATGGATCGACTCGAATTGTCTTACAATGAGATAAAAAATTACGCGATGACAACAATGCTTATCCAAATTGCCCTTGATACCCATGAGCATATATCTAACGCTGCTGTTGATGAGATAAATAGACAATTAACGGTCCTAGCTGGGGATTATTATAGCGGCTTGTATTATAAACTTTTGGCAGATTCTGAAGACATCAACATGATAAAAGAACTCTCCAAAGGAATAAAAGAGGTTAATGAACATAAAGTTTCCGTTTATCAAAAGGAACTTGAGGGCATTGAAAATCTAATGACAAGTATAAAGAAAATTGAAAGCTCTTTACTTGTGAAATTCTCTGAATGTTTTAAAGTTGACTTATGGAATGACTTTATTGCCAATTTATTCTTTTTCAAGCGTTTGCTTATGGAAAAGAGGCTTTTTATAGAAGCTGGAAGCAGCTTCGTTTTCGAATCTATCAAAGAAATTACCATTCCAAATAAAAATCTTTCAATAAAAAATCTATCAGATAAACAGCAGAGAGATTTGCTTGTGATTTGTGATCGTTACCTTGAGTCTTCAAAACAATTCCTATTAAAAGGAATAAGTCAGCTACCATATTTAAATGATATGCTTGAAGCTAGAATTACTTCGATCATTAATGAACATCAACCAATTGCGAAAACTTTAGTGGAAGAAGGGTAAGCATATGCAGCAATCTAAGGAACAACGAGTTCATAAGGTCTTTGAGAAAATATCCGATAACTACGATAAAATGAACTCGGTTATTAGTTTTCAGCAGCACATCAAATGGCGTAAGGATACCATGAAAAGGATGAATGTCAAGCCAGGTTCGAAAGCGCTAGATGTATGTTGTGGAACAGGGGACTGGACGATTGCTCTAGCTGAAGCGGTTGGTCCTTCCGGTGAAGTTACTGGATTGGACTTTAGTCAAAATATGCTAAATGTTGGGATTGACAAGGTAAAAAGTCTTGGTCTAAAACAAGTTAACTTAATTCATGGAAATGCCATGGAACTACCTTTCCCTGATAATAGCTTTGATTATGTAACCATCGGATTTGGTTTACGAAATGTACCTGATTACCTTCAAGTACTAAAAGAAATGAATCGCGTTTTAAAGCCAGGAGGTATTGCTGTTTGCCTTGAAACCTCCCAGCCTACCTTAATTGGTTATAAACAGCTATATTATTTTTATTTCAAATTTATCATGCCGTTATTTGGTAAGTTATTTGCTAAGAGCTATAATGAATATTCTTGGCTCCATGAATCAGCCCGTAATTTCCCAGGTATGAAAGAATTAGCGCGAATGTTTGAGACTGCCGGCTTTAAAGATGTATATTATAAACCATATAGTGGTGGAGCTGCAGCGGTTCATTTTGGTTATAAAAAGTAAGTTTTTAATAGACATGCAAACAGGACGAAAAGCTGGTGAATACAAATGAAATTAAAGATGATGTATTCATTTTTGAATTCAGATATTAATACGATCGAAAAAAAATTAGAAGAGACAATTCAGGCGGATTCTCTTCTTTTGAAACGGGCTTCTTTGCATACCTTGCAGGCGGGAGGGAAAAGAATTCGGCCTGTTTTTGTTTTATTGGCTGGAAAGTTTGGCCGGTACGATATTAATGTAATGAAAAACATTGCCGTTGCTCTTGAACTTATTCATATGGCTTCACTTGTTCATGATGATGTAATCGACGATGCGGATTTACGAAGAGGTCAACCTACAGTAAAAGCCAAATGGGACAACAAGACTGCAATGTATACGGGCGACTTTATCTTTGCTCTTTCTCTTGAATTGATGAGTGAAATTAAAAAGCCCTTAGCTCATAAGATATTAGCGAATACCATTGTTGAAGTAACGGTTGGTGAAATCCAACAAATAAGAGATAAGTATCGTTTTGATCAAAATCTCAGGGATTATTTACGAAGAATTAAAAGGAAGACTGCATTACTAATCTCTGCAAGTTGTCAGTTGGGTGCTATTGCTGCAGATGTAGAAGAGTCCATTCATAAGAAACTGTACTTATTTGGTTATTATGTAGGTATGGCATTTCAAATTACAGATGATATCTTGGATTTTACCTCCTCTGAAGAGGAGCTTGGTAAGCCTGCAGGCAGTGATTTACTTCAGGGAAATATTACAGCTCCGGCTCTCTATGCAATGGAAAATAAAAAAATTCGGACAGAAATTGAAAAGGTTCACCATGATTTCGATCCAGCTCAAATTCAAAATATTATCACCCTTATTAAAGAGTCCGGTGCAATTGACAAGTCCATTGCATTAAGCGATATGTACTTAGATAAGGCGCTGGCTGTGCTAGAAGAGCTTCCTGCCAATAAAGCCAAAAAGACACTGCGTGATATAGCAAAATTTATTGGGCGGCGAAAATATTAAGGAAAGAGAGTAAAACAAATGTTTTCACTCTTTTTTTTTTTTATTTCTGATAAATTGAAGGCGCTTTCGACTTGCGAAATATTCGAAAAAATGATAACATCTTCATGGATTGTCCCACTATGGCAATTATTATACATACTATATTTAGGAGTGGAATTCATGGAAAAAACATTTTTAATGGTGAAGCCTGATGGTGTACAGCGTAATTTAATCGGAGAAATCATTGCTCGATTTGAAAAAAAAGGCTTCCAATTAGTAGGCGCTAAATTAATGAGCATTCCGACTGAACTTGCCGAGGAGCACTATGGTGAGCACAAAGAACGTCCATTCTTTGGTGAATTAGTGGATTTCATTACATCTGGTCCTGTTTTTGCTATGGTTTGGCAAGGTGAAAATGTTATTGCTACTGCGCGTCAAATGATGGGCTCAACAAATCCTAAAGATGCAGCCCCAGGTACGATCCGTGGCGAATTTGGCTTAACTGTTGGGAAAAATGTTATTCACGGTTCAGATTCACCAGCAAGTGCAGATCGTGAAATTGGATTGTTTTTTAAAGATGGTGGAGTTGTAGAGTACTCTAAACTAGTTAACGAATGGATTTACTAATTTAGATTTAAAAAGGCACCTGTATATCATATACAGGTGCCTTTTTTGTATGCGTATTCATCCGATAATAAAAATATTTCAGAAACAAATAGTGTACAAATGGGTGAACTGTTATTATCATTAAATAAATAATCATCAATCTATTTATGCTATTTTCAGATAATTGTACTAGGTTTATTAGTCTGATTATGGTATATTGATAAAAATCCTTTAATGAGTTGAAGGGGGAAAGTGTAATGGGAATGAGATATTTAACAGCTGGAGAATCACACGGTCCACAATTAACGACAATTTTAGAAGGACTCCCAGCAGGAATGCCATTATTAGCTGAAGATATAAATACTGAGCTTGCAAGGCGGCAACAGGGATACGGTCGCGGTAGAAGAATGCAAATAGAAAAAGATACTGTTGATATCACATCTGGAGTTCGACATGGACAAACACTTGGAGCTCCGATTGCTCTAGTAGTAAAGAACAATGATTGGAAGCATTGGACGAAAGTTATGGGAGCCGACCCATTATTAGAGGGACAAGAGGATGAAGTAAAACGTAAAATAACTCGTCCAAGACCTGGACATGCAGATTTAAATGGGGCAATAAAATACGGGCATCGAGACATGAGAAATGTTCTTGAGCGTTCATCTGCACGAGAAACTACTGTTAGAGTAGCAGCCGGTGCAGTTGCTAAGAAACTATTGTCATTAGTTGGCGTTACACTCGTTTCTCATGTTGTTGAAATTGGTGGTATTAAGGCGAACTCCAACGTAAATTTATCAATGGATGAGTTAAAAGAAAGAACAGAGCTTTCACCTGTACGCTGTGCTGACCCTGATGTAGAACAGGAAATGATGAATGCAATTGACAATGCTAAGAAGAATGGTGATTCTATCGGTGGAGTTGTCGAAGTGATTGCGTCTGGAATGCCTGCTGGGGTAGGCAGCTATGTTCAGTATGATCGAAAATTAGATGCAAAGCTGGCAGCAGCTATTGTGAGTATCAATGCATTTAAAGGAGTAGAGTTTGGCTTGGGCTTTGAAGCTGCAAGAAAGCCTGGAAGTGAAGTACATGATGAGATTGTTTGGGATCAAGAAAATGGCTATACTCGAAAGACCAATCGTCTAGGCGGTTTTGAAGGCGGTATGACTACGGGGATGCCAATTGTCGTACGCGGAGTTATGAAGCCAATTCCAACGCTATATAAGCCGCTCATGAGTGTTGATATCGATTCAAAGGAGCCATTTTCGGCTAGTGTTGAGCGTTCAGACAGCTGTGCTGTTCCTGCGGCCGCAGTCGTTGCAGAAAGTGTTGTCGCATGGGAACTTGCTAATTCTCTTATTGAACAATTTTATAGTGACCGGTTCGATACATTTGCTGCTGAAATTAAACGTCAACGTGAATACGCGAGGGAATTTTAATGGATACCATTCAAATTCAAACGAGCTCCAAAAGCTATGATGTGTTTGTTGGTGAAGGGGTAATAAGTGAAATCAGCACTTTTTTATCCAATCATTTTACAAATCTGACTAGAATATTAATTATTACAGATGAAACAGTTGGAAAAATTCATCTTGATAAATTAGTACCGCTTTTATCGACATGGGATCCAGTCATTTTTACAGCTCCAAGTGGTGAAAAAGCAAAAACGTTCGAGGTATTCTATGACGCCTTATCCATTGCGTTAGAAAACCGCCTTGATCGAAAATCTGTCATCCTCGCATTGGGCGGTGGCGCAGTAGGGGACTTATCCGGTTTTGTTGCAGCATCATTTATGAGAGGAATACCATTTATCCAAGTTCCAACAACCATCCTCGCACATGATAGTGCAGTTGGAGGTAAAGTGGCAATTAATCATCCTCTAGGAAAAAATATGATTGGGGCTTTCCATCAGCCTGAGGCGGTCTTTTATGACCTTGAACTACTCAATACACTACCTGAGCAAGAAATTCGTTCTGGTTTTGCAGAGGTTATTAAACATGCACTTATTTACGATGCTAACTTTTATCAATGGTTAAAAACAGATATTCGTCATCTTGATTCCTTAACTTCTGACCAATTATTTGAATCACTTACAAAAGGGATAAAAATAAAAAATGAATTTGTGTCAAAGGATGAAAAGGAGACGGGAATTCGTGCTTACTTAAACTTTGGACATACACTAGGCCATGCAATTGAATCGGAAATGGGTTATGGTAATTTTACTCATGGTGAAGCAGTAATGATTGGAATGGTTTTTGCTTTAAAGCTAAGTAATGAGGTATTAGGATTATCCTTTAAATCGGATGAATTTACTGCTTGGGTTCAAGGTCTTGGGTATCAAACTGAGATACCAGGTCATCTATCAGCTGAGCGTCTGCTGTCAAAAATGAAGCAGGATAAGAAATCAGCTGGTGGATCAGTTAGATTTGTCTTATTAGAGCAAATTGGGAAACCGACACTTCAGGAGCTTTCGGATGAATTTTTATTAGGTCAGCTCAAGAATTTTTAAAAACAAGGGGGGCTTTTCATGATTAGAGGGGTGAGGGGAGCAATCACCGTAGATTGCAATACCGAAGAAGCGATCACATCAGCAACAGAAGAGCTTTTGAAACAGATGATTGAGGAAAACACGATTCATCCTGAGCAGGTAGCTTCTGTTTTTATTTCAACAACGGAAGACCTAAATGCTGTTTTCCCAGCAAGAGCACTGCGTAAATTTGCGGGTTGGACCTATGTACCTGTAATGTGTATGCGGGAACTGCCAGTTCCGAACTCTTTACAAATGTGCGTTCGAATTATGCTTCATGTTAATACAGCAGTACCACAGGAAGAAATAGTTCATGTTTATTTAGGAGGGGCAACGGTATTACGACCTGATTTAGGCAATACCTTGGCTAAATAGACAGCGATAAATATATCATTTTAAGGATGGAGTGGAGATAAATGAGATGGAAAAAGCAGTTATTAACACTGACTCCATATCAGCCAGGAAAATCAATTGAGTCAGTTAAGAAACAATATAATTTAGAACAGATTGTAAAGCTTGCATCAAATGAAAATCCATTTGGTTGTTCTAATAAAGTTCTTTCTGCATTACAAAGTAATCAACCAGGCTTTGCTATTTACCCAGATGGATATATGACCAGCCTAAGGGATTCAGTAGCTTCTTTTTTGAAGGTAAACCAAGATGAGCTAATTTTTGGGAATGGGTCAGATAATATAATTCAAATCATTTCAAGGTCTTTACTGCATCCAGGTGTCAATACAGTAATGGCGACCCCATCCTTTTCTCAATATAAACATAATGCTGTGATTGAAGGAGCAGTGATAAGGGAAATTCCTTTACTTGATGGTGAACATGATTTAGAGAAAATGTATGCAGCCATTGATGATAATACCAATGTTGTCTGGGTTTGCAGTCCTAATAATCCGACAGGTACATACGTCTCGAAAAATAAATTAATTACATTTTTAGATAAAGTTCCTGCACATGTTTTAGTAGTGTTGGATGAAGCGTATTTTGAATACGTATTTGCAGATGATTACTATGATTCAATTGAATTAACTAGAACTTATCCGAATTTAATTGTGTTACGAACCTTTTCAAAAATATATGGTCTTGCCTCACTAAGAGTAGGATATGGTGTTGCAAACAGGTCGATTATTCAAGCGTTGGAACCTGCAAGAGAACCTTTTAATGTTAATTCATTTGGACAGGTGGCAGCTAAAGCTGCACTTGAGGACCAAGAGTTTGTCCAACAGTGCAAAGAGAAAAACAGACAAGGTTTGAATCAATTTTACGATTTCTGCAAACAACAAGAATTAAACTATTATCCTTCTCAAACTAATTTTGTTTTAATAGATATCAATGCCGATGCTGATAAAGGGTTTCAATTTCTATTAGAAAAAGGCTATATCGTTAGATCTGGGAAAGCTTTAGGATTTCCTTCTTCATTAAGAATTACAGTTGGCTCTGCTGAGCAAAATGAAGGTGTGCTAAAAGCATTAGGTGAATTTCTGACTGAACAAAAAACAGCTCAGCTCAGTGGAAACTAGGAGGACTACCAATGAAAGGCCGAGTTTTTGTTATTGGGCTTGGGTTAATTGGCGGTTCTTTAGCTTTATGTATTAAGAAAGAACATAAAGACGCTATCATAATTGGCTATGATATACATCAAGAACAAGCTAGACTTGGAAAAATGCTAGGTGTTATTGATGAAGTGGCTGATCATATAGCAGAAGGTGCTAAAACCGCAGATTTAATTATTATTTCCGCACCAGTAATCGAAACAGAAGCGATTATTCATTTATTATCAGAGCAATCGTTAAAACCAGAAGTAATCATTACTGACACCGGAAGTACAAAAAGCAAAATTGTTGCCAATGCTGCAAGCTTAAATAAAAAAGGATACACCTTTATCGGAGGTCATCCGATGGCTGGCTCCCATAAAAGTGGTGTGTCAGCTGCTAAAGAAATACTTTTTGAGAATGCCTTTTACCTGCTAACTCCAGAGGATCATATTGAAAGCTCAAAAGTTGAAATGTTAAAAGCCTGGCTCAAAGGTACAAATGCAAAATTCTTAAGTGTTACACCTGATACCCATGATTATTTAACGGGAATTGTTAGTCATTTCCCTCATATCATTGCGGCATCAATTGTCCGCCAAACGGAAAGGTTAGCGGAAGAAGAAAGCCTTATTCCACGTTTAGCAGCAGGCGGGTTTAGGGATATTACTAGGATTGCTTCTAGCAGCCCTGAAATGTGGAAAGATATATTACTGCATAATCGCGAGGTTTTGATAGACTTGATCGATAAATGGAAGGAAGAAATGGATTGGGTGAAGTTGTTACTTGAGCAGGAAAATAGTGGAGAAATTTTTCACTATTTTCAACAGGCTAAGCAATTTCGCGATGGTCTGCCGTTAAGAGAAAAAGGCGCAATTCCTGCATTTTACGATCTATATGTTGATGTTCCAGATTATCCGGGTGTCATTTCTGAGATTACTGGATATTTAGCGAAAGAAAATATTAGTATTACAAACATTCGCATTTTAGAAACTCGAGAAGACGAGATTTACGGAGTTTTAGTTATTAGTTTTCAAACAGAAGAGGACCGCGAGCGGGCGGAAAAGTGTATTCATACCTGCTCAAGCTACGCTACCTCGATTGGAATATAATTTGATCTGAATATAGGTGATGAAATGGAATTAATAGCATTACAGCCAACTACGAATGGTTTAAAGGGTGTTATTGAAATACCTGGGGATAAATCAATTTCACATCGTTCTGTTATGTTTGGTTCAATTGCCCAAGGTGTAACAAGGGTAACGAATTTCCTGCCAGGCGATGATTGTTTAAGTACTATTTCCTGCTTCCGAAAGCTAGGTGTCGTAATTGAAGAAAATGAAAAGGGTCTAACGATTTATGGGAATGGATTTGATGGTTTAAAAGAACCTAATGATCTACTGGACGTTGGTAACTCGGGAACGACTATTCGACTATTATTAGGAATTTTAGCGGGAAGACCATTTTTCTCATCACTTATAGGTGACCATTCGATTGGAAAAAGACCGATGACAAGGGTGACGGAGCCGTTAAGAACGATGGGTGCAAAAATCGACGGCAGAAAGAATGGAGAGTTTACTCCACTTAGTATTCGTGGTGGACAGTTAAATCCGATTCACTATAATATGCCTGTTGCAAGTGCCCAGGTAAAATCAGCGCTGATCCTTGCTGGTCTTCAGGCTGAGGGAGAAACGACCATAATCGAAAAAGCTGAGTCGCGCGATCATACTGAGAGAATGATTCGCAAATTCGGTGGTGAAGTCGGGAAGGATAACCGTACGATTACGGTAAAAGGAGGTCAAAAGCTAATTGCTTCTGATATTCTAGTTCCTGGAGATATTTCTTCAGCAGCGTTTTTCCTTGTAGCTGGTGCGATTGTTCCCGATAGTGAAATTCTCTTAAAGAATGTGGGTCTAAATCCGACTAGAACGGGTATCATTGAAATTATGAATCAAATGGGTGCAAATTTAAAGATTCATAACAATGATGAAGATGCCTTTGAACCAGCTGGTGATATTACGATTAAAACATCAAGTCTTAAAGGAACTGTCATTGCGGGTGATGTTATTCCAAGACTAATTGATGAAATCCCAATCATTGCTTTGTTAGCAACACAAGCTGAAGGGACAACAATTATTAAAGACGCTGCTGAGTTAAAAGTCAAAGAAACAAACCGAATAGATACGGTTGTACAAGAATTAACAAAACTAGGCGCTTCAATTGAAGCTACAGACGATGGAATGATTATTCAAGGTGGAACTCCACTTACAGGTGGAATTGTTTCCAGTCATGGTGACCATAGAATCGGGATGATGCTCGCAATCGCGTCACTGCTATGTAAGGACCAGGTTGAGCTCGAAGATCCAGAAGCCATTTCAGTGTCTTATCCAAATTTCTTCAGTCATTTAGATAGTCTTAAAAAATAGGTTTTGAAAAATTTCTTTGTTGATATATTATGAATGGAATCGGTCACCAATATGGGCTATTGGTGACCTAATTTTGTTTGGAATAGAGAAAGTGGTAACCAATGAGTGCTATAGGTGACCGAAATCTGGTTGGAATAGAGAAAGTGGTAACCAATGTAGTCTATAGGTGACCGAAATCTGGTTGGAATAGAGAAAGTGGTAACCAATAAGGGCTATAGGTGACCGAAATCTGGTTGGAATAGAGAAAGTGGTAACCAATGAGGA
>NZ_BAWM01000018.1:0-34199 GCF_000759675.1 Neobacillus niacini | reverse complement strand
CAATAAGGGCTATAGGTGACCGAAATCTGGTTGGAATAGAGAAAGTGGTAACCAATGAGGACTATAGGTGACCGAAATCTGGTTAGAATAGAGAAAGTGGTAACCAATGTAGTCTATAGGTGACCGAGAGCTGGTTGGAATAGAGAAAGTGGTAACCAATAAGGGCTATAGGTGACCGAAATCTGGTTGGAATAGAGAAAGTGGTAACCAATGAGGACTATAGGTGACCAAAAACCTCTTGGAATATAAAAAGTGGTAACCAAGAAGCGTTCATATGACCTAAATCAAAGGAAAAATTAATAAGTGGTAAGCTAAAGCTTCCTTTTTTTTCTGTCATAGTTTTTAGGTATGGCACATAGCTTGTCTTAAGAAGGAAAGCTGTGAAAAGGGTGGTAGAATGGGATATATTATTGAAAATGCCAATATTCTAAAGGAAACTAAACTGTCAAAATCATCGCTGCTCATTGAGGGAAACCACATTGCTGCAAAACAAGATCGTATTCATCATAATAAATTAATAAAAATGAATGCGGACTCTTTTATCATGACCCCGTCTTACGTATTTTTAGATACTTGCATACCTCTCAAAGCCTCCTTTCAGGAATTTCGAAAATACATGATTGAGAATTTCCTTTTGAAAGGATGTACCACAATACTTACCTACATTTCGATAACCTACGAAAGTGAATTAACAGAAAAGATAAAAGAAACAAAAACAGCACTCATGAGCAGTCCAATCGATTTTCTCATTAGTGTAAAAATTCCGATGCGCCTATTAACTCCCTCATTTATTAGGAAATGTAAGAAAGAAAGAGTTCCAGCAATCTTTATCGATATTGTGGATCCCGATGATTTAATAAAAATTCCATGGGGTTGGATAAAGGAGGCACTTTTTCCGTATAATTGTCCACTTGTTCCAATAATTTCTAATGATTTAAAGAAGGAAGCTAGAAGGGCTTTGTCGAAATGGAAGGTTATAATAGAAAATGAAAAAATTCCTGCAATCCTCGAGGAAATGAAAGAGAATCAGCCATTATCTGTTCTAGTATTAAATAAACTAGGTTTATATCCTCAAAAAGCAAGTTTATTACACGGAGCAGAAGTAAGCTATAATTTATATCTTAAAGCTAGAGAAATCATGAATGTTGATGAAGTGGAATTATTTCATTATCATAGTGATAGACTTGTAGTTACAGTTAACAAGGGTAAAGTAGTACGTGCAGGGGAAGAAGTTTTATTTAAACCTGGATATGGAGAATATGTTAGGGTGAGAACTCCATCATTTTTTGCATTATAGTTAATCAAGGGAACCGAGAGGAAAGAGATAATGGACAGAGTGAATAAAATTATTACAATGTTGGAAAACGGTCAACATAATGAAGCCATAAATGAATATAATGTTGTATTAACCAAAGGTCAGCCCGATGAAAAATTCCTTCTTGCTGAAGAAATGTTCCAGTTTGGATTTTTAGCGGAATCAAAGGCGTTAGTTGAAAACCTATTAGCAATATATCCTGAAGAGGGTGAACTACTCGTCTTACTCGGGGAAATATTAGTGGATGCCGGTGATGAGGAACAAGCAATTCTTGAATTAGAAAAGATCTCTGAACACGACCCCAGCTTTGGACAATCTCTCTTGCTGTTAGCTGACTTATATCAAGTCCAAGGATTATACGAGGTATGTGAAAGAAAACTGCAGCTAGCAAAGGATATATTGCCAGATGAGGTCATCATTGATTTTGCACTTGGTGAACTCTACAGTGAACAAGGAGAAGTAACGAAGGCACTGAAATACTATGAGGCTGTCTTAAAGGAGTACCATGAGATTGCAGGTGTGAGTATTTACCAGCGAATAGCAGAGCTTCTAAGTGCCTCTGGAGAATTTGAGGAAGCATTAGCCTATTATGACAAAGCAATTGATGAAAAATTAGAGATTAATACACTATTTGGTTATGCCTTTACAGCACTTCAAGCAGGATATAATCGGACTGCAATCGAAAAGTTCGAGGAATTAAAAGGGCTTGACCCAGAATACCATTCCCTGTATTTACATCTCGCGAAGGCATACGAACGGGAAGAGGAACTTCAAAATAGTTTAAACGTTATTCAAGAAGGTATGAAGCAGGATGACTTTAATAAAGATTTATTTTTCTTCGGTGGCAAAATTGCCATTAAGCTGGCACAACCGGAACTGGCAGAACAATACTTCCGCGAGGCACTTGCATTGGATCCAGGATTTACTGAAGCAGCGTTAACCTTAAATAAGCTCTTCTTTCAACAAGAGAGAAATGAAGCAGTCATTGATCTGATATCACAGCTGGACTTCGTGGAAGATGAGGAGCCCCAACTCCAATGGGACGCTGCCCTTGCATACGATAAGTTAGAGGAATATTCCAATGCATTAGACAAATATGAAAGTGCATATACTTTTTTTAAGAATAATGAAGCATTTTTGAACGATTATGGTTATTTTTTAATTGAGGAAGGAAAAAACGACCTTGCTGCCGAAATTTTTAAACAGTTACAAAAAGGTGATCCAACAAATGGGGAATATTCTGATTTGCTTGACCGTCTAATAAGTAGAGAGAATTAATAAAAAAACTGAATATACAGAGGAGGGAAACTATCATATGGCAACCCCTGTTTCTGTCAACGAGAAAAAGGACTTTATTCGTTGGTTTTTAAATCATTATCAATTAAAAAGAAGAGAGTGTGTTTGGATTCTAAATTATTTAATGAGTCACGACCAATTAATGGAGAAGGTTCATTTTGTAGAACAAGCACAGTATTGTCCTCGCGGGCTGATCATGTCAACCCACTGCGTTGATAAAGTACCATTCCGCTTTTATAAAGAAAATGTTATGACAACTGATGCTGAAAAATCCTTTCATGATATTCGGTTAAATCGTGACGAAGATATTTTTATTCAATTAAACTTTCATGCTTCCAATCAAGCGCATCAATATGCTGCTGTATTAGAAGAAAATCCATTTGTTCCAAAACACCTTCAAGTAAATGAAAAAGACGGAATTGTAGCAGAACAATTTTTACTAAACAGCATTGAACGGTTTCAACGGGAAAAATTGCTTCAATTAATTGATGAAGCACTTGATAAGCAGGATAAAAAGGCTTTTCGTGCATTAACAGAGAAACTAAATCAACTAAAAGAAGCAGAGCAAAATGGAAGCTTGCGATAAGCAAGCTTCCATTTTGTTTGATTACTGAGTTTTTTCCTCTTTTACTTTTGATGTTTTATTTAATAAAATGATATGATAGAAGTAATAATGTGAAAATAGGTGGTGTCATAAATGAAGTGGGTTTCTAAGGATATAGAAACATATTTAACCGCAAAAGAATACGTGGATACTGCAGTCATCCCCTTGTATTCGGTTTCGTTTGGAAATGAAATGAAACACTCTGCCTCAAGCGCAGAATTTATTACGTTACTAACCAATTACCTTGAAAGACAATTTACTGGAAGAATAATGTTGGTTCCACCGTATACATACTTAAAAAATGATCAATATGAGGATATAATAAAAGGATTGAAGAAATGGGAAGAGAATATTGAAAAAAACGAATTTAAACATATCTTTTACATAACGTCTGAGATTGAATGGAAGAACTTTGAGGACGAGCTTGATGGTTCATTAATTTGGCTTCCATCCCTGCCGCTTGAGCATTTGGATGAATCACAAAAGATTTCAATGATTGAAAGCCAGGTTAAGCAGCTCTTAAGCCTTTTTACGCAAATATGGCATGAAAATTTGTAATTCTTTGCTGATTAACATGTTTTTAAAATAGTATGATATTGACCTAGGATTAAGATTGATATATCATGGTTATGTCCTAGTTTTATATGTGTTTAATTTATGTCCGATGGACTTAACTTGTGAATAGAGGGGGGATAAGCATGAGTAAGCATCGCGTATCAAGAAGACAATTTTTAAGCTACACTTTGACTGGTGTAGGGGGGTTTATGGCAGCAGGTATGTTAATGCCAATGGTTCGTTTTGCAATTGATCCAGTATTAACAGCTGAAGCAGGTGGAGATTTTATTGCAACTCCATTGAAAATTAAAGATATCACCACAGAACCACAACGAGTAGATTTCACTTTTGAACAAAAGGATGCTTGGTATACTTCGGAAGTAACAAATACTGCCTGGGTTTATAGGGATGAACAAGATAATATTATTGCCCTGTCTCCTGTATGTAAACACTTAGGTTGTACTGTTGGATGGGCAACAAGCAAAGATCATCCGGATCAATTCTTCTGTCCATGTCACTTTGGACGTTATACGAAGGATGGAACGAACGTTAAGGGTACTCCACCTATTGCACCACTGGATGTGTATCCATTAAAAGAAAAAGACGGTTTACTTTATTTAGGAAAAGCTGAACCACGGACGAAGGAGGCGTAATCATTGTTAAACAAAATTTACGATTGGGTAGATGAACGTTTAGATATTACGCCTTTGTGGCGCGATATCGCAGATCATGAAGTCCCTGAGCATGTTAATCCGGCGCATCATTTTTCTGCGTTCGTTTATTGCTTTGGCGGTTTAACGTTTTTTGTTACAGTTATTCAAATTCTTTCTGGTATGTTCTTAACTATGTATTATGTACCAGATATCAAAAACGCGTGGGAGTCTGTATTCTATCTTCAAAACGAGGTAGCTTTCGGACAAATCGTGCGCGGTATGCATCACTGGGGTGCTAGTTTAGTTATTGTAATGATGTTCTTACATACATTACGCGTTTTCTTCCAAGGCGCTTATAAAAAACCACGTGAACTTAACTGGATTGTTGGAGTTCTAATTTTCTTCATCATGCTGGCGTTAGGTTTGACGGGTTATTTATTACCTTGGGATATGAAAGCGTTGTTCGCAACAAAAGTTACACTTCAAATTATTGAGGCAACACCGTTTATTGGTGTTTATGCAAAAACTTTACTTTCGGGCCATGAGACGATTGTTGGTGCTCAAACATTATCTCGTTTCTTTGCGATTCACGTGTTCTTCTTACCTGCTGCATTATTTGGATTAATGGCAGCTCATTTCATGATGATTCGTAAACAGGGTATTTCTGGACCACTATAATACTCATATTTGATTCCGAACTATTTTTAATTTGCGAATAAAGGAGGGGGATTGTTCGATGCATCGCGGTAAAGGAATGAAGTTCGTAGGTGACTCACGTGTATTGGCGCCTGAGGCTCGTACGAAAACAAATATTCCGAAAGATTACTCAGAATACCCTGGTAAAACAGAGGCATTTTGGCCTAACTTCCTTTTGAAAGAATGGTTGGTAGGTGCAGTATTTCTTGTCGGCTTTCTATGTTTAACAGTTGCACATCCGAGTCCACTTGAAAGGATTGCGGATCCATCAGATACAGGTTATGTACCAATGCCAGACTGGTATTTCTTATTCTTATACCAATTACTAAAGTATGAATATGCAGCAGGACCTTATACAGTAATTGGTGCTATGGTTATCCCTGGACTAGCTTTTGGAGCATTATTATTAGCTCCATTCCTCGATCGTGGACCAGAACGGAAACCAAGCAAGCGTCCGTTGGCAACTGGATTTATGCTATTAGCGTTAGCCGCAATTACATTTTTAACATGGCAGGGTGCTTCTACCCATGATTGGGAAGCTGCAAAAGAATATGGAAAAATTGTTGCAGACGTTGAAATTGATAAAACATCTGAAGAATATAAGATTGCTTCAGACAATACATGTATCACGTGTCACGGCGATAGCTTCCAGGGTGGTGCTGGTGCGCCTACTTTAATCGAAACTGGATTATCTGCTGATGAAATTGCAAAAATTGCAAAAGAAGGTACAGGAACTATGCCACCTGGAGTCTTTAAAGGTGATGATGATCAGCTTAAAAAGCTTTCTGAATACATCTCTGGTTTAGGTGAAAAATAAAGGGTTTTTAAAAAGCTGACGGATTTTCGTCAGCTTTTATTATTAAAAAAGAAAGGAGGAATAGTAAATGAAATGGATTTATCCTCTCTTGGCTAACAGGTCTTTTTTATGGCTTTTGCTTGTAGTTAATATTGCAGGAACAGTCTATGGGTATGTGTGGTATGGCTGGCAGTTAAAAGAAACTCCACCTATTTTTCTTGTGTTTGTACCTGATAGCCCTACTGCTAGTTTGTTTTTTGTCTTTGTTCTAGTGGCGTTTCTATTGAAACAGAATTGGCCGCTTATGGAAGCACTAGCAATTGTTACTTTATTTAAGTATGGAATATGGGCTGTAGTAATGAATCTCCTAGTCTTTTCCGCTCAAGGAGAGCTGGATTGGATTGGCGTTATGTTAATTTTTTCTCATTTTGCTATGGCAGTCCAAGCATTATTGTACGCCCCCTTCTATCGTTTTAAATGGTGGCATTTGATTGTCACAGCTATTTGGACTTTACATAATGATGTGATCGATTATGTCTTTTTCATGCTCCCTCGATACCACATGTTAGATGAATTTATACCTCAAATTGGTTATTTTACTTTTTGGCTATCGATCTTGGCAGTAGGGATTGGTTATTATTTTGTAATACGCCCCAATCGATTTAAACTTGATATTAAATAACTAGAACTAAAATAGTTTTTGATAGGTTAAAAGATGGTCTAACCTTGTCCACCCCCTCATACATTTTAATAGTAATGATAGGGGGGACAAGGTTTGAAGTATAAATGGTTTCTATTAATTTTAATTGTCATTATGCTTACTCCCATGACGGTTAGTGCGAATACGCACACGCCGATAGAGAAGCTTGATAATATCTCTGATGAAGCACTTCAAATGATAAAATTTCAGAGATACGAAGATGGCAAAAAGCTATTGAGTTATTTTTCAGAGCAATTCACTGACATCTCCAGCAAAGAACATCCTTTTACTATGGATGAATTAAGAATTATTACTGTATCTCATGATGAGGCAATGGAGGCTGCAGTAAGCGCGAATATGGCATACGAGGAAAGAGTCCAAAGACTCACGAAGTTTCGTCTAGTGGTGGACGCTATCGCTACTAGCCATCAACCGTTATGGACAGAAATGAAGAGCCAAATTTTAACTGCTTTCCAGGAAGCGAGAGAAGCCGCTAGCACAGGTGATTCTGCACATTTTCACTCTAATTTCAATAATTTTATGGCCTTATACAACGTTATTTATCCAAGTATGAAAATTGATGTTTCAGCAGAAAATATTCAAAGAATAGATGCACGAATCAATTTTATTGATGAATATCGTTCAGAGGTTGTTAATAACGTAAAAAGCCAACAGGAATTAGAAGGTCTAGAAATGGATTTAAAGAATCTATTTGAAAACATGGATGAGGATGAGGCTGACCCCTCACTATGGTGGGTAATCATTTCCACAGGAAGCATTATCATTTTAACTCTTTCTTATGTGGGCTGGAGAAAATATCAGGGCGAAAAGGATATGCGAAAAAACCGTTCTAGAGTTCATAAGGATTAAGTTTGAACTTCAGCAAAGATAAAAACACCTTTAGAGTATTGGAGGTTCAAAATGGGAATCTTAATTTATTTTCTTATCATTATTTTAGTACCCCTATGGGCTCAATTTAGGGTTAAGGGTACTTTTGTAAAATATTCTCGTGTTGCAAATTCAACCTATCGTACAGGAGCAGAGGTAGCTAGGGAAGTGCTAAATTCAAACGGTCTTTTTAATGTAGGTGTCGAAGAGGGAAGAGGATTTTTAAGTGATCACTATGATCCAATGACGAAAACAGTAAGGTTATCTCCTGAAAATTATCGCGGTCATTCCATAGCTTCTACTGCCATTGCAGCACATGAGTGTGGGCATGCCCTACAAGATGCACAACGATATGCTTTTTTACGCTTTCGCCATGCTTTAGTTCCAGTTGCGAATATTGGTTCAAACTTTTCGTGGGTACTTGTTCTAATTGGGATCTTTTTTCAAATGAGCGGGCTGTTGTTAGCAGGAATCGTATTTATGGCAGCTGCTGTTCTTTTTCAAGTTATTACTTTACCAGTTGAATTTAATGCCTCCAATCGTGCAATGGACCAAGTCGTTTCTTTAGGATTAATCCGCAATGTGGAAGAGCGAGATGCAAGGAAGGTATTAAATGCAGCTGCATTAACATACGTGGCAGCAGCTGCTGTAGCTGTTTTAGAGTTAATAAGGCTAGTCCTCATTTTTACAGGTATGAATAGAAGTAATGAATAAAAGCAATGTCCAGATGGACATTGCTTTTCTAAATTTCAATCGGTTTTTTGTTTTCATCTAGTGTAAAACCTTCTCCGTGGACATCATGGACAACGGTAACCGAAATAAATGCATGTGGATCAACCGAGGTAACTAAATTTTTCAAACGTACAATCTCGTTCTTAGCTACGACACAGTATAAAACTTCTCGTTCTATTTTTGTAAAAGAACCATATCCCTTAAGAACGGTCACGCCCCGTTCCATTTCTTCCATAATTTTGTTCGCAATATCTTCATTTCTTTCAGAAACAATCATCGCACCTCTTGCAGTATAGGCACCTTCTTGAATAAAATCAATCACTCTAGCCCCAATAAATACAGCAACCAGGGTATACATTGCCTGTTTGTAATTAAGATAGGTAAGAACAGAAGCCCCAATTACACAAATGTCGAAAATAAACATTGTTTTTCCCATGCTCCAACCTGCATATTTCTGGACAAGTCGTGCAATGATATCGACTCCACCTGTCGTTCCACCATAACGAAAGATAATTCCTAATCCAATTCCAAGGAAAACACCTGCAAATAATGCAGCCAGTGTTAAGTCATCCTTCAGTGGCATGTTGATAGAATATCGTTGGAAAATCCATAAAAATACGGAGAGACCAACTGTCCCGAGAATGGTATAAATAAAAGCGTTTCTTCCAAGTAACTTCCAACCTATAAAAAAGAGTGGGATATTTAATAGTAAGTTTGTATAAGATGGATCCCATTTGAACATGAAGTAAAGAAGAAGGGTTATACCTGTAAAACCGCCTTCGGCAAGTTTATTCTGCATATTAAAATTGACAAGTCCAAATGACATAATCGCAGTTCCAATTAAAATAAATAAAACATTTTTCATTTTAAGTCCAAATATCACGATTTTTCCTCCTCTTCCAAAATATCCCCCAACCAGCGTTTTTTATTATAGCGAATAAACAATTGAAGAGCAATTTTGAGCAGGAAAGTTTATACTTAAAACAATAATATTTGTAAAACTAACCTATTTTAGCTAATGTATTTAGTAGAAGTTTTGTAATTAGTAAAAGAGGTGAATGTGTGTGGTCAATGGGAAATCTATCAAAGACCTGCAGAAGGAAGTAGATACATACATAAGTCAATTTAAAGAGGGGTATTTTAGCCCCCTGGCGATGGTAGCTCGGCTTACGGAAGAGCTAGGTGAGCTTGCTAGAGAAGTCAATCATTATTATGGTGAGAAGCCGAAGAAATCTAGCGAAACCGAAAAGGCTATTGAGGAGGAGCTAGGAGACCTTCTTTTTGTCATCATCTGCTTGGCTAATTCATTAAATATTGACTTGGAAGAGGCACACGATTATGTCATGAATAAATTTAATACCAGGGACAAGGATCGCTGGACTAGGATTGAAAATAAAAATGTGGAGTGAAAGTGAATGGATACGGTAAAAATTATTATTGCGGGACCACGTGGACGTATGGGAAGCGAAGCAGTCAAAATGGTAAGCAATACTGAACATTTTGAATTAATGGCAGTAGTTGACCATAAACACGAGGGTCACATGTTAAGTGACTTAGAAGGTTTCCATACTATAAGTAATGTCCCCATTTATTCAACCATTGAGAAGTGCCTGCAAAATGTTGAGTGTGATGTATTAATTGACCTAACTACACCAGAGGTGGGTATGCATCATGCCAGAACAGCACTTCATTATAATGTGAGACCTGTTGTAGGAACCACTGGGTTTACGAAAGCAGACTTAGAAGAGTTGGAGCGTATATGTAAGGAAAAGAAACTAGGTTGTATTATTGCACCAAATTTTGCCCTTGGCGCTGTGTTAATGATGAAGTTTTCACAAATGGCAGCAAAATATTTTAATGATATCGAAATAATCGAACTGCACCATGATCAAAAACTTGACGCTCCATCAGGCACTGCTGTTAAAACTGCTGAAATGATGGCGGCTGTAAGAGATTTTAAACAGCAGGGCCATCCTGATGAGAAAGAAACAATTAGTGGTGCAAGGGGTGGAGAGTTTAACGGAATGCACATTCACTCAGTGAGACTGCCAGGACTAGTGGCTCATCAACAGGTTTTATTTGGTTCAGATGGTCAAACGTTATCGATACGTCATGATTCCTATAATCGCACGTCCTTTATGTCTGGTGTGAAGATAGCAGTTGAGACGGTAATGAAGCAAGATCTTTTTGTTTATGGACTTGAAAATATTCTAGAATAGGAGCACAACCATGAATATAGCCTTAATCGCACATGATAATAAAAAGAATGATCTTGTTCAATTTGCAACAGCATATCAAACTATTTTTTCAAAGCACACACTTTTTGCGACAGGAACTACAGGGCTCAGAATTCAAGAGGCAACTGGATTACCAATTACAAGATTTCAATCAGGTCCTCTAGGGGGAGATCAGGAAATCGGAGCAATGATTGCAAAAAATAAAATGGATGTGATTTTCTTTTTTCGGGATCCGCTAACTGCTCAGCCGCATGAACCAGATGTAACAGCACTTGTCCGCCTCTGTGACGTGTACTCTATTCCGCTTGCTACCAACATGGGGACTGCGGAACTATTGATTAGAGGTTTAGATGAGGGCTTCTTAGAATGGAGAAATATTGTCCACGAGACCGGTGAAAGTGATGAGCGATAAGCCCTTACATATATTAGCGTTCGGTGCTCATGCTGATGATGTGGAAATCGGTATGGGAGGAAGTATTGCAAAACTGACAGCAAGTGGAAAAAGGATAGGGATTTGTGATTTAACAGACGCGCAACTGTCTTCAAACGGGACCATCGAATTAAGGAAACAGGAAGCAAAGAACGCTGCTGAAATATTGGGAGTATCTAAAAGAATGTCATTAGCATTACCCGACAGGGGACTCCTTCTACAAGAGGAATTCATAAGGAAGATTGCTGCCGTAATTAGAAGATATCAACCCCAAATTGTCTTTGCTCCCTACATTGAAGACCGCCACCCTGATCATGGGAACTGCACCCGCCTTGTGGAAGAGGCGGTCTTTTCTGCGGGAATAAGAAAATATCAAACAGAAGGTACCCAAGCACCCCACAAGGTTTCAAAAGTATATTTCTATATGATAAATGGCTTCCATAAGCCAGATTTCACCATCGATATCACTGATACGATGGAGCATAAAATTGCATCCTTGAGGGCCTATAAAAGCCAATTTGAACAAACAGAAAATAGCGTCGAAACACCACTTGTAAATGGGTATATTGAAGCAGTTGAAGCAAGAGAAAGATTATTTGGTCAACAAGTTGGTGTTAATTTTGCAGAAGGTTTTAAATCAAAGGTGCCAATCCTCTTGAATCGTGACTTGATTGGAGATTAAAAATGAGGAAACTTAAAATTGGAATTACCTGTTATCCCACGGTTGGTGGTTCAGGAGTCGTAGCGACAGAATTAGGAAAAATGCTGGCTGAGAAAGGTCATGAAATTCATTTTATCTCATCCAGTATTCCCTTTAGACTTAATAGAATTTATCATAATATTTTTTATCATCAGGTTGAAGTAAATCAATACTCTGTTTTTCAATATCCACCCTATGATATTGCTTTAGCTAGTAAAATGGCAGAGATTGCTAACAGAGAGAATCTAGACATTCTCCATGTTCATTATGCAATTCCACATGCAGTTTGTGCCATATTAGCTAAACAAATGTCCAAGGTGGATGTAAAGATTGTTACGACTCTGCATGGGACAGATATAACTGTTTTAGGGTACGATCCATCTCTATCGGAAGCCATCAAATTTGGAATAGAAAAATCTGATGTTGTTACGGCTGTTTCAAGATCTTTAATTGAACAGACTCACGAACTAATTAAGCCCGACCAACAAATTGAAACGGTCTATAACTTTATTGATGATAGAATTTATCAAAAAAGAGATGCAAACCATTTAAAGAAAGAATTTGGGATTAAAGATGACGAAAAAGTTGTCATCCATGTTTCTAATTTTCGACCAGTTAAACGAGTTCAGGATGTTGTAAAAACGTTCGCAAGAATTTCAGCAGCTATGCCAGCAAAATTATTGCTGGTAGGTGATGGTCCCGAAATGACGCCTGTTTGCAGGTTAGTGAAAAAATTAGGGTTAACAGATAAAGTTCATCTCCTTGGAAAACAGGAAAACCTTGATGAATTGTATTCAATCAGTGATTTAAAGCTTTTATTATCGGAAAAGGAAAGCTTTGGGCTGGTGGCGCTTGAGGCAATGGCCTGTGGTGTTCCATGTATTGGCACGAATGTTGGAGGAATGCCTGAAGTCATTGAGCATGGGAAAACAGGATACATTTGTGAATTGGGGGATATAGACGATATTTCTACAAAGGCAATCCTACTATTAAGTGATCAACAAATTCATCAGCAATTTGCTGTAAACGGAGTTGCTGTTGTTAATACAAAATTTAGAGCCGAACAAATTGTCGGACAATATGAGCGATTATATCTTAAGCTCTTAAATTAAGGGTGATTTGAATGAAGGAGCCTTTTTTAGCGGCTGTACCAGTTTTAAAAAAGTTGGAGTCTGCTGGTTTTGAAGCTTATTTTGTAGGAGGATCTGTTAGAGATTTCTTGTTAAATAAGGAAATAAACGACGTGGATATTGCAACTTCTGCTACCCCCGAGGAAGTAAAGCGAATATTTTCTAAAACCGTTGATATTGGGATCGAGCATGGAACCGTTCTTGTTTTATATCAAAATCAATCATATGAAATTACAACCTTTCGAAGTGAAGCTGAATATGAGGATTATCGGAGGCCGAAGGAAGTCTCATTTATAAGAAACCTGATAGAGGATTTGCAGAGAAGAGATTTCACCATGAATGCGATAGCTATGGATAAAGACGGCAGCCTTATTGACCCCTTTAACGGACAAATATCAATAGATAATCAAATTATACAAACAGTTGGAAAAGCTGCAGATCGATTTCAAGAGGATGCTCTAAGAATGATGAGAGCTGTTCGTTTTTTAAGTCAGTTATCTTTCACAATTGAAAAAGAAACACTTAATGCACTCAAAGATTTGGTTCATTTACTTAGTAATATCGCAGTTGAACGAAAACAAACTGAGTTTGATAAATTACTGAGCGGTGTTAATCGAAAACAAGCCTTAGAACTAATTCTTCAAACAAATATTTATTCCTATTTACCTGGTTTATCGAATCAGGAGGATAGAATTAAATTAATGCTAAAGTACAAGCTTGAACGATTAACAACTCGTGAAATGTGGGCATTGCTTGTATACTGTCTGAAAATCGAAAAGAAGGCAGTAGAGGGATTTCTCAGAGGCTGGCGCATTCCATTGAAGGAAATTAGGGAGATTCAGGTTATTCTACATTACCTAGATAAGAGATTTAAAACGAGCTGGTCCTTATATGATTTATATACTGCAACCAAAGAAATTTTTGTATCTTCGGAGATTCTTTATCTTGTCATAAAAGGCATTGAGAATAATAATTCGATACAGCACTTTTTACAGATGTATGAACAACTACCAATAAAAGATCGTTCAGAAATGGACGTATCGGGTAATGACTTAATGGACTGGTTTAACAAAAGCGGTGGACCATGGGTGAAAGAGCTATTGTTTAAGGTTGAGCAAGCTATTTTAGAAGGAAACGTCGTTAATAATAAAAAAAACATAAAGGAGTGGCTGATGGAGTGCAATCACAACTAAGGAAAGACTTGCTTGATGCCTTTACAAATGCTGGGGAAGCCTACTTATCTGGGCAGCATATTGCAGAGTTAATTGGCTGCTCAAGAACGGCTGTCTGGAAGCATATTGAGGAGCTCCGTAAAGAAGGTTTTGAATTAGAAGCAGTACGACGAAAAGGATATCGGATAGTGAAAACACCTGAAAAAATAACAGCTAATGAATTAAGACTTGGATTAAAAACAAAATTCATTGGTAAAAACGTTCACTATGAGGAAAGTGTCGAATCAACGCAAAAAATTGCTCACCGTTTAGCCTATGATAATGCTCCTGAAGGAACAGTTATCATTGCTGAAGAACAACTATCTGGTCGAGGAAGAATGGATCGCAAATGGCATTCACCAAAGTATACAGGTATTTGGATGAGTATTATCCTAAGACCAAACATCTCACTGCCAAAAGCTCCACAATTAACCTTATTAGCAGCAGTGGCAATTGTTCAGGCAATTGAGGACCTTACTGGTTTGCTACCGGAAATCAAATGGCCAAATGATATCCTCATTAAAGGAAAAAAGGTTACAGGTATATTAACCGAGCTTGAAGCAGAAGCAGATCGCATTAATTCGATCATCATTGGTATCGGAATGAATGTTAATCAAACAAAAGAAGATTTTCCTAGTGAACTGCAGGGGATAGCCACATCAATCTTACTTGAAAAAGGCGAAAGAGTATCACGAGCTGACTTAATCAAGGGTATCTTTATGAATCTGGAAAAATTGTATCTATTATATTTGGAAGAAGGGTTCCTTCCTATTAAGCTTCTATGGGAAGGTTATGCCATTAGTATTGGCAGGAAGATTACAGCACGTACACTATCAAATTCCATTATTGGTAAAGCTCAAGGTATAACAGATGATGGAGTATTAATTATTGAAGATGAACATGGCAAAACACACCATGTTTATTCAGCGGATATAGAACTGTAAAGATTGCAGGTATTGATGAAAAGAATAGCTTGCGGTTTTCTGAGTTTTTTCTTATAATTCAAATAATGGGCGGTATCCTTGAGAGCTGCACCTGAAACTGTTTTTTACAATTAAAAAGGTTTCTGCCTAGATCCGTATAACGGACCGGGACAGAGGGATAGAACATGTAAAGAGTACCAAGATCCTCTGCCTTCAGATGGATCTTTTTATTTTTGCTCTTTTTTAATCCCCTCTTCCTACTAAAAAGGAGGGAATGTTGATGAAGCAAAGTACAGATTTCTTGAAAATGAAAGAAAATAAGGAAAAAATCGTCATGCTCACTGCTTATGATTACCCATCTGCTAAGCAGGCAGAACAGGCTGGAGTGGATTTGATTTTAGTAGGAGACTCTCTTGGTATGGTGGTACTTGGATACGATTCCACAGTGCCTGTGACGATGGAAGATATGATTCATCACACAAAAGCAGTAAAACGAGGTGCTAAGGACACGTTTATTGTCGTTGATATGCCGTTTTTAACCTATCATTTATCCATTAAGGATACTTTAGTTAATGCGGGTAGATTAATTCAAGAAACGGGTGCAAACGCTGTCAAGCTTGAGGGAGCAGATGAAGTATTAGAAAAGATATCAGCTCTTACAAAGGCAGGAATTCCAGTTTGCAGTCATCTAGGATTAACACCTCAATCTGTTGGCGTATTAGGCGGTTATAAAGTTCAAGGAAAAGACGCTAAAGGTGCAATGAAATTGCTAGAAGACGCCAAAAAATGTGAGGAAGCAGGGGCATTCTCTATAGTGCTTGAATGTGTACCTAAGCAGCTTGCAGATGAAGTATCAAAGAATGTATCCATTCCTATAATCGGAATTGGAGCAGGGGTTGATGTGGACGGTCAGGTACTCGTCTATCATGATATTTTAGGTTATGGTGTTGAGAGGGTGCCTAAGTTTGTAAAGCAATATTACTCCTTAAACCCGTTCATTATTGAATCTATACAAGCCTATGTAAAGGAAGTAAAGGCGGAACAGTTTCCTCAAGATAAGCACTCCTTTACGATGAAAGAACGAGAGCTTAGCGGACTTTACGGAGGATTAAAATGAGAGTCATAACCACGATTCAGGAAATGCAAACTGAAATAATAAAGCTGAAATCACAATCCAAATCAATAGGGTTTGTGCCAACTATGGGATTTTTACATGAAGGTCATTTAACACTATTAAAAAGAGCGAGATTAGATAATGATATTGTCGTTTTAAGTATTTTTGTAAATCCATTGCAATTTGGTCCAACAGAGGATTTTGCAACCTATCCTAGAGATTTTGCTAAAGATCAATCATTGGCTGAATGTGAAGGGGCAGACTTCCTTTTTTATCCTTCGGTTGAAGAAATGTATCCGCATTCTTCATCTGTTAGTGTAGTCGTTAACGAACGTACTGATGTTTTGTGCGGGAAATCTAGACCTGGTCATTTTGATGGTGTCGCTACTGTTCTAACAAAGCTATTTAATACTGTGATGCCAACAAGAGCATATTTTGGGAAAAAGGATGCCCAACAAGTTGCAGTAGTAGCGGGATTAATTACCGATTTCAATTTTCCAATTGAATTAATTCCTGTTGATATTGTCCGTGAAGAAGATGGACTTGCGAAAAGCTCTCGAAACGTTAATCTACTGCCTGAAGAAAGGCGCCAAGCTGTAGTTCTTTATAAAAGCTTAACCACCGCAAAAGAGACCATCGAGGGAGGGGAACGGAACCCTCAAACAATAAAGAATTTAGTCTCAAACATGATTCGTTCCGAAACCAACGGACTAATTGATTATGTAGAGATCTATTCTTATCCTCAGTTAAAAGCCTTGGAAAATATAGATGGTCCCTGTATCATTGCGCTTGCGGTTAAATTTTCAAAGGTTCGTTTAATAGATAATATCATCTTAGAGGTTAGCAAGGAAATTGGAGGAGTAAAATAATGTTTCGGCACATGATGAATGGAAAAATCCACCGTGCGACGGTAACGGAAGCGAATTTAAATTATGTTGGCAGTATTACCATCGATCAAGATTTACTAGATGCTGTTGGCATGGTTGCAAATGAAAAGGTTCAGATTGTAAATAATAATAATGGTGCAAGACTTGAAACGTATATCATCCCGGGGGAAAGAGGGAGCGGTGTGGTGTGCTTAAATGGAGCTGCAGCAAGACTTGTACAAAAAGGTGATATTGTTATTATCATTTCTTATGGCTTAGTGTCTGAAGAAAAAGTCCAAAGCCATCAACCTAAAGTGGCCATTATGGATGAACATAACAGGATAAAAGAACTGATTTATGCAGAACCTGCATTAACCATCATGTAAAGAATCCCCGTTTCCTGGGGATTTTTTCTTTTTCTTGATAATTATATATACTATAACGTAAGGTTTTCTTTTTCTTTTAGCTATTTTGTGATACCGTTTTAATGAAGGTTTGAGGTGTTATATAGAATGATAAATAAATTTGTTGTAGTGGATTTAGAAACTACGGGAAATAACCCCAAAAAAGGGGATAAAATAATCCAATTTGCCGCTGTGGTCATTGAAGACGGGAAAATCACGGAAAGCTTCTCATCTCTAATCAATCCCCAAAGATCAATCCCTGCTTTTATTGAAGAATTGACAGGCTTAGAGGATGAGATGGTAAAAGACGCTCCATTATTTACAGAAATAGCCCCAAAGGTTAATTCTTTATTAGAGGGTGCCTATTTCGTTGCTCATAATGTTTTATTTGACTTGTCCTTTTTACAGGAAGAATTAATTCAAGCCGGATTTGAAGGCTTCTACGGATCAGTCTTAGATACGGTAGAAATGGCGAGAATCATATTTCCTACTGCCGATGGCTATAAGCTATCTGACCTAGCAGTAAGAGAGGACCTGCAACATGACCGACCACATCAGGCAGATAGCGATGCTCAAGTTACCGCGGAGCTATTTCTTATTCTTGTAAATCGGTTATCTCAATTGCCGGAATTGACACTCCGTCAGCTATCGCAGCTTTCAGGAGGACTAAAAAGCGATTTACAACAATTGATTGATGAAATCATTTTAGAAATAGACCAAAGAAGTGGAAATTGGCACGAATCGCTTGAAATATGCAACAATACGCTTGCCTTGAAAAAAACTCAAAGTAATTCATCGCCAACTAGCAGGCATTATCAGGATGGTTACCACTATCCAACCAGCGAAGAAGAAAAAGTAGAGATGGTTAAAAATGGTTTTACGTCCTATGAAAAAAGAATAGGACAATTTCAAATGATGGATGGGGTTTACCATGCCTTTGATTCAGGTATGCATACTCTCATTGAGGCAGGAACGGGTGTGGGAAAATCTTTAGGATACCTGCTGCCTGTTGCTTATTTTGCTAAGCAGAACAGGCTCCCAGTTGTGGTAAGTACACATACCATTCAGCTACAAGAGCAAATCATTAATAATGAAATCCCATTATTAGCAAAGATCCTGCCTTTTGAGGTAAAGTCTGTTTTGTTAAAAGGGAGAAATCATTATATTAGCTTAGAGAAATTCGCCCTGTCTATATTGGAAGAAAATGATAATTACGATACCACATTAACCAAAATGCAAATTCTTGTCTGGCTTACTGAAACCAATACCGGAGATCGAGACGAATTGAATCTATCAAGCGGAGGCAATATTTTTTGGAATAAAATAAAGAATGAACAAACCATCTTTTCTATGAATAAACTTTGGCAGGAAAAAGATTTTTATTTACGAGCAAAAAACGAAGCACAGAATGCTGACATCATAATTACCAATCATTCACTGTTATTAAGTAACATATCAGCTGAAACTTCCCTATTGCCAAACTTTGATTATGCCATCATTGACGAAGGACATCATTTTGAGAAGGTTGCCAGTCAATACTTTGGTCGCTCATTAGACTACTTAACAACCCGTATGCTTTTAAGTCAGTTTGGTCAATATGAGCAACGACTTCTTTCTTATGAGCTAGAATTAATACTTGATTCATTAAAGGATAAAAGGGAGGAAGGACCCCAGACCGGGAAAATAAATCAACTAGTTGCAGACCTTTCCTACGAAATGGACGAGTTTTTTAAGCTAACAGCCCTTTATGCAAAATCTAATTCTGCAGAAAGAAGAGGCTTAAACCGAGCGAAGGTTCGTTTTTCACATGACACTGGCGGCAAAGAAAAAAATGCTCTCGTACATAGTGCCGAGAGGTTTGCCTTCCTACTGAAAGATTTACAGGCAGCAATATCTCAGCGATTAGAGATGATAAAGAAACATAAAGAATCACTAACAAATAAGCAAAAAGGAAAATTGGAAGAGATCATTTCCTTTAGAAATGAAATAGATGAGCTGAGAATTAACGTTCAAGATTGCTTTATTAAAGAATCGAATGATGTTAAATGGATAGAGATTGACTTCCGTTCACAACAGAATGTAACCACCTTCTATGCCCAGCCGGCGTTTGTTGCAGCTTCACTAAAGGAGAGGTTTTTTAGCATTAAGAAGGGGGTTGTCCTAACCTCGGCCACCCTTACAGTTAATCATTCGTTTGATTACATGATAAAAGAAATCGGGCTTGCCAAAAATACTACTTTGACAATGATGATCCCATCTCCTTTTGATTATAAAAATCAGGTTCAGCTTTTGATTCCTGAGGATTTGCCTGAGGTTAATGCAACAAGTCTTGAGGATTACGTCATTTCGATTACGGAGCACATCATTACCATTGCTGAGGCAACAAAGGGTAGAATGCTGATTCTCTTTACGGCACACGACATGTTAAAGAAAACCTATGAGCTTATAAAAGAAAGTGGATTCCTAAATGATTTTGCGATGATTGCACAAGGGATTACCAGTGGCAGCCGATCAAGACTAACGAGAAATTTCCAAAGGTATGATAAAGCAATTTTGCTAGGGACAAGCAGCTTCTGGGAGGGTGTAGATATCCCAGGGGAGGATTTATCCTGCTTAGTTATTGTCAGATTGCCATTTAGTCCACCTGACGAACCGCTGACTGAAGCCAAGTGTCAAGTAATCAAAGAGCAGGGTGGAAATGCCTTTACGGAGTATTCATTACCTGAAGCGATTCTCAGATTTAAACAGGGCTTTGGACGTCTTATCCGCACGGAAAAGGACCGTGGGATTATGATGGTCTTTGATAAAAGGATTATTACTACCAAATACGGTAAGGCTTTTCTGAAATCTATTCCAGCAGTACCCATGAAAAAAGGGAATATCGACGAGTTAGTTGAAATAATTTACAAATGGTTATAATGAATTTTGGAAAAATTACACATCCTAATAATATGGGAGGTATGTGTATGAAAAGTTTATTACTTGTGGCAGCAATCTTTTTTCAGATGACTTCGATTGGAAGTGCCTCTTCTTTTGGATATGGTAATGTTGAAAGTATCGATTTAAATTTGAAAGACCATGAGATTGCTGTTACTTTTTTTGGATTAGGTGACGGTGAAGCTACCCTTATTCAAGGCTCCAATGGAGAAAACATCTTGGTTAATACGGGTGGAGAAGAAACAAGTGAAGAATTACGAGAAATGCTCAAAACGTATGGTGTCAAGGAAGTTTCAACATTAATTATAACGAACCGTCAAAATCTTTTTGTTGACCAACTTACTCAAATCATTTCAAAATATAAAGTAAAGCAATTAATGTCAACACCTGAAATAGCTAACGAATTAGCAAATATGGCGGCACCCTTTACCGAAGTAAAAGTTATTCCATGGCAAGCAGGAACAACGCAAGTCCTATTCCCTGATTTGTCAGCAGAGGTTCTCTTTGCTGGAAGTGGAGAAAATGAAGGAATAGATTTCATGCTGCAGTTTTTTAAACATCGTCTTTTTCTCATGACTTCTTCAAGTCATCTTGTGGAAGAGAATTTATTAAAGAAAAATTTAGATGACATTACTATTTTTAAAGTGCCAAATTGGGCAAAGGAAAATTCGTTATCTGAGAAATTGATTCAATATGTTAATCCGCAAATATCGATCCTGTTTGAATCAGGACAGCATCAACCTGATCCTGAAATTATCTATGACTTGCAGGATACATGGTCTGAAGTCTTTTTTACCAAAAAGCATGGTACCATTACAATTAAATTTACTGAAAATAACTATGAAGTATTCACTTTTCCAGTAGAAAAGGAAGACTATAGCTGATATTATTGCTTTAGAGAGATAAAGGAGGAATACGATGGAATCAAAAATAGAAGTCCTCTCGACTGTTAAACTTCAGCATAGTCCGGACTTATACAAAATTGTTGATGCCCTTAATCGAACATTAAAACAACAGGACCTAATGTTTGGCTTGGCACTCGACCAAGAAGATCAAAGTAAAGCTATTTTTACCATTTATCGTACATAAAGATGTAAAGCGGAGGCGACTGTCCAACTTTGACCGACGCTTACAAGCCGGCACTGCAAATCCTGCACTTTGGATTTGTAGGGACGGATTGAAACGACCGAAAAGTTAGGAGCCGTAGCTAGAAGAAGTGGAGTATATGAAAAAAATTATCTTATTTCTAGTATTATTTATAGTAATTTGTATAGGGGTTTTTATTAAAGTATATGCAAGTGCCCAGGAACCTCTAAATATTGCAGAAGAAAAAGCTGTTTCCTTGGCAAAAGAAAAGGTCGAGTTAAGTGAAGTAGAGGATTTCCATATCTATCATGGAACAGAAACTGTAAGTGTTCTTGAGGGGAAAAATAAAAAAGGTGAAAATATCATCGTATGGATTCCTGAGAAGAGCAAGAAAGTAATTTGGGATAAACGCAAAAATGGAATTTCCAAAGAGGATGCAGTTCAAAGACTGTTGGATGAGAAAAATCCAAAAAAGATTATTTCTGTAAAATTAGGAATGGAAAATAGTATCCCATTATGGGAAATTTATTACCGTTCTGAAAATAATTTAATAAATTATTATTATGTACATTTTAAAACAGGTGAATGGCTTAAAAAAATTGAAAATTTATAGCTTCGTTGAAGTAGGAGGAGAAGGAATGGCAGTGAAATTAGCAAACAGGGTAATGGCGCTTACACCGTCAACTACATTAGCAATTACAGCAAAGGCTAAAGAATTAAAGGAACAAGGGATGGATGTAATTGGTTTAGGTGCAGGTGAGCCCGATTATAACACTCCACAGCATATTTTAGACGCTGCAGCACGGTCGATGAATGAAGGACATACGAAGTATACCCCTTCCGCAGGCTTACCTGCTTTAAAGAAGGCAATCATTGAAAAATTTGAAAGAGACCAAGGTCTTTCCTATAAACCAAATGAAATCATTGTAGGGAACGGGGCAAAACATGTTTTGTATACGCTTTTTCAAGTTCTCTTAAATGATGGTGACGAGGTCATTATCCCAACGCCTTACTGGGTAAGCTACCCGGAACAAGTTAAATTAGCAGGCGGCGTTCCGATTTACGTAGACGGATTAGAGTCACAGAATTTTAAGATTACTCCTGAACAATTAGAATCGGTGATTTCTGATAGAACAAAAGCAATTATTATCAATTCGCCAAGTAATCCTACAGGTGTTATTTATACCGCCGAAGAACTGCAGGAATTAGGCAAAGTATGCCTTGAAAGAAATATATTAATTGTATCAGATGAAATTTATGAAAAGCTCATTTATGGCGATCATAAACATGTATCCATTGCACAGCTATCTCAGGAGTTAAAGGAGCAGACGATTGTTATTAATGGAGTTTCAAAATCACACTCGATGACAGGCTGGCGTATTGGTTATGCAGCTGGAAATAGGGAGATTATAGAGGCAATGACAAATCTTGCGAGTCATAGTACCTCTAACCCGACAACAACTGCTCAGTATGCCTCTATTGCCGCCTATAATGGTCCAGAAGAGCCAGTAGAAGAAATGCGTCAGGCATTCGAACATCGATTAGAAGTGATCTATGATCAATTAGTTTCAATACCGGGCTTCACCTGTGTAAAGCCTCAAGGAGCTTTTTACTTATATCCAAATGTAAAGGCTGCCGCTGAAATAACAGGATATCATGATGTAGATGCATTTGTTGAAGCCTTACTGGTAGAAGCTAAGGTAGCTGTTATCCCGGGATCTGGGTTCGGTACACCAGATAATATCCGTCTATCCTACGCAACCTCTCTAGACCTACTAGAAAAAGCAGTAGCAAGAATGAAGGATTTTGTTGTAGCAAAACGTCAAGCATAAAATATTGGATTTCCAAAAGAAAGTCTGCACCTGCAGGCTTTTTACTTTTCTTATAAAATCTGGTTATTCCAATCCTCTTACTCAAAGAGGTTGTTCATGTTATACTAATCAAGAGGTGTCGTAAGGATGAAAACAAATATATTATCATGGCTTCAGGAAGGTAATATAACGGTTCCTGCTGTATTATTTTCTGAGTACCGAAATATGAATCTTAATGAATATGAGCTTGTTCTTTTATTAAATATTATCTCTTTTATAGAAAAGGGAAATGACTTCCCTACCCCAGAAGAGCTTTCCTCACGAATGACGATTACTATTTCAGAATGCAACGAAATGCTGCGAAGATTAATCCAAAAAGGGTATATTGAAATAATAGATGAATACTCATCAGAAGGAATCCGGTTTGAGAAATACTCTGTAGAACCCTTGTGGGAACGACTCGTTGAACAGTTTTTAATGAAAAATAAACATACTCAAGAAGTTAGCAAGAAGACAGACGAAAGTGATCTTTACACGTGCTTTGAGAAGGAATTTGGACGTCCCTTATCCCCATTTGAGTGTGAATCACTAGCAATGTGGATGGATGATGACCACCATGATCCCATTATCATAAAGGCTGCATTGCGAGAATCGGTCATGTCAGGAAAGTTAAATTTCCGGTATATTGACAGGATTCTTTTTGAATGGAAAAAGAATGGCATAAAGACCATTGAACAAGCGAAAAATCATGGTCGAAAGTTTCGCCAAAAGCAAACGCCAATTCGACCAGCTCAAGATTCCCAAGCCTCTACAACTAATTCTGGGCCCTTCTACAATTGGCTTGAGCAATAAAACCTACTAAACGGGAGGAAAATTTCTCTCGTTTGTTTCCATTTATTAACCAACTGGAAGGTGAAATTACTATGTTAAACAATACGCAAATTCGTTTTTGTTTAGATAAAATGGACGAAATGTTTCCTGACGCCCATTGCGAACTAAGACATTCAAATCCTTTTGAGCTTGTGATTGCAGTGGCTTTATCTGCACAATGTACGGATGTTCTCGTCAATAAAGTGACAAAGGAATTATTTAAAAAATACAAAACACCAGAGGATTATTTAGGAGTATCGCTAGAAGAACTGCAAAATGATATACGCTCCATTGGACTCTACAGAAACAAAGCTAAGAATATCCAAAGTCTGTGCCGATTATTGTTGGATGAATATGATGGTGAAGTTCCACGTGACCGTGATGAATTAACAAAACTTCCGGGTGTTGGCAGAAAAACGGCAAATGTTGTCGTGTCAGTGGCATATAATATTCCAGCTATAGCTGTAGATACTCACGTTGAGAGAGTAAGTAAGCGACTTGGAATATGCCGCTGGAAGGATTCCGTATTAGAAGTCGAAAAAACATTAATGAAAAAGGTACCAAAGGACGAGTGGTCTGTTACCCATCATAGATTGATTTTCTTTGGCAGATATCATTGTAAAGCTCAAAACCCACAATGCCCTAGCTGCCCTTTATTAGAGCTGTGCAGGGAGGGTAAAAAGAGAATGAAGGGAAGGGAAGTAGTGAATGGATAATCAAAAAATCATCCCTTTTCTGGAAGAATTAGAATTAGAGGTTCAGGGTGAAAATGGTGCAGCCATTTCACTGCTTTTATCAGATTGGGAAAGGGTAAAAGGTGAACTTGAGACTTTTTATCGGGATCGAGATCAAAAATCCACACTTCAATTGATGAAAAAAGGGATTGGTTTTTTCATTCAATTTTTATATTTGTCAAATGACAGAAAAGTTAATTCAAAAGAACCTATTCCATTTAATCTATTAGAGATAAAACCGGTTAATCTCGATGAAAGATTTACCTATATACTTTCGAGGCCGAACTTATTTCATTCTTACCGCCAGCTCTCTGAGTTGTTTACGGAGCAAGAAAAACTATTTGCTAAGAAAAATATCACAAAAAAGCGTCTAAGCCAAAAGGGCTAGACGCTTTTTTTGTATCGGAGTGTTATCCTCCATTTCTACCATTACCATTACCATTGCCATTCCCGTTACCGTTTCCAGGCTCAGTGGTTACAGGTTCATCACCACCAACATTGCCGGCTCCTTCGCCCACACCATTGCCCTCACCTTCACCATTTTCTTCCTGCTGCGGCAAAGGTATATTGACTGTTGTTGTGGCAGGGTCACTTCTTTTGTCACCTACAATAGCAACGATTGTAATGCTATAAGTTGTACCTGGTGTTGGATTCTGAAGCGTAACTACTTTTTCTGAAATCGTTGATGTTATTGGTGCTATACCATCATTTATAGTAATTTCGAATTGGACATTAGCATTTTCTGAATTATTGTAATCCCATGTTAGGCTCACTTCATTTTTAACCGCATCATAGATAGCTTTTGGATTACTAGGAGCAGCAATCTTTTTGTATTTCCCTGAGACCGTTTTTGGTGCATGACCTTTCACGGCATACTCTGTAATAACCTCACTATCCGGAGTGAATTCACCTGCTAATGCAGGTGGTTTAGATCCTTTTTCAATCCTAACCTTTTGGACGCTATCTGGAACAGGGAAGTCAGGTGTCTTGATATCTTTTGACACATATTCCATTAGATTCTTAAAGATTAATTGTGCAATTTTTTGATCTGCACCTGGTTGAATAGGTGTTTTAATACTAGAATAACCCGTCCAAACAGCCGCAGTATAGTTGGTTGTGTACCCTGCAAACCATGCATCAGGAACAACCCTGCCGTCTGTAATATTCCATTTTTTCATATCAGCTTCAGTATAGTTAGTTGTACCTGTTTTCCCTGCAATCGGAAGTCCTGGAACTCTTGCTGCCGTACCAGTACCTGGAGAAACAAGAACGCTCTTTAACATATCTGTAATCATGAAAGCAGTAGAATCCTTCATGACAAGTTTTGATTCTGGTGCAGTGTCAAGGACAGTACCGTCTCGAAGCACAATTTTTTTCACTGCATAAGGCTTCGTATACATGCCGTTGTTTCCAAAAGCACTGTAGGCTCCTGCCATTTGGAGAGGAGAAACCCCTACTGTTTTTCCACCGAAGCCTCCAATGGCATAGGACTCAAAAATCTCTTTTAGCGGTATCCCTAAGTTGATAGCAAATTCTTTAGCCTCTTCTAAACCAACCTGCTGAAGTGCCTGAACCGCAGGAGTATTTCTGGAATACTGCAGGGCAGTACGCATTGAAATTGGCCCCATATATTTGTTATCCCAGTTACCAAACTCTTGACCAGTGGAATACTTTATAGGTTTATCATCAATTGTTTGATAGGTGCCCCAATTTAGATATTCAATGGCTGGAGCGTAATCTAGGACTGGTTTTATCGTTGAACCAGGCTGCCGCTGTGTATCAATCGCATAGTTAAATCCACGACTTACCTCTTGATTTCGTCCACCGCCAATTGCACGAATTTCTCCTGTTTTTGTATCAATGAGAGCAATACCTGCTTGAAATTCAGCATCTGGATAATTTATGACTTCATCTGAATTTAGAATGGTATTCACATGCAATTGTGCATTTTTATCAAGGGTTGTATGAATGGTTAACCCATCAGAGAAGATATCAAAGTCTCCTTGATCCTCCACTTCGTCAATAACTGCGTCGACAAAAGAATCAAAAGGCTTTTCGTCTCTAACTCTTTCCTCATCTTTCACCAATGTGGAAGTCACTGGAACACTTTTTGCTTCTTCCATTTGTTCTTTAGTGATATATCCATGCTGTTCCATTAACATTAAAACAATATTACGTCTTTTTTCTGCCAAATCAGGATGGTCAAATGGATTATAATTATTTGGGCTTTGCGGCATTCCAGCCAGCTGTGCGGCTTCTGGAAGGGTAAGCTCCTTTAATTCCTTGCCATAAAAAATTTTTGCAGCCGTTGCGAGTCCATGACTGTTTTCGGATACAAAGACTTTGTTCACATACATTTCAAAGATTTGGTGCTTTGTATATTTTTGTTCTAGCTGATAGGCCATCCATGCTTCCTGTACCTTACGCTTCAAGGTTTTTTCTGGAGTTAAAAATGAATTCTTGATGACCTGCTGTGTAATCGTACTTGCCCCTTCAGAACCAAATCCTTCTCGGAAATTGGCGACAACGGCTCCAGCCAGACGGATGGGATCCAAACCATGGTGCTTATAGAAACGAACATCCTCCACCGCTAAAACAGCATCTTCAACTAGTTTTGGTATATCCTTATAGTTTACATATTCACGGTTTACCGAACCAACTTCTGCGATCAGCTCGCCATCTTTATCTAAAACTTTAGAGGAGATGGGGTCTTTTAATAATTTCGGATCAAGTTTAGGTGTATCCTTTACTAAATAAGCGAAAGTTCCAACGCCAGCCAAAATACCAATTATGCCAAGGGCAACAAGGACTAGAAAAATTTTCTTAACAATACCACTAGGTTTTTTCTTCGCTTTTTGTTTTCCTTTAGACTGTTGGAGTTTTTTACGGCGCTCCTCTCTCGATTCTGCCATGATAAATTTCCTTCCTTTCATACTTCAACCATTTTCATTAAATCTAAAAATGAAAAAGAGTATCTATTATTTTAATATAGTCAATTCTAGGTTGAAATCCAAGCGGAATTAAAACTCCTATTTGCTCGATTTCTTCTTTTGTAATGGATTTTCTACCTCCATTTTTCATTCTTTCCCAAAAAGATAACAAGTGTTTCGCTTTTAGTAGATATACTTGTTCAATCTTTGAAAACCGGAGAATTACAAAACAAATTCCACCTTGTGTAACAACTTCCTGCATATGATCGATTTGATGCTGATGAAAATTTTTTAATGGAAAAGAGGTCGAATTTGCCGTTTCCTTCGCCTCAAAATCGATGTATTTACCTTTATATACCCCGTTATAGTCAGTGGTCGAAGCTTGTTTAAAATAAGCTTCTTTGATCACAGCAGCACTTCTTTTAGGAAAATCAACCTGAACAATTTGAACGGGTGTAGGTTTTTTATGAATCACAGCAATTTTTCTAACTCGGTAATATTCATTCGTATCGTTCAAATCATCTTCGAGGGTCATTCCTCTATTACTATAGGAGTGATTACTTTGCTTCTTTACTTTGGTTTCTGTTTCGGTCCCTTTTGGAACGTACCTTTTTCCGTTTGGATAATTAAAATTCATGATAAGCACCTCTCAAGCTATTACTTATCATATCAAATCTCAGTTGCTATGGGGTGTATAAAATTATCTGGTAAACGCACGCTAATAAAAATAATGTACCTTGTCACGCTAGAAAAAGCATGATTCTTTTTTCATAAATAATCAATTCTCAAAAACTACCGTTTACGAAAGCAGGAAGATGAATATGAATCATCTTACAATACATGAGATTGAGACCATCAGTCAAATTAAAGGCGAAAGAGATAAAAAGAATCTTGATAATATTTCAAGGACTGACGCATATTTCTCTTATTTTAAAAGGAACCCAGATATTATTTGGTCATTCCTGGCAAGCATGGTTTCTAGGAATGGGGGGTGGAATATGTGTGATCTGGAGGGACCTGCCTTTCGAGAAATCATCGAGCCTAGAACAAGAAAAGACCTCTTCATAACCTTTGAACGAGCCAATTGGCTGATTTTCCATGATGTATACCCTCAATTACTGGTCTATCAATATTCGACGAGAATAAAGCGTCCAATGTTTCATCTCCTTCCATTCTTTAAATGTTCTGAATTTATTCAAAAAGAGTGGGAGAGGTACTGGAGAGAGGGGAATCGTGAAAGGCTTACAACTGCATTAATCATCAATGAGCAAAATGTTATCCATGCACCTGTTTTCCAGCATCCAATCTATAAAAAAAGGGTATTCCATTCGTGGATCTTTAATGTTCAAGATTGGCTTCATTTTAGCTGTGTTCTATTTCCAACATGCGGGGGAGAATTGTATGGTACAAGTGTAAATGGCTTTAAATCACTTTCTAAACGAATTAATCTGGGAAAGAGGCTGGCAAGAATTTTGACACACCCTCGCTTATTTCCGTTTTTTTTCGAGTTTGCTGATAAAACTCCACATACTGGGTCGCGTTATGATTACGAACAATATTTTAAGACTAAAACAAATCGTAAAACACCGATATTAAGAGCAACTTATCCGATTTTTGACCACAATCATTATGAATATCAGGATTGGAGTAAGAATCGCTTGATTTCCCCAGCATGGCTTTATTTTTCAGCTAAACATCGCCATCCTATTCATTTAACCGATTGGTACTTTGAAAAATCAAATCAGCTTGATTTAATACTTGCTTTGCATAGAGCAGCACACGTAAAGAAAATATAAATAGCAAGGCAAATGCCTTGCTTTGTTTCTGCAAAGTATAGGATTTTCGACTTTGATAATTGTCCAGCGCAATCAGCCTAGGCGCTTACGCTTTTCTAATCTGCTGGACGATTTGGTCCTTCGAGCTTTTTATCACCATAGCCAACTTTATTTTCTACTTGTGATGTTCCTGTTTTTTTGTTTTGTTTCTTTTTTGACATTATCAACACCTCCAATTTTAGCTTGTTCGATTTTTCCATTTTTCATGCGAATTGAGATAGTGTCGAATAGAAAGGTAATAAATGCTAAATTCACACTTTCTTTGCCGAATCTCTTCTAGTTTTGTCAGTGAGGGAGGAAGCCTTAAATAGAAAGAGAATAGTACTTAGTATAAAAATCGCGAGGAGGTTCTTAATTTGATGAATTCGTCATTGCCGGAAAAGGAAAAGCTGCTTTCTATGCTGACAGAGATATATGATCAATTAGAAGAATTGGAGATTGTTTTAGAAGCATCTTTCTTAGACCTTCGCATTCAAATGAATAATGAGGAGCTAAATAAATTATCGGCACCCGTACAAAGACTCTCTAAGCTTGAAAAAAAATTAGATAGAATAAATCCAACATCAAATGAAGAACAAAGCAATTCTGTTACCAAAGCGCTAAAACTTGAAATGGGCTTTTGGTTACCGATAGAATATGAATAAGATCCGATTGAGTAGCTTTAATAAAAAGCTGCTTTTTATTTTGTAGGCTGTGTTAGTGCAAATTTTTAAATTTTTGCACTCTGTTGATTGGAGCGGAAGGCACGAAGATCCTCGAAAATGCTATCGCATTTCATTCGTGCGATGATTATTCACTGAAGCCTATTCAATGTCCTGCGGGAGGACGGGGCTGGTGAGACCCCGCAGGCGCTTAAGCGCCGAGGAGGCGGTTAGTACCCGCGGAAAGCGAAGTGCCTGGAGCGGAAATCAACAGACAATTTAAACACAGCCATATTGTAAATACAGAAAGGAAATATGGGCGATGTCAGAAAAAATTCTCGAGTTAACAAAAAAGCTGCTTAACTATAACCATTTATTTATTAAATACTTCGAGGAAGCTCGGGAAAATGGGACCAGCCATGATTTTCATGAGGTAATTAAGCCATTTGCTAATGAGGTAAAGATTGCTGCGCATGAATGGAGCACTTTGATGAGAAATTGGTTAGCAAATACTTCACAAAAGCACCTTCATCCAAAACAAATCGACACCACTTTAGAACATATGGACCAATTGTCCATACAGGCATTTTTCCCAAAAACAAGCAAATCAAGATTCTTAAATGCAAATAGGACAGTTGAATTTTTTCTTCTAGAAATAGTGAAAGAATTAGAAAAATAAAAAGAGATGCAAAGATTGCATCTCTCTTAGGGCTTGCCTAGCTGTATTTTTTCTTTTTTATGAATTTTCGATGAGGGAGTCTTCTTTATAATCGTCAGGAATCACGGCGCCTAGAGCTTCAAGCTCACCTACAAGCAGGCGATATTTTTTTATGTCAATCTCGTTATGAATATAGGCCTTCTTAGCAAAATCCATTAATGCGTTCACATCATCAGTGCTGTAATCACGACTTTGATTAAATTTGCTTTTAAGTGAGCGAATGTCCATATGTAACTCCTCCTTCATCTTTTTTTTATAGTACCATGAAAAAAAAGGATTCCTAGTTTTTAAAATATTTAAACTTTAGACAAAATTCTCCGCATTTTGACATTGATATCTATTTGAAAATATGCACCCTTCGCATCATTGATACATAGTTTGTAGTAATGAAAACGCGGAGGAGATGTTTGCCCATGTACGGTAGAAATAGATCAAATTATTATTTAAATTATGGATACTCGGGGCAAATGAATTACAGGAGCCCCGGTTATTATCCATCAAATTTTCAATCGGTTCCTCGTAATCAGCCATATCATTACCAAGCAGTACAAAGTATGGAATGGTACCCATATCAACAACCGAACCCTTACTTTCAACAGTCCTATCAACCACCATATCCACCATATGAATCGACCTATCAGACTAGTGGAATACCTCAGCAAATGCCCAATACAACGGGGCATTATCCTCCTAAAGATGCACAATTTCTATTTGAAAATCCGCTGCAGCCTAAGGAGGAAAAGATACCTAATCAGTATATGCCGCAAATGAACGGTTACACGGGGATGAACCCATATCCAAAACCCAATGGGATGCTGAAACAACCTGGGGGTATTCAAACTTTAATGAATTCATTTAAATCACAAGACGGGACAGTAGACGTTAATAAGATGGTGAATACTGCTGGGCAGATGGTAAATGCTGTCACACAAGTATCCTCTTTAGTCAAAGGTCTTGGAGGAATTTTTAAAGCATAGAAAAGTAAAAAGACGGCTAAAAGCCGTCTTTCTTATTGGTTATTTGTCGAAAAATTTATTGGTTGATTTAATTCTTTTAGTTCTTTAGTCCTCTATATTTATCATTTTTCCTCTAACCAGTGGAATTCGAATGGTTAGTAATCCGTCCCGATAAAAGGCCTTTACCAATTTTTCATTAATGAGCACTGGCAGGGAAATGGTTCGTGATTGTTTTTGTTGTGACACCCTTTTTTGAAAAAAGTGATTGTTTAGATCTTCTTTTGATTCAATTTCATTATTTTCGACGGAAATACTTAACTGATTAGGTAAGATATTAAGACATATTTGCTCCTTTTTAATCCCAGGAAGCTCCGCTGTAATAATGTATTCATCCTCTGTTTCCCGAACCCCAATAGGAAAAGCTCCACTAGGAAACGAACTATTAAAAAATTCGTCAATAGATTGTAAAAATCCCTTTACAGGCTTTTCATGCATAAAGTCATTCATGTTTCTAAAAATATCACGAAACTGCTCAGGTTTAAATTTCTTATTGTTATTTTGGTCACTTGGAGGCATGGATGACATCAAACTTTCCCTCACTTTCCGTATTTTATCACCATATCATATGCTCTTGCCTTGTGTTTGTGCCCTGACATAAGTTCGAGTTAAATATATGAAGTTTTTATTACAACTCTACTAAATGTGATTAATGTCACATGAAAATTATTCAAGTATTTGTATCCTTAAACAGTATTATAAGGAAAGCGAGGAAGATACATGTTTTGTAATCAATGTGAACAAACGCCAGCTGGAGGATGTACAGTGGTGGGTGTTTGTGGGAAAGATGAGACGATTTCAAGCTTGCAAGATACTCTTATCTATGGATTAAAAGGAATAGCTGCCTACCGGACACATGCAAATCAACTAGGATATACGGATTCATTTGTGGATACAACAACGCAAGAAGCACTTTATATGACATTAACGAATTCTAATTTCAATGTTCAAGAACATATCGAAATGGCAATGAAGGTGGGGCAGGCTACTGTACGTGTGATGGAAATGCTTGATGAAGCCCATACAAAGCGTCTTGGCATTCCAGAGCCAATTCGAGTCAGCCAAAACAAAATTGAAGGAAAATGTATTGTTGTCTCTGGCCATAACTTGTTTGCACTCGAGGAATTATTAAAGCAGACTGAAGGAAAAGGTATAAATATTTATACACATTCCGAAATGCTGCCAGCACATGGGTACCCAGCATTAAAGAAATATTCTCATTTAAAAGGAAATATTGGGAAGGCTTGGTATGACCAACGACGTCTTTTTGAAAGATTCCCTGGTGCGATTTTGGCAACCACCAACTGTGTAATGCCCATTAAAGGTACATATGCGGATAGGATGTTTAGTTACGAAGTAGCGGGCCTCGAGAATGTACAAAAAATCACCAATGATGATTTTTCACCATTAATCGAGAGAGCTCTTGAGCTTCCTGAAGCGGATATACATTCAGACGAAACCTTGCTTACAGGTTTCCATCATGAAACCGTTCTTGGCTTAGCGCCAGAGGTAATTGAGGCTGTGAAGGCTGGGAAAATTAAACGCTTCTTTGTAATTGCAGGCTGTGACGCCCCTGGTACAGGAGGAGAATATTATCGTGAATTAGCAACATCACTTCCACAAGAAACAGTTATTTTGACAACATCTTGTGGTAAGTTCCGTTTTAACGATGTTGATTATGGTGTTATACCTGGCACAAACATTCCACGTTATATTGATTTAGGACAGTGTAATAACTCAGGATCTACTGTCAAAATTGCAATGGCACTTGCGGATGCATTTGGCTGTGAAATCAATGAACTGCCAGTTAGTATCGTATTATCCTGGTTCGAGCAAAAAGCTGTGGCTATTCTATTAGGACTATTTAGCTTAGGAATACAGGATATTCGTATTGGACCAAAGTCGCCTGAATTTATTTCAGAAGGTGTTTTACAGGTTCTCCAAGAAACATTTAACTTAAAATTAATTGGTACTGCTCAAAAAGACATGGAAGATATGCTTCAGCTATCAGAAGTATAATAGAAAAAAAACCGCAGCTAAAAGTGTAACGGGTACACTTTGGGGTGCAAAAATGGAAATAACAAGTCAAAACAATGGCTCATTCACCAGTTTTTCACCACCTAATTAGTGGGACAATTCATATATGTTTTTCCAACTTACTATCCTGTGGTTTTTGCCCTCCATCAGCTTTATGAAGGACACTTCTCCTGTACTCCTACTGAGTTTTGTCCTTCATCGGCTTTATGAAGGACATTTCTCTTGATTTCCTACGGGGTTTTGTCCTTCATTGAGTCAAGTCCTGATTATTGTGTAAAATCAAAAGCAATTGTTTTCAACTTTTTCTTTGATGATTCTCTATCCATACCCTTTCATT
>NZ_BAWM01000019.1 GCF_000759675.1 Neobacillus niacini | reverse complement strand
CTGTCAGCTATACATTTCCGCCACAACGGCATGTTAGGGACTTTCACCCATTAGAGCGAAGCGCTGCCAAGCGCACACAAAAAGGGCAACCTCAAGGATGCCCTTTAACCTGCTCTGTTATTTGCACTAAAAAGAGAAGGCCATAGGAACCTGGGAACACCTTCTTCAAGTATTCTGTTCGTTAGTTGAACAAGAAAAAAGACTTTACTCCCTTATTGAAGTAGTCGAGTAGAAGGAGCCTTTTTATTGGGTAGTTCATGACCCTTACTAGGATGATACGACCTAGGCTCGGCCGCACAAGTACCCGTTAGCTGAAGTAGGAATTTTTACCTTTTATGTTTAATCCTTTTTTTGATTTACTAGTTGCAGGAACTGTATCCTTTTTTCCCGAAAACTAATTGCCAGGCAGTTGGATGCCGCGCCAGCCGCTTACATCGCATTGGCCATATTCGTTATTACCCACAGCAACCACCGTGCCGTCCGATTTAAGACCGATGGTATGAGCGCAACCCGCCGCAACTGCTACAATATCGCACCAGTCACTTACATTGCATTGACCATACTCATTCCAGCCCACAGCCGCCACAGTACCGTCAGATTTTAGGCCGATGGTATGACTACTACCCACCGCTATCGCCACAATTCCGTGCCAGTCGCTAACATCGCATTGGCCTACCTTATTTTGACCCACAGCAACCGCCGTGCCATCCGATTTAAGCCCAACAGTATGAAGATAACCCGCCGCAACCGCCACTATTCCGCGCCAGTCGCTTACATTGCATTGGCGATACCTATTATTACCCACAACCGTCACCGTGCCGTCCAATTTAAGACCGATGGTATGCCAGTCACCCGCCGCGACCGCCACAATATCATGCCAGCCGTTTACATTGCATTCACCTTCATTATTTCGGCCCACAGCTACAACCGAACCATCCGATTTAAGCCCAATGGAACGACACCACCCCGCCGTAACCGTTACAATATCGCACCAGTCGTTTACATCGCATTGGTCATGCTTATTCCAACCCACAGCTGCCACAGTACCGTCCGATTTAAGACCGATTGTATGAGCATTACCCGTGTTCGCCGCCATATGAACATTACCAGCCGCGACAGCCACAATATCGAGCCAACCGCTTACATTACATTGGCCATATTTATTATCACCCACAGCCGTCACCGTTCCGTCCGATTTTAGACCAACGGTATGACGACGCCCCGCCACTATGGTATCTTTAGGCCACCGTTTCACCTTTAACGCTGCTTCTTTCGGTGAAATGTAATCCATGTTTTACCTCCTTGAAAACAAGACCTATTATTTTATTGAATCACTTTTGCTTGTTATACTAACCTGCCCCGTTAGTTCTTAGTTCAATTATTAATAGATAAGCATACATTTAAGAGTAGGGTAAACCACCCTTATTCTTATACTCATCCTTAGCCCGAACCTACTACGGATTTTTTTTATTACTTTAACTCGAGATATATTGCTCATTCACCAACATCTTCCAAGCGTATCTTAAAGTATGTTGTGATTCATGCACCTTCCTTCATCGAAACCATCCTTACGGGTGGTTTTTTTGCATAAAAAATACACCGATTTTAGATGGCGTTATCACACATAAGAGCTTCTTATGCTGGATACATGAAAAATAAAAAAGCCACCAATTATGGCAGCTTGATCTTAACTTAATGCACCTGTTACTTTAAGTACATATTTCCACAAACTACCCGTTATTATGTCGTTTATCTGGTTAACCACCAAATTATAAACAAGGAAACTGCTATTAATGCCCATACCAATGCTTGCAAATTTTTCTTTTTCTTTTTGTTCATTAAGAATCCCTCTAATCCAAAATATCGCTATGTTATGACAGGTTACTTCACTATCGCACCCGTTAATTGAAGAAAGTTTAAAGAATTTAAAGTATTACGCCTGAAACATCCCCTTTTAATACTTCTTTTTCATGCTGGTTTTTGCATAAAAAGGTTGCAATAAAAGCTGTTCTATTATTTTCTTGCCTTTCGTATTTTTCAATTTTAAATTCACAAATTATTGTATCTCCAGTAAACACAGGTCTTAAAAACTCAAAATGCGTACTACGAGCCAGTACGTTATTATCTCCAGCTATTTTTGTTGGAAGAGTTGCCGTTAATAACCCTTGAATTACAAGTCTTCCCTGTTCATCTGGGGTTATATGATGAATCCCTTCATCACCTGAAATCTCAGTAAATAATTCAACATCCCTTACTGTAAAAGTCCGTTCAAACGTAATTAAATCTCCTGCTTTTAATGGCATTTAAATCTCCTCCTGAATGTTTTATACTAAATGATCAATAACAATGTGAATATTACAACAATATCAAACTCTTAAAGGTAATATATTCCATACAAATTAATTAAATCCTTCTTTCACTCTCCTGTACCGTTGGTTGAACAAGAAAAGCTCTACTCCCTGTTGAAATAGAGCACTCGTTAGCCATTCATGAAGCGCAAATATCAGCGCTTCACCAATGAGAATGAAAATATACTGAACTGTCCATACTGATTTTTAATCTAGTCACTCCAATCCATAGATCAATGAATTGAGGCTCTCTCCATTTTTTTAACGAATGAGACTGGTCTTCTTTGGTATCGTTTTTTCGGTGATAGAGAAGTTTATTTTCATGGTAGAGATAGCGCAAAGAGTAAGCTCTTATATTGAATATTTTGTAACTCACTTTGGAAAATTAAGTTAAAAAGGATGATTATATGCAACTTGATATTGTTTGGAAAGCAGTGCTAATTATTATCATGGGAACGCTTTTATTAAGAATAGCTGGAAGAAACTCTATTTCTAAATTGACGGTTTCTGAACTTGTTTTAATGAGTACAATTGGTCCATTACTAAGTCGTCCAATTGAAAATAAGGGTATTTGGACAAGTTTTGGTGTTGCTTCTATACTTATACTAACAGTATTTGTGTTTCAGTTTCTTAAATTTAAATTAGATTCATTAGAATTATTACTAACTGGTAAGCCAACTATCATTAATGAAGATGGGATCTTAAATATAGGAAACATGAAAAAGACTCGTCTCACAACTGAAAATCTAAAAATGCGTTTACACCAGTTGGGAATAACCTCAATTGACGATGTAGAGTGGGCGACATTAGAAGTGAATGGGCAAATTGGATATAAATTGAAGCCAAACTCACATCCTGCAACTAAGCAGGACATTCAAAATTTGGTGCGACTAATTGAAACAAAATTTCTTAAATCAGAGTAAAGCTAAGTAAAAATCATTATTTCTCTTTTATTTAAAAAGCACTCATTTTAACTGAGGGCACTGAAAAAGTCCGCTTTTAACAATCAGGGGGTAAATTGCTCGATATTAGTCGAGCGATTTACCCCCTTTTGCTTTA
>NZ_BAWM01000020.1:636845-637777 GCF_000759675.1 Neobacillus niacini | reverse complement strand
CCCATACCGAACACGGAAGTTAAGCTTCTCAGCGCCGATGGTAGTTGGGACTTTGTCCCTGTGAGAGTAGGACGTTGCCAGGCATAGCCCCTTTGGGGCTTTTATTTTTCAAATTTTTAAAGATGGCCCCTTGGTCAAGTGGTTAAGACACCTCCCTTTCACGGAGGTAACACGGGTTCGAATCCCGTAGGGGTCACCAAAATTTTCTCGCTAACGCGAAAATAACTTTCCTTTCAAGCCAGCGTTAAGAACTTTCATTTTTGTGGAGGATTAGCTCAGCTGGGAGAGCATCTGCCTTACAAGCAGAGGGTCGGCGGTTCGAGCCCGTCATCCTCCACCATAATATTTCCAAACATTCCGCCGGGGTAGCTCAATTGGTAGAGCAACTGACTTGTAATCAGTAGGTTGGGGGTTCAAGTCCTCTCGCCGGCACCATGCTTTTTGCTACGTTGATATTCCGTCAGCGGATGCCTGCAAAAAATCCCGATGGGGTTTTAAACAGAGGAAGCCAGTTGTTTTTCTAAGAACTATTTGTTTGAGCCATTAGCTCAGTTGGTAGAGCATCTGACTTTTAATCAGAGGGTCGAAGGTTCGAGTCCTTCATGGCTCACCAGGATTTTTTGCGATAGCAAAATAATTTTAAATAAGCGGGTGTGGCGGAATTGGCAGACGCACCAGACTTAGGATCTGGCGCCGCAAGGCGTGGGGGTTCGACTCCCTTCACCCGCACTTATTTATTTTAATATGCGGAAGTAGTTCAGTGGTAGAACACCACCTTGCCAAGGTGGGGGTCGCGGGTTCGAATCCCGTCTTCCGCTCCAATATTGCCGGGGTGGCGGAACTGGCAGACGCACAGGACTTAAAATCCTGCGGTAGGTGACTACCGTACCGGTTCGATTCCGGTCCTCGGCACCATTTTTATAAAAGTATAG
>NZ_BAWM01000020.1:339854-636663 GCF_000759675.1 Neobacillus niacini | reverse complement strand
GAAGTAGCTCAGCTTGGTAGAGCACTTGGTTTGGGACCAAGGGGTCGCAGGTTCGAATCCTGTCTTCCCGACCATTCTTCTAAATTAACAAGATGGGGCCTTAGCTCAGCTGGGAGAGCGCCTGCTTTGCACGCAGGAGGTCAGCGGTTCGATCCCGCTAGGCTCCACCATAACTTAATTTTATATTTGGCGGTGTAGCTCAGCTGGCTAGAGCGTACGGTTCATACCCGTAAGGTCGGGGGTTCGATCCCCTCCGCCGCTACCAAATATGAGGACTTTAGCTCAGCTGGTTAGAGCAGACGGCTCATAACCGTCCGGTCGTAGGTTCGAGTCCTACAAGGTCCACCAGCAATTTTATATAATATGGAGGAATACCCAAGTCCGGCTGAAGGGATCGGTCTTGAAAACCGACAGGCGGGTTAAACCGCGCGGGGGTTCGAATCCCTCTTCCTCCGCCATATTATTACTTCAGCAAAATGTAAACTTTTATTGTCGCGGGGTGGAGCAGTCCGGTAGCTCGTCGGGCTCATAACCCGAAGGTCGCAGGTTCAAATCCTGTCCCCGCAATTCGGTCCGGTAGTTCAGTTGGTTAGAATGCCTGCCTGTCACGCAGGAGGTCGCGGGTTCGAGTCCCGTCCGGACCGCCATTTTTTATATCAGTAGTTTTTTAAAACTCTACTGTTGATATAGATTTGTATGGCTCAGTAGCTCAGTCGGTAGAGCAAAGGACTGAAAATCCTTGTGTCGGCGGTTCGATTCCGTCCTGAGCCATCATTAATATTAAAACTTTATTGGTCTTATATATGGAGGGGTAGCGAAGTGGCTAAACGCGGCGGACTGTAAATCCGCTCCCTCTGGGTTCGGCGGTTCGAATCCGTCCCCCTCCACCATCATGGCGGTTGTGGCGAAGTGGTTAACGCATCGGATTGTGGTTCCGACATTCGTGGGTTCGATTCCCATCAGCCGCCCTTTTTATGTTAGTAAATTGGGTCAACTCTGTAACAGTTTGGGCAGCATAGCCAAGTGGTAAGGCAGAGGTCTGCAAAACCTTTATCCCCGGTTCAAATCCGGGTGCTGCCTCCAAATTTTAATATGCGGGTGTAGTTTAGTGGTAAAACCTCAGCCTTCCAAGCTGATGTTGTGAGTTCGATTCTCATCACCCGCTCCAATTAAGGGCCTATAGCTCAGCTGGTTAGAGCGCACGCCTGATAAGCGTGAGGTCGATGGTTCGAGTCCATTTAGGCCCATCATAATCATATATTTTTTGTTCCGCAGTAGCTCAGTGGTAGAGACGAGCATAGCTTCATGAATATGCTACGAGTTGTACACACCGAGCGACTTCTTGCGTTACTTTCTGAGGTGGGGACACACGAAAGTAAAAAAGGATTAGGGAACAACATTATATTATTCCGCAGTAGCTCAGTGGTAGAGCTATCGGCTGTTAACCGATCGGTCGTAGGTTCGAGTCCTACCTGCGGAGCCATTTTTGAAGCTAATGGCGGTTAGCCTGATCGTTTTTAAAATAATTGATATTCATTAATACAACCATCTTTAAGAAAACAACCATTTTTTTAAAGGTGGTTTTTCTATGTCTAAATACCGCCTGGGTTTTTCACACAGTTTAACAAGACGTTATAAAGTAAAGAAGACGCTCATTGGAAGCGTCTTTTTGTACGACATTATCTTCATTTTTTAAGTACGGCTTAATTTACATTTAATGACCCTTTAGGAATGGTACTCGCTTCTATTATTTCCTCTTTGTACTTCGACTTCACTATTTAACCCTTTCACTAATGAGAAGCACATGATGACCATGATGATCGCATAAGGCAGGGCGGCTGCAATGGAAGCAGTTTGCAAAACGTTCAAACCGCCAACTAAAAGCAATACTCAATAAGATTATGGGCTTCATGAACCTTTCATGAGGTTCATTTTTGTGCGTTCCAAGAAATTTTGGGCTTCATGAAACGTTCATAAGTACCATTTTGGCGTGTTCCATAAGATTTTGGACTTCATGAACCTTTCATGAGGCTTTGCCCAGAAGGATCTTGGATTAAAAACTGTGGGAGATCGTTTAAATGGAGATCAATACGGAATTGCTGTATTGAAAGGGGAAAATCAGGATTTATTAGAAAAAATTAATAATGGACTTGCTGAGCTTAAAAAGGATGGAACGTATGATAAAATTCTAAAAACGTATCTTGGTGAATAAAATAATAGGATAAGGCGTGCTTAAAGCGAGCGCGTCTTCTTTTTGAAAGGGGATGAAAAAGGTGGATATTATTGTTTCTGCAGTGCCCGTATTATTAAAAGGGCTTCAAGTAACACTTTATATCTTTTTGATTGCCATACTACTAGGTTTTATTATAGGTTTAGTGATTGCCTTGCTGCGACTTGCGCCCCTTAAGATCTTAAACTGGATCGCAAAGGCTTATGTAGACGCGATTCGAGGAACGCCATTTATTGTGCAATTGTTCTTTATCTATTTTGGTATAAATTCACTCCAGGTAATTTCCTTAAACAGTACGACAGCTGGAATCATTACGGTTGCGATCAATGCAGGGGCCTATTTTGCTGAAATTATAAGGGCTGGTATTCAATCTATTGATAAGGGACAAACGGAAGCGGCAAGATCGATTGGCTTTACTGGTGCGCAAACGATGCGATATATCGTGCTTCCACAGGCTTTTAGAAGAATGCTCCCAACGATTACGAATCAATCGATCATTAGCTTGAAAGATACTTCGCTTTTATCGGTCATTGGTATTGCGGATCTAACACAGCAAGGACAGATTCAAGCTTCGGCAACATTTGAAGCTTTTAAGATTTGGCTGGCTGTCGGTGTCATTTACTTCATCATCATTTATTTGTTAACCATTCTTGCTAATTTCGTAGAGAGGAGGTTTCAACTTCGATGAGCATGATCACGGTAAAAAACTTGAGAAAATCATTTGGAGACCTAGAGGTATTAAAAGATATTAATGCAGAAGTGAAGGAAAAAGAAGTTATTTGTGTCATCGGTCCTTCTGGTTCAGGAAAGAGTACATTCCTAGGCTGCTTAAATCGCTTGGAAGAGATTTCTGGGGTCAAGTAGTCATTAATGGACATGATATAACGGACAAAAAAGTCGATCTTAACAAAGTTAGACAAGAGGTTGGGATGGTATTTCAGCAATTTAATCTATTCCCTCATAAAACGGTTTTAGAAAACATCACATTGGGACCTATTAAGATTCATTCTACAGAGAAAACAGCAGCGGAAAAATTAGCGCTTGAGTTACTAGATAAAGTAGGACTAAGAGAAAAAGCAAATAGCTACCCGGGAGAACAATCCGGAGGACAAAAGCAACGTGTTGCGATCGCCAGGGCACTAGCCATGAATCCTAAGATTATGCTTTTTGACGAGCCGACTTCTGCACTTGATCCTGAAATGGTCGGTGATGTTTTAGAGGTAATGAAACAGCTTGCTAAAGAGGGTATGACAATGGTTGTTGTTACCCATGAAATGGGCTTTGCTAGAGAAGTTGGAGACCGTGTTATTTTCATGGATGGCGGTTATATTGTTGAAGAAAATGAACCGAATGCGTTATTCGGCAACCCTAAGCATGAACGAACCAAAGCATTCTTAAGTAAGGTGCTATAGGTGCCTGTCACTCGTAGAGTGATAATTTTAGGCTACTAGGAATTGATTGAATAGCTTCCGTCGATTGTAAAAATCGACGTCTGACTCATCATAACAAAGGATTTATTACTATCTTAGATGGAGGAGGAAATGGAGTGGCAAACAAAGAATTGAACAGAGGCTTAGAATCACGTCATATTCAAATGATTGCTTTGGGCGGAACTATTGGCGTTGGTTTATTTATGGGTTCATCCAGTACGATTCAATGGACTGGCCCGTCTGTACTGCTTGCTTATCTAATCTCAGGAATTTTTATTTTTTTCATTATGCGGGCTATGGGAGAAATGTTGTATTTAGAGCCAAGCACAGGTTCCTTTGCTACATTTGGTTATAAGTATATCCATCCATTAGCAGGGTATTTGACCGCATGGAGTAACTGGTTCCAATGGGTTGTTGTTGGGATGGCTGAAATTATTGCAGTTGGGGCTTACATGCAGTATTGGTTCCCAGATCTTCCTGCTTGGATTCCAGGTTTCATCGCCATGTTGATTCTTGGAGCAGCAAACCTCATCTCGGTTAAATCATTTGGTGAATTTGAATTTTGGTTTTCACTGATTAAAGTCGTAACCATTGTATTAATGATCTTTGCGGGATTGGGTCTTATTTTCTTCGGAATTGGTAACGGCGGAGACGCCATCGGATTTTTAAACCTTTGGGAACAGGGCGGCTTCTTTGCAGGTGGATGGTCAGGGTTCTTCTTTGCTTTATCTCTTGTCGTTGCGGCTTATCAAGGGGTCGAACTCATTGGGATTACAGCAGGTGAAGCAAAGGATCCGAAAAAGACATTAACGAATGCCATTCAAAGTATTATTTGGCGTATTCTCATCTTCTATATTGGTGCAATTTTTGTCATTGTAACCGTGTATCCTTGGGATCAACTACAATCAGTTGGCAGCCCATTTGTGGCTACTTTTGCGAAGGTTGGTATTACAGCAGCAGCAGGAATAATAAACTTTGTTGTGATCACAGCCGCCATGTCTGGCTGTAATAGTGGTATTTATAGTGCAGGACGTATGCTTTATACATTAGGAGTAAATGGACAAGCACCTAAATTTTTTATGAAACTATCTCAAAATGGTGTGCCTTTATTCGGTACCATTGGTGTGCTAGTTGGTTTAGCTGTTGGCGTCATTTTAAGTTACATTGCGCCAGAAAATTTGTTTGTTTATGTATACAGTGCGAGTGTCCTTCCTGGTATGGTTCCTTGGTTTGTCATTTTGATCAGTCAAATTCGATTCAGAAAAGTAAAAGGAGCTGAGATGGACAAGCATCCATTTAAAATGCCTTTTGCACCTGTGACAAACTACTTAACGATTGCGTACTTAATGATGGTATTAGTCGGTATGTGGTTTAATGATGACACACGTATTTCGCTTATAGCAGGGATTGTGTTTCTAGGTTTAGTTGTCATTAGTTATTACGCTTTTGGAATAGGCAAGCGTGTACCAGTAGATGCTCAAACCGATAAGGAAGTCGCTTAATCATTAACTCTATAGAAAAATTATTAATGGGGACAATCAAAATATGTCCCTATTTTTTGTGGAATGTCATTTGATCGTTTTTATGAAATCTTGCAGAATAAAAGTGCCGATATTTATGTACATCAAATTCACCTCACCTCATTCATACGAGCAATGGAATCTAATTTTTGGTTATTTTTTACAAATTAAAGATAGTTCAACTACAATTCTTTGGGATGTACAAAAGGGTCAGCCCTCGCTATATATTAAGATAGCGGGGGCCGACTCCATGGTGGTTCAGAATCTTTCTCATACATGGGCATGGATAAGAAGTCATCCCCTTGAATAAGAGCGCTTTTTTTACCTTTCGTGAAAGTTCCTTTGTAAGGGTAGATTTACCCACCCCGCATGGTCCGGAAATCAGGTATATGGTTTGTTCTTGATTTTTATCCATCTTTACTTCATTCCCCACAGTCGTAAATAGTTAGCTTTTTCTCTCTGAAGTGGACTCTCTAATAATTAACTTGGTTGGGAGCAATATCTCCTGGATTGGTTCCTCTTTATTTTCCATTCGCCAACATAGCTGTTCTACTGCTTTTTTTGCGAAATAATTTAAATCGATATCCACGGTAGTAATTCTCGGAGTGGATATTTGTGATAATTGCCCATTATCAAAGCTGCATACAGAAACTTCTTCGGGTATTTTGATGCCTTTTTGCTGCAATACGGATGTTACAAGAAAACCGAGACCATCATTCACACAAAACCAAGCAGTAGGATGGGATTGAAGGTTATCCATATACTGTTTAATATTATTTTGGTTTTCCTGCGCATTGGCTACGATATAGTGTTCATTGGGTTTTATCCCATATTTTTTTAAAGCAAGCAAGTACCCTTCATATCTTTCTTGATAGCTTGGAGAAAAGTCGACATCCCCTGAAAAAGCGATATCATGATGTCCTAATTGAATTAAATGTTCTACCGCCCTAAATGCACCAAAACGATTATTCGTAAGGATGGAATCAGCCTCTAGATAAGGTTCATGGTGATCAATTAAAACCGTTGGGATACCTGTTTCAATCACTTTAGAAATATAGTCTGTACTAATATGAGATAAAATTAATATTCCATCAATTTCATGATTGGATAACAAGGAAGGAAGAGATAACTTCTCCTGTGCATTCTTATCAATTGATTCAATAAATAAATTCATGCCGCGAGCTCTTAATTCTTTTTCGACGCCTAAGTATATTTGTCCGAAAAAGCTTTTAAGTGAAAATGCAAATTCAGAAGCTATTAAGGCAATATTCCTGGTCATTTTTTTATCAGGTTGTTTTTGATTTCTACTATTTGAATAATCATAACCTAATTCATCCGCTGTTTTCTGGACAAGCTGCCTTGTCTCCTCGCTAACCCCAGGCTTCCCAGACAATGCTTGGGAAACAGAATTTTTTGAGATATTCAGTCGATCGGCGATGTCTTGCATCGTCACTTTCCTATTCATATAGAACCCTTCTCCTTTATCTATTTTCTTATATTTAATGTAATTAGATTTGTAAGGTTATCTTGTAATTCTATTGTAACGTTACAAAAAGGAAATTACAATAGTGACTTTAATCGTAATTTTTGATGATAATTATCTATCTCTACTAAAATAATGTTTGACATTCCTATTTTTAGGTGCAATAATTGTCGTTGTAAGGTAGTTATTTACATTACAAAACAATTATTTTGAAAGTTAGTAATGGTAATTGTCATGGGCGGGAATAAGGGATATAGATGTGTACCCTGATTTTTAGACTCTATACTACTATTATACTTTTGTTTGATTGACAATGATAGCGTTTCCACGTATAGGTGTGAAACGGTCATTAAATTTACAAACTTTAATAGAATAATTGTTTTAACATTACATTCATTTAAGGTATTTGCATTTCAATTATGAAGTTAGGTAACAATAATTAGAAATTGGAGGAATTTGGGATGAAAATGAAAAAAGTGGCATCAATCCTATTCGCAGCTTCTCTTACTGTCTCTGGTCTAGCTGCTTGCTCTACTGGTAATAAGGAACAAAGCAGCAGCACAGATAAAGATGGCGTAACAACGATTGAATTCTGGGCAGCTCCAAATCCAACACAGCAAGTATATTGGAAGGAAGTAGCGGAGGAGTTCACGAAGGAGAATCCTAAAATTAAAGTGAATGTCAGCCCGATGAAGGAAAGCCCTACATCTGAAGCAAGTATTCAATCAGCAATAGCGGGTGGAGGTGCACCTACTATTTCAGAAAATATAAACCGTGGATTTGCTGCTCAATTATCTGAGAGTAAAGCAATTGTAGCCTTAGATGAGTTAGACGGTTGGGACGAAGTAAAGAAAAACCGTAACATGGAGAATACCATGGAGGGCTGGGAATTTGCTGACGGTCACCAATATGTATTACCGATTTACTCAAATCCCATGCTATTTGGCTGGAGATTAGACGTTTTAAAAGAGCTTGGCTATAACGAACCGCCAAAAACGTATAGTGAAATGTTAGATGTAGCAGAAAAATTAAAAGCGAAATATCCTGATAAATATTTATGGGCAAAAGCAGACCTTGCTGATCCAACTGCTTGGAAAAGATGGTTTGACTTCTTCATGTTGTATGATGCAGCATCCAACGGTAACAAGTTTGTTGAAGGCACTAAATTCACAGCTGATCAAAAAGCCGGCGAACAGGTACTTGGCTTAATGGATGATTTACGTAAAGCGGATGCATTGTTAACAAGACAGTCAAAAGACCCATTTGAAAGTGGATTAGGTATTTTCGTGGATGTTGGTCCGTGGACAATTCCGTACTGGGAAGAGAAATTCCCAGAAATGAAGTTTAACGAAACGTTTACATTAGCAGCGCCGCCAGTTCCAGACGGCATGGATACTGAAAATGTTAAAACGTTTGCTGATACAAAAGGTTTAGTCATTTATGCCTCTGCAACAAAAGAACAACAAAAAGCAGCGATGGAATTTATTAATTGGGTGTATGCAAACCCAGAAAATGATGCGAAATGGCTTGAAAAAACAAGCTTGCCGCCTGCACGTGATGATTTAACTTCAAATGATGCGTTTAAAGCGTTCTTTGACAAAAACCCAGGATTACAACCATATGCAGCTGCCGTTCCAAATGGTATCCCGCCAATGGATAATTCAAAATACAATGATATTCAGACCTTTATTGGTCAACATGCTTTCAATCCAGTTGTAAAAGGTGAAAAGGATCCAAAAACTGGATGGAAGGACATGCAAAAGGCAATTGAGGGGGCTCTTAAATAATGAGCACAAAGCAAGGAAGGATGGGCTGGCTATTTGCCAGTCCTTATCTTATATATGCATTCGTTTTCTTTTTGATCCCACTTGTGTGGTCCCTGTTCTTATCTGTAACAGATTGGAATTTAATCTCACCAACTTTTAGTTTTGTTGGTATGGAAAATTATATGGAAGCATTCAAGAGTCCGGGTGTCCAAAGTGCCTTTTGGGTAACCTTTAAATTTATGGCTGTATTTGTACCAATGGTTGTCGCGTCTTCGATTATTGTTGCATTAATCGTTCAGGGCTTACCAAGATTCAAAGGGCTGTTTTTAATTGGCTTTTTTCTCCCTTACTTAGCGTCAGGGGTTGTTTCTTCGCTGATTGTAAAAGGGCTTTTATCGTATAACAGTCCTGTGAATGAATTCCTACGGAACTCATTGGGCTTAGATATTAACTGGCTTGGAAGTCCGTTTTCGGCGTTGTTTGTGGTCGCGGTGATTATCGCATGGAAATTTACTGGGTATTATGCGCTGATTTTAACATCAGGTTTTGAAAGCATTGGTACCGAAATATACGAAGCAGCAATGATTGATGGGGTAACTCCATGGCAGCGTTTTTGGAAAATTACTTTTCCACTTCTATACCCCGCATTATTTACTGTATTAATTTTATCCATAGGTGTGACGTTTGGTATTTTTACCGAGGTGTATCAATTGACAGGTGGAGGACCAAATTTTGCAACCAATACATGGCAAATGGAGATTTTCACAAGAGCCTTTTCCAATCTTCAAGCCGGTTATGCTTCAGCGGTTGCCATTATTGCTTCTGTAGTGACGTTTATTTCAATTTTTATCATTCGAAAACTCTTAGAAATGTGGGGGAAACGAAATGGGTGGAACTAAGAAAAAAGGATTATGGTTTCGTTACCTAATTGCGGTTGTTCTCTTACTGATTATGATTTTTCCTTATATTTATATGGTTCTTAATTCGTTTGCCGATTGGGATCAAGTAGATAAGAAACTATTTCCGACAGAGTACACCTTGCAGTCCTATCAATGGCTGTTAGGTGGAGGAGAAGCGGTGATTCCAAGACCTTGGATTAATGCCTTTTTTAACAGTTTTATTGTCTCAGGGGCTTCAACCCTCTTAATGATGGTAACAGCCATTATGGTTGCTTATGCACTTGCAAAGATGCCGTTCAAAGGTAGAGACACGATTAATAACTTTATTTTATTTCAAATGTTCTTTCCGGCAATCATTTTGTTAATTCCTACGTTTCTTGTTATTCAACGAATTGGAATGTATGACTCCTATTGGGGAATGATTTTGCCGAAGGCGATGAGTCTATGGGCTGTATTTATGTATACGAACTTCTTTAAAGCTATACCAGATACGTTTATTGAAGCAGCAAAACTAGACGGTGCGAGCGAGTTGCAAATCATGTACAAAATCGTGATGCCAATGTCTAAATCGATTACGACTGTTATATTTTTATTCTTGTTTATGGAAAGATGGACAGAGCTTTTATGGGATATGTTAGTGGCGAAGAGTGATAATATGCTGACGTTGAATGTCTTGTTATCACAAATGTTCGGACCATATGGCGGGTATCCAGGTCCGATGTACGCAGCATCTGTTTTATTAACACTTCCTATTATCATCATCTTCTTGCTGTTTGCGAAAAAGTTCCAAGAAGGTATGCAATTTACACTTAAGTAATAGAGGTTTTTGTGAGATTGGAGTTCAAACACAATGGTTAAATGGTGGAAACAATCGACTTTTTATGAAATCTATATGCCAAGCTTTAAAGATGGAAACGGTGACGGAATAGGGGACTTTGCTGGCATTACCTCAAAGCTCGACTTTTTAAAGGAATTGGGGATTGATGGACTGTGGCTTACCCCTTTTTATCCATCACCAAAGGTTGATAACGGCTATGATATTTCCGATTACTATGGAATTGATCCGGATTATGGAACGATGGCAGATTTCGAAGTTTTTATTCAAGAGGCCCATCGACGCGGTATCAAGGTGATAGCAGATTTAGTATTGAACCACACCTCTTCAAAGCACCATTGGTTCCAAGAATCAAAGTCATCAAAGGACCATCCGAAACGGGATTGGTATATATGGAAGGATGAGCCGAACAATTGGGAATCTTTCTTTGGTGGATCTGCTTGGGAATACGATGAAACCACCAACCAATATTATTACCATGCTTTTGCAAAGGAGCAGGTGGATTTAAATTGGGCAAACCCTGATGTAAAAGCAGCAATGTTAGATACCATGAAGTTTTGGCTGGAAAAAGGAGTCGATGGTTTCCGGCTTGATGTCATAAATTTTTTAAAGGTGAATGATTCGTTTCAAGACAACCCACTTGATGTGGAAAAGAATGAACAAAATCATTTATACGATAAAGACCAAGAAGGAATTTTAGCTGTCATTGAGGAAATCGCTGAATTTGTTCATCTGTATCCAGATAAATTCCTTGTTGGAGAGGTTGGTTCTGAGAACCTCGCGATACTAAAACAATATTCTGGGCTAAATAAATTAGATGTTGTCTTTAATTTTAATATTGGCAGCATTGAGACGTTTGATGTGGAAAAGCTCTATCAGCAATTAGCTGCAACGGAGAACGTTTATGATCAGGCACAAATCCCAACCTTGTTCTTTTCGAGTCATGATATGTCCCGACACTTTTCTAGATTTGGCGGTGATGAGGACCGAGCCAAATTAGTCGCAGCCTTCATGCTTACAGCGAAGGGTGTGCCGTTCATTTATCAAGGTGATGAGATTGGAATGAGAGATTGGGTGACTGATGATATTTCCAAAATGAAAGATGTACAAGGCATTACCCACTATCAACTGGCTTTACAAGCTGGCAAGTCATATAAGGAAGCGTTGGTCATAGCCAATGAAAAATCGCGGGATAAATCACGGACCCCGATGCAATGGACTGCTGATTCGAACGTCGGATTTTCAGAGAATCTGTCGTGGATTACGATTCCAGAGGATGCTTACAAAATTAATGTGGAAGCCCAGCAAAAAGATCCTGATTCCATGCTTTCTTTTTATAAAAAGCTGCTGAGGCTGCGAAAAAACCATTCTGCCCTCCTCGCAGGGGATTATGAATTCTTACGGTACGAAGATGACATGATCTATTTCGTCCGGAAGGATTGGGTTGAAAAAATAGTAGTAGCCTTGAATTTTTCTAATCAACCAAAAACGCTTGATATAGATCCGAATGTGGAATTGTTGCTCTCGACAAAGCGGAAGTCGCTTGAAAGTAACCATGTGATCACGATTATGGAGAATGAAGTTTTGATTCTAAAGGAGGTTAATGAAAATGGCTGTTTTAAATAAAGGGAATGTCAAAACATGTGAACATTTGTTGGAGGAATTTAATTCGAACGCTCAACCTGCCAACGCAGAAAAGATTGTTTTTACAGGCGTTGGTGAAAAAGATGTCTATAATATTAGCGCGCCGTTTGAGGATTCAGGGGAGCTTGTGATTGCAGGACGAGTGGAGTCTCGAGACAGTGAGCACTCCGATGTTTACTTCTTTGTCGAGAGAAATGGTGAGTGGGTGCCAAGAGAGAGTGCGCCTGTTCTTGAGTTACAAGACCCATTCTTTACTCGCATTGCAGGAGAGCTAGTCGTAGGCGGCGTTCAAATCTTCCCTCATCCAATTAATGCAGGTCAACTTGGCTGGAGAACGGTTTTTTATAAAGGTGAGTCCATTGCAGATCTACAGGAATTTGCAAAAGGTCCGGACGGTATGAAGGACCTTCGTCTCGTAGAGTTAAAGGACGGAAGTATTGGAGTATTGACAAGACCTCAAGGGGAAAAGGGCGGAAGAGGAAAGATCGGATGGACTCGAATATCTTCCTTAACTGAATTGACTCTTACTGTTATTGATGAAGCTCCTATACTAGAAAATCAGTTTATTGACCAGCAATGGGGTGGCGCGAACGAGCCGCACCTATTAGCAAATGGACTAGTTGGTGTCCTCGGCCATATCGCTTCCTTTGATGAAGAGGGAAGTCGTCATTATTATCCAATGGTATTTGCCCTTGATCCAGAAACGGGTGCATTTTCTGACATGAAGCTAATCTCTACAAGAAGTAATTTTCTTCCTGGTCCATCGAAAAGATCAGACTTAGAGGATGTTGTCTTTAGTGGCGGACTTGTTCGGAAACAGGATGGAACGGCTGACATTTATGCTGGGATTAGTGATGCCGAAGCACAGAAGATTTCCATCAGAGACCCTTTTTTACAATATGAACGGTAATGCAGAATCAACCAGAAAAGATACTTATTGCATAGAGGAGATTTGAAAATGAACATATATAGATATGAAGAGAACCCATTGGTTACTCCGATGGATATAACACCACATCGACCAGATTTTGAAGTGATTGGTGCATTTAATGCGGGGATTACAACGTATAACGATGAAATTATTATGCTCCTCCGTGTAGCTGAGCGCCCAATTAGTGAAGATCCTGCTATCGTCAAAGCACCGATTTACAATCCCGAAACTCGTGAGCTAGAGATTTTAGAATTAAATTTAGAGGACACTCAGTATGATTTTTCGGATCCACGTACCATTAAGAAAAGTGGAAATCCACATGGTTTTGTTTATTTAACCTCCCTATCCTACTTGCGGATTGCGCGAAGCAAAGATGGTCATCACTTCACGATTGATGAAAAACCGTTTGTTTATCCATCCAACGAGTTAGAGACCTTTGGGATTGAAGACCCGAGGATTACCAAAATAGAAGATACTTATTATATTTATTTTAGTGCTGTTTCACCGGTTGGTGTTGGAGAATCCATGGTTTCCACAAAAGACTTTGTGACAACCGAACATCACGGAATGATTTTTGCACCGGAAAACAAAGATGTATTGATTTTCCCTGAAAAAATAAATGGAAAATACTATGCCCTACATCGTCCTGTACCTAAAAGTGTCGGAGAGCCAGAGATTTGGATTGCAGAATCTACAAACCTCTTACATTGGGGAAACCACAAGCATTTACTAGGTTTACGTGAAGGTATGTGGGATAGCGCACGCATGGGCGGGGGAGCCGTTCCTTTTAAAACAGAGAATGGCTGGCTTGAGCTGTACCATGGTGCGACTTCGGATCACCGCTATTGTATGGGTGCTGTGTTACTTGACTTGGAAGATCCAACAAAGGTCATTGCCCGCTCCAACCAGCCAATTATCGAACCTGAAGCAAATTATGAAGTGGAAGGATTCTTTGGAAATGTCGTATTTTCATGTGGTGCTGTTGTTGAAGGCGATGTTGTTAAAATGTACTACGGTGTTGCTGATACATCAATGGCTTGTGCCGAATTCAGCTTACAAGAAATCCTTGATTCATTGACTTATCTCTAATAGCTAAAAAAGTGCCAAAATCGCTCTATTGATTTTGGCCTTTTTAACATAACTTTGGCAGGTGACCTTTTGTGAAGATTCATGATAATTGGAAAATAAAACATTTTGATGTTGGGGCCGCACGTAATCTTGAGGTTGCTTCTCCTGAATATATTGATTATTTCTGGATGACGGCATCTGTTCCGGGTGATGTGCATACCACCTTAATAGACAGAAAATTAATTGAAGATCCCTTTTACGGACACAATGATTTGAAATGCCAGTGGGTTGAAGAGAAGGTATGGTGGTACCGAAACACCTTTGAGTTCCATGATGAAATGACGAAAGACGACCGATATGAGTTGATCTTTGAGGGACTTGATACGTTTGCGACTGTTTATTTGAACGGTGTTGAACTTGGTTCAACAGAGAATATGTTTATCAGTCATACTTTTGAAGTGGCAAGAGAACTTAAAAAAGGGAAAAATGTTTTAGCCGTAAGATTTGATCCCGTTCATGTTCATGTAAAAGACAAGGTGCAATATTATTGGTCTGGTTTTAGTAAAAAGCGGATTTGGACACGAAAAGCGCAAAGTCATTATGGTTGGGACTGGGGTCCACGTTTAGTTGCTGCAGGGATCTGGAAGGATGTTTTTTTACAGAAAAGGACCTTTGCCAAAATCGATCATGTATTTGCTAAAACAAAATCGATTGTACCCGATAAAGCGATCGTTGAAGTGGAAATAGACGTTGATTCATTTAGAAAAGAAATAGATTATGAGATTCTTGTAAACCTTTCACATGGAGATGAAAGTTTTTCCTCTAAGGTAAAAGTAGTCGGTAAAAAAGCCACAGTCGTTTTGGAAGTAAGTAATCCTAAATTATGGTGGACTCATGATCTAGGAACACCAAACCTCTATCAGTTAACGGTGGAATTGTTTGCTGATAATGTGCAATTAGATAAGCAACAGGAAGACTTTGGAATTAGAAGCATTGAAGTCCTTCGGAAGGACGAAACAGGAAATCATTGTTTTACTTTTGTTTTAAATGGAAAAAAAATTTTTGCAAAAGGCGCGAATTGGATCCCGATTGATAGTTTCATTGGAGCTGTTCCAGATTCACGTTACCAGCACTTAATCAAAATGTCTAAAGATGCGAATATGAATATGCTTCGTGTATGGGGCGGCGGTATTTATGAAAAAGAAGTCTTTTACAATGAGTGCAATCGTCTTGGTCTATTAGTCTGGCAAGATTTTATGTTTTCGTGCGCTCTTTACCCCGATTACAATAAAAACTTTATGGCCAATGTTAAAGAGGAAATTATACATGTCGTGAAACGGCTACGTAATCATCCTTGTTTGGCTCTTTGGTGTGGAAACAATGAGAATGATTGGCTGTATGAGGCATTGCACTCATCAGGTGATATCAATCATCCATTTTACGGAGAGAAAATCTATCATGAATTAATGCCAGAATTACTAGAAGAACTTGACCCAACTCGCTTGTTTTGGCCAAGCTCTCCATTTGGAGGAAATGACCATAACTCAAGAGAGGAGGGTGACACACATAATTGGCAAGTGTGGCACGGAAATATTGAGCCTAGAACGTTTGGTGAGCCGCAGACGGTTAATTACAGTGTAGAAGGCCTATCGTTTAAAAATTTTAAACATGATACCACAAAATTTGCGAGTGAATTTGGTATGCATGCTTCGTCCAATCGCTATACGTTAGAACGAAATATTCCCAAGGACCAATTTTTCTGGGGAAGCGAAGAAATGGCGTACCGCAATAAAGATATCCATCATCCAAAAGGAATTTTACTAATGGAAGGCTATACAGGAGTTCCCAAGGATTTAGATGAATACATTGCTTTTTCAATGTTAACACAAGCAGAAGGATTGAAGTATGGAATTGAGCATTATCGACGCAATAAACCAGATACGAGTGGCGCTTTATTTTGGCAGTTAAATGACTGCTGGCCGGGAACGAGCTGGTCGGTGATCGATTATTATTTATTGCCAAAGGCTTCTTATCATTATGCAAGAAAGTTCTACAGTCCGGTTCTACTAACAATTGATCATGAACCAGATCAAGAGATAAAGGTTTGGGTTGTAAATGACCGGTTAGTAGCGTACGAGGATGAAATTGAACTGGCTGTTTATCAAACCAATGGCGAAAAGGTATTCTCAAAGCATTGGATGGTTTCAATCGAACCAAATATATCTAAGCAAGTGTCCGTTGTTTTAGAACAAGAAGCGCTTAGCGGACTGCTTCCAGAAGAGGCTGTTATGGTCATCCGCTCAAAAAATAATAAAACCGAAGAAAACTTCTATTATTTCCGTGATCAAAAGGAAGTTCGATTTGAAAAATCTGAAATAACGGTTTCGGTGGACCATGAGAATAATGAATTGACACTTTCCACGAATGTGCTCGCCCGAATGGTGACAATTGAAATGGAAATGGAACAGCTTTTGATTGAGGATAATTTCTTTGACTTATTGCCAAATGGGAAGAGAACGATTAAGGTACATCAAGCAGAAGGTAAAAAAATTCCTTGGGATACATTGAGAGTTAAGGCCATTAATAGTGTGAAAACAAAGGGGTTATTAGGATGAAAGCAGCCGTTTTACAAGGGACAAAGCAAATGAAGGTAATGGAGTGGTCCTATCAATCTCCGTCAGCAAAGGAAGTAAGTGTAAAGGTGAAAAGCTGTGGTATTTGCGGAACCGATCAACATATTTACCATGGTCATCCCGGTTCCGCTGAAGTCCAGCCACCGATTGTTCTTGGTCATGAATTAGCGGGGGATATATTGGAAGTCGGTGCCGAAGTATCGTCCTTCAAAAAAGGAGATCGTGTTTCGATTGATCCAAACATTTATTGCGGGACTTGTGAGTATTGCCGCAGCAATCGGGCTCATTTATGTAGCCATCTTCAGGCAGTAGGGGTAACAAGAGATGGAGGTATGGGTGAGTTTTGTGTGGTGCCGGAAGCCAATTGTTACAAGATCCCAGATCAAATGAGCTTTGAAGAGGCAGCACTTGTCGAGCCTTTGGGTTGTGTTTTACATGGTTTTAAGAAGGTCCAACTTTCATCCTTAAGCAAGGTCCTCATTATTGGCGGCGGTTTTATTGGACAATTGTTTTTACAACTGGTCAAACAACAAAATGTAAAGTCGATCACAGTTAGTGAACCTGCAGATAACAAAAGAGAGCTTCTCTATAGGTTAGGTGCGGATGAAGTGATTCATCCATCGAAGGCTATTAATCTAGTAGTGGATGTTGTGATTGAATGTGTAGGGAGAGCGGAGAGTATGGAATTAGCGATTAAATCAGCCGCAAAGGGCGGCCAGGTTTTACTCTTTGGAGTCGCGGCTCCTGAAACAGTTATCTCTGTTTCACCGTTTGAAATTTTTTCAAAGGAACTAACAATAAAGGGGTCATTTGTGAATCCGTTTACGCACGAAGAAGCTATTTCACTCATTGATAAAAAAGTGGTTGATGTTAAATCGCTAATTTCTCATCGTTTTACAATGGATGAGCTACCAAAGGCGATGGCTAGCTTTCCGAAACTTAATGTTTCAAAAGCGATTATTAATCACTAGTTGCAGGAGGGGGCAGCCTTTAGCCAACTCAGCTTTAAAAGGAGAACAACAGAATGTTGCAAGTATTTAAGTCCTTTTCTACAGAATTGAAGTTTTATTTACTGATGAATGCCCTATTTTCCTTTGGGGGAGTTTTGTCAGGTATTTTTCAAAGTGTTTTCCTATGGAAGCTGGATAAAACCTATTCCTTGCTGGCTCATTATAGTTTGTATTGGTCGATTGCACTCATCTTTTGCTTTGGACTTTGCGGGTGGCTTGCTCGGAAGACGAGCCCGATGATTACGATGCGTTTAGGCTTTGTCTTTTACCTGATCACCTATTTAATTATGCTTATTTTTCATGATACACTACGTGATCATATTATGTTGTTAGGGTTTTCAAATGGGTTGGCAATGAGCCTTTATTATGTCGGCATGCACTTGGCGGTATTAGATCTAACTACGAATAATAATCGTGATCAATTTTTATATGTACAAGGAATATTATTTACCATCGGCGGGGTCATCGGACCGGTTCTGTCAGGGATTATCATCTCACAATTCGAGGGTATGTTTGGTTATTATGTCGTTTTTATTGGAACCTGTATATTCTTTTTTACAGCCTTTTTAACCTCATTAAAGGTAAAGGGACATCCGATTACAACCAAAAGTTATTTTTGGGATGTCATTAAGAATCCATCAAGGGAATGGAAGAAGATGTATAAGGTAATGTTTGCTGATGGGATTGTATCGGGAGTGTACGGAACCTTTTTGATTACCATGATTACCTTTAAAGTCGCTGGCGGGGAATTGAGTTTAGGTGTTTATCATACTGGTGCAGAACTTGTTGCTATAGCTACATTCTATGTGCTCGCTAAGTTTTCTAATCCGAAGTATCGTCTAGCCATTTATTCAATTGGATCGGTCAGTATATTTTTAAGTTCTGTTTTGTTATCCATCTTTCCTGTAATCATTTCGTTGGTTATTTTTGGTTTAATCTCACCTTTAGCACAGAATATGATTACTAACTCGATGAGCGCGATGATCTATGAGGCGATTGAGAAGGACCCCGACTACAAAGATAAGCGTCTAGACTATATTATTATTCGTGAAATTCCACTCGGAGTGGGAAGAATCATTGGTGTTGTTTTGTTTTTAGTCATGAGAAAATATCTTAATTTTGACCAGCTTTTACCTATATCGTTTAGTCTTTTTCCGATTGTATATGTCATAATGATTCCATCACTTTATATTATTTGGAGGAAATCAAAAAAAGTTTCTGTACTTCGTTCTAATGAATCATAAGTTTTAGGAGGAATTATTTATGTTGGGTGCTATTGAAGCAGGAGGGACAAAATTCGTTTGTGCAGTCGGTAATGATACGGGGCAGATCATAGAACGAATCGAGATTCCAACGACGATCCCTGCAGAAACAATGCCGCAGGTGATTGAATTTTTTAAAAAATATCCTATAACATCCATCGGGGTGGGTTCGTTTGGCCCAATTGATGTTATCAAGGAAAGTCCTACCTATGGTTTCATAACCTCTACACCAAAACCAGGATGGAACCATTATCCTTTTGTGCAAGTATTAAAAGGGGCATTTTCAGTTCCTGTTGGATTCAATACCGATGTAAATGCAGCTGCATTGGGAGAGGCAACCTTTGGTGCTGCTAAAGGATTGGACAGCTGCTTGTATATTACCGTTGGTACAGGAATTGGAGCAGGGGCGATTGTCCAAGGTGAACTCCTCCAAGGACTTTCACACCCTGAAATGGGACATATTCTTGTTAGACGTCATCCGAATGACCCATACAAAGGAAAATGTCCATATCATCACGATTGCTTAGAAGGGCTTGCCGCTGGACCAGCAATTGAAGCACGTTGGGGTGTTAAGGGTGATCAACTTGTAGACCAAGTTGAGGTTTGGGATATGGAAGGTTACTATATTGCGCAAGCTCTGATGCAATATGTCTTAATTCTTTCGCCGAAAAAAATCATCCTAGGCGGTGGCGTGATAAAACAGAAACAAGTATTTACTTTTGTTAATAGGTATTTAAAGGAATTTGTTAATGGGTATGTAGCTTTGCCGGAGCTTACTGATTATATTGTCAGTCCTGGTTTAGGTGATAATGCGGGGATTACTGGCTCGCTTATGCTTGCTCATCAAGCATTGCAAGCGGAGAATCATTTCGTGTAACAGTATCTTTTTACTATGAAATAGAAAAAAACAGGAGAGAAATATAATGATGATCAATAGCGATTTAGTAGCAAGACTAATAAACGAACAGTTTCCTGAATGGTCTCATTTATATATCAAACCTGTAAAAAATGGTGGAAATGATAATAGAACATTTCATTTAGGTGATCAAATGAGTGTAAGGTTACCTAGTGCAGCGGGCTATGCTCCACAAGTGGAAAAAGAACATAAATGGCTTCCAATTTTAGCTGAAAAACTTTCATGGCCAGTTTCTACTCCAATAGCAAAAGGAAATCCGAATAAAGAATATCCGTGGTCCTGGTCCATCTATAAGTGGCTTGAGGGTGACCCTCTTACTCATAACAATATTGATAACCTTAATCAGCTAGCAAAAGACTTGGGGTCATTTTTAATAGAGTTACAATCCATTGATGCTAGTGGAGGTCCCTTAGCTGGTAAGCATAATTTTTATAGAGGTGGATCATTATCTAAATACAATAAAGAATCCCGAAATGCTATTGAAAACAACAGTGACACTTTTGATGGTGGGCTGCTGAGTGAAATATGGAGCTTAGCTTTAGATTCTGAATGGGGGTCAGAGCCTGTATGGGTGCACGGTGATATAGCGCCAGGGAATTTGTTAGCGAAGGAAGGAAAGCTCTGTTCAGTTATTGACTTTGGTATAGTAGGAGTAGGAGATCCTTCGTGCGATGCTGCAATAGCTTGGACTTTTTTTGATGATACCAGTAGAAGAGTGTTCAGGAATGAAATAAATTTGGACGAAGGAACCTGGAATAGAGCACGAGGATGGGCTCTGTGGAAGGCATTGATCACATATGATTCTCACAAAAATTTTGATAAAGTGAGAGCAGAAGAAGCCTCTAATATTATTTGGACTATAATCGAGGATTACAAAAACTCTTAATGGCTTGAAACTTAATCTGCGGGAATTTGTTAGAGTTAAGCAACAAATTTCTCCTCATTAAATGAATTAAAACTTTCTGTCACTATATTTATCTGAAAACTAATCAAACGCGACAATGCAGGTCGTCTGGAGTGACCGAAAGGCATGAAGGAAAAGCGTTTGGGTCAATGCAGGTAGTCTGGAGTGACCGAAGGACATATAGAAAAAGCATTTGGGTCAATGCAGGTAGTCTGGAGTGACCGAAAGGCATAAAGAAAAAGCATTTGGGTCAATGCAGTCAGTTTAGAGTGTAAGAAAGGCAAAGGCAAGAGGCATAGTCTAAAACCATGCCTCTTTAAGTATTACTTCCGTAGAGCAGATAAGAAAACCTTTTGTGCAGCTGTTACTCCTGCTCCTGACTCGAAGGAATAGGAGAAATCTTGTAAACCTGCTTCGATAAGAGAAACGGCTTGAAGGATATCACTCGGGAAGCAATAGCCCATATGCCCAAATCGGAAAATCTTCCCTTGCAGATGGCCAAGTCCGCCAGCAAAATCCAGGTTATACTTCTCCTTTAAATGTCCAATAAATGATGGAATTTCTATTCCTTCAGGAGCACAAATAGCAGTTATAGTTGGTGACGCATATTCATCGGATGTCAACAGACCAATAGAAAGAGCCTTCATGGATTCACGAACCATATTTTTCATTAGTTCATGTCTAGCAACTGTTTGCGAAAATCCGCCTTCTTCCTCAATCAAATCACAAACAGCGGAAAGTCCAAAAATCAGTGAAATAGCAGGGGTGTTGGGTGTCATTCCTTTCGACGCCCACTCACGATAGCTTAGTAAATTTAAGTAATAAGAAGGTCTATTCTTTTCCTGTATCACTTTCCACGCTCTTTCGCTCACGCTTAAAAGTGCAAGTCCAGGAGGGAGCATCATTGCTTTTTGTGACCCGGTTACTAAAATATCGATTCCCCATTGATCCATTTCAGCTGGAGCACCGCCGAGACAGCTGACTCCATCGACGATAAATAGTGCGTCAGTATGTGTACGGACCACTTTTGCTAATTTTTCAATTGGGTTTAGGATTCCAGTTGAGGTCTCGTTATAGGTTGCAAAAACAGCCTTAATATTTGATAAAGGTTTAAGAAATTGAATGAGATCTTCTTCCGTGCAAGCTTCGCCCCAATTTTTTTCAAGCTTATGTACATGGAAACCATTTTTCTCACAAATAGAGACGAAATAATTACCAAAGGCGCCGACGGTAATTACCACCACCTCATCTCCAGGGGAAACCGAATTTACGGCGGCGGCTTCTAATGCTGCTGTACCGCCTGATGGCAGAAGTAAAATATCTTGTTCCGTTCCGAAAATAGGTTTTACCCGATTGGTTGTTTCTTGGTATAACCGTACAAACTCTTCCGTGCGATGACTAATCATATCCTGGTTCATGGCAAGCTGAACCTTTTTGGGGATTGGTGTTGGTCCCGGGTGCCTTAATATATTTGGATACATACTTTTCCCTCCATCTTATTATTTCTTGGACTTCTCTGACTCTATAATAGTATTAATTCTAGTAGTTTTGTTCAGTATCCTTCTATTTTATAGAATTAGACAAAAAGCTTGAGGAATTCCTCAAATCTTCGTTTAGAAAGCACCAGATCCACCGCCCCCTCCACCTGTACCGCCGCCAGAACTGGAGCTGCCTCCACCGCTGCTGCTGCTTGTAGTGTCATTTGCGGAACGGAATTTTGCAGAAGTGTCAGTGCCGATAAAGGCAATGGCGTAGAAATTGAAACCATCATCATTATGATAATCATTGTTTGTGAGTGCTTCGATGAGTTCATTATTTTTTCGATTGATTTCTTTGGGGCCAATTCCCATTCCGTAGATATAGGCGCGCATGCGATCGTCGTCAGTCCATTTTTCCCACTCTGATGGGGGTGTTTCCTTAAAACGTGCTTTAAACTGTTTCCAGTCGTAGGCGATACGGGCCCCCTCCCAGGTTTTTGGCCGATAGACGATCGCATAGATGATGACCGTAAAAATTAAAAGTAATGCTCCGAAAAAGGAACCAATGAGACCGTAAATCAGGAAAAAGAACAAAAACGGGATTAATAGGATACTTGAAGAACCTACTAGTAAACGATAGCCGGTTTTGTTTTCATAAAGGGAATGACTATCGACCTCTTCCTTTACGGCATATAGCCATTTCCTTTGAAATGAGTGATATTTCTCATGGTTTAGCTTGTTTAGTGTATAGGCTGTTAAATCGTTAAAACGAAAGGTATTGTTTTCTCCTACTTTTTCAAAAAGCATTTTCATCAGCACATTCTCATGTTTTAGCGGGCTTTTTGGATTTATCCGCTGGAAGCTTTTTTCTGACGTTTTTTTCACATATCCCTGCCGAACTAAATCTAGTAACGCCGCCGCCATCGCTTGCGGCGGAAGATAGTGGTTGTTTGTAAAAAAGATGGTTGCTGGCAGACTCATGATTTGCTTTGGTACGGAATGGAACGTGCTGCCTTCACGGATGAGATCATTCCGTTTGGCCCGCGCAGTCTTCCAGTTATTTATCACTAACAATAATAAAATAATCGTAAATGCAGGTAAACCGATCATGCTAATGTTTGAAAGGGTTTCTTTTGTTTTGGCATCGGCAGCAGCCTGGTCGATGAGTTCTTGCTTTGCGTTAAGAATCTCCTTTTTCATTGGTTGATCAGAAGTTTGAGCGGCCGCCAGGAAGAGCGTTACCGGATAGGCCACGCGGATATCTCCATTGGTGCTGTCAGGAACGTACCCTAGTTGAAAAAGGACGGATCCATCCTCTTGTATGGTTTCGGTGTTATTCGCTTCATCGTATCCGAAAGCAATGACATCGTCAGTCGCCTCAGGTGGATGAATGGTGATGGTCAGCTTTTCGTAGGAAGATTCATTGCGATCATCAAAAAACGGCCAATAAAATTGGGCGACATCCGAATAGATTTCCATCCCATTTTCGATCGTGTACTGGAGCTTTACAATGATCGTTTCATCCTTGCCTTTTCGGTGCACCTTATAGAAGTCGTCATCTTTTTCAATTTTTAAGGCTTCGCCATTTTCAGTTGCGGTAAATTGGCTAATGGCTGCTCCCTTTTTCGGAATCACTTCACGGGTGATCCCGTTAAATTCGCCATCAAACACATAGGTATGTGTTTCTTCTACTTCTACATTTCCGTTGTTTTGTAAGTATGCGTCGATTTTTACATTGGTAATCGAAAATTCCACAGCTAAACTTTGGTGGGGAAAAACGAATAACAATGCAACCAATAGCCAGCTAGTAAACCACTTTTTTAGCATGTGTGTGTCACCTTCTTTCCTAGTAGTAGTTATACGAATGAATGAGAAGAGATGTTTCATAATATTTTCCAATAGATTTTATCAGAAAAAGGAAGTTAGTAAAATAATTATTAATCGAAACTCTCCACCTACCATATGTGTTTTTTATGTTTTTTTTTTTGACATAACATATAAGGTAACGAAGTTCATAAGATTTTTAAAAAGGGGGGTGTTCCAGCCATTTATCGTATGTGTGGAAGAAACCAAGAGAAATGTCTAACATTTATACCATGCAGGAGCGCAGCTTTTCTTAATAAGCAGGAAGTTAATCCTTCCTGTTTTTTGTTTTCTTTTCTAACATTAACTATAATCATATTAATACTTACACAAAGGGAGGCAGCGGCGTGAAACGATTAGCAGTTTATTGCGGTTCAAGTTTGGGTGCTTCAGAGGCGTATAAAACAGGAGCCATTCAATTAGGGAAAGAGCTTGCAAAGCGGAATATTACGTTAGTTTATGGCGGTTCAAGTATCGGTTTGATGGGCGCCGTCGCAGATACGGTGTTAAGTGAAGGCGGTCATGCCATTGGTGTAATTCCTAAAATTCTGGAGGAACGTGAAATCTCCCATAAGGGGTTAACGGAACTAATTACCGTTGAAACGATGCACGAGCGAAAAGCAAAAATGGCTGATTTGGTAGATGGATTTGTTGTCTTGCCTGGCGGAAGCGGGACACTTGAGGAGTTTTTCGAAGTATTTACCTGGGGGCAGATAGGGCTGCACAAAAAGCCGTGCGGTCTTCTTAATATTAATCAGTATTATGACCCACTGATTCATTTGTTTGAGCATATGATCGACCAAAAGTTTTTGCAGGAAAAATTCCGCTCCATGGCGATTATTGAGGAAGAACCAGCTGCTTTACTCGATAAATTTCTAACCTATGAGGCTCCTTCGGTGAAAGCATTTGAATAGGCAAAGCAAAAGCAGTGAATTTCACTGCTTTTATTATTGCCAATTAGTAAAGTGCCAGAATGGATAGGTAAATACAGAAAGCTGCCAGAGCAAATAAGATTATTGCCGTTAATCGATTCATTCTCATCTTCATTCCAATAGCAGAAAAATAATCCCGACTGGTATAATTGGAATGAGTAAATTGTACTAGATGTGGAAAGTAAATGATAAAGATTATATCGGACAGCTCAGCTGATTTACCTAAAGAATTAATAGAGAAATATGACATTACCTTAGTGCCATTGACCGTAACCACATAGAGAGATTCCATCCAAAAGAAATTATTGTAAATTACATGGGCGCAACCATGGGAACCTATGCAGGTAAAGATGGTATGATCATTTCATTTTAAAGAAAGCTAATGTCACCAGTCACGAACCGTGCTTTGCTTTGAATATAGTACTTGGAGATAGATTATGGATTGTTTCATTCTCGCGGCGATATTTAGTCGCTGCTGGTACGTTAAGAATGGTAGTTGCCGCCGCTGCAATTGGTGAATCAGGATTTGTGGTAACAGCCACAACTGGTCATCCTAGTGACTGTTTTATTTTGTTTGAGTCAAGTCGCCGGGAATTTAACCTACTAATTTAACTAACTAAATGTGATAATAGAAAAAAATTGGTAAGGGTGGATTTAGGATGATAAAAATAGCTGCCTTAGTAGGAGATTATTGGCACTCCGGTGATGACGCCAAAGCGGGCTTAGAAGCAGCCATTAAGAGATTACCAAATATAGAAGTTGTCCTTCAGTACATTACATATGAGGAAGTTTCAAAGGCACTCGTTGAAAAACCGGACCTCTTTATCAATGCAAAAATGAATGTGCTCAATCCAAGAGAGGAACAGAAGATTACTTGGTTAACAGATGAGTTGGATAGGAAAATTGTAAACTACGTTAATGAGGGAGGTAGTATCTTGGCTTGGCATGCGGGTATGGCTGGATATCCTAGTGAAACTCATTATACTCAAATGCTGCGAGGATCTTTTGTTTACCATCCACCAGGACTTCAAGAGGTTACATACATTCAGGAAGGAAAATCATTTTCTCTTTCGGACGAACACTATTTTGTCCATTGTGATACTGAAAATACAGAAGTGTACCTTTGGAGTACAGGGGAAGCAGGGGAGTCTATTGCAGGCTGGAAGCATTCCTATGGAAAAGGAAAAGTATGCTGCTTTACTCCAGCTCATACGAAAGAAGGGATGTTAAATGAAAACATCTCATGTTTGTTAGCAGAAAAAATAAATTGGATGATAAATTTATAAAAAAAGATTCGGCCAGTTGCCGAATCCAAAAGAAATATTATAAAAGGGGGTTATGGAAGAGAGAGAAAAGTTTGTCCTCTTCATGTATCTATCTTACCGCTTGAGTATGAACAAATTATGAACAAAGGTTTAAGGTTCTATTAAAAAATCTGCTGGATTCAGCCAAAAAAAGAAAAAATAGTAGCAAATAGGGTTATTTGCGGCAAAATCTAGTTGGTAGATAGAAAATTAGGGTTAGATCCTGTAATTAGTAGACTAAGAGGTTCATATTTCTACAGGGGTAAATCGTTTATCAGCGAAAAGCAATAGTGAGCTTGTTGGACTAGTCGAACCTATTTAAAAACAAAAAAATCCGGCAAACTGCCGAATCTTAATGCAAACTACTTTTACGCCTTCATGCGTTCGGGAAGTTTTTGAATCGATTGGACCACCATATCTAGCTTCGACTCAATCCGATATAGCAAATAGAGGGTGACAACGATTGGAAATCCTACCTCACTGATGAGAGGTATCATTTGCTCCACGAGATTTCACTCCTTTCTTTTAATAGAGGTCGGCTTCCAATGGAACCCGACCTCCTCCTACTCTATTAAATAATCTCATATTCCGTTACATTGCGATCGATTACGCGTGCTCCTTTCACAGAAGCAAAATTACCGTTTGTAGAAGTAAAAACTCCAGAAGCGATCATTTCCTCCATCGCCGCCTTTACCACTGCTTCCTCAATTGGTTCCTTCGGATTTTCTACCGATAAACGTGCCAATTTTCCAAACTCGGTTGCAAACTCCAACTCTAATGTTTTAGCCATTTCATTCACCTCCTATCACTATTTATTTTTTCATTAAGCTAGTAAATCAGCATTATCGACTCTCTCAATATTGCTGATAGTATCATTGGATAAACCAATAATCGCTTGTGCGACTTGTAAAAGTTGATCAGCTGTCGCAGATTTCTGGATATTACTAAATGTCTTCGTCTTTAAAACTGGTTTGCCATCGTCATCCATGCCCACTTGAAAGACCAACCGCAACTTAGACGTTGTAATAACTGCCTGTGCCATTGTCTATCACCTCCTTTCACCCTTTATATATAGAAAAGTAGGCAAAAAGGACATGGTCCGAGAAAATAAATTCAATTGAAATTGTCTGGAGTGACCGAAGACAGAAATGAAAAAGGATTTGGGTCAATGCGGATAGTCTGGAGTGACCGAAGACAGAAATGAAAAAGGATTTGGGTCAATGCAGGTGGTCTGGAGTGACCGAAGACAGAAATGAAAAAGGATTTGGGTCAATGCAGATAGTCTGGAGTGACCGAAGACAGAAATGAAAAAGGATTTGGGTCAATGCAGATAGTCTGGAGTGACCGAAGACAGAAATGAAAAAGGATTTGGGTCAATGCAGGTGGACTGGAGTGACCGAAGACAGAAATGAAAAAGGATTTGGGTCAACGCAGGTGGTCTGGAGTGACCGAAGACGGAAATAAAAAAGGATTTGGGTCAATGCAGGTGGTCTGAAGTGACCGAAGATAGAATCAGGACATTAAGTAAGAACCTGTTGAGCCTTGAAAAAAAACAACTTTTTTGACGAGGCTTGAAGATTATTCGTAAAAAGAAAAATATTTCCTCGACAATAATTTTACAATAAACCTACAATAAGTTCGTTTTTCAAAAAGTCTTAAGGTACATTTAATCAAACGAGTGGTTGGGAAGAAATACATCAAACCTTGTCGTAAAAGGCATGTTGAATTAGATAGCTAAATTTAAAAGAGACCAGCTCATAATGCTGGTCTCTTACTGTTTAAATTAGCTGCCCGATTTTTTCTTCAAAATATTCATTCATAAGACAATCGAGTTTGATTGAGAGACTTACGTAATCGTTCGTGTTGGGTCCGGTGGAATTGTATAAGTCAGTAAGTTTTATTTTTAAATCAACAATGTCCCTTAATAGTTTCGTGTTTTCGATTTGAATAGATTTGTTTGCTTTCATCATACACCTCATATGTATATGTTTTCGATTTTTGATGGATACCATTTTTCCAAAACCTTACCGATAGTAACATAGTTCCTCTTTGATGTGAACTGCCATTTAAAAAGTAGAAAAATTGAAAAAAACGTAAATAATTCTGGTATATCATTTTGAGTCAAATTGCTGTATCTAACTAATAAAAATCTTCATTTCTTATGGTTGGGACCTAAATACAAGTTATTTTATAATAACGTCTAAATTGCAACAAAATATGTAATAGTTATTAACCATATTTTGCATAATAACCCTTTAAGAAAATTTTGGAGGTTTTTTGGTGGAGGATAACATACATATTGTGCCGTTAACTACTGGTGAGATATCCAATATTTGGACTCAATATATGAATGATTCCTAGCTGGGACTGTATCTCACAATCCAACTGACATATTCATAGGTTTCATCATCTTAGCAGCAGGCTCAACGCAGGAAAATATGGTTTAGACCGCTGGGTGGATCCATTCATCCGCAAAACAGCAAAGACCTACATCAGCAAAGATAAGTAAAAAGCTGCTGCCTAAGTTGTAGTAGTAAAAAAGACGATTCGTCCCCCTCGAATCGTCTTTTTTGATGTTAAAAATTACCCATAAGGTTCGAGTGAATTGGGTGAAAAGAATCGTTTTTTAAGAAAGACGACAAAAAATGAAGATTTTGCTCGAATTTTGTCCGTGAACGTTACGATTCATTGAAGGGGGGTGAAATAGTGCACTTCCGCCAATTTCTTATATCAGCTCTAATGGTTGGTGCGGCGATGTTTTTTCCAGACAATGCTTTTGCCGAGAAGAATGAACTTCGTCCTCAAAAGGGACAAGCTCCAGCTTCAATACCGGAACATGCTTCAATACCAGAACCTGCAACAATAGCAGTACCAGCAAAAGCTGAAGAGGCGCAATCGCAGAACAAGATGATTCCTGAACATGCTCGTGAAAACCAAGCACAAGCAAAACAGCGCCCAGCCCAAAATACTCCAAATCAGGCTGCGTTGGAAAAAAGTTTGCCAGAGCAGGCAAATGGAAACGCGAAGTCAGTAGTAAAGAAGGATGAGAAGGTTGTTCAGGTCAATGTTCCCGAACAAGCAGAGGCTGTCCAGGCAAATCATACAGTAGAAAAGTTGAAACCTAAAAATTCTATCCAAGATATTGATAGTGAAGTTAAAGTCGAAAAAGTAAAACCAGAAAAAGTAGATAATATTGTCTATTTGCAAGATGAAGACTTAGACATAACACAATCAGAATCCGTTGTGCAGGAGCCACAGAAAGATCCTGCCAGCAAGGAAGAGATACCTAAGGTAAACCAAGCACTGAATCAAACACAGAGAAGCAACGGTTCAGGGGGTCAATCAAATGATCGGGTCAATCATGGGATAAATAATTTAAGCTTTTTGGATAAATGGTTTGAATGGAATCACTACTTTGAAATCAAACTTGTCCAGCCATACCTTTCCCGGCAAGCCTTGATGAATACTCAATGGGTGAATGCTCCGCCATCACCACCACCGCAGATAGCTCCTTTATTAACCAATGTCACCCGCAGCTAAAAGCCACGGATCATGATAATAAAAGGAGCGAATTAATAATGAAACATTACTTAAACCCTAATAAAGTTACTAAATCTTTTGTACTTGCAGGAGCATTATCGTTTGGAATTTTTGCTGGAGGTCAATTTACGGAAGCAGCAGGCCCAGATCAAGCTAAAGCTGAGAAAACTGTTCAAGTGAAACAATCCAATAACGCAAAGGTTAATGTGAATGTTAAACCAGTTGTTCCGGCAGCACCAGCTGTACAGGCAAAGGATGTAGTAAGCGTACAAGTAAAGCCTAATGAAGAAAAGGCTAGTAAGTCGCAGGCGAGCGTACATGCAAGCGATAATGCAAAATTGCATGCAGCCCCAAATTCAGCTGTACATGGAAAGGGAGAAAACCCTGAAAATGTGGTTGTAGAAGAGGAAGTAAAGGAAGAAGTACAAGTTGAAGAAACAACACCTGTAATTGAACTTGAAACCGAAGTTGCAACTGATGAAACTAAAGCGGATACCAATGCAGCTTCTGAATCTGAAGAAGCAGTTGACGTTGATAACGATGTAGCTGCAATAACGGAAGATGAGGATGACGCGGCAAAAGAAGAGGAAGAAGAAACAGATGCTGACTCCGACTCAGTTGTAAGAATTGAAGATGAAGAAGATGAGGATGAAGATTCCGAAAACATCGATTTTGAAACAGACGCAATTGTAAAAACTGAAGATGACGAAGAAGCTGAAGCTGTTGAAGAAGAGGAAAAAGTAAACCCATCTGCAGCTAACAAAGCAAAGTCACAAGCAAGTGTAAAAGCAAGCGAAACTGCTAAAGCACATGCAGCAGCCAATTCAGCTGTCCATGCGGTAGCAGTAGAAGTACCTGCTGAAGAAGCTGTTGAAGTAGAAACTGAAGTTGAATCTGAAGAAGTTGCAGAAGATGTAGTAGCTGATGAAGAAAAAGTAGTAGTTGAAACTGAAACAGAAGAAACTGAAGTAGTTGAAGAAGAGGCAGAAGTAACTGAGGTTGAAAAAGTAAACCCGTCTGCAGCTAACAAAGCAAAGTCACAAGCTAGTGTAAAAGCAAGCGAAAATGCTAAAGCACATGCAGCAGCCAATTCAGCTGTCCATGCGGTAGCAGTAGAAGTACCTGCTGAAGAAGCTGTTGAAGTAGAAACTGAAGTTGAATCTGAAGAGGTTGCAGAAGAAGTAGTGACTGATGAAGAAACAGTAGCAGTTGAAACTGAAACAGAAGAAACTGAAGTAGTTGAAGAAGAGGCAGAAGTAACTGAGGTTGAAAAAGTAAACCCGTCTGTAGCTAACAAAGCAAAGGCACAAGCTAGTGTAAAAGCAAGCAAAACTGCTAAGGCACATGCAGCAGCTAATTCAGCTGTCCGTGCGGTAGCAGTAGAAGTTACTGAAGAAGTACCTGCTGAAGAAGCTGTTGAAGTAGAAACTGAAGTAGTTGAAGAAGAGGCAGAAGTAACTGAGGTTGAAAAAGTAAACCCGTCTGCTGCTAACAAAGCAAAGGCACAAGCTAGTGTAAAAGCAAGCAAAACTGCTAAGGCACATGCAGCAGCAAATTCAGCTGTCCGTGCGGTAGCAGTAGAAGTTACTGAAGAAGTACCTGCTGAAGAAGCTGTTGAAGTAGAAACTGAAGTTGTATCTGAAGAAGTTGCAGAAGATGTAGTGGCTGATGAAGAAGCAGTAGTAGTTGAAACAGTAACTGAAGAAGTTGTAGAAGAAGAAACAGGAACACAAGAAGATGAAGTTGTTCCTGTAATTGATTTAAAAAATTAATCTATATTCCAAAGGAACCGAAGGATTTTCCCTTCGGTTTTTTGTGTTTTTTTCGAAAAAACTTTGAAATTGTGTTACAGACGAAATAGGTTGTAACCAATTGAAATGGTCGATTTAAAAAAGAGGTAACACTGGAATCAGTGGTTACCTCTTTTTACGAAATATCTTTAATCATATCGAAAAGTTTAAGTTCGGTTACATCGATAACGATTTCCTTGGTCGAATTCTTATCAAATTTTTTCAACAAGCTGCTAATTTGCTTTTTTATCGTTTCTACCTCTACGGCGCGTGCTTCCGCTATTTCCTTCCGTTTTAAACCACTGCAGAGAAGTTTCAATACCTCTAGCTCAGAGGGCGTTAGATTTGCAATGATTTTAAAAAAATGTGTTAAATGATCTTCTGATTTTTTAATCCGAGCAAACTCCTGCCTTATTTTTTCCGCAATGATTGGACGAATCGGCGATTGGTTGTTGGCAGCCGAGTAAATCGCTTCTAGAATTTCTTCTTTTGGTGCAGATTTCATTAAATAATCGACAATGCCTGTTTGAAAGGCTGCAAAGACAATATTATTATCCTGATGGACAGTGAGCATAACGATTTTGGTATCGGGTAATATTTTATTAATTTCAGATGCGGCCTTAACTCCTGCCAATTGACTTTCCATTTCGATATCCATTAAGACAATGTTCGGTTTTTTAATCGCGGCATAGGCAACGGCTTCATATCCACTTTTGGCAGAGGCGACTAACGAAAGGTTACCAACACTATTGATAATTCTCTCAAGGCGCCTGCGGTGTGCTTCCATATCATCGGCAATTAATATTTGAATGGTCTCCAATTGAATCACGCTCCCCGAAAAATTTATGAGGGGTATTTTTTATACCCTTTTTACAAGCGGCAATAAAATATCAAATTGAGTGGATTTTCCTTTCTCACTCGTGACTTCAATTTTACCTCCATGACCTGTAATCACTTTGTGGCAAAACGAAAGGCCGATTCCCCAATTGGTAATCGATGGTTTTGTTGAAAAAAATGGGGTAAAAATTTCATTCACGTTTTCGGAATCAATCCCCGGACCATTGTCCCTAATCGTTACCGTTCCCCATTGATCAACTTCACTAATCTGCACCCAAATATCACCATTCCTGCTAGCAAGTGCTTCTATAGAATTTTTAAGGATATTATAAATCGCTTCCTGAATTTGATCTTCATCTATAAAGACGTTGATATGAGAATAAGGCTTTTCGTAATGGATGTTGACATGTAACTTGTTAGGATGGAAGCGCTCTATTGCTCTTTCGACGGGAATATTTAAAGGAGCTGCCTTTATTTTTAAAGTTATTTGTTTCAGCTTATCATTTGCTTCATTAATACTTTGAAACGATTGTTCACAAGAGTCCATGATGAGTTTCAAGCTATATAAGGCTTCCTCATCGTCCGCAAACTTTTCCTGTAAGTATTCCGATTCTGAACGAATAGCGAGCAAATGGTTCTTGATCGCATGCGTAAAAGCGCGAATCCCAAGGGAGGCTGTATCGATTTTTTTCTTTGTAATGATATTGATGTTTGAATACCGTGCTTCATTTGATTTGTACTTATATACATTGAAGATCATGATTCCGATGGCAAGGAATGCAATGAGCGGGAAAAAGCGATACTCCAATAAATACAAATTAATCGAAGGCTGCAAATAGTTTATATAGCTGTTACTAAATGTCGTTCTGACAAAATTGGATGGCGCCCAATAAAAAATAAATAGGTGCACAAATGTAAGCGGTATTAAGCTAATTAAATTAAATAGGATATGATCACGGATGTATCTTAGTCTGTAGTAGAGTATGTAATGATAGATAAATAATGAAAAGCTTATTAATAAATAAGCGATATTAACCACCTGGAATAACATATCCGCAGCGTGGGTGAATTTTTGGTATTGCGGCAAAATGCCAGCGTTCACAATATAATTTTGGAACAGCAGATTTAGACTAGGATCATAAAATAGAAATTGGCAGATCCCGATTAAACCAAGGGTTATATAAATATTACGCTGTCTTCTATTCGCCTTCAGGCTGCTGACAAACGAAATAGAATAGCTTAAAAAGGAAAAATAAAAAAGAATGATACCAAAATTAAATAACCGGATTAATGTATTCGTATTAAAGTAAATTAGGACAAGTCTATTCCACGTACGTGGGCTAAACCCAAAAAACTGATTAACGAGTTTATAGTAATAATTAAAATTTGATAGGTAGAGTGTAAAAGAGATATAAGCTAAAATCCAGCCAATGGTTAAAGCACATAAAAAGAAGATAGAGCGGCTATTTAAGTTTTTATAGATAAAAAAGATTAATAAAACAATACTAATTAAGCAGAGAAAGATCACGGAAGTCACTCCTAGTTCTGTAAAAAGGGGGAAAGAAATTTTCTACTTATTCCAAAAGTTGAAAACCCTTACACTCAGTATATAGCAAAATATCAAAAAGGGGGAGAAACAAATGAAAAGAATGTTTAGTTTAGTAGGGATTTTGCTTGTATGCTTTAGCCTGCTTGTCGGCTGCTCCAGCGGCGGTGCCGAAAAAGGGAGCTCTGAAGCAGAAAAACCAAAAGCTTCAAATGAAAAAGTTAGTTTGAAAATGGCTGTATTTCCAGCAGATGAGGAAGTTTTTAAAAGAGGTTACGAAAACTTTAAAAAGGATCATCCCAATGTTGAGATCACGTTTGAAACCTTTCCACAGCAACAATATTACGAAAAAATTCGGATGCAGCTTTCAGGCGGCGAAGGATATGATTTATTCACCGGCCAGATGGACAATATGATTGACACAGGATTATTGACACCTCTTGATAAATACATTAAAGAAAGCAAAATGGATGTTGCAGGTTACGGAACGATGTATGACACCTATAAATCAGATGACAAAGTATTAAGCCTTCCTTATCGTAAATCAAACTGGATGCTCTACTATAATAAGTCGTTGTTTGACGAAAAAGGTATAGATTATCCAAGCGATGATATGACTTGGGACGAATTTCGTGAATTAGCGAAAAAAATGACGAGTGGAAGTGGAGAAAGTAAAGTATACGGTGCGTACTTACAGCAATGGCCGCAAACATGGTATATGAGTGCTGTTCAAGATGGTGCCTCGATCATTGATAAAGACTTATCACCATTTAAGGATGCATTACAATTGAGGATTGACCTTGAAAAAGACGGATCAATCATGAAATGGTCTGAACAGGTAACAACGGGAGCGCATTATAATGCAGCCTTCCAAAAAGGAAATATTGCGATGAACCTTATCGGAGATTGGCATGTTGCTCAGCTTCGCCAAGCGGAAAAAGAAGGAAAGTTAAATTTTGATTGGGATGTTGTTCCGATTCCACATCCAGAGGGTGTCGCTAAGAATACATCACTAGCATTGCCTGTTTCCATCATGATGAACAAAAACACGAAGCATCCAAAAGAAGCCTTTGAGTTCCTGAAATACATAACTGGTAAAGAAGGTGCAGAGTTGCTTGCTTCAGAAGGTTATCTAACTGGTTATATGGATAAGGATGTTGAAAAGGCGTACCTTGGTGATGGAACGCAAAAACCGGAAAACCTTCACTATTTCTTGGAAACAAAAGAATACCCTGAATACCCAATGCTCCCTGGTGTGAATAATGTTGTAAAAGAGCAAATCTTTAAGCAAGAAGGAGAGCTTGCTTTACTTGGTCAGAAATCTGTTGATGATGCCATAAAAGAAATTACGAAACGTGTAAAAGATGAATGGGCAAGTAAGTACGCTGGTAAATAAAAATGAAAAGCGAGGCACTGCTGCAAGATTGAACGTCAGCGGTGCTACGTTTTTTCATAGAAAGGACGGAACACAATATGAAGTCGGGCAGAAAGTCAACATCGACGGTGATAAGACGAAATCGTTTGGTCGCTTATACATTTCTTTTACCTAATATCATCGGTTTTCTATTATTTATCCTCATTCCGGTTATTGCCTCTTTTATTATGAGTTTTACATCATGGAATGGCTTTGGAGTCATTGAGTTTGTTGGGCTGGAAAACTATAAGAATTTAATACATGATACGAATTTTCGAATTTCCTTTATTAATAGCATTCTTTTCACCTTAATCTCTGTTCCTATTACCTTATTTTTATCGATCTTAATTGCCATCGCTTTAAATCGGGGAATCCGCTTTGTAAAAGTCTTCAGGACAGCGGTTTTTTTACCGTATGTTACGGCAACGATTGCCGTTGCGGCAGTCTGGCAGCTAATTTTTAATCCGTCGATGGGTCCGATTAATGGGACATTGATGAAGTTTGGAATCGACAATCCTCCTGGCTGGTTGTCATCACCGAGCTGGGCCTTACTATCTGTCTCTGTGGTCTATATTTGGCATTCGGTTGGCTATTATATGATTCTTTTTTTGGCAGGGCTGCAAAATATTCCTGATCACCTTTATGAAGCGGCTGAGTTGGATGGCGCTGGACCAATCGCGAAGTTTTTCAATGTCACTTTACCGATGCTGTCGCCTGTCATCTTTTTCACCATGATTATCGGTGTCATTAATTCCTTTAAAGTATTTGATTTAATCTATGTGCTTACAGGCGGGGGACCTGGAAGGTCAACACATGTGCTTGTGTACGATATTTATAATACGGCCTTTAAGCAATTCGAATATGGGTACGCCTCTTCTATGGCCTATGTGTTGTTCCTGCTGATTCTCATTTTCTCCTTTATTCAATTTAGAGGACAGAAAAAATGGGTGAATTATTAATCAAACAAGAAAGGAGCTGAGCTGTGAATGAATATTGCAACGGGAACGAAAACGGAAGCTTCCGTTTATACACCCGCACCCAAAGCACGTAAAATATCAATCAATCAAGTTCTCAAATATATTGCGATTATCTTCGTTTCACTGATGATGGTTTTACCCTTTGTTTGGATGCTCTCTGCTTCCTTGAAGGCAGAATCGGAAATTTTCGGATTCCCGATTAAGTGGATCCCGGAAACCCTCCATTGGAGCAATTACAAAGATGTTTGGACAAAAGTGCCATTTCACATTTATTACTTAAACACATTGAAAATTGCTGTCATCACAACGGTTTTAGTGATTATCAACAGTTCCCTTGCCGGTTATGCTTTTGCCAAAATTAAATTTCCTGAAAGCAACCGTTTATTTTTCATCTATATTGCAACGATGATGATCCCGTATCAGGTCATGATGATTCCACAATTTATGCTGATGAAGGAGCTTGGATTGGTCAATTCGCACTGGGCCTTGATTTTGCTGGGAGCATTTAATCCCTTTGGCGTTTTCTTGTTCCGTCAGTTTTTCCTATCCATTCCAGATGAATTGTTGGAAGCAGCTAGAATTGATGGCTTAAATGAGTTCGGCATCTACTGGAGAATTATTCTGCCATTGTCAAAACCAGCGATCGCGACACTTGTTATTTTTTCCTTCATGCATTCTTGGAATGATTTCTTAGGGCCATTAATTTATCTTACTTCCGATCATTTATATACGCTGCAGCTTGGGATTCAGCATTTTATAACGGAATATAACACTGAATATGCCCTGCTTATGGCTGCTGCTGTTTCAGCAATCGTGCCAACCATCATTGTTTACTTCTTAGCTCAAGACCATTTTATCAAGGGAGTTGCCAGCACGGGAATTAAAGGATAGCCTGTGTTAAATTTGTCTGTTGATTTGCGCTCCAGGCACTTCGCGCACCTTAGGGCGGTCCGGGGAGCCTCCTCGGCGCTTAAGCGCCTGTGGGGTCTCCCCTGCCCCGTCCTCCCGCAGGAGTCTTCGTGCCTTCCGCGCAAATCAACAGAGTGCCAATATCAACATTTAGCTTTAACACAGCCAAAGGATAAAAGGAGCGAATCGGATAAACATGAAGCAGATACGAAAAAAAGGATTGTCTATCTTTATTATTTTTTCATTACTAGTAGCGATGACCGCTCATGTGCCGTTTACTTTTGCCAATGAATCTACTTTATTATTGAATACTAGTTTTGAAGAAACTGAGGCGCCAAAATCAGGCTGGGATCAATTAGGTGCAGCAAAATGGAGTGTCTGGAAACCTACCGGTAGCCCCGTTGTATCAATTGCAAAGGATGCAAGCCGGACGGGTGAGTATGGTTTAAAAATCACAGCGGCACAATCTGCCAGAGCTGCCGTGTCACAGGATGTACCGGTTCAAGGCGGAAAAACGTATCAGTTAAGTACATGGTTGAAGACAGAGAATATCGTCAGCGGTCAAGGTGCAAGGATGAGAGTTGTTTTATATGAAGGAACCCAGCAGCTTGGCTTACTTTACTCTTCAAGATTAACCGGTACGAATGATTGGTCGCAAATCAAAATGGAGGTAAAGACTCCTGCCAATGCCGATAGCATCCGTGTCCAGCTTTTCTTCGAAACAGGAACGGGTACAGTCCTGTTTGATGACGTTTCACTGCAGCTCATCCAGCCAGCGACGTCCATTGTCATCGAGGAAAGTGAAACGACTATCAAAGAGCAGGAGACTGCTTCATTGCATGTGAAAATGGACCCCGCTGATGCGAGTTCCAAGATATCTTGGGAATCTGCGGATCAAACGATTGCTACGGTAAGTAATGGAACTGTGACAGGTGTGAAAGCCGGGGAGACAACGATTATGGCTTTTACAGATAATGGGCTTTATGCCACCAGTACAGTAAAGATTATCAAAAATGATGCGATTGAACGACCGGAGGCAACGGAGCTGGACCTGCAACCAAAGGAACTCCAGCTTGAATCAGGCCAAGTCCGATTGCTTCAGGCAATCATCGCACCTGCCAATGCCGATGCAGAAAAGCTGGTGTGGAGGTCTTCCAACGAAGCAGTCGCTTCAGTTCGAAAAGGTCTCCTTGAAGCGAAATCATCAGGAACAGCTGTCATTACGGTAGAGACAGAGGACGGTCGATTAAAGAGTGAAAGCCAGATTACCGTTACCGATGCGGTCCAGGATGAATATGATCAGCTTCGTAAAAAGCGGGAAAGCCTGATGACTGGTCTTGATTCGTACGACCCGTCGAATGAGCGGATGAACGAAATGATTGAGAGCCAGACAAAATCAGCGGAAGCACTTTGGAAAACGATGTTTAAAAATAACGACCGCTCTTTCCTTTGGTTTGATTTTGCAAGTACAGACGATTCGGCTGATATTCGAGACAGCTACCGCAATCTAACGATCATGGCTAAGGCTTTTGCCAATAAACATTCCTCCCTTTATCGCAATCCGCAATTGCTAAAGGATATTTCGGAGGCGCTTGAGTGGCTGTATCAAAACCGCTATAACGAAAATATTGCTCAATATAGCAATTGGTGGCACTGGGAAATTGGTGTCCCCAATGAATTAAACAGTTTAATGGTCCTTTTATATGATTATTTGGATCAAGAAAAGGTTCATCGCTACTTGAACGTAGTGGACCACTTCCAGCCGGATCCAACCAAATCCGGAGCCACAACCCCGGAGAAATATCGAGAAGCCCTTGGAGCCAATCGAATTGATGTAAGCAAGGTAGTCGGTGTGCGCGGGGTAATTGTGAAGGATGCTGGAAAAATTGCTGCTGCTCGGGATGCTCTAAGTCAAACGTTTGAAAACGTGACCGAAGGAGACGGTTTTTACGAAGATGGCTCCTTCGTGCAGCATGGGAATATTGCTTATAACGGGTCATACGGCATTGTTTTAATTGAAGGCTTGACTGATATGTTCGAGCTGTTAAGCAATTCTACCTGGAAAGTGACGGATCCTAAGGTTACCAATGTTTATGACTGGATTGAAAATGCCTATGAGCCCTTTATGTATAAAGGCGCTTTGATGGATATGGTGCGAGGAAGAGCAATTTCGCGTGATTTCCTTCAGGATCATCAGGCAGGGCATACCATTATTAAAAGTGTGATTCGCATGGCTCAATTTGCACCTGAGCCATATGCAGAAAAGTATAAGAGCATGGCAAAATACTGGATGCAAGAAGATTCGTACTTGGATTATTTTCAAAACGCAGGCAACTTCCGCGATATTACCTTAGCTAAGCAGCTTTTGGAAAATCAAGCGGTCACACCTCGTGGAGATCTTGATTTTCATAAGACGTTTGCTTCGATGGACCGAGTTATCCACAGTAAACCGGGCTATGCGTTCGGTATCAGTATGTACTCGAACCGGATACAAAATTATGAAGACATGAATGATGAAAACCGGAAGGGCTGGTACACGGGAGAAGGGATGACGTATTTGTATAATGCCGATCTCGCTCAATATAGTGATGATTTTTGGCCGACGGTAGATTCTTACCGAATGCCTGGCACAACCGTTGATACGATGCGGCGAGCGGATGGAAGTGGCGAACATCGATCCTCGGAGGCATGGACAGGAGGTTCGACGCTCAAGAATTTTGGAACTGCGGGAATGTCTTACGATGCCTGGAACAGTTCGTTGATTGCGAAAAAGTCATGGTTTATGTTCGATAACGAAATCGTTGCCCTTGGTGCAGGCATTAGCAGCAATGAAGAGCGAAATGTTGAAACAATTGTGGAGAACAGAAAAATCCGAAATGATGGTTCCAATGAATTGGTCATCAATGGCGAAAAGATGGATTTTAGCAGCGGTGTTCAAAACCATTCGGTTGATGCCAAATGGGCCTTTCTTGAAGGGAATGTTTCTGGAGCGGATATCGGCTATTTCTTCCCCGAAGGTAAATCGCTGAATATTAAAAAAGAAGAACGCAGCGGTGCATGGAAGGATATTAATTATGGCGGTCCGGCTGAACAAATCAAGCGATTCTACACAACGATCTGGTTTGACCATGGTATCCGACCTAACGATGACACATACTCCTATGTTCTCCTGCCAGGCCAGAATCAGGAACAAACTAGCCAATATTCTCAAAAGCCTGATATTCAGATATTAAGAAACGATCCGTCTGTTCAAGCTGTACATGATGTTATGGAGAATATCATTGGTGCGAATTTTTGGAAGGATGAGAAGCAAACGGCTGGTCCGCTGACCGTCTATCAAAAAGCCTCTGTGACAATGCAGGAGAAGGACGGAGTTCTTGAAATTGCCGTATCTGATCCGACCATGGAAAACAAAGGTTATATCGAAATTGAAATCGATGGTAAAGCGTTCAAGGTGTTAGAAGCGGATGAAAATATTACGGTGGAAAACACCAAGCCATCGATTAAGTTGAAGGTAAATGTGAGTGAGGCAAAAGGGAAAACATTCACAGCGAAATTGAAAATGATTCCGAGCCAAAAGGGCAACAGTCCAAATTCAATTAGATAATAAGGAGAGGGAATAATGGAGAGTAAACAGCAGCCGAATCTTATTTATATTTTTGCGGATCAATGGCGGCGTCAGGCGGTCGGTTATGAAGATGAAGATCAAGTCCTTACACCTAATATTGACGCTTTTGCCGGGGAGAGTGTTGTTTTTTCCAATGCTGTCACCTGCTCTCCATTATGCTCGCCTCACCGGGCATCATTGCTGACGGGCCGTTATCCGATGAGCACCGGGGTGTATACCAATTGTAAAATTGGTGCCGATGTTATGCTGAGTCCTGAGGAAACTTGTATTAGTGATGTGCTCGCCGATGCTGGCTATCAGACGGGATATATTGGGAAGTGGCATCTGGATTTACCGGAATTGAATGTCAGCGCGGAACCTGAATCCGGTGCCAAGGATTGGGATGCCTATACTCCTCCGGGGCCAAAAAGGCATGGTTTTCAACACTGGTATTCCTACGGAGCATGGGATGAGCATCTCTCCCCCCATTACTGGCAGGATAATCCTGAAAAAATTCAAGTGAACCAATGGTCTGTGGAACATGAAACCGATCAGGCACTGCAATTTATTAAAAATCGCAGCAGCAATCAGTCATTTGCGCTCTTTCTATCATGGAATCCGCCGCACAGTCCGTTTGATCAAGTTCCCGAAAAATATAGGCAGTTATATAACGGGGAGCAGATAATGCTGAGAGAAAATGTGAACCAATCGACATTCGGCGTTCATACGGGTGAACCAGTCGATGGCGGTTTGGAGGAATTAAGAGAGACGCAGATGAATTATTTTGCCGCGATATCTGGTATTGATGATCAATTCGGCAGAATTTTACAGCTGTTAAAGGATGAGAAGTTAGATGAGAATACAATTCTCGTTTTAACCTCGGATCACGGGGAAATGATGGGCTCCCATGGCTTAATGGCAAAGCATGTTTGGTATGAGGAATCGATTGGGGTCCCCTTTTGCCTTCGCTGGCCAAAGGTGATGGGGCCAGCAAGAACGGATGTTTTACTTAATACGGTTGATATCATGCCAACCCTGTTAAGTTTGCTTCAACTGGACATTCCGAATTCGGTTGAGGGAACCGATTTATCTAGTTTTTTGATTAAGCGAGAATGCCAGGGACCTGAAGCGGCATATATGTGCGCATATCCTGGTCGTAAAGAAGCAATTGAAGCTTTCCGAGATGCGGGACTGGATAACCGTGCTTATGGATGGAGAGCGGTTCGAACGAAGCTATTTACGTATGTCATTCACCATGGCTATGCCCCTGGTGATGAACGTATCCGTTTGCTGTATGACTTAGAAAAGGATAAATTCCAGCTGCAGCCTGAAAAAATAGAAGATCCCTTTGTCCATCCGATTGCAAAAGAGCTGGAACAGCAGCTTCGTACATGGCTTAAAGACATGGAAGATCCTTTTTTATTATAAATTTTTGAGGTGATGTAACATGACGGTTTTTGTTGATGAAGTGAAGAAAGAAAAGATACAGAATATAGAACGGTTTGAGACTGCTCCAGCTGTAGACCGCACTTTTGTAAAAAAAGCGATTCAGCATGTTTTAGCAAAAATAGATCAAAGTTTAGATGTTTTCACCGACACGTTCCCAGATTCCAACAGTGAAAACCTTATCTATAAACCGATTAAAAACCTGGAATGGACGACAAGCTTTTGGACAGGAATGCTTTGGCTTGCCTATGAATATACCGGTGAAGAAAAATACCGAAAAGTAGCAGAAATACAGGTTGAAAGTTTTAAAGAACGGATTGAACAAAGGATTGAAGTAGATCATCACGACTTAGGATTTTTATATACTTTGTCCTGTGTCAGCGCCTACAAGCTAACCGGTAACGAAGAGGCAAAAAACATTGCCATCCAAGCGGCTGATTTATTGATTACTAGATACTATGATAAAGCAGGAATTATTCAGGCCTGGGGAGATTTAAATGATCCAAAACAGCGGGGCCGTATGATTATTGATTGTAATATGAATCTTCCATTACTTTACTGGGCTTCTGAAGTGACAGGAAAAGCGGTGTATCGCGAAATTGCCGATTCCCATGTCAAGCAGGCAGCCAAATACATTGTCAGGGAAGATGCGTCTACCTTCCATACTTATTATATGGATCCCGAGACAGGAAAACCATTGTATGGAAACACCCATCAGGGATATGCAGATGATTCCTGCTGGGCACGCGGGCAAGCTTGGGGTATCTATGGATTTCCACTCAGCTACCACTACACGCAGGACTGGAGTTTAATCGAGTTATCGAAGAAACTGACAAACTATTATTTAAATAGACTGCCGGAAGATCAAGTTTGCTACTGGGATTTAATTTTTACAGATGGTGAGGAAGAGCGCGACAGCTCAGCTGCTGCCATTACCGTGTGCGGATTACTGGAGATGACGAAGCATTTGCCGTTAACGGATCCGGAAAAGAAAGTTTATGAAAATGCAGCGCTCGTTATGATGCAGTCCCTATCTGAAAACTATACAACGGAGATTGATAGTGAAGCCAACGGGATTCTCAAGCACGCGGTCTATTATAAAGCTGGCGGCCGCGGTGTCGATGAAAGCTGTATTTGGGGCGACTATTATTATTTTGAAGCGTTAATCAGGCTTGCGAAGGATTGGAAAATGTATTGGTAAAACTTTGGGAAAAGGGATGAAAATAATGGATGGGAAAATTTATAAAGCAATGGAATTTATCATGAATGCATTTTTGTTAAATCTCCTCTGGCTGGTTCTCAGTGTTCCAATCTTGACGATTTTCCCTGCGACAACAGCGTTGTTCGGGGTTGTCCGAGAGTGGAAAAAACAAAACGATATTCGAATTTTTTCCGCCTTTTTTCGACTGTTTAAGGAGAATTTTAAACAAAGCTTTTTGGTCGGTATTGTGTGGCTGGTTTTTACGGGCTTACTTTTGGGAGATTTTATTATAACAAATCAGGTAAATTCCAGTGTAAAATACATCCTATTTTCATTTTTTTTCCTATTGGGAATCTTGTACTTGTTTGTTTCCATCTATATCTTTCCTGTCATGGTTCATTATCAAGTAACTTGGAAAAATGCGATTAAAAATGCGGTGCTCCTATCGATCAGCCGCTTGCATCATACGATTCTATCTATTCTCATCATTGCAGCTGGCATCGTTCTATGTTTCTATCTACCGGCTGCGATGATGCTTAGTTTCAGTATTAGTGCTTATCTCGTCTACTCCATAGTAAGTAGAGGATTTCACCATGAAAATACGAACAATATTTCATAGGATGGTGTTTTTATGGAAAAAAATCTAAAGCGAATTTTAGCTTCGTCTCTCGCATTATCAACCTTCTTAACGATTCCGGTGATTGATTCTAACAACCTTGTAAAAGCCTCTGAATATTCAACTTCTCAAGTAATAAGTCAAATGAACACCGCGGATGTTTTAACGGAAATGAAGAAATTAAAATTAAACTATCGAGAGTATCTTGCTGGAAATGAGAGTATCAATCAAAATCCCGTACTCGATAGTAAAATTAATTCTGTCCACAACACGGCAAATTCAAGACTTTCTGCTTTCATTGCGGCTGAAGACAGAGAAACAGCTTTATTTAATAATCTTGCTCTTGGAGAGAATGATACTAATTTAAGTAACTCCTATTTGTACTTATATCAAATGGCACTTGCTGCAAAAACTTACAAGCGGTCAGATTTAAGCGGAGTCAATTTATATCAAAATCAGGATACCATCAATAAGGTTATCGAGGGCTTAGATTGGCTTTACAAGAACTATTTTGAAAATCAAGAAAAAGGGTATTATGGCAACTGGTATTCATGGGAAATAGGGATGCCGATGAATATCACGAAAATTTTACTTCTTTTAGAAGATGAAATTCGCAGCTATAAGCCAGGATTAATCGATGCCTATGTGAAGTCAATGGACCTGTATTTACGAAACGGCAAAGATGGTGATATCGATTTAACTTCTCGCTCCCATACCGGCGCGAATCTTGCCGATATTGCCACCAATCGAATCATCCAAGGGGCGCTGATTGGTAATGAGGAGAGGGTTTCAAAGGCAGTAGATAATATCCTAACTGTTTTTAAAACGATTGATCCTAACCAAATCATTAATGGGAATACAGATGGGTTTTATGAGGACGGATCATTCATTCAGCATCACAGAGTTGCTTACACAGGTTCTTATGGAAAAGTCTTATTTAACCGAATCATCCAAACGATGAACATATTAGATGACAGTCAATATAATCCTGAAGAAATCTTGGTTCCAACGGTGAAAGAATGGATATATAAGGGGTTTTCTCCCGTCATTTTTGAAGGCTATATGATGGAAATCGTGAAGGGCAGGGCATTATCTAGGACTGGTACAGGGTATCAGGATGTTACTAGTATTGTTGAGGCAATGGTAGATTTAAGTAGCTATCTAAATGAAGAAGAGAGTAAAGCGTTACAATCACATATAAAATATATCGCCGACTCTTCAAAAGTTAAGGTGTCTAGCGGATCCTTTACATCGTACAAACCTATTATCCGTTTTCATCAGATAATGGAAGATTCCAGTGTTAAGGCGAAAAATGGGATTGAAGAATCTAACCACTATGCCTTTAATTTAATGGATAAAACCGTCCATCTAAGAGATTCCTATGCATTTGCCTTTTCAAGAAGCTCCAATCGAATCAGCAAGTATGAATATATGAGCGGGGAAAATTTAATGCCGTGGTTCCAAGGTGACGGGGCCTATTATTTGTATCTGTCTGGGCGGGATCAAACCAAACAATTTGGGGCAAATTATTTTGCCGCGATAAACCCTTATAAGCTCCCTGGGACAACGGTTCCTGTTGAAGAGAGGAAAACGATTCCTGAGCTATATGGCGGAAAGCTATTCTATGAAAATACGAATCATCCATTGAACTTTTATGCATCATCGACATCACAAAATGATTATGTGTATTTTCCAGTAGGAACTAATACTTTTTCGGGCGGAGTAAAGCTTGGTAAATATGGCGTTTCTGGTATCCAGCTTGGGGACGAAATTGGCTATAAGGCCAAACAGGATGGGCTGTTACCTGAGGAGTTTGTTGTCTATAAAAATGCTGAAGCCAATAAGTCCGTCTTTATGTTTGACGATGAAATTGTGTTATTGGGGTCTGGTATCAAAGATCAGATGGGCAGAGAGGTTATTTCGACGATTGATAATCGAATGTTTGATGTCAAAGAAACTAGCAGTATAGCTGGAGAAACCTATGATGGCCGCTCATTACAGGATCCGGCTAATGGGGAATATGATTTGAAATGGATAAACTTTAATACGGATGCTGAGGGGACTCAGATAGGATATTATTTCCCTGAGACCGCTAGTATCAGTGTCAATAATGATACCATTACGGAAAGCCTAAGGAAAATTCGTACGTCAAACCCGGATACAAAAGTAACGAAGAATTTCTTTACATTGGGATTGGACCATGGCAGGAATCCACAAAATGCTTCCTATGCTTATGTGATTCTACCTAATTTCGATGTGGACAAAACGAAACAATATGCAAAAAGCCCGAGCATTCAGGTATTATCCAATACAGAAGAGGTTCATGCAGTCGAAAATAAGAAGCTGGGAATCAAGGGATTTAATTTCTTTAGTGATAAAAAGAAGACCGTTAGTAATATCACATCCTATAATCAAGCTTCAATTCTTGTGAAAAATGAAGGTGATACAATCACAATCGCCGTATCTGACCCCACTTTTAAGCTGGATAAAATGAAGCTTGAAATTGAAGCTTCGAACCCTGTTGTAGTAGCAGCAAGTGAGGGAGTAAAAACCTCAGTATCTAGCAAAAAGACTCTAATTCATATCGATTCGGCGAATTCAAATGGCAAGAGTTTTGAAATAAAGCTAAAAATAAATGATTAACCCAACATCAAATAATTTTTCTCAAATTACGGTCCATGAAATCCCTTTTCATGGACCGTAAATATTATTTTTTCAGGTTATTGTCCAAGGAAGGGTTCTATTCACGAGCATCTAAATTCTTAGGTTAAGAGGAGTATTCTCTATGAAAAAACCAAATATTTTATTGATTACGAATGTATAGATACAATTTCGCTTTAGCTTGGTGGGCATGTGGCGGTACCCCTTTTATGATTATTTAAAGCGATTGCATAAAATAAAAAAATATGATATTTTAAACTTGTCTGAAAAATAGACAGGTTTAAAATCAGCAAAATTTTCAACTAAAGGATCAAAATAAAACGATGATTACCACTAAACAGCCCGTTTCGATTCCCAACGGAAGCCATCATGTTCCCGTCGTTCAGTTGCTGGTGGTACCCCATGCCCATCAACTTAAGAATGGAAACAAAGTGTACTTTCATTTTGTAGAGGTAAAGCATTCCTAAAATAGAAGCATACTCTTAATATTCATATAGTTATGTAAGGAAAGCATTAGCTCATTATTTTATTGGGAAAATTGTTTTTGGAAGAAAAACATTACGAAATCATAATGAGCTATATAAGTACAATTTGAATTTTCTACATGTCTTTAACTATGTATGATTCATGAGGGGTGTTAACGATGATTCAGAAGTTAAATGATCAATTATTAATCGATATTTATGTTGAAGCAAAGGAATTAAAACTTGATTCTGACTTTATTTCTTTGTTAGAAGAAGAAATACAAAGAAGGAATTTACTATTAATGCGGCATGAGACAGATCAATGTCAAGGTTCTGGTGCAAAGATAAAAGAGAATAAAGCTCATATACTCCTAGCTGAGCGAGCTAAGTAAAAATGGAATATTGATTAATATATGAAGGAAATATTATTAACAAACAGATATAAGTAAGAGAAGAAAAATGTAAAAATAATAGAGCTTTGATTAACGGTTTGATCCCTGTATCGAAAACGGGCTGTATATTTTTGAACTTTGATTTCAGGAGAAACAAAATGATTAGAGTTAGCAAGCGGGGTTTCACACAGGACTTTCAACCCGCTTTTTTTATTGCAATCTTTAAATTTTTTATTAAAAATAGTCATAGAGACCCAATTGGAGTTGGGGTCATCTTTAGTAAAATAAGAACATAATTCCAAATTGGCGAGATTAAGAAAGGAATCACCATGCTAGAGGGACAAATAATCAAATTCTATCGTGAGCGTAAGAACATGATGCAGCAGGATTTAGGAATTGGCATCTGTTCGAGGACACATATAAGCAAAATTGAACGAGGATTAACAGAAGTCTCTAAACAAACGATAGATTTACTATCAGAGCGGCTTGGTATTGATATGGTATCAGAAATTAAAACATACAATGGCATAGATTCCATTTTAAAAAAATGGCATGAATCGATCATTTTAAAACTGAATACAAAGGCTAAGAATCTAAAGGAGCAATTAGAAGCAATTGCTCTACTACATATGCCGGATATTTATCGTTCCTATACTCTCGTACTCACAAGATATTATTTATTGATAGGGCAGGGGCATCAAGCTACATTTCTAATTGCTGAAATGGACAAATGGTCTAATCTTTCACCATATGAAAAAAACATGCTTCTTCACATTAAAGGGATCAATACATTGATAAATAAGGAATATTATAAGGCAATTTCATATTTTCAAGGAATCGATCTAACCTATTACAACAACCAAGAGTACTATTATCATTTGGCTTTTGCCTATCATTCTCTGAATTCACGAGTATTGGCTTATTATTTTGCCGAAAAGTCCCTGCGCTTTTTCACAGAAGTGCGCAGTTTTACGCGTATGATTGAAGCAGAAATGCTTATGCTGGTCCAAGTAGAGGGGGACGAGTTTTACGATCCAAAAGATACGGAATATCAAAGATTAATCGAGATGACCGAAAACATTGGATTAGACCATCAAAGAGCAATGCTGACCCACAATCTCGCATACCAGAAAGTTCGCCAAGGAAATTATGATAAAGCTTGTGAATACTATAAACAATCTATGGACATAAAAGACCCTCATACAGCCCTTCATATAGCCTCTTTGGAAGGCTATATAAATGCATTAACGAAACAAGGATTGAAATCAACCGAAGAATTGCTCCAATTGGTCGAAAAGGGTATTGCTCTTTCTGAAGAAATAACCGAGCCAATCTATATACATTTCTTCTATTTACATAAATATAATCTTCAAAACGAAAAAGAGCTTTACTACCATTACCTTGAAAAAGAAGCATTTCCTTATTATCAGAAAATGGCACATGTTCGCTTATTTGAACATTATGCGATAAAGTTGTTCGACTATCATATGGAAAAAGGCAATGTCGAAGAAGCAAATCAATACGCGGCGTATCTCGTGGAAAAATACCGCAGAAACGATAAATTTGCTTGATCTTTAAACTACTACTAATAATAAAGGAGAGAGGATGTTTTTTTCTGCTTGAAAAACAGAATTTCCTCATAAACCAATTTATATTAAAAAAGATCATAATAGAGTTACTGAATTAATTGTTAGTAAAATATGATAATGTTCAGATTGTCGACAAAAGGTATCGAGAGTACGCCCTCTCGATACCTTTGTCATTTTTGATATGTATTGTAGAAGAAAAGATTGATTTCTGCTCCAGTCGCTTGCTTTCCGTGGGGGCGTTCGCCCTGAGCGGAAAGCAACTTCTCTAGTTCTTAGTTAACTTCTTCTTCGAGTTTGTCTACAGTCTGATATGATAATGTCTTCACTTTAATAGATTTTGCTTTTCTATAATGATTCTCCCAAGAGTATCTGTTTTACGAACAATCCCTGTAGCTTTCAAGATCCTAACACACCTTTAGATATTAATTCCAAAAAATAAATATTGCACCATCCCATAATACTATTATTTAGGTGTAGTCACCCTTATTTTTAAATCCCCCGGTTCCAGCCACCATGTTCATAAAATAACTTTTCTTTCGTACGACGGACACGCAAAAGAAAGGAAACTCCTAATCTAGTAAGAAAAATAATCTATAATAGGAAAAAAATGTTAAGGAATGTAGAGATAAGGCGAAAAATGAGAGAAAAAACCCCACTTTGATTATGGAGTATTTAGTTCTTAAGTACCGAAAGTAACTATAAAATTTAAGCTATTTTACTAGGGAAGAAAAATTAGATACCCCAAAAGTCACAGACAAAACCCCAATAGCTACTAATTGAAAATGGCATTACTATATAAATGTAATATTCGAAATTTTTCGGAAAGGAGCAGTTGTTTACTAGTATTCTAAAAGTTTAGCAAAATTGGAAAGCGGGGGTCTTATGCAAATTAATTCATTCATTAAGAAAGCAGCTGCTTTAGCGTTTTCAGCGGGCTTAATAATCTCACCTATTCATTCGGTACTTTCAACTGAAGCAGTAGCACAAGAACTTAAGACAGCGGACATTCTGTCATCTTTGACAAAGGAACAGCGAGAAGCATTGAACCAATTGCAAGTGAACAAGCCTACAGGCCTGCAAGGATTCAGTGAGGCGGAGTTACAGTCGAAAGAAGATATTTCCGTCATTGTCGAATTCAAAGCGAACCCTGGTAAAGTAGCTGTATTAGAAGCAGCTGCAAAAGGCAAAACATTAAAAATTGAAGACGCTGCTGCGAAAGTCGAGAAAGAACACATAACCTTTAAAGAAGACATTAAAAAATACTTGACACAAGGGAACCCCAAATCAAAAAACAGTTCTAACTCCATCACCCAGACGTTCAAAAAAGCTTATAACGGCGTAGCGATGACATTGCCCGCCGATCAAGTAAAACTCCTATTGGAATCTGATGTTGTACAAGCTGTTTACAAAAATCAGACCTTTACGGTTGATCCTATTAAGCAAGATCTTCCAACAGATGTTGATCGAGAAATTACTACTTCTGTTGAGAGTATTCCTTATTTAAAGATTGATAAGTTGCATGAGGAAGGCATTACCGGAAAAGGCGTAAAAGTAGCTGTTCTTGATACTGGGATTGACTATAATCACCCGGATTTAAAGGATGCATACAAAGGTGGTTATGATTTTGTAGAAAATGATAACGACCCAATGGAAACAACGTATGCTGATTGGCAGAAATCGGGTAGACCTGAAAGAAATCCTTTTACCGGCTCAACCTATTACACAGAGCATGGTACGCATGTTTCTGGAACCATTGCAGGCCAAAATAAAAATAATAGTGAAGTTTCTGTAGAAGGTGTAGCTCCAGATGCTGAGCTTTATGTATACCGCGTTTTAGGAGCCTATGGAAGCGGAACAGGTGCAGCGATCCTGGGAGGTATTGATAAAGCAGTGGCAGACGGAATGGATGTCATGAACCTTTCATTAGGGGCAAATATAAACGATCCGTATTTTCCATTAAGTACCGCGATTAATTATGCTGTGTTGAGTGGTGTGACGGCTGTTGTTGCTGCAGGAAATGCAGGTCCAGATTTCTACACGGTAGGTACACCAGGTACAGCTGCACTAGCTTTAACGGTAGGAGCAAGTGATGTTCCTGTTAAAGCAACTTCATTTACAGGCAGCATTTCAGGAGACTGGTCCACTAAGCTCATCAGCATGGGAAGAAGCTATGCGGATAATCTCTCCACATTAAATGGGCAATCACTTGAGCTTGTCGATGTAGGCCTAGGCTCAACATATGACTATGAAGGCAAAGATGTTAAAGGGAAAATCGCTTTCGTTCAACGCGGGGAGTTTGCCCTCGTGGACAAAATCAAATTTGCAAAACAACATGGGGCAGCCGCTGTTATTATGTATAACAATGTAGACGGACAGATTGGCACCAATCTAGGGGAATCCGTTGACTTCATTCCTACTTTTTCTATTACAAAAGCGGCAGGTGAGGAATTAAAAGCGAAAATTGCTCAAGGGAACACAGCATTCACTTTCTCAAATTTGCAAGATATCGTAACTGAAGGAGATAAATTAGCTTACTTCAGTTCAAGAGGGCCAGTCGAGGGTACTCTTGATATAAAACCAGAGGTCGTTGCTCCTGGGGTAAGCGTGCTTTCTACAGTCCCTTCTTACATTACTAACCCTACACATCAAGAAGACTATAAATATGCCTATGCACGTCATGACGGAACATCGATGGCTACCCCACACACGGCTGGAATTGCCGCATTATTATTACAGGCGAATCCGAAGCTTGATCCAGATGATATTAAAACAATACTTATGAATACGGCAGATCCGTTAAATGGTGAGTATAGTTTGTATGAAATGGGAGCAGGTCGTGTAGACCCTTATCAAGCCATTCATGGCGGAATGAAAATGCAAGTGACCGATGAAACCTTCATTCCAGATGGTGAGGATTTCATGAAGGTCAAAAATCCATCCGGTGATATAATGTTTGGCTTTTACGACCGTGATGTGACAGGAAGCAATATTCGTGTGAGTAAAAACATAAGCTTCACAAACAATAGTGACATCACTAAAAATTTCACTGTTTCTGTAGAAGAAAATGTATTGAAAAATGATACGAACAGCCTGAGTAAAAATGGCGTTATCGTTAGCACCAGCAAAAGTATTACAGTACAAGCCAACAAAGAAGTGAAGCAAAATGTATTTTTGACAGCGCCAAAGACGGCAAAATGGGGTCTATACGAAGGGTATATCGTACTGACGAATAAAGCGGATTCATCCGATAAGTATCGCATTCCATTTAATTTCTATATTGAAAATAATGCTGCCTATGCTTTAGATCTCTATTCGCATTCCATTTTACCGAAACATTTAGATCAAGATCCAGAGAGACGGAGACCTAACTATCATTATCTTGCTTATGGCAACCTTACGGTAATCAAACCCTTGAAAACATTGGATGTCACCCTGCAAGATGCAGAAACAGGAAAAGAGTTAGGTTTTGTCGGAACAATGCCAGATTTAGAGATTCTTCCACCGGGTATCGAAATTAACGTATCACTCTTTACTGGGACGTACTATGCATTTACAGGCGACCCTAAACAGCCTATTGCAAAAGAAAAGAGTTATGCAAAACCTGGCCACTATAAGTTGAATATTACGACTGTAACTCAAGCTGGAGCAGTGAAGAATGAAGCGCAGGATGTTTTCATTGATATTGACGATCCTACATTTACAAGTTCATTAGATGGACCGTCTCCGTTCCTTGAATACAAACCAGGTCAACAAACGTATCCATTCAATATTCAAATTACCGATCCTCTCGTGGCAGAAATGCAGAAAGCAGGAATAGATATCGACCAATCTTCGAATGAGGTGATTCCTAATTGGGACCCTAAGCAACCTCTCTATCCGATTTCTATGGATAAGGACGGAAAATGGGCAAGTGTAGTTAAACTAGATGAAACCGTTCGAGCACTGCGATATACATTAGATGGATTTGATAAAGCCGGTAATTTAGTACCAACAAAAGAATATTTCTTTGTCAAAGAAGGGACACCTGTTACGTATGCAAAAAGCGATATCAAAAAAGTAAAAACAGGTGAAACGATTAAAGGCCAATTATTCTTGGATAATGTAAGCGATGCGAAAGAAGTGGTTTGGAACTTGAAAGATCCATCTGGCAAGGCAATTTTAGTGGATGCCAAACTTGCGAATGGAGTTTCAGACAAAGCAACCATAACAGTGAATGGAGATGAGGTAAAGGTTGTCTTTAACGATTCCAATTTGACATTTGATCATACGGCTGTTGTGGATGTTACGGTAAAGGTAAGGGATGAAATCTTCACTTTAGGGGCTAGCATCAATCCAACGGCTACTGTAATAAATAGTCAAAATCAAACTAGTAAACTACTTAACGCCGGTTACAATTTTGAGGTTCTGCCGCAATTTAATGCCGTTTCTGGCCGAGTAACGCCGGACGGATTCCGTACTTCTAAGTATAGTTCTGTTCTTAATCCAACAGAGTGGATAAAGGCTGGGGCATCGCTAAAGCTCAAGGATTCAAGCGGATTTACTTTTGACGCCACTCCTTTAATCAGTGTAAATGGAGATTACAGTGTAGGAAAGCTTCCTTTAAGTAAGGATCCATATACTTTAGATATTAAAGTACCTGGTCACTTTGAGGTGCATACTAAACAACCGATTGGGTTTGAAAATAAGGGAGAGCTTTTTGGTCAAAATCTTTATATCTACCCATATTTAGTTGATCTAAAAGCTGGTGATGTCAACCAAGATAACGTCATTGATGTTTTAGACGCGATTGAAATTCAAAAAGCTTGGCAGACAAGCAACCGTGCGGCGGATATTAATTTTGATGGTACTGTTGATGCGAAAGACATCGGCTTTGTTAAAGAGAATTACTTATTGCAAAACAAATATGCTGAAAATCCACCAGTTGCAAAAGAAACGCATGATGGCAAGACATTAGACAGTATTTTGAAAGAGCTGGGGATTCAGTAAATAGAATGCATTTCATTCATCGAATTGTAAACTAATTAATTCCCCTACCATTTCAAGAAATATTTCTTGAAATGGTAGGGGTCCATCAAGTAATGGTAATTTTTCGCAATTATATTTATTTTCCGACATCAATAACAAAAAGAAATCAACGAAAAAATAATGATGTTAGGAGCAAAATTATGAAAAGAAAAATAACAAAATGGCTTTCAAATGCTATTTTACTTATTTTTTTTCTATTAACTGTCTATATCGGTGTTACGGTGTATCAATCTAGTAAAAATTCCGGCAGCTTACCGCGTTTTTTTGGATACACACCATTAACGGTTCTCTCTAATAGTATGCAGCCGCATCTTCAATCAGGAGATCTTGTATTTATTAAAAAAGTAGAATACGAAGATATAAAAGTAAATGATGTTATAACCTTTAAAGAATCAGATACAAAATTCATTACACATAGAGTAATAGATGTTAAAGAACAAGAAGGACAAGCTGGTTTGGTAACAAAAGGTGACAACAACAATGTTGAGGATTCTATGCTTGTCACGAAGCATCATTTCGTTGGAAAACAAGTAGCTGCAATACCTAAACTCGGATATGTATCCGATTTTGCAAGCGGTCCGATCGGGTTTTTGCTGTTAATCACCATTCCTCTCACAGGCTACATCTGTCTAACGGTTTTTGAACGTCTTGCCCGAAAAGAAAAACAGCATACGAATGAAGAAATTGTATCCAAATAAAAAGCTATATTAAGTGGGGGGAATTATTTTATGAAAATCGCAAAAGCAAAGAAAGCGTTATTAGGTACAACCCTTGCAGGTGCAATTGCAGTTGCAGCAAGCTATGGAACATATTCTTGGTTTACTTCCGAAACAACGGCTAAAGGTGAAATCACAAATGCAATTGTGCAGCTTAATAATGGTAAAGATATGAAAGGGAATCTTGTTGCAGCTGGAAATTTTGCACCATCACAACTAGTATTTGGAGATTTTCTAACTATTGATAACACAGGGACGGTCGATACATTCTTACAAGCAAAACTGCATCAATCATTAGATAAACCTCTTTCATTAGATACGTACAAAGTGGGTTATGTTGCACTTAAATACAAAGTGAAACCAACAGAAGAAGTATTAAAAGAATCACAAATTAAACTAGAAGAATTATTCGAAGGAACTACGAATGAAGTAACTGCGAATAAAGTAACTGCGAATAAAGTAACTGCGAATAAAGTAACTACGAATGAACTAACTCGTTCATTAGCTTCGGGCGAGTCTGTTGAAATTGCAGAAGGAGTCGAAATCATTGCAGGCTTCCTACCAGAAAAGTCGGCTGCAGCTGTTGGCGAAAAAGAAATTCTTTTGGGTGATGGTGCAGAATCAGGGGAAGACAACAAATTCTGGAATTTAGAAGCAGATGAATACATTGATATTTCATTTGGCGTAAAGCTTGATGAGTTAGCAACGAATGATTATCAAGGTGTAAAATACTCTGCTAATCTATCTGTTAAAGCTAAACAAAAAGACGATGGTGCTTTATACGAGTAATGTAATGATCAAAAGTGGTGAATTTCAATAAAATAATGTTATGGTTACCATAATGTTTCTTGATTTTACAATTTACTCGTAAAAACTTAAAGTTTTAATATGAGCTGCCTCAGCCAAGAACACGAAAAGATAAGGCAGAGAATACAAGTAAAGCGAAAAAGATTGTGGTGAAAAAATAAATTAGGTCTGTATTTATTTTTGATCAGATGAGAAACTCATCTGATCTGTTTTATTTAAATACTAAGAGGGGTGTAGTTAGGGAAATGCGTAACTACCACGCTAATTTTCGATAAAGATATTAGTTCAGCTTTTAGAGAGTCATTAATAGACTTTGGTTGGGCGATAGAGGTTTTTGTTCAAAACTTAACCGCTTAACCAAAATAGCTATCGCTAACTAGGAATTAAGTATAAGTGCACCTGCACATCATGCTTCACCACAGGGCTTTACCAAATGCGCAAGTTTTCTTTACCCAGATTAAAATAGTCCAGAAATTCGCAAGATAATACAGATAATTCCGTCTCTGTTAACGATTGCTATTTTTTATAATGATATTGTAACCGTTTTCTAATAAAGTGAGGGGGATGAAAAGTTTAAAAAGAGTTTATGGGTATCTTTCGTTTTAATTTTTTCATTAGTTCTTTCCGCCTGCAGCAATTCAAATTCAGGCGATGGTGGAGGGGACATTAAGAATGGATCGAAAAGCTTGAAATCTTTAACTTGTGGACCGGAGCTGGGGAAGAGGATGTTTCACTCAGTTGGGAGATCGAGGTTGAAACGGATCCTAAAGGGAATAAAAAGGCTTAAGGAGTTATAGGTTCTTATTGCCTATGAAAACGAATGCATAAATTATTTAGTCGAAACCTACTGAATATAAAAGATCAGTTAATAAATTGATGAATGGAGCTAAAGGTATGAAGTTTAATAAGATATTAAGCTCAGTTATAGCTGCAGTAGTAATTACAACTTCTTCAGGGATAACAGCATTGGCAGATACTATAGCAAGAGATAATAGTGGAATAGTTAGTACTATAAATAATGAATCACAAAGAACTATATCATTTAACGATGATTGGAAATTTAATTTAGGAGATGCAGCAGGAGCGAAAGAAAAAGTTTTTGATGATAGTGAATGGAGAAAGTTAACGTTACCTCATGATTGGAGCATAGAATTAGATTTTAATATAGATTCTCCAGGACGCTATAATGGGGGATATCTAGATGGTGGAATTGGCTGGTATAGAAAGAGTTTTGTACTCCCTAAGGAAATGGAAGGGAAAAAAATAAGTATTAACTTTGGCGGAGTATACATGGATAGTTATGTTTATGTAAATGGAAAGCAAGTAGGTAATAATCCTTACGGATATACTCCATTTTCATTTGATATAACAAATGATTTAATATGTGATGGTGTTACTGAAAACGTTATAGCTGTAAAGGCGACAAATCAGCAGCCAAGTAGTAGATGGTATTCAGGTAGTGGTATATATAGAGATGTAAACCTTACCGTGACTGAAAATGTCCATGTTGCAGAGTATGGTACTTATGTAAATACACCAGATTTAGAAAATGAATACAAACAAGGCAGAGCTAAAGTTAATATTAAAACAGACATTATGAATGAGGAATCTACAGATAAAGAGGTAAGTGTTAAATCAGTTATTTTAGATGCTAAAGGAAATAGCGTAGCGGAAAATGTAACTACTGAAGTAGTTAGTGCAGGTGCTAATAAGAAATTCAATGCAGATGTAACTGTTGAAAATCCAATACTTTGGGGAACTGAGAAGCCATATTTATATAAGGTGGCTACTACTGTAATTATTGACAATCAAACAGTAGATGAGTATGAAACAGATTTTGGTATGAGATGGTTTTATACGACATCTAATGATGGTTTTTTCTTAAATGGAGAGCAAATGAAGCTTGAAGGTGTATGTATGCACCATGACCAAGGTTCTTTAGGAGCTGTTGATAATAAGACATCAATAAGAAGACAGGTTAAAAAGTTAAAAGAGATGGGAGTAAATTCTATAAGAGTTACTCATAATCCTGCTTCACAACACTTAATAGATATTTCTAATGAAGAGGGAATTCTTCTAATAGAAGAAGCTTTTGATACTTGGTATGGTGGAAAGAATCCATATGATTATGCAAGGTTTTTTGAGCAAAAATCAATTCATGGAGATATGACTTGGGCAGAATATGATATTAAGCAAATGGTTAATAGAGGAAAGAATGCTCCAAGTATAATGATGTGGTCATTAGGAAATGAGATATGGGAAACAAGTCAAGCAAAGGGGCTGGAAGTAGCAAAAAATCTTCAGAAGTGGGTTAAGGAAATTGATACTACAAGACCTACAACTATGGGAGAAATTGCATTTATGGGGGATGAAGGACCTCATGAAAACGTAGCTGATATTATAGATGTTGTAGGCTTTAATTATGCTGAACATAATTATGATAAATATAAAGAAAAACATGAAGACTGGATAATGTACGGTTCAGAGACCTCTTCTGCTGTAAGAAGTAGAGGAGTATATGCACATCCGGAAAAAATTGGTATAGGTGATAATCATCCAGATTTACAACAATCTTCTTATGATAATGATCGTGTTGCTTGGGGTAAAACAGCAGAAGCATCATGGAAGATGAATAGGGATAGAGAATATATATTAGGAGAATATATTTGGACAGGCTTCGATTATATAGGAGAACCAACTCCTTATTATGGTAAATTTCCATCAAAATCTTCATACTTTGGTGCTATAGATACAGCTGGATTTGAGAAGGATGCATTCTATTTCTATCAAAGTCAATGGTCAGATGAGCCAATGGTTCATTTATTACCACATTGGAATTGGGAGAATGATGATAGTATAAAGGTTGATGGAGATAAGATATTAGTATATGCATATACTAATGCTAATTCTGTTGACTTATATTTTAATGAAGATGTAACAAGCACTGATTTAGGTAACTTAGTAGAAAGTAAAGCATATGAAGTTACAAATGCAGGTTACAATGGAACTTATAAAGAGACTAAGGATGGTAAGCTTCACTTAGAATTTAGAGTGCCTTACAAACCAGGTAAATTAACTGCTGTTGCAAAGGATCAAAATGGTAAAGAAATTGCAAGAGATGTAGTTAAGACTGCTAATGATGCTAAAAAGATTGATTTAAGCGCAGATAGACAAGTTATAACTGCAGATGAATATGATTTATCATTTATTACAGTTGATGTAGTTGATGAAAATGGAACTTTAGTTCCAGATGCTGATAACTTAATAAATTTTGACGTTAAAGGTAATGGTAAAATTGTTGGTGTTGACAATGGTAATGCTGCAACTGCTGAGAGATATAAAGATAATAAGAGAAAAGCCTTTAGTGGTAAGGCTTTAGTTATTGTTCAATCAACAAAAAATGCTGGTTCATTTACATTAACAGCAACAAGTCCGGGACTTTCTTCTGATAACACAACAATATACACTGTACCGGAAGAAGAATTAAGTGAAAATAAGATTCTTGGATATGATGTAAGTGATGTTACAGTACTTATTAATGGGGAACTAAAACTTCCAGAGAAAGTAACAGGAATTTATTCAGATGGAAGTAAAAAAGAAGTAGATGTTATGTGGGATTCAGTTCCAGAGGATGCTTTAAAAACTCCTGGAATATTTAAAGTTAATGGAACTGTAGTAGATAGTAATATTCCAGTAAGTATTAAAGTAATAGTTAAAGATATTATTGGTATATTAGATTCTAGAATGTTATTACCTGTTGGAAAGCAAGATAAACTTCCGACAGAAGTGTCAGTAGTAAGTAATGATGGAAGTATAGAAAAGTATCCAGTAACTTGGGAGAGAGAGTTAACAGCAGAGGATGTTGATTCAGCTAAAACTGTTACAATAGAAGGTAATGTTGAAGGAGTAGAGAGTTTAAAGGCTAAAGCTATTGTAGTTGTATCTGATAATTTTAAAGAAGCAAATATAGCATTAAATGAAGGTAAGACATATCCAAGAGCATTTGATGGATTTAGTCTATATGATAGTGTAAATAATATAAATGATGGTATAGTTTCTAAGGTTAGTCAACCTAAAAATAGATGGACAAACTGGGGGAAACCTGGAGGAAACTATGATGAATATGTTGGTATAGAGTTTGATAAAGAATACTCTATAAGTAAAATAGGAATTTCACTATATACTGATGGTGGAGTTGCTATTCCAAGTGAGATTTTAGTTGAATATTGGAATGGTAATGAATGGGTTGGAGTTTCTAATCAAAGTAAGACAACAGGATTTTCAGCAGAAGGCACAGAAGAAATTACTTTTGATGAAGTAGATACAACTAAAATAAGAACTTTATTAAAAGAGGATACTGTAGCTAATAAGGCAGTTGGTATTACTGAATTTTATATTTATTCTAATGTAGTAGAGAGTGATGGTACAGCGTTATTAAGTGATATTAAAGTAAATGATGCTAGTATTGAAGGGTTTAATGGGAACACCAATCAGTATGCAATTAATCTACCATATGCTTCAAAGGTACCAGTAGTTACAGCTACTGCTAAGGATACTGCAAGTGTATTTGTAGTTCCAGCATTAAATGTTGATAGTAACGCTACTGTTATGGTTACAGCAGAAGATGGAAAAACTAATAGTTATATAGTTAATTTTTCAGAAGGTGATCCACAATTAACTTCAGCAACAATAGAATTATCTAAGAAGGATATAATTGAGGATGATATTGTTGATATTATAATAGAGGGAACATTAGAAGATGATTCTTCAATTGGCAAAGATCAAATACAAGCTAAATATAACATATCTTCTAAGGATTCTGGGGAAGCGAAAATAGAAAATGGTAAGTTATATGCTTATACAGAAGGAACAGTAATTCTAAATGCGGAAGTAACTTATAAAGGTAAGACTGTTAGTACTGAAGATATAGAAATAAATATTGGAAAGAATCCAGCTGAGAAGACGATTATTTCATATGAAAAAGTAAATGTAGAAACGAATAAGGGAGTTGCACCAATATTACCAGAAAAGGTAAAAGCAATATATGATATTGGGTTACCTAGAGAGGTAAAGGTTACTTGGGATAATATAAAGGAAGATTCTTATAATAAGTACGGGGTATTTGAAGTAGAAGGAACTGTTGAAGGACAAGCATTAAAAGCTAAGGCTAAAGTGGTTGTTAAGGGGTTATCAGCAGTACAAAATGTTTCACTTGCAACTAATGTAAAGGTGGAACCAAAGCTTCCACAAACGGTAAAGGCTTACTATACAGATGGAACAATAGTTGATCTTCCTGTTACTTGGGAAGATTATGATAAAGAGTTATTAAGTAAAGTTGGAACTTTTGCTGTAAATGGAACAGTAGAAGGAACAGATAAAATTGTAAATGCAAGTATCAGAGTAACTGATGTAACTGTAAAAGGTATTAACTTTGCTGGAACAAGAGTAGGTTTCGATTTGGCAATGGCAATAGCTTCATTTACAAATGAACCAAATGATAAAATTAAAGCTGTAAATGATGAAATGATAAATGGTAACAGATGGACTAATTGGGCAGACAATTCAAGAAGTGATGATTGGGTTGGCGTTATCTTCGGAACAGATGTACCAGAGGATAAATATATAAATAATCTAGAAGTTAATTTCTTTGAAGATTGGGGAGCCAATGTTCCAGAAAGCTTTGAAATCCAATATTATGTTGGAGATAAGGTTGTTCTACCAAGTAGACCATCACAGGTATTAATGGAGCCAGAAAATCCATTTAATGATGATAAAAATTGGGTAACTGTAACAAATTTAGTTGCTAATCCAAAGGTAACATCATCAACAGATACAAATTATTATACTTTTGATATGGTAAAGACAAAGTCATTAAGAATAAAGATGAAAGCTAAGCCTGGTAAATGTTTAGCAATAGAAGAAATGCAAGCTTTTGAACAGAGAGTAGTGCAAAATCCAGATTTCGCTGTAAATGGAATAAAGGTTAATGGGTCAGATTTAGAGAGCTTTGCAGCTGATAAATACAACTACACAATTAAATTAGCTGCTAATGAAGAGTTACCAGAAATAACTGTAGATGTAACTAATAATGCATCATCATCTGTAGTTTATACTGTAAATAATTCAGAGAAGCTAGATATTATTGTAAGATCTGAAAATGGACTTAAAGAAGTTAAATATGGAATAGCGATAGAAGTCGAAAAAGATGTGACAGCTCCAGGAAAACCGATGGTTAATGAAGTAACGGATAAAGATACCTCTGTAACTGGTGAAGCGGAAGCTGGATCCCTGATCGAAGTAAAAGTAGATGGAACCGAAATTGGAACTGGAGAAAGTGGATCAGACGGGAAGTTTACGGTAACCATTCCAGTACAAAAGGCGGGCACTGAATTAGTTATATCGGCAACCGACAAGGATGGAAACGTAAGTGAAACCACAACAGTAACGGTAAAAGATGTGACCGCACCATCAAAACCAGTGGTAAATAACGTAACCAAAAAAGACACGACTGTAACTGGACAAGCGGAAGCAGGTTCAAAGGTAAAAGTGAAAGTCAACGGTACCGTTATAGGCACAGGAACCGCTGGAGCGGATGGCAAGTTTTCTGTTTCCATTCCAGTACAGCGAAAAGGTACCGAATTGATCGTATCGGTAACTGACCTTGCTGGAAATAGTAGTGAAGGAACGAGAATTGTTGTTACATCCAAGTTCTAAGGCTGGGTAAAAGAAAACGGAATAACGTATTACTATGATCTTAAAACAGGTGAAAAAATCAAAGGCTGGTTTAAAGAAGGGACAACCTCGTATTACTTTGATCAGTCTGATGCCATGAAAACCGGCTGGCTGAAGTCAGGGTCAAAGTGGTACTACTTTACTACAAGCGGTGCCATGCAGACAGGCCAGGTAAATACTTCTGGCAAGTGGTACACTTTTGATAAAAATGGGGTTATGAAGTAAGACCTCGGTTCATTTAGAGTGTAAGACTATATGTAAAAATAGGAATCTCTTACAAGGGATTCCTATTTTTTAAACCAAAATCCATGGTGACAGTTCTTTAAGTGGACAATCGGAAGTTTTGCGCGTGAAAAGGGAAATAGTACATTATTCTTCGTCTAAGAGCTTGCCAATCGGCGAGTTTTCTTTACCCAGACTAAAATAGTCCAGAAATCCACAAGATAATCCAGAAAATTCCGTCTCTGTTAAAGGTTTCTATTTTTTATAATGATGTTGTAATCGTTTTTAAATAAAGTAAGGGGGATGAAAAATTGAAAAAGAGTCTAGATATCTTTCGTTTTAATTTTCTGGAATGGATCTCTTATGATTATCATGCAGTATGCCCAACGATGGGCTAAATTGATAAGAGACAACACATCCCTCTAACATCATCGACGAACATTTCTCAATCTCAAATTCCCTATCAATATAGATTTTACGTAATCTTTTATTGTATCAAATTTCATTTCTCATTATACGAAAACCACAAATTAAGGCTCTATGAAGTTCTTACTTAATTACGCTTATATATTTAGATATATAAATATATAAAAAAATATAGAAAGGATGGTGGAGATAATAAAAGTTATCCTCAATAGGACAAATTGCAAGTTTTTGAGTTTTTAAGGGGCTGTCTTTCTTTTCTTCCAATTGGATTCACTAAGAATTGTATAAGCCAATAAGCCATAAGAAGAATTAAAGACAATCGGAATTTCATTTTAGGAAGACCACTACAATCGGAGGTAGAGTATGCTAAGACGTCAGGCTAGGTTTAAAAAACTGGTAAGCTTGTGCTTATCAGTGGGTTTGTTGTTTTCTATGCTTCCAACAGCATCTGCTGTTGGAACTGAAAAGGACTATTCAATTAATAATGTTTCTGCCAATCAAACCTATAAGACTATAGGAAAAGTAGCTAAGATTTCGAAAGAACAAAATAACGTGTACTTGGACTTAGAAACAGGAGAAAAATTAAAAATTAACTTCCTAAAAAATAATGTTTTTCGATTGCATTTGGATCCAAAGGGTGTTTTTGAAGAATATCCAACTCCCAATAAACCTGAGCATGTGACGAAAATTATCGACAAAAATGTCAGCGATTACACAAAGGAATATGGGGAAATTGACATTAAGGTTGATGAAAGAGATAACAATGTCTATAAAATATCTACTAATGCTTTAGAGTTAAGAGTAGATAAAGCTACTTCAAAGATGAGCCTGTACGATAAAAAAAGAGCAAAGATTCTTTGGAGTGAAAGTGAACCGCTAAAACATTCAAGCGGAAGTACTGTTCAAACCCTCGATACAAAAGAAAGTGAATATTTTTATGGTGGAGGTCAACAGAATGGGTTTTATGCCCATAAGAATAATTCCATCAATATTGCAATCGGGGGAGGTTGGGATGCAGGTGCTGCATCAAGCCCAGTCCCTTTCTATTTAAGTACTGAAGGCTACGGAGTCATGCGAAATACCTTTATGCCAGGCGTTTATGATTTTACCAAAACGTCAACCTTTACTCACAGTGAAGATAGATTTGACGCTTATTATTTTGTAGATGATTCCCTTCCAAACATCATTGATGAATATACAGAATTAACTGGGGAAGCAGCCCTTATGCCAAAATATGGTTTCTATTTAGGGCATGCTGACTGTTTTAATGGAACTCATAATGGTCATAAGGACCAACGAACACTCCTGCAAAAGGGGTTTGATACATTAAATCAATATGTTGAGAACGATATGCCTTTAGGATGGTTTTTGCCAAACGACGGATATGGATGTGGTTATAGTGGATTGGATAATTTGGAGCAATTTGTTGATAAAGCAAATGACCAAAAAGTAGAGGTGGGCTTATGGACAGAAAGCAATCTCGATCCAGACCCTAATTTACCAGAGGATAGCCCTTTACGCAGAGACCTTGACGGAGAAGTTAAAGCTGGTGTAAGAGCAATAAAGACAGATGTTGCATGGGTTGGGCACGGATATTCCATGGCCTTAAATGCCACACGCCAAGCAGCTGAAGGAATCCAAAACGAGGAAAATTCAGGCGGTGCACGTCCATTCGTTATTTCGCTAGATGGGTGGGCCGGTACACAACGTTATGCTACTTTATGGTCAGGCGACCAATATGGCGGTAATTGGGAGTACATTAGAATGCATATCCCTACTTACATTGGCGCGGGTTTATCAGGAAATCCTAATGTCGGTTCAGATATGGATGGTATCTTTGGCGGAGACGCAAAAGTACAGACACGTGATTTCCAATGGAAAGCATTCACTCCTATCCAAATCGATATGGACGGCTGGGCATCGGGAGGCACTGATTATAGCAAGTCTAAAAATCCGTGGAATTATGGTGAGCCATACGCGTCGATTAATAGATTGTATCTAAAATTAAAGTCACAAATGATGCCTTATATCTACACAATTGCTGAGGAATCAACAGCAAAATCCATGCCAATGGTTAGAGGGATGATGTTAGAATATCCCAATGATCCTTATACGTATGGGACTGAAACGCAGTATCAATATATGTGGGGTCCGAATCTATTAGTGGCTCCAATGTATGATGGAAACTCTAATGCTGCTGAAGTAAGGAATGATATTTATCTTCCAGATAAAAAGCAAATTTGGATCGATTATTTTACAGGTGAGCAATATCAGGGGGGTTCAGTTCTTCATAATTTTAGTGCTCCACTATGGAAGACTCCTGTATTTGTTAAGGCTGGTGCAATTATTCCAATGGCACCAGAAAACAATTCTATTAATGAATTAAATGGTTCGGAAAATAGAATATTTGATGTTTATCCATCGGGAAAATCAGAGTTTACTTTATATGAAGATGATGGTAAAACCGTTGAGTATAAGGAAAGGAAAAATACAACAACGAAAGTCACTTCAAAGGTAATCAAGGAAAAAGCTGTTATAACCATTAATACCGCTAAAGGAAAGGGCTATAAAGGTATGGTTAAAAACAGGGGCACAGAAGTGATTGTCAATACACGTGTAAATCCAAAGGATATAACGGTTAAGGTTGGGAACAAAGATGTTGCATTAAGAAAAGTTACGAATGAAGAGGAATATAACAACTCGGAAAACGTGTACTTCTATAATGAACAGCCCAACCTGAACAAATATTCTACAAAAGGCTCGCCATTTGAACAGACTGACATTATTACATCACCAAAACTATATATTAAGGTGGGCAAAACAGATATCACAAAAAACAAAATAACTTTTACAGTTGATGGCTTCGATAATACTCAAAAGAAGGATGTAGTAGATAAAGAAGTACCAACTATTCCATCAGGGCTTACAGCAGATGAGGCCAACATTACTGATCGAGATATTAAATTAAATTGGAACAAGGTTGATAGTTCGAATATAACCTATGATTTAATGATAGATGGTATTGTTCATACAAATGTGTTTAAGTCTAGTGATAGTCAGCAAGCACCATATTATCTTCATACAGGTTTAACATCTGATACAGAGTATTCTTATCGAATAAGAGCAACGAATACAAAAGGGTCATCCGGCTGGAGTGATGAGATCAAAGTAAGAACAAAGCTTGACCGATACAGAAATGTCCCTAAGGATATTACGGCAAAAGCAAATAGTGAGCAGCCAGGGGAAGAAGCATCTCTAGCTGTCGATGGAAAGGATGAAACAATGTGGCATACAAGATGGGGAGATGAAGGGAATAAACTGCCACATACCTTTGAGATTGATATGAAGTTAGCTTATGAATTAGATAAGCTTGAGTATCTTCCAAGACCAAATGCAGGGAATGGGACAATATTAAAATACAATTTAGACGTAAGTCTAGATGGCAAAACGTATAAAAATATCATCACTGATGGAACATTTGAGAGAAATAATGAAACAAAAGTCATCGATTTTATGGATAATATTACGGCAAGGTATATTAAGTTAACCATTACAAACTCTGTAGGCGGCTTTGGCAGTGCACAGGAATTCAGACCATACAAAAAGGATAAAACAGAAGGGTTTGTTGTAGGAGAGAACATACCTAATGGTGTCATTGATGAAGATGACCTACTCTTCTTTGCAAGCTATATGGGTGTCGATCAAACAGATACTGCTTGGGGACAGGTATCAAGGGTTGATATTAATTTCAATGGTGTAATAGACGCATACGATTTAATGTATGTATCATCACAATTGGGTCAAAACCCACTTCAAGCAACAGGCAGACCGGTTGCCGGATTATTGGATATTAGACCTAGTAAGCTAGAGTTAAAAGCAGGAGAGGAATTTTTAGTAGAAATAATCGGGGTAGGATTAAAGGATATTAATGCATTCAACTTAGAGCTAAAGCTAGACCCGAACAAGTATGAATTAGTAAAAGAGTGTAAGCCTGACGGGACCTGTGGTGAAAATATAGTTTCAGCTTCCAATGAAACTGCTAATATGTTAAATTACTCCTCACTTGCGGGTATTGGAAAACCTGAACAACGAATTATGGCTGCATTTTCCAACAAAGGAACTCAAAATACTTTAGAAGGTACGAAGACTTTAGCCACGATTAAGTTGAAGGCTAGGAAAGATATTCAATTTGATATCCCGATCACCAGATCCTTACTGATTAATACAGCCTTTAACACCATTGATAAAATCGGAGAGGTTTTAAATCCTGGCCAAGAACCTGGAGAGGTTGAACAACCACAAGAGCCTATGGAACTACAATTATCGGATAAAGATATGACGGTTACTGGTGAAGAGGAAAAGATGCAGAGCGGTGCAGAAGCTTTTGCCAAGCTGATTGACGGTGAGATAAGTGAAAGTTCATTGGCGGAATTGAAATGGAGTCTCACTGGAAATGAAGGAATTTCACTGCCGTTATCCATTGATTTTAACTTTACTAAACCACAAGAATTGACTAAATTTATCGTTTATAATCGCCCGCAATATACGAACGGCAAAATTAAAACACTAAGTGCCAAAGCCTATACTGAAGCAGGAAAGGAATATGATTTAGGCGCAAAAACTGTTCAATTTGACGATAAATCGGTCATTTTCGACCTTGCTGAAGCTGCGATACCTACTGGAACTAAATTTACAAAGTTATCGATTAACTTTGAGGAATCGCACAGCGGGCCGCTTATGCTGTCTGTTGCAGAAGTAGAGGTTTTTGCAAAGAATCCTGCTTATGTAGCTAAATAAAAATAAAAGTCTCTTATTACTTTAGTGATGTTAGGGTTAACCCATTAACCCTAACACCCAATCTTTATTATATTCAATTTTTGGGTTATTCAATTCGATTCATTTGGGAATAGCTCCAGATAACCCATCACCATCTGGAATGGTAAACCGGGTTGTTAAAGGAGTTAATATATATCCAATTCATCAATCATTTTACTAGGGGGTAATATCATGCCGAATATTTTGCTAACAAGAATCGACAACCGATTGGTTCATGGTCAAGTAGGAGTTACATGGGTTAATCATTTAGGAGCTAATTTAATTGTCGTTGCAAATGATGAAGTGTCTGAAGATGAGGTACAGCAGGATTTAATGGAAATGGTTGTTCCGGGGTCAATCGGAATTCGCTTTTTCTCAATCCAGACAACCATTGATGTGATTCACAATGCAGCAGATGAACAGTATATCTTTTTAGTTGTAAAAACACCACAGGATGTGTTGCGGCTTGTGGAGGGAGGCGTGCCAATTGACGAGGTAAATATTGGGAATATGCATTTTTCCCAAGGGAAAACACAATTATTCTCCACCGTTTCCGTTGATGAAGATGATAAAGAAGCCTTTAGTAAGCTCCGTGACTTGGGAGTGAAACTTGAGGTACGCCGTGTTCCGGATGAAAGACCAGATGATATTTATAAACACTTAAAGAAAGAAGTGAGAAAGAATGGATAATCACATACTGCTTCAAGCTTTATTAGTTGCCATATGGGCTGGAATTGCAGGAATAGACCTGTTTAACGGGTTGTTCCACATTCACCGGCCAATTGTAACCGGTGTTATTATTGGCTTGATTTTTGGGGATTTAAAAACAGGGGTTATGACAGGTGCTGCCATTGAGTTAGTGTGGGCCGGAATGGTGCCGCTCGCTGGGGCACAGCCGCCAAACGTTGTTATTGGGGGAATAATCGGAACGTCGTTTGCAATTCTGACAGGACAAGAGCCAAAAGTGGCAATCGGTATTGCTGTTCCGTTTGCAGTTGCCGTTCAGGCATGTATCACCCTTATGTTTACTGCTTTTTCGCCGGTTATGCATAAAGCTGACCAATATGCACAAGAGGCGAATACAAAGGGAATTGAACGAATCAATTATTTAGGAATTCTTACATTATTTGTATTCTATTTCGTTATTGCTTTTTTACCAATTTATTTTGGCGCAGATGCTGCCAAAGGGGTTGTAGAGACTTTACCAAAATGGCTTATTAGCGGCCTTGGTGTTGCTGGTGGAATGATGGCCGCAATTGGTTTTGCGATGCTATTAAAAATTATGTTGAAAAAACAATATGTTGCCTTTATGATCGTTGGATTTATTTTAGTCACATATATGAACATGCCAGTCATTGCTGTTGCTTTAATTGGGATTGCCATCGCGCTATACGATTACTTCAAAGCAAATTCTGGTGATGGATCAGTGAGAGGGGTTGCAAAACGTGGAATCTAAACAAGTAGTAACGACAATAAACCATACGAGCAGTCCGGATTATTATCAAAACGGTGCCACAGAACAGGTCGTGACCAAAAAAGATTTAAACAAGATGGTATGGCGCTCCCTTTTACTTCAAGCGTCATTTAACTATGAAAGAATGCAGGCCGCAGGATGGTTATATTCGATTTTGCCAGGTTTGAAAAAGATTCACAAAAATAAGCACGATTTAAGTGAATCGATGAAAAGTCATATGGAATTCTTCAACACGCATCCATTCCTTGTAAACATTATTATGGGGATTGTCCTCGCAATGGAGGAAAAGAAGCAAAACCGAAATACGATTAGAGCTATTCGGGTAGCCATGATGGGACCGCTTGGAGGAATTGGTGATGCCCTTTTCTGGCTGACCCTCCTTCCCATTTGCGTTGGTATAGGTGCTTCACTTGGGCAAGATGGAAACCCAATGGGGGCAGTGATCTTCCTATTAATCTTTAACGCAGTTCATTTTGCGCTCCGATTTGGATTAATGCATTACGGTTATAAAGCCGGAACAAATGCGATCAGTTCTTTAAAGGAAAATACTAAAAAAGTAGCACATGCAGCATCAATTGTAGGGTTAACAGTTGTTGGCGCATTGATTGCCGCATTCGTAAGGTTAGAATCAAGTTTAGTGATCCATGCTGGTAAGGCAAAAATTGCCCTGCAAAAGGATTTACTCGATAAAGTCATGCCAAACCTATTGCCTTTAGCCTATACCTTATTAATGTACTATCTATTAAAAAAGGGATTTTCTCCAGTTAAGCTAATTATCATTACCGTTATCATCGGTATTATTGGTAAAATTCCATTTCCTTTTGGAACCATTTTATAAAATTTGGCATGTTAGGAGGCTTTTTAAAATGAATGGTTTGATCATTAGCGGTCATGGATCGTTTGCAACGGGTCTTCGATCTTCGGTAAAACTAATCGCTGGAGATCAACCCAATGTGGAATACGTGGATTTTCTTGAAAGCGATTCAACAGGCGACCTTGAGAAAAAGCTGTTTGAGGCTTTTTCAAGATTACAAGAATGTGAATCTATCTTAGTCTTATGTGATTTAGTTGGCGGTTCACCGTTTAAAACGGCTGTTTCGCTTACGAATGGGAAAGAAGGTTCTGCTGTGGTTGGCGGAACAAATCTTGCGATGGTCATCGAAACTGCTTTACTAAAGGACGGACTCCAAATCGATGGATTAAGAGATTTAGCGATCAATACTGGTAAAGAAGCGATTAAAGGTTTTCAAAAGTCGGAACGTCCAAGAGTCAAAGAGTCGGGCATATAATGAAAGCGATAAAGGGTAGAACAATCTATAAGTCTAACAATTGTGACTCCCACGCACCGATAAGGAATATGATAGAACGGAACTACAACTGAATATTGTAAGGGTGGATAGGTTGTCGGTCTTCTTTCCTTGAAAATTAAAACATTTAATGCGGACGGATTCGGCCGCATTAAACGTTTTAATATTGTTGGGTTAACCCTTCAATTTACGGTGATATAATAGAATTACTTAAAACAATCTAACTTTTATTCTCATAATCTAGCTTCTATGAGTTTTTCTTTTGTTTTAACTTATACCAACAACCCGACGTTACAATTGGTTTTTTGGAAGAAAAACTCGTCTTCCTGATTACATCAATTTTTTAAAACAGATGAGCAGGAAGCAAGGAGTCAATAAAAAACCTTAGAAGCTGTAATTGCAAAAGCTGAGGCAATAAAGCTTGCTGCTGCAAAAGCAGTTGCTGCCAATACAAATGCTACACAAACTTAGGTAGACAAGACACTGACAGAATTGCAGGAAGCCATTAATGGTTTACAGAAAAAAGTACAATCAGGCGATAAGGTTAATGCCAAGGAGTTAGAAGCGTTAATTAAAAAAGCAAAAACTATTTTAAAAGAAACAGCTATATCTTGCTAATAAAAGAAAGAGAATAATTTAATGAAGTGAGCACTGTCAAGTAGCCAGTAAAAAAAGCGAATTAAGTAGCCTGAGTCTTCTAAATTCAATAGGACTCAGGTTGTTTTATTTTTTCTGGAACCGTTCGTGATTATAGAATTTTCTATATTGTTTTACGGCAGATATAACTTCTTCAGCTGTACGGAAAGAGTAAAGAGTTTTTGACCATTGAAAATTAAGTAGGTAAAAATAATTTCAAAGATCTATATGCTTGTTGGGTTGACACTACAATCGGCGGTGATATAATTTGTTAAAAGAATGTAAGTATGTTTGAAAGGTGGGCTAATTATATGAAACCACTGCAGCATGAAAGTGTAATCCCGCTTTATCACCAACTAAAGGAACGGTTAACGGATTCGATTGATAAAGGACATTGGACACCTGGAGATAAAATCCTATCGGAAAATCAGTTAATGGACCACTTTGGTGTGAGCCGTAACACGGCCAAAAAAGCGATTGAGGAGCTTGTGCAGGAAGGAATCCTATACCGAATCCAAGGAAAAGGAACCTTCGTGGCAAAACCGAAATTGCAGCAGTCATTGATGGGTTTCTACAGCTTTAGCAAAGTATTAAAAGAAAAAGGATTAAATCCTAAGGATATCATTTTGAAAATAGAAGAAGTCAAACCGACTTCAAAAATACGCGAAGCGCTTCAACTTGGAGAAGATGAGTATGTCATTGAAATGAAACGCCTTCGCTGTGCAAATCATGAACCGTATATTTTGGAATCATCTTTCATTCCGAAAAACGTGGTTTCAGATACGGAGCAGCTTAAAAAAGTTGGCGAAATTTCCTTATATGATTTGTTTTCACAACAGTTTAATATCGTAGTAACGAGAGCAAAAGAGGCATTTGAACCCGTCCTAATTCGTCCTGACGAAAGTGAGTACCTTCAAACGGAAGAAGGACGCCCAGCACTGTTACTTGAACGAACAGCCTTTGATGCTAATGGTTTGCCTGTTGAATTTTGCATATCCATTGTACGAGGCGATCGCTGCCGTTTTTATACGGAACTAACATAATTGTTTTAAAACTCATAGCATATGTCTATGAGTTTTTTTTTAATTTTATAAAAATAAAAACTCATTTCAACTTGATGGGTTGACAGGTCATTATATTCTGGTTCAACTAAGTCTCGCGCAAATGAGAAAATGGAAAATTATTGTTCTGTAATTAAAAAAGCAATATTTCTAAAAATTTGGACAATATATTTATTGTTTCAGGGTTTCAATAATAGTAATCTATAAGAATAAGTAGATGGTAAATACTTGCCTCTAATTTTGGTTTATCTTGCCTATTTGCAGATATCGCTTCTGAATATGCCGCTAAGCTAACATAATACGTTGAATCACTCATAGTATTTTGTCTATGAGATTTTTATAAAGTCTACTTATACCAACAACCTGTTAACCACTTGAGTAACATAGAAGAGAAAATTAAACTTCGGATAAAAATCATTTGCCATTTGAATTAGTCATTCGCGAATCATCTAAAATAAAACGGAACTAAGAGGTTCTTTTTTTAATTACTTTCAGGAAAACGTTTAGATGAAAAAGTGGAAAACAACCATTAAAAAGAGGAAAGACATTTTCTAAATTAGGGGAAAAGTGTAAATATAATCAAGAAATCACGCAGAATTCTTATTTGCTAAATGATAATCTGTAAGATTAGAAAATGGATAACTAGTTATAAAAGCGATTATAAAGAAATAGTCTTCTTAATTCGTTTTCCTTTTTTTTAGGAAAACGTTTAGATATTAATAGGAAAATAATTTGCTGATGCTCTAGGGAAGTGGATCACCTAGAGTAAACCATCAAAAGTAGCAAGTCAAAAAATAGGAGTGAATTACAAATGGAAACTGTAAGAATTGGTATCATCGGTGCGGGACTTCGAAGTGGTATCGCGAAGTACTGGCACAATCCTGGTGGGAAATCTGTTGTTGTCGCTGCTGCCGATGTTTCAATGGAAAGATTGAAGACATTTCAAGAAAAGATTAATGAACATGCTTACATTACTACAGATTATAAAGAGCTTTTAGCCCGCACGGATGTGGATGCAGTCGCTATTCTTTCACCAGATCATTTGCATGAGGAGCATGCTATCGCGGCCCTTCAAGCAGGAAAACATGTCTATTGTGAAAAGCCATTAGCGATCACAGTTGAAGGCTGCGATCGGATTATTGAACAAGCAGAAAAATCAGGAAAACATTTAATGGTTGGTTTCAATATGCGCTATATGAGCATGTATCAAACGATGAAAGAGATTATCGACTCCGGTGTGATTGGCGATCTTAAAGCTGTTTGGGTAAGGCATTTTGTTGGATTAGGCGGCTACTACTATTATCATGACTGGCATGGAACCGCCCAAAACACTACTTCACTGTTGCTGCAAAAGGGTTCACATGATCTCGATGTCATCCATTGGATTACAGGAAAATATACAAAAAGAGTTTCTGCTTTTGGCGGTCTTGACTACTTCGGAGGGGATAAGCCCAATCACCTAACTTGCCCTGCTTGTGAAATAAAAGACACTTGCCCGGAAGCGAGTCTACATACGTTAACACAATGTGCTTTCCGTGAAGAAATCGATGTTGAGGATAATAATATGCTAATCATGGAGCTTGAAGGCGGGATTAAAGCATCGTACTTACAATGTCATTTTACACCAGATTATTCTAGGAACTATACCTTTATTGGGACTAAAGGCAGAGTTGAAAACGATGATGTAAATGAAAAGGTATACGTCAAGACAAGAAAATCCAACTCCTGGAACGAATTTAGCGATATCACCTATGACATGAAAAAAGAACAGGGCAGCCACGGCGGCGCCGATCCGAAAATCACGAATGATTTTGTTAATCTCGTGTTATACAACAAACAACCTTTAACCTCACCTATTGCAGGAAGAATGAGCGTTGCAGTTGGCTGTGCAGCAACTGAATCCATCCGCTCCGGTGGTAAAGTGGTAGAAATCAGTCCAGATCCAAGCATAACGATTGTTTAAACTTCTATCCTTAAGAAAAGGAGAATGATAGATGGAAAGTAACAGTATGATAGGGAAAATTTTTCATTTTGCTGAAAAGGTCATGAGAATCGCACAATTTCAATTACTCTGGGTAGTATTTTCTCTTTGCGGAGGAGTGGTCTTAGGGATCATGCCCGCTACCGCAGGTCTATATACGGTATTACGCAAATGGATGCAGGGAAATGATGAACAACAATCATACGTAAAAGTATTTTGGACTGCCTTTCGGAAGGAGTTCTGGAAAACCAATGTATTAGGCCTCATGCTTACGATTATTGGTTATCTCATTTACTTAAACTTTTCGCTAATTCGCATATCTCAAGGCGTGTCCTATTGGCTTCTATTAATCTTTGTTTTTATGCTAAGTATTTTATTTTTTATTCTTCTATTATATATCTTCCCTGTTTATGTACATCTTGAAACTAAGTTTAGTAGATACTTTAGCCTTTCAATATTAATAGGTATTGCATTCCCTTTTCATACACTTCTTATAGCAATTGGGTACTATGTAATATATTTGTTGTTCATAAACGTACCAGGGCTTATTCCATTCTTCGGTATTAGCCTGTTCTCGACACTTTCCATGTGGGTGTCAATGAAGGTATTTAACAGTATGGAACAGACAAAGGAAAGCGATTCAATGAACAAACAATTAAGTTTAAAAGGGTTATTTCAGAAAAATTTAAAGCCTGTAACAAATAACAAATGAAATTTATGGTCAAATACTTGAGCCAAAAATATTTGAAAGGAAGTGAAGGAGAGAATGGAAGATTTACAAAGAACACCAGAATTAATAGGGGATTTAAACACAAATGTAACCATCCAACCAAAGAAAAGTATCCTGAAAAGAATGTGGAAAGAACGTTATTTATATCTATTGTTATTGCCGGGTCTTCTCTATTTTATTATCTATCGGTATATCCCTATGGCTGGGAACATTATTGCTTTTCAAGATTTTAGCGCTTTTCAAGGTTTCTTCAATAGTGAGTGGGTCGGACTAAAGCATTTTAGAACGATTTTTGAAGATCAAGAAGTGATTCGGGTACTGTGGAATACGTTATCCCTATCTTTTCTTCAAATCATCTTTGCCTTTCCCATTTCTATTATTCTAGCAATTATGCTAAATGAAGTGAGATCCAGTATATATAAACGAGTCATCCAATCGATCGTTTATCTTCCTCACTTTTTATCGTGGGTCGTTGTGATCGGTATTGTAACGATTTTATTAAAATCAGACGGAATTGTTAATAAAATCATTGGCAGCGCTTTCGGTATGGAACCGATCGCCTTTTTACAGGATCCCAGCTGGTTTATGCCATTGGTAATTCTTGAGGTCATCTGGAAGGAGTCTGGATGGGGGACCATCATCTTCCTTGCTGCATTATCTGGAATTAGTCCAAGTCTTTACGAAGCTGCTGCTGTTGATGGAGCCAACCGCTGGCAGCAGATATGGCATATTACACTGCCTGCGCTAAAAAGCACCATCATAATTCTATTAATTCTACGATTAGGTAGTGTACTAGATGTAGGTTTCGAACAAATTTACTTAATGTTAACTCCTTTCACAATGGAAGTTGGAAACGTGCTTGATACCTTCGTCTATTTAAAGGGGATTCAAAATTCTGACTTCAGTTTTGCAACAGCAGTAGGATTGTTTAAATCTGTGATTGGATTAATCTTAATTGTCGGTGCGAACCGATTAGCAAAACGATTCGGCGATCAAGGAGTCTACTAAGAAATGAGGGAGTATTCGTGCTAAATAGTAGAAAACCATCAGAGAAAATAGTTGATATGACCAATGTCATTCTTCTTGCTCTTATCGCACTGACCATGCTGTTTCCGTTTTATTATATGTTTGTTGTTTCCTTTGCAACATATGAAGAATTTGTAAAAACGGATTTGCTGCTATTTCCAAAGACATGGGTGCTAGATGCATATGAATATATTTTAGGTTCTAAAGAATTCATCCGTTCTCTTGGAGTGACCATTTATGTTACGGTAGTTGGAACATTAGTTAGTTTAATGCTGACGGCTATGATGGCCTATGCACTCTCTAGAAATATTCTTGGCCAGAAATTCTATGTATTTCTCGTATTATTTACTTTTGTATTTGGTGCGGGAATGATTCCAACCTATATGATTGTTCAGGCAACAGGTTTAATGGACTCATTATGGGCCTTAATTATTCCAGGCGCGATAAGCTCATTTAATTTAATTGTCATGAGGCAATTTTTCATGGGCTTGCCGATGGATTTAACGGAAGCTGCTATTATCGATGGAGCCAATGATTTGCAGATTTTCTCAAAGATCATTCTCCCATTATCGAAGCCTGCATTAGCCGCCTTTGGCTTGTTCTATGCTGTTGGAATTTGGAACTCCTATTTTACCGCACTTCTTTATTTGAGTGATCCGGCTAAATGGACAGTTCAAGTCGTACTCAGGCAGATTGTCATTTTAAACCAAGGAAATTTACTTGACGCTGGTATGCAAGCGGGTATGGATAATCCTCCGCCGGCAGAGACAGTTGGTATGGCTGCCATTCTCATTGCAACGATTCCGATCTTGATAGTCTATCCATTTCTTCAAAAGCATTTCGCGAAAGGAGTGATGCTTGGTTCGGTAAAAGAATAGCATTCATTCTGTTTGAAAGTTTTTAAAAGAATAATAGTACAAGGGGGAAATACTTAGATGAAACGTTTCATGTCCATTACTTTATCTACTGTTCTGTTAGCAGGTGCACTTGCTGCCTGTTCACCAGGCGGTGAAAAATCTTCAACTAGTACAAAAGATGGAAAAGATAGTAAAATTTCAATCAGTTGGTTTGATGGGACGTGGGAGACACCTGTACCGGAGCCTGGAAACGAAGCAGTGAAAAAAGTAAATGAAAAGTTCAACGTGGATTTTCAGCCACAATACATTCCATTTGATTTGTATACAGATAAGCTAACCGTAAAAATGGCTTCAGGCGATATCCCTGATGTTGTCGGGACAGAAGCGGCAGATGCAAACTTTGTGAAGTGGTCGAATCAAGGTGCCTTTTTACCATTAAATGATTATGTAGATAAGTATGAAACCTTTAAAGATATTCCACAATCTGTCTGGGACGTGGTATCCGTGGATGGGAAAAAATACGGAATCCCTCTTTATTTCCCATCTAAAGGGGGCAAAAAGCCGGTTATTAGACAAGACTGGCTTGATAAGCTAGGGCTAGAGATGCCGACGAACTTTGAAGAATTAACAGAAGTAGCGATTGCTTTCGCAACGAAGGATCCTGATGGTAATGGCAAGAATGATACAGTAGGGCTGGGACTTGCGAAAGGGTTGGTATATGACCCAAGCTTTGGCGTTTACTGGGGCAACTCTTGGTATCATGAAAATAAAGATGGTCAATTAATTCCAGGACAAATTTCCGATGGAAGTAAAGAAAAGGTTACCTATTTGAATGAAATGTTTAAAGCAGGAGCCATTGATAAAGACTGGGCGATTAAACCTTATAATGATGTATTTAAAGAATTTAATGCAGGGAAAGTCGGAATTTGGTATGAACAACCTGGAAATGACAAAGGTTCACAACCACAAAGTCTGGATTTAGCTACTTTAAGAAAATCTGTTCCAGATGCTAAAATTGCAGGGATTCCTCCTTTTACGGCTCCTGATAATTCCCAAGGTTTTGCAGGAGGAAGCGGGTATTATCGGATTTGGATGCTAAGCGCCGAACTGAAGAACGATCCGAAAAAGGTCGAGAAAATATTAGAAATGATGAATTATATGGCTAAGTATGTACCAGCAGAAGAACAAACAGCTGATAACGAGTATTTTGATTGGATCATGGGTGGATCTGGTAAAGGTTATAACATTGTCGATGGTGCCCCGCAGTTAACAGAGGAATTTAGCCAAGTTGCTCCAATTGCTCTTTTCAACCAGAAACAAGGCGGATGGGACATGGATGATCAATCCATGCAGGACTATGTTAAACAATCCAAGGCACCAGAAGCAAAGGAATTCAATACACTTATGGGTGAAATGTTAAGTAATACTGATTTTTATATCAGTCCTGTAGGTCGTATCCATTCTGATGCTTATAATGAAAAGAACGCTGCATTAACTGAATTTGCAACCAATGAGTTAACAAAGATGGTTGTTGGACAAAGACCTATTTCCGAATGGGATAAGTATGTTGACGAGTATTTAGCTAAAGGCGGAAAAGATGTCATTGCGGATGTTAACAAACTGATAAAAGAAAACAAAATTAAAGGTGAATGGGTTAAAGCAAAATAATCAAGGTGCAAATGGTCCCCTGAAAAGTTTCGGGGGATTGTTTTCATAAAAATATACATACAGATTCAATCTGCTATCAAGGTGAAACTAAGGTGATGGAAATGACAAAAGTCCAACTAATGAAAGCGTTAGACAACATTTGGTACCATTATAAGCCTCATATCTTAATAGGAATTCTAGTTTTTGCGGCATTAATTCCCCTCATCTTTTTTGATAAAGATCAAAAATCATCCGCATTAAATGTTACCGTTATTGGAAATACAATTGGACAAAAGGAACAGCAAGCTCTTCAAAAGGAAGCATCTTCAAAAATTCTAAAGGCAGATTCGAAATCGGAAATTAAACTTAATTTTTGGCAAATAAGTGGACAAATCACCTCGTCAACGAATGTTGATTTATATCAAAAGCTTCTTGCTCAGATTACAGCAAAAAACATAGATATTATTCTTATTGATAAAAGTGACTTTTTATTAATGTCCCAACAAAGGGCTTTCATAGAATTGGATTCAATTAAGAAATCGAACAATGACAATACTTCTAATAAATATGGACTGGATATAACCGGAAATGAAATACTCCGCAATGCCGGATACGATACGGAAAATAAGATGATGGTCATTTTATCCAACACTGAAAAGGAAGAAACCGCCATTAAATTTGTTCAATGGATTGCAAATCAGAACCCATAATTTGTGAGTAGGTATGTAAGAAGGATTCGTAAAAAATAGCAAGGGAGGCAGTTCAGTGAATAGACCTAATATATTGCTGATTACAAGTGACCAGCAGCATTGGAATACAATTGGTGCCTGGAATGATGAGATTTCAACTCCTAATTTGGACCGTTTAGTCCAAGAAGGGACCACATTTTCCCGGGCGTACTGTCCAAACCCTACCTGTACACCCAGTAGATCATCCATCATTACGGGAATGTATCCTAGTCAGCATGGAGCATGGTCATTAGGTACGAAGCTAGATGAAGAAGTCCGAACCATCGGTGATGAATTAAAGGATGGAGGCTATCAGACTGCTTTAATCGGAAAGGCTCATTTCCAGCCATTAAAATCTACTGACGAATATTCTTCGTTGGAATCCTATCCTATATTGCAAGATTTAGAGTTTTGGAGAAATTTTAATGGGCCATTTTATGGCTTTGATCATGTGGAATTAGCGAGGAACCATACGAATGAAGCACATGTCGGGCAGCATTATGCTTTATGGATGGAAGAAAAGGGCTGTGAAAATTGGAGAGACTACTATTTGCCGCCGACAGGGACGATGGATCGTTCGATTCAGTATCAATGGGCGATACCCGAAGACTATCATTACAATGCTTGGATTGCCGAGCGTTCGAATGCGGCACTTGAAAACTATACAGATCGTAATGAGAATTTTTTCTTATGGGCAAGTTTTTTCGATCCTCATCCTCCTTATCTTGTTCCTGAGCCGTGGGACACAATGTACGATCCTGAAAAATTGACTGTTCCCAAGGTTGTGCCGGGAGAGCATGATCATAATCCGCCCCATTTTCAGATGACCCAAGAAAAGAATCCGGATTTTTCCGGCTATGTGGAAGAGGGAATCGGAAATATTGGATTTTCTTCACATGTAAACATTTCTGAAAAGGAAGCTAGATATAACATGGCTGTTTACTATGGGATGATTAGTATGATGGATAAGTACATTGGCAAAATTCTCGATAAATTAGATGAACTAGGGTTGGCTGAGAACACGATTGTCGTGTTTACAACAGATCACGGACATTTTTTCGGACAGCACGGACTCCATGATAAGGGCGGTTTTCATTATGAAGATTTGTTAAAGCTTCCGTTTATCGTTCGTTACCCGGGTAAAGTACCTACTGGTCAAATTTGTCACTCGATGCAATCGCTTGTGGACTTAGCTCCTACCTTTTTAAGTTTTTCAGAAATTCCAATCCCAAGAAAAATGACAGGAATGGATCAAAAAGAAGTATGGTTAGGTCAAAATGAAAAAGTAAGGGATCACGTGATATGTGAATATCGCAATCAACCAACAAAGGTTCATCAAAAAACATTTATCGGTGAACGATATAAAATCACCTTGTATTTTAACGAAACCCACGGTGAATTATTTGATTTACAAGAGGATCCCCAAGAAATTCGAAATTTATGGAATATCCCTGAGTATCGGGAACTACGAGAGCAGCTCTTATTTCAGTACATTTGGGCAGAGCTTAAAAAAGAACCGATGCCGATGCCCAGAATCACTGGGGCATAAAGAAAACTCACCGATTGGCGAGCCGTTAGGCGGTTCATGAGGCGTAGTTGCACTTATGCCTGATAGGAAAGTTATACTTTCCTATCGGCTAAAAATATTGGAGGCGATCCGATGATTACTTATGACCAAAAAAGCTGGAAGATTAATAATGAAAGAATCTTTATCTTATCCGCTGCCATTCACTATTTCCGCCTTCCAAGAGCGGAGTGGAGCGAAGTCTTAGATAAGGCGAAAGCAGGGGGATGCAATACAATCGAAACGTACATTCCATGGAATTTTCATGAAATGAATGAAGGGGAATGGGATTTCTGTGGCGACAAAGATTTAGCTCATTTTTTTCAGTTATGTGTTGATAAAGGACTGTATGTGATTGCGAGGCCAGGGCCTTATATTTGTGCGGAATGGGATTTTGGAGGATTTCCTTGGTGGCTTTCCACGAAAAAGGGGATTCAATATCGTTCGTCCGAACCTATCTTTTTACAATATGTAGATAAATATTTTGATCAGGTCATACCAATCATTGATGAATTCCAGTTGACAAAAAACGGTACCGTCATTATGGTCCAGGTAGAAAACGAATTCCAGGCTTATGGTAAACCGGATAAAGCGTATATGGAATACCTGAGGGATGGTATGATGGCAAGGGGAATTGAGGTACCATTTGTTACATGCTACGGAGCCGTTGATGGTGCTGTGGAGTTCCGCAATTTTTGGTCGCATGCCAAACACGCCGCTGAGATCTTAGATGAGCGGTTTGCCGATCAGCCGAAAGGGGTTATGGAGTTTTGGATTGGCTGGTTCGAGCAATGGGGCGGAAATAAAGCGAATCAAAAAACACCGGAGCAGCTTGAACGTGAATGTTACCAGCTGTTGAGTAATGGATTTTCTGCAATCAATTATTACATGTATTTTGGCGGCACCAATTTTGACCATTGGGGTGGCAGGACTGGTGGAGAACAGACTTTTTCCACGACATCGTATGATTATGATGTTGCGATTGATGAATATTTACAGCCAACAAGAAAGTATGAGGTATTAAAAAGGTTTCATTCATTTACTAAGTGGCTCGAACTAGTATTCACAAATGCAGAACAAACGAGTATGGAATTAAAGCTTCCTAGTTTTCTAAAGTCTCAGTTGGTTGTCAGTCCCCATGGTGAAGTGATATTTATCGAGAATCATAGACAGGAACGAGTTCAATCTCAGGTTTTACTTGATGGTGAAACGGTTCCGTTTACGATTGAGGCGAATGCGGTTTTACCGATTGTCCGCCATGTGGACGTAGGAAACAGCTTTTCCATTGTGACACTCACTGGTCAAACGACTGGGTTCGATACCGATAAGGCGGTCATTTATCATGAGGAAGGGCAGCGTTCATTTTTGAAATTACAGCTTAATAGAAAAGCTGAAGTTCATTGTCCAATGCCGAATCGCTTTGAAATCAGTGAAGATGGCATGGTTACGTTTAATTTATTCCATGGAAGCAAGCCGCAAACCGTTCAGCTTTCCTTTGAAGATGGTACCAGCTATTCGATTGAAGTGGTTTCAAGAAAATCTTTAGAAAAAGCGGTTCCTCATTTGGAAAAGAGCTCGGCAAATCATCCTTTACATTGGGAAGCGGCAGATGAAAAGCTTTGTTTTTTAAGCGGAAACGTGAAAGAGGCTGACAAACCGCTTGATTTTAGCAGCTTCGGACAGTTTAGCGGCTATTTAGGTTATGAAAGTGAATTTTATGCTGAGGAAACGAAGGATATGACCATTGTTTTTACGAGAATCGAGGATCCTGTCATGGTTTTCTGTAATGGTCAATATGTTGGCAAGCTTAGCATGATAGGGGCTGCAGCCATTGAAGTTCCTGTTAAGAAAGGGAAAAATACATTAGCATGCCTTGTCCAGAATATGGGGCGATATAATTTCTCCCAAGCGCTTGGCGAACCAAAAGGGATGAGTGAAGCGCCTGCTCTTAATGGAAAGTATGTATCATTACGGGAAGGATGGCAGGTGGAAGGGTGTGGTAAACCTCATCATTTATCCAGCATCCCAGTAATTGATGGGCGAATTGGTTTTTTGAAATCCTTCTTCAATGACGGCTATAACCGGGCGATTATTGTTGGTGAGGGAGTTTCACGAGTTCAGGTGAATGGAAGGTCCGTAAAAATGTTGATGGAAAGTCAAACGGCGTGGTCAAGAGGCAGTGCTGTCTATGGGATTGCCGATATCAGCGATGCCTTAAAGCAGGGGGAGAACATAATCGATTTAGATGCTCAGCATCTTTCTAGTATTCGCCGGTTTGATCTTTATTTATTTAATGAAGAGGAGCAAATTAGCAACTGGAAAACAAAATCATTTGCCCAGCTTCAAGAAGAAAAAGAATGGGCGGCCGCTAATCAACGGAATCAACAAACGATTTCTCCACGTTGGTATAAAAGTCGTTTTACCTGGGACCAAGAAAACGGCACCATTGTAAAGATTCGGTTTGATCATATGAGTAAAGGGTGTTTTTGGGTAAATGGCCAATGTTTAGGACGGTACTGGAACATTGGACCACAAGAGGAATATAAGATTCCAGCAACCTTGCTAACTAAACAGAATGAAATTGTCATTTTTGATGAAGAAGGTCTGAATCCAGAACATGTGGTTATTCATTCTTACATTCCATTGGTAAAGTCAGAAAAAAAAGAGTTTGTCACTAATTGACTATTAAGGCAAGAAGCGATCAACATAATGAATCGATTTGACAAACCATGAAAGCTGGTGGCATAAAATTTATGAAACCGAATGTATTGTTAATTATGGTTGATCAAATGCGCGGTGATTGTTTGAGCGTGTTAGATCATCCCGTCGTCGACACACCCAATCTTGACCAACTTGCCCGAAATGGGGTTCTTTTTAAAAATACCTATACGGCAACGCCCTCTTGCGTTCCCGCTCGAGCGGCGGTTTTAACCGGAATGTCTCAGACGGGCACTGGGCGAGTCGGCTACCAGGATAAGGTACCATGGAATTATGAACACACGTTAGCAGGAGAATTGACAAAAGCTGGGTATCATACACAAGCCGTTGGGAAAATGCATGTCTATCCTGCAAGAAATTTAGTTGGTTTCCATAATATTGTTTTACACGATGGGTATTTGCATTATAATCGCTTTAAACATAGTAATCTCGAGACAGAATCATTTAACTACGGTGGCGATGATTATGTTCCATGGTTGAAGCAGCAGGCTGGGGCGCAAGCGGATCTGATTGATTTAGGTCTTGATTGTAACGCATCTACAGTGGCGAGACCTTGGCATCTGCCGGAAGCGATGCACCCGACCAACTGGGTGGTCACGCAGTCCATTGATTTTTTAAGAAGACGTGATCCATCGAAGCCGTTTTTCTTAAAAATGTCTTTTGTCAGGCCTCATCCGCCGTTTGATCCGCCACAGGTGTTTTTTGATATGTATAAGGATTTGGAGCTCCCCGATCCGCCAGTGGGAGATTGGGCGGAAACAGAGGATGAGGATAAAAGCGGCTTCAATCCTGTTACCTCTACAGGAATCGTACCGAAGAATCGCTTGAAGCGTGCCCAAGCCGCCTATTATGCACTAATTACACATATCGACTATCAGATTGGCAGATTTTTAATGGCCATGGAGGAACATGGAGTATTAAACAATACAGTGATTCTATTTTGTTCTGACCACGGAGAATTGCTAGGGGATCACCATTTATTCCGTAAATCCTTGGCATACGAAGGAAGCGCAAAGGTTCCGTTTATTCTAGCTGATCCTGGGAATCTGTTAAAGCTTAAGAAAAATCGGATTGTCGATGAAGTAATTGAGCTAAGAGACATCATGCCAACTTTACTAGATGCCGCTAATGTTGAAATTCCCGCAAGTGTTGAGGGACGTAGTGTGGTCCCGCTTTGTCAAGGTGCTCCGGTTGTTTGGCGTGATTATATTCATGGGGAGCATACATTTGGCCTACAATCACATCACTATTTAACAGATGGGAAGGAGAAATATATTTGGTATTCACAAACGGGAGAAGAGCAGCTGTTCAATCTTGAACAGGATCCCAAAGAATTGACCAACCTCGCCCACAAAATGGAATATGCTCATCGATTACGCTATTGGAGAGAGCGGCTTATCGAAGAGTTACACGGACGGGAAGAAGGGTTTACAGATGGGAATAGACTTATTATTGGCAGAAAAACAAAGGCCTGTTTAGATCATTTGTTGTCTGTACCCCCGAAGGCATTATCCAAGTAAAAGGAAATGGTCAACATCACTTGAGAATATTTAACTTGTTGGGTTGACACAACAAGTGGTGGTGATATAATTTAATTAAGGAAATATAAGGTGCGAGGAAATTTCTGTCTCTATGTCAATATTTAAACTCATAGATTTTTGTCTATGAGTTTTTTTAAAAGATAATTTGTACCAACAACCCGTCTACATAGAGCTTTATTTTTCAAAAGGAGAAGATTGAATATGGTGCAAGGGTGTTTAACTTCCGAGAAGAATGGTCAGATCGGCGTGATGTGGAAAACGGTATCCGAGGCTTGTAATCTCGCATGCGATTATTGCTACTATAGCGGCTGCGGCGGGCAGCTTGGGAAAATAGACAAAATTGATTCGGACGTTCTCGAGAAATTTATCAAAGAATACATGTCACTTTCCAATGGTGTTGCATCTTTTGCTTGGCAAGGGGGAGAGCCGCTGCTTGCCGGTTTGGACTTTTTTCAACAGGTTGTATTTCTCCAAGCAAAGTATGCACCTAAAAATACCATCATTAGTAACGTTTTACAAACCAATGCGACACTTATTACGGAGGATTGGGCGAGGTTCTTTAAACAATACAATTTTTTAATTGGTGTCAGCCTCGATGGTCCGAAGGAAATCAATGATGCCAGAAGGGTCACTGGTCATGGAATGGGCAGCTATGACCGAGTCATGCGTGGAATCAATATATTACGAAAATACAAGGTAGAGTTTAATATTCTCACTGTCGTTCATGAGAACAATGTTGAACGGGCAAAAGAACTGATGAAGTTTTATCAGAATGAAGGTTTTTCTCATGTTCAGTTTATTCCATGCATGGATTTTCGGGCCCAAGAACCGAATAAGCCAGGGCGATATTTGATTACACCAGAGCAATATGGCCAGTTTTTATGTGAGGCCTTTGACATTTGGTATAACGATGGAAATCCGACGATTTCTCTTAGGTTTTTTGATAATATGCTGAGTGTTTATTTACATCAGGAGGCTGAATTGTGTGTTCACCGCCAATCATGCCCGAAAACGCTTATCCTTGAACAAAACGGAGATGCCTATCCTTGTGATTTTTATATCAATGATGAATATAAGCTTGGGAATGTTGGTAAAGATGCCCTTTCTGATCTATTAAATAGTCCGATATATTCTGAGTTTCTTAGTTTAAAGCCAAACTTGCCTGATAAGTGTAAGAGTTGTAAGTATTTGAAGTTATGCCATGGGGGCTGCCCGAGAAATCGGCAAATGGATGATACCATCCATCCAGATTATTTTTGCGAGAGTTATCTTCAAATCTATAATTATGCACATGAACGAATGGAAAGGCTCGCAGAAAATATAAAACGACAATGGCTGAGCAATCATCAGAAAGCAGGACATAGAAAGCCTGAAAGGAACGATTATTGCCTTTGTGGCAGTGGGAAAAAGTTTAAGAAGTGCTGTGAATCACTTATTTAGACGAAACATTAATAAGTAGAGGTGCAAAAAAATGAAAAAGGCAATCGGGCTTGATATCGGTGGGACAAAGATTGCAGCGGGAATCATTTCGGAATCGGGAGAATTGCTTCACCGTAAGGAAGTGAAAAGTGATCCCTCCGACGGCGAAAGCATGTTTAATCAAGTAGTAATAGCCTCGTATCATATTAAGCTAGTAATAGGGCCGGTTTCATCATGAACCCGGCCTTTCGCTATTAAAATAAGTATTTTCAAGAATAGAGAGTTACCCCCAACAGTCCGGAAAGTACAATCACGTAGATGGGATTCCAACGAAGTTTTAAAAAGGCAAATAAGGATAGTGCAAAGATGAGCCATAAGCTTATGGAACGAAAAGAGATATCGAAGGCAACAAGGTGATTGGATTGGGCAAAACTTATCGCTGCAAAGATAATTAAACTAGTAACAAGCGGCTTTAACCCATAAAATATGGCTTCTACCAAGGGATTGTGATGCCATTTTATAAAAAAGGTAGCTACCGTCAGGACTAAAATCACAGAGGGAAGCAAGATGGCAACAGCAGATAGAATGGCGCCACTGATTCCAGCTGTTGAATAACCTACTAGAATGGCACTATTGGCAGCAATAGGACCTGGGGACATACCGGCAATTGCGATCATATTGGTTAACTGTTCGGAGGACATCCAGCCGTATTTCGTAACCGCTGCATCGATGAAGGGCATCATCGCGTAGCCTCCTCCAAAGGAGAGAAACCCCATGGAAAAAAATGTGTGGAATAGCTCCCATAGCACCATGCTTACCCCTCCTTGTTCTTAGATTCCAGCCCCCATAAAATAATCAGGGTTCGCGGCAGGATCATTTTTCTTTTTTTGTTGGTAGCCCATTTTCTTCTTAATAAAGACGACTAATACACCGGTTAAGGCTCCGAGCAGGATTGAAACGATCGGATGGACGAAAAACAGTGCTGGAACCCCTGCAAGCATGATGCAGAAGGTGGTTTTGTCGACGATGGCAGTTTTGGCGATTTTGATGGCTGCATAGACGATAATCGCTACAATGGTGACCCTTATTGATACAAAGGCCGCTTCTAGCTTTGGATGATCATGAATGAAAAGGTAGGAAGCTCCTAAAGCGAGAACGATTAAAAAAGTGGGAACTGAAACCCCCATCATTGCGGCTAGTGCTCCTTTAACTCCTCCAATTCTATGACCAATAAAGGTGGCCGAGTTAATTGCAACCGCTCCGGGTATCGACTGCGATAAAGCAAACACATCAGCCACTTCCTCGCTGTCTAGCCATTTTCGTTTTTCTACAATTTCTTTTTCGATGAGAGGGATCATGGCAAAGCCCCCTCCAAACGTAACAGGGCTTATTTTGAAAAAGGTCCAAAAGATTTGAAACAGCGTTTTCCAAAGTTCCTTCATTGTTATCCCTCCTTCTGCAGGAATATGAATCTATATACTAAGTTATCAGACCAGGCTCGAAGGGTAAATTGCAATAAATTTATAGGCTATAACCAATACTTATAGCCTGTGGGATATAATACTAGTTAAGATAGATGTGTTGTGGAGGGTGAGTTTTCTTGAACATAGAGAGCCTGCAAATGTTTTGTTTGGTCGTAGATGAAGGAAGTATTAGTCAGGCTGCAAGATTAAGCTATGTCTCTCAGCCTGCTGTAACAAGACAGATCCACCAACTGGAAAATTTTTATGGTGCTTTGTTATTTGACCGGACGGATGGAAAGCTGAAGGTAACAGAGGCTGGAAAAATGTTATATCCGTTTGCCAAATCAATTGTTCATGATTTTCATCGTTCCAAGGAAAGCATCAAACAGGCTATGGGTGAGTATCATGCAAACCTTCATGTCGGTGCATCTTTTACGATCGGTGAGTATTTATTGCCAAGCTTGTTGGGGCGGTATAAAAAACAAACCCCCGACATAAAAGTGACCTTGACCATTAAAAATACGCCAGGCGTTTTGGAAGACTTATCTAATGATGTAATCGACATGGCCCTGGTGGAAGGGCTGGTTGAGAATAAGGAATTTATGGTTGAGAAATTCGCCGACGATGAACTCATTGTTGTTTGTTCGCCGGAACATGTGTGGGGAGAACAGATTTTTATTGAAGAGCTGATTAATGAACGGATAATCTGGCGGGAATCTGGATCTGGAACACGACTGATTGTGGAGAACTCCTTAAGAGAATACGGGATATTAGAAAAAATGGAAAGCTATATGGAATTAGGCAGTACGCAAGCGATCAAAAGTGCCGTCGAAGCAGGACTTGGAATCAGTATCCTGCCAAGACTAACTGTTGCTAGAGAACTAAAGCTTGGACTATTACGAGAAGTAGACATTGAAGGAGTAACCATTTTCAGGAACCTATGGCTAGTAAAAAAACAACAACGCTTCAATAAAATCGGCGTCTCCCAGTTCTTAGAATTCATCCAAAATGGTGCCTGTCACTCCTCGAAGTTAAAGACGAAAAAGTAAAACCAGATCAGTATGCTATTGAGTAACTTTATTCATTGAAGGGAAAGAGGAAAATGGAATATTTATGTTAAAATATACTAAAATAGGAAAATTAGTATAGGAGGAAATGAAGGATGGTCGTTGATTATTTTAGGCCGATTTTGATTGCGATAATTGTACTTTTATTGATTTTTTTGTTAGCTTCCATAATTTATAAAGGGAAACACAAATTAGTAATTGGAGCATCTATGGTTATTGTGTCCTTGATTTGTACAATATTATCTGCAAATTATATGTGGGATATAGGGATTATAGCAGATGAAAAAGGTATGGCGGGAGACCCTGTATCATTTGTTTTGTTTTTATTCATCGTAGGATTATCATTACTTAACCCTATTATTCTTACATCAAGAAAATAATAAAATATCCCCTCCTTAAACGAAGGCATAGTTGAATGACAATAATAACGCTGAAAAAACGCTTGGAGAAATCTCCAAGCGATTTTATATACTAATGGTAATCCAGTCGGCTGTTTTAATTTTTCTTAATTACAGAATAATACATATTAATCTGATTATCCAAGTGGGAATTATCGAGAATCAAGTAGTAAAAAAGACGATTCGCCTCTCAGCGAATCGTCTATTGTTATATTTGTGATTTCATACATACCTATTACGACCGGACAACATTCCAAATATCATTACGACTACAGAAACTAAAATGAGCGTAATGATTGGGATTGTCCACGAATGCGCTATATCGAATAAATAGCCCATAAACAACGGACCTACTGCTGCAAGGAGGTAACCTGTTGATTGTGTCATTCCAGATAACTCTGCTGCTTGATTTGCATTCCGAGCCCGGAGACCTATATAGCTTAGAGCTAAGGGAAAGGCTCCTCCCAATGCGAAACCGATTAAGGCAATACTTATAATTAAAATGGGATAGGACGAGCCTAACAGTAATCCACTATAACCAACAATGGAGCATATCCCTAACATGAAGGCAATCCATATTTGTGATTGAGAACGTCCTGCGAGAACAGGAATGAAGAAACTAGCGGGTAATCCTACTAATTGGGTAAAGGATAGCAGCCATCCCGCAGCTACCATACTCAATCCATGACTATGTAAGATTTCCGGTAACCAAGAAATGGTTACATAAAATAAAAAGGACTGAAACCCCATAAAAATGGCGATTTGCCAGGCAAGTGGAGTACGCCACATTGTATTAGAGGCAGCACGCTCCTTCTGTTGTATGCCGCTGGAATCCCTTGAATTATATTTTCGAAGAAGGATCCACACTAGGATTGCCACTACTACCGGTATCGTCCATACGATTTGTGCTCCTTGCCACCCCAGGTTTAAATTGATTGCTAAAGGTATGCTGATTCCTGATGCTAAGGATGCGATTAATCCCATTGATGTAGAATAAACACTAGTCATTAACCCGAATTTCTTTGGGAACTTATCCTTAACAACGGCTGGCAACAGAACATTTCCAATGGAAATACCCAATCCAGCCAAAAGTGTCCCAGTGAAAAGGAAAAAGGTCATAGGGATCGACCGTATCGTAATACCAATTAAAAGCGATGTTAAACCAATTATTAAGGTCAATTCATTTGTTAGCCGATTCGCTATTTTTGGAACAAGGGGAGACATGATGGCGAAAACCACTAAAGGTAAGCTCATCAATAAACCTGCACTCCAATGTGTAAGACCAACATCTTCCTGAATCATACCAACTAAAGGTCCCAGAGATGTAATGGCTGGGCGTAAATTAAAAGCAATAAGTACAATCCCAATAATAAATATATATATATATGTTGACTTCGTATTCGCTTTTGACTCTAATAATTCCAAAAAAGCAACTCCTCTCTGAAAAACAAACTTTCTAAAGTATAGCATAATCATTGGGAATAGGGTTAAAGGGAAATCTCAATCCTGCTGGGTAAGCTCCGATGAACATTCAAGTGGTACCAAGAGTACTCTTCCAATAAAAAAAGACCATGTTAATCGATAAAATGGTCTATTTTGCTCTGAGTTTTTAATCGCTCACTATTATTATATGATTGGTTGTAGAATAAGGGAAATATTAGGCGAATACTTTGAACGATTCTTCGACATAAAATACTCTAAAAAACAACTTGAAGTTCATTTTAATAAAGGATTTTTACCAAATTTAATCAAACGTAATTAAAAAAGGTAATTAAAAGAGGTAAATAGTACTAAGAAAATAGATAAATATAGAAAAAGTTAGTCCCTATTTATTTTTTTATCAGCGAAACATGAGAGTGTATCAGCGAAAAACTGCTATGTATCAGAGGAATAGAATTTTATCAGCAAAATATAGGCATTTATCAGCGAAACCAAATTGTAAAAGCATCAATGACAATATTTTTAGAAAAATCCTTTAAAGAGGCTTATTCGACGATTTTTCTATTATCATTAAGTGAAATGTTCTTATTCAGAAGGCGGGAAAATGACTGATTTTCAGGGTAAGCCTTGCTCTAAAATGCTGCTAATCTAGTGTGTTCATCATTCCGTCATATCATTTCAAACAAACTGTGAACTTATCACTATGCCTATGTTATTAACTATCGATATCTAATATAGTGTAAGTATCAAGAACAAGTTAAATTTTGAAAGGCGGAATGTCTTATGTTTAACAAATTTTTAAGAGAAAATAAGATTTCAGCAGCTATTCTAACTGTTATTCGATTATACCTTGGTTACTCCTGGTTCACAGCTGGTTTTCATAAAATTACAGGCGGATTCGACGCTTCAGGCTTTCTAGGAAATGTAGTGAAGAATCCAGTAAAGGGTCCAGATGGCAACATGGTTTACGGTTGGTATGTTAACTTTTTAGAAAGCTTTGCTTTACCAAACATTGATGTGTTCAACTTCATCGTTCCTTGGGGCGAAACATTAATCGGCTTAGGACTTCTATTAGGATGCTTCACAACTGCAGCTATTGTTTTTGGTCTAGTGATGAACTTCTCTTTCTTCTTAGCAGGAACAGTTTCTCATAACCCAACAGACATATTCTTAGGCTTCATTATCTTAACAGCAGGATACAACGCAGGCAGATACGGTTTAGACCGCTGGGTAGTTCCATTCATCAACAAGACAATTGGTAAAAGTAAGGCAAAATCAGCTGTATAAGTAGTTGTAACAAAAAAGACGATTCGTCCCCCTCGGATCGTCTTTTTTTCTCTATTTTAATTCTCGTTTTAGCAGGAACAGTTCATGGAACCAAAAGTCAGATTCAAAATAGCTAAAGTGGTCACAAGCAGTGACCTTGTGACCAAACGCTGTAACTGAAATCATAAAAATGGTCACAAGAAGTGACCTTGTGACCAAACGCCGTAATTGAAATCATAAAAGTGGTCACAAGAAGTGACCTTGTGACCAAACGCCGTAATTGAAATCATAAAAGTGGTCACAAGAAGTGACCTTGTGACCAAATGCTGTAACTGAAATCATAAAAGTGGTCACAAGAAGTGACCATGTGACCAAAATCTGTATTCGAAATCGTAAAAGTGGTCACAAGAAGGTTTATTTTACTGCTTCTGCCAACAAATCTACAATATGAACAGCGCGCATTTTGCTAGATAATCCTTCGCGCTCAATCCCGAGCTGCATTTGCAACAAGCACCCAGGGTTGGCTGTTACAATAGTAGTTGCATGAGTAGCTTTTGCCTGAACCATTTTATAGTCGAGCATGACCATCGACATTTCTGACTCGACGATATTATAGATTCCAGCAGAACCACAGCAGCGGTCCGCTTCTTTCATTTCTTTGTACTGTACCCCTTTTATGGAATCCAACAGTGTTCGTGGTGCTGAAGCAGTTTTCATCACATTTCGTAAATGGCAGGAGTCTTGATAGGTAATGACCTGAGCAGGGAGCTCTAATTTCACTTTTTTATGAAAAGAAACAGCCACAAGTATTTCGGAAATATCCTTTATTTTTTCCTTGAACGCTAGTGCGCGTTCGCTCCAAATTGGGTCATCCTTCAATAGGTGATCATAATCAACTAGGAAGGCGCCGCAGCCGCCAGCATTGGTAATAATAAAGTCGGCACCTAAGTCTTCGAATGCTGCAATGTTTTTCTTGGCAAGCTCTTTCGCAACGTCCTTTTCACCACTGTGACCGTGCAAAGCTCCGCAGCACGTTTGCTGCTTCGGAATCACAATCTCGCAGCCAGCTAATTGCAATAATTTCATGGTCGCATCGTTTGTTTTCAGGAACATGGTATCCATTAAACAGCCGCTGAAAAAAGCGACTTTGTGTACTTTTTCCGCAATTGCTGGCAGGTGCTCAGGCCGGTTTTTCATTTCCTTCATGGTTGGCACTTTCGGTAGTACTTTTTCCATTGTCGCTAAATTTTTGGGCAAAAGACCTAAATAGCCTGTTTTGCGCGCAAGGGTTTGAATCCCCGAACGCTGATAAAAACCAAGAAGCCCTACCATTGTGCGCATGCGATTTTGATGAGGGAATAACCCTTCAAATACCGTTTTTCTAACGGCTCTAACAGGTAAAGAGTGTTTTTTATTTTGATTGATAATATCCCTTGCCTCTTCAAGTAAGTGACCGTAATTAACGCCGGAAGGGCAGACTGGTTCGCATGCACGGCAGCCGAGGCAGAGTTCAAGTGAACGCTCAAAATCTTCATCCGGTTCAACAATTCCGTCGACGACCGCTTTCATCATTGCAATCCTTCCGCGAGGGGAGTGGGATTCCTTGTAACCTGATTCAATATAAGTTGGACAGGTCGGCAGACAGAAGCCGCAGCGCATACAGTTTAACAGCTCATCCTCGTTCATCCGCTCTTTAAATTGTTGTTGAATTTTTTCTTGTTCTAGTAAGGTTGTCATCTTGTGATCACCACGCGTTTCTTGCTGTCTTTCGCAAAAACTTTCCCTGGGTTCATGATGTTATTCGGATCGAATGCCTGCTTAATTCCCTTCATCGCAGTGATTCCTTCTTTTTTCAGCTTCCATTCCAGGTAAGGTGCCTTCATCGCGCCTACTCCGTGCTCGCCGGTAATCGTTCCGCCTAATTCAATTGCTTTTTCAAAAATTTCAGCGAACGCCTTTTCAACGCGTTCCATTTCTTCATGGTCTCTTGCGTCTGTTGCGCAGGTTGGATGGAGATTACCATCTCCAGCGTGACCAAAGGTACAAATCGTCAGTTGATATTTTTCAGTAATTTCATTAATCGCTTTTACCATATTTGCGATCTCTGAACGTGGGACAGTTGCATCCTCAAGGATGGTTGTCGGCTTTAAGCGTGCCACTGCTGAAAGGGCAGCGCGTCGTGCCGTTCTAAGCGCCATAGCTTCCTCTTCAGTTGCGGCGATTTGAATTGAAACTGCATTTTCCTGCTTACAAACTTCTGCAATTTTTTGAATATCGCGGTCGACAACCTCAGGAGGACCATCCTGCTCAATTAAAAGAACCGCTTGGACATCTGTTGGCAGTCCGATTTGAGCATAATCCTCGACTACTTTTAATGTTGCCTGATCCAGGAACTCAAGTGTGGTCGGGATGATTTTATTGGCAATAATCTTTGAAACGGACCGAGCTGCCGCGGAAAGATCCTGATAAAGAGCCAGCATCGTTTTCCGTGTTTCTGGCATCGGAATCAGTTTCAGGGTGGCTTCGGTAATCACGCAAAGTGTTCCTTCAGAGCCAACGAAAAGTCGAGTTAAATCATATCCGGCAACATCCTTTGCTAGCTTTCCGCCCGTTCTGATGATATCGCCATTAGGAAGTACGGCTTCTAACCCGATCACATAATCTCTAGTCACACCATATTTGAGGCCGCGCAAGCCGCCTGAATTCTCATTGATATTGCCGCCAATCGTCGAGATTTTCATCGAACTTGGATCAGGTGGATAAAAAAGACCTTTTTCTTCAATCGCATTAATCAAATCGAGCGTAATGACACCTGGCTGAACGGTAATAGTTAGATTTTCTTCGTCAATCTCAAGGATTTTGTTCATATGTTTAAAAAGAAGGACCACTCCGCCCTCCGTTGGGCATGTGCCTGCACAGAGATTCGTCCCTGAGCCGCGCGGAACAATTGGAACTCCGTATTGATTACAAATCTTCAAAATTTCCGAAACTTCCTCTGCATTCCGCGGACTGACCACAGCATCCGGCATCGACTGGTAGTTTGGTGTGGCATCGTAGGAATATACTAAACGTTCTATTTTAGAATCGTCGAAGTTTTCTTTGGTTACAATCGTAATTAATTTTTCCTTTACTTCATTCGAGAGCATCTTATTTCCCCCATTTACGTACTATTTTCATGCTACTTAAAGTATAAAAAAAACAGGCCTACGCCTGCTATGGATAAACATCTAAAATATTTGTTTATTATTGTTAATTTTTTGGTTATTCATCCAAAAAGAGAACGGCGAGATACAAACAGAACAAATCATGGATCGTGTTTGGATTTAAATGAGTTAGCTCCTCGATTTTTTTCAAACGATAATGGAGCGTATTGATATGAATGTGTAACGATTGAGCCGTATTTTTCAATGAATGGTTTTGCTTAAATAGTTCAACTAAAGTTTCTAAAAGGTCTTTTTCTCGTAAGAGTGGTGCAATGGTCCGTTGAATATATTCAGCTTTTATTTCTGAAGTGAGTTCCCCTGTAACCATTTCAAGGATTAATTCTTTATCAAAAATAATACTTCGATTCCGTCTAGCTAGTTTCAACGCTCGTTCGGCCTGCGTATAGGAATGGTGCAAGTTGGACGGGGCTGCACATTGACCTACTCCAGCATAGGCGGAAATCCCAAAGCTATTTTTAATATATTGAAGAAAGTGTTCTAGACGATTATTGATGGAGGTTGGTTGAACGGAATCAGAACAATCAATTAAAACAATGATTCGTTCATTTCCAGACCTTGTTAGAACATCGTTTTTATTTTGGGAAAAGGAGTTCAAAATAGAGGACCACACATCCCTTGATAACGGGTACTCCCTTTGTTCAAACTCGATAATGAGTGCGGTGCGATTAAGTTCAAGATTGATTGTCAGCGCTCGAGCTCGTTCAAGCATGTCAGAACTTGGTTCTTTTGCCTGGAGCCACTCGAGGACGAAGGTTTCCATCGCCCGGGAATGATATTCAAACTGTTCACCATAATAATTCTCACTAATTAACAGCTCGGTCATTTTGCGAATAATTTCACCAAAAGGGGTGATGGTTTCAGGGTCACCTGTAATCCCAATGACACCAATGACATCATGCTGAAAGAAAATAGGGAGATTGATTCCGGATCTTACCCCTTTTAATTGGGGGGTTTCTTTTTCGGTGATAATCAGCTTTTTCTTCTGTTTTGAAGTGAGTAAGGCTCCTTCATGGAAGGTACCGATTCTCTCTTGGTTGGTGCTTGCCATGATCATTCCATCTGTGTTCACAACAATAATTTCTTCCGATATTAATTTTTGAACTTCCTTGACGATTTTTTCAGCAAGTTCTGGTTGAAGCATGTGCGGCACCATCCTTTGAGTTCAGCCATTGATTAAAAAGATATTTTAATAAATACTATAATCATAATGAAAAAATAGTGCAAAGGGGAGAGTAAGTTGGAATATAAATTATTAGCGACGGATTTAGATGGAACATTATTAAGTGAACAAAGGGAAATTGATATCGAAAATATTCAGGCGATTCAAGAATTCCGCCAAAAAGGAGGAAGGGTGGTCATTTGCAGCGGACGTTCTCCACTATCAACGCGCTGGATTGCCAATACGATTGGCTTACAAGGAGAGCCGATCATTGCTTATAATGGGGCGATTATCCTTGACGAAAATGGTGAGATCAGCGAGCAAGCTGTTTTCGATCATGACCATCTATTAAGTTTTTGGGAATTATGTGAAGGAGAAAGCATATATGCTCATTTTTATGAAGGAGATACTCTGCTGGTTCCGTCAGAAACGAAATGGAATAAAAACTGGATTGAGAATAATATCCCGGCCCTTGAAAAAACAGGAGGAAAAGTAGAGGACCGAGAGAGCTTTCGTGGTCAATGCCAGGTCAAGATGGTAGAAGATATTTATCAATATATTAAGTCTAATCAACCCGATATCACTAAAATTGCCGTGTTTGATGAAGATGGCAAGCTCTCTGATTTTACAAAGTTGATTGGTGAACAGGTGGAGGGGATGGAAATTAGCAGCAGTTTCAATTTTCTTAATTTGGAAATTTCACCCTCAGGTGTCAGTAAGGCTTCCTCGTTATTAAAGCTCAGTGAGAAGCTCAATATCCCTATCTCTAAGATCGCGGCGATTGGAGATAATTATAATGATTCCCTCATGCTTACCGCTGCAGGACTTGGGATTGCAATGGGGAATGCACCTGATGAAGTGAAGGCGCTTGCCAATCAGGTGACGGGAAGTAATCAAGAAGCGGGGGTTGCACAGGCAATTCGACGTTATTTACTCAAGTAATGGTTTGAAATGCCATTTCATTTTTTAAATAAAAATATTGAATTATCATTTCAATAGGAATATAATGATAGTACAGTAATCGCTTACAACTTAGAAAAGACCAAGAGGAGGTCATTATATATGAAAGAAAATCTCGAATTATTAACGACCGAGTCCCGAAATGAAGATACTATGCAGATTGATACGGCTAGCCCACTCGATATATTACGAATTATGAATGAACAAGACCAATTGGTAGCATTGGCTGTCAAAGAGGTTTTACCTGATATCGAGGCAGCGGTTCAGTTTGTATTTCAATCCTTTAAAAACGGCGGCCGTTTGATTTATTTAGGTGCCGGCACAAGCGGCAGATTAGGGGTTTTGGATGCAGTTGAATGTCCGCCTACCTTCAGCACTGAACCTGAAATGGTTGTAGGCCTTATGGCCGGAGGAGAAGGCGCCTTTTTGAAAGCCGTTGAAGGAGCAGAAGATGACCCTGAACTCGGGGTTAATGACTTGAAGCAATTGGAACTGACTGAGAATGACACAGTGATTGGCATTGCGGCAAGTGGACGAACACCATACGTAATCGGCGCCCTTCGCTATGCACGAAGCATTGGAGCGAAAACAGTCGCGCTTTCGTGTAATAAAAATGCAGCCATTAGTAAAGAAGCTGACCAAGCGATTGAGGTCATTGTCGGCCCAGAGGTTCTAACTGGTTCAACCCGTTTGAAATCAGGCACAGCTCATAAAATGATTTTGAACATGATTTCCACTTCATCGATGATTCTCATTGGGAAAGCGTATGAGAATTTAATGGTCGATGTAAAGGTGAGTAACTTAAAGTTGAAGGAACGCGCAATTGGTATTATCCGCAAAATTACTGGCGTTTCCTATGAAGTTGGTTTGGAGGCATTAGAAAAATCAGATCTGCAGGTTAAAACAGCTATTGTGATGATTATGACTGAAACAACCAAGCAGGAAGCTGAAAAATTATTAGCAGCAGCAAATGGATACGTAAAAATCGCAATCCAGAAAAAATGATTGGGTTGAAAAGGTGGTCATGAGTGTGGCAGCAGGTGGATTAAAAATGCTCCAAAATATGCTAGATCAGCTTCCGGCTTCCGAGCGGAAAATTGCTCAATACATTCTTGAGAATCCACGAAGTATTTTAAACAGTACCGTCAATGATATCGGGTCCCAAGCAAAAACAAGTGGAGCTGCCGTCATTCGATTATGTAAGTCACTTGGATTAAATGGTTTTCAGGATCTAAAGGTCAGAATTGCGAGCGATTTAGTGAAGCCTGCGGAACAAGGATATCGTGACATCGAGCCTGGTGAATCCTATTATTCCATCGTCCAGAAGACAACAAGCAATAGTATTCAGAGCATCCGCGATTCCGAGGAGATTATCAATTATGAGGAGTTGGAGGGAGCGGTTCATACGCTGCTCCCTGCTCAGAATGTCCACTTTTTCGGAATTGGCGCCTCTAATATTATTGCAAAGGATGCCCAACAGAAGTTCCTTCGAATTCAAAAAAATGCAACCGCTTTTACTGATACACATCTTGTTGCTACATTGATTGCCAATGCCAATAAGGATGATGTGGTGTTTGCCATCTCTCACTCTGGTGAAACGGCAGAGGTCATTAAAGTAATGTCATTAGCGAAAGAGCGAGGTATAAAAACGATTAGTTTGACAAAATACGGTCAATCTTCCGTTGCTTCTTTAGCAGATATAAAACTGTTTACCTCTTATTCAGGGGAACCAGCTTTCCGAAGTGCGGCGACATCATCGCGACTTGCTCAGTTATACATGATGGATATTTTATTTTTATCAATGGCAACGGTTCAATATGAGCAAACGATCCGTGCGATTGATCAAACAAGAGAAGCGATTCGGTTTATAAAAGAAGGAAATTAAACTTGCGGGGGGTGATGTGAACACTATTTATACCATGTAGATTGGGAAAATAGATCACGTGATTCAAACATTACAATAAAACAGAGAGTAGGGGGCAATAACATGGCTGGAGAAAATAATAAAATTTTAGCTGAAAAGATTCTTGAACAATTAGGCGGCTCCACAAATATTGGCAATTACACACATTGTATGACTAGACTTCGTGTAACACCGAAGGATGAGTCTGTTATCAATAAGGCTGCCCTAAAGAAAATAGACGGAGTTCTTGGAGTGGTAGAGGAAGAAACCCTTCAAATTATTCTCGGACCTGGAAAAGTAAATAAAGTAACAGAAGAGTTTGGTAAATTGATAGACGCTGAAGGCGGAATCAATTTAAAAGAGAAAGCAGCTAGCACAAAAGCAGAAATCAACAAGAAGAATGCAACACCATTTAAGCTGTTTTTACGAAAAATTGCTGGTATATTCATTCCATTAATCCCAGCCCTAGTTGCGTCAGGATTAATTACAGGGATCACAAAAGCGATTATCCAAGCTGGATGGTTAGCGGGTGATTCTCAACTTGCAACTATTCTTTCTGTCATTGGCGGTGGATTATTCGGTTATCTTGGAATTTTAGTTGGTACGAATGCAGCAAAAGAATTTGGCGGTTCACCAGCACTTGGTGCGATTGCGGGTATCTTAATTATTAACCCGGCTGTTGCAGGCATTCATTTGTTTGGCGCAGATTTACTTCCTGGACGCGGTGGTTTAATTGGGGTTCTATTTGCAGCAATCTTTATGGCTTTAGTTGAAAAACGTGTACGTAAGTTTGTTCCAACGTCTCTTGATCTTTTCATCACACCAACGGTTGCTTTATTGGTTACTGGTATTGTTACTTATCTTGTATTTATGCCGCTTGGTGGATTTGTTTCAGATGTTATCACAAAAGGTTTAACTTCTTTACTTGATATGGGTGGTGTCGTTGCCGGATTTGTCCTTGGTGCAACCTTTCTTCCACTTGTTGTAACGGGTTTACATCAAGGTTTAACACCTATCCATCTTGAATTAATTAATACAATTGGTGATGACCCACTTCTTCCAATCTTAGCAATGGGTGGGGCAGGTCAAGTAGGTGCGGCGTTTGCCATCTACCTTAAAACAAAGAAAACACGCTTAAAAAGAGCAATTGGCGGTGGTCTGCCAGCAGGTATTCTTGGAATTGGTGAGCCGTTAATCTTCGGTGTTACACTTCCATTAGGTCGTCCGTTCTTAACAGCATGTTTAGGTGCCGGTATCGGCGGCGCGTTCCAAGCAGCATTTGGAATCGCAACGGTCGCAATCGGGGTATCTGGTTTACCACTTGCGTTCCTAGTTGTTGCAGGTCAAGTTGTCCTTTATTTAGTCGGGGTGTTAATTGCCTATGCAGCTGGATTCTTGTTCACGTATTTATTCGGTTTCAATGATGATATGGCTGGTGAGTTTGATTGATCGGTATTTCCTTCTATCTAAATGATCCTTTAGCAGAAGAGCGAATTGAACTGGCTGGAAAAATGGGTGTGAAGCGGGCGTTTACCTCGCTTCATATCCCAGAAGAATCTGGAGATTTAGCTAATCGTGCGATGACACTCCTTCAAAAAGCGAAGGAATGTGGGATAGAGGTTTATGCGGATGTGTCGTTAAAAACACCGGATCACTTAGGATTAGACAGCTTGTTTGCGTTAAAATCTCTTGGGGTCAGCGGCCTCAGACTCGATGACTTTTTTGAAAATGAGTTGATTTTAAATCTTGCAAAAGAGTTTAAGCTTGCGCTGAATGCCAGCATTTTGTTTGAGGATGATGTGCGTGAACTGTTGGATGGAGGGTTAAAAGCGAGTCAGCTTTTGGCTTGGCATAATTTTTATCCAAGGGTTGAGACCGGATTGTCTGATTGGTTTTTTCATTCGCAAAATGAACTTTATAAAAAGTATGGCATTCCTGTTAGTGCTTATATTCCAGGTGACGGGGAAAAACGCGGTCCGTTGTTTGAAGGGCTGCCAACCTTGGAGGAGCACCGCGAGACGAACCCATTTGTGTCGGCTTTGGAATTGTTCCACACTGGAGTGGAGGATGTCTATATCGGTGATCCAGAGGTAAGTGAGAATCTTCTAAAGAGATTAATCGACTTTGATCGTGAGCATTGTATCGAGGTTCGAATCGAAGGGTTTCAAGAGGGAGAGTTCAAGCTTCGCCCTGATTTTTCCCGTGATGTTCTACGGTTTATGGACACTAGAAGTGTGGGTCCTGTTGTTCCGGAAAATACGCCAGATCGATTATTTGGTTCTATTACCATGGATAATGACCGCTATGGGCGATACCGTGGCGAGGTCCAAATCACGCTTTGTGACTTGCCTGCCGATGAGCGGGTCAACGTGGTGGGAAGAGTTGTGGAAGACGATTTACTGCTTCTTACACTTCTCAAGCCAGGTCAAAAGGTAAAATTAGTACGAGTTTAAAAAACTGCCTCATTTGGAGGGTACTGCAAAACACTTATATTTTTTTAGAAGAAACGCCCTTCGGGGCGTTTTTTTGTTAAAAAAATGCTATTTGATTTAGTTTCTTATATTTTATTTGGATATCTTTTATCAAGAAAATATTGGTTAGTCTTATGGAGCTAATTGAGTGCTTATCTTCAACAAGCTTGGATTAATGATCTTACACAATCAGGCGCATTTCAGGAGTAAGAAATGCGCTCTTTCTTTGTTTATAGAGCCAGAAGTTGAAAAACTGGTTGTGAACAGGTACATATGCTTCCGTTTAAAAACCTTGCTGCCATTGAAGAGGCCTATCTAATAACCAAGGTGAACTAAATATGAAACGCGAAACTAATCACATTCAATTTATAGACAATTTATAGACAATTTTTGTTCATATTGTAATCGATTTCATTAATTGCATAGTTATTATGCTAGATATATAATAAGTATGTGAAAAGATTCACAAACGTAAATCGTATTAAACCAAGGTATACAATTATTTTTTTAAATCTTTGTGTGAATTATTTCACAAGTGTCCACCCACAACCTTTCTCAAGGAGATGACAACATGCAACAGCATATCAGAAAAGTTGCTATTATCGGAACAGGATTGGTAGGATCAAGTGCAGCTTATTCTATCTTAAATCAAGGAATCTGTGATGAATTAATTATGATCGATATAAACAAAGAAAGAGCAATCGGCGAATCACTTGATTTATCTCATTGCATTGACTTCACGAACTCAAGAACAAAAGTCCATGCCGGGACATACCAGGACTTAGGTGATGTGGATATCGTCGTCATCACTGCTGGCCCGCCTCCAAAACCTGGACAAACTCGTCTGGACACATTAGGAATTGGCGCAAAAATTATGGAGGATATGATCCCGCAAATCATGGCAAGTGGCTTTAATGGAATCTTCTTAATAGCTTCCAACCCGGTGGACATTATCACATACCTTGTTTGGAAAATTTCCGGTTTGCCTAGAAATCGCGTAATCGGAACGGGAACCTCCCTCGACTCTTCAAGACTGAAAACCTACTTATCTGAAATCTTGGATGTCGACCCGCGAAGCATCTATGGATACACAATGGGTGAACATGGTGATTCTCAATTCGCAGCATGGTCCCATGTATCGATTGGCGGAAAGCCGCTACTGCAAATTTTAGATGAGCGAAAAGGAGAATTCGGCCATATTGATTTAGACCAAATCGTTGAAGATGTGAAAAAAGTAGGCTTTGAAATCCTGAAGAGGAAAGGAACAACCTACTATGGAATTGGAAATGCAATCGCCTTTATCACTAAATCCATTTTCAATGACGACCACCGTATCATTGCCTTATCCTGTGTGTTGGATGGTGAATACGGTGAAAGCGAACTTTGTACAGGGGTTCCAGCAATCATCACCCGTGAAGGTATTAAAGAAATCATCGAGCTCAGGTTGACTGTGGAAGAGCAGGAGAAGTTCAGGAAGTCTACAGCGGTCCTTCGGGATTATTTGGCAAGCCTTGGGTATGAAGAGAAGATTTTAGCAACGGTTTAACACCAACAATCCTTAAGAAAGAAGGCGCTAATAATGAAAGCTTATATTATGCCACGTATTTTTAAAGCTTCCACAGGGATAGCCCAGGGTATCTTTGTTACACTAGGAATCGGCTTGTTGATTAAAAATATAGGAACAAACTTTGGGATTGATGCTCTTGTTCAAATTGGCACGATTGCCACAAGCTTAATGGCACCAGCTGTTGGTGCCGGGGTTGCCTTGATGTTGGGGGCCAACGCTCTTGTCATTTTCTCGGCGATGATAGCCGCTGCTGTTGGTGCCGGAGCACTGACTATTACCGAAGCAGGCGTTTTAATAAAAGCAGGTGAACCGATCGGCGCCTTGCTGACTGCAACAATCGCTACTTATGTCGGCAAAAGGATCAGCGGCAAAACACCTCTCGATATGATGGTCATTCCACTTGGAACGATTCTAGTTGCTGGATTTGCCGGACTGTGGCTATCTACGGTCATTGCACCAATTTTAACAACGGTTGGCGGAGTCATCAAAGCTACTACAGCTGGAAATCCGCTTCTATCTTCAATCATTTTGGCGATGGTATGGGGCTTGTTCTTAATTTCACCTGCATCTTCAGTAGCTCTTGCAATGGCACTTGATCTAACCGGTATTGCAGGTGGAGCGGCATTAGCTGGCTGCGTGGCACACTTTATAGGTTTCTCAATCATTTCTTGGAAAGATAACCAGCTTGGTGGAGTACTTGCACAAGGCGTTTGTACTCCAAAAGTTCAATTGCCGAACATCACAAAGAATCCGTATATCCTGGTACCAACGTTGATCGCAAGTGCCATTGTCGGACCAATCTCAGCATTAGTTTTCAAAATTGAAGCTGGAAAGGAAATCGCTGGTATGGGGTTAAGCTCTTTCGTAGCACCATTGCAGCTGTTAACATCTTATGACCTGGGATTCATCCTGCCAGCAATGTTGATCACTTATATTATAGTACCTGCAACAATCTCTTATGGAATCTATTACTTGCTAAAAAGATTCGGCAAAATCAAAGAAAACGATTTAAGATTGCCGAACTAATTGGAAAGTGAACCGGGCGAAACCTCGCACGGTTCTATTTTTGTGTAGTGGAGCTAAAAAACATAGATATCTTGGTGTTGAAATTGGAAAAAAAGTCGCGAAATTTCCAGTTCACATTTATTCTACAAAATTAAGGAGGTTTTTTCTTATGGTTTGAAGGAACAATACCGTTTAAATCAATAAATTGCATTTTACTTTGATAATCATCTTTCCAACCTATCATATAAATTCTTATTAGATTGTCAACAGCACCATTTGGGGCAGTTTTTTTTATTCAGCATTGGGCGCTTATGGTGGAAATGGAAAAAACTTAATTTACATTTTGTTCAAAGGTTCGTTAACATCTTTTTATTGAATATGCTATATTTGTACAGGAACAAAATAACGATGATTTTAAGATAGCAATTTCTTTTCTTTCATGAGGGGAAACTGCTTTTTCTATTTTAAAGGAGGGAAAAGTTGTGGAAAGAAGATTTTCACAGCGACTACTATGAGTTTTTTAGGTCTATTTTTATCAGGTGCTGTTCTTTTTCTAAACGGACTTATGCTTTTAGGAAAGGCAGAAGCAAAAGCTGTTGGGTATTTTAATCTTTTCGTCGGAGTTATTCAAATCATTAATCCTTTTTATTTAATCATGACGTCTAGTCAAGGTAATTGGGATCTATATAATAATGCTGCTATCTTTTTATTTGGCTTAACTTATTTATACGTTGGGGTTACCTCAGTGAAGGGGCTCGAAGGAAACGGTCTAGGCTGGTTTAGCTTATGGGTATCCATTATTGCCGTTGTGTATACGATTATCTCTCTTATTCACTTCCATGATGTTGTCAATGCATTAACATGGGGACTGTGGGCATTCTTATGGCTGCTATTCTTTTTAACAGGCTCACTTAATAAGAAAATTGATGGCTATGTAGGTATGGTAGCAATTGTACTTTCATGGGTAACACTAACCATCCCAGCAATGCTTTACTTTTTAGGTGTTTGGAATACACCAATTGTCCAACAAATCTGGACGTATGTTTTAATTCTAGCGATTGTCTTTATCGTCGTCAGTCTTTTTAGACCGAAGTTTTCATTTACGAAAGAGAAAAGTGGACAAGAAGTTCAAGCTATATAAGATATTTTTAAAGATTTTTGAGGGAATCTATTATTCTTGTATAATCAATGGATGGATTTTTACTAATAATACATTTTAACTAGTTAAACGTAAAAGGGGCAATAGTTGTGGCGAAAAGTATGTGGATGACACCTGAAGAATCAATGCGCAAGAAAAAAATGAAGAAAAACTTGCTATATATAATTATTATGATTGGCACGATTTTACTTAGTACGTTAGTGACAATCCTAGCAAATAAAATATCATAATAGGAATCCTAATCCATGATCCGATTAGGATTCTTTTTTTTTCGAGTGATGACTGGTTGTTATGTGAAAGGAACTAGGAGTTATAATAAGAAGAAGAAAAATTAAAGGGTTGAGGTTGGAAAATGGAAAAGTCAGAGAAGGTTTTTTTAGATTACATACATGATAAGGACTTAAATCAATCGGAAAAGGATATTCTGTCCTATCTGATCCAAAAGAAGTTTGAAAATCTGCAGCTAAGCATTCGTAAAGCGGCCGATGAACTTTTTGTTTCGACGACTTCGATTATACGAGTTTGCAAAAAACTCGGTTTTAGCGGATATAGTGAATTTACATATAATTTAGGTCTAAAAGTAACGAAAATGGTGGATTCAGAATCAGAGGCTGTTGCTAGCATACACGGACCTTACCAGGAGACCCTCGAACAATTTGGTCAGAACTTTAAGCTCACTTTTAATGCAATTGGGGAAAAGAACATTGAAGATTTCTTATATGAAATTGAGCGTAATAAAATGGTTTATTTCTATGGCGCTGGGTTTTCAATATTATTTTCAAACTATCTGGCAAAAAAACTTGAGTTATTTGGCTACTATGTTTCAAACGCCTCTACAAGCGACAGCAGGGCAATCTTTTTCAATAATATCCAAAAGTATAATCTGCTGATTATCTTTTCCCGTTCAGGTGAAACAAGTAAAGTGATTGAAAAGGTTCAAATTGCGAAGGATAAAGGTTTAAAAACGGTTCTTTTTACAGGCAATAGCAAAAGTACGACAGCACAAATGGCAGATATCGTATTCTCGGTACTCGACCCCACGATTGAGTCACAGCAGGAGTTTCAAGTGACTTCGTTTGAATCCAATGTGTTTATGTTGATTGATATTATCCTCATTTTGGCGATTAAAAGAGGGATTATGAAAGAATATTAAGCCCTCCGCTGTAACATGTTACTTTATTTGTTAACATGCTACAGAATCGCCTATTCCCCTTCCTCGACTGTAAAAACCAAGCTATACTGTGAACAGTAAATGATAGCGTTTACCTATAATAGAAAGGAAGGCTGCAAATGAAACAAGTGATAAATGGTCTCCAATTATTTGGAAAATCTTTGTTTGCACCAATTTTAATACTACCGATCATCGGACTCTTTATTGCATTTGGTAATGTGTTTGGAAATGGGAACTTAGCACAATACGTTCCATTCCTTGAAAATCCAGCTATTCAAAATGTCGGAAAGTTTATTTCATCTTCAGCTGTTTCGATATTACAAAACCTTGCACTCGTTTTTGCGGTTGGGATTCCAATCGGATTAGCGAAAAAGGATAAAGGCTATGCAGCATTAACGGGTTTAGTTACTTTCGTTATTTTTATCAATGCTATGCACCAGGTTTTAAAGCTTTCTGAGCGCTTAGTAGCTCCAGAAGCTATGCAGCTTTCTGGTCAAGCAACAGTATTAAATGTTCAAGTATTAGAAATGGGTGTTTTTGCAGGAATCTTAATTGGTGCGCTAGTCGGCGTACTGCACAATAAATATTGTGATACCGAGTTTAAAGGCGTTATGCAAATCTATTCTGGACATCGCTTTGTTGCGATTCTTGCGATTCCAAGTGCGATGATCCTAGGAGCACTTGCGGCAGAGTTTTGGCCGTTTGTCCAAGACGGTATTACTGCTTTAGCAAATGGAATCAGAAACTTAGGCGATGTTGGCTTCCTCATTTATGGTTTCTTAGAGCGAATCTTGATTCCAACGGGACTTCATCACCTAGTATATACACCGTTCTTATATACAGAGCTTGGTGGAACAGCTACGGTTGCTGGCGAAGTGGTTTATGGAGCCAGAAACATTTACTTTGCGGAAATGGCTGACCCAAGTGTGGCGGTATTAAGCAGCACCGTAAACTGGGATGCCCGCGGTTTAGCGAAAATGTTTGGTTTAATGGGTGCCGCGTTAGCGATGTACGTAACAGCGGATAAAAAGAATAAGACAATGGCAAAAGCAATTCTTTTACCTGCAGCGGTTACATCCTTCTTACTTGGTGTAACAGAGCCACTTGAGTTCGCTTTTCTTTTCACAGCACCTATCTTATTCTTCACGCATGCCGTGTTAGCAGGAATCGGAATGATGTTATTAAATATCTTTGGAGTCCATGCGATTGGTGCCAATGGTGTGATTGATTTCTTACTTTACAACCTGCCACTAGGGACAACAAAGTCAAACTGGCCGATGTTTATTTTAGTAGGATTGATCATGTTTGCTGTTTACTTCGTGGTTTTCAGAACCTTAATTTTAAAAATGAACCTCAAAACTCCTGGACGAGAAGAGGGAGTAGAGGAAGCACCAAAATCTGCACCAATTGAAGTGAAATTAAGCGCAGCGCCTGGCACAAACTCTTCTCCACTTGGAGAAACGATTGTTACAGCACTTGGCGGCAGTGAAAATATTGAAAATGTTGATAACTGTTATACACGTTTACGACTTGTGTTGAAAGATCCGAATGTGGTAGACGAACAGATGCTAAAGGAAACTGGTTCAAAAGGTGTTATTAAGTCAGGTAACAATGTTCAAGTCGTTTATGGATTGAATGTGAAGTCTGTTCGAGATCAGGTCGATCAAAAATTAGGAGGACTTAACTATGAAAACGTATAAATTAGCGATTGCAGGCGGCGGAAGCACGTATACACCAGGTATTGTGAGAAGCTTAATGGATAGATTAGAAGATTTACCTTTATCTGAAATCAGATTTTACGATATTGATGGGGAACGTCAATCAAAGGTAGTAGTTGCAGCGAAAGCTGTTATTGCTGAATACACAGATTCCATTAAAGTTATCGATACAACAGATCCAGAAACAGCATTTGATGATGTAGACTTTGTGTTTGCACAAATGCGTGTGGGTAAATATGCAATGAGAGAGCTAGATGAAAAAATTCCTCTTTCTCATAGTGTAGTAGGTCAAGAAACATGTGGTCCTGGTGGTCTTGCTTACGGACTAAGAACGATTTTTCCAATGGTTGAATTGATTGATTTCGTTGAAAAATATGCAAAGGAATCTTGCTGGATTGTGAACTACTCAAATCCTGCGTCAATCGTGGCTGAGGGTGTTCGCAAACTTCGTCCAAATGCAAAAGTCATCAATATTTGTGATATGCCAGTGGCAACGATGCGTAACATGGCCGGAATCCTTGGCGTTAATCGTGAAGACCTAGTGGTCGACTACTTTGGCTTAAATCACTTTGGCTGGTTCACAAAGGTTGAGGTGGATGGTGTTGACCGTCTTCCTGAGCTTTGTGAGCACATTAGTAAGTATGGTTTATTAACAGAAGATATTTCTAAAATTGACTATCGTCATGCGGATTCTTCTTGGATTAAGACGTTTAAAAATATTAAGCCAATTATGGATTTCTTCCCAGATTATATTCCAAATCCATACTTGCAATATTATTTACTACCAGACTACATTGTCGAGAATTCTAATAAAGAATATACTCGCGCTAATGAAGTAATGGATGGTCGTGAAAAGTCATTGTTTGAAACGGTGAGGAAGTTTGAAGAAACTGGTGTACTAGATGATGCGTTCCATGTTGGTGTTCATGGTGTCTTTATCGTTGATGTAACGGTTTCAATCGCTCAGAATCTAGCAAAACGCTACCTTGTTATGGTCGAGAATAATGGAACGATTCCTAACCTGCCAGCAGATGCAATGATTGAGGTTCCTGCGTTAATCACGAGCAAAGGTCCAGTACCTGAATATGTTGGCGAAATTCCATACTTCCACAAAGCGATGATTGACCAGCAGCTTGCTTCAGAGAAAATTTTAGTAGAAGCAATCACTGAAGGTTCTTATGAGAAAGCATTACAAGCATTCACGCTAAATAGAACGATTCCATCTGCGATTGTGGCAAAGAAAATTCTTGATGATTTAATCGAAGCAAATAAAGATTACTGGCCAACGCTTACGAAAAAGTATCAAGAAGGCGTATTGGTAAAATAGGTTTTTGAAGAAGTACACGCAGCCCGCGTGTGCTTTTTTTGTTATGGATTTTTTAAAAAGGGAAAGATTGTGCCTGAAATATGGGGTAGAGCGGAAAATCAGTCACAAAAGTTTGATGATTGTGCCCGAAAATCGAGGGGAATGAATTTTTGGTCACAATAGTGTGGTTATTGTGTCCGAAAATCTAAGGGAAATGAATATTCGGTCACAATAGTGTCGTTATTCTGCCTGAAAATCGAATGGAAACGAAAGTTCGGTAACAATAAGCCTATGAAATAATTCTAACCGTCGAAAATTACCTTTTTTGGGCAAATATAAATAAAGGGGGGATTATATGGAAGAGTTGAATTATCTAAATCCGACCGAGCTATTAGAAAAGATCTATGACACGCTTTGCTCTGAGTATGAGGATGAAGCTCATTACGATAATGAAAAGGACAAACAAGATATAGAAGTTACGAAAAAGCGTTTAACCAAGAAGGTCTTTAACGAATTTGTTGTCGATGATGAGTATTTTTTAACAATGGATTCGAAAACCTTTAAAGAGCGCTATCATTTGTATGAAAAAGACTTGCTCAAAATGATTACTGGCTGCAGCGAAAATGGAGTTCCCTATGAAAAATTCATTCGGATCATTGATGATTTATTGGCCAGTGCCAAACATAGACTTAATGCATTTGAACAGCTAAACGAAGAAATAACAAGGATAAAAGCAGAAAAGGAACAGGAAGATGAGCCAGAAGAAGTGATTAAGGAAGAAGAAACAGAGGAAGAGGAAGAATAGAATTTACTTCACAAGGGAGAGCATATATGGATTTATTGATGAGTGTTTTGTTATTGATTGTTGGTTTATTAATTTCAAATATCATTAGCCATTACATACCCTCGATTCCAACGGCCTTGACTCAAATCGGTTTTGGGATATTAATCGCACTTTTATTTCCTGATATTTCACTTGAAATCGAAACAGAGTGGTTTTTATTACTTTTTGTAGCTCCACTTTTATACAATGATGGACGGCATTTTCCACGCGAAGAATTGTGGAAGATGAGAGCCCCTATTTTTGGTAATGCCGTTATTCTAGTTCTCTTAACCACGATCGGCGGCGGGTATTTTATTCATTGGCTGATTCCGAGTATTCCTTTGGCGGCAGCGTTTGCGTTAGCTGCAATTCTTTCCCCAACGGATCCTGTAGCAGTAAATGGGATTGCGAAACGGATTCGGATTCCAGAAAAAGTATTACATCTTGTTAGAGGAGAATCACTCATCAATGATGCTTCAGGGTTGGTTGCGTTTAATTATGCCGTAGCGGCCGTGGTGACAGGTTATTTTTCGCTAATAGAGGCAGTCTTTGATTTTACCTATATGTTTTTAGCAGGGGCATTATTAGGATTCTTTCTTGGGGTACTTGTTACATGGATACGATTTATCTTACGCAAACAAGGAATTAACGATGTTACCTTCCATTCGTTACTACAGATTATGACCCCGTTCGTTATTTTTATCATTACTGAGGAGCTTTTGCATGCTTCAGGAGTGATCGCGGTGGTCGTAGCTGGTATTGTTCATGCGTTGGTGAAAGAAAGAACGGAAGCCCTATCAGCGGAGGAGCAAGTACTGACAGAAAATATCTGGTCGATTATTTTATTTGTGTTAAACGGGATTGTTTTCCTTCTATTAGGACTAAATATTCCTTTCTCAATGTTGGAGACCGTCGCCAACCCCAATTATGGAAATTGGTTAATCATTGGCTATGTGTTTGCGATTGGAATTGTTATCTTGGGAATTCGCTATTTATGGTCGTATCTTTTTTCTACATATGAGTATCACTTCGTCAAAAGTAAAGAGGTAGAAAAGCCAAACAGTAAGACTACGTTGGTCACTAGTTTAACAGGGGTTCGTGGTGCTGTGACCATGGCCGGAGTCCTTTCGATTCCATATGTCATTATGAGTGGAGCGGTGTTTCCAGAGCGGTCCTTGATTCTTTTTATAGCAGCAGGTGTGATTTTGTTTACCTTACTAGCTGCAACGGTATTTTTACCGCTATTAAGTAAGGAAGAAGAAGTCGTGGGAGAATTAGAGGATGAGATAGATATAAATGAAGCTAAGAAAAAGCTTATGCTATCCGCGATTAAAAAACTCCACCTCGAAATGAATGAGGAAAACGAAGCAGTAGCGTATGAACTCATTGGGGAGTATAAGATGATGTTTCAGCGGTTTAAACCAGAACCTACTTCGGATGAACGAGACACCGATCACTATCAACAAAAATTGAGGGAAATCCGATTACTTGCGTTAAAAGCAGAGCGAAGATATATCCACGAAGAAATGGATAAAGGCGGCATGGATCAAAATGTGTTTGAGTCATTCGAAAAGGCCCTTGACCACCGGGAAGAGGCACTCTCGAACAATGCTCAATTTGGATTTCTGTATCTAATTGGGAAAATGATCAGAGGCTGGAAAAAGTTCAGAGGTCAGTATCCTCGGGACAGGGAGACTAGAATTGCAAAATTGAGGATAGGACAGCACATTCAATTAAAAGCATTGCAGGCTGCCCTTCATAGTTTAGAAAAATATGCAAAAGATCATGAAAGAGCAGAAATGGTTAATATAGTGATTTTAGATTACAAACGAATGCTCAATCGCCTAAAAACCCCAACCGCCGAATTCAACGAAAAAAGAGAAGAACAAAAAGAAGAACTGCGTCTCAAAGTCATGGACATCGAACGAGCCCAAATCCGCAGCATGTACGAATCAGGTGAAATCAACCGAGACCAAGCAAAAGAACTGCGCAGATTCATCAACTACAGCGAAAGCATCACCCTGCACGAACACGTAGAATAAGCATTGAAAAATATACAGTGATGTATAAATGGATGAAACTCCGTTTCATCCTCGGTGCCTGTCACCACTCGTGGATACTGTCCACGGGCTGTGACAGGCACCAAATATTGCCCCCAACTTATTTCTTCCTTCTATATAAATCCATTGTTTTATAGCCCTGGGATAGGATGGTTTCCATTTCGAGGAGGCGTTTTTCCTGGGTTTCTTTTCTTTTTGCACTGTATACATAACGTGCCCAGTCTTTTTGGTAGCCTGGTGTTAGTTGGTTGTATATTTTTAGTACATCCTTATTTTTATCCAAGTAATTTCTGATATCTTCAACGTTGTCGATATAGTCATCCACACATTGGCTGTTTTTTGTGCTTGCTGTTTTTAGTGTTTTCTTTGGTACCGACTTCAAGCCAATAACTGTGAATACCTCATTGAAGCTAACCATGCGGGAAAACTTTAAACTGCTTCCACGATAATAGCCTTCCTCATCATAATGTTTTTCGGTATAAATGCTGTCACGCTCTATGTATTCCGTATATTTTGGATTACCTTTCTTTGGATAGGCGAAGTAGATATAGCCGTTTTTCGTTACTAGTTGCTTTTCTACTGCTTCCTGTAAGTACGTTTGAAAATCTTCTAATTTAAAAATAAAGATAAAAATAAGGTCATATTGAGCCTTTTTAATAGAAGAGTCATAATCTAACGTCTTAAACTCTTCAATATCTTCAGGAACATTAAGAATAAATTTTGATGGATACTTACTGAAATTTAATTTCTCAATGACACTTTTTGATGAATTTATCATAAATCCTCCCCCTTTTCCTATTTTCATTTTATCCTTGGAAAATAAGCTTTTCAACTTGAAATACGTAAAATGATGCACATGGTGACAGGCACCGCTCGTGGACACTGTCCGCCCCATATGGACAGTTTCACATCTGAAAACATGCTTTCGTCATATTGCTGATTAATCTGGAAAGGCTAAGAATAAAAGGTGGTTTGATTGGAATGAAGGTGAAAAGGTTATTATTGATGTTACTTTTAAGTGGATATCTTTTCTCTTTAACGGGTTGTGGGAATGATGAGGATACTGAAGAAGGGGAGAAGATTGAAGATGTGGAAGAAGAGGATGAAATCGGTGATGGCGAGGTTGATGATGAATAAAAATTAGGGTTTATACCCTATTGTGACATCATCAAAAAAAGAAGGAGCGCCTGTTATCAAGCACTCCTTTGCAGTAAACTAGTATTATTATGGCAAAATATTCCCTGCAGCACGATAGATTTCATACCACTCTTCGCGTGTAAGATAGATCTCACTTGCTTTACTGCATTCCTTCAATCTGTCCACATTCATCGTACCAATAACTGGCTGCATTTTGGCTGGATGACGTAACAGCCACGCAATCGCGATTGTGGTATTGCTCACTTCATACTTTGCCGCAATTTCATCAATCTTCTGATTCAACTCTGGGAACTTCTCGTTTCCTAAGAACACACCTTCAAAGAATCCGTATTGAAAAGGTGACCATGGCTGAATGGTGATATCATTCAGTCTACAAAAATCGAGTACACTGCCATCTCGATTAATCGCTGAGTCATTCTCCATGTTCACATTCATACCATTTGAAATCATATTGGCGTTCGTGATACTTAATTGCAGCTGGTTGGCTACAATTGGCTGCTTCACAAATTTCTGCAGAAGTTGAATTTGCAGCGGATTTTGGTTGGAAACACCAAAATGGCGCACTTTTCCCGCGCTTTCAAGAATATCAAATGCCTCCGCCACTTCTTCAGGCTCCATTAGTGCATCCGGACGGTGTAGGAGCAGAGTATCCAAATACTCGGTGTTTAGCCGTTTCAAAATTCCATCAACGGAATGTAAAATATGCTCTTTTGAAAAATCAAACATCCCCTTGCGAATGCCGCATTTTGATTGCAGGATGATTTTTTCACGAATATCCGCATTCATATGTATGGCGTCGGCGAATATTTCCTCAGATAATCCATCCCCGTAAATATCAGCATGGTCGAAAAAATTTGCCCCCTCCTCTAACGCTGTTTGGATAAAGTTTTCCGCTTCCTTCTTTTCCAGTGAATTCATACGCATGCAGCCAACCGCTACGACAGGCACCTTTAATGTGCTGGCTCCTAGTTTCATCGTTCTCATTTTGTACGTCCTCCTCTAATAAAAATTCAACATCATACCTATTTTGACACATAGATATCCTAGTATCAAAAATTAATGATGGGTTTTCCTGACACTAAAAAAAATCTCCATTTTTTATCGGAAATCATTCTGCTACTAGATAACTAACGATTGTATAGGAAGTCCTTCCTATTGGAAAAGGGAATCATTGGGTGAATTAAAAGTAAATGCAAGGCTGGAAACCAATATGGGTGGTTTCCTGCTTTTTTGTGCAGAGGAAGTGACCGAAGTGTGAAAAGAAGAGGTAGTAGGATCACTCCAGCTCAAATCAAATGTTTATCTAAAAAAACTGATACTGTTTTTGACCGTATTCTCTGCAATTTTGTTTAATATTCCTTTGTACTATAGAGGATGGACTCCTATTTAATCAAACGTTTATGTAATAGGAGTATTTGTTGAAATATGTCTATTACAGCGCTGTTCAAACTTCTGTCAAATCATTTTGAACACATTGTGAAAATATTCACATTATCATGTTTTAAATGTTAGAAACGAGTATAGTGTAAGTATAAAGAACAAACAAATTTTGAAAGGCGGAAAGCTTTATGTTTAATAAATTTTTAAGAGAAAATAAGATCTCTGCTGCCATTTTAACCGTTATTCGTTTATATCTTGGATACTCTTGGTTCACAGCAGGTTTAGGAAAGTTAACAGGCGGCGGGTTCGACGCTTCTGGTTTCCTGAATGGAGCTATTGCAAAACCAGTAACAGGTCCGGATGGAAACATGGTTTATGGTTGGTATGTTAACTTCTTAGAAAGCTTTGCACTGCCAAACATTGATGTATTTAACTTCATCGTTCCTTGGGGCGAAACATTAATCGGTTTAGGGCTTCTACTAGGATGTTTAACAACAGCAGCGATGTTCTTCGGTCTAGTGATGAACTTCTCTTTCTTCCTAGCAGGAACAGTATCTCATAACCCAACAGACATTTTCTTAGGCTTCATCATCTTAACAGCAGGTTACAACGCAGGCAGATATGGTTTAGACCGCTGGGTGGTACCATTCATTCGTAAAACAACAAAGACGTATACGGAAAAAAATAAAGCAGCAGCCTAACTAGTAGGTACAAAAAGACGATTCGTTCCCCCCGAATCGTCTTTTTTTGTATAATCATGGGTGACAGGCACCGCCCGTGGACACTGTCCACCTGAGGCGGACAGCCTTTATTGGGAGATTTCAGCCGACTTATTTACGTTCAATAACGATTGCTTGTGAGCCCATTTGCTCCCATGAGGCGATGAATTTTTCTCTGTCTACTTTTTTGTTTTTTGTTCCATAGGGATCGTTAAGATAGATGTATTCTTGATCGTAGCCGGTGATGACGACGCTGTGCATTTTATACGTAATCCCAACGGTCCCTTGTGGAGTAGACCATGTTTCGAAATCTGGTATGGGTGAAAAGCTGCTGGTGGTAATGACCCAAACAGGCAGACCTTGACTTACTTTTTTCAGAATGGAGGAAAAGGGATGGTTTGATAGATTTTGAACCATCAATTGTTCACTAATATGTTTATTAGCCAAATAAAAAATAGGTCCCTGGTAGACACCTAATCCAGGACCATCTTCCATATTGCCGACAAATCCCATATTGGGATTTCCTTTTTTCCCATCCCCATATTGGAGAGGGACACGTGGGATTTGTTCCGCTAGTTTATTTTTCGTTACATCGATTCCCCAATATTGAAGTAACATCGCAAGGCTTGTTACTTCGCAGCCATTGTATAACCGTGGTGAATCCATTTGATTGAGTAAAGGTACATCTAATTGGATTTCCTCTGCCAACACCACTTTTGTGAAGGGAGTAGCAACTGCTTTTTCTTCGTTACGTCCTGTACCTACGTCTGCCAATATAGAAAAACACAAAATAATTAAACTAAAACCACATATAACAACCTTTTTCACAGCTGCATACTCCTCCAGTCGCGGAAAATTTTTAACTGCTTCGTAAAATCACAACAGTCACACGCCGATTTGACTGGCGGTTTTCATCCGAGTCATTTGGATAAAGAGGCTGATATTCTCCAAATCCTGAAAATTGCAGGCGATTTGCTTGGACATTTTGTGACTCAAAGTAGTGGAGAACGCTGGCCGCCCGAGCTGCAGACAATTCCCAATTGGAAGAATAGATTGTATTGTGTGCCGGAACATTGTCGGTATGCCCCTCGATGCTAATTGGATTGGGAACGGTATTTATCAGGCCGACGAGCCCGTTTAAGGTTTGATAGGAGCGTTCCTTTAAATCAGCTCTTCCAGAATCAAATAACACCACATCCTTTAAAGATACTTCAATTCCCTTTTCCGTTTCTTGGAGAGAGACCATATCCTGCAGGCTATTGTTATTGATATAGCTTTCGAGCTGTTGCCTCAATACATCCAGTTCTTTGTCATTAGTTTCTCCTTTTACTTCTTCTTCTAGCAATCCCACTTCCGGTTGTGGAGATGAAGGGTTCGGCGATAGACCCGCTTGTTGATTGTCAATTTTTGTCCCCGTTAATTCAGATTGAAAGGATTCCATGATGGATTGATATTTTTCTTTGTCAACGGTACTGGCTGCATATAGGACGATAAATAGTGCTAATAACAGCGTTAAAAGGTCGGCATATGGAATCAGCCAGGATTCATCTACATGTTCATCGTGGTCAGAATTAAAGGCTCTTTTCCGTTTTCTCATGCCGATTTCTCCTCGTAATGATCATCTTCTTCAAGTTGTTTTTCTACTTTAACGCGTTCAGACGGAGGAATATGAACCGTCAGCTTTTTCTCCAAGGCACTTGGTAAAACTCCCTGATAGATAGAGAGCAGCCCTTCAATGATAATCAACTTTAATTCTTGCTCTTGTTTGGAAAGTCTCTTTAATTTGTTCGCTACTGGATGCCATAATACATAACCGGAAAAAATCCCAAGCAAGGTAGCAATGAAAGCAGCTGAAATCGAATGACCGATTTTTTCTATTTCGGATAATGAGCCGAGTGCAGCAATTAGACCAACTACGGCCCCAAGTACACCAAGTGTCGGAGCATAAGTGCCAGCTTGGGTAAAAATAAGGGCGCCTGTTTTATGACGTTGCTCGATTGCCTCGACTTCATCGAATAACACTTCCTCAATAAAATCCACATCATAGCCGTCGATGATCATTTCGAGCCCCTTTTTAAAAAAAGGATCGTCTGTTGATTCAGCAATTTCCTCTAAAGCTAGAAAACCCTCTTTTTTGGCCATTTCCGCACATTCTATTAATCTAGCAATCTGTTCAGCTTTCGAAGGAAGTTTCGGTTCAAACAGGGCGATTTTTAACAGTTTCGGAAATTTTTTAATTTCTCGAAACGGAAAGGCAATCATCACCGCAGCGGCCGTCCCGCCAAAAATAATCAGATAGGCCGCTGGATTGTTTAAGGATGCGAGGGGTGCGCCCTTTAATATCATCCCTGCACCTATCATGAGGAGTGCCAATAAAATTCCAAAAATACTAGACATAAATTTCTCCTTTAGTTTATCTTTAATTTAGTTTTAATAAATTGCATTCTACGTGAAACGGAAAAATTCACCGTTTTCTTTTTTGAAAAAATGATGTTAACCATTCATGAAAGGGGAATCCGTTTGAAGATCCAACAAAGTCAAGCTATCAGTCAGGATCGCTTTATTCCTGTGCGGGAGAAAGGGAAAGAATCCTCTTCTTTTCAACAAATTTTTCAGGAAACACAATTTGATTTAACGCAGGATCGTTTGCAAACTCTTCTCAAAGATCTGGATCAAAACGGTAATCGGTTAAGTACTTCTCAATCTGTAAAAGATTTACTGGCGTATAAACAAAGCATTCAAGATTTTTTAAAAGAAGTCGTTCAAAATGGTTACTCCATAGAAGAGTATCGGTCATTTCACTCCAATGGTAGAGATAAAAGGCTAAAATTAATTAAACAAATTGACCAACAGTTGATCAAACTTTCGGAGCAGGTGATGGAAAAACAAACTAGTTCAGTTGACCTTTTGAAGACTATCGGTGAAATTAAAGGACTATTAGTAAACTTATACATGTAGAGAGGAGCACGACTATGCTTAGAGGAATGGATACCGCTGCATCAGGGATGATCGCGTTGCAAAGAAGACAAAATGCGCTTACGAATAATCTGGCTAATGTTGAAACCCCAGGTTTTAAACAGGATTCAAGTCCGCTGCGTTCCTTCCCGGAAATGTTACTAGAACGCATTCGTCAATCAGAAATTTCGGTAGAAGCGCCAAAAATCGGTACATTGTCCATGGGGGTGTATAATCAAGAAACCATACCGCTCTTTTCGCAGGGGAGTCTGGTGAACAGCAACATGCCTTTTGATGTCGCGATTAATGACCAAGCGCTGCCCCCCATTTTAGAAAACGGAGAATACATAAAGCCAGCTGCCTTTTTTGCCGTACAAACGGCTGATGGCAGTTTCCAATTTACTCGAAACGGAAGGTTTTCAGTCAATGAAAACGGACAGCTGATGACCTCATCCGGAGATTTGGTGTTAGGAAAAAATGGCAGACCGATATCGGACCAAGAATTGACTTCTGGAAATGTGTCAATCCAAAATAATGGGGATATTATTGTAAACCCTGATGACCCAGTACGTGCACGAACCGTTGCCTCACTTGGAATCATGGTGGTCAATAACCCGAATCAATTAGTTAAAAAAGATAATGGTCTTTATGAGCTCGAGGGGACAGCTCCAGCTATGCTTGCACAGACTCTTCCTGCAGGTTTGCAGCTGCATCATAAAATGATCGAGCAATCGAACGTTGATACATCTAAAACGATTACCGAAATGATGACAAATATTCGGTTGTATGAGGCGAATCAAAAAGTACTTCAGGCCTACGATAAAACACTAGAACAATTAAACACGATTGGAAGGGTATAAAAGCTATGAATACATCTTTATTTATTGCTTCGTCTGGTGTTCGCGCCTACCAAGGGAAGTTAGATACCATCGCCAATAATATTTCGAATGTGGAATCAACAGGTTTTAAGCGCAGAGAAGCCGCTTTTTCTGAAAACCTTACCGTCTCGATTCAAAACCAAACCGAACCGCAAAGGGAGATTGGCCGCCTATCTCCGCCTGGCATTCGAACCACCTTTGGATCGCGAATCGCCGGAACACCATTGGATCTTACTCAAGGTGCACCTAAGCAAACGGATCAACCATTTGATTTCATGGTCGAAGGAAACGGTTATTTTCAAGTACAAAGAATGACTGGTACGACTTCAGAAATTTTGTACTCGAGAGGTGGAGCCTTTCAGCAATCTCCGGTTGGCGGGGGGCGATATCAGCTGGTAAACGCCCACGGAGACGTGCTGCTTGATCAAAATCGAAATCCAATTGAATGGAGCGCGGACAATGAATTTGTGGTGGCCAGCGACGGAACCATTATGGGGACAAACCAGCAAATCAGTGTGGTCGACTTCACCAATCCACAGCTGTTAAAGGATGATGGCGGGGTTTACCGAATAACGGGGGGAGCCGTAAGGGCTGTAGATTCTAATTTTCAAATCAGACAAGGATATTTAGAATCGTCTAACGTGGATTTGAATCAGGAAATGACTGATATGATCAAAGCGCAAAGAGGCTATCAAGCTAATGCCCGCGCGCTCAGCTATGCGGATCAGATGATGGGAATCGCGAATGGGATCATGAGGTCATAACGGAATTTATACCAATCAAGCGGCGGCGTTCATGCTGCCGTTTCTTTTTTTGAAAAAAATGAGAAAAACTCTAAACATTAAACGATAAACTGCCGATACAAAAAGTATGGATAGAGTAAAAAGGAGCGGACCTATGAAAATTAATCCCTTAAATCGAATCTATACTGTTTATCAAGCCTACCAAAAACAACAACAACCGAACCGAGCAGAAGCAACGAAACAGTCTCAAACGGAAATGGTAGAACTATCGAGCGAAGCACAACTGCAAATTCAAAAAGAAAAAGATGCAAAAATAGAGCAATTGAAAAATCAAATTGCCAATGGCACATACAAAGTAGATAGTGAAAAGTTAGCGGATAAATTACTCTCAGCTTGGAAGTCAGGTGCAAAAATCGATGAATAGCCTCACGGAAGTTTTGCAGATGTTAACCGACCTGCATATCACATTATTAGAAACCGCAAAGAAAAAGCAGGAAATCTTAATTTCTGCAGAAATCAATCCGCTGCTTGCTGTCATGGCGGATGAATCCAAGCTCATCAAAAAAATTAAAGAAGCAGATGAGCTGAGAATGGAAGTATTAGAGCACGACAAGTCCTATCTTCCCCTTTCGAAGTTAATTGAACAACAGCCTGACGGAGTGACAAAAGCTGAGTGGACGTCGAAATTGAAATTACTTCAGCGTCTATTTGAAGAAATTGATAAAGTAAACAAACTTAATCAGCAATTGATTCAGCAGTCTTTAACCTATACACAATTCATGATTGAGCAAATGATACCGCAATCAAAGGATTCGGGTCTATATAGTTCAGAAGCGGAAGCCCAAGATTCAAGAGAATATGCTCGTTTGTTTGATTTAAATGCATAGGGGAGAAAAAAGATGTACTCAACCTTTCATGGGTTAGAAATCGGAAAAAGAGCGATTTTATCCCAACAAACCGCACTAAGCACAACGGGGCATAACATTGCCAATGCGAATACAATTGGTTATACGAGACAGGAAGCCGTTTTACGGGCAACACATCCGTTAGCCTCTCCGAATCCTAATAACGGGACAATTCCGATGCAGATGGGAACAGGCGTTGAGGTATCGGAGTTTCGACGGATTCGCGAATCGTATTTAGACCGTCAATTTCAGAATGAACAGAAAGAGGCTGGATATTGGGAAGGAAAGGCAAGTGCTCTTTCCAACATCGAAAATGTCTTCAACGAACTAGGAGATTCAGGTCTAACTAGTTCGCTTAACCGTTTCTGGCAGGGCTTGCAGGAGCTTTCCAAGCAGCCGGAAAATCTATCGGCCCGCGTGGTCGTGGTCGCGAACGGCAAAGAACTGGCCGGTCAACTCAATGAAATCTATACCGGCCTTGAGCAAAACGAAACATTCCTGGCCGATCAGATTCAAGGAAAAACCAATGAAATCAATACCATCGCAAACGAGGTGGCTGGGTTAAACTTGAAAATTGCCCAAAACATTGGCGCCGGCACACAGCCGAATGATTTGATGGACCGACGAGATGTACTGCTGGATCAACTTTCAAAGATGGTCGATATTCAAGTAACACCAGCACAAAATGGCAGGGTGGATGTTTCAATCGGCGGTGAAAAGCTGGTGGAGGGGAACAATGCCAGCCCATTTACTTTGGATCTGCAAACTGGCGGGGCAAAAATCGCAGGAACGGATATCGAATTAGCAGGCGGGGAAATCAAGGGATTGCTAGAAACCCATGGGTATACGGTCAACGGGACAACAGTTGGAAGCATCCCAGATTTACGAGCAAAAATCGACCTATTAGCGGTGACCATTGCTGACAGCATTAACGCCATTCATGCAGGGGATGAGGCGAGGAATTTAGATGATATCCAAGCGAGAAGTATAGATCCGAGTGCGCCTTTAGAAAAACTTCTGTTTTTTGTTGATAAAGATGATCCAACCCAGCCGCCAAAAAATGCAGGAAGTATGATGATTAACCCGATGCTGGTAGAATTTCCATCAAAGGTAGCGGCGGCTTCTTCGGATACGATTGGGGATGGCTCGAATGCGAAAGCGATGAGTGAGGCTCTTATTCAAAAAATTAATATTGGAGGAACGGATGCAACCATCGGTGATTTTTTCAAAGGGATCATCGGTCAATTAGGAACGGACGTTAAAACTGCGCAGTTGTCCGCTGAAAATGCTACCAAGATGGTGGAGCAGGTGGACCATCGACGACAGTCAGTATCTGGGGTATCAATTGATGAAGAATTGACGAATATGGTTCGCTATCAACAGGCATACAATGCGGCTGCCAGCTATGTGTCAGCAGTGAACGACATGTTAAATACATTGATTAACGGAATGAAATAAAATCATGAAAGGAGGAGAAGGATGCGAGTTACACACCAAATGGTAAGTCAGCAATTTATCAACCAATTAAATCGGAACAATAAGGCAATGGAGACTCTTCAAGGGCAAATTACTTCCGGGAAAAAATTCGAAAGAGTATCGGATAGTCCCAGTGCAGTCTTACAAGGGTTAACCCATCGCTCCTCTTTGGCACAAGTCGAACAATATCAAAAAAACGCTCAAGATGGAATTGATTGGAGTACGGCAATCGACGGTGCCCTTGGGAATGTTACCGACGTTCTTCATCGAATTCGCGAACTGACGGTCGAGGCCAGTAATGATTCGAACAATGAGAGTGACCGAAAAACATTCGCTGTTGAAATTCGCTCATTATTAGACCAGGCAGGGAATATTGCGAATACTGCTTATGGCAGCGGCTACCTCTTTTCAGGAACGGACCTAAATACCCAGCCCTATCAAGACGGTACATTACAACAGACCAATGAAAACGGAAAAGAGTGGACAATTGGTAAAGGAATCAGCGTAACTGGTAACGTTAATGCGGCCTCTGTATTTGGTTTTTCCGTAGACGGGAAAAATTTATTTGAAACGATGGATGCCCTTGCCCAATCATTAGAGAACGGTGAAAATCCAGGCTCACATTTGAATTCGATTGATCAACAACTAGAACACGTCATCACCCAACGAACAATCGTCGGCACCAATCAAAATATGCTGGAGCTGGCTGCCAATAATTTGGATCAAACCCATTTATTAAATCAAAAGATGCTTTCTAATACAGAAGATACGGATATCGCCAAAGCATTTACTGAGATGACTCTGCAAGAAACTGCCCTTAAAGCTGCACTATCTGCTGGAAGTAAGATGATGCAGATTAGTCTAGTAGACTTTTTAAGATAGTCATAGTTTTACGTGTTCCCCATCTTAAAAATAAGGTGGGGATGTCTTGTTTTATTAAAAGGCAATGATCAACATCTACATTAGAAAAGATATGAGGGAATAACATGGAAGAGTTCCAGTTCAATATTTTATTAGCAGTGGCAATGGTGGTCCTAGTTTCTTTTATCTTTTATTTAGTTATCCATAAAAGGGAAACAATAAAAAGAAATTCCAAAAAAGTGGAGGAAAAGCAGGTAAATCGGAGAGATAATTTTAGACTCCGAATAAATATGAAAGATTCACTACTGGAAGTTCTCAAAGTAGGAAGTATCAATGTTAATCAGCATGATTATTGTGAAATAGTGGATATAAGTGCAGGTGGAGTTGGAATTATTTCTTATCTTGATTTCACTTTAAAACAAAACGTATATGTAAGGGTTCATTTTTACCTCAATGAAGAGGCTTTTTCATTAAATGGGCGAATCGTTCGGAAAATCGAAAGAATTAATAGAAACAGTTTTTTATACGGCATACAATTTCTAAATCTATCAACTAAAGATGAAAACCGATTGATTAAAGAAATCGTTGCATTGGAAAACCAGAGAAGAAAAATGTCCCTTAAATAAAAAAGTTTTTTAGTTTTCCCCTCTACACCCACCTAACTCCTGTCGATACATAAAAGCAGAGAGGGAAATTATTCCTCAAAAATAGGAGGGCACATAAAATGAGAATTAACACAAACGTAGCAGCACTCAACACACATCGTCAATTAAATGCTGGATCCAATGCAGCAGCGAAAAACATGGAAAGATTATCATCTGGTCTTCGTATTAACCGTGCAAGTGACGATGCAGCAGGTCTAGCAATCTCTGAAAAAATGCGTGGTCAAATCCGCGGACTAGAAGTGGCACAGAAGAACGCACAAAATGGTGTTTCTTTACTTCAAACGGCTGAAGGTGCTTTAAATGAAACACATTCAATTTTACAACGTATGCGTGAACTATCTGTTCAATCTGCCAACGATACCAACACATCTTCTGACCGTGTAAAACTTCAAGCAGAAATTGACACACTAGCTGAAGAAGTTGGCCGTATCGGTTCAACTGCAGAATTTAATGGAAAAAAATTATTAAATGGTTCCTTTGACGGTACATTCCAAATTGGTGCAAACCAAGACCAAAACATGAGCCTTCAGATTGGTGATGCCCAGTCATTCAGCCTAGGTGTTGCAGGTAAGGTTGGAATAGAACAATCTAGCACGGTTACTGCTGGCCCTACGACAGGGGATACATTAAAGGCTGGAACTTACAGTGTTTCTCAAAATGGAGCCACTTATGAAGTAAAAGACGAAAATGGAAAAGTGGTAGCCTCAAGTGCGGATGGCTTAACATATACTACCAAAGCGTTTGATGGAACAGCTGGAGATGATACCTTTACATTTAGCCAATCCGTTAAATCTGGTACGTTAAGCTACGATGGTACAAATGTGAAAGCAACTGCACAATTCGTTAATAGCGGACTTGAAGCAGGTTCTTATAAATTCGATGCAACAGATAATGTTCTTCTAGATACACACGGGGAAGTAGTAGCACGTACAACTGATGGAATTGCATTCAAGGGAGCTGACGGTTCGACAGTATTTTCAGCAACTGTAGCATTAACCGATGGAGATGCACTTAAAGTTGGTGGTGCAGACGTTTCAACACAAGCTGCAGCTAACACATCGATCACAGCGATTAACACAGCAATTGAAACTGTTGCTGCTGAGCGTTCTAAAATGGGTGCGGTGCAAAACAGACTTGAATTTACAAACAACAGCTTAAGTACAACGGCTGAAAACTTAACATCTGCTGAGTCACGTATTCGTGATGTTGATATGGCAAAAGAAATGATGACATTCACAAAGAATAATATTCTTTCTCAAGCAGCTCAAGCAATGCTTGCTCAAGCGAATCAACAGCCACAAGCAGTACTTCAATTACTTCGTTAATATCTAAAAAAGAGATTTAAGGGAACTTAAATCTCTTTTTTAAAACTATTTTTATAAAAGGAGGGGAGTTTTATTGAGAAAAATTAAAACACTCCCAATCATTGTTAGCTTCATACTGATCGTTCAACTATTCTTTCCTATTATAGGTGTGTTGGCTGCAGAGGCACAGGCGCCTGCTAATCTAAAAATCTATGAACGTTATCCAGGCAGTGCTGTGATCGAATGGGATGCTGTGCCTTACAGCTCCGGATATAAAGTCTATAGAATGGACGGTGATACGAAAACGCTGACGTCACAACCAACTACTAACAAAGCGTTTATATCCTTAAAAGAGGGAACCTATTCATTCGCTGTTTCATCCATTGTAAGTGGATCGGAATCACCCCTCTCTCAACCAGTTTCTATTGAGATCATTTATCCAGAGATGCAAGCACCAGGTAATATTCAATCAAAGGTAGAAAGATTTTATGATGTAACATTGAGCTGGGACACGGCAAGCTATGTTCATTATTATAAAATCTATCGCGTGGTGGATGGAGTCAGGAGCTTAGTCACTACCACAGAGAAGACCACTCACGCTTTTACTACCTTACCTGAAGGATACTATGTATACGAGGTAACCACGTATAATAGTATTTTTGGAGAATCCGAACAAGCCTCCCGTGTTGAAATGGATATTGTATATCCAGATATGGCGGCCCCTGTTAATCTGAATTATACCGTGGCAAATGGTAATGACGTCACCTTAAGCTGGGATCGCTCTAACCATGCGAATAAATATAATATTTATAAGGTTGAAGATAACAAGAGAACGCTCGTAACTTCCACCACTAATTTAAATGTAACACTTACCAATGTACCAGAAGGAAACCATCTTTATGAAGTAACGTCCTACAGTTATACCTTTAAGGAATCAGAAAATGCTGCTGGTATTGAGATAAATCTAGTCCATCCAGATGTAAAGGCTCCTGGGAATTTAAATTTATCGATCACAAATGGAAATGATGGAACTTTAAGCTGGAGTAAAGTAGATTATGCTACTAATTACAAGGTTTATCAGATCATAGATGGGTCAAGGGTATTACTTAAACAGACAACCTATCCGCAGCTGAGTTTACCCAATATGGTAGAAGGAAACTATATTTACGAAGTAACTGCATATAGTGACCGTTTTGGTGAATCATTGGGAGCTAGGCTGGAACAACAAGTGACCCATCCAGATATGCAAAAGCCTGAAGGATTTACAGGCACTGTCTTAAATGTAGATACTCTTTATTTAAAATGGAACAAATCAGAATATGCAACAAGCTATAAGCTGTACCAGGTAATAAATGGCGAGCGAAAATTTGTTTCTGACATTAACAATACCTATACGGCGATTAACAATTTACCGGAAGGTGACTATGTGTATGAAATCACCTCTTATAGTGATCGCTTTGGTGAATCCGCACAGTCTTCTCGAGTAGAAGCTGCCATTGTTTATCCTGAATTATTGGCACCTATCGTGCAAGCATACGTGAATCAGGAAGCCAAGTCTGTTGCTCTATGGTGGGATGTGGTAGACTTTGCAACTTCTTACGATGTATACCAAGTAGTGAATGGAGTACGTACGCTAGTCCAACCTACACCGAATACCCGTATCGTTTTTAACAATATGCCTTATGGCAGCTATACCTATGAGGTAATCGCACATAGTAAGTATGGAGATTCACCATTTTCAAACCAAGTTACTGCTAATGTTGAACCAGTATTAGAGGCTCCAACGAATCCAAAGGGAACAGTAAATGGTGACGATGTTGATCTTAGCTGGGATCCTGTTAAGGATGCAGATTCCTATAATGTCTACGAAGAAGTTGATGGAGAGCGAGTTCTTGTCGGGAATACGAATGACCCCGAATTAGCACTAGAAGATCAGGAACCAGGAGAACATACTTATATCATCGTTCCGGTTTCTCCAACAGGTAAAGAATCCAACGAATCCACCTCGGTAACAGTCGATGTCGAGCAATCTGATACAATAGCGCCTATAACTGTATCAAATGTAGTGGATACGTGGAATCGCGAGGAAGCATCTGTAGAATTAACCGCAACAGATGATTTAAGTGGAGTTGCAAAGACATTCTATTCAATTAACGGTTCTGATTTTGTTGAAGGTACTAGTTTTGTTGTTAGTGAAGCGGGAGTTTCTACTGTTTCATTCTACAGTGTAGATAACGCGGGCAATGTAGAAGAAGTGAAAATAGTGGAAGTGAAAATTGATGAAGCTCCTCCAGTTACTACATCGAACGTAACGGACCAGTGGTTGAAGGAATCTTTCCTTGTAAAATTAACGGCCACGGATGATCTAAGCGGGGTTAAAAAAACATACTACTCTGTAAATGGTTCTGAATATGTTAGAGGGGCGACAGCTTTTGTAAGTGATCCAGGAGTGAATACAGTTTCCTTCTTCAGCGTGGACAACGCAGGTAATATAGAAGAAGTAAAAACAGTTGCAGTAAAAATTGATAAAACTGCTCCGGTGACGACCTCGAATATTATTGACCAGTGGAATCAAGGGGAAGTAGCAGTAGAATTAACGGCAACCGACAATCTAAGCGGTGTGGCGAAAACCTTCTATTCTATTAACGGATCAGAATTCGTAGAAGGAACAACGTTTACTGTTAATGAGGTAGTAGGTGAAGTATCTTTCTACAGTGAAGACAACGCAGGAAATGTAGAAGAAGTGACAACAGTCAAAGTGAAAATTGATACAGTTGCTCCAGAGACTGTCTCGAATGTTTCAGATAAGTGGAATCAGGGGGAAGTAACAGTTGAATTAACGGCAACTGACGATCTAAGTGGTGTAGCGAAAACCTTCTATTCTATTAACGACTCAGAGTATGTTAAAGGAACAACGTTTTCGGTTAATGGAGAAGGTGTAAATAAAGTATCATTCTACAGTGTTGACAATGCAGGCAATGTAGAAGACGTAAAAATTGTAGAAGTGAAGATTGATACTACAGCTCCAGAAACAACATCAAATGTTACTGACCAATGGAATCAAGGGGAAGTAGCAGTCCAACTAACTGCAACTGATGACCTAAGCGGAGTAGCGAAAACCTTCTATTCTATTAACGACTCAGAATTCGTGGAAGGAACAGCGTTTACCGTTAATGAAAAAGGTGAAAATAAAGTATCATTCTACAGCGTAGACAACGCAGGGAACGTAGAAAACGTGAAAACAGTAGAAGTGAAGATTGATACTGCAGCTCCAGAGACCTCATCAAATGTTACTGACCAATGGAATCAAGGGGAAGTGGCAGTCCAACTAACTGCAACTGATGACCTAAGCGGAGTAGCGAAAACCTTCTATTCTATTAACGGCTCAGAATTCGTGGAAGGAACAGTGTTTACGGTTACGAAAGAAGGCATCAATAAAGTATCTTTCTACAGTGTTGATGCTGCTGGAAATGTAGAAGAAGTGAAAACAGCCGAAGTGAAGATTGATAAAACCGCACCAACCGTTTCTATTGATATTGAAGTTGAACAGGAGCTTGGCTCAACTTTCTCACCTGATTACCTTGCTGCAGATAACCTGTCAGGGATAGCTATTGAAGAGGTTACGTTTAACGGGAAAACCTATCAAAAAGGAGATCTAATCGTCCTTGATGAACCAGGTGCGTACAAGCTTCTCGTTACTGTAACGGATGCTGCCGGGTGGACAACTCAAGTAGAGAAGGAATTCCTAGTTTCTATTCCTGTAACTCTTGAGGTATTGCCGAAAGTGATTAAAGGAAACAAAGGAATCTTTACGGTAAAAGCAATATTACCGAAAGAATTGCAATCATCCACCTTTGATGTTTCTAGTGTCACGCTTAATGGTGTAGAAGCTGATCCGAAAAATAATGGATTGCAAAAGCAAGCAGAAAAAGGACATTTCAAATTTGAGCGGGAAGACTTTGATTGGAAAAAAGGCGAAGTTACCCTAGAATTACGTGGTTATTTAGATAATGGTTATTTAGTTGTTGCAAAGAAAACAGTGGAAGTAAAATAATCTTGGTGGCCCTAGGAATCCCTAGGGCCATTTTTCCTAGGAGTCTGATAGAAAATAAAACCTGTCTTTATTGAAACCAGAATGGGAAAGATTCATTGTAGATAGTAAGTAGTTGGCGATAAAGGGGGAAGAAAGATGAAGAAACTCACAGCACTTTCGATTAGAAATTTTAGAGTCTAACAGAAATAAATAATCATAAATCGCTTGGACATGTGCATCTTTGGACTTCCAGCCGCATTTTGGACAAATCCAGGAACCGTGTTTTCTTAGCATTCCAAAAGAGAAACAAGTTTTGCACTGAACGCCGGTTATCACTTTTGATGGAGATATATTGTAGAACTTTAGCGGGTCATAGCATTTTGTTGTGTGGTATTTTACTAGATTCTTGCATAATTTTTTTATTTCTTTTGATCCTAATTTTTCATCAAGATAAAACTTTCTAAGTAACTCAATCCTTTCAACGAGCTCGAATGCAAAACAAACATTTCGACTAATTTGAGCACGGTTGGCTCCAGCCTCTAAAATGGTCGATGGCTTGCTGAAAACGACAAGATTTATAATTGGAAGATCAGATATCCCCCAGCCTGCCATTAATTTTTTTAAATGTCTTTGGTGGATGCCTGCTTGTGCGATGGGATCTTGATAGGCTTTCAAAATATCGTTTTTTCTTTGAATAATCTGGCGGAAATCTTCGTTAAAGGAGATGCTGCCGGAGATGTTTTTAATTTCTAAGTGGAGAGCAAAATAGTGGGTCAGAATAAGGGAATCAATTTGAAAATGGGAATGTCCAGAAGGATAGCGGAGGTCATGAAAAATATAATAATCTTTTTCGGGCAATTCGCGTAAATAGTAATCGGAAATTAATTCCCCGCGATAACCAGCCCATTTTATCGCTAAATCGGCTTCAATTTCTGGCCTTTTTGGATGGTTTTTACTTATTCTTCGTAGGACCGCCTCATTTTTTATGATCTCGATAGGTTTTGAGCGTTCTTTTACAATCAGTTTAATCTACTCCTTTCATTATATCTACATAATAATTCGCTTTTCAGTAGAAAACTCCTTTTTTAAAAAAATATCAGGAATAATTTTTATATATCAGGAAAAATATCATTTTATCAGGAAAAAATTCAAAATATCAGGAATAATCCCAACTATATCAGGAAACCGCTCCTTTTTTTCAAAAACCCCCTCTCCTTTTTCCCATCACCTGCCGATACTACTATAGAGATTATATTTATGTGAGGTGATTAGCAGTGGATTATTCCTCTATCACTAGGTTAACAGGGTTTGCTTCTGGTATGGATACAGACACTATTGTTAAAAAGCTGATGAATGCCGAGAGTATCTCGCTTAATAAACTGAAACAAAACCAACAAAAGCAAACATGGTTAAGTGATACATATCGGCAATGGAATGCTGATTTGTTAGCGTTTCGGTCGAATACGATTTTAAATATGAGTCTATCAAAAACCTATAATACGTTTGATGTTACTTCAAGCCAAGAGAATTCTGTTTCAGCCACAGCTTCAGGCACCTCCTTAGCAGGTACCTATTCTGTTTCGGTGAAACAATTAGCAGGTTCAGCCACTTTTACTGGAGATAAAGTAAGCTTAGATCCAACAAAGACACTTGGAAATTCTGTTCAAGGGACAGGGCAACTAACAGCGGATACTTCGATTGCTATCAATGTATATAATGACCCGGAAAATCCAGCATCCCTTCAATCGGTCACCATCGATGTTAAAACGACAGATACGATCAACGATGTAGTGGCAAAGATAAATGGTGCAAAGGATAGTACGGGGAAAAGCTTAGGACTGCAGGCTTTTTATGATCCAACGCTACAGCAATTTACGTTAAAAACAAAGGAAACTGGAGCAGGCACCAAAATTGACCTAAGTATGAATACAAGTGCTGAGAGTCAGGTCTTCTTAAAAAATACACTTGGTCTAAACACAACAAACTTAGTTGCAACAGGTCAAAATGCCAATGTCATTTTTAATGGAAATGAAATTACTACCTTAACATCAAATAATGCGACCATTATGGGGATTAATTTTTCTTTTAAAAGTCCAACGCTAGATGCAAACGGCAGTGTAACGGCAAGCACGGTTACTGTTTCGCAAAACATCGACGGAGTCATGAAAAATGTTAAAGAATTTGTTGATCAATATAATGGATTACTAGAAAAAATTAATAAGGCGGTAAGTGACCCTGTTTATAGGGATTACCTGCCTCTTTTGGAAGATCAGAAAAGTGAGATGAGTGAGAAACAAATTGAAATGTGGGAGGAAAAAGCGAAAAGCGGCCTGTTACGCAGTGATAGTATTCTAACTGGATTGGCTGTAAAAATGCGGAGTGCGATGACTTCTATTGTCGATAATGGCAGTTCCTACAACTCACTTTCGTCAATCGGGATTTCATCTAAAAGCTATCAGGACAAAGGCAAACTTTATTTGGATGAGACAAAATTAAGAGAGGCCATTCAAGCGGATCCTGATGCAGTTGAAAAACTGTTTTCACAACTTGGAGATCCGAGTAAAGGGACAAGTGGTATCATTAATCAAATTTCCGAGACCATACAGAACGGGATTAAAGAGTTGACTAATAAAGCGGGTTATACAGGAAATAGCCAGTATGATCAAAGTGTCATTGGAAAGGTATTATCGAACACGCAAACGGATATTACTCGCCAAACTGAGAAGCTGTATCGGAAAGAGGCACAATATTATCGCCAATTTGCAGCAATGGAGCAGGCAATGGCTCGGTTTAATTCACAAAGCTCTTGGTTATCCCAGCAAATGGGCGGAGGTATGTAGGCTTATGAATATTGGATCATTGTCTAGTAATTGGCTACTTCAAAAAAACATTATGGATACTTCGCGCCTCGGGGAAAGGAATCTTTCGAATCTATCAGGTCTAACTAGCAATTCATTCGAGCAATTGCTTGAACAAGTATTGTTGCAAACCGAATTGAATCAGAAATCTTCTAATAATCCAGATATTTCATCTCTGCTCTTGACTAGTTTGAATTCGTTTGTTTCTCAGACAGGAGTAGGAACACTACCAAATACATCCATTACTCCTGTAACGACAGGTGGGGACGAACTTAATCCCCATCTCAAGGGAGTTTTGCAGAATACAGGACACCTTTTTGCAGAGGCTGGTAAAAAGTATGACATTGATCCTGCTCTTCTGGCGGCTATCTCAATCCATGAAACGGGTAACGGATCTTCTAACGCGGCTCGCTTTAAATTTAATGTGACTGGCATGATGGGGAAAAACGGTTTAAAAACCTATTCATCCATTCAAGAGAGCATTTTTGATATGGCCCGTAACCTTCGTCAAAACTATTTAGATCAAGGGAAATTAACCATTGCTCAAATTGGGGCCAAATATGCTCCAATCGGTGCGAACAATGACCCCAATCAACTAAATAATCACTGGGTAACCGGTGTTCAGCGATACTTTGATACCTTAACAACAGGAAGTAATCTCGCTTAATGGGTACCATTATGCAAAGGAAAGATTAGGAATAGTAGGTGGCAGAACGTGATTCAGCTTTCAGGAATACAAATTAACGGCATTAATCAAACAGGCAAAATGGCAGCGAAAGAGGGAGAACAGGCTACTGGTTTTGATACGTTGTTGCAACTTATTGGGCAAACGGAAGAAGAAGATGCAGAGTCTCTGGGATTGGTTAACCAGCCTCTTATTCAACAGCAGAATCCTTTAATGGAACCTGTTCTCAAGTATATGTCATTAGAAATTCCCCCCTTTGCACAGGCGCATGGTGCACCGATATTAGCGAAACAAGTAGTAAATTCCCCTGTGTCTGAATCGTTCGTAAAAGAACCGTTGACATCAGCTGGAAAAACAGGAGAAATACAGCCGGACGCTGCAACATTTTTCCATGTAACAGATGTAACTGGAACAGCTATAGAGGAAAAGGTTAAAGGATTAGAAGGATTGATCCAAAATACTGAGGATTCTGGGCAAAATGAATCGCAGAATGCTGTCCAAACCAGCAAAAACTCTCCGGCGGATTTTTTTAACATGGTCAATTCAACGCCGACAAATCAGCCGATTATTTCAAGTGAGAAGGTAATACCTACTATTCAAACAGTAAACGCTAACCAATTTGATCAAGAAGTGGCGAAGTTTTTGATATCGTCGATAAATGTAACAGGAATGGAAGATGGAATGGAGGCTGCATTTACTCTTGCACCTGAGCATTTAGGAAAGGTCGATGTTAAGGTAACGATTCAGGATGGACAGTTGACAGCTGAATTTCTTACCAGTACGCCCTTAGGAAAGGAATTGCTTGAATCGCATGTCCAAGCGTTACGCTCAGCACTAGAAACACAAGGTTTGCAAGTAGGAAAGATCGATATTACACAGCAAACCTCCACCAGTTTAAACTTTATGGGAGCATTCTCTCAAAAGGGAGATTCGAATGGAAGACCGGGTCAGCAGGATTCACGAAAGCGCAGTGAACCAGTTCGGTTGTCAACACAAGATGAGTATCGCGATTACATAACAGAAACTGGATGGGTTTCACAAATCAATACAACCGTGTAAGGGAGGAAGAAATTATGACATCCATCAATACGATTAATTCCTATTCAGCAGCAACAACGAGCGCTCTGCCTAAGCAGGAGTTGGGAAAAGAGGCATTTTTAAAAATATTGGTTACACAGCTTCAGCAACAAGACCCAACGCAACCGCAAAAGGACGGAGAATTTGTGGCGCAAATGGCACAATTAAGCGTATTAGAGCAGCTTTCAAATTTGAATAACTCGCTGACAGTCTACTTGAATTCAAGCAATAACCTAAGTCAATATTCTTATGTCCTTGGGAATAAGGTCACCTGGACAAACCCAGAAACCAATGAGCAAGAGAGCGGAACTGTTACGGGGGTTAATTATAAGAATAATCAAGTTTACTTTAAAATCGGTGATCAAGAAATTCTATCAAGTTCAATCCATTCGATGGAAATGAATCAATAAGAGGAGGACAAACCATGCTTCGTTCATTAAATTCAGGTGTATCCGGACTAAAAGGTTTTCAAACAAAATTAGATGTTATTGGTAACAATATCGCGAACGTTAATACAGTAGGTTTTAAAAAGGGCAGAGTTGTATTTGAAGATATCTTCAGTCAGACGGTTAAGGCTGCATCTGGTCCTACAGCCACCTCTGGTGGTACCAATTCGATTCAAGTTGGCTTAGGGACAAGAGTTGGCAGCATTGATACGATTCACACACCGGGGAGTCCTACGACCACGTATATTGGTACAGACCTCTATATGGATGGAGACGGATTTTTTGTGGTTGAGAATGCTGCTGGAGAACAATTTTTAACACGAGCAGGAAACTTTAGAGTGGATAGCAGCAATCAATTGGTGAATCAGAACGGAATGTTTGTATTAGATAGTACTGGGACGCCGATTACGATCTCAGATACATATATCTCGTTTGCGATTGATGCAAATGGATCGATTATAGGTGTGAATCCTGATGGAACAAGTGTTGATACTGGTACTAAGATTGGAACAGTAGCAGTTGATAATCCTAGCGGGTTAAATAAAGCAGGCGGTTCACTCTATTCTTTAACACCTAATGCTGACTCCCTTCCTATGGCTACGCTGCTCGCAAATGGAAGTAATACGCAAATTATCTCAGGGACGCTTGAAATGTCAAATGTTGATTTATCTGAAGAAATGACCGATATGATTACTGCCCAGCGTGGATTCCAGGCAAATGCCAAAATCATCACCGTTTCCGATTCGATATTAGAAGAATTAGTGAATTTAAAAAGGTAATAATGGAGAGAATATCATTCGCGATATTCTCTCTTTTTTTACATATTTTGACAAAGTTATTTAGCTAATGTTAAATTTCTGTAAACATTCGATTTGATTCGTCATTTTGTGGGGGTATTCTACAAAATATATTTGAAAATTAATAATTGTAATGTTATGCTTTTTTAGTACTTAATATAAAAAAATCGAAAAAGGCAAATCTGAGGAAACTCAGAGACGCAAAGCTATAGGGGCTAAATTGTGGAAACAGTATGCCAGCCAGTTACCGAAATATAGATTGTCCTTATCTATTAGTTTATTTATCTATGGACGAGACTATTCTTCGGAGTGGTCTCGTCTTTTTTGTTGTTTTTTTATCAGTCAATTCGGAAGGGAGAGGGGTGATTGAATGGATTATCGTGTTTCAAATTCCCAAATTGGCGGTACCTCTACCAATTTGAAAGTATATGATTTTAAAAAAGCATTGCGGTTATCGATGGAGCAGGTGCGGGTGCTGACGAGAATCCATGAGAACTTTGCTTATCAGCTTGCATCCTTTATTTCATCTGAGTTACGTTCGTTTGTCCAAGTAGAGGTCACTACGGTGGAACAAATGCTGTATGAGGAATTTATTAACCAGCTGCCGGACACCACGATTTTAAGTGTGTTTGAATCAGGTGAACAAGGGATCCGAATGGCGATGGATATAAAGCCTGAAATGGCTTTTGTGATGATTGATCGACTATTAGGCGGCAAAGGAACTGCGGAGGGATGGGGGCGGTCTGCCTTAACTCCCATTGAAGCCAACGTATTAAAGCGTCTATTGGAGGGTGTCGTTCAAATCCTGCGGAAAGCCTGGAGTGATATTATGGTGCTCCCGCTCAAGTTTTTAAACATGGAAACAAATCCGCAGTTTTTACAATTGGGAATCCCGACGGAGACGGTCATCGTCATCGCTTTCCACCTAACAGTTGGAAAAGTGGAAGAAACCATGCATCTTTGTATTCCATACATATTGTTAGAACCGTTTATTCCCAAGTTATCCTCTCATAATTGGTACGGTCATGGAAAATGGGTAAAAAACAAGGAAGAAAGTGAATTTTTACAAGAACGGATTGAGCATTTAATTGTTCCGGTTATAACAGAGTTAGGAAGAGCGACGATTACGATGGAAGAAATTCTTGGGTTAAATGTAAATGATGTCATTCAATTAAACCAGTTGGTGGATGAGCCTCTGCAAGTAAGGGTTAATGAAGAAATGAAGTTCTTAGCCCACCCGGGAACTAAGAAGTCCAGAGTTGCCGTTAAGATTGAGCACTTGATAGAAGGAGAAGGCAAAAATGGTTGAAAAGGGGAAACTCACACAAGATGAAATGGATGCACTTCTTGGAAACAGCAAACAGAGTGTAATCAATGAACAGTTTCAATTTACGGAGCTTGCGTCGGATGATGTTGGGCAAAGCCTAAATGAAAAAATGAATTTGGACCTCCTATTAGATATTCCCTTAGAGATTGTTGTGGAGTTGGGAAGAACTAAAAAGAAAATTAGCGAAGTTCTTGAATTAACCAGTGGGTCGATTGTCGAATTAGACAAGATGGCTGGAGAACCCGTTGATGTGTATGTGAACAACAAGTTGATTGCAAAAGGTGAAGTTATTGTTATTGAAGAGCACTTCGGAGTAAGAATAAAGGAAATTTGCCAATCTCCTTTATGACAATCATTAGGGTGAGGAAAAGATGATAGAGGAAAAAGAAACGCAGTTGAAGCAATATTTTGAGCTATCGAAGGCGATATTGCACGCTTTGCATAGAGGGGAAGAGGAAAAGGTACCCGGTTTGATCGAACAGAGGGAAGTTTGTATTTCTACTATTAATAAGTTGGATGCTCAAGCTGGAATAGTCCTCATGAATGAAATAATTCAAGTGCAGCTAACCGAACTTACAGCTCTTGAAAAGGAAATTCAAAACCAGATGCAACAAACGATGAAACAACTGTCCAAACGTGTTCGTTACGCACAAAATGAACAATACCTTAGAAGTCAGTATGAAGATCGGGTCACGGTGTCAAAGGGAGTTTTTTATGACAGTAAGAAGTAAAGGAGGAGCTAAAAAGATGATAAATCCAAATGAAATCTACCAAAGAAATCAAATCATGATGGCAAAACCAGAAGAGCTGACATTCATGCTCTATAATGGCGGCGTGAAGTTTCTGAATCAGGCAAAGCTGGCGATTGAGAAAAAAGATCCAGCGAAGGCACATTCTTTGATTATGAAAACCCAAGAAATTATTACGGAACTCATGGTGACGTTAAACATGGAGATTGAAGCATCAAACTCTCTTTTTTCTCTCTATGATTATATGAAACAAAGATTGATTGAAGCGAATATGACGAAAGACATCGAGATTCTTAAGGAAATAGAGGGAATGTTTCAGGAGTTAAAAACAACTTGGGCACAAGCGATGAAATCATTGTAGTTTAAAAGATTTTTAAAAGTGGGTGAAAAAATGAATCAGATGATTGGGATTATGTCGAGAGCTTTAGATGCCTCATCTTTACGTCAAAAGTCCATTTCAAATAATATCGCCAATGTAAATACCCCTTATTTTAAACCTACGAAGGTATCCTTTGAGGAATTGCTGCAGCAAGAAGTAAAGAGTCAGTTTATTGGGAACCGCACGAATGCAAAGCATGTCCTGATCGGAGAAACATCTCGACTTCCTTCTCCTAAGCTTGAACAGGAAAATACCGTTTTCCAAAACAGCGGTAATGGTGTGGATTTAGATTATGAAATGACGAAGCTAAGTGAAAATACCATTTGGTATCAATCGTTAACATATGGATTGAATGAAGAGTTTAATTTATTAAAAACATCGATTAGGGCGAGGTGATCAGAAAAATGTCGATATTTCAATCTCTTTCGATTAGCGGATCTGCTTTAACAGCCAATCGTTTAAAGTTAGATGTCGTTTCCTCTAATATTGCGAATGCGAACACGACAAGAGGGCAATTTGTTAACGGAGAATGGGTCCCATATCGCAGAAAAATGGTAGAAGTGACCGCAAACCAGACCTCATCGTTTGCCAATTATCTGCAGAGAGAACTCTCTGGAGTCCAAGTAAATAAAATCGTAGAAGATACAAGTCCGTTTCAGGCAGTGTATGATCCCTCGAACCCTGATAGCAATGAGCAAGGCTATGTGATGATGCCGAATGTAGATGTAACAAAGGAAATGGTCGATTTAATGGCAGCATCACGTGCCTACGAAGCCAATATAACAGCGTTTAATGCAGGCAAATCGATGCTGGTGAAAGCTCTTGAGATTGGAAGATAAGGTGGGAAATAGACGATGAACATATCAAATATTCAAGCGTTTACGAATAGTTTACCAACGATTAATAAGACTCAAAGTCCGACGGATTCTTCTTCCTCTTTTGGGTCGATATTGAAACAGTATATCCAGGAAGCAAATGGTGCGGTGAAAGACTTTGAATCGAAGTCTCTATCGCTGGCAAAAGGGGAAGCCATTAATTTACACGATGTCACCATTGCCGCACAAAAAGCAAGTATTGCCGTATCACTAACGACACAAGTACGAGACAAAGCGGTTGAAGCCTATCAAGAAATGATGAGAATGCAAATCTAGTAAAATTTACAGATGAAATAGTGGAGTGAGCATGAATCAACAAATACGTGACTTTAAAGAAAAATACATATATTTTTGGAATTCGGTCAGTAAAAAAAGAAAGTTTCTATTTATTGGAATTTTTATCACCATCATAGTAGCTTTGTCTCTCTCTATCTTTTTTCTATCAAGATCCACTTATGTCCCATTATTCACAAATGAGATGAGTCAAAAGGAAATTGGCGATATCAAAGCAGAATTGGATCAAGAAGGCTATACCGGTTATAAACTGGATCGTAACGGGACAACGATTCTGGTGCCACAGGAAGATGTTGATAATTTATTAGTTTCATTGGCTTCAAAAGGTCTTCCCGAAACAGGCACCATCAGTTTTTTTGATATGACAAAGGATTTGCAGTTTGGGGCAACGGATCGTCAGTTGGATGCAATGGAAAAAGAGGCGCTTCAAGGAGAAGTGGCCGATCTGCTGCGGCATGTCGAAGGGGTAAAAAATGCTGCTGTTGTGATCACAACTCCTCAGAAAAGCTTGTTTGTCCAACCGGGTGAGAAGGATCAAGCCTCAGCCTCCGCAGTCATTGAACTGGAGCCGGGATATGAATTAGAACCAAAGGAAATTCAGGTTTTATATCATTTAGTTTCAAAGAGTGTTCCGAACCTGCCTAAAGAAAATATTGTGATGACGGACCAGGGTGGGCAAGGATTGGATCTGCCGGAACAATTGACGGGTGCATTAGATAACTATGACCAGCAACGGAAGATTCAGAAAGATATTGAAGCGGATATTCAAAAAGATCTGCAACAGATACTCGGAACGATTATGGGTCATAACAAAGTCCTCGTTCAAGCCTTTGTACGCCTAAATTTTGATCAAGTGAAAACGCGAGAGGATTTAGTAGAACCAGCAGCTGAAAATGAAGGCATTGCCGTCAGCGTCGAGGAGATATCGAAAAAATACAGTGGTAAAGATATGGCTGCCGGTGTGGATGGAACCGGAGAAACGGATATTGCCGGATATGCAGGTACGAACCCATCTCAAGAAAATACTTCTGAAGAATTAGAAAAACGTGTGAACTATGAAGTGAATCGAATTACAAATGAGATTGTTCAGAGTCCTTATAAAATTGAGGATTTGACCATCAATGTCGGTGTGGAACCCCCTGATCCAGAGAAACCTGCATCCTTAACACAGGATACGAAAGATAGTATTCAACAAATACTTTCAAATGTGGTTCAAACAGCATTAAGTTCAAATCCCGCTTTAACCGATCAAGATATACAATCACGAATTACTGTGTTCTCTCAGGAATTTAATGGGAAAGCAGAAATGCCGCAAATAGAGGAGGAATCCAGTATCCTCCCAGCAGGGGCTTGGTGGAAGTATGCCCTTATTGGTGCTGGCGGATTGGTTTTATTAATTGTCCTATTCACTTTAGTGCGCCGGAGAAAATCAAAAGAGGAAGAGGAGGATCCATTTCCTATTTTTCAAGAAGCACCGGTTAAGCCTGTTGAGTTGAAGGAAGATGAAAAAGTCGCCATTAAAAAGCAAGTGGAAGAAATGGCTATGCAACAGCCCGAAGAATTTGTTGGACTGCTGCGAAATTGGCTTTCAAGGGATTAGGGTTAAGGGAGCGATCAGATGGAACAGTATACAAACACACAAAAGGCAGCAATATTATTGCTTTCCGTCGGACCGGATGTTTCTGCGGGGATTATGAAACATTTAGAAGAGAATGAAATAGAGAGTATCACAAAGGAAATTACCGAATTGCGCAGGGTTACCTCCGATGTAAAAGAGAAGATCATAAGGGAATTTCATCAACTGGCCATCGACTCCAATATCGTTTCGTATGGAGGAATTGATACGGCAACAGAATTATTAAAACGCACCTTTGGTCCAGATAAAGCCGCAGGTTTTCTCAAACGGATGGGCAATCGGACCAATAACAGACCATTTCAGTTTATCCAGCAGGTCGAGCAATCACAAATTTTTCTTTTACTTCAATATGAAAATGCTCAAACTGTTGCCTTGGTTTTATCCTACTTAGATGCAGAAAAGGCAGCAGCGACACTTTCCACCTTTCCACCGGAAAGACAAATTGAAATTGCGAAGCGGATTGCGATGATGGACACCGCGTCACCGGAAATTATTCATCAAGTTGAGCAGGTTTTACAAGAAAAATTAACGATGACAAGCTCTCAAAAGCACGAAGCACAAAAAGGAATTGATAGTATTGTCAGTATTTTAAGCAGTGTGGACCGCGGAACGGAAAAAAATATTCTTGAAACATTGGAGAGTCAGGATCCTGAATTAGCCAATGAAATCAAACAAAGGATGTTTGTGTTCGATGATATTGCCTATCTTGATAATCGCTCCGTTCAGCGGATTCTAATGGATGTCCAAAATCAAGACCTGTATCTGGCATTAAGAATGACAACACAGGGTGTAAAAGATGCGGTTTATCGAAACATTTCAAAACGACGCGAAGAGGGTCTTGAAGAATTGTTGAACTCTAATGAACAAGTTCGTGTGAAAGATGTGGAAGATGCACAAGGCAGAATTGTAACGGTCATTCGTAAATTAGAGGAAGACGGTGTCATCATCATTTCTCGAAATGGGGAAGAGAATCGTGTCATCTAGACTCGTAAAATCATTTAATGTCGTAGCACAAAATGGTCAAAAAGTTGTCGGTGTACCTACACGAGAGCAAATGTTGGCGGAAGATATGCCGCCGTCGCCATTTGTTGATCTTGAGAAAGAAGAATTACTGTTGGAGTTAGCGCAGAAAAAGGAACGTGCACAACAAGAATTAAACGAGTGGCGAACAAGAGAAGAGGAAAGTTTTCGTTCACAGTTGGAAGAAGAAAAACGGCGGGGGTATGCAGAAGGCTATCAGCTTGGAATCGAGGATGGCATTCAGCATGCAAAGGAACAGTATCAAATCCATTTGCAAAAAGCAGCGGATATATTAGAGCAAGCGTATCAAGAAAAAGCTGCTATTATTCAAGAGGCTGACCCGTTTGTGATTGAATTGACGATGGCAATTGCCCAAAAGGTGATACAACAAGAATTGAAAACTCATCCTGACGCTTTACTCCATATTATTAAACAGACGCTATCATCTGTTTACGAGACCGACTCTATTTCAATTGGTGTGGCTCCTGAAGATTTCTCATTTGTTCAAAAGCAGAGAGAGCAATTACTCGCCATGGACAACGGACAGGTAGAGATAAAAGTTTTCCCAGATTATTCAATCCAGCAGGGTGGTTGCATTATTCGAACCTCATCTGGCAGTGTGGATGCGAGAATTGATGTACAGCTAAGTGAAATCAAAAAAGTGCTGCTTGCTTATCAACAGGGGGATTCGCGTGAGTAAATGGAATAGTAAATCCTATCTCGATATGCTAGAAACCATTAATCCAATCAAAATGAATGGAAAAGTAACACAGGTGATTGGTTTAACCATTGAGTCTCAAGGTCCTGATGTGAAACTGGGAGATATCTGTCATATCTTTTCCCCGCAGCAGCAGAAACCAATCAAAGCAGAAGTGGTAGGATTTCGTAATCATAAAGTTTTATTGATGCCGCTCGGAGAACTTCAATCGATTGCACCTGGTTGTGATGTTGTATCAACGGGAAAACCGTTAACTGTTAAGGTAGGAATGGACCTTTTAGGTAAAGTGCTGGATGGACTTGGGAATCCGATGGACGGAAGTACACTTCCAGCGGGACTCCTTACAGCTGGAACGGATAATCTCCCTCCGAACCCCTTAACTAGACCGAGGATTACAGAACCATTGAGTGTAGGTGTTCGAACGATTGACGGGCTTTTAACCGTTGGAAAAGGACAAAGGGTAGGGGTCTTTGCAGGCAGCGGTGTAGGGAAAAGTACCCTTCTTGGCATGATTGCCAGGAACACAGAAGCAGATGTCAATGTCATCGGATTAATTGGTGAACGTGGCCGGGAAGTATTGGATTTCATTGAACGGGATTTAGGTGAGGAAGGGTTGAAAAAGTCGGTTGTTGTCGCAGCCACTTCAGATCAGCCGGCGCTGATTCGAATCAAAGGAGCAATGATTGCTACTGCCATTGCTGAGTTTTTCCGTGACCAAGGGATGAATGTCAATTTAATGCTGGATTCTGTCACGCGTTATGCGATGGCACAAAGGGAAATCGGTTTGGCGATTGGTGAACCTCCAGCAACGAAAGGATACACACCCTCCGTGTTTGCTTTGCTGCCGCGATTATTGGAGAGGGCAGGAACGAATGCAAATGGCAGTATTACTGCTTTTTATACGGTATTGGTAGATGGGGACGATATGAATGAACCGATTTCCGATACAGTTCGCGGGATTTTGGATGGTCATATCGTCTTAGACCGGAACCTTGCTCGAAAAGGAGTTTATCCGGCGATTGATGTTTTATCGAGTGTAAGCCGAGTGATGAGTGAGATTGTGACTCGTGAACATTTACAAGCAGCGGAGATACTAAAGCAGCATAAAAGTGTGTATCAAAATGCCGAGGATTTAATTCAAATTGGGGCTTACAAGAGGGGAACGGACCGGGAGATTGACCGGGCTGTGGATGTGAAGGAATGGATTGATCAATTTGTGAAGCAAGGGACAAATGAATCCCCATCGATAGAATCTACCATTGAACAACTGCTAACTAAATTTGGGGAGGATGGACGACTGTGACCTTTCAATTTTCATATATTCATATTTTAAACCTTAAGGAAAAGGAAAAAGAGCAAGCTTTAGTAGAGTTGGGGCAGATTGGGAGGAAAAAGGAAGTTATCAAGGAAGAACATCGGTCCTTGGATCAGAAAAGAAACCTATTTTTACAACAGGTGGAAACGGGAAAAGGGACTGCCTCCATTGCAGATATCCAACAACGAAATGAGTATCTTACGTATTTAAACAGAAAAATGTCTAGGTTAGAAGAACAGATCAATCTGATTGATAAAGAAATCGAAGTTAAGAAACTAAATCTATTAGATAAGCAAAAAGATGAAAAAACATGGAGTCATTTGCGTGACAAATCGTTTGAGAAATATGTCCAGAAACAGAAAAAAATCGAGCAGGATCTGATGGATGAAATGGCTGCAATTCGCCATTTTCATCAACGTCTATCCATGTAGAACCCTCTTTTGAAAGGAGCGGACAAACGTGAAGGAACAGAAGACCAGATCGTATGGAGCAGTTCAATCGGTGCTGTTTTCACCACTTCCAGACCAGGCACCCGCAGCTGCCGAAAAAAAACAAATACAACTATTAACGGATGTGTCTCTTCAAGTCTCTTTTGAACTGGGAAGATCCAAAAAAACGGTTCGCGAAATTCTTCAACTGCAAAAGGGTTCGGTTATTGGCTTAAATAAACTAGCAGGAGAATACGTGGATGTGCTGGTTAATAAACATTCGATTGCTGTCGGCGAGGTAGTTGTCATGGATGACAAATTTGCTATCAGGATTACAGATGTGATCCCCGATCAGGAAAGAGAGAAAAAAATCAAGTGAGAGGGACAGTCTTGTGTGTACATGGAAAAAATGGATTAGAATACTAACGATCAGTCTGCTAGTTTCCCTTTTACCACTAACGGTCGCTAAAGCAAAAGAGGGAACCGTGTATGAACAATTCGAAAAAGAATCACCGGCAGATCAATCGGAAGCTAAAGCAAATCCCGAACCCGCAAAGGCTTCTGTGGTACCTTATGCGTTAAAATTTATCGGTTCTTTCCTGTTAATCTTGTTCCTTCTTTTTATCGTACTAAAATACCTATCTAAGAAAACGAAGATGTACTCTGGAGGGGGTCCGTTTCATGCACTGGGCGGGCATTCACTCGGTAATAATCGATCCTTACAAATGGTGATGGTGGGAGATACCTTATACCTATTAGGTGTGGGGGAAGATGTGAATCTCATTCGAACCATCCCTCCTGGTGAAGAACAAAGAAGGCTTCTCGAATCAGCTGCGGAAAAACCAATTGACACGGTAACAAAATGGGGGTCTCAACTTAAGAAGACCTCACAGGAAAAGTGGGATGAACTTCTCTTAAAGCAATTAAAAGAAGTGAAATCCGACTCTGACCAACAAAAAAGGGGGGAGAATGGATGAAAAAACTAATCCTTCTTACACCTTTACTCTTATTTTTAGGACATGATCCTGTTTTTGCTGAAATCGATACAACTTCCATTCCAGGGATTCAATTTAATATGGGAGAATCGGACGATTTAGAGGGCACTGCCTTATCGATTAAGTTAATCCTCCTGCTCACGATTTTATCGGTAGCTCCTAGTATTCTACTATTAATGACCTCGTTTACGAGGATTGCGATTGTTCTATCCTTTGTCCGGACGGCACTTGGGACGCAGCAAATGCCGCCGACTCAAGTCATTATGGGGCTGAGTATCATCTTAACCTTTTTTGTCATGGGACCGACCTTTCAAGAGGTGAACCAACAAGCTCTTCAGCCTTTTCTAGATGGAAAGATGAATCAGGAAGACGCGTTGGACAAAGGCGTTGCTCCTATGAAAGAGTTTATGGCAAAGCAAACCCGTGAAAGTGATTTAAAGCTCTTTCTAGAATACAGAAACACGAAAAACATCCAATCGATTGAAGATATTCCGCTAACCGCATTGGTTCCGGCCTTTGCGATTAGTGAGCTTAAAACAGCTTTCCAAATGGGTTTTTTAATCTTTATCCCTTTTATTATTATCGACATGATTGTCGCAAGTGTTCTGATGGCAATGGGGATGATGATGGTGCCGCCTTCGCTCATTTCACTGCCCTTTAAAATTCTCTTATTTATTTTAGTAGATGGATGGAACTTGGTCGTGCAATCTTTGTTCGTAAGCTTTAAATAAGGAGTAACTTTATGACACCAGACAGCATTATGGGGCTTGCGCAAAGCTCGATCTATTTAACCATCCTCGTTTTGGCCCCTGTTTTAGGAGTTGCCTTGGCGGTCGGATTAATTATTAGTATTTTCCAAGCGATTACGCAAATTCAAGAACAGACTCTGGCTTTCGCACCGAAAATTATTGCCGTATTTGTCAGTTTACTGTTTTTTGGACCATGGATGCTCACTCATCTTGTGGATTACACCAGGAATATCCTGTCCAACCTAACACGTTTTATAGGGTAATAGGATGAATATCTTAACTCTTTTGCCGTTATTTTTGTTAGTGTTTGTTCGCTTAACTTGCTTCTTTGTGACAGCGCCGTTATGGATGGAGCGGCAAATTCCTGCGCCATTTAAATGGGGGAGTGCTTTTTTTATCAGTTTGCTAGTGGTTGGCTTGATTCAGCCTGAACAGATGATTGAAATGGATTCTACTTTTATTCTGCTTGTTTTAAAAGAAGTCCTTGTAGGTCTATGCTTAGGATTTTTCACAAATCTTTTGTTGTATGCCGTTCAGCTGGCCGGAGGCTTTATCGACTTGCAGAGTGGTTTTGCGATGGCGACGATGTTTAATCCACAAACCGGAATCCAAGAGAATCTTACAGGAAGATATTTCTACATTTTGGCGATGTTATTTTTTTTGTCGATTGACGGTCATCATATCCTGATTAGAGGAGTATTAACAAGTTACAATTGGATTCCCATTGATGGCTGGCTGCCTTCTGGAGTTTCGGAAAACCTGGTTCAATTATCGCTAATGATTGTGAAAGACATGTTCTGGATAGCGATTTTAATAGCTGCACCGATTGTTGCTACGATTTTCTTGGTGGATATTGCGCTTGGGATTTTAGCCAAGACAGTACCACAAATGAATCTTTTTGTTGTCGGAATTCCGGTCAAAATGGTTGTTCATTTTATCGTGTTATTTATATTCATACCGGTCTTTATAATCGTAATGGAAAAGCTCGTTCAGACGATGATTCACTCCTTAGAACAAATGCTAAAGATACTAGGGGCTTAAACGATGTACCTTACATTAGATTTACAGCTATTTGCTGAGAAAACTGAAAAAGCTACGCCTCAAAAAAAGCAAGAAGCAAGGAAAAAAGGACAGGTAGCCAAAAGTGCCGATTTATCAAATGCTGTTGTCCTATTATGTTCTTTTTCTTTCCTGTCCTTTTACGGGGAGCAGATGGCTGATCGATTCTTAATTATGTATCGGCAAAGTTTCACGGATTGGCTAGTGATGGATTTAACCCAACAATCGATTTCATTGTTATTCGTTACGCTTTTAAAGGATGGTGTGATGATTGCGGGTCCCATTATATTGGCAGCCTGGCTGGGTGGTTATGTGTCTACGTTAGCGCAGGTGGGGTTTCTTGTTTCAGGCGAAGCGATCAAAATGGATCTAAAAAAAATCAATCCGGTTGAAGGTGCAAAGCGCCTTTTTTCGGCAAGAACCTTAGTGGAGTTTGTAAAATCGGTTTTAAAACTAGTGGTGATTTTGACGGTAACAGGAATTTTTCTCTGGCAGCAAAAAAATATGCTCCTCCAAATGCCGCAAATGGAACCGCTAAGGATGATACGATTTATTGGTTCCCTTACGGTGAAGCTGGGAATGGTTATTTCTGCTGTCTACATGGTCATTGGCGTAGCGGATCTGTTTTATCAACGGTTTGATCATGCTAAAAATTTGCGGATGAGTAAACAAGACATTAAAGACGAACATAAAAAATCTGAGGGTGACCCGTTAATTAAACATAAAATCAAGGAAAAACAGCGCCAGATTTCAAGTGCAAGAATGATGCAGGAAATTCCAAATGCCCAGGTAGTGGTGACCAATCCGACTCATTTTGCGGTTGCGATTGCTTATGAGGCGGGGAAAACGAAGGTGCCGGTTGTGATGGCGAAAGGTGCAGATTATTTAGCCCTTAAAATGAGGGAAGTGGCGAAGGAGCATCGGGTGGTCATCATGGAGAACAAACCATTAGCTAGAACATTATATGCAAGTGTTGAGATTGGAGAAGAAATTCCAGAAGAGCTATTTAAAGCAGTAGCGGAAGTGTTGGCTTACGTTTATAAAGTAAAAGGGACTTTAAGCAAGTAGAGGAGGGAAAGAAGTGAGTATAAAAAATCTCGGAGTATTACTCGCCGTCATCATGATCGTCGCGATGATGGTTATCCCATTACCAACGTTACTTTTAGATATATTACTGATCATTAATCTATCGCTCTCGATTATGATTCTATTAATTACAATGAACACTAAAGAACCGCTAGATTTCTCGATCTTTCCTGCACTTCTTTTGCTGACAACTCTCTTTCGTCTTGCCTTGAATGTATCAAGCACCAGGACGATTCTTTCGACAGCTAAAGCTGGAGCCGTAATCGAAACGTTTGGAGATTTTGTCATTGGCGGGAATATGGTTGTTGGATTTATTGTCTTTTTAATTCTGGTGATTATTCAATTTATAGTGATAACGAAGGGATCGGAACGGGTAGCGGAGGTGGCAGCCCGCTTTACATTAGATGCAATGCCTGGAAAACAAATGAGCATTGATGCGGATTTAAATACAGGAATGATCAATGATCAGGAAGCGCGCCTAAGAAGAAGTAAAGTCGAACGAGAAGCGGACTTTTACGGTTCGATGGATGGTGCGAGTAAATTTGTAAAAGGCGATGCGATAGCAGGTATTATTATTCTGATTATTAATATCATAGGTGGATTTATCATTGGAATGACCATGCATGGGATGGATTTTTCACAAGCTATCAATACATTTACGCTATTATCCGTTGGCGATGGTCTGGTGAGTCAGATCCCCGCTCTGTTAATTTCTACGGCAACAGGGATTATGGTAACGAGAGCAGCTTCTGAAGGTAATCTTGGTGATGATTTAACGAAGCAAATGTCTTCATACCCGAGCCTGTTGTATATTGTAGCCGGATGTATTGCATTGCTGGGAGTAGTCACACCAATTGGCATTTTCCTTACATGGGGGATTGCTGGATTGCTGGCATTTGCGGCATATAACATTCAAAATAAACGCACGAAACAGGAAGAAGCGATAGAGAGTACACAAACGGAACAAGAGCTAGAAGAAGTACGCAAGCCGGAAAATGTATTTGCCTTACTAAGAGAGGATCCGATTGAATTTGAATTTGGGATTGGTTTGATTATGCTCGCAGATGTAAATCAAGGCGGGGATTTATTGGATCGGGTTGTGGCGATTCGCCGGCAAATTGCGTTGGATTTGGGATTAGTCGTTCCGGTCATTCGCATTCGTGATAATATCCAGCTCAACCATAATGAGTACGTTATAAAAATAAAAGGGAATGAAGTAGCCAAGGGTGAAATTCTTTTGGATCATTTCTTGATGCTAAATCCTAGTGATGAGGAACATGGAATCGATGGAATTGAAACCGTAGAGCCGACGTTTGGGCTGCCTGCTTTATGGATTACCGAAGACAAGAAAGACGAGGCAGAGCTGTTCGGCTATACCGTAATCGACCCCTCATCGATTGTTAGCACTCATCTTTCAGAAACCATCCGCAAATATGCTCATGAAATTCTAGGACGGGAAGAAACGACACAATTAATTAATCATGTGAAAGAAAACCAGCCATCTTTAGTAGATGAGTTAATTCCGAATATCCTTTCTGTCGGTGATGTTCAGAAGGTGTTACAAAAGCTGTTAAAGGAGAATGTTTCGATCAGAAGCCTTACCTCCATATTCGAAGCACTCGCAGATTATTCGGTCTATACGAAAAATCCTGACATCCTAACGGAATATGTAAGGCAAGCCTTAGCCCGTCAATTAACGTCTCAATATGTACGGAATGGCGTTGTTCACGCGATTCAGGTCGGAGCCGGAATTGAAAAGAAACTAGCAGATTCGATTCAAAGGACAGAACAGGGAGATATTCTTACCATAGACCCGGAATCTTCGAACCAAATGATTCATTCTTTTTCTCAAAAAATTGAGCAAATGTCACAACTGGGAATCCGCCCGATTATCTTAACATCAGCGGGAATTCGGATGTATGTTCGGCAAATGATGGAACGAACATTAGCTGATACCCCAATCCTTTCTTATAACGAGCTGGAACCAAACGTCGAAGTGCAGAGTGTTGGAGTGATAAATATATGATCATTAAAACGTATATTGTCAACAACGTTACAGAAGCATATCCGATGATCTTTCATGATTTAGGGACCGAAGCGTTCATCTTAAATACGAAGCCAATTAAAACAAGAGGATTTTTCGGGTTTTTCGGAAAAAAACAAGTAGAAGTAGTGGCTGCCGCAGATCATTCTGCTAAAAAGCCAACTCACGTGGCAGTGCCAAAAGAAGCTGAAAAAATGATAGAGGAAACACCGGCAAATTGCGAGCCCTTTAACACCCAGCAAGAGGTGCTGAAAGAGTTGTCCGAGGTAAAGGGACTAATTACTTCGATAATAAAGGATGGAATGGCAGCTCAAAGTACCCCAAAGACGTTGGAAAAATGGATTTTGCGCCTTCGGGAACAAGAAGTGGATGAAGAAGTTATCGAGTATATCATTAAAAAACTGAAAATGAGACATGAGAACATTCAAAAACTAACATGCCAAGAAATAGAGCAACTTTTCTTGGAAATGATAGAGCAGCTTTTTGAAGAAGGAAAAGCAAAAGATACAGATTCTACCTCGTTTCTGATTACCTTAGTAGGTCCTACAGGTGTGGGGAAAACGACCACGATTGCCAAGTTAGCGGCAGCCCGTGTTTTTCAACAAAAGCAGAAGGTTGGATTGTTGACGACGGATACATACCGGATAGCAGCTGTGGAGCAGTTAAAAACGTACGCGGGGATTTTGAATATCCCGTTAGAGGTAGTTTCCAATACAGACGATTTGAAAAAATCTATGGAGGCATTGAAAGGCTGCCATATGGTTTTTATGGATAGTGCCGGGCGAAATTATCTAGAGGATGAATATGTAGAAGAAATTAACCAATATTTACGCTATGATGCACCGCAGGAAAATTATTTAGTGCTTAGTATGACAACCCGTTGGAGAGATATGCGGAAGATAGTAGAACAGATGAAATCTGTCCCAATTGACAAGCTTATTTTAACAAAGTGGGATGAAACGAGATACTTCGGAGTTGCTCTTAATATGGTCTATCACTATCCGTATCCATTGTCCTATGTGAGCTTAGGACAGGGAGTTCCTCAGGATATTATGCAGACAGACCCCCTTTTTATGGCAAAAAAGATTCTAGGAGTAGATGAGAATGAAACAGGATCAAGCACACCAATTAAGACAATTATCTAACTCACTAGTTAGCCAGGAGCGGATTTCCCGTGTTGTCACGATTGCCTCGGGTAAGGGCGGTGTGGGGAAATCAAATTTCACCTTATGTTTTGCACTTAGTTTAATGGAGCTCGGAAAAAAAGTAGTAGTGATCGATCTCGATATTGGCATGGCAAATTTAGATATTTTAATGGGGACGACCCCAAAGCATCACTTATGGGATATGATTCGAGAACGGAAAAGCATTTGGAGTGTACTAGAAAAAGGACCGAGCGGGTTGGAATATATTGCGGGGGGTTCTGGATTTCAACAACTTCTTCAATTACAGGATGAGGAGAGACAGTATTTTTTTCAGGAATTAGAAAAACTTCATGGGTATGCCGATATTATTCTGATTGATACTGGTGCAGGCTTAACCGTTGAATCCCAACAATGTCATCTGTCGGCGGATGAGATTATCCTCCTTACAACGCCTGAACCGACAGCGATAGCTGATGCTTATTCGGTAATAAAAATATTACATAGCCAAAATTCCGCGCTATCGTTTCAATTGGTCGTAAATCGGGTTTCGCGCCAAAAAGAAGGAATTGAGGTCGCAAGTAAATTGAAGTTAGCCGTTCAATCGTTTTTAAACAAAGAAATAAAGATCTTTGGAGCGATTCCAGACGACCCTGCAGTTATGCAAGCTGTATTGAAACAAGTTCCATTTTATAACGCTTTTCCACGATCTACAGCGTCATTGACGCTAAAAAATTTAGCTGAAAGATTTGTGGCAGGTACGGCGATGTCACAAGAAAACAAAGGTATTAGAGGGTTTATTCGGAATTTTTCTAGATTGCTAAAGTTATAATGTTTTGTTAGTTTACTCGAAAAACTGCTAGAACAAGTGGAAGCAATGGGAAGGGGAATATATAGTGAATTGGAATGTGGAAGAGGCAATGGATCAATATATTCCATTGGTTCATAAGGTTGTAAGGCATATGAAAAGGAGCCTATCTGATGCAGCGGATGAAAATGATCTAATTTCTTTTGGAATGACAGGTTTGTGGGATGCGGGAAAAAAGTTTGATCCTTCTCAAGGAATCAAATTTGAAACCTATGCTGCTCAGCGGATCCGTGGTGAAATTCTTGATGGAATACGACAAAATGACCATGTATCCCGTACATTGCGAAAAAAAGAGAAAACATACAAGAATGCCTTGGAGACATTAGAACAGTCCTACATGCGTCGTCCCACTCCGAAAGAAGTGAGTGAACATATGGGAATAAGCATAAAAGAATTTGAACAAACACAATTACAGCTATCCTTTATTCATCAAGACTCATTAAACGAACCGAAAAGCTTAGAAGAAAATGTAGCGGTTCAACAAATTGAAGACAACAAATCGATTAAGCAGGAAGAATGGCTAGAGGCAAAAGAACGGAAAAAAGTCCTAGCAGAGCTGATTGATACCTTGCCGGAAAGGGAAAAACTCATTTTGGCATTAGTATACTTTGAAAATTTAAGCTTTACAGACGTAAGTAAAGTTTTTGGATTACATAAATCCCGTATTTCACAGCTTCATAATCAGGCCATCAAAAGATTACGTAAAGCACTTGAGACACAGGGTGTAGAATGGTAATTATAATGTTCAAGAAAGTACCCAAGCAGTGGTATTGAGGACAAAACTAACAAGATTGTTCAGAAGATTCGTCCCCAACCGAGGATCTTGAGGACAAATCGACCAAGAGTCCCCAGGGGATTCGTCCTCAATCGGGGGTCTTGAGGACAAAACTAGGAAGAGTCCCCAGAGGATTTGTCCTCAATCGGGGGTCTTGAGGACAAAACTAGCAAGAGTCCCCAGAAGATTCGTCCTCAATCGGGGGTCTTGAGGACAGATCGACCAAGAGTCCCCAGTGGATTCGTCCTCAATCGAGGAAATTGGGAGGACAAAACCACCAAGCGTTCTCAAAAAAACATCTTGAAGACACTATCTCTTAAGGACAAAACTACAAAAAATTTACCTACCTTTTACTCATAAAAGGCCCATTGACCCAGACCAGTAATTTTAAGATTCTTTCCCAGCACTCTACTTATTCTTTTCTTAGAATTCACAATCACGCACCATTCATGAATCATATTAGTGGTGATTTTCAGCTCTGGAAAAAGAAATCTAAATTCCTCTACATTGCGCATTACAGCTAACGTTACCAGTTCCTCGTATCCACATTTACGACAGATAACTTTCTTTCCTGATATAAAAAGTGAAAAGGAGTTGCATTTTAAGCATGTCATCCCTTTTTTCATATTCTCATACGTATAGGTGGGAAGATGGATATTAGGTGGTACGGTTTGGTGCAATGAAACGAGCTTGTCCGCTAGATTAGTATGGGATTGATTGAGTTGTGACGGCTTCTGGTTTAATTTTTCCATAAAATGGTCAATCTGGGTGGGAAGTATCAAAGGCAAGTTGGGTGGGGTTTGATATAACGTAAAATGTGGGTTAATGAAAACGATATATGCTTCAATGGTTAGTTTACTTCCTAGCGATTGAAGAAGCTGCTGGAGGCATAGTTTACTTCGTTTTAGTTGGTCAAGTGGGTTCTGGATATCTTTTCCGCCGGGTGTTTTAAAATATTCAGAGTCATACACGTACTCTCCTTCATAATTTTTTACCTCAAAAAGGGAATAGGTTTCTTGAAAAATAAGTGTTGAATCGAGTTGGAAACTTGACTTATTGCTCTCAAGCTGCAAGTCATTCAAAATAAGGCAGTTATGTTGGAGCTTCTCCGTTAATAAATCAAACTGAACTTCTCCTTCAAACCCTTTTTCTTGGTTTAAATAATACCATTGCTCATCCTCAGTTAGTTTCATTCGTTTGTTTAAGATTCTTAATGTCTTTAATACGACTGATTCGCTTCGGGCTTTATACAGCATATCCCACTTCCTTTCTACCTCCAATCATATAGAAAAAACGGAACCATAAGTATGAATATTTCGTTAACAATTCAATGCAAGAGTCAAATAAGCATGTTACTAACGGTTAGATTTAAAAATACGGTTTGCTCCGACGCTTTTTGTGTGTAAAAGGAATTTAGTTGAGTAATGTAGAATTAATAATTCTTGTAACCCGAAACTATTAAGGAGAATACTACTTTATGAACATTCCCGAAGAATTTCAGGAAAAAATAATCAATGCCTTTGGCTTTGAAGGGAAAGCGTGGCTAGAGTCTTTACCGCAAACAGTCGAGACCTACCTGCAAAAATGGGAGCTTACCAGTGAAGGTCCTGTTGAGAATCTTTCCTATAATTATATTTTAAAAGTTACGGATTCATGTAGAACACCTTTGATTTTAAAGCTAGGGGTACCCAATTTTGATACTCGAAATGAAATGGTTACCTTGCAAATATACGGCGGTGATGGATGTGCCGTGCTTGTGAAGTCAGATATGGAAAAGGGTGTCATGCTGCTGGAACGTCTCGTCCCTGGAAGAATGCTGTCAGCTGAAAGTGATGAGCTAGTTGTTCTAGAGAATTACATAAAAGTTTGGAAAGCGATTCGCAGACCTGTGCCAGAGGGAACCTCAACACCATTCCTTACACACTGGTTCGAGGGGCTAAAACGCTATCGGAATGCCGGAGAGGGTCCTATTTCGTTGGAAATTGTTCAGTTAGCAGAGGAGTTTTTTCAACAAGTAATGGAAACATCGGAGGGACCCCAACTGCTTCACGGCGACTTGCACCATGAGAATATACTCTATTCCGAGGAAAATGGCTGGATGGCCATTGACCCAAAGGGCGTCACTGGAGATCCGTACTTTGACATAACATCTTTTTTGATCAATCAATTAGATTCGAAGTCTGATCCAAAAAGCACCTTGAAGCTCCGCGTGGATACGATTAGTGAACAAATGGGACTTGATCGACAACGCTTGTTAAAAGCTGCCATTGCATTAGGAACTCTTTATGCATGCTGGGGTGTAGAGGATCAAGCGGATTGGGAAACAACTTATCAATGTGTGAAATGGTTTATCGAATTTCTAGAATAGATTTGTTCAAGAGCGGCTTCATTTTGCGAGACTGCTCTTTTTGATTAATAAAGGAAGAATGATACCGAACCGACTAAAATAGAATGGAAGGAGGTAATTAATTTTTCAAAGTATTCATGATTGGTGGTGATGGAATGGAGGAAATAACCATTGACCCTTATATCCACGTGCGTATGGTGAAAAGTTTTGAATACGATCCAAAGGGAAAGAAGATCAGCTTTATTTCTGATTATACAGGGGTACCGCAGGTATGGGAGCTTGATCGAGGTGAAAGGTGGCCAGCCCAAACCTCTTTTACCATGAAAGGAATCACCTTTATAAAATATATTGCTGGAACGTCTGACTTGGTTTTTGGGATGGATGCGGACGGTGATGAAAAGGAGCAGCTTTACTTATTAAAGGAGAAAGGTGAAAAAATTGCTTTGACCAACTCGCCTGAACATCTTCATTCGTTCGGGGACAGCTCTCCCGATGGAAAATGGATTGCTTGGTCGAGTAACCGACGGAATGAAGCTGATTTAGATATTTATATCCAAAATCTAGAGACGTTGGAATTTCGCCGTGTTTTTACCGGAGATGGGACGTTTTTGGTTGAAAAATGGTTTCCTGATGGAAAGTCGCTTTTAGTTAAAAAAACCAACTCGCCCCTTGATCATGATTTAGGGGTATTTTCACTTTTAACGGGAAAAATGGAATGGATCACAAGAAATAAGGGTGAGGCAGGCTATAAAAATATTCATTTTAACAAAGATGGAGATCATATCTATCTATTAACCAATCAAGACAGAGAGTTCTTCGGGCTCGCCCTGATTCAGTTGGCTAGCAAACAACTTACCTGGCTGGAGCGGGGAGAGTGGGATTTCGAAGGCTTGGTCATGAACAAGGATAAAAACAAATTGGCTTTTACGATGAATGAAGCGGGAATATCCAAGGGCTTTCTAGTAGACATGGAGCGAACGAATTTGTATAACTGGGAAACCCCAATGGGTGTGATTTTCAATCTGAGATTTTCACCTGATCATCAAAAGCTGGGCTTTGTGTTAAATGGACCAGCGCATCCCCCTGAAATATGGGAGGTGGATCTTAACACCATCCAAGCGAAGCGGCTTACTTATATCTCGCGTTCACCGGTTCTAGAGGAAAAATTAATTGAGCCTGAGCCAATATCGTTCCCATCCTTTGACCAGCTTCAAATTCCTGCTTTTTACTATAAGCCCAATTATTCAGCTGAGAAATCCCCAGTGGTCGTCTATATTCATGGAGGACCGGAAAGTCAAAGCCGTGCGGTGTACAGCCCCTTTTTGCAATATTTCTTAAGCCAGGGATATGCTGTGGTCGCTCCAAATATCCGAGGAAGTACAGGTTATGGAAAAACCTACTCTCATCTTGATGATGGGCGAAAACGAATGGATGCTGTAAAGGATGTAATTCTTTTAATGGAGTGGCTTAAAAAGACAGGGGATATTCATGCAGATAAGGCAGCGATTGTTGGGGGAAGCTATGGTGGATTTATTGTCCTGGCTGCAATCAGCCACTTTCCGGATTTGTGGGCAGCCGCCATCGATATCGTAGGAATCTCAAGTATCCGAACATTCCTCCAAACAACAAGCCCTTGGCGAAAAAAACTGAGAGAGGCGGAATATGGAACCATTGAAAGTGATGGCGAATTCTTTGACCAAATCGACCCTTTGAATCATGCAGACAGAATTAAAGCCCCGCTAATGATTATTCATGGCGTAAATGACCCTCGTGTTTCAATCCAAGAATCGGATCAGATTGTTAGGAAACTAAAGGAGCGAAATCATCCTGTTCGGTATAATCGCATCGAAGGGGAAGGACATACGATGAAGAAACTAAAAAATAAAATAAGCTCCTATTCGGAGATGGCGGAGTTTCTAGAAAAATATTTAGGAAAGTAGTCATACGAGTGATTGTTAATAGCCAGGCTGCTGCCTGGCTATTTTTTCATAGGATAATAGTAGGGTTTTATAGGAAACTTCTAAACAGAACAAATGTTTTGCTGTAAGGTAAGGATTAACAACCACTGGGCTTGTATAAATTAAAAAATAATACAAAAATGTAATGAAAAGTATTTACTGAACATAAAAAACTCCTAGTGTAGAAGTTATAGACCTTAATCGTACGGAAATCAGGTTGATGCATCGCAGCTAACCACATTGCAGAGATATTTTCTACCAGTAGTTTTTCGATTCCTCTGCAGGAATACACCTTCTGGGAATTTGAGAATTAAAAAGGGGCTCCAAAAAGTCAGTTATATGATTTTTTGGACATCCCCTAGTATTTTATCTTCACTTATTTTTCTGGAACAAAGTAGATAACAGAAGGACCAGATGCTCCGCCTGGGAGACTGGTTACAAAATCATATGAATTCCCGTTCGCTCCAATATTTTCAGACGCAAACTTCCATGCATTTAAATAGCTTAGAAACCCAGTAGTGTTAAGTTTACCGTTCCATTGCATTGCAAAATGTCCGAATCCTCCAGCTGGGTTATCATAGATGGAGATCGTCTGTGGAGTATGTAAACTATTCTCCAATTTAACGTCTAAATCGTATAAAACACCATAGTTTCCATTGTTGATCACCGGTTTATTTCCATCGACTACACTGATACCTTCCTCGTATTCTCCCGGTAATTTATCGCTCCATTGACCATAAGCAGCGGAAGAGAGTCTAATATAGGCATTTCCTAATGCGGTGTCATAAGTAAGTGTACCTTCACGATCAAAATGCGGAAAACTTCCACGAACATGTGAGTCAGGTGGTAAGATTTCTATAGAAAGTGGGTCAGCTGGACGTTCTGTATAGTTGAGTGTGGTTGCAGTGACTGTGGCCGGCTGATGACCGTCTTTCGTATAGACAACATATTGGGCAATCCCGCTCACTGTTTCTCCATCGGTTGCATATGTTTCCATGTAATAGCTTTCACCAGGCTGCAGGGTTTTCACATATTTCTTTTCAGCCTTTTCTTTCAGGAATTGGACAAGTGCTTCTTTTCCGGCAACATCAGGATAAATGCTCGCTGAAGCTCCAACGCCTTTAGAAAACAGCATCACAGGTTTATCCGACGTGTTCGTAAGGGCTAGACTGACGTTTCGATTCTCTCCGCTCATATTTTGATGATGCCAAAATACGCGAAATTCTCCGGTTGCGGTGTCGCGATAAAACGCACCATTTTCAGAGTATGTTTCTGGTGAATCACTGAGTATCAATTTTCCTCCTGTAGCTTTTAATTCTGGTTTTTCTAGATGGACAGCAGGCTTAAGTGTTTCAATCGGTACATAATTTTCGTTGGCATATGACTGGTTTGGTAGTAAAAATGCCAAAAGAGCGGTACCTAAAACTAAAGCAGACTTCAATTTCATTCCTTTTCCTCCTCTCTATTCGATTGAAATCCCAAAAATGATTGAGAAATTTCCTTAAGGGGGAGAGATGGGAATTCAATCTTTAGTATATTTCTACATTTTTTGGATATATCCTCCTTTTTATAAATAAAAAAAGGATTTATTTTCCTGATATAGATAATATTTACTATATTAATAGGACTTTTTTTACTCATTACATAATGTGGCTTTGAAATAAAGTTGCAAAGTATATTAAAAAGTAAAACCGTTTTAAAAAAAGATGAAGGGTTGCTGCCTTGCTATTTTTTCATAGGATAATAGTAGGGTTTTACAGAAAACTTCTAAACAGAACAAATGTTTTGTTGTATGATAAGATTTATTATAAAAATAGAGGTGGATGTAACATTGAATGGTACCGCACATACAGCCATTGGAGCCGCAACAGGATTTATCGCTGCCAACACCTTTCATTCCTCTCCCACAGAGACGATGATTTTCGTCGGACTAGGAGCTGTTTCGGGATTAATGCCTGATTTAGATATTGATGGAAAGCTTCGCGGTAAAATCACTTTATCCCATAAGGTGATTCGGTTGGCTGCATTATTTATTGGAGTCTTGATGGTGTTTTATAGTTTTTATGAGGGGAGAGCCGCAGAGAAGTGGTTTGGTATCGTGAGTGGACTGGCGATTATAATAGTCTCATCACTCATCAAACAAAAGCATATGTTAACCATTACAGGAATTGGTGTGCTTATCGGGGGAATATCGTTGTCTGAAGTATGGTTAATTCTGCTTGGGGTTTATATCATCATTGCGTCCATCAGCTCGCATCGCAGCTATACACATTCTATCTTGGGCGTCATTTTCTTTGGGATCATCGCTTCAAAACTAGAAGGATCACTTGGCATCGAGGGTGTTTTCTATGCCTGTCTTGGGGGATACATCAGTCATTTAATTGCCGACTTGAAAATATTACCGTTTAATAAACGGGGTATTAAGCTGTTCTTACCTATTTCAAAGATAGAATTATAGTTTAAAAAGGTCACATCGAAGTTGATGTGACTTTTTTTCATGTGGATCACCCACGAGAGATGACAGGCATCGCTTTACATAGGAAGTTTTGTCTAATTTACAGAATGTTTATTAATTGGAATATTTTAGATTGACAATTTATCTAAACTTGATTAATTTGGAGATATAATCCACAAATTTAATCGAAAAAGGAGGAATAATCTTTCGTAAATGGATAAATGAGGTTGAAAAAAATAATAAGAGTGTGTCTTATCCAGCTTTGTTTATAGCACATAGGGGGAATTCCTCGGTATGTATGTGAGAGAAATTTTAAAAGGGGGTAGATGGAAATCATGAAGATAAGAAAATTAATGTACATTTTATTTTCATTTTGCTTAATCGTTTCATTGTTACCGAATCCAAGCTTTGCTGCTTATACGGAGGAGGATCTGATTGAAGTGGAGGCAGCACCTAAAGATGTCACGATTGATACGAAAGGTCCATTGAAACAAATCAATTATTTGGATAAAAGTATTGAAGGAAAAGCAGACTTTCTTTCTCTTTTTACAGAAGAGTATGCTAGTGAAATACTGGTAAAAAAGAATTGGGTGGCTGTTCAAGTAGACCAAACGAACAAAGTAGTACGGGTGGTCAATCAATCAGCAAACGGAGCCCCCCCTGTGTGGGAGGATGAGCAATATCTGGAAATTCCTGAAAGCGGTTACGTTTTATTGGCACATGATGATTCATGGGCTACGAAGGATTTCAGAAAATATCTTGCGACTAATTTTAAGCCAGGCGACATCATCAAGCTAAGAAAAAATGGTGAAGTGGTTCCAGTTACAGAATTTATGACAGGAGAAGGACTGCAGGCAGGGATTGTCTTAAATAATCAAAAGATGTATACCGTTAATGAACCACAAACGGAAATCACAGGATCTATCCGGAATTATGAAGCAGATGAAAGTTATAGATTACTAGTGAATGGACAAGAGACGGCCTTAGCAGCCGATGGAACATTTAAGCATGTATATGAATTAGCGCAGGGAACAAACTATATTGATCTCGAAATCTATAAAAATAACAGTAAGCATGAAGGACAATCATTAATCGTTTACTATAAAAAAGCTCAGGTTGAAGAAAAGGAAGTATTTTTATGGATTGAACAAGGACCTAGTGCTCGCAGATTTCAGTCCTCAGAAGATATTTATCAAATGCTCGTCGAAGCAAAGGATGCAGGTGTTACTTCGATTGCTTTGGATGTAAAAGGGGTAGAAGGATTCGCTGCCTATCAAAAAAATGACTTAACAGGCAGACCATATGTCAGTGAAATGACTTCACCATCGAGGGCAGGTTCCAATCCTAATATCGACCTTCTAGAAGAGTTTATCAAGCATTCCCATCAACTAGGTTTAACGGTTCATGCAGCAATTAATGTGTTTGCAGAGGGCTCAATTGCCCACAATGAATTTGCAGTCCTCAATGATCATCTAGATTGGGAGGAAAAAGTCTATCGTCATGAAGATGGAGGAGAAATTCTGCGTTTACGTGATAGTAAGTATGGGAAAAGCGGGGCGTTAGTTGCTTTTGTGAACCCAGCCAATCCTGAAGTAAGAGACTATCAATTAAAGACATTTGAAGAGGTCATTAAGAATTATGATGTGGACGGGGTTCTATTAGACCGTGGAAGATATGATAACTTTTTTGCTGATTTTAGTGATGAGTCGAAGAGTCAGTTTGAAGCTTATCTAGCAGAACAAGGCAAAGAGTTAAAGAATTGGCCAGAGGATATCTTTACGTATGAAGGCAGTAATCGTGTCGATGGTCCACTGATCAATGATTGGTATACCTATCGCTCAAATGTAATTAAGAGTTTTACGAGTGAAGTAAGAGAATTAGTAGATTCCTATAATGAAAATGAAAATCGAGATGTTTTGCTATCTTCCTATGTGGGTTCATGGTTTGAGACGTATTATTTAAATGGCGTCAACTGGTCAAGTCCAAGCTTTGAATATAATGAAAGACTGGAATTCCCACAAGAAAACCTATACACAGAAGAGTATGCTCAAGCAGGTTATACTGACAATTTGGATTTCTTAATGATTGGTACGTACCAAACTACTGCCAAGGAAATTGAAAAGTATATTACACAAGGAAATATTTTAACAAATGGGGAGCTTCCGCTTTACGCCGGAATGGCATTAAGTAATATTCAAGACCCAGCCGTGCAGCGAGAGGTCTTCCAATCTGGAATGCGAAATACGAATGGTCTCATGCTCTTTGATTATTCGCAGGCGAATTTTCCAGTGATTAAAGCATCGATTGAAGATGTTGAGTATGTGAAAGATTATCAATTAGGAATCAGTGATCCACGAGATCCATACCGTTCTATTGCAGGAGATTTCTTAAATATTAATCGAAATGACGCCAATATTAATGTTTACACCAATACATTTGGACCGTCAACCTCCACTAGTAAATGGGGTGTAGAAGCAGTAGTAGATGCTTCCGGTAACGTCATTAAAATGGTCAATAAAAAACAAGCGGCGAACTGGAACTGGGCCAATGTAGAGGATAATAATAGTCTCATTCCTGAAGGAGGTTTCGTTATTTCATCTCAGGATGTCTCTGGAGTAAGAGAGAAACGTCAATTGGTTGCGAATGCGTTTGACATTGGGGATTCTGTAAGAGCTTCATTGTTAAGAGGATTTCTAGATTACGAGGGGCAGACATTTAATCGCAGATACCTTGATTTCAGTGGGAACGTCCAAGTTGTCGGTCCCGGTGAGGCGACGGTAACGGTGAATGGCTCGGAAGTGCAAGTCCAAGAAAATGGATATTTTTCAAGTATGGTTGAACTCCAAGAGGGACTTAATCAGGTTGAGATTATCGTAAAAGTAGATGGATATCAAACCCATCGTCAGGTGGTAAACTTGACAGGGGCGGATTTTAATGATGTGGAAGCTTTGAAAGAAATGTTGAAGCGTGCGGATATCAATCCAAAGGGAATCCAACAATCCTTGCTTGCTCAAGTAGAACAGGCTCAACAAGATTTTGAAAAATCAGAGCAACTTCTGGAACAAGGGGAGGAAGCAGCAGCTGCTCACTTTGGGGAAAAAGGATATCAAAAGCTTTTGGATGTTCAGATTCAGATTCAAAAACATTCTGGGCGGAAATTGAATGAAGAGGACGCGGGTAAACTAATCCTCCTTATCGAGCGAATCATAGCCAATCGCAACCTATAAAATTCAATAAAAAATGGACACAAGTTTCCAATGTGAAATCTTGTGTCCATTTTTTATTGACGAAAATTTAGGTGTCGATTATGATGGAAATGGAGGAAATATTCACCATTTTTAAAATAAGAAGGATTTATCCTCCATAAATAATTATATACCATTTTATATGTGGAAGGATTTTTTACTATGAGTACATTTGGTCCATCTTCTCCGATTGGGATTATTAAGTCTACGTATAATTCTTTAACCAAATCAGAGCAAAAGGTTGCAGATATTATTTTAGAAGGTGCGAAGGAGTCTGTTTATTCTTCAGTGACCGATCTTGCGGAAAAAGCAGGTGTCGGCGAGACTACCATTATTCGCTTTTGCAGAAAATTAAAGTACCGTGGATTTCAAGAATTTAAATTAGCAGTTGCCCAATCTCTATCAAATGTTGACATACAGATTCATGGGGAAATTGCAGAATCTGATCATTTAGACGTGATTGCCAAAAAAATAACCTCCCAAAATGCGAGTGCCCTGCAGGATACGATTGATTTATTAGAAGCTCCAACCCTTGAAAAAGCAGTAGAAGCCATTCTAAAGGCAAGGAAATTGTACTTCTTTGGAGTAGGTTCCTCAGGATATACGGCGGGTGATGCGAAATATCGATTTATGCGGCTAGGCTACAACGTGGACAAAGCAACGGATGCCCATATTATTGCGATGAATGCGGCGTTAGCGGGAAAAGAGGATGTTGTTGTGGCGATTTCCTCCTCTGGTAGCACAAAGGACATTGTGGACGGAGTAAGGATTGCCAAGGAAAATAAAGCTTTGGTTATTTGCATTACCAATCATGCGAGGTCGCCGATTACGAATTATGCCGATGTCATTTTATTATCAGCATCAAAGGAAACTCCATTACAGGGAGGGGCTTTTTCTTCGAAAATTGCACAATTGCACCTGCTGGATATCTTGACAACGATCACTGGATTACGAGCGAAAGAGCGCTCCTTCAAAGCGATTGAAAAAACAGCAAAAGCGGTCCTTAATAAAATGTATTAATCTATTAGGATTGTTTTTTTTAGGGAAGAAGGTGAAGAAATAAATATGTCAGAGCAGAATAAAATTTTCCGGTTCCTAGAGGTCGTAACCGATTATGCTTACATGAATATCCTGTGGCTGTTCTTTTCCTTACCAATTATTACTTTTTTCCCGGCCACCACCGCCCTGTTTCGTATTATACGAAAACGGGCAAACGGGGAGGAAATTCCGATTTTAAAGAGTTTCTTCCACTATTTTAAAAAAGATTTCAAAAAAGGGGTTCTTTTTGGAAGCGCTGTTATTTTTGTATCGGTGATGCTCGTCGGTGATTTTTTGATTATTGTATCGTTAGAGAATCCTTGGCAAAGCGTCCTGCTGCCGATATTGATTGTGATTACGTTATTGTTCTTAATGGTGACGGTTTATTTTATTCCGTTGTGTATAAGCTATCCACTTTCGTTCAAGCATTTGCTTAGTATGGCGTTTGGATTGTCGATCAGGCGCCCGATTAGACCAGTGTTGGTGATATGCCTCTTTGTTTTATTGGCAGTCCTCACGCTGTATACGAAGTTCTTCACCATCCTGCTGGTGTTTAGTATCTGTAGTTGGATTCAGTATAAACTGATTCAGCCGGCAATTGAAAAAATCGTCGTAGCATAAAGCATTCATTTTGTAACAAAGGAGGTGATCCTAGCGAACCGTTTACCGTTATGTTTGTTAGTTTTCAGGCAGTTTATCAATAAAAAACGAATAAAAAAAGGGGAGTAGATTCATGAGTCGAGTGTTAGGCAGTGATTCCAATATCCTTTGGGTTGATTTTCTTGCAAACGCTACTAAACTATCGTTGAAATCAGAAAGAGAAAAATTAATTAAAAATGCGGTAACCTCGGGTATTACTCATTTAGTCGTGGATGCCAAAATACCATACGGGCAGACAACCTATCAAAGCCAATACGCGAAGCATGTCAGCAGTTGGTCCGATGGCCGCTTTCATATGTGGAAGGACCGCGACTTTTTACAAGAAATGCTTGATGAAGCAAAGGGTTCTGGGGTAAAGGTTTTAGCAAATATGGATGTGTTTGCAGAAGGAACCGCCTTTTCCAAAGATGGGATGGTGTATGACAAACCGGAATGGAAAGTGAAATCGTATAATGAAGCGACCGCTTCAATCGCCACTGCTGCAGAAAACGCAGGTGATAAGACGATTTTCGTGAATCCGATTCACCCGGAAGTCGTTCACTATGAAAATCAAATCATAAAAGAACTTGTTTCTTCCTATCAAATCGATGGAATTGTGTTAGACCGCTGCCGTTATCCAAATATTTATGGCGACTTTAGCGAGTTAAGTAGAGAAACATTTGAAGAATATATTGGCGAATCTATTGAAAAATGGCCACTCGATATTTTGGAAGTTGAAGAGGGCACGAAGAAGATCACGTTTGGAAAGCATTTTGCTAAATGGACCGAGTGGCGGGCCTTAAATATTAAAACCTTTGTTCAAGGTGCAAAACAAATAATGAAATCGATTAATCCCGATCTGATTTTTACTATTTATGTCGGCTCATGGTACCCGCTTTATTATAACGAAGGTGTGAACTGGGGAAGCACCACATATCAACCTTCATTGGATTGGGTGTCTGAGAACTATCACCAGTCCGGATATGCGGATGAATTAGATTTTATCATGACTGGCTGTTATTACCCGGAAGTCACAATTCAAGAAGCAGAAGCGAATCAGCGCCCAGCCTCTTGGTATAGTGTCGAGGGAGCCATTGATCTAAGTTTAGAAGCGATTAACGGACAGATCCCTGTGATTGGCAGCTTATACCTCAAGGATTATAAAGACGATCCAGAACAGTTTAAACAGGCGATTCGTATGTGTAAACAGAAATCCAGCGGCGTCATGCTATTTGATGTTGTCTATTTAGATGACTATCAATGGTGGGAAGAAATGGGCAGTATTCTGCTGCCGGAGAAATCTAGAAAAAAATAAAAAATATATTCTCCAAAATTAGTAAAAAATGTGGAATATTTCTCCAAGATGTGGTAGATTTTAGGTAAGACTATGTTTTTGGACCTATAAATTGAAAACGTTTTACATAAGGATTCAAAAACATTTCACCTTAGAAATGCACATAAAATAATCACTAAAAAAACAAAAGAGGTGCTAGTTTTATGGGGTCAAGTTTGAAGAAGTATTTGTCCGTTTTTCTCATTGTCTTGGTCATTGGAGTTCTTGCAGCATGTAACTCGAAAGAATCAACTACCGATCAAAAATCAGGAGATTCTTCCGAGAAGAAGGAAGAACAAGTAGTTGAATTCTGGACGATTGCATTACAACCTACATTTAATGATTACTTTAAAGATGTCATTGCAAAATTTGAAGAAGACAATCCTGGAGTTAAAATTGATTGGAAGGATTTCCCTTATGATGCAGTCCAAAATAAATTATTAACCAGCATTGCAAGCGGTAATGCACCGGGTGTCGTTAATCTGAATACTTCAATGGCGAACCAAATGGGAACAAAGGATGCGTTAGTTGATTTCAATGCCGAACTTTCAGATGAAGAAAAGGCAGCTTACTTTGAGGGCATCTACTCGTCTACAGAAATTGATGGAAAAGCCAATGCGCTTCCATGGTACACAGGTCTACCAGTATTATTCATCAATAAAGATCTTGTAGAAAAAGCAGGATTAGATCCAAATAATCCTCCAACAACGAAAAAGGAATTGAATGAATGGGGTAAAACCATTAAAGATAAAACGGGTGCCTATGGTTATGTGTTTACAATGGAATCTCGTTCTATTTTAGAAGAAGGCTATCAGCTTCTTTCTGATGACTTTAGCAAAGCTGCTTTTAATACGGGAGAAGTAAAAGACTACATTAAGGGCAATATCGACCTTATGAAAGCAGGAGTCATTCCGAAAGATGTATTAAACTACGATAAACAAGTTCAGTTATTCGGCAGTGAGCAAGTTGGGATGATTCTTTCCAGTGCATCATTTATCAACCAAATTAAAACGGCTTCTCCAGATGTTTATGAAAAAATGGTTGCAGTTCCAAGTCCAGTTGGAGATGCAGGAATCCGCTTCTCTAACACCATGAATCTTGTTGTTCCAGCAAAAACTAAGAATAAAGACGCAGCTGTTGATTTTGCGGTATATGTTTCAAATGCAGAAAATCAATTAGCTTTCTCAAAGGTTGCCAGCACTCTTCCTTCAACGGTTGAAAGTGCAAAAGACGCATTCTTCTCTAAAAATGATGGCAGCATCGAAGGTCAAGCGTTGACCGCTTCTGCTGGCAGTTTAGATAAAGCAACTGATTTCTACATAGGAATTGCGGCTGCAAGTGATGTCAATGCATCAATCACGAAGCATTTACAAAACATCTACTTGAATGAAGCCGATATCGATGCAGAATTATCTGCTGCTGAAAAAGAAGTTAATGATATTATTGCGAAAAATAAATAGTTTAGTAGTGAATTGGGTAGATTCTTTGTATTCTGCCCAATTTCTCTAAGGGGGGGGTCATGTTGAATACTCAGCTTTTGAAGGAACAAGAAATAAAAAAGGCAGGCATCAAGAGCGAACGAAAGCGGAAGAGCTCAGAGGCAAAAATCGCCTGGCTCTTTATGGCTCCAGGACTAGTTTTACTCTGTCTCTTTGTGTTTTGGCCAATCATATACAGTGTGCCGCTCGCTTTTACGAATTACTCGGTAATTTCAGAAACGAAATTTATTGGCTTAGAAAACTTTACCCGTGCTTTTACTGATACAAACTTTATCGTTTCCTTAAAAAACTCGATGCTATACGTGATTGTCGTTCCATTTATTCAACTTTTTTCTATCTTAATGGCCATTCTCGTTAATCGAAAAATGGCAGGAATTAAATTTTTTAGAAGTGCGTATTACATACCTGTTGTCACGTCGATGGTAGCTGTCGCCATCATCTGGGGCTGGTTATTAAGTCAAAATGGTGTAGTGAACTATATATTAATGTCTGTCGGAATTATTGACGAAAAAATCAGCTGGTTATCGAACTTTGATACTGCCTTGTGGGCACTGATGTTCATTACCCTTTGGAAGGGCCTAGGTTATTACATGATGATTTACTTAGCTGGTCTTCAGGCGATACCCCAGGATTTAGTCGAAGCAGCGCAAATTGATGGCGCGAATCGCTGGCAAGTCATTCGTCATATTACCATCCCACTATTAAAACCATATGTATTCTTTTGCAGTTTGATTTCATTGATGGGCGCCATCCGGGTATTTGATGAAGTGTTTGTCTTAACATCAGGTGGACCTGGGAATGCTACATTAACTTCAAGTGTCTATATCTATCAGCAAGGGTTCCAACAGTTTGATTTTGGATATTCGTCCGCTTTAGGATTAATTGTCAGTGCGATTATTATGGTGATTAGTATTGTGATCTTTGCTTTTAACAAAAAAGGTGGTGTGAATCCATATTAATGGATGACTGCTTATGAGAATCATATCGAAATCCCTTAAAAAACTATTTCTCTATTTTTGGCTGATTGTTTTTGCTTTGTTTATGATGGGGCCGTTTTTGTGGCTGGTCAGTGTTTCCTTAATGCCGGGTGAGAATGTATTTAGCTTCCCGCCTAAGATTTTTCCAACCTTTATTGATTTTAAAAATTACATTGAAGTTTGGGAGTTTATGGACTTCTTTAAATATATTTGGAACACTGTGGTGATGGCTGTTATAGGTGTCGTCTTGAGTATTTTCTTCTCTTGTTTAACGGCTTACCCTCTCGCTGTTTTTAAATTTAAAGGTAGAGATACCATTTTCCTCTTGTTGGTGGCGACAATGATAATACCAGCCGCAGCTGGTTTGGTGGTAAATTATCTTACGATTAATGCCTTAGGGCTCATGGATACTTATTTAGGGGTGATACTGCCATCGATCATATCGGTTTTTAATATTTTCCTAATGAGACAGGCATACATGGGCGTGCCGCTGGAAATCCGCGATTCCGGGAAAATGGATGGTGCTTCTGAGTTTAGAATCTGGTTCCAATTGATCATGCCAATGGTAAAACCAGCTATTGCTGTTATTGGATTATTAGAATTCATGGCTTTCTGGAACAATTTTTTATGGCCGATTATTGTGCTGAATGATACCTCGAAGTATCCGATAGCATCCGCACTAAGTTTCCTAAACGGACAATTTTCGTTTAACTTTGGCTGGATTGCTGCCGGAACAGTTATCTCCGTCATTCCGATTATTGTGGTGTTCTTGTTCACACAAAAATATTATATGGAAGGGATTTCTGGAGCGGTTAAAGGATAAGGCATTAATAGTATCTATTGGAGGTTTGAAGGATGAAAAAAATAGTATATGTTCCATTAGATGAACGGCCATGCAATTATCATTTTCCCGCTGCGCTGGCGAAAGGAACGGAATTCAACATTGTACAGCCAGACATAGTGCTAATGGGACAAAAGAAAACTCCTGGGAATGTGGCAGGATTATGGAACTGGCTATTGGAGGAAATTAAGGACGCGGACGGAGCGATTGTTTCGCTTGATACGCTTTTATATGGCGGGATTATTCCCTCCCGACTTCATTCCTTAACGAAAGAGGAAGGTGTGGAACGGTTAGCCAACCTCAAAAAGATAAGGGAAATCAACCCAGACATAAAATTGTTTGCGTTCCAACTGATCATGCGCTGTCCGCAGTACTCTAGCAGTGATGAGGAACCGGATTATTATGAAGATTGGGGCACAGAAATCTTTCAAAAAGGCTATATCAAGCATCGACTAGAGCTGGGGATAGCAACTGAGGAAGAAATATCTAGATTAGAAAAAGTTGAGGCTAAATTGCCAGCCCATTTTTTAGAAGATTATTTATCAAGACGAAAGGTTAATTTAGCTGTTAATCAGGCAGCGGTTGACTATGTGAAGGATCAAACGATTGACTTTATGATTATTCCTCAAGATGACTCTGCTCCATACGGTTTAACGGCCCTTGATCAACAAACATTGAGGGAGTCGATCTCCACTCTGGGAACGGAATTAAATGTCTATATGTATCCAGGTGCAGATGAAGTAGGCTGTACACTTCTAGCACGAATGATCAATCATTTTAATGGGAATCGTCCACTCCTTTATCCTCATTTTTCGAGCATAAAAGGGCCATATGTGATTCCTAAATATGAGGATCGTCCTTTATATGAAAGTTTAAAGTATCAAATTCTCGCAGCCGGCGGTTTACTGGCTACTTCTATCCGTGATGCGGATATAGTTCTGTTGGTCAATACACCAGGTGCGACGATGGTCGAAGCTATCTCGCAAAAAGACACTCCTGTCAGCTACAATGTTGAACGAAATATTGTCGAGTTAACAGAATATGCGGATTATGTTACTCGTACCTTGATGAAGTCTTGTGTTGTAGCGGATATTGCCTATGCTAATGGTGGGGATCTCAGCTTATTGAAGCTATTAAAAGAAAAAGGACTTCTGTTCGAATTGGCAGGGTATGCCGGCTGGAATACGAGTTCGAACACGTTAGGTACGTGCATTGCACAAGGGATGATTTATCAACAATACGGAAAACAAAAAGGGCATCTGGACTTTTTATCGCTTCGTTATGTGGAGGATGGCGGGTATTGCGGTCACGTCCGCGCCTATGTTACGCAACAGGTATTACCTGAGAGGGGTTTTAACTACTTTCAGGTAGATGGACAAAAGGGTGAAGTAGCAGATATTGTGAAAGAACAATTAGAACAGTTTATTCATGATCATCTTCAGGATGACACCTATCAAGTGATCATAGACGATTGCTATATGCCTTGGAGCAGGATGTTTGAAGTCGGTTTGAAAACACATGTTCAAGCGAAGACAACCAATTAAAAAAGGTCGTGCTGTGGTGGAAATCAAACATTTTGAAGTAATGAGAGACGGATTGACCATCAGGGGAATGATGACAAAGCCAGACGGGGATGGTCCGTTTCCAGCGGTCATTTATAACCATGGATTTACCGGGCATAAAGGCGAATCTCATTTTTTATTTAAAAAGCTGGCGGATGCATTAGCGGCTAGGGGATTCGCGAGTTTTCGCTTTGATTTTATTGGCAGCGGAGAAAGTGATGGCAAGTTTATAGAGATGACGATGACCTCTGAGGTGAAAGACTGCCTAGCGGTCTTTCACTATGCTGAAAATTGCGAGTTAATAGATGCGAATTCTATGAATCTGCTTGGATTTAGTATGGGCGGTGCGGTTTCCATCTTAGCTGCTTCGAGTTTGCGGGAACGGGTAAAGAAGCTGATTTTGCTCAGTCCAGCAGCCAATATGCAGGATGTTTTAACAAGAAAATTACAAGGAGAAGCGTTACTCCATTACATCGAAACGGGAACCATTGATTTCGGCGGCAATGTGATCGGAAAAGCCTTACTCGATGATGTGTTCGAACTCGATATTTATGAGGCGGCAAAGCAGGTTACCGCTGAAGTGAAGCTGATTCATGGCACACATGATGATGCTGTACCGCCTTTTGTTTCATGGAAGCTGGCTGAAATTTTTGCCGAAAAGGGGTCGGTCCATTGGATTCATGGGAGTGACCATTGCTATACAACCGCTCGTTTTGAGACAAATGTGATGGATGCAGTGAAGAGCTTCTTTGATTAATGGAGTTTTAAACATTTGAATAGTGGATTTGTGAATGAAATGATAAGTGATAACTTCTAATAGAAGGCAAGAGAAGGAGATTTAGGGGAGATGATAAAATGAGCGATTCATTTTTTGGACAGGTCAAAAAGGGATTAATCGTTTCATGTCAAGCTTTAGAGGATGAACCCTTGCATGGTGCCGACGTGATGGCGAAAATGGCAAAAGCAGCAGAAATAGGCGGAGCAAGAGCAATTCGTGCCAACGGGGCAGCTGATATTGTTGCAATTAAGAACACCGTCCATTTACCTGTGATCGGATTAATAAAAAGAAACTATCCGGATAGTGAGGTTTATATTACGCCAACTCTGATGGAGGTGAAAGAGTTAATCGAAGCTGGGGTTGATGTCATAGCTTTGGATGCGACGAATCGATTACGCCCGAATGGTGAATCATTCGAAGAACTCGTAAAGTACATTCAGAATCATGGTGTAAAAGTGATGGCGGATACTTCTACATTGGAAGAAGCTCTTATGGCCGAAGCACTACATGTGGATTGTATTTCGACCACATTATCTGGATACACCTCCTATACAGAAAGAGAACAATATGGACCGGATTTTCAACTCATAAAAGAGGTATATGATGCAGTTAAAATCCCTGTTATTGCCGAAGGTCAATTTCATTTGCCGAGCCAAGTGACTGAGGCTTTGTGTCTTGGAGCACATGCGGTAGTTGTGGGGTCGGCGATTACGAGACCACAGCTGATTACAGAAATGTATGTGTCTGAAATCAAAAAAATGAAAGAGAAAACCCAAAATTAACCTGGATACTCTACATTGAATCGAAAGGTAAGTGAAATTTGTGAAGGTTGCTGGGATTGATATTGGCGGCACTTCGATAAAAGGAATGGTAATTGATGATCATGGGAAAATGCTGCATTCCTTAAAAATCGATACAGAGTCATCTCTTGGAAGAGATCATATTGTTGAAAACCTGAAGAAGATCGTTGGAGAGTTGCACAGTGCCCATCAGGATATTGCAGGGGTTGGAATTGGTACAGCGGGAAGAGTCAATGTAGCCACTGGTGAAGTGGTTTATGCAACCGCTAATCTGCCTGGCTGGCAGGGAACGAATGTAAAAAAGATCATAGAGCATCATCTAAATCTCCCTGTGGTGGTGGATAATGATGCCAATACTGCCCTTATGGGTGAACAATGGTTAGGTGCTGGAAGGAACTTAAAAGATATTACGATGTTAACGCTTGGTACGGGTGTTGGTGGAGCAAACCTTGTGAACGGAGAAATTTTTCGAGGGGCACACTGGAGTGGCGGCGAGTGGGGGCATGTAATCTTGATTCCCAATGGCCTTCCCTGCAATTGTGGCCAAAAGGGCTGTATGGAGCAGTATTTGTCTGGGAATGCACTCGTTCGTTTTGCCGAGAAAGCAACAAACCAATCCTATGAGTCAGGGGTAAAGGTAATGGAAGATTACCAGAATAGCAGAAAAGAAATTGTTTCTGTCATTGAAGAGTACATTGCCCATTTGTCCGTGGTGATCACTAATCTCTCGAATGGTTTAGATCCACAAGCTGTCATTATTGGCGGCGGGGTGATCGAATCAAAGGAGTTTTGGTGGGATGCCTTTTTGAAAGCGTTGAAGAAAAGTGCTGTACCGGTTGAGGTAAGACCTGCACTTCTTGGTAATATGGCTGGTTCCATCGGAGCGGCAAAACTCATCATCGACACGATTCGTAACACACATGAGAATGGATTCTAGATGGAGAAGTATGAAGCAATGGAGGATATCGGGATGAAAGAGCGTCAAGCAGATGTGATTGTGATAGGCGGGGGTCTTGGCGGATGTATGGCCGCTTTGGCTGTGGCCAAAAAGGGACTGCGTGTCATCATGACAGAAGTAACGGATTGGATCGGTGGCCAATTAACGAGTCAAGCGGTTCCACCAGATGAACATCAGTGGATCGAACGCTTTGGCTGCACAGGGACTTATCGAGAATTTCGAAATCGTGTCCGTCAATACTATAGGGATAATTATCCATTGACGGAGGAAAGTAAACAGAATGAAACTTTAAATCCAGGGAATGGCTGGGTGAGCAGGCTAGCTCATGAACCGAAAGTAGCCTTGCAGGTAATGGAGGATATGCTGGCACCTTACGTAAATAGCGGTCGCATTACTATCCTGCATGAATATAAACCTATAGCAGCTGATACCGATATGGATAGGGTACAATCCGTTACGGTTCAGCATATACCTACGAAAACTACCGTTTTACTAAAAGGCAGCTATTATTTAGATGCCACAGATTGTGGTGATGTTTTACCCTTAGCCCAAGTGGAGTATGTAACTGGGGCGGAATCGAAATCGGAAAACGGTGAACCGCATGGATTGGAAGAAGCGAATCCACTTGATATGCAATCGATTACCCATGTGTTCGCGGTTGAATATTTTGAAGGGGAAGACTTTACGATTGAAAAACCCGCTCAATATGATTTTTGGCGCCAGTATATTCCTAGTTTTTCTACCTTGCCGATCTTCAGCTGGTCTGCAACGGATGTAGATGATACGGAAACCATGAAGGAATTTACGCTTTTTCCAAATGATAAGGGCATCCCGTCATTATGGGATTATCGGAGAATTGTCGACCCTTCCATTTTCGAAGGAGATTTATTTAACAGCGAAATTACCTTGATTAATTGGGAACAGAATGATTATTATATAGAACCGATTTATGACGTACCGGAAGAAGATAGATTGAAAAATTTAGAGGGTGCCAGACAACTAAGTCTTTCGCTGCTTTACTGGCTGCAAACAGAGGCGCCTCATTTGGACGGAAGAAAAGGCTTCCCAGGGTTACGGCTTTGCAAGCATGTTCTGGGAACTGAGGATGGATTGGCGAAACACCCTTATATTCGTGAATCGCGGAGAATTAAAGCGGTGTACACGATTACGGAACACGATGTAAGCAAGGAATTACGAGGTGAAAAGGGAATTTGTCAGTATTTCGACAGTGTCGGCGTTGGAAGCTATCACTTAGACATTCACCCAACGACGGTCTCCAATCGGACTTTCTATATTCCAAACAATCCGTATGAAATCCCATTGGGCGCCTTGCTGCCGGTCCGGGTAAAAAATCTCCTCCCGGCTTGTAAAAATATCGGCACCACTCAAATCACAAATGGCTGTTACCGATTACACCCGACTGAGTGGAATATTGGTGAAGCAGCAGGCTATTTGGCGGCGTATGCTATTCTTCACCATGTCACACCGCATGAGGTGCGTGAAAATCCACAACACCTAGAAGCCTTTCAAACAATGTTAGAAGAACAAAAGCTTCAATTGCATTGGCCTGAAGAAGTCGTCGAACAAGCAAAGATTAGGTAATGGGTTATTGGTTGTTATGACCATTTCAAGTTACTTTTATAAGCAACTCAAAAGGGAAAAGAAGCTGTCAGTTCATTGAGCTCGTGCAGGCTTCTTTTTTCCCGCTTTAGGAGGTATTGTGAATGATAGTAAAACTGCAAGGATTAACGGATCAACAAGTTTCAGCTGTTACGGAAATTCTGCCTTTATTAGGGATTCAATTGTCTGAGGAGGGAATTCCGGTTCAATTTGGGAAAACAGAAGCCGGTATCCATATTACATATGATGGAAACACTGGTACCATCCTCTATCAAGAGATTCATCAAATCTATCGTGCACTGGGATTGTTCATCGAAGAGGTGAAAAAAGGGGAAGTCTTTGACAGGAAAGAGAACCCCGTATATGTAAGTCTCGGAGTGATGATCGACTGCTCCAGAAATGCTGTGATTAAGGTTGAAACGTTTCAAGAGATGATTAAACACCTGGCATTAATGGGGTATACGACCGTCCAGCTTTATACCGAGGATACCTATGAAATCGAGGGTTATCCGTATTTTGGCTATATGCGCGGCCGTTACACTGGAGAAGAACTAAAAAGTATGGATCGATACGCAAGTTTGTTTGGGATTGAGCTTGTTCCTTGTATTCAAACATTGGCACATTTAGGTGGAGCTCTTAAATGGAATGCTTTTTCCGATATAGTCGATTGTAATGATATTTTATTAATAGACGAAGAGAAAACCTATCAATTGATTGATCGGATGTTCGAAACGATGGCTGCTAATCTATCGAGCAGAAAAATCAATATAGGCATGGATGAAGCACATATGATGGGGCTTGGCAAGTATCTTAATCAGCATGGTTACCAAGAACGATCGATGCTGATGGTAAAGCATTTTGGCAGAGTGATGGAAATTGCCAGGAAATATGGCTACAAGCCTATGATGTGGAGCGATATGTTTTTCCGGCTTGCGAATGCTGGGGAATATTATGATGTGAATAGCCCAATCAGGCAGGATGTGATCGAAATGATTCCTAATGATATCTCGTTAGTCTACTGGGATTACTATTCTGTGGACCCGGAAAAATACGATGGGATGATGAAAAAGCATAAGCAGCTAAGCGACCGGATTGTTTTTGCCGGTGGTGCTTGGAAGTGGATGGGCTTTTCGCCAAACAATCAATTCAGTAGATATATTGGGGAAATGGCTCATCAAAGCTGTGTGAATAATGGAATTAAAGAAGTTTTCCTAACCGCATGGGGAGACAATGGTGCCGAGGCTTCAATCTATTCCATCCTTCCGACCTTACAGCTATGGGCAGAGCTTTGTTATGCCGGCAACCAGGATACAAGCAGCCTTTCCGCCCGTTTTCAAACATGTGTGGGCGGTAGCTATGAGGACTTTATGAATCTGGATCGGACCATGCTGGTACCAGACCATACTTCGACAGACCGACATTCCCTTAACCCGCCTAAATACTTATTATACCAGGATATTTTGTGTGGTTTATTTGACAAGCATGTTATCCCTAAGGCTTATGCCGAGCATTTCCGGGATTGTGCTCAGTATTTTGGCGAATGTATGATGAGAAATCCTAAATGGGAAACATTGTTTCAAACACAGTTTGCATTGAGCCAGGTGTTAGCGATAAAGTCTGAAATCGGAATTGGGATTCGCAATGCTTATCTGGTTCAAGATCAGGAGGCTTTAGCGGAATATAGCCAGTTCGTTTTGCCAGAATTGAAGAAACGAGTAGAGCAATTCATCGAGGTCTATCATAACCAATGGATGGAAGAAAATAAAATCTTTGGCCTTGATGTATTCGATCTTCGGATCGGCGGTCTATTGAGGAGAATCGAAACCGCCGTCCTAAGAATCAATGCCTACCTAACAGGCCAAAACACCAAAATAGAAGAGCTAGAACAAGAAATCTTGTATTTTGACAGCCAGCAGCTAAAAGGAGAAACCAAAGCCATAAGCGCAAACCTATGGCACACCATCGCAACCTCATCCGTTATAGATGGTGTCTAACCGGAAATTAATTTCGGGTGCCTGTCACCATAGGTCTAATGCCCTTTAAAGCTTAAAATCAAGAAAAATGGTCACGTAGATAAGTTCATGTGACCTTTTTTCATGGAAGTTCCGCAAATCATGTACATGCCACAGTCTGCAGGTCATTCTCGATTATTTCGTTGTTTGCTTCCATATATACACGTGGAACACGTTTCCCGATTAAGCAGACAACCTCATAGTTAATGGTCCCCATAAGTAGTGCAATTTCATCAATGGATTGAAAGGCTTCATCATCTCCCCCGAAAACAATCACTTCATCTCCCTGCTGGCAGGAGGGGACGCTCGTTACATCAATCATGGTTTGGTCCATGCAGACTCGGCCAGCCACTAAAACCCTTTGTCCATGTAAAAGGAATTGCCCGCAGTTGGAAAGGTGTCTGGAGAGTCCGTCTGCATAACCGATTGGCAGTGTGGCAATTAACCTATCTGTTGATGGAGTATAGGTACATCCATAGCTAATCGACTGCGACTTTGATACCTTTTTAAGCCCAACAATTTTCGTTTTAAGTGTCATGGCTTGCTGGAATGAGATCGTATGATTCTTTAACGAGTCGTCAGGGTAAAGTCCATACAATCCAATTCCTACACGGACCATATCGAGGTGCATCTCAGGAAAGTTCATCGTCCCTGCACTATTGCAGCAATGCTTTAATGGAATACGAATATGTTGATAGTTTAAAAACGAAATGACCGATTGAAATCGTTCATATTGCTGAAGCGTATAGGATGGATCGGTGCTATCTGCGTTGGCAAAGTGAGTAAAAATGCCTTCAAGCGTGACATAAGGTGCTGCTTTTGCTTTTTTTGCTAAAATGTATGCTTCTTCACGTGTTTGAACACCTATTCTAGTCATTCCAGTATCAATTTTTAAATGGATCGCTGCCCGTCTTTGCAGTTGCTGGGATTGGAAAATTACCTCGTTAAGAACGTCTTCCGTAAAAACAGCCAAATCAATTCCTTCTAAGATTGCCTGCCTTACTGAGCGAATGGGAGTATACCCTAATACTAGAATAGGATGGGTAATTCCTGCCTCTCTCAGCTGGATGGCTTCATCCAAAATGGCCACCCCTAAGTAATCGGCGCCGGCTTGTAATGCTGCTTTAGCGACCGGGACAGCTCCGTGACCGTACCCATCGGCTTTCACTACAGCCATTAATTTAACCGTTGGTCCAATATATTTATTAAATTGGTCCGTATTATGTTTAATCGCGTCTAACGAAATTTCTGCCCATGTATCGCGGTAACTCTGAAGTATCACAAATTTCCCTCCCCGGATTTGACCCTATAAAAAACCCCTCAAGCATGAACTTGAGGGGAACTTAATTGTTTAGATTGCTGTAACTTCTTTTTCCAATGCTGCTTCAACTGAAACATAATTATAGTTAAGGTCTCTAGCAACCGCTTCGTACGTAATTTCCCCATTCGCCACATTCACACCAAGCTTTAATGCTGGATTTTCAGAGATCGCCTTCACAACACCCTTATTGGCAATTTGTAATGCATATGGAACAGTCGCATTCGTAAGAGCCATTGTAGATGTTCTTGGAACAGCTCCAGGCATGTTCGCAACGGAGTAGTGAACAACACCATGTTTTTCAAATGTTGGGTTATCGTGTGTTGTTACATGATCAATGGTTTCGACGCTTCCACCTTGGTCAATCGCAACGTCGACGATAACAGAACCAGGCTTCATGGTTTTAACCATATCCTCTGTAACTAGTTTAGGAGCTTTTGCTCCAGGAATTAATACGGCACCGATTACTAGGTCAGCATCCTGCACTGCTTCTGCAATGTTAAATGGATTTGAAATTAATGTTTTAATTTGGTTTCCAAAGACATCATCTAAATAACGAAGACGATCTGCACTTAAGTCAATAATTGTTACATCTGCTCCTAAACCAATCGCCATTTTTGCTGCATTTGTTCCAACAATACCGCCGCCAATGATGGTTACTTTACCACGGCTAACCCCTGGAACGCCTGCAAGCAGGATACCTTTACCACCATTAAGTTTTTGTAAAAATTGTGCTCCGATTTGTGCAGACATACGACCAGCTACTTCACTCATTGGTGTAAGAAGCGGAAGCGTACGGTTAACAGAAACTGTTTCGTAGGCAATCGCGATGACGCCGCTGTCTTTAAGTGCTTGCGCTAAAGCAGGCTCTGCAGCTAAATGCAGGTAGGTAAATAATACTAATCCTTGACGGAAGTATTTGTATTCACTTTCTAGAGGTTCTTTAACTTTCATGATCATTTCAGACTGTGTCCAAACATCAGCAGCCAACTCGATTATTTCGGCACCAGCTTGAGTGTAATCTACATCTAGGAAACCGCTTCCAATTCCGGCCCCTTTTTCGATTAAAACTTTATGTCCAGCCTGTACAAATGAAACCACTCCTGCTGGAGTTAGTGCAACACGGTTTTCATTGTTTTTAATTTCTTTCACTACGCCAATAATCATTTTCGTTATCCCCCTTAGAAGTATGAGATGATTTTTTCTGTTTTTAGAATAATCCTTCTGAAACGATTTTTCTTTGTTTAGAAAGCAGAATCAACATAACTCTATTTGTGAATTTACACAAAACGTTCACAAATTCCTTGATATAAAAGGAAAAATGGTAGGGTTTACATTTTAAAAAAACAATATTTCGTTTTGTTTAAATTTTCAAACAGCAGGTGCCTGTCACCTGCATTTCCTATTTGTACTTTTCAAGCTTGAGATCTATAAAGAGGGTAATCTTTTGGTTGGGATCTCTTAGATTAATCTCACCAATTTCAGATATTCTCTTGAGTCGATAATTTAATGTGTTGGTATGGACATTTAATTCATTTGCGGCTTCATGAACATTGCTGTCTTTGTTTAAATAAACTTCTAATGTTTCTACGAGATCGGTGTTATTTTTCTTATCATATTCTTGAAGCTTTTTCAGAGAATAGTTTTCATTTGGGTCTGTACCTGCTTTTTCTATCAATACATCTATATACTTATAGATTCCTAAGCTTTGGTAGCCGTGGATTTCTTTTGCTTCATCAGGGAATTTTCTTTTTACAGATAAAACGGTTCGAGCCTCTTTATATGATTTCTCTACTTTTCGTAAATCACTATTAACACCGCTGTAGCCTTGAACAATCGATTCAATTCCAAATCGTTCTTTCATTTTATCAACAAACAGCTCACAAAATGTATTTAGTTTATTCACAGGCTGCCCAATTCCATCAAGTGAAATAAACAAGATTAATTGTTGATGGTCGATGGTGTAAAGTAAAATCTTTGGCTGTTGAATGGTTTTTAACAGATAGGCTATATGCTTTTCATCATCTCTACCTAATTCCTTTGAAAATTGAAATACAGCTGCCGCAAATAAAGAAGGGGTCGAAATTTGCAGTGAATGAAACTTATTAATGATTTCTTCATTGGAAGAAAGATGACTCGTTAACAGCTGCCAGAAAAACTCTTGAAATTGCTCCTCTTTTTTATTTTTACGGGTTTGCAGTTGAATCAGTTTATTTTTTGTAGCATCCGCAGCTCGTTTTAAACATTCCATTTCTTCTTCGCCTAATGTCTTTTCAATTTCTAACGCCCAGATAAAACCAAGAACTTCATCATTTTTCCAAACGGATACCGCCACCCGATTTCCTAAACCAATTTCATCCACGGTTTTCACTCGTACGGGATCCCGACTCGTTAACAATAATGGAATGACGCCTTCTTTCCATAATGAATTGATGACTTTTTCAGGGACACGACGGCCAATAATCGTGGCAATTCTGGCAGGGTCTGTTCGATCATCATGTGTGCTGTAGGCAAGGAGCCGATGGTTGGCGTCTTCTATTGTTATCGGACATCGTAAAACTTCACTTACCATATCTGCAAATTCTTCTAGAGTATCAAAACTTGCGCGAAACGGATCGTTTTTCATCTATACCACCTCTATCATTAGATTGTGCATTTTGTAACATATTTGTCATTTAAAACAATAATCTTTTAATAAATTTGTATTTATTCTACAATATAAATCGTTCACAAATATGTTATATTAATTTCACAAAGTTTTCACTTTTATTTCTTACAGAGTAAATGTAAACGCTATCAACGCTAAAAAAGGATAGGGGGATATTATTTAAATAAAAACAGTATGTTTTATTCGAATAATATTTTATCTTTTCTGCAGTAAAAGGGGAATAGGATATTTCAACCAAACTAGGGGGAAGAATATGCAAAAAAATCAACCAACAAATCAAAATCAACTGCAAAGGGGTTTAGAAGAAAGACATATTACGCTTATGTCTCTAGGAGCAGCGATTGGGGTAGGTCTGTTTCTAGGATCAGCAACGGCTATCAAGCTTGCAGGACCAGGTATAATACTGGGATATGCATTTGCTGGTATGATTATGTTCTTTATTATGAGGGCACTTGGTGAGATGGCGATTCAAAAGCCTGTTGCCGGATCCTTCAGTCAATATGCTCGTGACTATTTAGGCGCATTGCCTGGTTTCCTAACTGGGTGGAATTATTGGTTTTTATGGGTTGTTACTTGTATGGCGGAGATTACGGCAGCAGGGATTTACATGGAGTATTGGTTCCCGGAAGTACCTCGATGGATTTGGGCACTGGCAGCACTTGTCATCATGGCTGCAGTCAATTTCTTAAATGTTAAAGCATATGGTGAACTTGAATTTTGGTTTGCGTTAATTAAGATTGTAACCATCGTGTTCATGATCGTAAGTGGTATTGGCATGATTGTGTTAGGGATTGGCAATGGCGGAATTGCCACCGGTATCAGCAATCTTTGGGAGCATGGGGGAATCCTTCCAAATGGTGTCACTGGTGTGTTAATGTCTTTGCAAATGGTTATGTTTGCTTTCTTGGGGATTGAAATGATTGGGATTACGGCAGGGGAAGTAAAGAATCCTGAGAAAACACTTGCGAGAGCCATTGATTCTGTTTTTTGGCGGATTCTTATTTTCTATGTTGGTGCATTGATTGTCATCATGTCCATTTATCCATGGACAGAAATTGGCGTCCAAGGCAGTCCATTTGTATTGACCTTTGATAAGCTTGGAATTCCAGCAGCAGCAGGAATCATTAACTTTGTTGTCTTAACAGCTGCACTTTCTTCTTGTAATGGCGGTATTTTTAGTACAGCACGTATGCTATTTAATTTGGCTGAAAATGATGAGGCACCAAAGGGATTAGGAAAATTAAACAAGAATGGTGTTCCTAGTAAAGCCGTTTTAGTAACAGCGGGTGCCCTATTAGTGGGTGTGGTACTTAACTATTTAGTACCAGCAAAAGTGTTTACATGGGTAACAGCGATTTCAACGTTCGGTGCGATTTGGACGTGGTCGATGATTTTATTATCACAAATCAAGTATCGTAAGGGCTTAACGCCAAATCAATTGAAGGGCTTAAAATATAAAATGCCGTTATTCCCATTCACATCTTACTTTTCATTAGCGTTCTTAATTCTAGTAGTAGGGTTAATGGCATTTTTCCCAGATACAAGAATCGCGCTAATCGTCGGACCGCTTTGGCTTGGGATTTTAACAGCCTTCTATTATGGTAAGGGATATCATAAACGCGGAAAAAAAGAACAGGAAAGTGTAAAGCAAGTCGGATAAAAAGAAGCATGTTTTTGGCAGTGATATTGCCAAAAGCATGCTTTTTTTTAAGGGTTTTTTTGCTATAATTTTTATATGAGAATATACTTTTGAACTTAGTAGGGAGAGAGAATTTTGGAAGGTTTTTTTGGTTTAACTTTAAATATTATCCTCACCATTTATTTGGTGATTGATTCTAAAAAGCATGGTAAAAACCCCATCCTTTGGGGGATTCTAGGTTTCATTTTTGGTTTGATTGCTTTAGGCATTTATTTAATTAAGACCGATCGAAAGGTGATTGGTTGGATTGTCACTATTCTTAGTATTATTGGATATTTAGCTCTAATCCTGATCGTTGGCTTAGCGATATTTTTCACAGTCGTAGGTTTCTCATAAATTTCAACAAAAAAGAATAATGAAAAAAGACGATTCAACTGCGAATCGTCTTTTAATTTTCCCTCCTCTGAGGCTGACATAGTAGGGTCTGACTCCCACAGTGAGGTCTGGCCGGCATGTGCGGAGTTGAAACCCTTACACCGCTACTACTAAACTCCGTAAGCGAAGGAAAAATTACACTGAAACAAGAATGTGATTTATTATCGGAAAACCCGGCTAAGCAGTATGGTATTTTTCCAAATAAGGGGCTATAAAATATCAAAAAAGACACACGAGATTTCTTGGATGAATTCTCGTGTGTCTTTTTATTGAATTCCCTATCTCGTTGCAACAATCGATTTCCTTTTATACAACCAAGACCCAAGCAAAAAGGATATTGCTCCCCAAATGACTAATACTCCAATCCCAAACCAGAGTGTACTTGAGAACACGCCCGTTTCATAGACCATACTGTCTCTCAGACCTTCGGCAAAATAGGTGAGCGGCAGGATATTGGATACCGGCTGCAGCCAATCTGGCATTGTTTCAACAGGAAAGAAGACACCGCTCAAAAACATCATAAGGAAGCTGACAATGTTTGCTACACCCATATAAGCATTTTGTGTTTGGCTGAAAGATGAAATGAGGTAGCCTACGGCATTGAAAGATAGTGCACCTATTAAAAAAACAATAAGAAGGCTGGAAAAATTGATGTAAAGGTTTGCCCCAAAGATGAAAACTCCGATTAACGATAAGAGCAGGATTTGGATAATACTGAATAACAGCCTCATGACCATATCACTTAGGCCGAATATTCCCATATTAGCAGGTGTCATCCGCAGCCTTTTAATCAAGCCTTTTCTGCGCATTTCCACTAAATCGACCATTCCAAACAGCCCGCCTTGAGCAATCGATAAGGCGATCATCCCGGTTAAGAGAAAATCGGTATAGTTTAATTCGTTACTTCCACTCGTAACGGATTCAAACTGAATATCAAAAGTAGGGGCTGCACCGACAGCAGACAAATTTGCCTGTTGAACGATTTTATCGAGAATCGCAGAAAGAGCTTGAGTGGTTACCCCTTTTTCATCTTCCTTGTTGACGACAAGTACAAAAGACGTATCCTCTGCCGATTCAGGCAAGACAATTGCCGCGTCGACTTCTTGGTCCTTCACCCATTGTTCGGCCGTGTCTCGACTAACCGGCTCGCCAGTTTTCACATTAAGGATTGGAAGTTGATTGATTTGAGTTAATAGCATTTCAGAGGTCGGATTAGGATTATCTGCTACAATCGCAATTTCTGATTCAAATTCGGTATCTGAACTGCCGCTGAAAATCACCATGAAGATGACCATTAAGATGACGGGGAAAAAGATTCCCCAAAACCATGCTTGTTTTTCACGAAGGGTCAATTTTAATTGTGCAGCGAACATTTTTTTAAATTGTTTCAAATTGTTCATTCTAATCCCTCCATTCCTTCCCTGTAAAAGCAATAAAGACATCTTCCAGACTCATTTCGCGGATGGAGACCTGCTCAACCTGATATTCCCTTTCCTTTGTAAATTTAAATAAGTCCAAAAGGGTATCCTCAGGTTTTATTGTCCAAAGCTTTAATGTCGTACCTTCAAGCTCCGTCCGGGAGACTGAATCGAGATTGTTCGCGAAAACGTCAGCCTCGTTCGCTGCTTCTTCACCGTCAAGGAAGGATAATCGTACTTCTCGTTCTTTGGTTAGTTTTTCAATCAGGGCTGACGGTGTATCGATTGTCACGATGTTCCCTTGATCAACGATACATACACGATCACTTAGTTTTTCTGCTTCTTCCATATAATGTGTCGTTAGAATGGTGGTTTTTCCGAGTTTTTTTAGCTCGAGAATAATATCCCAAATATGACGGCGTGCTTGAGGATCAAGACCAGTTGTAGGTTCATCAAGGAAGATAATGTCGGGATCACTAATCATCGCAAGTCCAATCGCCAGACGTTGTCGCTGACCGCCAGATAGTTTTTTTACCTGGTTTTTACGGTGTTCGGTTAGGTTGATAAGTTCGAGAATTTCTTCTGTTGGCCGGGCTTTTTCATAAAAGGTAGCAAAAAGATCTAGATTTTCTTCTGGAGTTAATAAGTCGAACATCGCACTTGATTGGGGTTGGACCCCGATTTGCATCTTAATCGCTACTGCATGATTCCCCCAGTTCATTTCTCCAAAATGTATTTCCCCTTGATCAGGGGTAACCAACCCTTCAATCATTTCAAGCGTGGTCGTTTTTCCGGCCCCATTTGGTCCGATGATGGTGAACACTTCTCCGGCTTCTACAGAGAAGCTAATGTCCTCTACAGCACGAATCGACCCAAATGTTTTTTGTAGGTTCTTCACTTCTAAAACGTTCATTTACTCTCCAACCTTTCCTCGAAGATCAAGACTTGTATTGGATACAAGTTTCCCTTTTTTTGTATATGTTCTCTTTAAGGAAATCATTCGAACTTTCGACTAATTATGGGTTAGTCCGGAGCTGTTTAACGTATCGTCATAACATGGAGATTCCTAAGTGTCACAGTTCTTTGTAATCGTTTCCTAAACTAGTAGTTAAATCGGTTTAATAATAAATAGATCAAAACTCTTAGTGAATATTAACCAATATATGATAAAACTACTAAAATATAAAATATTTTCTAAAAAGTATATTCTGAATATTGTATTGTTTTGAATTTGTGATTATCATGAAAGCGTGTTTAACTATTTAACCGGATTTATGATTTTATTGTCACATTATGCTACATTTACGATATTTCGCTTAAATTTCTTGATTTATTTAATGAAAATTAAAGATAGTTTTTGCTTTTTTCTATTAAAGTATTAAACCGTTCTAATAGAAGTGCAGTTCCCACTGATTATGTCCATTTCCTCTATTCCCTGCGTTGGCAGATTGAAATTTTATTTAAAACATGGAAGTCATTATTTGAAATCGATGAATGCAAAGCGATCAAAAAGAACGCCTTGAGTACCACCCCTGTTTAAAAAAAAGAATAGGTTTGAGAAAAAAAGATGATTGAAATATGGTGCAATTATACTATTCTGACTTTTTGGAAAATTTATTGACTTTGACTAATAGATATAATATAGTCTTTTCTTGTAAACGCTTTTATTAAACCGGTTTAATTCACAAAGATTTTGTGTCGAGTGAATGAAAAAAGTTGATTCGAAAGTGTTTCATCAAATTTTTAATAGTTTAAGGGAGGATAGCTGATGAAAACTTCTATAATTTGATTTTAAGCAATCAATCATGAGTGTATTTTGGTATTAATAGTGTCTGAGATGAAATAGTATGTGAAAATGAAAGGCAGCCACTGTAGAAGAATCCAAGAGATTTAGAAGTAAGTGCAAAGAAATTTGGAAGAGACTCTTTAGGAAATCAAGAAACAAAGAACAATGGGAAATTATTGTATAGGAGGAAAAATAGTGAACAAATTTAAATCTGCATTATCATTTTTGATGTTGATCACAATGGTTTTATTTCCGATAATGTCGCAAGCAAACGCAGAAGAAGATTTGGTACAAGATCCTTCCGCAAAATCGAAACAGTTGAAAGTAATGAGCTATAACTTAAGATACGCTAGTGCCTCAGGCCCTGATTCATGGGGAGACCGACGACCTGTTATGGCTCAACTGTTGGATATAGAAAAACCGGATATCATCGGAACTCAAGAAGGCCTCTTTCACCAGTTGAAAGATATGGAGGAGGATATGCCTCAATATGACTGGATTGGAGAGGGAAGAAGAGGCGGCAGCAAAAGCGAATACATGGCGGTCTTTTATAACAAAAAACGTTTTTCACCGTTGGAATACGATCACTACTGGCTGTCTGATACACCAAACGTTATTGGTTCAACCACATGGGGTGAAAAATGGGATAACCGAATGGTCACCTGGGTAAAATTTATGGATAAAAAAACAAAGCAAGAGTTTTATTTCGTTAACACTCACTTAGACCAAAGTTCAGCAGAATCGAGAGAAAAAAGTGCAAAATTAATAGTTGAAAAATTATCCGAATTTGAACCACACTTGCCAGTTATCATTACAGGGGATTTTAATAGCAAATCTAATTCCATACCTTATCATACCATCATTAACGATGGCGGATTTACAGATGCTTGGGCACAGGCTGAAACAAAGATTGGAGAAAACCTCGGTACCTTTAACGGTTTAAAGGATCCGACGGGTGGCGGACCGGGTAACATCATTGACTTCATTTTTTATAAAGGTAATTTAAAAGTGAAACAAGCCAAAATAAATGATTATACAAAAAATGGGCAGTTTCCTAGCGACCATTTTCCAGTCATTGCAGATTTAGCCATTGAACCTAGTCAGTACTCAGAAAATTTAGCGTTAAATAAAACGACAATCGGCACAACAGCCTGCAATCAAGCGGAAGCAGCCGGAAATGCATTTGACGGAACTATCTATAATAACAGTAAATTTTGTTCTAAAACAGTACCGGCATTCGTTCAGGTTGACCTAGGATCACCTCAAGCCGTATCTGATTTTGTCATTAAACATGCTGGAAATGGTGGAGAGAATCCGGGATTAAATACGAAAGACTTCAACATCGAGGTAAGTGAGGACGGGACAAATTGGACGAGGGTTGTGGAAGTAACCGGAAACACTTCCAATACAACATTGAATGAAATTTCTCCGGTATCCGCCCGCTATGTGAAGTTAAACGTGGTAAATGCCGGAAGTGACAATGTAACACGAATTTACGAATTTGAAATTTACAGCAATTAGTTTGAAGGGACAAACTTAGTATTCTCCTAAGAATCGTTTGTTTTCTTAAGGTGACGGCGAACTCTCTTGTCAAGTTCAGGACCATATTGATGTACCCAACGCATGATGGTTGTGTGAGCGATGGATAAGCCTAGTTCCTCTATCATTTTCACCAAATCACGAAAACTGAGATTGTACCGTAGGTACCATCTTACAGTTAGCAAAAAAGCGGAGATCTTGAAACAAACAGTGGAAGGCGAAAAAACCAACTATGTTCCTTCCAGTTTTGTTAAAGACCAATAGAATGTACACTTTTTCTAGATAAAGAGGTTGCTAGTTTACTTGTAGAATAAAGAAACAGTCAACTACAACGAGTGTAGTTGGCTGTTTTTCTATCTTGTAAACACTAGCGATTAAATCGATTTAATAAAAACAGAACCAAATACCTACTAATCAATCAAGTTGTATATGATGAAATTATTGATATATAGAAATTTCCCCAAAATGTATATTCTTAATATTGCTTTATTTTAGAATTCTCATTATAATGAAAGCGTACTCAATTATTAAACCGGTTTTATGAATTCTGCCGTGAGTTACAATCGAACTTATACGAATATTTTGTTTTAATGTAAATTTCCACAATGGGAAAATGTCTGGAATCGTTTGTCACTAAAGTATTTTCATACATATTTACGTATTTTATTAGATTAAATAATTTTTTTGGTGCTGATTAAACCGGTTTAATGACCGGAAGAAAGAAGATGAAAAGATGGTTACAATTGCTGATGTTGCCAAAAAAGCTGGAGTTTCCAAGGGAACGGTTTCGAGTGTGTTTAGTAAAAAGAGACCGATTAGTGTCGAGGTAACTGAAAGGGTATTAAATGTAGCGAAGGAACTAAACTACGTCCCGAATCACGCTGCGAGAAGTTTGGCAATGAAGAAAAATATGATTATCGGGCTAAAAATGCCTACGTTGGACACAGAATTAAGCAGCTTTGATTTAAAAGTGATCAATGGTGTCGTCAAAAAGTGTACAGAAAGTGGATACCGAGTCCTTCTTGACCGGGTATATGAAAATGAAGAGTCAGCCATTTTTTCAAGGGATCCAGTAGATGGAGTTATTTTATTAAATCCAAAAGAAGAAGATCCGAGAATTGTTCAATACAAGCAATTAAATTTGCCTTTTGTACTCATAGGAAGACCGGACCAAGAGGATACCTATACTAAATTTGTTGATAACAACAATACAGAGATTGTGAAAGAAGTTGGGGAGTTCCTAATTGAAAATGGCCATCAAGATATTCTCTTTCTCAATGCTTCCTATGGGATGACGGTAGCGGAGGATCGTATGGAGGGCTTAAAGCGGGCCTATGAAAATTTTGGTTTACCTTTTAAAGAAGAGAATGTGGTTTACAACAATCAAGAAAAATATAAGTGTGCTTCCGACTATGGATTTAATAGTTTGCTAGATACCTTTCATGTAAAAAAATACACAGCCATCATTGCAGATACAGATCGTGTTGCATTAGGGGTGCTTCGAGCTGCAAGGGAATTGGGGATTAATATTCCAAGTGACCTGTCTTTGATTGCCTTAAGTAACAATGAAACACTTGCATTGGAGACTACACCGAAATTAACGAGTATCGAATTGTTTCCAGAGAAACTGGGGGAAGAAGCAGCAGAAATCTTGATCAATGTTTTAAATGATCAATTGGCACCAAGGCAAAAAATTATACCTGCAAAATTGGTGATAAGAGATTCTTGTAGAAAACCATCTTTAACTCGATAGCGGACTAGCTATCCTTCAAGGGGGTGAGACACCGAAAGTGAATAAGCAAGAGGAAGGCAGCCTTGAACAGACAAAATGTATAGGTTTGCAAGGCCAAACATTACTAGGGGGATTTGTATGAAAAAGTTTTTAGTCGCTCTTTTAGGGGTACTCCTTATTTTGTCAGGATGTCAATCCCAGGCGGGAAATTCCGCAGAAAAACCAAATGAAAAAGTAGATGTAAAGCCGCCTGATCGTGATTTAGTTAAGGATGGGCTGCCTGCATTTAATGAAGAAGTTGCTTCTTTACCAAAAACGGACTTAGAAATATGGCTTGCAGCTGATTATGCCAATGAGAAGCCGATCCAAGATGCCATAAAAGAATTTAAAACCATTTATCCAAATATTTCCGTTAAGACTGTGGGAATTGAATGGGGAGAGATGACGAATAAAGTAAAACTAGCCGTTTCTAGTGGAGCTGTTCCAGATATGGCGCATAATCACGCATTTGCTTTTGGTGCACAAGGGTTAGCCGAGCCTCTTGATGATTTATGGAATGGATGGGGCGAAGAAGATCAGTTTTTACCAGGTGGAATTGAAGATGTAACCTGGAAAGGTGCTAAATATGGTGTTCCACTAGATATTAATACCCTCATCTATTTATATAACAAAAAGGCTTTTGATGAGGCTGGAATTAAGGAAGCACCAAAGACTCTAGACGAATTAACAGAAGTTTCTAAGAAACTAACAAACAAAGATAAAGGTCAATTCGGTTTTGTTACGAATGCGAGTGGCTGGTCATTTTTTGGAAACGTTGTCGCAGAAGGAACAAACATTTTAAAATTTGATGGTGACAATGCTACAGCCAATTTAAATGATCCAATTGTAGTAGAAACAATGAAAAAATATACTGATTTAGCATTGGTTCATAAATCTTCACCAGTACCGCCTCCACAAGAACGTCAAACAGATCATCCTGTTGCGATGTTTGGGACAGGCAGAGCAGCATCTTTCATTTCAGGACCATGGGATATAGCCCGTATTAAAGATGAGTTTCCTGATGCGTATAAAAATTTAGCAACTGCTGTTATTCCTGCTTCTGAAAGAGGTTCAGTATTGGGTGGAGGAAGTTTATTCGTTCCAAAAGGTTCTAAAAACCAAGTTGCATCCTTTGAACTTATGAAATGGTTTGTCTCTGACAAATATTCTATTAGATTAGCAAAAGAAATGGGACGTCATCCAGTTAAAGAGCACCAGTACAACGATGAATTCTTTAATGATCCATTATTAAAGCCATATATTGAAACGTTAAAATATGCACAGCCTTATAAACTAGAAGCATACCCAGAAGCCAATGATGCTTGGGGGAAAGCTCTTCGATCCGTATTTGATGGTGCTGATGTAGAGAAAACACTTGATAATGCACAGGAAGTAGCAGAAAAGGCGATTAAGAACGCAAAATAATCCAAGATAGGAGGGGTATGTGTCTTTTTACATACCCTTTCTAATTAGGGAGTGAAAAGATTGAAAACAGAAACGGTCCCTTCTATGAATATTAAAAAAGCAAAGAATAATAGGGAGCTACATAAGTTCAAGGATATTCTAGGATCTTACTTATTTGTGTTACCAGCTCTAAGTTTTCTATTTTTGTTCTCGATTGTCCCGATTATCTATTTAATCTGGCTGAGTTTTACAGATTATAGTCTCCCTAATCCAGCGGTGTTTATCGGATTAGAAAATTTCTCGAGAATGCTAGAAGACAAGCTGTTTTTGAAGAGTATTTTTAATACATTAGTTTATACGTTTGGCTCAATGGCTTTAGGGCTGGTTTTTGCATTAGCAATTGCCGTTTTGCTTAACAGACAGCTTAAAGGATTACGTATTTTTAAAGTGTTTTACTTTTTACCAACGATTACTTCTGAAGTTATTACAGCGATGATCTTTTTATGGGTGTTTGATAATAATTTAGGAATCTTAAATTATCTTTTAAAAGTACTAGGAATGGAAAATCCACCAGCCTGGTTACTAGAGCCAACTACTGCCATGCTCATTCTCATTTTTATTGGAGCTTGGCGGGGAGCAGCGTATAATACGCCGATTTTTCTCGCAGCTCTTCAATCTGTTCCACAATCGTATTATGAAGCAGCAAGGTTAGATGGGGCCAATGCATGGAAACAATTTATCCACATTTCCTTACCATCGATTACTCATATGCTGGTTTACAGTATGGTCATGTCAGTGATTGGTTCCTTCCAGGTCGTTGCGGTTGTTGATATTTTAACAAACGGCGGACCAATGGATAGTACAATGGTTGCGATTAAACACATTTGGCAGCAATCATTCGAATTTAACTATGTTGGTTACGGGGCAAGCTTATCTTTAGTTTTATTCCCGTTCTTATTATTGATTACATGGCTTCAACTGAAGCTATCTTCTCGAAAGGAATCATAATATGAAAAAGTCTACGATTATGAAGAATACCACTTTATATGGCTTGTTGTTTTTTGTATTACTCATCTTTCTGGGACCATATATCTGGATGTTTATGACAGCTGTAAAATCACAGGGGGATGTGATGGTATGGCCGCCAAAAATCTTTCCATCTGAATTTCATTGGGAGAACTTTTTGAAAATATGGCAAGAAACCAATCTGCCAAGAGCATTTTTTAATAGTTTTATTGTTGCTGTGATCGCTACGGCTATCAATGTATTCCTTTCCTCGTTAGCAGCTTTTGCTTTTGCGAGATTAACTTTTCCAGGGCGAAATAAGTTGTTCTTAATGGTTTTGGCAACAATGATGATTCCTTCTGGTTTAATGGTTGTACCTTTGTTTTTCATGATGAAAAATATGCCATTTTCTGGTCCTAACGGATGGTTGGATTCGTATCCGGCGTTAATCCTCCCGTTTGCAGTTACAGGTTTTGCCATCTTTTTACTAAGACAAAATTTTTTAACCGTTCCCAGGGAGTTAGATGAACAAGCAACCATTGATGGATGTAACAAGTTTCAAATTTTTTGGAGAATTATCCTTCCTTTAAATAAGCCTGGCCTTGCATTAGTTGCTATTTTTAGTTTCCTAAGTCATTGGAATGAGTATTTATGGCCTTTAACGGTGGCGAGATCGCAGGAAATGTATACGATCCAAATTGCATTAAAAGCATTCCAAACCCAATATAATATCGATTGGCCGATGATTATGGCAGGAGCGACAACTGCTGCACTTCCAATGATTCTACTGTATTTTGTCCTCCAGCCTCTTTTCGAACAGGGCTTAGGTGGAATGGGTTCAACAGGGAAAGAGTAGTTCATTTCTGTTTAATAAGGAATCTATCCATGCAGGAGGAAAAACATGGGGATTGACCAAACGTGTTCAATGCATGAAATCAAAACAAGATTTATTTCAAGTAATGAAGAAGGATTGTATATTGAAATCCCATTCACCCTTCCTGCAGATACGGAACAAATCAAGGTTAAGTTGGAGGTCATTCAAGAGGGTCTGGCTTCCAGCATTATTGATTTAGGTGTAAAAGACCAAAATCGTATCCGCGGCTGGAGCGGTGGTGCTCGTTCTGAATTTTTTATCCATCAGGCAAAGGCTACTCCTGGCTATTTACCTGGTGAAATGGAAGCAGGGGATTGGGCTGTTATCCTCAATGCTTATAAAGTTGCTGCAAAAGGATGCACGGTGAAGCTAACGATTGAGTACACTCTTGAAGAGTTCCGCTGGTTAAAAGGTGATCTTCATACGCACAGTGTCCACAGTGATGGGACCTTCACATTAAGAGAAAAAGCTGACATTTGTGAAGAGGCAGGCCTGGATTTCATAGGGTTGACGGAGCATAACGCTGCCAGCCAAAATGACGCCTTTCCGCGTGATGTCGACACACTTTTTATCCCAGGGATGGAGCTTACGACAAACAAAGGACATTTAAACCTTTTAGGGGTAAACGATCCGATTCGCGATTTTCGTGTGAATACAATGGAAGAATTACACAGTGTGTTAAAAGAAGCTCGTGAAAATGGTGCCTATATTACTTTAAACCATCCACATTGCCGAAACACAGGCTGGAAATGGGAACGGGATTTTGACTATGACTGGGTTGAAGTATGGAATGGACCATGGCGCGATGAAAACCAGGATACGCTTGACTGGTGGCAGGAGCAGCTGGTGTCAGGTAAAAGACTTGTTGCCGTTGGTGGCAGTGATGCGCATCGTCCTCATCCTAATGTAATCCACGGCATGCCGACTACATGGGTGTACAGCAAAAGTTTAACATGTTCTGGGATTTTAAAATCTATCGATAAAGGCCATGTTGTTCTTAGCTATTCACCTAAAGGACCATTTATCAGCTTAACTTGCGGAATGAGCATGACAGGTGATGTATGTAAAAAAACAAATCTGCCTGTCCAGTTAAACGTGAAGGATGTTCAATCTAGTGACGTTGTTAAAGTGATTTCCAATCAGGGAATCGAACAAGAAGTGATGGTTAAGGAAGGCCAGGATACGCTGAAATTATCTTGGACAGCCGGCAGCCGTTCCTTTTATAGGGTGGAAGTATGGCGTGATTTTCCTGAAGTAAGATCACAATCATTAGCAGCGTTATCTAATCCGATTTATTTTATAAATTAAATTGGATGGACACCCATATTCAGGATGACATGAATACAGAAGAAATAGATTTTTAGAAACGAGGGGTTGCGGATGAACTATATTACTCTTAAGGGTTTGGTTGACAACAAATCTATCGAAAAAAAGTGTTCACGTTTAATTATGGGAACAGCCGGCTTTTATCAATTTGATGATAGGAAACAGGCCTTTACGATTATGGATCAGTATGTTCAAGCAGGTGGAAATATGTTTGACTCTGCCCATCAATATATTAATAGTGAAGAGATCTTAGGCGAATGGGCTGAATCAAGAGGCATCCGTAAGGATATCTACATCCTGACAAAAGGAGCCCACCCTGATGATCCGGAACCAGGACCACGCTTGACCCCTGAGATGATCAATAAGGATGTTAAGGAAAGTTTAGCAAGGTTAAGAACCGATTATATCGATTTTTATGCCCTCCACCGCGACGACCTAAGTGTTGAAGTGGGACCAATCATGGAAGTATTAAATGAGCATATTTCTGCAGGCAGAATCCATGCAATCGGCGCTTCAAACTGGTCTCATACACGAATCCAGGAAGCAAATGATTATGCGGTAAAACACGGTCTCATCGGTTTTACTTTTAGCAGCCCGAATTTAAGTTTAGCACAATGTAATAAACCCCGATGGGCTGGTTGTGTTTCCGTAAATGAGGAAATCTCTAACTGGCATAAGGGAACGCAAATGCCATTATTATCTTGGAGTTCTCAGGCGGGAGGTTTCTTTAGTGGCCGTTTCTCACCTGATAATCTAGAAAATGAGGAAATGGTTGAAGTCTATTACAGTGAGGATAACTGGGAGCGCTTTAATCGTGCGCAACAGCTTGCGGCAGAAAAGGGAGCAACTGCAATTGAGATTGCCCTCTCTTATGTGTTGAACCAACCATATCCGACAGCAGCAATTATTGGTCCAGAAAAAGTAGAGGAGCTACTATCTTCGATCAGGGGGTCAGAAATTCTGTTAACTTCTGAAGAAATGGACCTTCTCAACTTACGTGAATCGAAAATAGGAGGAGCGAAATAATATGAGACATAAATTTGCTGCCCAACTTTATACAGTACGAAATGAAATAAGTAAAGATTTTCCCGGAGTGCTGCGTGAACTAAAGAAAATGGGCTATGCAGCTGTACAAATAGATGGTCTTTTTGATTATCCAGCAGAAGAAATTGCTGAAGTTTTAAAAGAAGCAGGATTAAAGACAGCGGGAATGCATATCAGCCTTGACCGGATGAACAATGAGTTAGAAACCGTATTAAAGGAAGCTGACTTGTTCGGGACTACCGACTTTTTCTGCCACTACCTTGAGGAAGAAATGCAAAATGTCGAAGGCTATTTGAAAGCAAAGCATGATCTGCTTAAAGTCGCGAAAAAGGTAACACCAAGAGGTTATCGTGTTGGGTATCATCACCATGATTTTGAATTCAGGACACAGATCGATGGAAAATTTGCACTTGATTATATTTTAGAAAAAGAAGATGGGTTGTCTCTTTATCCAGAAGTTGATACCTATTGGGTTAAAATGGCCGGAATTGATCCTCTTTCCTATATGAAAAAATTCCCTAATCGAATTCCAATCCTTCATCTAAAAGATATGACCAATGATGAAAGAAAATATTTTGCAGAAGTGGGAACGGGATCGATTGACTTTGCACCAATATTATTGTGGGGCGAACAAAATGGGGTAGAATTCTATGCGGTTGAGCAAGATTTCTGTCCTGGTAATCCTTTGGACAGTTTGGAGCTTAGTTTGACCAATCTTAAAAAATTGTCCGAAAAAGTAAACGTATAGAGACGTACACAAGGTGGTGAGCGACAACATGAACGATATTGAAGTAGTGCATGTGATTTTCAAAACACATCTGGATATTGGTTTTACCGATTTAGCAGAAAATGTGACAGAACAATATATAAAGTCCTACATACCAAAGGCTATTGAATTAGCAGAAGGTCTGGAGAAAGAAGCCACTTCAGTCGGTTTTGTGTGGACGACAGGCTCGTGGCTGATCCAGGAGTATTTAAAACAAGCAAATACAGAAGAAAAGCAGAAAATGGAAAACGCGATTGCAAAGGGATTTATCGCCTGGCATGGTCTTCCTTTTACGACCCATACCGAATTAATGGATGCGGAGTTATTTCAATACGGGCTATCGATTGCAAAACGATTAGATTCCAGCTATGAAAAACAAACCATTTCGGCAAAAATGACTGATGTTCCAGGGCATACAAAAGCGATGATTCCTTTTCTGGCACGAAACGGAATCCACTATTTCCATATTGGCGTAAATCCAGCCTCAAAGGTTCCTTCCGTGCCATCGATCTTTGTATGGAAGGGGAAAGATGGCTCTGAAGTTATTGTGAACTATGCCGATAACTATGGGGACGTTCTGAAACTGGATGGATTAAAGGAAGTGATGGTGTTTGCCCATACGGGTGATAATTGTGGACCGCCTTCGATTGAAGATATTAAAGCTGAGTTTGCCAGTTTACAAGAAAGGTTCCCGAACGCAGCCATCAAAGCATCAACCATGGATGCGTTTGCGGCCAAGATCCAGGATATTAAACACAATCTGCCTGTTGTTTATGAAGAAATCGCTGATTCGTGGATCCATGGAGTGGGTACCGATCCCAAAAAGGTGGCGCAATACAGGGAGTTACTTAGACTTAGAAATCAGTGGGTAAGCGAAGGCAGATTAGACGTAAATAGTGAGGAGTATACAAAGTTCTCTGACTGGCTGCTATTAATCCCTGAACATACATGGGGTTTAGATGAAAAGAAATATCTTAATGATTATAAAAACTATGCCAAGCACGATTTCCAGCAAGCAAGACAAAGAAACACGATAGACGAAGATTCTGTGTCAGATAAATATTGCTATATTGGTTCATTTGCGATGGATGAGTATGATCGTTTATCCAAGGAAGTTTTTTCAGGTGCACCGAAAAATCGCGACTATCAATTATTTGAAGATTCCTGGAAGGAACAGCGTGGTTATATTCAAAGAGCAGTTTCGACATTATCCTTCGAGCGGCAGCAGGAAGTGTTAGAAGCTTTCCAGGCACTGAACGCTCAAATTCTGGAACCTGGAAGTGAGAGTTTAGAGCTTAACATGTCTTATTCCCTTGGAGGGCTGACTGTATCGTTTGCAGATGACGGCTCTATTTCTAGTTTAGTAGATAGAAGCGGCAAAGAGTGGGCAAATAAACATAAACGGATTGGTGTTTTTTCCTACGAGTCATTTGGTGTAGAAAATTACAATCAATGGTTTGAGGAATATGTTGAGAACATTGGGCAAACATATCGTTGGTCAGAAGCGGACCAGGGAAAACCCGGATTCGAACTCATCACTCCAAGACCAAAACATAAAATCTATCAACCCAAGGTTGTTTCATTAACAAAAACAGAAACCGCAGCAAGTGATGATGTGAGGGTCCAACTGCGTTTGCCTCAGTATCCAGTAGAGTCATTGGGTGCCCCAAAAGAGGTTATAATCCAATATAAATTTTATAAGCAGGATGACCAAATTGATATTGAGCTTCATTGGTTCGAAAAGGATGCAAACCGCTTACCTGAGGCGATGTGGTTTTCATTTGCTCTTGAAGTCGATAATCCAAACATTTGGAAATTGGATAAATTGGGAGAGCGAATTTCTCCACTCGAAGTAGTGAATAACGGAAACCGCAACCTCCATTCTGTTGATAAAGGTTTGTATTATGCCGGGGCAGATGGTGAAGTTGTGATTGAGACAAAAGATTCACCTCTGGTATCACCAGGTGAAAAAAGACTGTTACAGTTTAACAATACCTTTGCTTCATTAGAAGGTGGATTCCACTTTAACCTCTACAACAATATTTGGGGAACCAATTTCCCAATGTGGTATGAAGAAGATGGGAAAAGCAGATTTACATTGAACTTGAAATCGCATTAATAATACAACATAAAGGTCCAATTTATGGGCCTTTACCCATTTTGGGTAACTCTTCTACCAATGGATGAGGCAGGACGAATTTATTAAATCTTAGCCTGTAAAGAGTACATAGATAAGGTCGAAAAACGGAGGTTAATTTTTGCATATGGGAGGATGTAGTCGGATGACGTTAACGGTTGGAATCATTGGAGCTGGACGTATTGGAAAAATACACGTAGATAATTTAAGGAGGATTCCTCAAGTAAGGGTAAAAAGCGTGTCAGATGTTGCAATTGCACATCTTGAGGAGTGGGCAAAGGAAAAACAAATAGAAATATTGACAGCCAATTACCAAGATATTCTGAACGATCCTGAAATAAATGCAGTATTTATCTGTTCTCCTACCACTACCCATGCCAACCTGATTAAAGAATCGGCTTCAGCAGGGAAGCATATCTTTTGTGAAAAACCAGTTAGTTTTTCAGTGGAAGAAACGGAAGAGGCACTTGAAGCTGTCGAAAAGGCATGTGTAAAGCTGCAGGTGGGTTTTAACCGCCGCTTTGACCCGAATTTCCGTAAAATTCGCGAGCTCGTTCAAGCTGGAGAAATCGGTACCCCGCATATCTTACGTATTACATCACGTGACCCTCAGCCTCCTGGTATTGATTACATAAAAACCTCTGGCGGTCTCTTCATGGACATGGCCATTCACGACTTTGACATGGCTCGCTATATCATGGGAAGTGAAGTGGTTGAAGTATATGCAAACGGTGCAGTGCTTGTTGATCCTGCCATCGGTGAAGCTGGCGATATTGATACCGCAATTATTTCATTAAAGTTTACGAACGGTGCTCTTGGTGTCATTGATAACAGCCGCCAGGCAGTTTACGGATATGACCAGCGTCTAGAGATTTTTGGAGATAAGGGATCAGCTCAGGCTGATAATAACCGCGCTAATACCGTGGAGGTTTCAACTGCTCAACATGTATTCAAAGAGAAGCCATTATACTTTTTCCTTGAACGCTATACACAAGCTTATATCGATGAAGTTAATGAATTTGTAACCGCTATCGTTGAGAATAAAGAAGTCATTTGTAGCGGTAGAGATGGCTTACAAGCGGAGCGGATTGCCAAGGCGGCAAGAAAGTCGCTTGAAATTGGTGGACCCGTACAGCTTCAGCCAGCAGACCAATCTGCAGTATCTATTAATCTATAAACCAGGAAGGATGGAGAAATATGAACCCGCTCAAATTTAACCAAGACCGACCATTTGATTTGATTGCTATTGGACGTCTCTGCGTTGACTTAAATGCAAATGAAATCCACCGCCCGATGGAGGAGACCCGCACGTTTACGAAGTATGTTGGCGGTTCACCTGCAAATATAGCCATTGGATCTGCTAGGCTCGGACAGAAGACTGGATTTATTGGAAAAGTATCGAATGATCAGATGGGCCGTTTTATTACTGATTACTTAGAGAAGAATGCAATTGATACCTCTGCTGTCAAGATTGATCAAACTGGAGCGGTCACTGGGCTTGCTTTTACTGAAATTAAAAGTCCCGAGGATTGCAGCATCTTAATGTATCGGGATAATGTTGCAGATTTGAAGCTGCATCCATCCGAGGTTGAAGAAGACTATATCAAACAATCAAAGGCCTTGTTGGTATCTGGAACAGCATTGGCAAAAAGTCCATCACGTGAAGCCGTATTTCTTGCACTTGAATATGCAGTGAAACACGAGGTAACCATTTTCTTTGACCTTGACTATCGACCGTATACCTGGACAGATGAGGATGAGACAGCTGTTTACTACAATCTGGCTGCAGAAAAATGTGATGTGATTATCGGAACACGTGAAGAGTTCGACATGATGGAAAAATTATTGAATATAAAAGAATCAAATGATGACTATACAGCATCCCGCTGGTTTTCATACCGTGCAGAGTTGATCGTAATCAAACATGGTGGATCCGGTTCCATTGCCTACACAAAAGACGGAGCGTCACACAGAAGCGGTATTTTCCGGACGAACGTATTAAAAACATTTGGTGCAGGAGATTCGTATGCCTCGGCGTTTATTTTCGGTCTTATGAATGGAAAAGAAGTTTCTGAGGCTATGAAGATGGGTAGCGCGTCAGCGTCGATTGTTATTTCTCGCCATAGCTGCTCCGATGCGATGCCAACAAAGGAAGAGCTATTTAACCACATGGATACGGCTGTTTATGAACTAGCTTAAGAGATTCAGTTTCTATTTAACTACAGAAAGGGAGTATTTCAGATGACTGTAACAACTGTAAAAACGTTAAAAAACTATATTGGCGGAGAATGGGTAGAGTCTTCATCGGAAAAAACAGAAATAGTTGTTAATCCTGCAACAGGAGAAGAGCTTGCGATTGTCCCTCTTTCCACAAAAGAAGAAGTGGACCAGGCTGTTCAAGCTGCAAATGCAGCGTTTAAAACATGGTCACAGGTTCCTGTTCCAAAACGTGGACGGATTCTTTTTAAATATCAACAGCTATTAGTTGACCACTGGGATGAACTTGCGAAACTCGTAACCATTGAAAATGGAAAAAGCTTTGCAGAGGCACACGGTGAGGTTCTTCGCGGAATCGAATGTGTGGAGTTTGCAGCAGGTATCCCAACATTAATGATGGGTAAACAGCTTCCGGATATTGCGGCTGGATTGGAATCAGGTATGTACCGCTATCCAATTGGGGTAGTTGGCGGGATTACACCATTTAACTTCCCGATGATGGTTCCATGCTGGATGTTCCCGCTTGCCATCGCATGTGGAAATACTTTTGTGTTAAAGCCTTCAGAGCGTACACCTCTTCTTGCAGCACGACTTGCAGAGTTGTTTGAAGAAGCGGGTCTTCCAAAGGGCGTGTTAAACATTGTCAATGGTGCTCATGATGTGGTTAATGGATTATTAGAGCACAAGCTTGTAAAGGCAATAAGCTTTGTTGGTTCTCAGCCTGTTGCTGAGTATGTATACAAAACAGGCACTGCTAACTTAAAGCGTGTTCAAGCACTTTCAGGCGCAAAAAATCACTCTATTGTCTTAAAGGATGCCAATCTTGATGTGGCAACGTCTCAAATTACGAGTGCTGCTTTCGGTTCAGCAGGCGAACGCTGCATGGCAGCTGCAGTTGTAGCGGTAGAAGAATCAATCGCAGATGAACTAATTGAAAGACTTAAAAAGGCTGCGGATGAGATCTTAATCGGAAATGGACTTGAAAAAGGGGTATTCCTAGGGCCTGTTATTCGTGAAGGCCAAAAAGAACGGACACTAAGTTATATTGAAGCAGGTATTGAACAGGGAGCAACATTGATTCGTGATGGACGTGGTGACGAAGCGGTAAATGGTGAGGGTTACTTTGTGGGACCAACGATTTTTGATAACGTGACGCAAGAAATGAAGATTTGGCAGGATGAAATCTTTGCACCGGTTCTTTCTATTGTACGTGTAAAAGATTTATCGGAAGCGATTGAAGTAGCAAACGCTTCTGCTTTTGCGAACGGCGCTTGTCTTTATACTGACAGTGCGTCTGCAATCCGTCAGTTCCGTGAGACCATTGATGCGGGTATGCTTGGCGTTAATATCGGGGTACCAGCACCGATGGCCTTCTTCCCGTTCTCAGGATATAAAGATTCTTTCTATGGAGATCTTCATGCGAATGGTACAGATGGTGTTGAATTCTATACTAGAAAGAAAATGGTAACAGGGCGGTATGTTTAATTAAAGATAAGGGGGAGTGGTGGGACGGATTAGGTCCGTGCTGCTTCCCTTTTCCTTTGTTTTTATCATGAAGCCAAAAATGGAGAAGAGAATGAAAAAGTGGTCCTCATGAAGGGCTCATGAAGCCCAAAATGATGAAGAAAAGGGAAAAGTGGTCCTCATGAAACCAAACAATCAAGTAGTTATATAGAAAATGGAATCTAGTAAATCATATTCTTTTAATGAGAGGGGATTCGATTAATGGTGGGTACAATTCGTTTAACGACTGCGCAAGCTCTTGTAAAATTCTTAAATGTACAATATGTAGAATTTGATGGCATACAACAAAGATTTATAAAAGGTATTTTTACGATTTTTGGACATGGGAATGTTCTTGGACTTGGTCAGGCATTGGAAGAGAACGCTGGTGATTTAGAAGTATACCAAGGTCGAAATGAACAGGGGATGGCAAATGCGGCAGTCGCTTTTGCTAAGCAGAAGCATCGAAAACAAATTATGGCGTGTACGGCTTCTGTTGGACCAGGATCCGCTAATATGGTTACGTCCGCAGCAACGGCTTCAGCTAATAATATTCCAGTTCTTCTCCTGCCAGGTGATGTGTTTGCGACGCGTCAGCCTGATCCAGTTCTCCAGCAAATTGAACAGACACATGATTTATCGATTTCAACAAATGATGCTTTTCGTGCTGTGAGTAAATATTGGGATCGAGTAAATCGACCGGAGCAGCTGTTGTCAGCAATGCTGAACGCGATGCGGGTCTTAACAAACCCTGCTGATACAGGGGCAGTAACCATTGCACTTCCACAGGACGTACAAGGAGAAGCATGGGATTTCCCAAAAAGCTTTTTTGCAAAGCGAGTTCATCGCATCGAGCGTCGCCAACCTTCAAAGGAAAGCGTGAATGATGCAATTAACCTCATTCAATCAAAAAAGAAGCCGTTATTGATTTTAGGAGGGGGCGTGCGTTATTCGGGAGCGGCCAATTCCTTCCTAAATTTTGCAGATAAACACCAAATTCCTTTTGGTGAAACACAGGCAGGAAAAAGTGGTGTCGAGAGCTCTCATCCTTTAAATCTTGGCGGGCTCGGGGTAACGGGGAATTCAGCTGCCAATTCGATCGCTATGAACGCGGATTTAGTTATTGCAGTGGGAACCCGCTTTACTGATTTTACAACTGCCTCAAAACAATTATTTGCAAATGCAGACGTCCTAACCATCAATATTTCAGAGTTCCATGCAGCAAAGTTGGATGCATTGAGTGTGGTGGCTGATGCACAGGCTGGGCTTGAGGCCATTTCAAAAGAACTTGGAGATTATCGTGCCTCTTATGAAAATGAAATCACTGAAGCAAAAAGAAACTGGGAAGCTGAATTAAATCGTCTGGTACGTATTACATATGGAGAAAACTTTACACCTGAAGTCGACGGACATTTAGATGAATATCTTCCGGAGTATAAAGAAGCATTTGATTCTGAATTGACACAAACAAGTGTCATTGGGAAGGTGAATGAGCTGATTGATGATAATGCGGTAATTGTCGGTGCCTCTGGCAGTCTGCCGGGCGACCTTCAACGGATGTGGGTTTCAAAAGCTCGAAATACCTATCATATGGAATACGGGTATTCCTGCATGGGATATGAAATTGCCGGCGCGCTCGGTGCAAAGCTTGCAGAGCCTGACAAGGAAGTATACGCAATGACTGGGGATGGAAGCTATTTAATGCTCCATACAGAGCTTGTTACAAGCGTTCAAGAAGGTAAAAAAATCAACGTTATCCTCTTTGATAATTCTGGGTTCGGCTGTATCAATAACTTACAAATGGGAAATGGCATGGGCAGCTTTGGTACGGAATTCCGCAAACGGAATCCTGAAACAGGTAAACTAGACGGTCCAATCATGACCATTGATTATGCAAAAGTGGCAGAAGGCTATGGTGTAAAAACATATACCGTTCTAACGATGCAAGAATTAGAAAATGCCATACTTGACTCGAAAAAACAAAGTGTTAGTACGTTGATTGACATCAAAGTCCTTCCGAAAACCATGACACATGGCTATGATTCCTGGTGGCATGTTGGTGTCGCTGAAGTTTCTTCAAAAGAAGGTATTCAGTCTGCCTTTAAAGACAAAGAATCTAATCTTGTAAAAGCTCGTGCTTATTAATAATAGGAGGTAGTAATCATGTTTCAAGGAATGGATGTGAAATTGGCCATCGCGCCAATCGGATGGACAAATGATGATATGCCAGAGCTTGGCAGTGAAGTAACATTTGAGCAATGTGTAAGTGAAATGGCGCTTGCAGGTTTTTCTGGAAGTGAGGTTGGTAATAAATATCCTCGACACACAGAAGTGTTAAAAAAAGCTTTAGGACTCCGTGGTCTTGAAATCGCGAGTGCATGGTTTAGTGCCTTTTTAACTTCGAAACCCTTTGAGGAAACAACCCAAGCATTTATCGAACACCGGGACTTCTTACATGAAATGGGAGCAAAGGTGATTGTCGTTTCTGAACAAGGCAATAGTATTCAAGGGCAAATGGAGACGGCATTATTTGATAATAAGCCTGTTTTTTCAGAGGAAGAATGGCAGCTTTTAATCGAAGGATTGCACCTTCTTGGCGACCTTGCCGCAGAAAAAGGGATGAAAATTGTCTATCATCATCATATGGGTACAGGGATCCAAACGACTGAAGAAATTGACCGGTTGATGGCAGAAACAAATCCTGAAAAAGTTTCTCTTCTATATGATACAGGGCACCTTGTTTTTTCCAGAGAAGATCATATACATGTACTTACTAAACATATGAATCGGATCCACCATGTGCATTTAAAGGATGTACGAATGGAAGTGGGCAATAAGGTTCGTGAAGAGAAGTTGAGTTTCCTTCAGGCTGTTAAAGAGGGAGTATTTACGGTTCCTGGAGACGGAGTAATCGACTTTGAACCTGTTTTTGAAGCATTGGATGCTGCTGGATATCAAGGCTGGTTTGTTGTTGAGGCTGAACAAGATCCTGCTAAAGCGAACCCTTTAGAGTATGCCTTAAAAGCACGAGCCTATATTCGGGAAAAAAGTGGGTTATAAAGGAGGATTACGATGCCATTAGTTAAGATGAAGGATATTCTTTCTCATGCCGAAGAGAATCAGTACGGAGTTGGTGCATTCAGTGTAGCCAACATGGAAATGGTAATCGGAGCGGTGCGTGCAGCTGAAGAACTGCGCTCACCACTTATTTTACAAATTGCGGAAGTATGATTGAATCACTCTCCGCTTCACTTAATCGGACCTGTCATGGTGGCAGCGGCAAAGAAAGCAACTGTGCCGGTTGCGGTCCACTTTGACCATGGCTTAACGGAAGAGAAGATTCGTGAAGCATTGGAAATCGGCTTTTCTTCTATTATGTATGACGGTTCCCATCATCCTCTTGAAATAAATATAACGGAAACGAAAAAAATGGCGGCGATTGCCCGTGAATATGGAGCTACGGTTGAAGCTGAGATTGGGCAGGTAGGCGGAAGCGAAGACGGTTCAGTAGATCTGGAAGTCCTGATTACCTCAACTGAAGAAGCAAAAATGTTTGCTGTTGAAACGAAGATTGACGCATTAGCCATTGCTATCGGGAATGCACACGGAGTATATAAAGGTGAACCTAAATTACGGTTTGATCGTTTAGAAGAAATTAATCGCGAAGTTGATATTCCTTTGGTGCTCCACGGAGGTTCAGGGATTTCTGAAAAGGATTTTCGCACAAGTATTCACCATGGCATTCGAAAAATTAATGTTGCTACTTCTACTTTTCATTCTGTTATAAATACGGTGAATGAAGCGGCTCCCTTCAAGGATTATTTTTCCTATCATGAGACTGTGATTGCAGCTGCCGCAGAAAATGTGAAACGCCATATGGAAATGTTTCAAAGTGTTGGGCGTGTAAAGGAGGACAATGTGTATGTATGAAAAATTTGGTGAATTAAAACCAGGATATACAACGATTACAGATATGGAGAGTAAGCATCCGGATATGCTTCAAGATATCGGAATTTACTCTTTGGCAGCGGGTGAAACGCAAGTGCTCTTTGATTGCAGTAAAGAGTCTGCCATCCTTCTTCTCGAAGGAGAAATTAAACTGGAGTGGAACGGGAACTCTCAGGGAATGAAGCGTGTTAGTGTGTTTGAAGAAGATCCATGGTGTCTGCACATTCCTAAAGAGGTGGAAGTGAAGATTACTTCTCTTTCCCCATGCGAGGTCCTTGTGCAAAAAACAGACAATGAGAACGTTTTTGAAGCAAAATTGTATACTCCGGAGGATTGTGAAAGCACTGTTGCAGGTGAAGGCGTTTGGAATGGAACAGCTGAGAGGATTATTCGGACGATTTTTGATTATAATATTGCCCCTTATTCCAATCTTGTAATTGGTGAGGTTATTTCCTATCCAGGTCGCTGGTCAAGCTATCCGCCGCATCACCATGATCAGCCTGAGGTTTATTATTATCGTTTCGATAAGCCACAGGGTTTTGGCTGCGCAATGGTTGGACCGGAAGCGTACTGTGTCGAACATAATAGTTATATTACCATCCCTGGTGAACTTGACCATCCACAAGCCACTGCACCTGGATACGCTATGTACTTTTGTTGGATGATTCGCCATCTTGAGAATAATCCATGGACAGATAGAATCATGGAGGAAGAGCATAAGTGGATGCTCGAGCCTGGCGCAAAAATTTGGCCGGAAAAGTAATCTCCCCCTGAAATGCAGCATTTTTGATAAAATCAAGAGGAGGAAGCTCACATGCTAGGTGCAATTGAAGCTGGCGGTACGAAGTTTGTTTGTGCTGTCGGAGATGAAACGGGCAATATTATTGAGCAAATTCAGATTCCAACCACGATCCCTGAGGAAACCATGCCGAAGGTTATTACCTTCTTTAGCCAATATCCTGTAAAAGCGATTGGCGTTGGTTCATTTGGACCGATTGATTTGAACCAGGAATGTTCGGCATATGGTACGATTACATCTACCCCAAAGCCAGCTTGGAGGGATTATCCATTCGTTCAAACGTTAAAGGATGCCTTTGGTATACCTATTGGTTTTAATACGGATGTAAACGCTGCGGCATTGGGTGAAGTTACTTTTGGAGCAGCAAAGGGACTGGATAGCTGCTTGTATATTACAGTAGGAACTGGAATTGGTGCAGGTGCCGTTGTACAAGGAAAGCTCCTTCAAGGTCTTTCCCATCCTGAAATGGGGCATATATTGGTGAGGCGTCATCCTGATGATCGATATCAAGGAAATTGTCCTTATCATCGGGATTGCCTTGAAGGTCTTGCAGCGGGTCCGGCAATTGAAGGCCGCTGGGGGATAAAGGGTCTAACTTATCAGATCGGAAGGAAGTATGGGATTTGGAAGGTTACTATATTGCACAGGCTCTCATGCAATATATATTAATTCTTTCGCCAAAAAAAATCATCCTTGGCGGCGGTGTCATGCACCAAAGCCAAGTGTTTTCTTCTATTTATAAGCATTTAAAAGAGCTAGTTGCCGATTATGTTTCCCTGCCGGAGCTGCGTGATTATATCGTGAGTCCAGGTTTAGGAGATGCAGCAGGAATTACCGGCTCACTGATCCTTGCCCATCAAGCGTTAGAAGAATTAGTTTGATAAATTTTAAAAGAAAGAAGCGTAACGGCCATCTTTACGCTTCTTTTTTGTTGTTTAGGAAATTACACTAGCGTTGCATAAAAAGAAAATAAATTAGTTAAGGCACAATTTTCCGGCCCCATTTGGTCCAATGATGGTGAACACTTCTCCGGCTTGGACAGAGAAACTGATGTCCTGAACAGCCCTAATCGCCCCGAATGATTTTTGCAGATGCTTCACTTCTAATACGTTCATTTATTCTCCTACCTTTCCATGAAGCTTTGGACTATTTGCCCTGTTTTTCTATATGTTCTTTTTAAGGAAATCATTCGAACTTTATGTTAAATACGTGTAATTTAGAGCTGTTCAATATTCCGTCAAATCATTTCATACAAACTGTGAACTTAACACTGCACTTATGTTATTAACACGCAAATCCTTATATAGTGGAAGTATAAAGAACAAGTAAATTTTGAAAGGCGGAATGCTTTATGTTTAACAAATCTTTACGAGAAAATAAGATCTCTGCCGCTATTTTAACAGTGATTCGTTTATACCTAGGCTACGCATGGTTCACAGCTGGTTTTCATAAAATTACAGGCGGATTCGACGCTTCAGGTTTCTTAAAAAATGCGGTAGCAAATCCAGTAAAAGGTCCAGATGGCAACATGGTTTACGGTTGGTACGTTAACTTCTTAGAAAGCTTTGCTTTACCAAACATAGATGTCTTCAACTTCATCGTTCCTTGGGGTGAAACATTAATCGGTTTAGGACTTCTACTAGGATGTTTAACAACTGCAGCAATGCTCTTTGGTCTTGTAATGAACTTCTCTTTCTTCCTAGCTGGGACTGTATCTCACAATCCAACTGACATATTCTTAGGTTTCATTATCTTAACAGCAGGTTACAACGCTGGCAGATACGGCTTAGACCGCTGGGTGGTTCCATTCATCCGTAAAACAGCTAAGACTTACATCGGCAAAGACAAAGCTAAAGCAGCTGCATAAATAGCAGGCAGCAAAAAGACGATTCGTCCCCCACGAATCGTCTTTTTGTTACTCCTTTTGTAGCAGCAATGCTTAAAGAAATCAGCTCTAGCTGCCGCTTCGTACGTACTCTTCGCCGTTTGCAGCGTTAACTACAAGCTTTAATGTCTTTAAACGCTTTTGCCACTCAAATAGCTTAGTTTTTATCAACTTTTATGTCATAAATTGCTGGGGTTTTTCCTTCCGGCCATTCAATCTTTAGGTCTAACACAGGCGGGATATGATCTGTTGAGAAATATTGGTAGCCAGAATCAACCGTTCCAAGATTTCTCCAACCTTTTGTAGTTCTTACAGAAACCTTACTTCCTGATAAGCTGTTTGGATCTTCAAGAATGGTAATCCCTGTTACTGACTTTTCTGCTTCCCCAATATGGTAGAGAATTTCACCAGCTTCCGTTCCGGCCGGTTTGAATTTCGTATTGAGTTTGCCATCAATCAGATAATCCTTAGAATTACCTGCTGTATTTGCCGCAGTGGTTGAAATCGTTGGATTATTGGTTTCAGGGTAATACTTGCCATCGTTGATGACTATTTCCTGCATCCGCACCCATTTATCTGAACCGACCTTTGTTCTTGTCATCTTAAATCTTAAGTACTTCATCTTTTGATCTAAATCTCTGACTTCTTTTGTTCGGTATGGGGCTTCGTGCTGGTCAAATATCGCATCGGCCATGTCTGCATTTGCAGCTTCACCCTCATTTGCCCCTTCTTGGCTGCCAAAGGTCATGACGGTCGTCCATTCATTTCCATCTAATGAAGCCTCAAGAATAGCATGTCTTGGATAATCATGCTCGCTCTCATTAATCACTGCTTTTAGACTATTTAGTGTAATTTCTTGACCCATATCATAGGTAATATACTTACCGGCAACTTGACTATTCTTAAACCATCCAGGTGTATTAAAATCACCATCAAAAAGGCCAAGCGGGTTTTCAACACTTGTGTAATTTGTTTCTGTAACGGATTTAGGTTCAACCTCTAAGGATGTTACGGTAAGACTTTCTAACGTAAACTCTACGGGAGTTGCTTGTTTATTTAGCAGCCTTATATATCTGGCATCAGCCGGAGCAGCTTCGCTTTTTACCTTCTCCCACTTAATGCCGTTTAAGGATGTTTCTACTGTTAATCCTTTAACATTTGGGGCTTCAATGTCAATTACATCCTTGATTCTGCTTAATTTTACGCCTAGGTATTCACCTTTGTTGAGCGTAATTGGACCGGCAGCATTAATAGAAGTGGTTGTCTTGTTTTCTGTTAGCTCTATGTTTTTATACGCTTCTACATTTGTAAAGATACTAGCTGTTGTTTCTACCACTTGAAGATCCAGCAGTTCGGCTACCTTGGGTGAAATTTTAGCCTCTAAGTTATTGGTAAATGGCTGCAGTCTCTTTTTAGCTGGTTTTGCTTTCATCGTGCCACTTAATAGTGGGCGGTCATAGTTTAAGCTTTGCTTACGTAAAGCTGTTGCTTTTGAAAAATGATCCCATGTATCTGCTTTATTACCTGCTTCGATAGCTAAATCTGTTTTAATAAACTCAATGTCTGCTAGAACCATATCTCGTAATGCTTTTACAAATGGCGCTAACTCTTCCTTTAGCTTTTCATTTTTTGTTTTTGCTAAAAATTCATTTGCGGCATCGGCGATTATTTGCAGCTGGACAATTGCTTCTGGTGCACCATCTTTTAATGATTCTGCGTTATTCACTTTAGCTGTAATGGAATCTAACAAACTCTTAATATCTTCACTCTCTGACAGTCTAAGTCCGTTAGGATCCGCATCGGACATATGTTTTGCTAACGTATGAAACTCTTCTGCTGCATCTGGTTCGATATAGTTAAAGCTGTCCTCCCAGCTTTTTTGAGCATCAAACTTTTTTGTATTCCATGCATAATCAGCAACAGCAAAGATGGCAATTTTTGAAGCTTCAGCTTCCTGCATCGGGTTTGTCACAGCACCAGCTAGATTTTTAATGCCAGTCTGGAGCATTTCCCCTTTTCCTAAAAACACACGAGACATATCGACATCATTGACAGGCCAGTTGAGCCAGAATAATGGATCTCGTCTTGTGACTCCATTGTTACTTCTGTTCTTAAATGTATCAATGGTCGACTGGACAATCGGGGCGCAGGTTGTAGAACCAGTCCAGAAGATTTGTATATTTTCATCAAATCCCTTTTCATAGGCATTCAACTCCGCAGCGTTCCACGCCCAGCTGGAATTGTAGCTTGCCGGACAGTATAAGATATCATATACATCGCCTTTTTCATCGGCCCATTGGGATACAGCATCCATCAATTGGACCACATAATCAAGTGGAAGATTTCCAACGTCATCACCTAAAACACCGAATTGACGTACCCCCACATCATATAATTGATCGAATTTTGCCAGCATTTTTTCTGTGTTTTCCGGAAGTAAATCCATGGCGGCTTGTTGACCTTGTGTTCGAGCGATATGAGCCACTTCTCCTAATGGGGAGATTGTCCAAACAAAACGAGTTTTCGTCTCATTCCCCACTTGAGCCATTTTGCCGATATCTGCTAACATATCTGCAGGATAAGGCTCTCCCCATTTTTCTCTATGATACGGGTCGTCCTTCGGTGCAAAGACATAGGAGGTCGCTTTAAATTGACCGCCAAACCGCATGAGTGACATACGGTCCTCATTGCTCCACGGAATTCCGTAGTATCCTTCAATAAAACCTCTGATTTCTGTATTGGCGTAGTCGTTAATGGTTAAATGCCGGACAACCTTGTCAGGGGCTTGTGCTAGGATCGCTTCTAACGTCACCACACCATAGAAGCTTGCGTCTGTGTCTTTGCCTAATATCGTAATGGCATTCTTCTGAATGTCTAATTGATAGGCATCAATTTTTGAAAAATCAGTGCCATCGCTATTTACATTTGTGGCTGCATAGGAATCTACCGGGCCATTTGAGCCTTTTGTTCCTACTAAAATATTTATTTTATCATCAGCTGGTTCGGTCCCAATGGTTGGGGCGGAGTAGCCATTTTGTTTAAAAATCGTTTCTACTTTTTTTCTTGTGACGGGATCAATGGTGTTGTCGAAGATGACTTGAATTGCTTTGTCCAACGTGAGAGAGCCTTCATGGTAGGTTACATCTTGAGGTAAAGGGTATATTTCATATTCAATAGGTGAATTCTCCTGCGCTGCTGCAGTAGATTCGTTCATGCTTATTACGGTTGATAACAACATCGTGAAAATGATGGCTAAATTAAGCCAAAACTTTGGTTTCAAAAACCTTCCCTTCTTTCTGTTTAAATTTTTCCCTATGGTTTTTTGCTATCCTCCTTTGCGAATTCTTCAAATATATTGGTTGTTTGCTAGAAAACAAAAAGGCATGGAAAACAACCGGGAATAATCCCGTTCTGTTTTCCATGCCTAGTATGATCCAGTCACATGAAACCAAATATATACCACAATTCTAAAGCGCTTACATGATGGAGGTCAATACATTTCCTATTTTTGGTAAGAAAGTACCGCAAAGAATAATCTATGTAGGTAAAAAGGAGTAACTGGCATTCTAGTAAACATTATCACTGCAGCCTGCTTCTTTAATTTGGACAGTGAATCTATTATTACTCCACTATTATAAAATCGGACTGAATTTTATAATAATTGAAAGTGCTTCCATTTTTGGAAGTAAATAAATTTAAGAGGAGGAGCAATATGGGAAGAAAAGGAAGTAAGTTGTACAGCCGCATTTTATCTGCATCGGCGGCATTCATGTTACTTGGTTCAATGGGTGCACCGGGGGCTAAAGCCGGGGTTAATGGGGACGGAACAGCAATCGTCAATGAGAACTTTGCGGATAAGCTCAGTCTAAAGCCGCTGGCACCAGCCTTCAACGTAGATTCACTCATGGAATGGTCTCCTGAGAAAGATCCTGACGCAGAATTGAACCGCGCCAGCGTCCCTTTAAACCAAGATCGATTCAAAGGATCTCAGATTAATCCACTAGCCAATCCAAAGGCTGGTATCACCTCTGCAGCGATCACGACGTGGAATCATGATGAGGCAAGTTCTGTTGGCAGCAATGACTTTAATGTATACGCTTTCGACAACTGGCAGCTGCTTGACTCTTATATTTACTGGGCAGGAACCAATGAGGGGATTTTTGCCATCCCTACACCAGATATCGTTGATGCCGCCCACCGAAATGGGGTGCCTGTTTATGCAACACTTGGTTTCCCTTGGGGCAGATCAGCGGAAGGGCTTGCTGAAATAGAAAAGTTTACAAAGCAAGCCTCAGACGGAAGTTTCCCAGTGGCAGACAAAATGATTGAAGTAGCAGAGTATTTTGGATTTGACGGTTATTTCTTTAACCAAGAAACGTATGGTGTTAATCAGGAAACAGCTGTACGCATGAACGAAATGATGCGCTATATCAAACGGAAATCAGAACTTCATGTCAGCTGGTACGATGCTCAAGACAATACCGGAAATGTTAACTATCAGGATTCCATCAACAGCAAGAATGACATGTACGTAAAGCCGGCAGAGGATGGGGAATACGCCGTTGATGAGTTCTTTTTAAATTATAACTGGAATACTAGTAAGATTAACACAACAGTTGAAACGATGAATAGTCATAACCGGAACCCTTTTGACGCCTATGCAGGTTTCGAAATTCAACAGAATTCTTATAATACAAAGATTAATACGGAAGCACTTTTGGATGAAAAGAAACAGCCAAAGGTTTCCATCGCGCTTTATACACCAAACTCGACAATGGGGCTGGCGGAAAATCCTGCTGACTTCCACGAAAAAGAAAAAAATCTCTGGACGGGACCGCAGGGTGACCCAACCCTTGCAGATGATTCTTCCGATTGGAAGGGAATGGCTCGGTTTGTGACCGATTCGTCCGTTATTCAGGAAATGCCTTTTACCACTAACTTTAATAGCGGCCATGGGAAACAATATTTTGTTAATGGAACCATCGCTAGTAATCTTGAGTGGAATAATCGCTCCATCCAGGATATTATGCCAACCTGGCGTTGGTGGATTCGCAGTGAAGGCAGCCGAATAAATGTATCCTATGATTTCGATAAAGCATATAACGGGGGGAATTCACTGAAATTCAGCGGAACGCTCGATACCAACTCCGAAAATGAGACTATGCTTTACAGCACCAAACTTCCGATTACTGACAGCACAAAGGTCCGCTTGGTCTATGAAAATCAAACAGGCGCAGAAGTTAAACTTGGTGTTGCATACAGTGAAGATTATTCGCAGGATCATATGAAATACTATTCACTTCCAGCGACTGAAAAGGGCTGGCAGACAGTGATTGTTGATTTGGGAGAAGACGCAGGAAAGACTGCGTATGCCTTAAGTCTTAAGGTTAGTAACTCTGAAAAATACGAAAACTATGCTTTTCATTTAGGTCAGCTATCCATTTATGATTCAGCTGAAGCAGTTTTATCAAAACCTGCAGATGTGGAAATTTTAGAAGAAATGCCGAGAACAGCATTTGAGGCGGAAGCTCGTTTAGGCTGGACTGAGCAGAAGAACGTACTGCATTATGAGATTTACCAAGAGAATGCCGATGGGGTGGAAACACTCTTAGGAGTTACACCAAATAACTATTTCTACACACCGAATATTACTCGAACGAATGAAAACGCTTCAAGCGATAATATTACTTCATTAAAAGTTGTACCGGTCAATCAAGATTATGTACGAGGTGACGCTGCTGTCGTTGACTTTGACTGGGGCATGGGTACGGATGCAACGGAGATTGAACAAAATCCAACCTCTGATAATGTTGTCCTTGGTGCGCAAGTAACAGGTGTGTCAGCAGAAAATGATGCGGAGCCTGCTGCGAAAGCATTAGACGGAACAGCAATTGGTAATAGTAAATGGTGCGCAACGAATGAAAAAACGGGTTATATGACGATTGATATTGGCGAGGAGAAAACAATCAGCCGCTGGCGCGTAGAACATGCTGAATATGGCGGAGAAGCAAGTAACATGAACACCGTTGATTTCGAGCTACTTTATAAAAATGAGAACGGTGAATGGGTCAGTGCTAAAAGGATTACAGATAATACGAAGGCTGTGACCGATATTGTTTTAGACCAGCCTATCACGGCACGAGAATTTAAACTGCAGGTCTACAATAGTGGTACTTCTCCTTGGGGCGCGATCCGGATTTACGAATGGCAGATGTTTGAAAGTGATGCGCTGCCAAGAACGGACAATATTATGATGCATTTTGCAGGTGCTGAAAATAATACGGGAGCCAAAGATAAAGTGACAATCGACAGAGTTCAAAAGGGACAAACGGTTAGATTATACAACTCCTTGGATGCAAAGAATGTATTAGCAGAGAAGGTTGCTGAAAATGACGGAACCATTTCCTTTGAACAGTTGGACTTTGGCCAAGAAGGCGGCAGAATCTATTATACTGTTCAAAATGAAGGTGAAAGAGAAAGTCTAAGGTTCAGCACAGCTTACTTACATGAAAAGGTAACGGAAGTGATTCATCAAATCAATGGTCTTCCTGATGTTGCTGATTTGACGTTAAAGGATAAGGATATCGTCAATGATTGTAAAGTTGCCTACAACAAGCTTCACCCAACATTAAGAGACCAGGTCACTAACTATGATACCTTGGTTCAAGCTATGGATCGTATACAGGAATTGAAAAGAGATTTTAATAATGGAGGCAAATAGGGGGAAGAGCGGGGAGCTCTGACCCTCACATTCTTCTGACACGAAAGGGTCCAGTTTTTCACTGTAACTATGCAGTGGGAAACGGGCCCTTTTTAATAGATCATTCATTTTATGGATTAATTTAATATCGACTGTAATAACTTTATGACTTGCGGCTATTCTATTGCTGTTTACGTCTGGTTTTCTTATTGTAAGTACTAGAAGTATTTTATTTTTCAATAATGACAGCGTTTTCGCGCTTTAAAAATCGTTAAAGGAGTGGAAGTTTCGTGAACAAGACGGCCCATATTATATCTCATTCCCATTGGGACAGGGAATGGTACTTACCTTTTGAGAAACACCGCTATTATTTCATACAGCTTATGAATAATCTTATTGAACAGTTCAAAAAGGAAGGAAGCGGCTTTCAATCGTTTCATCTAGATGGCCAAACGGTTCTGTTGGAGGATTATTTCGCCGTTCACCCGGAGAATCGGGAAATTGTTAAGCAATTAATAAAGGAGAAAAAGCTTCATATCGGTCCTTGGTATGTACTGCAGGATGCGTTTTTAACAAGCTCCGAAGCAAATGTTCGAAACCTGCTGATTGGTATGAATGATACGAAAGCCTATGGGCATGTTTCAAAAATAGGTTATTTTCCGGACACTTTCGGTATTTACGGGCAGGCACCTCAGCTTTTAAAGCAAGCGGGAATTGACACGGCTGCCTTTGGCAGAGGAGTGAAACCGACCGGCTTTAATAACACGGTATCAGACGTTCCTGACTATGAATCTCCTTATTCCGAAATGATCTGGAAATCACCTGATGGTTCAAGTGTTTTAGGGATTCTTTTTGCCAATTGGTATTCCAATGGGAATGAAATCCCGGTGGATGAAGAGGAAGCGCAAGCATTCTGGGATAAGAAACTCCAAGATGCTGAGAAATATGCCTCAACGAATCAGTTGTTGTTTATGAATGGCTGTGATCACCAGCCGCTGCAAAAAACAATTCCACAGGCGATTGAAACGGCATCTGCCCTATATCCTGATTATCAGTTTAAGCATTCGAGTTTTGATGAATATACGGAGGCGTTAAAACAAGCACTGCCTGAGCAGCTGCAAGTAATCGAAGGGGAATTGCGCAATCAGCGGACAGATGGCTGGTCAACCCTCGTAAATACTGCGTCAAGCCGTATTTACTTAAAGCAAATGAATCATCATTGTCAAACTCTTTTGGAAAAAAACGCTGAGCCGCTGGCGGCCATGTTAGCTTTAGCGGGGGGGACCTACCCGCGAGAATACATCCGCTTTATGTGGAAATCACTGATGAAGAACCACCCGCATGACAGTATTTGCGGCTGTAGTGTCGATGAAGTTCACCGTGAAATGGTTACTCGTTTTGAAAGTGTAGCGCAAATGGGAGAGGTATTTGTCGAGGAAAACGCAGCTGCGCTTGTACAAAAAGTTGATACTTCACAGACACCTGAAGGAGGCATTCCGCTAGTTGTCCTGAATACGACCGGATGGGAGAAAAATGAAGTTGTTTCAAAAGTAGTCGACCTAGAAAAGGTGTATTTTTCACAAATGCACTTTGAAGAAATTCCAGTGTATCTCGAGGATCAACCATTGCCAAAATACAAACTGATTGATGGGGAAGGCAAAGCGGTTGACTATCAGCTTGAAAGTCCTGCCGTCGAATTTGGCTATGACTTACCTGATGATAAATTCCGTCAGCCGTTTTTTGCCAAACGAGCAAAGCTTTCGTTTTTCGCAGAGGGAATTCCGTCATTTGGATATAAAACATTCTACCTAGTGCCAGGTGCCAAAGAAGAGCAGGAGTATGTGCCTTCTTCAGAAACCCAGTTCGTAATGGAAAATGAATATGTACATCTACAGTTTCATGAAGATGGCAGCTATGATTTAATGCATAAAGATACCGGTGAGTCCTTCCATCGTCTCGGAATTTACGAAGACACTGGGGATATTGGTAACGAATATATGTACAAGGAAGCAAAGGGGCATGCCGCTATTACGACAAAGGGTGTACCAGCGGAATTTAAATTCCTAGAAAGAAGCACACTCAGAACAGTCCTAGAGTTTACGCACAAATTATTGATCCCGGTCTCTGCAGATGATCACCTAGCGATGGAACGTAATAGGCTTATTTGGCATAAGGAAAGAGAAGCCGGAAGGTCAGACGATATGACAACAATCACCATGCAAACGGTTGTAACCCTTGAAAAGGGAATGAAGGGTCCGGCATTTAAGCTGACTATTAACAACCAAGCAACAGACCACCGTCTGCGTGTCCTGTTCCCAACAGGTTTACGGACGGAAACACATAAAGCTGACAGTATTTTCGAGATTGTCACCCGCCCGAATACGCCGGAGAAGGAATGGGAAAATCCGAGTTTTTGTCATCACCAGCAGCGGTTTGCCAGCCTAGCGGATACCACGATGGGATTAACAGTAGCAACGGATGGTTTGCAAGAATATGAAATCCTGGAGGAGGACGGAACCATTGCAGTAACCGTGCTTCGTTCGACAGCAGAGCTCGGGGACTGGGGTTATTTCCCTACACCAGAGGCACAATGCTTAGGAATGCAAACAGCAGAATGGCAAGTGCTGCCGCATGAAAAAGATGTCATCCAATCGCAGGCATTTGTCGATGCGTATCAATACAAAGTCCCGCTTGTGTCTGTTCAGACAAGCGTCCATGAAGGTTCATTACCGGAAACACATCAGTTTGTTAAAACAGAATCCAAAGGACTTGTTTGGTCGTCTTTGAGAGTAGCGGAAGAACATGATGATGTGATGATTCGCTGGTTTAATCCAGCTGAAGAAGAGGTAAATCTTAAGGCCGATATCCAGGATTATGAATCCTGTAAGAGTAACATCCTTGAAGAAAAAACAGACGATACCCAAGATTCATATGAAGTAAGTAAATATGAAATCATCACACTGGGTTTTCATAAGAAGAGATAGGAGAGGGTAAAATGACGACAGTAATTCCTGAATCCATGCAAAAGCTGATCAATCACGTAAAAGGATTTTTCCCAGAGGATGAAAAGTTACAGCTCATGTTTGAGCAATGCTTTGTCAATACGTATACTACGACAATGAAGAAACAAGAAGATGGAAAAACATTTGTAATTACCGGGGATATTCCTGCAATGTGGTTAAGAGATTCAGCCGCACAGGTAAGACCATACTTAATGGCGGCAGAAGAAGATGAAGAATTGGCTGATTTCCTCGAAGGGGTAATCCGTCAGCATTTTGCTTTTATCCTGCACGACCCTTATGCCAATGCTTTCAACGAAAGTGCTAATGGCAAAGGGCACCAGAATGACCTGACTGAGATGACACCGCATATTTGGGAGCGAAAGTACGAAATTGATTCCCTTTGCTATCCCATCCAGCTTGCCTACCTGTTTTGGAAATCGACAGGACGTACCTCTCATATAAAGGATACGTTCAAACAGGTGATGGAAACGATTATTCATGTATGGCGGACAGAGCAGGATCATGAAAATCAATCTTCTTATCGCTTTGAACGTACAGATTGCCGCCAGTCAGATACGTTAACTCGGGAGGGCAAGGGAGGACGAGTTGTTCCGACAGGCATGACTTGGAGTGCTTTCCGTCCAAGTGACGATGCCTGCACTTATGGCTATCTTGTCCCGGCTAATATGTTTGCTGTAGTCGTCTTAGGGTATGCAGCGGAAATGTGTGATGTTCTTAAGGCTGCAGAATTAAAAGAAGAATGCCTGAAGCTTCGTGAAGAAATTCAAAAAGGTATTGAACAATACGCTAAGCTGGACCACCCGATTCATGGAGATATGTATGTATACGAAACGGATGGAGAAGGGCGTGTGAATTTAATGGATGACGCCAATGTTCCGAGTTTGCTTGCTGCACCGTACTTAGGCTATCTTCCATATGATGATCCCGCTTATTTAAATACACGTTCCTTCCTTCTGAGCAGGGATAATCCATATTATTACGAAGGAAAATATGCAAATGGAATTGGCAGTCCGCACACTCCGGATCATTATATTTGGCATATAGCACTGGCGATCCAAGGGATGACCACAACGAGTAAAGCAGAAAAACAAGAAATTTTAGCTTATTTTAATCAAACAGACGGCGCTACCAATTTCATGCACGAAGGCTTTAATGCCGATTGCCCTGAAGAATTTACTAGAGACTGGTTTGCTTGGGCAAATACGATGTTCAGTGAATTCGTCTTAAGTTTAACGGGTAAGGCAGTAAAAGGCAGTCCGCTTTATGACCAATTAATGAAGAACAAAAGTAATTAAGTTTGAAAATTCGTCAAGTTAATCATATGAAAGGGTGATGGATCATGAAAAAAGTTCCATGGATGATTGTCGTATGTGAATGGATCTGGAGGGCAATTTTGGTCAATCTATACTGGATTGCCTTTACCATCCTTGGGTTAGGGGTCTTTGGCTTTTTTCCAGCATCCATTGCCCTATTTACCATTGTGCGGAAATGGCTGAGAAAAGAAACGGATTTACCTGTATGGGCGAAGTTTAAGCAAGTTTATTTTAAAGAATGGAAAAGAAGCAATGGAATAGGCCTTGTATTTTACAGCATTGGCCTTTTTCTTTTTGTCGATATTCGAATTGCAGAGCAAGTCATGACAGGCGTATTTGCCAGTTTTCTGTTAATCATCTTATATATCTTAGTATTTGTCCTGCTATTGGCTGTTGGTAATTTCTTTTCGATTTATGTCCATTATGAGGTCTCAACGAAAGAATATGTAAAACAATCCTTTTTATTTACCTTAACAGGATTGCCATCCACGATATGGATCGGAGCAGGACTATTGGTTATTGGCATGCTCTTAATTAGGATGCCAGGTCTAATTCCGTTTATTTCCGGAGTTGCTCCTGCTTATTGGATGATGAGAGTCAACTTGAATCGGTTTAACACGATAGAGAAAAGAATGTCTCTTTCTTAGGGGTGCGCAGTGCTTGTTATAAAAGTGAAATGAAATGAGGGAGAAAGATGAAACTACACTTAACCGGTGATGTATCCTCCATAGCGGAAGGGCTTAATCTTGTAATAGGGAATTTAACGGTTCAACTTTCAGAGGATGGCTATCCGATACATGTAAAACAGCAAAAGGGTCCGCTGCACGTTATGAATCACAATGGGCAGGGGGAAATTAGCTTTGAGAAGCCTATTCACTTTTTTCGCGGCTTAGGATTATTCCTTGAACATTTTAATAAAGTGAACGAGTTTGACTTGTCAGAGGAACCACAGTTTGAAATGAGCGGAGTTATGCTCGATGCGTCTAGAAATGCGGTCCCAACCGTTTCTGATGTAGAAAAGCTGCTGCAAAGAATGGCTGTAATGGGATTAGATACATTGATGCTCTATACAGAGGATACGTACGAGGTAAAGGAACATCCTTATTTTGGGTATATGCGGGGAAGATATTCGGCTGAGGAGTTAAAGGCATGTGATGACTATGCGGTGAAATTGGGGATTGAAATGATCCCTTGTATTCAATCACTGGGTCATTTACGGGAAGCGCTTAAATGGAATTATGCCTCCAATTTTAAAGACACAGACGATATTTTATTGGTTGATCAGCCCCAGACATATGAATTCTTGGAAAACTGTATCAGGGCTGCCTCCGAGCCTTTCCGTACCAAGCGTATTCATATCGGTATGGATGAGACGTTCCAGCTTGGTTTAGGTAAATATTTAGAAAAGCATGGCTATGAGAATCATATTGATATCATGAATAGGCATTTGGAAAAGGTCGTTTCTATTACGGAAAAGTATGGTCTAAAACCGATGATTTGGAGCGATATGTACTTTCCCTTGTTTTCGGAAGACAGTAAATACCGAGACGAAAACGGCAAGATTCGCGACGACATACTTGCCTCCATCCCCGATGTGGAGCTTGTTTATTGGAATTATTATCGGAAAGAGCAGGAAGTTTATGAAAAAGATTTTCAACACCATAAGCTGCTCGGTCAGACTCCAATTTTTGCTGGCGGCGCTTGGACATGGAATGGGATTGTCCCTAACTATGGGAAAGCCATTGCGACGACTGAGCCTGCTATGGAAGCATGTAAAAAAGTGGGTATTAAAGAAGTGTTTGTCACATTGTGGGGCGACAATGGAGCCGAAACGCCATTCTCAACATCCTTACCAATCCTACAATTATTTGCGGAGCACACCTATCATAAGGAAGTCACCTTAGAACAAACAGCTGAGCGCTATGCATTCTGTGGTGAAGGAAACTTTGATGATTTTATGGTCCTGAAAAAGCTGGATGAAACTCCTGGAGTCATGAAGGACAATATGAATACATCCATGACCTCTAAAGTATTGCTGTACCAGGATTTATTAATCGGTTTATACGATGAAAATAGTAAAGGATTATCCTTAGGGGAGCATTATGAAAAACTAGTTTCTGAGATTGAAAAAGCAAAACACAACAACCCAAAATGGGAAAGTCTATTTGACTTTTATGAGCAATTGGCAAGGGTTCTAAGCGTGAAGGCGGAAATCGGAATTAAGATAAAAGAAGTTTACGATCAAAAAGATTACGAGAAAATGGGATCAATCCTCTTAGAGCTGGATTGGATTCAAACCAATGTCGACCAATTACGCCAAAAGCACCGAAAAGTTTGGTTTGATTCGTACAAGCCGTTTGGCTGGGAGGTCATCGATATTCGATACGGCGGCGTCATTACCCGAATTGACTCGGTAAAATATCGTATTCAAGAATGGCTGGAGGGCAGGATTTCTGCTATTGAGGAATTAGAAGAAGAACGATTACGCCATGATGGGCCTTGGGAAATTGTTGACGGCTTGGTTGGCGGCAATGTCTATCATCGTATCGTCACTGCAGGAAACTTTTCATTATAAAGGATAGAAATAACTAAATGAGGTGAACAGATTGTTTTTAACGGAAAGAAAATTTGAAGCGCGTATTCACGAATTAGAGGGTTACCGTTATCGTGATTGCGTAGCGATTGAGCAATTTACCACACAGGAAGATGACGGCAAAGTAGGGGCCAATCCACCTATTTCTTATGATGAAACTAGCGTGATGAAGCTGGGTGATTATTGGAAAGGCCGTGATCGATACATCTGGCTTCATGCGGATGTTGATTGCCATCTGCCAATCAGCAGCAAGCAGATAGTCGGGCTGTTCTCCTTCGGTAAAACAGGCGGCGGGAATAATTCAGGGTTTGAATCTTTACTTTTTGTAAATGGAAAACCATACCAAGGTGTCGATTCCAATCACGAAGAGGTCCTCTTTGATGAACAAACCAGTAAGGGGCCAATCCGTTTAGATTTTAGACTTTGGTCGGGCCTAGAAGGCGGCGGCGTTCCAGTTGAGAATGAATTTAAACTGGAGATGGCGAAAATCGGCTGGCTCGATACACGAGTGGACAATTTATACTATACTCTTTTAGCTGGGTATGAGGTGTTAAAAGAAACGAATGAAGCGGATCCAAATTATTCTGTTTTAAAACAACTGCTTCAAGATGCCTTGCTGCAAATTAATTGGACCGAGCCAGGAAGTACCGAATTTTATGAATCGTGCTATGAAGCAGAAACAAGCTTAACAGAAGCACTTCAAGCAATCGAAAAAACTTCCGATATAACGATTCATACCGTTGGTCACACTCATATTGATGTCGCGTGGCTTTGGCGTTTACGGAACACAAGGGAAAAATCTGCCCGTTCCTTTTCAACAGTTCTGCATTTAATGAAGCAGTTCCCGGAATATCTATTCCTGCAAACCCAGCCTCAGCTTTATGATTATATAAAGACCGATTATCCCGAGATATATGAACAAATGAAAGCAAGAATTGCCGAAGGACAGTGGGAAGCAGGCGGTGCGATGTGGCTGGAAGCCGACTGTAATATCCCAAGCGGGGAGTCTTTGGTACGCCAAATCCTTCACGGGAAGAACTTCTTTAAGGAAGAATTTGGTGTAGACTGTACCTATCTTTGGCTTCCTGATGTGTTCGGCTATAGCTGGGCATTGCCGCAGATTTTAACAAAATCAGGAATCAAAACCATGATGACAACGAAAATCAGCTGGAATCAATACAACCGCATGCCACATGATACCTTCTATTGGAAGGGAATCGATGGTTCAGAGATTTTAACACACTTTATCACGACACCGGAACCATGGAACGGTCCGGACTCTTGGTTCTACACGTATAACGGCTTTATTACAGCCAAAACGGTAAAAGGAGCATGGACGGGCTATCGTGATAAGGATTTATCGAAAGACCTGCTGCTTTCCTACGGATATGGAGACGGCGGCGGCGGTGTCAATCGCCACATGCTCGAAATGCGCCGCAGACTGGACATGATGCCTGGTATGCCGAATGTAAAGACGTCAACAGCTGGAGAGTTTTTTGAAAAGCTTCACCAAAATGTAGCGGAGTCTAACGGCTATATCCATAAATGGGATGGCGAATTGTATCTGGAATACCACCGGGGTACGTATACAAGCCAAGCGTTTATGAAACAAACGAATCGTAAATTGGAGCTTTTATATAGAAGAGTTGAATTCCTATCTTCCTGGATTTCTGAAAATGGCGAGTGGATTGGGGATAATGAGCTGAAAGACGGCTGGAAGATTATTTTACGAAATCAATTCCATGATATTATTCCGGGGTCTTCGATTCATGAAGTGTATGAAGATGCTAGGGAAGAATACGCTGAAGCACTGGAAATCGTACAGCAAGTGGAAACGAAGATTGTTGAAAATGGAGTAGATCATGCAGACCGTTTTGTCGTTGTCTTCAATTCAACCCATCAAACCGGCAAAAGAAATGTGTTTATTTCTCAGTTTGCTGAATTTGCTGCAGGGATTTGGACAGATGAAAGCGGCACGGTGTTACCTTCTCAAAAACGCCCTGATGGTTGGCTTGTTGCAGTCAATACACTTCCATCCTTTGGTGCGAAGCAATTGTCTTTTGAACCGGCCGAAGCTGCTTCGGAAACAGCGAATTTTACGTATCATGACCGAAAGTTAGAAACACCGTTTTACGAGGTGGAGTGGAATGAGTTTGGCCAGCTGACCAAGATTTATGACAAGGAAGCAGAGCGCCATGTGTTGGCTGAAGGTCAAAAGGGCAATGTCCTGCAAATTTTTGAAGATAAACCGCTTGCCCATGATGCGTGGGATATTGATTTGTTCTATCAGGAGAAAATGGAGGAAATCCGTGATATCGCTACCTTCGAAGTGGCAGAAAACGGGGAGCTGGCCTTTAGTATTCTTGTTACGTGGAAGTATCATCATTCGCATATTTCTCAGCGGATAGTTTTTTATCAAAATGACCGCAGGATTGATTTTGAAACAAATGTCGATTGGCATGAAAAAAGAAGATTGCTAAAAGCATCTTTCCCAGTCGATATTCGCGCAACTGAAGCGACCTATGATATTCAATATGGCAATGTGAAACGACCGACACATTGGAATACAAGCTGGGATATGGCGAAGTTTGAAACAGTCGGACACCAGTGGGCTGACCTGTCAGAGCCGGATTACGGGGTAAGTTTACTGAATGACTCTAAATATGGCTATGACATTAAGGAAAATGTAATGCGCTTAACGTTACTAAAATCGGCAATCCATCCGGACCCGCAAGCAGACCAGGGACAGCATTCCTTCACTTATTCGCTGTATCCACATAGCGGTGATTGGCGCCAGGGTAAGACAGTGGAAAAAGCTTGGGATCTCAATGATCCAATTGCCGCTGTAGAAGGGAAATGGACAAAAGAAGCGTCATTCCTTGATACTAATTCTGACCACGTCTGGTTTGATGCAGTGAAGCCGGCTTATGATGGCAACGGGATCATTGTCCGCCTGCATGAGTATGAGGGACGAAGAGGGAAGGTTACGCTTGACGTTGGAAAAAACTTCACATCATGGGTGGAAACTAATCTAATGGAAGAAGCAGTGGCGGACGTATGCCATATGCCAATTGAGTTTGACATTAAACCATATGAAATTAAGACCATAAGAATCTTGTAATATCAAAAAATAAGACCAGTTGGCAGGCACCAGCTGGTCTTGTTTTTTCATTTGGAGGATCTAAATCTCAGTTATCTAAGATTTTTGCACTTAATCCCAAATTAGTCAACTATAAATAGTACCGCTTTCACTATAAAATAAAGCTATGGAAGTGCTTACAAAAACTGAGAGGAGGATGAATGTGAAAAAAATACTGAGTGATATATATAAAAACCGAATCTGGCTGTTAATGGTTCTGCCTGGAACGATTTGGCTTCTATTATTTTCCTATTTACCAATGTTTGGACAAGTTTTGGCTTTTAAGAAATTCAGGATTCACCCAGATGGTTTCTTTGCCAGTGTTATTAACAGTGAATGGGTTGGCTGGGAAAACTTTGAATATTTGTTTAGTACAAGTGATGCGTGGATTATAACCAGAAATACCCTAGTATACAATATTATCTTTATTGTAGTGGGGTTAATTGCGGCTGTGGGAACGGCGATCATGCTTAGCGAGCTGGTGAATAAAAAGTTATCAAAAGTCTACCAAACTTCCATCCTTTTTCCGCATTTTATTTCATGGGTTATCGGGAGCTACTTTGTCTTCACGTTCTTAAGTACAGATCACGGCCTATTAAATCATGTTCTTGGCTGGTTCCATATCGATCCGATTTCATGGTATAGCGAGTCGAAGTATTGGCCGTTTATTCTAGTGTTTATGAGCCTATGGAAGGGTGTTGGATACGGAAGTATCGTGTATTTAGCGTCCATCGTCGGGATTGATCGGGCGTATTATGAAGCAGCCATGATTGATGGTGCCTCGAAGTGGAAGCAAATTAAGCACGTTACCCTGCCAATGCTTAAACCATTAATGATTATCCTTACTATCATGAATATCGGAAGAATATTCAACTCGGATTTCGGACTCTTTTATCAAGTACCAAGAGATTCAGGGGCACTGTATTCAGTTACAAATGTTATCGATACATTTGTATACCGCGGCCTTATGAATTTGGGTGATATTGGTATGAGTACGGCAGCAGGTCTATATCAGTCAGCCGTTGGATTTACCCTTGTCATCATTACGAACTATATTGTAAGAAAAGTGGATGAGGAAAGTGCATTATTTTAGATATTAATAGGGTAGTATAAAAAACTTTAGTTTTGAGAATTGACTAGCTTTGCACCTAGAAGCTTGTGCTTTTCTAAGAAGGGAGGGAAGGTCGCTTAGCGGCTAAACTATGCCAAAGGAATTGCAAACTCAATCATCTATCGCTGTGTCACACTCAACGAATGAAATGAAAGGGGGTGGGGCTAAGGCTTTAAGGAAAAAGTATAGAGACCCTCAACACCTGCACCCAGTCGTAAATACGATTATTAGTGTGTTACTAGGAATTTTAGCGGTCATGTGCATTTTCCCCTTTTTCTATGTCATCATTATTTCGTTTACTAGTGAAGAGAGTATAGTAAGAAATGGTTTTCAACTAGTCCCGAAAGATTGGAGCATTGATGCTTACCATTATCTATGGGGAATGAAGGAGCAATTATTCCGCTCTTATGGTGTTACAATTTTTATTACGATTGTTGGCACAATTATTAGTGTATTTATGATAACGTTTTATGCTTATGCCATTTCAAGACCACAATTTAAGTATCGCAGATTTTTCACGTTTCTAGCATTTTTCACTATGCTTTTCAGTGGCGGTCTAGTACCAACTTACATTGTTGTCACCCAGTTCTTAGGTTTGAAGAATACCATTTGGGCATTGATTCTGCCCCTTGCAATGAATGCGTTTTATATTATCATTATGAGAACCTTCTTCCTAAAATCAGTCTCTGAGTCGATTTTAGAATCAGCAAGGATTGATGGAGCAAGTGAATGGAGGATCTTCTTCCAAATTATCTTCCCGCTATCCTTACCGGGAATTGCCACGATTGCCTTGTTTAGTACATTAGGTTATTGGAATGATTGGTTTACAGCGTTACTGTATATCGATGAGCCCAATTTAGTACCTTTGCAATCATTACTCATGAAAATAGAAGCAAATCTTGAATTCATGAGGCAAAATATGGATGTAGCTATCATGCAGTCAAGCTTGTTTAATACCATTCCACAAGAGTCTGCAAAAATGGCCATGGTCGTTATCGCCACTTTACCAATTGCTGTTTCGTACCCGTTCTTCCAAAAGTACTTTATTAGCGGACTGACTATTGGCGGCGTTAAAGAATAAATATATAGAAAGAGGAGAGTTAGAAATGAAAAAAAGATTAATACTTCTTCTTGCATTAGTTCTTACCATCGGAACGATTCTTTCAGCGTGCAGCGGTAAAGACAGTGCTACCTCAAACAAAGAGGGAAAAGATGGACAACCATATGAAATTAAATGGTACACCATTGGAACTCCACAAAAGGATACTGATAAAGTATTCAAAGAAGTTAACAAATATTTAGAGGAAAAAATTAATGCCACAGTGAAAATGACCCAAATTGATTGGGGAGATTGGGCACAAAAATCGCAGGTAATGATTAATTCAGGGGAACCCTTTGATATTATCTTCACAAATGGTACTGAATATGTTCAAAATTCCCAAAAAGGTGCATTCCTAGCAATTGATGATTTATTAAACAAGGAAGGCAAAGATCTAAAAGAAGCGCTCGACCCAGCGTTATTAGAGGGTATTAAGATTGACGGAAAAATATATGGTGTTCCTACCAATAAAGAGGCCGCAAGACAAACGGTTTATACATTTAATAAACGTCTTGTTGACAAATACAACTTTGATATTTCAAAGGTACAACGCTTAGAAGACCTTGAGCCAATGCTAAAAGTTATTAAAGAAAATGAACCTTCTATTACACCAATGGCAACATTTAAAGCTTATCTTCCATTTGACTATGTCTTTAATAATGAAATGCCATTTGCGTTCGCAATTGATGGTGACAGAGAGCATGTTATTAACCAATTTGAATCTGATTTAGCGATGGAAACCTATAAAACGATGCATAATTATTATAAGGCAGGATACCTTAAAGAGGATGCTGCAACAAGTAAGGACAGCTGGCCAATGGATGTAGAAAACTGGTTTGTCCGCATGGGAGATTCCCAGCCATATGCAGATTCATTATGGACACGTGCAGCTAAATATGATTTAGTTTCTGTACCAGCTGAAGAACCAACTACTTTTAATGATTCTGTATCAGGTTCTATCCAGGCCATCTCAGCAACATCGAAAAATCCTGAAAAAGCAATGGAATTCTTAAACCTGCTTAATACAGACCCATATCTTCGCAACCTTGTTGATAAAGGAATTGAAGGAGTTCACTACGAAAAGAATGAGGATGGATCAATTAAAGATCTTCCAGCACGTATTGATCGATACAACTTACCAACTTATTCTTTAGGAAACCATTTCATCCTTAATCTATATGAAAATGATCCTAAAGATAAATGGGAAAAATTCAAAGAGTTTAATGAATCTGCAAAACCAGCACCAACCCTTGGGTTCCATTTCAACAGTGACCCAGTTAGATCGGAACTTGCATCGATTACGAATATCTCTAAAGAGTTCTATCCAGCTTTGGCAACAGGATCTGTTGACCCAGAAGAATACCTGCCAAAATACAATGAAAAGTTAAAAGAAGCTGGAATTGACAAGGTGTTAAAGGAAATACAAAAGCAATTTGATGAATGGAAGAGCGAACAAAAATAATAACAAAAAATCAAGCTGAGTGGATACTCTCAGCTTGATTTTATTGCAATTGAGGAAATCAAAATGGAAATCAGAGGAAAAAGCAGATTCACTCAAAATATTTTTAATAAACTTTTTTTAACCTCATCGCTAACAATCATTGCGACTGTTATTATCCTAATCGTTACGATTACCAACTATTACTCCGAAATTATTATTCAAAAAGAAATTAATATCAATACAAGGACAATGGAAAGGGTAGAGGATTACTTATCCTCAAAGGATGCCGATATTGATCGAGCCAAAAGGGATTTTTATGTGAATGGGGACATGATTGATGATATCACCTTTGCCCTTAACAATGGGTACGAGGAATATTTAAAATACCGTTTAGATAAATTTTCCGAAAGTCAATCATTTGTTCCAAGTAATATCGATACCTATTTAAATGCTTATTTCGGTCAAGATCCTGATATTAATGCAATTGGTATCCGCTCGCTCGAAAATCCTTCCATTGAATATTTGCACATTTATCATAATTTAAGATGGAATAAAAGCATTGTTGACCCTTCATCACGCTCAGAATTTTCGCTTCTTTCAAAAGGTATTCCAAACCTTAGTGGAGATGGGTTGCCTAAAGAACGAAAGTTAAGGAATACCATTACTAAAAAAATGATTATTAATAATCCAGTGTCGCTAAAAAAAATAGGTGAGATTACCATTTTCTACTCTACTGACCGCTTAGACAAAATGGTTAAAAAGCACGATGGGTCCCCTGCTTCCTTATTTTTAGTTGATGCACAAGGCAGTATCGTTTATTCGGACAATAATGGTGATGTTCCCTTAAAACTGATTCATCACATAAAACCTGAAACAAATGAGACAAAAATAAAGTGGGAGCATGGTGATTTTTATATTAACACCATAGCAAACAAAGGAGATTATACCTATGTCAGTGTAATTCCTGATAAAGGGTTGCAAAAGCTAACGGTTATCAGGGGTACCATGTGGTTTGTGATTATCTTTTTTATCATTATCTCTATTTTAATCTCCTATTCCTTTACGCGAAATTATTCACGGCGAATTCATACCATAGTTTCGATTATTCGCCAGGTTGAAAAGGGAAACTTAGATGCAAGGATTCCAAAATCGCAGCGTGAAGATGAATTATCAAAAATCGCTGTGAATATCAATTCGATGTTAGATGAATTGAATAATTATATTGAACAATTTTACCTGTTAAATCTTAAGCAGCAGGAAGCGGAATTAAAGGCACTTCAGGCACAAATTGATCCGCATTTTCTATTCAATACACTGGAGGCTATTCGGATGGTGGCTGTTGTAGAGGGGTCAAAGACTTCTAGTAAAATGATATTCCATTTATCCAAACTGTTCCGCTATTCGTTAGAGTCGAACGATACAGTCCCTTTATATACAGAGATTGAGTATGTGAATCAGTATTTAAAATTGATGCAATTTAAATACCCAAACAAATTACAGGTTAACTTTGATATTCCTAGTGATGTTGAACGAACACTTGTGCAAAAATTAATTTTGCAGCCAATCATTGAAAATTATTTTGTGCATGGTTTTAAAAAGGATCGAACAGATAATCAGTTATTTATTCGTGCAAGGCATCTTGGTGATTTGGTAGAAATTACTGTTGAAGATAATGGTAAGGGGATGACGGAGGAAGAGCATTCCAGAATTGTTCACCATATCAATTCTGAAGAGGGTGATGAAATGAAATCCATTGGATTAAGAAATATCCATCAACGACTAAAATTGAAATATGGGAATCAGTTTGGGATTTCCTTAAATAGTATCCAAAATAAAGGGACTATTGTTACCCTGTCAATTCCAGTAAGGGGGACCAGCCATGTATAAGGTACTTCTTGTCGACGATGAACCTTTAATCACAATAGGGCTTAAGGCGTTGTTGGATTGGGCAGATTATGGCTTTGAGATTGTGTCTACAGCTGAGAGTGGAGAAGAAGCTCTTGCTTATCTAAAAGAAAACCAAATCGACATTCTCGTTACCGATATAATGATGGGGGAAATGACTGGTTTAGAATTAATTAAAGAAGTGAAAATCCTTCAGCCGAAAGTAAAATGTATTGTTTTAACAGGATACCAAGAATTCGGGTTTATTAAGCAAGGTTTATTGTTAGGGATAGAAAACTATTTAGTGAAACCTGTTGATGAGGAAGAATTATTAAAGACAATCCGAAATGTAGGCGATAAATTGAATGCCGTGACGGAAGGTAATCAGGAACAGGAACCGTCAACACTAATGGATAATACGTTATGGCGTTTTTTAAATGGTGAAATTGATAAAAATGATTGTCTTGAAAGGTTGTCCTTTTACAATATTCAATTCAATCAGCCATATTATAATGTTTCTATTTTAAGTTTTGAGAATTATCATAAGGCTGAGATTTCCAAGGATATTAGGAAATATATTGAAGAACACTATTCAGTCGTATGTCTATATAGTCCGAATCAAGAGATACTGATTATTTTTGGAGGTACAAGCGAAGAGGAATTAATCCTATTCAACCAAAGTCTTGTACATGATTTTAATAGTGAACAAAGTAAGCCAGGTATATTTTATTTATCGATGGGAAAGCCGGTTAAAACAGTAGAGGATTTAGAAGAGAGTTTTGCGATTGCAAGGGAATATAGTTTACTTCAGTTATATTCAAATCCTAATGTACTTATTTCTGAACGTTTAACGATAGATAAGCAGGAGGAAATTAAGAAGCAACAGGAATTCAAAGATAATATTGTAAAGTTGTTATTGAAAGCAGATGAGGAAGCCCTGCAAATGGTAGATTCATACTTTCAAGGTATAACGAGTAAATCATCCTTTATTTCACCCCAAGCAGTGAAAAAATACACCTATGATTTAATTTCTTATATTCATTATTCGCTGCAGTCTGACGATCTTTCCTATTACACAGCTGCCGTCGAAAAGGTTGTTTATAGCAAAGATATTCACCAGATGATGACCATTTTAAAGGAATATTGCCGAGAATTAATTCTTTCGATTCATAATCAAGTAAATATGCGCAGTCCTATTGTACAAAATGTCCTTGATTTTATACATGTGCACTATGATCAAGGAGTCTCGTTAAAAACATTGGGTCAGCAGTTTCATGTCAATGCCATTTATCTGGGACAATTATTTCAAAAAGAAGTCGGGGTTGTTTTCTCTGAGTATTTAAACCGATATCGCTTGGAAAAGGCAAAGGAACTTCTCAAAACAACCCATTATCGAGCAGGTGAAATTGGCAAAAAGGTTGGGTATTCCGATACCACTTATTTTTATAAACAGTTTAGAAAAACGGTGGGAGCGACACCAAGTGAATGGAGAAAAATTTAAAACTCCTATGTAATGAAAAGTATAAAAAAGAGACGGTGATGAATAATGGACAAGCCTATTCATGAAAAAAAACTTACTTATCGTTTTCCAAAACATTTTTGGTGGGGAAGTGCTGCCTCTGGTCCGCAAACAGAAGGTGCGGCATTGATTGACGGTAAAAAATCTAGCATTTGGGATTATTGGTTTAGCATAGAACCGGAATGTTTTCATAATGAGGTAGGACCGGGGGACACATCCGATTTCTATCATCGCTACAAAGAGGATATTCAACTTATGAAGGAAACGGGCCATAATACCTTCCGCACCTCGATACAATGGTCAAGGCTGATTCCAGACGGTGTGGGAAAAATTAATCAGCAGGCAGTGGATTTTTACAATCAGGTCATAAATGAGTTAATTGCCAATGATATTGAGCCGTTCATGAACTTATACCACTTTGATATGCCAATGTGCATGCAGGAAAAAGGCGGCTGGGAGTCCCGGGAAGTGGTCGATGCCTATGTAAACTTTGCTGAAACTTGCTTTTCTTTGTTTGGAGACCGGGTGAAGTATTGGTTTACCTTTAACGAACCAATTGTCCCTGTTGAGGCAAGCTATTTATACAATTTGCATTATCCGAAAGTTGTAGATTTTAAGCGCGGGGCACAGGTCGCTCACAATACAATTGTTGCTCATGCAAAAGCGGTTGCAGCATTTAAAAAGATGCATCTTAATGGCCAAATTGGGATTATCTTAAACTTAACACCCTCCTATCCAAGAAGTGAGGAAGCAGAAGATGTAAAGGCTGCTCGTATCGCCGATTTGTTCTTTAATCGCAGCTTCCTTGATCCGGTAACAAAGGGCGAATACCCGAAGGAGTTAATTGATATTTTAAGAGATAGAGAGCTATTGCCTGCGGTAGAACAGGGAGATTTGGAAGTCATTCGTAACCATCCCATTGATATTCTTGGTGTGAACTATTACCAGCCGCGTCGTGTGAAAGCAAAGGAGCAGCCGGTAGCAATAGACGCTCCGTTTATGCCAGAACATCTCTTCGATCCGTATTTGATGCCGGGGCGGAAAATTAATCCGCATCGCGGCTGGGAGATTTGTGAGGAAGTCATCTATGACATCATGATCGATATTCGCGATCATTATGATAATATCCCTTTCTTCATTTCAGAAAATGGAATGGGGGTTGAAGGGGAAGAGAAATTTCGGAATGAACAGGGGTTCATCGAAGATGATTATCGCATCGAGTTTATCCAGGAACATTTGAAATGGGCTCATAAAGCTCTTGAAGAAGGAGCAAATTGCCTTGGTTATCATCTTTGGACATTTATGGATAACTGGTCATGGACGAACTCCTATAAGAATCGATACGGATTAGTAGAAGTAGATTTAAATAGAAATCTAGAACGAACGATTAAGAAATCTGGCAGATGGTATCAACAGGTATCTGAAAACAATGGTTTCTAATAAGTGACTCCTAAACACAATAAATCTATTCATATAGCAGAAAGGAAGTGGCGAAATGGAAAAGTACCTTCTAGGGATTGATTTAGGAGGAACAAATTTAAGGGTCGCGGTCGTAACGTCCGAAGGTCAGCTGGTGGAAGAAATGAATGTAAAAACAGAAAGTGAAAATGGCCCTTATTATGTCATCGATCAAATGATTCAGCTTTGTGAGAAAATCATGCAGGAACGAAACATTGATGCCATCGGAATTGGATCCCCTGGTCCTTTAGATGTAAAACAAGGCTTAATCTTAAGCCCAAACAATCTGCCTGGGTGGGACAATATCCCATTAGTGGACATGTTAGAAAAGGCTTTACAGAAAAAAGTTGTTCTTGATAATGATGCAAATGCAGCTGCACTTGCCGAGGCCATCATTGGCGCTGGCAAAGGGAAAGAGTCTGTTTTCTATATTACGGTGAGTACAGGAGTGGGTGGCGGATTTGTCTTCCGCAAGCAATTGCTGCAAGGTGCGAATTTTTGTGCCGGTGAAATAGGCAATCTCATTGTAGATTCAGACGGACCGCCGCACCATGCCTTGAATGTTGGCGCCTTAGAAACATTGGCTAGCGGGACAGCAGTGAAAAAGCGTGGAATAGAGCAGCTTGGAATTACAGGGCATGCAGGGGAAGTATTCGCACTGGCCATGAACGGAGACAATAAAGCACAAAAGATTGTCGATCAAATGATTACCTCTTTGGCAAAAGGGATAGCGAACATCGTTCACACGGTTGATCCGCACATTATTGTGCTTGGAGGCGGAGTGATGCAGTCAAAAGACTATATTATACCGTTGCTTCTTGAGAGGGTAAATGACTTTTTATATCCACAGCTGCGGAATAAAGTAGAAATAGTGTGTGCCTCCTTAGGTACAAAAGCGGGTGTGATTGGGGCGGCTTTATTGACACAACAAGCAGCGTTTTAGCAAGAGGAGGCTGACCATGAAAGCTTATATGGTATTTGATATTGGAGGAACGTATATTAAGTATGCGGTGATGAATGAGCACGGAATGAAGCTGGAAAGCGGGAAGGTTCCCACTCCTCAGGAAGGATTAGAACTATTTCTACAGAAGATTTCCGAAATCGTTACCGAGTATCAACAGTCTTATGATTTTCAAGGAATTGCACTAAGTTCTCCAGGTGCAGTGGATGTGAAAAGCGGATATATCGGGGGAGCAAGTGCTATTCCTTATATCCACGGTGTACCGATGACAGACTTGATAAGAGAACGAACAGGCCTAGATGTTTCAATTGAAAATGATGCAAACTGTGCTGCATTGGCAGAAGGCTGGCTGGGAGCTGCCAAAGAAACAGATTACTATATTTGTATCGTTATTGGCACGGGAATTGGCGGCAGTATTGTGATGAATCATACCATTTTACGCGGTGCTTCCCTTCACGGGGGAGAATTTGGCTATATGATTATGGGGGACCCGCTTAACAATCCATTGCAATCAACCTGGAGCCAAGTGGCTTCAACAAATGCTCTTGTTCAAGAAGTTGAACGGAGGAATTCCCTTGAAAAAGGAAGTTTGGATGGGGAGAAGGTATTTCGGATGGCTGCAGAAGGTGACGCCATTGCTAATGAATGCATAACGATATTCTACAAAAAGCTGGCAACTGGAATCTATAATATAAAATACGCTCTCGACCCGGAGAAAATTCTGATTGGCGGGGGAATTAGCAAACGGCCAGAAGTTATTGAGGGAATCAATCAGGAATTAAAGAAATTGAAGGATGACATCTCAACACTAGCTATTTCTGTCGAAGCCTGCCAATTTGATAACGATGCCAACTTAATAGGTGCGCTGTTTTACTTTTTAAATAGAAAATAAATATTGCGGTTGAATTAAGTTTTTTGAACCGATATGCGAATTCCGATTTGAAAATAACTTGGAGGTTGGGAGATTTCGAACCATTATTTTGACAACCGGTCTTTAAATATAGAGCAAGGGGCCCCTAGTTCTCTTGCTTCCTTCTGTTATCCAGAAGGGGTTCCCATGCTTTTCAAATGGAGGTTAATTATGTATAAGAATGAACCGATTTTTTTGCAGCCAGTGTTTCAAGAGAGAATTTGGGGCGGGCAGAAGTTAAGAACAGAGTTCGATTATGAGATTCCGAATGATATGACCGGTGAGGCGTGGGTGATTTCTGCGCATCCGCATGGTCCAAGCACGATTACCAATGGTCCGCTTGCGGGAAAAACGTTAGCCGATGCCTGGAATGAACATAAGGGGCTTTTTAATAAGAACGCTGATGAGCAAGGGGAGTATCCATTGCTTGTAAAAATTTTGGACGCAGCTGATGATTTGTCTGTTCAAGTTCACCCAAATGATCAATTTGCCCGTGAAGTGGAAGGTGTTCCTTTTGGGAAAACCGAATGCTGGTACGTGCTAAGCGCCGAAGAAGGGGCAGAGCTTGTGTTAGGGCATTATGCCAAGACAAAAGAGGAATTGGCGGAGAGGATTGATCAAGGTCAATGGGACAAGCTTTTAAGACGCGTAAAAGTAAAGGCGGGTGATTTTGTCTATGTTCCGAGCGGTACGATTCATGCGATTGGAAAAGGTATCGTAATTCTTGAAACACAGCAAAGTTCTGATATTACCTACCGTGTGTATGACTATGACCGGAAAGATGCAGCTAACAATAAACGTGAATTACATCTTGAACGATCTAAACAGGTGACAACCGTTCCGCATCAGGATGCCGAAGTTAAACAGACTGAAACGGTTAATGGCGGTTTAGTTGAAAAGAAATTAGTGGAGGAACAGTATTTCACTGTGTATCACTGGGAATTGAACGGGCAGGCTGATTGTGAAATGGATAAAGACTTTTTACAAGTGAGCGTTGTAGACGGTAAGGCCGCTATCACAATCGACGGAAAATCCTTCGACCTTGAGAAAGGTACCCATTTTATCCTTCCACATGGTGTTCGTCAATTCAAATTAGATGGGAAAGCTGAGCTTATTGTTTCGCATGAATAAACAAACCAAAAAGACCCTAGAGAACTAGGGTCTTTTTGGTGTCAGGCACCATTCCTTTTAGTAACGCAAGGACTGTCCCTTGTCTCATTTAAAATGGAAATTTTCAATGAACTAATTATAGAAAAAGTGGAAAAACCTTATTACATTTTTCTAGTTCATTGACGGAGCATACGGGTCGTAATATTGTAGGAGAAAGGTGGATTGATAGAATATTTGAAAAAATGACAGCGCTATCTATATCTTAATAGGGATGGTAAGGGTATAAGGAAGCTCGCTCAAAAAAGCTTTAATATAAAAACTAGAATAGGGAGAGATGGAAAATGATTGATTTGAAGAAAGGCCAATTGTTGATGGCTGTCTTTTTCGGCATGTGTTTCATCCTGTTATGGCCGAATGCAAGCTTTGCGAAACAACCAGAATCATCTTACTGGTATCCCGAACAACTATTAAACTGGACTCCAGAGAAGGATCCCGACGCTGTGTTTAACCGCAGCCAGATTCCATTAGCCAAACGGGAAGTGTTATACAAGGTAAATGACCATGCACAGTCTGATGCAAAGGTAGTTGCTTTGTCCGCGCTCAACCCGAATACTAGTGGTGTGCCTTCTCAAGGCGGGAAGGACTTCTATGCAAACACTTTCAGTTATTGGCAATATGTTGACCTGATGGTGTATTGGGCAGGTTCTGCCGGTGAAGGCATTATTGTCCCGCCAAGTGCAGATGTGATTGACGCTGCCCATAAAAACGGCGTACCGATTTTAGGAAACGTTTTCTTTCCTCCTACTGTTTATGGCGGAAAGGCTGAATGGGTCGACCAAATGCTAGCTCAGCGGGCTGATGGATCCTTTCCGGCAGCGGACAAGCTGTTAGAAGTTGCAAACTACTATGGGTTTGACGGCTGGTTCATTAACCAAGAAACCGAAGGCGGAAACGCTCAGACTGCTGAAAAAATGCAAGAATTCCTAGTATATCTTCAAAAACATAAACAGAAAGATAAGCAAATCATGTGGTACGATTCGATGACGAAGGATGGACGTATCAATTGGCAAAATGCGTTAACGGATAAAAATAGCAGCTTTTTACAGGACGGCAACAAACGTGTTTCTGACAGCATGTTTTTAAACTTCTGGTGGCGCGATCAGCAATCTTCCGCTGCTAAAGCGAAGGAACTCGGCAGAAGCCCATATGACTTGTTTACTGGGATTGATGTGGAAGCGAATGGAACAAGCACAAACATTCCTTGGCAGGGAATCTTCCCTGAGGGCAAAGCACCTGTAACCTCTTTAGGAATTTATCGTCCGGACTGGGCTTTTAAAACATCTGAAACAATGGAACAGTTTTATCAAAAGGAAAATGAATTCTGGGTTGGCAAGTCCGCAAATCCTGCCTCAACAAACGATAACGGTGCGTGGAAAGGAATGGCACATTATTTCACTGCCAAAACGGCCATTGAGGAATTACCATTCGTCACTCATTTTAATACAGGCAGCGGCAAGTTTTTCGCTGTTGATGGGAAGCAGGTAAGCGAACAGTCATGGAATAACCGCAGCCTGCAGGATATTCTGCCGACCTGGCGATGGCTGAAAGAAGGTGGAGAAGCTGTTCACGTTGATTTTGATTGGGAAACTTCTTATTACGGCGGAAGCTCATTAAAGCTTTCAGGTGCCATTGATGCAAACAATCCAACACATATTAAACTTTATAAAACCAATCTGCCGATTCAAAAGGATACGGAAATCGCACTGACATACAAGACAGATTTGAAAAAGCCAAACATGAAGCTTGGGGTCAGTTTCACCGACACTCCTGATCAATTTATCTATTTCGATGTGAAAAAACAAAGTCACAATCAATGGATAACCGATTCGTTTAAACTGAAAAAATTTAGCGGTAAAAACATTGCAGCCATCTCGCTTTTAGTTGAAAGTGACAACGAGGTGAAAGATTTTACAACAAATATTGGAGAAATCAAGGTTTATAACAAGCAAGAGATACATAATGCTATTCATTCTCCAAAGCAAGGAAAGGTAAGTAAGATTGAGTTTACCAAAGGAATTTATGCAGATGTCGCGCTTGCTTGGGAGCCGTCTGATTCCGATGTGAGTCACTATGAAATTTACCGGAAGCTGCCAAACAATGAAAAGGAATTTGTCGGTGCTACACCGAACCATGTGTATTACCTTTCCAATCTAAAACGGGATGGGAAAGAAACTAGCACCAATCTTGAAATTGTTGCGGTGAATAAAGAATTCAAACGAAGCAAGCCTACGGCTGTTACATTTGAATGGCCTCCATATCCAAAGCCGGAAGCAGATTTCCGGGCGGATCAAACGGTAGCGGCACCGGGAGAGAAGATTCAATTTTTCAATGCATCTTCGGAGGTAACGGAAGCAGTGGAATGGCATTTTGAGGGCGGAACACCGTCTGTGAGCAATGAGGAAAATCCGGTTGTCAGCTATGAAAAAGAAGGCGTTTACTCTGTTACCCTAATTGCGAAAAACAGTGAGGGTGAAAGTGTCCTGACACAAGAAGCGATGATTACCATTTCCGAAGCTGCCAAGGATATTAAAAATGTTGCGTTGAATAAGATGGCCATTGCGAGCGGACAATGTGCTCCGGCTGAAGCGGCAAAGTATGCCTTTGACGGGAACGTTAACAGTAAATGGTGCGCATTAGGAGATGCCCCTCATTGGTTAAAGGTGGACCTTGGCGGTCAATATGCAATTTCAAAATTCGTTGTTCGCCATGCACAAGCTGGCGGGGAGCCGGGTGCCTTTAATACCCAGGCATTCAGAATTGAAGTAAGTACGGACGGGGAAAACTGGACAGAGGCAGTGAAGGTAACAGATAATACAGCGGCTGTCTCAGAACACAGCATCACCTTAACAAATGCACGCTATGTCCGATTATGGACAGACAAGCCAACCCAAGGCGGCGACCAAGCCGCAAGAATTTATGATTTCGAGGTTCATGGATTTCAAAAATAGTTTCTAATAGCGGGAATCCCATTATTAAAGAAGAGCAAAAAGACGATTCGGTCCCCCTCGAATCGTCTTTTTGTATTTTATCTTGGATTGATTCATTTAAATGCTTCATCTGTCCTTTAGGTAAATTTTCCCTCCGATATTACCTAATTTTACTAAAATACCCTAGATGATTCCTCATCCTATTCACTTCTAAATTAAGTGGATAATGAATGCTAAAGCCCTACTTAACCTGCTGGATTGACAGGTTTCCCACAATATTAATAATTTACTAACATAATAGATCGAATTTTACCAACTGTTAAAAGTTTAATAATTATAAATATACAAAAATATTTTTAGTAAAATTACAAATGAAAGCATTTACTTTTAGTAAAACTATCATTATAATAATCCTATAAACTACTAGGAGGGTTAGAATGAACATACAAAAGAAAATGAAATTGTTTTTCCTTTTTACTATTATAACAACACTGCTTTTAGCTGCTTGTAGCTCATCGGATACAAAAGGAGAGAAAGCGGAGGACGGCAAAGTTAAGTTAAGGTTTGCGACTTGGGATGTAGGTGATGATGTCGAGCTGCAACAAGGGTTAATTGATCAATTCAATGCTGAAAATAGTGATATAGAAGTAGTTTTGGAAGCGTACGGCGGTGATTATGACACGAAAATCACTGCTGGTATTGGTGCCAAGGATGCTCCCGATATCATGTATATGTGGAATTACCCTCAATATAAAGATGCATTAGAACCTCTTGATTCTTATATAAAAGATAGAGGGGAAGAATATAAGAGTAATTTCTATGAAGCATTATGGAACTATAACTCCGTGGGAGAGGATATTTACGGACTCCCTGTAGGATATACTACACATGTTGTTTACTATAATAAAGATTTGTTTGACGCAGCAGGACTTGAATATCCTAAAGCTGGTTGGACATGGGAAGATTTACAGGAAGCAGCTAAGAAGCTGACTAATAAAGAACAGAAAATCACTGGATTTGCTTTCCCAGGTCAACCTGACCCCTATGATTTCGAAATGTACTTATGGGGTAATGGTTCCTCTTATGTAGATAGCAAAGGCAAATTAGATGGAAACTTGAACTCCAAAAAGTCAATTGAAACGTTTACTATGTTCCAAGATATGTTGAAAGAAGGTATCGCTATTACCACTGAAGGCTATGGTGATACCGAGATGAAAACAGGTAAAGTAGGTATGCTTATTAATGGTGCTTGGTATCTGTCCGCATTTGAGGAAGCTGGTATTAACTATGGTGTTGTTGAAATCCCTTCATTTGGAGATAACCCAAGTGCAAGTATCGTAAGTTCTTCTGGTATAGCTATGTCAAAGGATTCTAAGCATAAAGAAGCTGCATTTAAATTTATGGAGTTTTGGACAGGTGAACAAGCAAATAAAGAACGACTTTCCTTTGAACTTCCAGTTTTAAAAAGTGTAGTTGAATCAGAAAAATTGCAAGAAGATCCAATTAAAAAAGTCTTTTACAACATGTTAGAACAAAGTGAAGGATTTACGCCAACCTCTTTTGTAACGGAAGACTGGAGTAAGCTGTCTGAGGATTTAAGCTTAGTTTTTGAAGAAATCTTTAATCCAAGTACACGCGTTGATCCTAAAGAAGCTTTAAATAGTGTAGCCAAGTAAGATTGTTAATTGATTTGAATGAGAATATATCATGGCAGCATGATATATTCTCATTTTTAAAAAAGTTTTTTACTATCGGATTCAAAAAGGTCACACCAATTAAGAGGGAAATATATGTTTACTAAAAAGAAGAAAGAAAAGAAATTCACATTAGTCCGTAAAAGAGTACCCTTTTTATTTATATTGCCGTGGATCATCGGTTTTGTCGTTTTTACATTAGGACCTTTAGCTTTTTCATTAATCATGAGTTTGTTTGATTGGCCTATTGCTGGCGAAGCGAAGTTTATTGGACTAGATAACTTTAATAAGATGTTTACGGCGGATCCCCAGTTCTATGATTCTCTCGTAATCACCTTGAAATTCGCACTAATATTTGTTCCATTAAACCTCTTTGTTGCTTTGGTGCTTGCTCTACTTATCACGCAGCCGATCAAAGGAATTAAGATATTCAGGACAATCTTTTATCTTCCGGCCGTTGTATCCGGAGTGGCAGTGTCGATTATATGGGGTTGGATGTTTAACTCTGAGTATGGAGTTTTAAATTATATATTATCTTTGCTTGGTATTGAAGGACCAAACTGGCTGATTGACCCTAAGTGGGCAATCGTAACAATTGTGATTGCAAGTGCCTGGGGAGTCGGGTCGATGATGCTAATCTTCTATACCGATATTAAAGGGATTCCACATGAAATGTATGAAGCTGCATCGATTGATGGAGCGGGTCCTATCAGGCAGTTTGTTAGTATTACGATTCCTACGATTACACCAACGATTCTATTTAATGTCATCACATCCGTCATAGCGGCATTGCAACAATTAACGTTAGTGTTGCTTTTAACAGGCGGCGGGCCATTAAAATCAACATATTTCTATGGACTATTTGTCTATAACAATGCATTTAAGCATCATGAACTCGGTTATGCAAGTGCAAATGCGTGGTTTATGTTTATTATCATTCTACTTTTGACATTATTAATCTTTAAGTCATCCTCTGCATGGGTATTTTATGAGGCTGAAGTGAAAAAGGAAAAAAAAGGAGGTAAGAGAAAATGAAGATAACACGAAAACATAAAATTATTGTTTACAGCATTCTTGTCCTCTTTTCTCTTTATTTCCTATTTCCTTTTATCTGGGCATTAATCACAGCACTTAAATCAGAAACAGAAGTATTTAGCTTTCCGCCAAAATTTGTACCGGATGTTCCACTATTTAGTAATTTTTTAGATGCTTGGAATAGCCAGCCATTTGGAACCTATTTTAAGAACTCAATGATTGTAACGGTGTTGACGACAATCGGTCAGCTTATATCCTGTTCCTTAGTTGCATATGGCTTTGCGAGGTATGATTTTAAATACAAGAATATTCTCTTTATCCTGCTTTTATCCACGATGATGATTCCGTGGGACGTTACGATGATTCCGCTTTATATGGAATTTAACATGTTTGGCTGGATCAATACGTTAAAACCATTAATCATCCCTGCCTTTTTTGGCTCAGCTTATAATATCTTTTTGCTAAGGCAGTTTTTAATGAATATTCCTAAAGATTTAGAAAATGCAGCGAGAATTGATGGAGCAAATGAGTTCCAAATCTTTTATAAAATTTTCCTTCCTATCATGAAGGCGCCTTTAACATTGATTGCTGTATTAAATATCATTTTGGTTTGGAATGACTACTTAGGTCCACTAATTTATTTGAATGATCAAACTAAATATACAATGGCACTTGGTTTAGCATCATTCCAAGGTGTACATGAGCTTCAAATTATTCCGATTATGGCGATGACTTTGGTTATGATCATTCCGCCAGTTATCGTTTTTGCCTTTGCGCAAAAATATATCGTTGAAGGAATAAGCGGCTCAATCAAGTAATATAGTTCGGAGGAAGATAACATGCAACGTGAAATGAAGAGATGGGAAAATATCCATCTTACGGCACTAAACAGGCTTCCGGCACATTCTGATTTTTACAGATACCGTGCATTTGATGAGGCTTTACAATATAAAAAAGAAAATAGTAAGGGATATACGTCACTTGATGGTGAGTGGAAGTTTCTATTCTTGGAGGCACCTGAATTTTCACCAGTTAACTTTGAAACGCAAGGATTCGAAATTGAAGATTTAGATGATATCACTGTGCCCTCTTGCTGGCAATTAAAGGGATATGGAAATATGCATTACACAGATGTATTGTATCCCTTTCCGATTAATCCGCCATTTGTGCCACAGGATAATCCGACAGGAATCTATTTCAGAGAAGTTTATATAGAAGATATAAATGAAGAAGAAAAAATCATTGTTAAATTTAACGGTGTGGATTCTGCCTTTGATCTCTATGTGAATGGCCATCATGCAGGCTATAGTAAAGGCTCTAGAATGCCATCAGAGTTTGATCTTACTGAGTACGTTCGAAATGGAAAAAATAGAGTGACAGTTAGAGTTTACCAGTTTTCAGATGGAACCTATTTAGAAGATCAGGATATGTGGTGGCTTTCAGGGATCTTTAGAAGTGTGGAACTCTATAGAATAAATAAAGCTACGCTTCAAGATGTTTTCATTGAAACATTGCCAGATGCAGATTTTAAAGATTTTACATTAAAATTAACCGGGAAGTTTTTCACGAGTGAAATACAGGCAGTGAAAGTGAAGCTTTTTCAAGGAGGGAACGAGGTAGATTCCTTCCCTGTAGAAGTGGTTAATGGTGAATTCCAAATGGTAAGAGAAATGGTGAACCCATTCCTATGGAATGCAGAGGAACCAAATCTCTATATGGCTGTTTTGGAGTATCAATTAACAGATGGAGAAAAGGAAATTGTTCCGTTGCGTTTCGGAGTAAGATCAATCGATATCATTGATAATGAAATGAGAGTGAACGGAAAAAGAATTTTCTTTAATGGTGTAAATCGGCATGATTTTAATCCGAGAATGGGAAGAACCGTAACCTACGATGATATGCTTCAGGATGTACTACTAATGAAGAAGCATAATATTAATGCTGTAAGAACTGCTCATTATCCGAATAATGATGTTTTTTATGATCTTTGTGATGAATATGGACTCTATGTAATAGATGAAGCAGATCTTGAATGCCATGGCTTTGAAAACACAGGGAATTATAACTGGATCAGTGACAATGAGTTATGGGAAAAGCAGTATGTAGATCGAGCCGTTAGAATGGTAAAAAGAGACCGAAATCATCCAAGCGTCATCATTTGGTCTTTAGGTAATGAATCTGGTCAGGGCAGAAACTTCACAGCTATGTATCAAGCAATAAAAGAAATTGATTCTACTAGATTGGTACATTATGAAGGAGATCGCCATGCTGCCTATAGTGACATGTATACCACGATGTACACAAGATTAAAAGCACTTGAAGAAATTGGGCAAGATTCCGAAGGGAAAAAGCCGCATATCTTATGTGAATATGGTCATGCAATGGGAAATGGGCCTGGCGGACTGACAGAATATCAAGAAGTGATGAGGAAATACCCTCGTTTACAAGGTGGATTCGTATGGGAATGGTATGACCATGGTATCGAAAGTGTGGATGAAAATGGAAATGTCTTTTATCTATATGGTGGGAATTACGGAGATTTCCCAACAAATGGGAACTTCTGCATCGATGGACTGGTATTCCCAGACCGGACACCATCACCTGGACTGATTGAGTACAAGAAGGTTATTGAACCGATTGTAACTGAAGCAGTTGACCTATCTCAGCTCAAGATTAGAATAAAAAATAGATATGATTTTAGAAACCTAGAAGGAGTTCAGTTAAACATTAAGGTAGAATCCTTCACTCATTTAATAGAAGAAAAGAATATTAATCTTCCATCTATTAACGCACAGGAAGAAATGGAATTAACGCTGCCAATTAATCTTGCAGAAGCCCTAAATTATGATGATGTCCGCATTAAATTAAGTTATTCAGAACCGAAAAGTACGCTTTATGCAAGTGAAGGTCATCTTATCACCAGTGAGAGTTTCTTGCTTGAAGCAACAAAGGTTAAGAAAATTGTACAGCGAGAACACCTAAACATTCATAAACATATTACAATTGATGAAAGTCAAACAGAGCTTGTTCTTGAGAATGATACGTTTAGAACTGTTTTTTCAAAAGTTCATGGAGTTCTTGTCTCCCATCAACTAAATGGAGAAGAGATTATTGAAAAGGGACCTGAGCTTACTCTCTGGAGAGCAGTCATTGACAATGATATGTATAAGAAGAACGATTGGATAAATAAATACTTCTTAAAAAATGCAAAGGAACAATTTGTTGCTTTCACGTATCAAATGAACGAAGGCTATGTGGATATTGAAATCAAAAAATATTTATCTAGTGTTAACCAAGCATGGGGCTTTGAACTACTCTATCAATATCGTATCACTCCAACTGGTGCTTTAAATCTCCAACTAAAAGGCAGTAAAATCATTAGAGGGAAAGAAATACCTGAAATGCTGCCAAGAATAGGAATTACGATGCATCTAAACAAAGCGTATAATGATGTGACATGGTATGGCAGAGGCGATTCGGAGAGTTATCAGGATAGTAAAAGAAGCCAAAGTATTGGCCTTTATCATAAAAGTGTGGAGGAAATGCATACGGAGTATGTTTATCCACAAGAGAATGGTTCAAGATGTGATACTTCTTTCCTAGCGGTAACGAAGGGGAATCAATCCATCCTCTTTAACTTTAAAGAAATTAGAGATTTTACCATCCATGACTATGAAACAAGCGCGCTAGAAGAAGCAACGCACCGAGGAAAAATTAAAAAATCGCCATTCAATGTGTTAACCATCGATTATAGACAAAGTGGTCTGGGAAGTAATAGCTGTGGTGAGGAACAGCTTCCGAAATACCGCGTTGGAATAGAAGATTTTGAAATCGGGTTAGAAATTAGGAATGTTCATAAAGACGAATTAGTAAAAGAGAGTAAATATTTTAGAACTAGATAAAATTTCAAAGGCAGGGGAAACCCTGCTTATTTGAAATGACACAGTAAATGATGAGGAGAAGTAGGATGAATTTAGATATTAGAGAAATACCATTTTCGAGATTTGGATCCTATTTTTGCATCTCGCAAGAAAAGGATTCAGAGGCAGTATATATAAGGGACGTACATGGCGGCGATGACGCACCATCCAAGCTTTTTCAAGTGGATATTGTAAAAGATGGAGTTGAAATGGATTACGTAGTGCGTGCTTCTGAGATATCTTTGTCCTTCTTTTTAAAGGATCATTCCGAGCGTGTTGCAGAAATCATCATCCCCGAAGAAGATGAATTCCATATTGAAGTACAGGATGTTGAACTTAGGCTGCGAGCGACAAAAGGAAAATATGATACTTTAATGGAATTAGAAGATGGAGTGTACGAATACCACATCTATCCTAAGGAATTAAAATTAATGATCATGAATCTACATGGTGAAATGTCTGTTGATGCACCCTGGAATATTATCGGAAATGATTATATTGATATGCGTTTGAAAAATGGACATTTTGTGATCGAAAGCTATCGAACCGTTTATCATAAAAAGGAATACCTTCCTTTTAGCCAAGGAAAAGAACAAGTCGTGGTGCTTTACAAAGAATGGTTTGATTCTATGAAAAAGGGATATGTGCAAGAAAAATATCAACCTTCTTTGGAGAAGGCTTCCTATATTACATGGTCGAGTGTCGTTCATCCAGATGGACTGCTGAAAGATTATGCGATGTATATGTCGAAGCTGTGGATGTATAATATTTGGTCGTGGGACAACTGCTTTAACGCACTAAATTTAGGGGAACATTACCCCGAACTTGCCTATGCTCAATTAAAAATTTTCATGGACACTCAAGATGAATCAGGCGCCTATCCAGATTTTGTGAATGACAAATTCATTTCGTACAATTGTATAAAGCCACCCATTTTTGCTTACGTGTATGAACAACTAATGGAAAGAAACGATTATTTTAAGGACGAACAACGGTTAAGAAACGTTTATGAGTCTACTAAAAAAGTCATGACCTATTATGAAAATTATCGTACTTACCATGGCAGGCTGCCACACTATAAACATGGGAATGATTCTGGTTGGGATAATGCTTCCCTCTTTCATGTCGGGATGCCTGTGGAAGCACCGGACCTTGCTAGTTTTTTAATTCGTACGTTTGATATCCTCTCCTCCTTCGCTGAAATTTTAAGTGAAAAAGAGGAGGCAGAAAGATTTAAGAATCAAGCAGACTCCCTGTTTAACCTGTTACTTGAGAGACTTTATGATGGTGAAGGCTTTTATGGGCGAGTTGGGAAAAATGGTGAGGAAATCGATGTTAGAACTAGCTTAATTCTAAGGCTGCCAGTATTGATCGGTTATCGTTTGGATAAAACCATAATGGATCGATTGGTATCTGACCTTGAAGCCAACTTTGAAACAAAATTTGGTCTTGCTACTGAGAGTGTAACGAGTAACTATTATCGCGAAAATGGATATTGGCTCGGTCCAATCTGGGCGCCAGTTACGTATCTGTTTATCCATGCATTAAAGAATAATGGCTATAAAGAGGCTGGTAATCGCCTAAGAGATAAGTTTTTAAACCTCACGCTCATAGGCGGGATGGCTGAAAACTTCGACCCACTAACTGGAAAAGGGTTAGTAGATACATCCTTCACGTGGACTTCAAGTGTATTTCTACTTCTATTAGACGATCAACTTAGGGGGGATTAAATGCAAAAGTATATGGGAGAAATCGCCCTTACGATTACGGCGATTATATGGGGAAGCGGATTTGTTGCAAGTGCGATCTCCTTGGAACACTTTACACCTTATCAGATTTTGGCAGGAAGATTTTTAATTGGTACCATCATTTTAAGTGTAATTTTCCATAAAAGACTGAAAAATATTAATAAAAGTACTATGATAAAAGGGGCTGTATTGGGAATCTTTTTATATTTGGCCTTTGCGCTTCAAACAGTAGGCCTTCAATTTACGACACCTTCAAAAAATGCCTTCTTAACGGCCGTGAATGTCGTGATTGTTCCTTTTATTGCATTTGTTATATATAAACGGAAAATTGATATATATGAACTTATGGGTGCTGTTTTGGCTATGGTTGGTGTCGGCATATTATCACTTAAACTCTCTGCTGAAATCAACATTGGGGATTTGCTGACGCTAGGCTGTGCCTTTGGATTTGCTTTCCATATCTTCTATACGGCAAAATATGTAAAAGACTCAGACCCTGTCTCATTAACGCTCATTCAAATGATGACAGCCGCCGTAATCGGAGTGGTCGTTGTTCTTTTCAAAGGAGAAACCTCTTTTATTATCGAAAAGGGAGGGATGTACTCGCTCCTTTACCTAGGGGTTTTTTCAACAACGATCGCGTATCTATTGCAAACAGTAGCGCAGAAAATGATAACAGAAACAAAGGCTGCGATTATCCTTTCAACAGAATCGTTTTGGGGAATGGTATTTTCCGTTGCAATTTTGGATGAAGATATGACAATTAAAATGGTGATCGGCGCAATCCTTATTCTAAGTGCGATCATCATCTCTGAAACAAAGCTACCCTTTTTAAAAAAGAATAAACTAAAGGAAATAACGTAATTGAAAACGAATATAGAAGATAAAAAATTAGCAGGTAGGGAGAAATAATGGCCACTATAAAGGATATAGCTAATTTAGCTAATGTTTCAATCACTACCGTATCAAGAGTGTTGAATTACGATGAAACATTAAATGTCTCGCCAGAAACGAGAAAAAGAGTGTTTGAAGCGGCTGAGGAGTTAGCCTATGTGGTGGCTCCGAAGAAGAAGCAAAAGAGCAAATGGAAAATAGGGTTATACGACTCTTTTTCTCTTGAGGAGGAATTGGTCGATACCTATTACTTGTCGATCAGGGTAGCCTTGGAAAAAAAGCTGAAAAGTAAAAGCATTGACTTTTTCAGAATTGACAAGGAAGGCAATGAGGAGAATCTTAAAAAAATTGATGGAATCTTATGCCTTGGGACCTTCAAAAAAAAGGATATTGAAAAAATTAAAAGTTTTAATAAACCTTGTGTCTTTGTTGATTCCAATCCAGACGAATATTATTATGATTCAGTGGTGATTGATTTCAATTCTGCCACCAGAAATGCTCTTAACTACTTAACCGAATTAGGTCATGAAAATATTGGCTTTATTGGCGGAGTCGAAACCGATATGTATGGGAATCGATTTAAAGATTTGAGACAGGATGTTTTTGAAAGTTATTTAAAGGACAAAAATATTTTCAAAGAAGAGTTAGTAAAAATCGGTGGATATGATCCGAAGGATGGTTATATCAATCTAAGAGAAATGTTAACATCTGAACCTAAACCAACAGCCGTATTTGTTGCCAATGATACGATTGCAGTCGGGTGCTATAAAGCTGCTTATGAACTAGGGGTCAAAATTCCTGATGAACTAAGCATTGTTGGTTTTAATGATGTCGCTACAGCGCAGTACATGGTTCCGCCTTTAACGACGGTTAAACTCTATACAGAAATCATGGGTGAAACCGCTGTTGACTTACTGGTAGAAAGGCTCTCCTCAAAAAGGGAAGTTAGCAAAAAAATCACGATCAATACGAAGTTAATTGTAAGAGAAAGTGCTTCCGTACCTCAAAAGAAATAAAGTTATATTGGGGTGCTGGGACACTCCTCTTTTTTTTATGTCCACATTTTGTTTTACAAGGTGGAGAAAACTTTGAAAAAACTTGCAACTAAAATAAAAAACTTTTCTTTTCGAAGCATACGTACAAAAATGGTGCTGTTTTTCCTCATAGTTGCCCTGTTTCCATTACTGTTATTTGGATTCCTATCATATGGAAAGTCTTCTGAAATTGTGAATAAACAATTTAATGAATATGAGCAATTTGCTGTTTCTCAACTCGACAAACAAATCGAAAATATATTTGAGCAAATGTATGTTGTTTCGAAAGATATAAATCAGTATTTATCTGATCCAACCTTGGTCATATTACAGGAAGAAATCCCTAGAACATATACAGGGTTTATTGAAATCAAAAACTTTGAAAGATATTTAGAGGCACATAAAACGTATGACACAAAGGGAATCTATTTAATTACCAACACAGGTTATTATTATGGAAATAGTCGCTTGGATATACATAAGCTCTTTCAAAAGCCATTTTGGAAAGAGATTAATAGCTTAAAAGAAGGAAATCTCTGGATTGGGTTTTATAATTCTGACCATTATTACACTGGTAAAAAAAACGAAAAAATTATCGGACTTGTTTTTCCAATTGAAAGTGATTTTGGGGTGTTGAAAGGAAGTAAACTGTTAATAGAAACAAATGCGGAGGAGCTGTTCTCTTATATTGGTTTTCTAGAAAATGAGCTTCATTCTTCTATCACCCTTAAAAATGGTAAGAACCAGGTGGTCTATAAGACAAAAAATTCTCCGAAGGAATTGACAACAGATATTATCTGGAATAACCACTTTGATGCCTATGGATGGGATATCCATGTACGCATACCTCAAGAATATTATTATCAATCATCAAATGTGATTTTACGTTATACGATAGCGGCTATTTTATTTTCAATCATACTTGTATCCGTGCTTGCGGTCGTATTTTCCGCTCCACTTACGAAGGGAATTAAAAGTCTAAATTCCTCGATGAAGCGAGTCAGTGAAGGAGACTTAGATACACAGATAACCGTTACTTCTAATGATGAATTAGGAATTTTATCTCAAAGCTTTAATGTTATGGTCAATCAAATTAAGGAATTAATCGAGAAAATTAGCATGACAGAACGTTTAAAAAGGCAAGCAGAATTAAAGGCTTTTCATTATCAAATTAACCCTCATTTATTATTTAACACCTTAAACTCGATCCAATGGAAGGCGAGGCTCTTAGGTGCAAAGGAAGTTCAAGAGATGATCTATCATTTAACAGAGGTTCTGCATGAAAATTTAAATTTTGCTGATGAGTTAATTCCGTTAAAAAAGGAACTCCAGACGATCAAACATTATTTGAGGGTTCAAGAGATACGTTATGGCCAAACATTTGAATATATAGAGAAAATTCATTCGGAATGCTTGGACTATTTAATCCCTAGGATGACTCTCCAGCCATTGTTTGAAAATATCTTTTTCCATGCATTTGAAGATGGCGAAGGAAGTATTGAATTAGTGGTTACTGTTAAACCTGAATATCTAGAACTTACCTTAACCGATAACGGCAAAGGAATGAATGAAGAATCCATTAAAAAGCTTCTCAACCCGAATCACCATGGTGGAAATGGGAGGGGAATTGGTGTTTATAATGTCGACCAACGAATAAAGCTTCACTTTGGAAATGAGTACGGCTTATCAATCGAATCAGTTGTGGGTGTAAAAACAATCTTTAGCATTAAATGGCCGAAAAGGAGATAACGTTGATGATAAAGGTATTAATTGCAGATGATGAACTCATTGTTAGAAAAGGATTAATCGCAACGGTAGATTGGGAGAAATTTGGCATGGAGGTAATTGCTGATGCACCTAATGGACAAAAAGCTTGGGAGCTCTTTCAGCAGCATTGCCCCGAAGTAGTCATAACCGATATTGTCATGCCTGAAATGAATGGAATTGAGCTTGCTAGAAACATAAAACAGAGTTCCCCAACTACCAAAATATTATTGTTAAGCTGCCATCGAGACTTCACTTTTGCACAGGAGGGGATGAATATTGGTGCTTCTGGTTATATTTTGAAAACAGCCTTTGAAGACCAACAATTTGAAGAATACCTTGGACGAATTGAAAATGAAATTAATCATACCAATATCCAAAATTCCTATGATTCATCCTATCTAGCAAAGGAATTCTATGAATGGTTATGTGACTTTGAAAATTCTTTTCCTAAGCTAGTACGGGAACTGTTTTCTAATGAGTGGAATTGGATGGAGAATCCTTATTATATTTATTTAATTACCGGAATAAATAGCAGCGAGTTTTTTCAGAAGAAACTGTCTTGTGGGGAAGAGCAATTTGCTTTGATTCCTTGCGGGCATGATCAAGCCTTTATTTTTATCCAAGAAAAGTCAAAAGCAGATTTTGAACATCTTCTAGTTGAGGCTAGAAGTATAGGATCCTCTATTCGTTGGAAGGATCACGGCCCAAATCGAGGAATGAATGAATGGATGGATGGAGTGACAAATCTTTTCCGCAAGTTCAAATTTGAAAAACAATTTAAGGTTTCGATGGAGGATTGGCCACTCCCCATTCGTAAGGCTGTTCAAATCATTATCCAAGATTTAGATCAATCTTTTTCATCAAGCTATATTGCCAATGAAGTGGGCTTAAGCCGGAGTCATTTCAGCACCATGTTTAAAAAGACAGTTGGAGAAAGCTTTATTGCCTTTATAGAAAAGCTGAAAGTCAAAGCTGCGTGTGAACTTCTTGAAAATACTTCGCTTCCTTTACAAAATATTGGTGAAAAAATAGGCATTCAGGATGGGAAATATTTTAGCAAATGGTTTAAAAAATGTATGGGTAAAACACCTTCGGAATATCGACAGGACAAAAAGCAGAATGTAAGCTAACAAAATTCCCCATCATGCATAGTTTTAAGAAAATTCAAACAATAGTACAAAAAGAATAAGATAATAGTATGTTCTAGACCGCTTTCATTCAAGTTATAATGAAAGCGGTTTCTGATATCTTGAAAGGAAAAAGAGGAACTAGTAATGAAGAAATTCAGGATGACTTTTCTGGCACTCATTTTAGTATTTGTTATGGCTGCCTGTTCAGACAATCAATCTAGCAGCAGGGCTGATCAAACAAGGAAGGAGGGTAACGAAAAAATAGTTCTTCGTTTTGCAACCTGGGATTCAGGAGAAGCACTAAAAATACAAGAGGCGATTGCTGAAAAATTTGAAGAAAAACATCCATTTATAAAGGTGCAAATGGAGGCCTATGGTGATGAATTTGATCAAAAGCTGGCCGCAGCATTTGGTGCAAAGAATCCTCCAGATGTTATGTATATGTGGAATTTCCCAGCCTATTTTCAATCACTTGAACCACTTGAAAATTTTATTAAAAGAGATCCCACTATCGACTTGAATGATTTTTACCAAGGTCTTTTTAACTATTCGACTATGTATCGAAAACTGTATGGTATGCCAGCCGGGTTTACAACAAGGGTGGTCTATTATAACAAGGATTTATTTAATGCTGCTCATGTCCCTTATCCAAAGGATGGATGGACATGGGATGACTTTCAGAGTGTGGCAAAGAAATTATCTAATCCTGCTATCGAGCAGTATGGATTTGGGGTAAGACCAGAACCAGATACGTATGACCTTCAAGGCATTGTTTGGAGTAATGGCTCAAGCTTCATTAGTGAGGATGGAAAGAAAATCGACAGCTATATGAATAGCCCAGAAACCATCGAATCGATAGAAGTGTTTGCAGACATGGTCAAGGAAAAAAGCGCAGTGCTTGTTGGCGGTAAAAATCAACAAAGTGGTGAAGAGGTTTTTAAAGCAGGCAAGATTGCCATGTGGGAAAGCGGAATTTGGCCATTGGAAGAGTTTAAAAATGCTAAGGTGAACTTTGGAACAGTTGAAATGCCTGCATTTAAAGGAAAACCAGTAAGAGGTGTTATTTCTTCTTCGGCAATTTCGATTGCGAAGGATTCAAAAAATAAAGATCTAGCATGGGAATTTGTGAAATTTTTCTCCTCCCCAGAAGCAATAAAAATGAGAACAGCTGATTTACCTGTCCGCATTAGCATGGTGAAAGAGATGAAAACAGATCAAGACCCATTAATTGGACCATTCTACAAAATGCTAGAAAGATCGAATGCTACCCCATCATATCTATTAGCTAAAAATTGGGATGAAATCAATCGGAATTTATCGTCAGCAATAAATGCCATCATGCTGGAACAGGATGCGAAAGAATTATTAAATAATGCCGTTATCGATTCAGAGAAATATATGGGGCAGTAAAAAATAAAAAAGTGTTTAATGATTTTCTACTATAGATCAAATCAATTTTTTCAGGAGGTATTAAGATGATAACTCAAGATTACTTTGGTTTAGAGGATAAGGTGTGTGTTGTAACAGGAGGGGCATCAGGGATTGGACTAGCTGCTGCAACACTTTTAGCTGAAGTTGGTGCTAAGGTGATTATGGTAGATATTAATCAAGAAAACGGTCAAAAGGCCGTGGCTGAGTTACAGAGGAAAGAATATAGGGTGGAATTCTTACAATGTGATGTAAGCAGTGGAAACGATTGTATCGCCGTAAGAGATCATATCGAAAAGAAATACGGTACCATCGATGTCCTTTTTAACAATGCTGGTGTTATCAGAAGAAAAACGGTTGTTGATTTGGAAGAGGCGGATTGGGATTTAGTCATTGATGTCTCCTTAAAAGGAATTTATCTACTTTCTAAATATTTAATTCCGCTTATGGCTAGTGGCGGCGGAGGAAGTATCATTAATACCGGCTCTGGATGGGGAATAAAAGGTGGAGACCAGGCAGCTGCTTATTGTGCGGCCAAAGCTGGAGTCGTTAATTTAACAAAGGCGATGGCAATTGACCATGGCCCGCAAAATATTCGTGTGAACTGTATTTGTCCAGGCGATACCGATACTCCGTTATTACGGGATGAAGCGAAGCAATTAAAGCTGAAAGAGGATGATTTTTTAGTATCCTCTGCAAAAGGCCGACCATTAGAAAGACTTGGAACGCCAAGGGATATTGCCAAAGGAGTCTTATTCCTTGCCAGTGACTTGTCAGAATGGGTAACAGGTACAGATTTAATCGTTGATGGCGGCGGTTTAGCCTGATTTTTTGTAAAATTGCAAATTTAACTATTAATCATTCAACCTACAAGGAGGTAATTTTCATGTCACAAAAGGTACACCCTTATATTCCGAACATGGTGCCAGAAGTACAAGCGGAGATGCTAAAGGTGATTGGCGCTGAATCCATTATGGAATTATACTCAGGCATCCCGGAGGAGCTGCAGCTTAAAGAAGATCTAAAACTGCCGCCGGCATTAACGGAGTACGAGCTTAGACGCCATATTGAAGGAATCCTAAATAAGAATACAAGTGCAAAGGAATATTTGAATTTCCTAGGAGCTGGCTGCTGGCAGCACTTTATCCCAGCAGTATGTGATGAAATTAATCAGCGCTCAGAATTTTTAACAGCCTATGCGGGGGAACCATACGAGGACCATGGACGTTTTCAGGCGCTTTATGAGTATCAAAGTTTACTAGCTGAATTAGTAGATATGGATGTTGTGAATGTTCCAACCTTTGATTGGGGGCAGGCGGCGGCTACATCAATTAGAATGGCAGCCCGTATCACCGGGAGGAAAAAAGTCTTATTAGCCAAGACCGTTGCACCCGAACGAAGCAAAATTATCATCAACTACGGAACGCCGGAATTAGAATTTGAATTTGTTCAATTTGATACGAAATCAGGGGCAATGGACTTAGAAGACCTACAAGAAAAATTATCAGAAGATGTTGCCGCCCTATATTTTGAAAATCCATCCTACCTTGGATTTATTGAGGCACAAGGAACAGAGATTTCTAATCTATTAAAGGAAAACGAAACACTGATGGTAGTTGGGGTCGACCCGATCTCTCTTGGCGTACTGGCACCACCAAGTCATTATGGAGCTGATATTGTTTGTGGAGACCTGCAGCCCCTTGGTATGCATATGAATTACAGCGGCGGCCAGGCAGGCTTCATTGCCTCACATAATGATGTGAAAGTTGTCAGTGAGTACCCATCCCGATTGTTTGGTATTGTCCCTACGGTGAAAGAAGGAGAATACGGCTTTGGAGATGTGGCATATGAGCGGACTTCATTTGCTCAAAGGGAAAATGGAAAAGAATCCGTTGGAACGCAGACAGCATTATGGGGCATCACAGCAGGAGTCTATTTAGCCTTACTTGGCCCAAACGGTATGAAGGAAGTAGGCCAAACCATTATGCAAAATAGCCAGTATGCTGCTCAAGAATTGAATCAAATTGCCGGTGTAACAGGTTCACGTTTACATTCATCATTTTTTAAAGAGTTTATCGTCGATTTTAATGAAACCGGCTATTCGGTTGAACAAATTAATCAAAGACTGTTAGAAAAGAAGATTTTTGGTGGAAAGGACCTCTCACTAGAGTTCCCTGAGTTTGGTCAATCAGCATTATTTTGTGTAACCGAGGTTCATACGAAAGAAGATATTGACCATTTAGTTCAAGCCATTAAGGATATTTTAGCGTAATAATCGAAAGAAGAGAGGAGCATTCAGACATGAAAAGGATTCAACGAACAAGCAAGACCAGGGATTTTCACCAAGCAAAATGGAATGAACCGATTATTTTTGAACTCCATCAGCCAGGGGAAAAGGGAGTAGAACTGCCGCCGGTAAACGAGGAAATTGCATCAGTTGTAGGAGATGGAACATCGGCCATTCCAGCAGCGATGCAGAGAAAGAGTAAGCCTAATCTCCCTGAAATTGGTCAAGCACGGGTATTAAGACATTATCTAAGACTTTCCCAAGAAACCCTTGGTTCGGACTTTAATGTAGAAATTGGACAAGGAACCTGTACGATGAAGTACATTCCAAGAATAAACGAGTTGTTAATTCGTGATCCGAAAATGATGGAGCTTCATCCATTGCAGAGTGAAGATACCGTTCAAGGTATGCTTGAGATTTTCTACAAGCTGGACTTATGTATGAGAGAAATATCTGGGATGGATTATTTCTCCTTCCAGCCAAGCAGTGGAACGCAAGCACTGTTTGCGATGGCATCAATCGTAAGAAAATACCATGAACAAAAAGACGAAGGGGATCAGCGGGATGAAATCATTACGACGATTTTCTCTCACCCCTCGCAGGCAGCAACGGCAGCTGTAAAAGGCTATAAAATTATTACCCTGCATCCGGATGAGAATGGCTTTCCTGATATTGAAAAGTTAAAAGCAGCAGTGTCGGAGAGAACAGCAGGCTTTGTTGTGGCAAACCCTGAGGATACAGGTATTTTTAATCCGAAAATAAAAGAGTTTACAGATATTGTTCACCAGGCAGGCGGTCTTTGCTTTTACGATCAGGCGAATGCGAATGGCCTTCTAGGAATCACAAGAGCAAAAGAAGCGGGCTTTGATATGTGTTTCTTTAATCTTCACAAAACCTTTGCTGCCCCGCATATGTGCGGCGGACCAGCAACTGGTGCACTCGGTGTGACAGCAGCATTGAAAGAGTTCTTACCGGCACCAATTGTTAAATATCAGGAGGGTAAATACTCGCTCCAACACGATTTAGAGCATTCTATTGGTAAGGTTCGTTCCTTCCATGGTGTAGCTCAAACGGTATTGCGTGCCTATGCCTGGATTCGTGCACTTGGAGCTGGCGGTCTTAAGGAAGTAGCAAAAACTGCCGTGTTAAACAATAACTATATGTATCACAAGGTTTTAGCGATTCGTGGGGCGGGTGCACCATATGTCAAAGGACATCGCCTTGAGCAGGTCCGTTATAGCTGGGAGCAGTTAACAAAGGAAACCGGGGTTACAACTGAGGATATTCAGTTAAGAATGACTGATTTCGGTCTCCATTACTGGACTAGCCACCATCCTTATATCGTGAAACAACCATTTACCCTTGAACCGACAGAATCCTATTCAAAAGAGGATTTAGATGAATATATCAACGCACTAGAGCAAATATCCAAGGAGGCATATGAAAACCCAGATATCGTCAAAAGTGCCCCGCATAATAGTACAATACACAAAATGGACGAGCAAGATTATTTGGATCATCCAGAGAAATGGTGCATCACCTGGAGAACTTATTTGAAAAAAACAGAAGCATATAAACTAGTTAAATAGTAAGTACAGCATTTTTTTTACAAAGGCTCTTTTCTCAAACACTGTTCCATTTGAAAGTAAAATACGATTAAGCATTCTTTTCATTGGGATTCGCCTTAATTTATGAGAAAAGAGCCTGCAAACTTAGTTCTAAAGCTCAAAATAGCTTATTCCGCGTTAAAATCGGCTTTAAGATTTTAACAACAATCTTTACAAAACCAGCCTTTACAAAAATAGGGGGTCAAAAAATGAAAAAGTACATGTCGATTATGCTAGTAATGATTTTGCTAATGCTATCCGCCTGTTCCAATAATACAGCGGGGGATGAAGAGAAACCGGGAGATTCAAAAAATCCAGCAGGGACGATAACTGTATGGGGCTGGGATGTTGCGGCAGCAACTATGAAAGCAGCAGTTGAGGGATTTCAGAAAAAGTATCCTGATGTAAAAGTTAAGGTAGAGGATTTTAATAGCTCCGATTTATACGATAAGGTAACAGTTGGTCTGGCAGCACGAGGTTCAGGATTACCAGATGTTGTGTTAATGGAGGATGAACGAATTCCTGGATACTTGCACCAATTTCCCGAAGGATTTGTAAATTTGGACAAGCTTGGGTATGAACAATATAAAGATTCGTTCAATCCGGCTAAGGTGGCTGCTGTACAGAATAAAGACGGGGATTTCATCGCAGCTCCATGGGATATTGGACCCGCAGGAATGTTTTACCGAGTAGATTTTTTTGAAAAAGCAAATATTGATCCAAATTCCATCCAAACATGGGATGACTACATTGCCGCAGGCAAGAAGATTAAAGAAGCAACTGGGGCGCAGCTATTACCAATTGATATACCGAACTATGATGGTGTCTTCCAAATGATGATGCAGCAGCAAGGCCTTTCTTATTTTGATAATGATGGTAAAATCACCCTTCAATCAAAGGAAGCTATCCAAGCCATGGAAGTAATCAAAAAGCTTCATGACGAGGATTTAATCCTAAACAATAAAGGGTGGGATGGTATTGTAACCGCAACCGTAAATGGAAGTGTTGCCACCATTCCTTATGGTGTCTGGTATGCAGGTACTATCATGGACCAAGCACCAGATTTAAATGGGAAATGGGATGTATTTTATCTGCCGAGCTTTGAAAGTGGCGGCACAAGATATGCGAACGTAGGAGGATCATCCGTGTTGATTCCTTCATCAAGTAAAAATCAATCTGCTGCCTATGCCTTTGTAGAATTCTTTACAACAGATCAAGAATCCCAGCTGCTAGGTTTTGAAAAATATGGGCTTTTCCCATCCTTAAAGGAAACGTACAGCGATCCAAATTTCACTGCTAATAGCGAGTACTTTAATAATAATCCAATTTTCAAAAAGTTTGCTGATATTGTTGACCAAGTGCCACAAATTAACGTAAACGAAAACTTTGCAAAAGCAAGCAGTCTGACAAGTCATGCACAAGCAGCCATTTTACTTGAAAACAAATCGGTTCAATCTGGATTAAAGGATGCGGGAGAACAATTAGAAAATGAAATAAAAAAGTAGATTTTTAGAGAACAATAGAGCTGAGTGTTCCCATTTTCCTCAGCTCTCTTATTCTAAAATCTTTTAAAGTTAGGAAGGTGGCTCGGTTGGAGCAAACAGAAAAGGTTGTAAATACCAAAACAAACTTTCAAGTCAAATCGAGAAAAAGTTTATTAACTCCTAAAAATGTCCCATATGTTTTTATCGCGCCAGCATTTCTACTCATTTTGATTTTTACCGTTTATCCCGTTATTTCTTCGTTTATCTTAAGCTTTCAAGAAGTACGTGGTCTGGAGAAATCATTTGTGGGTTTTGCCAATTATTCTCGATTATTTCAAGATCCCGTTTTCTATAAATCTCTTTTAAATACTTTTCAAATTTTGATTGTCCAAGTTCCAATCATGCTCTTTCTCTCTTTACTGATTGCAGTGGGGCTCCACTCTTCTATGTTAAAAGGGAAGGCGTTTTTTCGAATCTCTTACTTTATGCCTGCAATCACAGCGCTTGTTGCTGCGTCGATTGTTTTTATGATTCTATTAGATGAGCATTTCGGTCTCGTTAACTATTTATTATCATTTGTCGGTATTGAACCCATCCCTTGGTTAACAACGCCATTTTGGGCGAAGGTCTCTGTAATCCTTGTTATGACTTGGAGATGGACAGGATATAATATGGTGATTTTTTTAGCTGGCCTACAGAATATTCCATCTGAATTATATGAAGCAGCAAGTATTGATGGAGCAAGTAAAGTAAAGCAATTTTTCATGATCACGATTCCGCAATTAAAACCTGTATTTATTTTTACTGTTGTCCTGTCAACAATCGGCACCCTTCAGCTATTTGATGAGCCGTTTATTTTAACACAAGGTGGACCAAATAATGCCACGATGACAATTACACTTTATTTATATGAAGCAGGCTTTAAATTCTTTGACTTTGGTTATGCATCAGCGATTGCTTATGTTCTTGTCATAATAACGGCAATCATTTCATGGGTTCAGATGAAACTGGTAGGTGATGAATAATGATACATTCTAAGAAAATATCCTCGAAATTAGGGATTTATTGTTTATTAATCGCTGGTGTGGTCTTATCGATTGCACCATTTTATTGGATGCTCGTCGGTTCTTCCCTGCCATCAGGAGAGATTTTTCGTTTACCTCCTAAACTTCTTCCAGGCGATTACTTAGCAAAGAATTTACAATCGCTTAATGAGTCATTAGGGTTTGCCAAAATCTTTTGGAATTCATTATTTATTGCACTCGTTTATACATTGGTTAGCACACTTATTAGTTCAATGGCTGGGTACGCATTTGCAAAATTTAAATTTAAGGGTAAGAACTTGTTTTTTTTCATTATTTTATGCACATTAATGATTCCTTCTCAGGTGACATTGATTCCTTTGTTTGAAATGATGGTTACTTTTAATTGGTTAAATACGTATCAAGCAATCATTTTACCAACGCTGGCTTCTCCTTTTGCGATTTACTTAATGAGGCAGAATATGAAGTCGGTTCCAGACTCGATTATTGAGGCTTCCCGAGTGGATGGGGCGGGGGAATTAAAAATATTCTTTACTGTTATTTTGCCCGTAACAAGACCTGCAATGGCTGCCGTTGCTATTTTCCTATTTATGTCCCAATGGAATAGCTTACTCTGGCCGCTTATTACGTTAAATTCGAAAGAAATGTTTACTCTGCCTGTTGCGTTATCCAGTTTAATCGGAATGGCGCGAATTGATTATGGACAGTTAATGTTAGGAACCACCTTATCTACGATCCCAATTATGATCTTTTTCCTATTGCTGCAAAAACATTTTATTTCTGGGATTTTAGGTGGAGCGGTAAAAGAATAAAAATGATCCTTGATGATCTACAGTATTGTGGGCTGTTTGGTGCAAATTTGTAGATATCCTTAAGAAACGTGTAGATATATCTAGATCTATATAGATGTCCAAGCAATTTGTGTAGATAAATCTTGAAAGTGTGTAGATATCTCAACAAAATGTGTATATATCCAAGGAATCTAGTAACATTTTAAATAATAGAAGCGCCCAGCGACAAGTATATGTCACTGGGCGTTATATTATTTTGATTCTGCAGCTTTTCTTTCTTTAAATTCTGCTTTGATTTGAGCTAAAGTATCAGCGTCCGTAATCAGTTTTAAAGCGGTTAGTGCGAGAGCTTTAGCACCAGTGATTAGAGCTTGGTCTCCTTTAGGTGAGGCTGCTGCTTCTCTAAATGGTACGGTATGTGGTATAAGTTCACTGGTACCAATTTTTATATAGGGATGGATGGTTGGGACAACCTGGCTGATGTTTCCCGAATCTGTTGAGCCGATGCCCTTGTCTCCACCTTCAACCACGGTTTCACCTAATTCTTCTACAACTTCCTTGAATACAGCATTATAACTACTATTTAATAGAAGGTTATCGACTTCATTTTGGAAGGCAATGACGTTCAACCTTGCCCCTGTGGCCAATGCTGCGCCTTCTGCAACTGCTTTTACACGTTGTGTAACTTCGTTCAAACAAGCTCTTGTAGCTGCCCGAATGAAAAATCTGGCTTTTGCATATTCAGGGATAATGTTTGGTGCATCCCCTCCATGTGTGATGATTCCATGAATCCGTACATCGTTAGTTAGCTGCTGCCTTAAGGCATTGATTCCATTAAAAAGCTGTATGACTGCATCGAGTGCATTAATTCCTTCATGCGGGTTGGCCGAGGCATGTGCCGGTTTTCCGATAAATTCAAAGTCTAGTGGGTCGACAGCTAGAGATGAACTGCTTAGACGAGTCTCACTGTTCGGGTGAATCATGAGTGCCGCGTCGATCCCATTCACTAGTCCATGTTTGACAAAGCTTCCTTTAGCACTGCCGTTTGGCCCGCCTTCTTCTGCAGGGGTACCGAAAACAACTGCTTCTCCGCCTGTTTCTTGTAAAACCTTACTAAAGGCAATAGCGGCAGCGACACTAGTTGTTCCAATAATATTATGGCCACATGCATGTCCCAAACCTGGCAGGGCGTCATATTCCGCTAGGAATGCGATGGAGGGACCAGGTTTTTCTGATTTTTTACGAGCAATAAATGAAGTTTCATGTCCGGCAACCGCCTTTTCAACCTCAAAGCCTTCTTTTAAAAGAATGTCGGTCAGCAAGGCAGAAGCAAAAAATTCTTCATTGCCGATTTCAGGGTTTTCATGAATTTTATGGCTTGTTGAAAGGTAAAGCTCTTTATTGCTTTCTACATTTTCAATGATTGTTTCTTTTAATGCTGTTATAGATTTAATAGGTACTGTCATCATTTCTCCTCCTCCGATTGTCCAGCTCCAGCGCCTAGGGGCTCGGGGTCATAAGCCGCTGGGAAAAAATGAACTGCTTTTTTCCTTGGGCAGGGCGCTTCCGCTTTTCTATTTACCAGCCGATGTTGCTTAGTGGCACGAATGTTGGGATCAGGTTGCCTTTGTACTCTTCAGCAATAAATTTAGCTGTATCTTCTGATTGATAAAGTTCTGCTACTCTCTTATATGTTTTGTTGTCTTTGTCCTTTGCTTGGACAGCAATAATATTAAGGTAAGGAGTTGCAGTTTCACTTTCAACGAAGATCGCATCTTCTAATGGGCTAAGACCTGCATCAGCAGCAATCCCGTTATTGATGACAGAAGCAGCAACGTCTGGCAATGCTCTTGGTGTTTGCGCTGGAACCACTGCGACAAATTCAATGTTTTTAGGGTTTTCTTTGATTTGAGTAAGATCACCATTTGCATCGAAATCTTCTGGTAATTCAATGAGTCCAGCTTCTTGAAGAAGTAATAATGCACGTCCTTGGTTGGATGCATCGTTAGGAACAGCAATTTTTGCTCCATCTGGAATGTCTTTGACATCTTTGTATTTTTCAGAGTAAATTCCCATTGGGGCAAGGACAGTAGTCGCAATTGGCACTAGATCTAATTTGTGTTCTTTAATAAATACATCGAAATAGGCAACAGTTTGGAAGGCATTAACATCTAGTTCGCCTTCTGCAAGAGCTGTGTTGGGAGCAACGTAATCGGAGAATGAAACGATTTCGATATTGATTCCCTCTTTTTTTGCTTTTTTCGCTACAAAATCCCAAATACGTGTATCGGTTCCGCTAACACCAAGCTTAACGGTAGTTGATTCTTTACCCTCTGATGTTTTTTCAGCGCAGCCGGCGCCAATAATCGCCAAAGTAATAATAATGATGAATAATAAAAGTTTTTTCATAGTCGTTTTCCTCCTAAATTATCTTCGTCTGATTTTTTTTGCTGCTATATTTCCTAATGACTGTAGGCCTTGAACCATTACAATCAGAATTGCTACTGTAATCATCATCGTGACTGTATCAAAACGCTGGTAGCCATAGGTAATGGCTAAATCTCCAATCCCACCGCCACCGACTGCCCCCGCCATCGCCGATGCTCCAACTAAACCGATGGTGGCAATCGTAAGGGCTAAAACAAGTGAACTCAGTGCTTCAGGAATAAGAAATTTGAAAATGATCTGCCCTGGAGTTGCCCCCATTGCCTCTGCTGCTTCAATGACACCTGGATCCACTTCTAGCAAAGAATTTTCTATCAATCTTGCAATATAGGGACCGGCATAGAATACCAAAGGGACAACTGCCGCGGCCGTTCCAATGGATGTACCGACAATTAATCTAGTGACCGGAATCATGGCAACTAATAAAATTATGAACGGTACGGAACGAAAAATGTTAATGATCCCATTCAAGACGGTAAAGAAAGGCAAATTCTGAAGCAGATGGCCTTTCCGTGTTACGACTAACAATATTCCCAACGGAAGACCAAGGATGGTTGAGAACAAGAGCGAGAAGGCTACCATTTGGATGGTCTCGATTAAGGCAGAAATGATTTGCTCTGAATTAACTAGCATGTGCTGTCACTTCCTTTATGCTGATTTTCTTCTGGTTAATATAGGTTAAAGCACGGGTGATTTCTTTATCAGATCCTTGGAACTCAACGATTAATTTTCCAAACGGTGTGCCTTGAAGCTCAGTAATGTTTCCAAACAAGACATTGATATGAATGTCAAACTGTTTGGCAAGATCGGAGAGCAAGGGCTGTCCGGCTGAGCTGCCTACAAAATTGATTCGGAAAACCTTTTGCATCCCTTCATGTTTTTGAATGATTTCTTTTATGGAATCAGGGATCTGGTCATTCATGACGGAGCTTACAAAATTCTTGGCTGTCTGTGTTTTCGGTGCCGAGAAGACGTCAAACACCGTGCCTTCTTCGATAATTTTGCCCGCTTCAATTACCGCCACCCGGTCACATATCTCTCTAATTACCGCCATTTCATGGGTGATGATTAGAATGGTTATGTTGTATTCCTTATTGATTTTTTTCAACAGCTGCAAAATGGAGCTGGTTGTCTGTGGGTCGAGAGCAGATGTTGCCTCATCGCAAAGGAGAATCGAAGGCTGTGTTGCCAACGCTCTCGCAATGCCAATTCGCTGCTTTTGTCCCCCTGAAAGCTGGTCTGGATAATAGTCGGCCTTGTCGGCTAATCCAACAAATTCTAGTAATTCCTGAACGCGCTTCTTTATCGCGTCCTTGGAAACTTTGGCTAGTGTAAGGGGCATTGCCACGTTGGCGAACACCGTTTTTGAGTTTAATAGATTAAAGTGCTGAAAAACCATTCCAATATTTTTCTTAATCTCACGGACCTCTTTGACAGACATAGAAGTGAGGTCATGACCATCGACGATCACACTACCAGAGGTCGGACGCTCTAGTAAGTTTACACAGCGGATAAGTGAACTTTTACCGGCACCACTGAACCCGATAACACCGAATATCTCACCTTTATTAATCTTCAAATCAATTCCATTCAACGCGGCAACCTGCTGCCCGCCACTTTCATAAACCTTTTTAAGATTCTGAAATTCGATCATGGTGTATCTCTCCTTTTTTAACAATGCTCTTTTGTAAGAAAAGAGCTTGCAATCTTAATTTCGAGTACAAAAATAATTTATTCCGCGTTAAAATCGGCTTTAGGATTTTAACAACATTCTTTACGAAAACAGCCTTTAACAAATAAAAAACCCTCTTCTTGGAAACAAGAAGAGGGCATGCCGCTGCAAAGCAATAGCAAAAAACTCTTCTTATCTCCCAAGCATGCTGCTTGCTGGATTTGGCACAGTTCCCAATTGGTTCCGCTGCCGAGGTGTCATAGGGCCAGTCCCTCAACCTCTCTGGATAAGAAATAGTATTCAGTTAAAAATAAAAAACCTCTTCTTGAAAAAGAAGAGGGCAAATTAAAAAAATCATTGGGCCTCTTCTTATCTATCAAGTCGCACTTGCTGGATTTGGCACAGAATCAGATGATTCCGCTGCCGAGGTGTCATAGGGCCAGTCCCTTAACCTCTCTTGATAAGAAGTATTTTTACTTTATTCATTTTTTGAACTTGTTTATTAATTTACTGTAGGAAAATTCAAAAGTCAAATACTTTTTTAAAAATAATATTTAATAGCTTGAATTTAAAACGCTTTTCAATCCCTGCTGATAGGCAATTTTAAGTAATAATAAAATTTTTTTGGCGGTCTTCGGTAACAGAAACTCCTTATTTAATAAAATACCTTTTGCGTGGTTTTACTGGATAAAAGACAATCGATGGACTGGTTATTTTAATGTTTGGAAAGCCTGGAAGGGTTCGAGTGGCTTCTAGATCTGAAAATTTGTTTAGGTCAACATGATTAAGCGCTCCGGTTGTGCATGCCTCGACACAGGCTGGCGGAAGTCCGGCATCTTGCCTTGGGTAACACATCTGGCATTTGCTCATTTTTTGTGTTTCGGGATCAAATTGCGGTGCTGAGTATGGACAAGCGGTTACGCATAACTGGCAGCCTGTGCAACGATTTTCATCAATTTCTACGATTCCATCCTGTCTTTTTGTAAAAGCCCGCTCGGGACAAACTCTGAAACATTCTGGGTTGTCACAGTGATTACAGGAGACGGATAGGAAAAAATCTCCGGAGGTTTTTGTCACCTTTCTCCATCGGACATGGGCGGGAGTCTGGTTTTCATTTTTACAAGCAATTTCACATGCTTTACAGCCTATGCAGTCATCGGCATTAAAGGAATATCCTAGTTGTTTAAACATGTGACTCCCTCCACTTCTTGATGTAGACGATACTGTCATAAAAATAAGTACTGACATCCTCTTCGTTCTGTTGAATGATTAGTTGATTAATTGGATTATTACCTGCTTGATGAGTTAGGATAATATTTTTGGGCAGGTGTGGATTAATCTTAGCCACTCCCACGATTTGTCCTTGGTCATTATAAACCTCAATTTTTTCTTGGTCATTAATATCATTTAGTTGTGCAGCTTCAGTAGACAGTTCAATACAGGACTCATCTTGAGTTCTATTAAGCCAATTTAACGATTCATATTGTGAGTGTATTTTTAGTAAGGATTGCGGGGTGATTAATTTATATTCATCCACTCCGCTTGAATCTCCCTGGTATAGCGAAACTTCACTCTTTTTTCCATCGGGTGAGAATAAGCGAAAATTCTTTTTGTCATGAGATAAAACCTTTTGTATACCTTTTTGATAAGGTCTCTTTAAGATGTCTTCATAGGTTGTTAATGAATACAAGGCCATAATCTCCGGAGTCAATTCTTCTTTAATCCAATCGATGGGTTCTTTGTCAGCTGGAAAATTAGAAAACCCAGGTGAGAGCTCATTTAATTTCCTCGTTAACTCCCTTGCAATTTGCAAATCACTTTTTGCCTCGTAATAGGGTGGAATGGCTTTTTGGTTAATCGAGAGCCAATAGTGCCAATAGCCGACATTCAAATCTTCTTCTTCAAAGTGTGTGGCAGCAGGCAGGACGATGTCGGATTTTTCAGCCGTCTTGGTCATGTAAAGATCGACAGTGACGATTAGCTCTAATTTTTGAAAGAGTTCAACCCACGCTTTTAAATTATGGTCTTGTGTAATGTTTCTTGATGCAATCCATAAAAGACTAAGCGGCGGCTCCGATAATTGAAGAGCGCTGCTGGCATAGTCACTAATGTCAACTTCTCGCGGTCCAGGAATCATCGGGTGCTCGGGTCCTTTATGATTTAGGAGAGCACAGGGAAAATCATCAACGTCAAAATGCATGAAATATAGTCCGCCATTTGGAAGAAAGAGATTCCCAGTTACGGCCGCAAGACTGTTAATGGCGCTGATACTTTCACTTCCATGGCTATTCCGCTGCACCCCTAAACCAGCCCAGGTAGCAACCGGTTTAATGGTTCCGTATAACTCACTAAGCTCCTTAAGTGCCTCAATTTCCACACCCGTTTGTTTACATACCTCATCCATAGTTAACTGGTTTTCTAGGTATTCTTTATATTCCATCCAGCCTGATGTTTGTTCCTCAAGGAATTCAAGGGAATGCTGCTGTTTTTCGATCACGAGTTTGGCAATGCCAAGCGCAAGTAACCGATCTGTTCCAGGATGAATTTGGATATAGAGATCAGCTTTTTTGGCTGTTTGGGTAAAAATAGGGTCAATTACGACTAGTTTTGCTCCTTTACTACGTGCCTCTTTAATAAACTTCATCTGATGAACATTGGTTACAGCAGGGTTTGCCCCCCAAAGTACAATGAGTTTCGAACCTGCCATATCCTCTGGAACGGAGCTGAAGCTTTCACCAAATGAGCGATTCATCGCGAGCTTTCCTGTAAGTGCACAAGGATTTCCGATTGGCTTTGTGTGCGGACCAATGCTGTTAAACATTCCTTCTGTTGCATAATGCAGTAAGCCGAGGTTACCTGAAAATTTATTGTATCCACTTGCTAGATTAGAGCCATAACGCTGATTCAAATCAATCATTTTTGAAGCGATGATGGTATAGGCTTCATCCCAAGAAATTCGTTTCCACTTACCAGACCCTCTTGGACTTTGAAGCATCGGATACTTAATTCGATCTGGGCTATATACATATTGTGTAAAGGCATATCCCTTCGCACAAAGGCTTCCCTTTGAATACCCATGCTCAGGATCTCCGGTAACCTTGATCAGCTTTCCGTTTTTTACATGTGACAGGATGCCGCATGTACCGTAACAATTCCGTGGACATGTATTTCGATAGATACCATCCTTCATGCTAAACACCCTCACTCTTTATATTTTTCTAAGCTGTTTAATTTTGATTGCTGCGGTAATATTCAGCTTGTTATTCAAATCATCAAGCTTGAGATCGAGAATTTCTTCGATTTTTTTCAAGCGGTACCTTAATGTATTGCGGTGGAGAAACAAGGCTTGTGAGGTAGCTGTCATATCGAATTGATTGGTGACTAAACCCTCTAGTGTTTCCATTAGCTGCACATTATTTGTCTCGTCATACAACACTAATTCCCCTAAAGTAGCTTCATAATATTCTCTTAATTCCTGCAGGTCATGTTTATATAAAATTCTTTCTACCCCTAAGTCCGTGAAAAAGGGAATCGCAATTCCTAGTATCTCTCCTAGATCTAAAGCGACTTTTGCTTCCTGATAGCTTCGGAACAGGTCAACAGGACTTTCATAGGTCTGTCCAATCCCGCAGGAGAATATTTCTTCAGGATAGAGTGATTTCAATTGGTTAATAACGTTTTTTGAAAAAGTTTCGATATCGGCTCGGTGCTTTTTAGATTGTTCTGCTTTCATTGGCAGTATCACAATCACCTGGTTTTGTCTCTTCATGGTAACCGGTTTTATCGAAATATCGAGCAGCGCTCTCTCTATTATATATAGTAATGTGTTGATCATTTGTTTATCGGTTAGGACATGATTAAAGTCTGTCATGGCAAACACTAAGGATGTTTGTGGCTGGTGGAAATCCCAATCCCAAACTCTGCCATATTCATAGATTTCCTCTTTTTGTTTGATATTTCCGTATAACAAATCGAAAAGAAACGCTTCCTTGAATTTCATTTTCTCTTGTCGCATTTCTAGTTTTCTATAAAGCTGGATAGCGACTAGGGAAGCGGCAAATTCAAGGAGTGGTGCGTATGATTCAGTCGGTTGGTTATCTTTTGGAAAAATAAATAAATATCCAAGGGTATTATTTTCATGAGTGATGGGCGAACCAACACCACATAACTCTGAATCTATCGTTGTAATTTGGTACTTTAAAGCAGGTGTGCTTTCAATTTGTTCCAGTTGTTGAATGGCCAAAATGGTCTTGATTACGAGATCTCCAGAAGGTGAGGATGACGCAAGGATTTGATAGTGGGGATCAGTAATAAGAACAGGGAGCGAGAGAAGGGTGCAAAGCTTGTTCGTTAGTTTTGGCAATCCTTCTGTTGTCGTAGAAAGCAATTCCTGTACCATGTCTGGGATGATAATAGATTTGTTCATAGGGACCAATCCTTTCTACCATACTCACATTTATTACCTCAATGGTAACCCAATATCATTGGTTGAACAATGAAAGTCACAGAATCGTAAAATCCATCTGTCCATCACGCACAAAAAATCGACAGGTTTTTCGTTCACCCAGGCCATACTCATCCCTCTTTTATCCTCCTATAATAATAGTAATAAGTGAAATGGTTCACAAGATGCGATTAGGAAGGTGGATAAGATGAAGACTCTCACTAATGAAAAAATGGAGAAATTGAACAATCCATCACTTTTAAAATATAGAAGCATTTACAAAAACATTGAACAATCCACAATCAATCAAATTGAAACATTCGGTCTGCCCTTTGAGGAGAATAACCAAACGGCCCTAAAGAAGCAGCTTCAAGTGCTCAAAGATAGTGGTGCTACATTTAGAAATAATGGAAAAAGTATTTTGTCGAATGAACGGATCTCGAGTGCCTGTGAAGCATGTCAGACAGGCAGCGGCAGTTATACAAGCTTTGTTTCACTAAAATGCCATCGTGATTGTTATTTCTGTTTTAACAAAAATCAAGATAATTACCAGTTTTTTCTTCAGAATCAGAAAAACGTCACCCAGGAGCTGCAATCTTTATTTGATCAAAATGTACAGCTAACACATTTAGCCCTGACTGGCGGGGAGCCGTTATTACACCATGATGAAGCACTAGCCTTTTTCCAGTTGGCTAAGAAGTTATTCCCTGAAGTTCATACAAGATTGTATACGGCAGGAGACTTATTAACAGAAAGTATCCTGGAAGGGTTGAAGGATGCAGGGTTACAGGAGATTCGCTTCAGCATCAAATTAGAAGATTCTTCGCAAAAAAGGAAGCATATACTCGGTAAGATTTCAGCAGCGAAGAACTATATTCCTAATGTGTTAGTGGAAATGCCCGTTATTCCAGGAACAGAAGAAGAAATGAAAAAACTGCTTCTAGATTTAGAAGAACTTGGGGTATATGGAATTAACTTATTGGAATTTTGCTTCCCGCTTGAGAACACAGAAGCTTTTCGTGAAAAGGGCTTTGAGCTTAAGAATCCACCCTATGATGTCTATTACAACTTCTGGTATGCTGGCGGATTGGCGGTTGCTGAAAGCGAAAAACTTTGTCTCGAGCTTGTTCGATATGCAAGGGAGAAGAATTTTCAACTTGGAGTCCACTATTGTTCGTTAGAAAATAAATTCACCGGGCAAATTTTCCAACAAAATCATAATCAAAAATTAGACGACACCTACCACTTTTCTACAGTAGATTATTATTTCAAAACGGCAAAGGTTTTCGGTCGTGATAAACGGAAAGTAATGAAGGTTTTGGATCGGAAAGGATTCATGTACGTTCAAAACGCAGACTATGATTACCTGCAATTTCCGATTAAGGCAATCCCATACTTGCGAGAAAAGGATGTTGGTATTCTTATTTCCTCCAATGTCGTGGAAGTCGATCGTGGTAATCAGAGTATTAGAGAAGTCCATCTTGACTGGACGAATGCAGCAGAATATAACCTGGAAAACAGTTAACTAGAAGGGGTGAGCAGGATGGAAATGACGAAACAATCGATAACCGTCGAGGATGCGATAGAAATTTTTAATGCAAGAGAATTTGCTTATGACATTTTAAGGAGATTCTTTATTGAAGAGCCATCCCGAGAGTATATAAAGTTGTTTATTCAAAAGAATATGATTGATTTATTTCCTTTTAAAGAGGAGTCAGAGGGGATTGGTGCGGGTGTAAAAAAAATTAAAGACTATTTAGCTTCGTACAATCCAGGAATGATTGATCAGCATTATGAAGACTTGCACTGGGATTACACAAAAATGTTTATTGGACCTTTCGACATTCTTGCTTCTCCTTGGGAATCAGTGTATGTCCGAAAAGATAAATTGTTGTTTCAACAGACGACGATGAATGTGAGGAAGCTTTACAAGAAATATGGATTTCAGGCGGGGGACTTTAACATTGAAGCAGAGGATCATATTGGCCTTGAAATCGATTTTCTCTATCATCTCAATCAACTAGCCATTGAATCTGCTGTTTCAGTATCAGCAACGGCTTTACAAGAAATTCAGTATCTCCTTCGTGAGCAAAAACAGTTTATGGAGGACCATTTGGCAGAGTTTGTTCCAGCATTATCTAAAAAGATTCAAGAGCATGCGGATACAGACTTCTTTCGTGGAATGGCGCTACTTTTGCAACACTTTTTAGTAATGGATTCAAATGTTCTTAATGAACTATTGAATATAGAAATGATCCAAAAGTAAGGAAGAGGAGGGTCAAACATGTTGGATCTTGTACAAAAAATCAAAGATTTTAAGATGACAAGAAGGTCGTTTATTGGCTGGACTAGTGCCGCTGCAGCGACTGCGGCCATACCCGTTTCTAGAGGTTTAGTTGCCAAAGCAGAAACAGGCATTGGTACAGAGGATAAGAATGGTGAAGGAATATGGAAAGCAGCAGCATGCTGGCACAACTGCGGCGGCCGTTGTGTGAACAAAGTTCTTGTCCAAGATGGTGTTGTAGTTCGTCAAAAAACCGATGACACACATCCAGATAGTCCTGATTTTCCACAGCAACGTGGATGCTTACGAGGACGTTCACAGCGTCATCAAGTATTTGGTGCCGATCGTCTGAAATACCCAATGAAGCGAAAAAACTGGGCAGTTGGCGGCGGTAAAAAAGGGCTGCGAGGTAAAGACCAGTGGGTAAGAATTTCTTGGGCTGAAGCACTTGATATTGTCTCAAGTGAGATTACTAGAATCTCAAAAAAATACGGAAATGAAGCTCTATGGGCTACCGGTTCTGGTCAAATTACGAAGGTATTATCCTTAAACGGAGGCTGCACAACAGACTATGGAACCACCTCTTGGGGTGCTTGGTACTGGGCGCCAACGATGATGGGTGTGGCCGAGGGCTGGACTGATCTTGGTATCAACGACCGGATCGACCTGAGAAACTCACAATTAATTGTTCTTTGGGGAGAAAACCCAGCATGGAGCAGCCCAGGAAGTCCTACTTATAATTTTATGCAGGCAAAAAAGGCTGGAGCAAGATTTATCTCAATCGATCCTTCTTATACAGAATCAGCAAGAACCTTCAAAGCCGATTGGGTTCCAGTAAGACCTGGAACAGACCATGCACTAGCACTAGGGATTATGAATGCATTATTAGATGAAGATGATCCGATTACCAATCCGTTAATTGACTGGGATTTCTTATACCGTTGTACGGTAGGCTTTGATGCTAGTCATATGCCAGAAGGTGCCGATCCAAAAGAAAACTTTAAAGATTACCTTCTAGGAACCTATGACAATCTTCCGAAAACACCGGAATGGGCTTCAGAGATTTGTGGTGTAGAACCGATTAGAATTCGTGATTTAGCTCGTCAAATTGGCTCAACGAATAGAGTTGCTCTTTTAACTGGTTGGGGACCTGCACGTATTAATGATGGTGAAGGTTGGGTTCAAGCATTTTCAACTCTTGGCATGATGACAGGACATATGGGCCGTTCAGGAAGTATGACAGGAGTTAGCTGCCATCGAGCTGCCGGTAATGGCGGACCATGGTTAGTAAAAGCAGGAAATGATGGATACCTATCTGTAAAGAATCCTGTGACCAATATGTTGAATCATAATGAAATCTTCACAGCCGTTTTAGATGGAAAGTTCCATCAAAAAGGTGAGGGAGAGCGGAAAGCGAATATTCAATTAATCTATCATCAATTTAATGCAACTCTTCAAACACGTGGTGCGATCCAAATGGGAATTGAAGCACATCGAAAGGTAGAGTTTGTTGTTTCACATGCCTATGTATTAACCACGAATGCAAAGTATTCAGACGTGGTTCTGCCTGTAACGACGGAATGGGAAACAGAAGGTGGAATGCTTCAGGGCAATCGTGAAATGTATATTGTGTATTCCAACGTTATAGCTCCGTTATATGAAGCGAAGAGTGATGTGCAAATAGCAAAGGAATTAACTGAGAAACTTGGCTTAGATTCTAAACTACTTTATCCAATTAATGAAAAACAAGCCTTTTTTAACAAGTTAGCAACCAGTAAAGTAATCGCCGCAAATGGAGTCGATTATGAGCCATTGGTAACGATTACCGCCGGGGACATTAAAGAATGGGGCGTAATGGGTACACCGCAGCAAGGACGAATTGGGTTAAAGGAATTAATCGAACAGGGTGTCTATCAGGTTCCACGAAAGCCTGGCGATAATTTCGGCTTTATCGCTTATAAAAGCTTTGTTGAAAACCCAGAAAGTAATCCGCTCTCTACACCAAGTGGAAAATTTGAAATCCATTGTAAGACAATACACGAAGAATCAAAGGGCGGCTGGACAGTAATCGACCCAATTCCTAAATACGTACCAAAAACCAAAGGGTTTGAAGATACCTTTGAAAATTGGGAAAAGAAAAAGAAGGGCGATTACCCATTCCAGGTATACAATCCACACTATTTAAGACGTTCACACAGTACCTTTGATAATGTTCAACAGCTTCGTGAAGCATGGACAAATCCAGTCTTTATCAATATGAGTGATGGTAAACGCCTCGGAATCAAAGAGGGCGATACAGTTCTTTTATATAATGAATATGGAAAAACATTACGGCCGGCTCATCTAACAGAAACAATGACGCCTGGTGTAATCGCTCTGCCACATGGTGCATGGGTTCAACTAGATGAAAAAGAAGAGGTAGATAAAGCAGGAGCAGATAATATGCTTACTGGCCCAATTGCCACAGGTCTTGGAACATCTGGATGGAATACGGCTGTTTGTAACATGAAAAAATGGGATGGCGAACCTTTAATCGAGGATGTTAAGTGGGATCAGCGCATCATTAAATTTTAAATAGAAGGAGGTTTAATCCATGGTGCAAATGGGATTTTATATAAACGTTGCAGATTGTATCGGTTGTAAGACGTGTACCGTTTCATGTAAGGATAAAAACTCTCTAGAAGTAGGAAGGAATTACCGTAGAGTATACGATTTTGAAGAAGGACATTTTCCAAAGCCCATGCTTTATCATCTTTCTATTTCATGCAATCATTGTGATGAACCAGCTTGCGTCCAAGGTTGTCCAACCGGTGGTATGTATAAGCGGGAGAAGGATGGAGTCGTCCTTGTTGATCATGAGAAATGTATTGGCTGTAAATATTGTGAGTGGAATTGTCCGTACGGTGCACCACAATACAATGAAGAAATTGGAAAAATGACTAAGTGTGATACGTGCTTTGACTTAAGAGAAAAAGGTGAAGAACCTGTCTGTGTATCTTCCTGTGTCATGCGTGCGATTGAGTTTGGTCCAATCGACGAATTGCGTGCAAAATATGGTGCCAATGCGGATATCAAAGGGTTGCCAAGCTCTACGATCACAAAACCAAATTTGATTATTGGTGGAACGGACTTAATCTAAAGGGAGGGATTTGGAATGCATGAATGGCCATTGTTACTATTTACCGTATCGATTCCAGCTGCAGTCGGCAGTGTTCTCTTTCTATGGTTGATCTATGGAAGAATCGCAGCATCGAACGGCGATAAGTTAAAAGCTATGAAATTACCACTTCTTGTTACGGTGGTGGTATCGTTTATTGGGTTAATTGCTTCATTTTTTCACCTCGGCAGTCCAGAGAATGCGTTTAATGTCTTAAGAGGATTTGGGCGGTCATGGATGAGTAACGAAATCGTTTTTACCGGTGCTTTCATTGCTCTTGTTTGTTTAACGACCGGTTTGATGTTCGTTCAAAAGAAGGTCCATCCAATTCTTTTGTTGATAACAGGAATTGTTGGATTAGTTGATATTTATTGTATGGCGTCTGCTTACGCTGTTACACGCGTCAACGGATGGGATCATTTGAATACGTATGTTGTCTTCTATGGAACTGCCTTTTCACTCGGACCTGTTCTTGGGGCAAGTATGATGCTCCAGAGTATTAAAGGGGAAGAAATGAAGACGATTGTCAAATGGGCATTCCTCATCGGGATATTCGGTGTTGCCATTCAGGTAATCGGTGCGGCTATGTTTGCTGGCTATACCCCGGAGGTCCAATTAGTCACAGGAGAAACAGCCGCTGCAAAGCTTGAATCTTATTCAGGAATGGTTGGTTTCCGTTGGGCGATTGAAATGCTCGGCCTTGGAGTGATGGGTTATCTATCATTATCCTCCAAACCAAAAATTAATTACTTACTTGTTTACGCTGCACTACTCGTATTTGTTGCTGCAGAGGGTATGAGCAGATATGTATTTTATGTTTTAGGTGCGTAATATCGTTTTAAATCCTTAGGTAGAGGTGATAAATAATGGGGATGCTTGATAAATGGGTAGAAAGTCTTGATTATCAATTTCATGTATCTGATTCCTGTGTGCGCGGTAAAAGCCCTTGGGCAACTTGTAATCAGTGTGTTGAATCATGTAAAGAAGAGGCTATTACACTTAAGAATCATCTGCCTGTTATTCAAGCTGAAAAATGTGTAGAATGTGGGAACTGTATGGCATTCTGTCCGGTTCAAGCGGTTGAAGGTATTTTTCCAAAGCGGACGATTGTCCGCAATCAACTGGTTGCCGAAGCTGGAATGATCCCATCGAGGAAGGAACTACTCGTTTTTCATGCCAAGGGAATCACCTCTATCCTATTTTCTTCAGAGGATTTGCGAAAAGTCTGGAATCATCGAATTCATGACGCCAATACGATTCTGCAGGAACTGGGGAAAAGTACGTTCTTCATCCAGACAGGATATCCTCCATCAGAAAAAAATGAATCTGTTTCAAGACGAGAATTGTTTTCTCTTTGGGGGAAAGAGGGGAAGTCGCTTGTAAAACAAGTGACGCCAGCGAAATGGAGATTCAATCATACCAATTTCGATTTATCCCGTTATTATTCTGAACATCAGTTTTTTGATGTGGTGGTTGAGCGAGAAAAGTGTACGCTGTGTAGTGCTTGTGAAGCATTATGTCCAAAGGAATGTTTCCGTATTGGTGATGACAGTTTTGAGGTGTCACCTCAGGCTTGTTCTGATTGCCAGTTGTGTGTGGATGTTTGTCCGGAAAAAGCGATCACAATACGCCCTCATGTATCGAAGGCAGTTTCGAAAACACTTGAGACTTATTCAAACACTTGTGTGGTTTGTAAGGACAGCTTTAAAACACTTTCCAAACATGACATCAAATGCCCTATTTGCGCAAAGCGGAAAGCTGGTTATTTAAATAGTAAAGTTTGACTAAAGTGCCTTCCCCATTTTTGGAGAAGGCGTTTTTAGTTTAATAGGATAACTACATAAATTTGGTATATATTTACATGAAATGATCCTTTATCTACAGACTTTCGATTTATATCTACACAAAATCTTATTATATCTACACACTTTTTGAAGATATCTACAAACTAGTAAGCTTCTGCCCTTTTTTTCAATCCTTTTTCCACAGAAAGCTCCGGGTGTACTTTTCGGATGACAGAAGGTCTTGCTAAGATTAGAACAACTCCCACAAATAGACCTGATGTCAAGAGCAGGACCCATTCCGCAGGGAAGACATCGTATAAAAATCCATATATCACCATGCCTAGCGGCGATAAAGCCATCGCGATGGTCTCAACGATAGAAAATACCCGACCCTTAAATTCGTCAGCAATTTGTTTTTGCATCATCACTTGTGTTGGTGTGTTGATAATCATAATGATCGCTCCTAAACCTAATTCAAGAATAATATAGTATGCGAACATTGAGTTATAAGGCATTGTGACAAGTAAAGGGAAAACAGTACCACCCATAATTGCCCCCATAACCAGTATTCCCTTTTTAGCGACAAGCAGAGGAAACTTCACTTCTTTCCGAACTGAGTAATAGATTGATAACAACAACATCCCGACGGCAAAGGCACCTTCGGTAAAACCAAAATGCTGGGAGGCCATTTTTAATTTTTCGATGAGGATATAGGAATATCCAACCTGAAAAGCACTGAAAAGAAAATTAACTAATAAGGCAATCCAGATAATGGTCATCAACAGCGGCTGCAATTTCAAATAGGAAACACCCGCCTTCATCCCTTGCCATACGGATTCTTTTTCTACTGATTCAGGTTTTTGTTTGGAAAACAGGGTGAAATTCATTGTGGATTCGAGAACAATCGCGACACCAGAAGCAATCATATACACGATAAGGAATAAAGGCATGGAAATGACTCCATACAATAACCCTCCAACAGCAGGAGAGGCGATGGCTGCAAATGAAATCGACATCTGATTTAATGACATTGCTTTTTGAATTCTTGCTTCGTCCACAAGCCCAGTAATGGAGGAGGTAAACGCCACACCCGACAACATCGATGTAAGCGACAAAATACAGGAAGTGATGTAAATAGCGGTTAAAGATAATCCTGAGGTCACACTAACAACTAATAATCCGCCAATGGCTAAGGTCGTTGCAATCTGAGAGGTAATCGCAATTGTTTTTCGTGAATATTTATCGACGATATAGCCTGCAAATGGCGCCGCAATCGTACGTGGCAGCACATTGCATATAAGATTCAAAGCAAAGCTCTTCGCAGAACCTGTTGCTTGTAAAATGTAAAAACTAATCGCAAACGAGTATACCTGAGAACCAAAGGATGAAATCAGTTTGCTTATGGTAAACGTCCAGAGATGATAAGTCGCTTTTTTCAACATCATACTGCTATTCATAAAATTTCCCCATTTCTTAGGATTATTTTTTAAAAGTTTAATTTAATTAAACAAATCATAACATGTATTTTCTTCCATTTCAAGGAAAAGTTTAATATAATTAAACTATCCATTCTGAGGAGGTGCTCGATTCTTGTTAGGAGACCGAATACGAAAATTACGAAAGCAGAAAAAGCTGACACTTGAAGCACTGGCAGGGGAAGGACTTACGAAGGGGATGCTCAGCCTCATCGAAAACAATAAAGCGAAGCCATCCATGGAAAGCTTGGCGTATATTGCTGAGGGGCTGGATGTGGAAGTGACCGATTTATTGGAGGAAATCAGCACACAGGAATTAAGGGGAATTCTTGAAAAAGCTGAAATGTTATACAATCAAAAATCAGAAATGGCTCCAGATAAATATAAACAGCTGCTATCTCTTATTGAACCTTATTTAAAAAATCTTACCCAAGGATATGAGTCGGCACGCCTGTTAGATATCTATTGCCGCAGTCTTTATGAAGAAAAAATTATTGGATGGGAGGAGTTTTCGGACCAAGCGGCGGCTATGTATGACAGGATGAATCTGACATCCAACCGTGCACAAATTTCCATTTTTCGTTCAATGGTTAAGTTTGTTGAACATGAGTATTCGGTGGCACTAGAGGTATTAGTAAGGGAGCGTGCAGAGATCGAATCCAACCATGTCTATATGGATCCGATGACACGGGTTGACCTTGACTATACAGAAGCCATACTACATTTTGCGGTCGGTAATGATCGTGCTGCAAAAGATGTGATGGAAAAGGCGATTGATTTTTCAAAAAAGCACAAAATCTTTTATCGCATTGATGATTTATACAGACTAGGTGCAGGACAGGCTATGATGAGAAATGATAATGAAAACCAAGAGTTGTATTTACGAAAGCTAAAGCAATACGGTGAGTTCGCGGACGATTTATTATCCATCCTCATTCACGACCTTATCGTCATTATGTCTCTAAATACGGAGAAGCATGAGTATTCAAAGGCTTTGGAGATGATTGATCAGTATTTGGCAAATCCGAAGGTGAAGGACGTCGTTGAATCTTTATACCTAATTGAAAAAGGAAAATCCCTCTATGGACTTGGGGAGTTTAAAGAATCAATCCTTTATTTCGAAAAAGTAGAGACGCCGTCCTCAACGCACCATCCGTTTGACTTGTCACTCTTTTATGTTCGGTATGCCTACAAAGCACTTTGCCATCGTGAACTTGGAGAAATGGAAGAGGCGAATCAAGCTGCGCAACTGGCCGTGGAGAATTTCAGCAGCCTTCCCCATACGCCTTTTAAGGAATTTGCTATAGAAACGTACAGTACAATCTAATGAAAATTAACCATAGAATGTTCATGGTGACCGAAATCAAAGGAAAATCGAAAAAGTGGTCACCAAGAAGGGCTCTTGGTGACCGAAATCAAAGGAAAATCGAAAAAGTGGTAACCAAGAAGGGCTTTTGGTGACCGAAATCAAAGGAAAATCAAAAAAGTGGTAACCAAGAAGAGCTCTTGGTGACCCAAATCAAAGGAAAATCAGAAAAGTGGTAACCAAGGAGTGCTCTTGGTGACTGAAATCAAGTGGGAATCGAAAAAGTGGTAACCAAGGAGTGCTCATGGTTACCACTAACGTTATGAAAAGACAATTACCTAAATTCCTCTTTCAATACCCCTAAAGCTTTCCTTTGTTACCTTATAGGACTGAACCTCTTTTTCTTTCTTCTTGACCTTTTGTTTACGGGTTTTTGGAAGTATATATAACACTCCCACTTTTACTTGCTGAACTTCTTTCACTCCCTGAATAATGAGCTGCATTGCAAAAATCGCAAGCATGAAAGCAGCTAAAATCCACAAGTACCAGTAGCGGCCTGAACTGATGGTGGTTCTTCCTAAATCGCCAATTAATCCTGACCATTCATTTGTCAGTGATACTGGAGGATCCCCTCCCATCGGATCAAAGCTAAGTTTTGTCCCGCCAAAGAAAAATTTAAAAATCCCTAAATGAATAAAGATTAATAATACTTGGATAAATTGAGTCCCAAATAAAATCGTTAAACGGGGACCAATATGCGGGAATATGTGACGCCAGAATAGATGAAATCTGTTACCGCCTAAAACTCGCGCACTGGAAATAAATTCATAATCCAGAACTCGCTGTATCTCTTTTCCTAATAAAACCGTTGTTAACGGAACAACTAGGATGGTTAAGATGAACATTTCTAATAAAATTCGCTCGGTAAAGGTATAGGTGAATTCATAGCCCAAACCGGTTAATGTCGGCATTAAGATTGGTGCCAACAAGATGTACGCAACCAAGCTTAAAGGGAGGAAATGAATGGAATCTATTAACTTTCCAAGCCATTGCTGGTTGCGGGGTCCTAAGTGAAAAGCATAAAAGATACCAAACAAAAGCCCGCCGAGAACACGCAATAAGGCTATTAACAAGGCAAAGATCAACGTATACTTCGCGCCAATCACTAATTGGTCAAATAGGCTGAACCCTAGTTTGTCTGAACCAAAGAAAAAAGGCTTTGTTGGTGCATGCGGCATGGCACTTATCAGCTTCATACCATCTTCTGAGTAATAAAGTCTTACTTGATCGACGTGGTTATCGGTTGTAACCGAATAAATGATGCTGTAGCTGATGGTTACAATGAAAAATAAGGCTCCAAGTGCGAACTTCCAATTTTTCATATGCCTCCAAAATGTAAACAGTGCATGGATAATAGGGCGGAAGGGCGATATTTTTCTTAGATTAATAGATTGGAAAGAATAAAGGATGTTTTCAAAGAACCTCTTTGTCCCTGCAACCATATTTCCCATACGCCATTTGCGCCACCAGGAACCTCGTCTCGGTTCGTATGATAGTGGTTGATCTTCTTTAAGCCAAATATCTACTAACTGGAATAGAAAGTAAAAGGGTGTAAAAATAAGACCGAGTGTAACAAAAATCGTTATCGGTTGGAAGTTATCAAGTAAGTAGAATGTTAGTCCGTGGACATTAAACACCCGTTCAATAATAAATTGGCTGGAGAGTGTCCCCCAAATAATAATCTTAATGTGATGAAACGAAAGTGGCATGATATTTTTTAATACATGTTTGATTAAAATATTGAATTTGTCTATCCCTTTGCTTTTTACAAAGGTGACATAAACCTTCAAAAATTCTTCCTCGATCATAAGGAGTAAAATCTTGAACATGGACACAAGCGGTAAAATTGCCAAAGTGACAATCGGAGCAAAATAAGCTTTTTCTGTATAGCTGGCAACCCGAAATAAATCAACTCCAAACGACTTAAAGATAACAATAGATAATACTTGTAATAACGAAGCGAGGATTAAATCAGGAACAGACTCTAAAACATCAAGTATTCTTTTTATCGGACTAAGTACGGCTTTGGGTAAAAAGGATGACCCTAAAGCAAGAAAAAGCGCTATACTGAACCCTGCCAATAGAGCACCTAAGAGAATTTGCATGGAATAAATAAATGCCGGTCCCATAATCTCCATCATTGGGGTACCGCCAGTTTGCGAACTTTCGAACTTATATATCCATGATTCTGATTTAAACAAGTCCTTGCCAAAAGAGATTAATTGTTCAAAATACCCTGGTGAAACTGGATTTTCTCTAGTGGAAAAATATTGTGGGAAAATACTTACACAAAATATAGATACGATTCCAAGTAGATAGTATGTAATTAATCTAACAATCTTCAAATTCTCTCACCCCATTTTCCCTCTCTAAATTATTACATTTGTATAATAGAAGTAGTGTCACGTAAAGAAAATTATATTCCAAATATTCCCCCTTTTCAACCTATTTAATTTCCAATAATTTCAATCATGCGAATTTGACGAAAGTAAAAGTAATTTTGTTACAATAAATTTGTGATAAAATGATATTTATTGAATAAATAATTTTTCATGAGGAGAAATGATTATGATACTTGTCGTTGGCGGTGCTGGTTATATAGGCAGTCATCTTGTTAAGGAATTAGTGGAAAAAGAAGAGGTAATTGTCTTAGACAACTTGTCTACAGGTCATCGTGAAGCGATTGATACAAGAGCCATTTTTGTCGAGGGGAATCTTGGAAATGAAGAAGACTTACAAATGATCTTCTCTAGTTATCCAATTAAGGCTGTTATGCATTTTGCGGCATTTAGCTTGGTAGGAGAGTCAGTGGTTGATCCTCTCAAGTATTATGAAAATAATGTAGCATCTACATTAACTCTTTTAAAAGTAATGATGAAAAACAATGTGAAAAACTTTATTTTTTCTTCAACGGCAGCCACTTACGGGATACCAAATGTTGAGATCATTGATGAACAAACCGTAACATCACCGATCAACCCTTATGGTCATTCTAAATTAATGATAGAACAAATGCTTGCTGATTTTTCTAAAGCCTATGGCTTGCGCTATGTAGTTCTTCGTTATTTTAATGCGGCAGGTGCTCATGAATCCTCTAAGATTGGTGAAAGCCATGACCCAGAAACACATTTAATTCCGATTATTCTTCAGCAGCTATTAGGTCAGCGCGAAAAGGTCTCTGTTTTCGGCTCTGATTATGATACCGCTGACGGTACATGTATCCGTGATTACATACATGTTACTGATTTGGCCAGTGCACATATCCTTGCACTAGAGGCGTTATTAAGTGAGAAGAAAAGTGCTGAGGTCTATAATTTAGGAAATGGTCTCGGGTTTTCGGTAAAAGAGGTAATTGAGACGTGCGAGAAGGTAACTGGGGTAAAAGCAAATGTTGAAATGGCTGATCGTCGTGCAGGGGACCCTGCTAGGCTGGTCGCTTCATCACAAAAGATTTACAGTGAATTAGGCTGGAAAGCCGAGCGGAGTTTGGAACAGATTATTGCAGATGCCTGGAAATGGCATAACAATCAGCAGTATTAATAAAAAATACCCTTGTCCGCAGCAGCGGGCAAGGGTATTTTATTATTTATATGAATTAAAATATAAATCGAATGATTAATTTTATCCAACCGAAAAACGCAATCCATAATGGTACACTTAAAGAAGTACCCCAAACTAGCCCATAAGCGAAATTACCCTGCTCGTCCATGAAATCCACTCCCTTTTTATAGTTGTAGATTATCTTTTTATTTTTTCGATTGGTATCATTCATTATAAATTAATGCGCTTTCAGCAACAATGGTTCAAATTACTTAATTCATATTGATTAAGTAACATGTACCTGATTATAGAATACCAAAAAGAAAATGAGAAAAAACAAAAAGCCTGTCATACTAGGTGATTTTGTTTTCGACTTTATTCTATAAAAATAACCAGTTTTAATTCGACAGGTTATTTTCTGGGAAATTGATATAGGTTCGTTTTTCCTAAGGTATTGAGGTACTTTTAATCAAACGTTTGATTAGAAGTAGAAGGTGAAAAAAATGTCTGAGTTTGTTGATATCTATCACATCTATTTACGAGAGTTTAGGATATGGTCACATTAAGTAAATGTTTGATTCTCAGTGATCGTGGAAAGGAGTTTTCTCTTGAGAAATAAGGTCACAAAGTCTGATATGAGTTCTTTTGTTGAAATTTGTAAGCCTTTACTTTCCGGTGTGCCATATCCTTGTTATTTGATAGATTTGGAGGGCAGTATTGTTTTTTCAAATAAAGCTGTTCAAGAATTACTAGGTTATAACAGACATTATGAATATCAACGGAATTTTGTTTCGTTTTTAGAAGAAGAGGAGATTGATAAGGCGATCGAGCATATAAAAGCTGTTCTTAAGGGAGACAGGTTAAGCTTTCAAACGAAGCTAAGACATCGGAACGGTCATGTAATGGTCGTAAATATTCTTTCCATTCCAGTTGAAGTAGATGGTGTGATTCTGGGTATCTGTGGCTATATTACCGCTGCGACGAACGAAAAACATCATTCCACTCGTTCGATCCCTAGTAATTGGGATAATATCTTTACGGGCATTGAGATTTGTTTATGGACGCTGGATGCCAAAACCATGGAGACCATTTCGATTTCGCCAGTATGTCAGACCATTTTTGGCTATCGTGAAGACGAGTTTCTTACGGAATCACATTTGTGGGAACAACTCATCCTGCCTGCGGATAAAAAGGGTGCATTAAGGCAAATCGAGCTGGTGAAGCAGGGGAAATCTTCTCTGCATGAATACCGTATTGTTAGTAAAAGCGGTGAGCAAAAGTGGGTTTCTGATTTTATCGTTCCTATTTTTTCAGAGCATTCCTATGAGCCAGTCAGGTTGGATCGGATTGTAGTGGATATTACAAAGCGAAAAAAGGCAGAGGAAAAATTAACTTTTTTAGCTTTTCACGATTCTTTAACCGGTTTGCCAAATAGAAGGAAATTGGATCATGAACTTCATAAATCATTATCGGAAGCAAAGGAAAAGAAAATGATGGTTGGGATCTTATTCTTGGATCTTGACCGTTTTAAATTTATCAATGATTCCCTTGGTCATAAGATGGGGGATAAGGTTTTACAGGTCATTGCGGACCGGTTGAAGGACAGTTTGAGAAGTGATGATATTATCTCTCGACAAGGCGGGGATGAGTTTGTCATATTGCTTAAAAACTTGTCCACAAAAGAGGACCTTCATGAAACGGCAGCGAGGATTAATGGGGTAATCGCAGATCCAATCCGACTGCTTGATAATGAGTATGTACTGAGTGCCAGCATCGGTATGAGTATTTTCCCTGATCATGGGTATGAGGCTGAAGGATTAATTCAAAAGGCAGATCATGCCATGAACCTTGCAAAGGAAAGCGGAGTAGGAATTCAGCCTTATGAAATAGGAATGTCGAAAAGTCTTTCGCGAAAACTGCTGCTTGAACAATACCTTCATAAAGCCATTGAAAAGAATGAATTATACTTAGAATATCAACCGATTGTGGATGTGTACGGAAAACAAGTGATAGGGCTAGAAGCACTGCTTCGATGGAATCATCCTGTTTTGGGGGCAATACCACCAGGAGAATTTATTCAAATTGCTGAAGAGTCGGAGTTAATCATAAAGTTAGGCAACTGGGTGTTGGAAACAGCCTGCGGACAGCGTAAAGTATGGGCAGATATGAACTTGCCGCCATTTTATGTATCGATTAATGTGCCAGCTAGGCAAATTAATTTGGAGTCGTTCCTGGAAAGTGTCAAGGACACATTGGAACGCTATCAGCTCCCATCTAATCTTTTGAAAATTGAAATCACAGAAAGAACCGCAATGACCAATGTCCAGAAAACGTTAAATACGATCAAAGAATTACAGGATAATGGAGTCGATATCATCCTCGATGATTTTGGTGTTGGTTATTCTTCGATTAGTTACCTTGTGCAATATCCATTTAATACGATAAAAATTGATAAATCCTTTATAGAAGGGTTAGAGAATAAAAATCAGCGGTCTGTCTGTCGAACATTAGTAGCAATGGGAAGAAACCTAGGAATGAATGTTGTAGCAGAGGGTGTAGAAGAGGTAGAACAATATCAATTCTTATGCAGTATCGGCTGTCATAACATGCAGGGCTACTATTTTAGCAGGCCAACGAGTGTTGATAGGGTTGAGATTTTTTTTACGACTGAACGGCAGGGATTACAGGGTAAATTTCAATAAGGCCGGAGACAGTATTGTCTACGGCACTTAATTATTAATAATTTTTTACCATCGTAATAAATTCTGTTGTTTCTCTACTAAACTCAACTTTTTTATCAAATCCAAGTTTCGTATAAAGATGAATGGCTCTTTGATTAAATTTTGCAACCGTTAACCGGATAGAATCAACCTTATAGGTTTCTTGAATATAAGATAGGATAAACGAGAAGAATTTTGCTCCCAAACCTTTACCGGTTAAGGAAGGATTCATTCCAATTCCGATATCCGTTATATCCTCGTGATAGGCTCCAACTGTAGAACCGTATGGGACTTGTGCCGCGCTTCCAATACAAAAGAAACCAACCAGTTCATTGGTTTGATTCAATACTGCATAATAGGGGTTTTCTAGCAATTCGCTATGAGATTTAGAGCTTTCTTCATTATTATAAAAATCATAGGGTGCTTCGTATTTCCAAGTCAGGATTTGTTTTGCATATTCCTCAGTCATATTTCTTACCAATAACTGCATTTTTTTACTCCTTTTTTCATAAGTCAAAGCAAAACCGCTGCCATTAAGTGAGCAGCGATTTTGTCATTAAATTCTAGCAGTCCGAATAACGTTACTCATCATTTCCGCATTTGGATAATTGAGTTCATGATAGAGTTTCACGACCCTTTCGAGTTCGTAACCTACTCTCCTGATGGATGTTTTCAAATGACCATCCTCGATGTCAACTAGACCATAAGAGGCTTTTGCCAGACCATCGAACGGTAAACCGACACTGCCGATATTCATAATGACCTTGCCATTTAAAAATCTAATATAAGGTTTGTGGATATGTGCATAAACATATACTTGTGCTTCTTGTGCATGCATCAATACGGTTTCGATTTGGTTGTCATCTGCATTTGGAAGAACGATGTCAAATAAACTCGTTGGAGTAGCGTGGAACGCTGAAATCTCAACATCTTCGATGGAAATATTTAATTGAGCAGGCAGGATCTCTAAATATTCGATGTCTGATGGTTCTAGTTGTTCCACAATCCATTGACGTTCATGGTTCATTAACCCTAGGACTTGATCAGCCACTTCACCTTCCCGGACACCGCGCACCACCCATTCATCGGCATTTCCTTTAATTACTTCAGTATGTAAAGAGCGGACTAGGTCAAGAGAACGTTTAGGCTCTGGTCCACGATAACAGATGTCACCAAGCACATAAGTTTTATCAATCCCTTGCTTCTTAATATCCTCGAGAACAGCCTCAAGCGCGATAGCATTCCCGTGAATGTCAGAAATGAAAGCAATTTTCATATCATGACCAACCTCCTTTATATAAAAAATATTACCATTATTTGTTTGTAAAATCGAATTTGTATAGAATTTCCAAAAAAAACTTAGCCTATAAGAGCTGTCTGCTGTATAATCTTTCTAATAATAATATAGGAGTTATGACGATGAAATCATATATTAAAGACCAATTAGAAAAATTTCAACAAGAGAACCGTAATCGTGGACGTTTGCTTGTCAGCTGTCCGGACCAGCCAGGGATTGTTTCAGCCATCTCGCAATTTTTATTTTCGTATCAAGCCAATATCATGGAATCGAGTCAATATTCTACCAATCCAGAAGGCGGAGTGTTTTTTATCCGAATTGAATTCGAATGCTCGGGTCTAAAGGAAAAGGCGAAGAAGATGGAGGAGCAGTTTGCTGCGATTGCTGAGAAGTTTTCGATGGATTGGAAATTAACGCATGTCTATCATGTGAAAAAAGCAGCAATCTTTGTGTCGAAGGAGCTTCATTGTTTGCTCGAACTGCTATGGGAATGGCAAAGCGGTGATTTAATGGCGGACATTGCCCTTGTTATCAGTAACCATGAGGAAGCAAGAGATGCGGTGGAAGGATTGAATATCCCGTTTTACTATATTCCTGCGAATAAGGATATTCGAGAACAGGTGGAAGCCAAGCAGCTTGAGCTATTAGAAGAGTATGAGATTGATTTAGTGATATTGGCGCGTTATATGCAAATCTTAACTCCTAAATTTGTCGCAGCAAATCCAAAGAAAATCATTAATATTCATCATTCTTTTTTACCTGCGTTTATTGGTGCAAGACCATACGAGCGTGCCCATGCCCGCGGTGTAAAGTTAATTGGAGCGACCTCCCATTATGTAACCAATGACCTTGATGAAGGACCAATTATTGAACAGGATATTGCCCGCGTCGATCACCGTGATGATGTGGACAATCTGAAAAAAATTGGACGAAGAGTGGAAAGAAGTGTTTTGGCTCGAGCGGTAAAATGGCATATTGAAGACCGGATTATTGTCCATCAAAACAAAACGATCGTTTTCTAAAAAATGGGTGAACGCATCATGTTGCTGTGTTCAATTTCTATTTTACTCTGGTTGAAAATGGTATAGATGTTGTAAAAAAACTGTCATCTACGAAAATTCCAATTGTAGATGACAGTTTTCGTTTTTATTTACAAAATATATGTTTTCCAATTTTTTTAATCTGGGGCCTGCTCCATATCCAACTGCTTGTTGCGGTATCTGGATTAAAATAATAAATGGCACTACCAGTTGGATCCCATCCATTTACAGCATCCAATACAGCTTTTTTTGCTGTTTCATTAGGTGTTAAATTAATTTGTCCATCGGCAACAGCAGTAAATGCTCCAGGTTCATAGATAACGCCTGCTACCGTATTAGGAAAAGAGACACTTTGGACTCGGTTTAAAATAACGGCGGCAACAGCAACTTGACCAATGTAAGGTTCCCCGCGTGATTCTCCGTATACGGCGTTCGCCATTAATTGGATATCGTTTTGACTATAACCGTTAGGAACATTGGCAGTAGTGCCTGTATTGCCTTTCTTTTCATATTTTGTTGCTTTCACAAGCTTTGCCTTCGTTTCTTCCCCTACAATCCCATCGACAGGAAGACCGAACTTATCTTGAAAATTCCGAACTGCCCAGTATGTATTCCAACCAAAAACACCATCTATCTTACTCTTATAAAAGCCATTATAAGTAAGACGCGACTGTAGCTCGATCACGTCTTCCCCAGAGGAGCCTTGCTGGAGTACCTGGGTAGAGAATGCTTGAATGTCTTTACTCTGATCGCTATTGGCTAAAGATGTTACAGTTAGAAAAATCAATATCAGCAGAATCTTAAAGATCGCTTTCCTCTGCACAGGTTCAACCTCCTAACGATTTATAAAACAGTACAGTAATATGCTTCCATATTTTTTACACTTTTATGTAGCATAAAAAGAGACCGGTTAAATAAACCGATCTCTTTTGGTTATTTCATTATTTCAGTCCATAGGCTTTAATAACTTCTTGGGTAATGCTGTTGCCTGCGTCATCCCAAGCACTTGCTTTGAGTGAGACGAAGTTTCCAGGTTTGTTTGGATGCGTTATAAAGTTATTTGGTACGATTTTTTGCTCATATCTTTAAAAAGAATCCCCTCAATTAAATAGAAGGGATTCGATTTGGCTAATCATGAAAATTTTTATACCATTCTACGAAATGCCCTAAGCCAATTTCTAATGAAGTTTCAGGAGTGAATCCGGCATCATTCTGCAAATCGGTAATATCCGCATAGGTCTCTTTGACGTCTCCAGGCTGCATTGGGGCGAATTCTAATTTCGCTTTTTTGCCAATTAGATTTTCTAGAATGTTAATAAAATCCATTAATCTGACGGGGCTATTGTTACCGATATTATAGATTTTGTAGGGAGCATGACTCGAGCTTGGGCATGGATTTCTTTTTGTATCTGGTTTAGGAGGATGATCAAGTAATTTGACGATTCCTTCGACAATATCATCGATAAAAGTAAAGTCTCTGCTCATATCGCCATTATTATATACTTTTATCGTTTTCCCTTCGATAATATCTTTTGTAAAAGAATAATAGGCCATATCCGGTCTTCCCCAAGGACCATAAACAGTAAAGAAACGAAGACCCGTGGTGGGGATATTAAATAAATGGCTATAAGTGTGGCCCATTAATTCGTTCGCTTTTTTGGTTGCCGCATAGATACTTACGGGATGATCGACGGAATCCTGGGTTGAGAAGGGGATTTTTGTATTTGCTCCATATACGGAACTAGACGAAGCGTAAAGTAAGTGCTCCACTTGATAATGCCTGCATGCCTCTAGAATATTAACAAACCCTACTAAATTTGAATGAACATAGGATTGTGGATGGGTAAGACTATAACGGACTCCTGCTTGAGCAGCTAAATTGATCACAATTGGGATAGAATGATTTTTAAAAATTTGGTTTAATGCTTCTTGATTTACTAAATCTACTTTATAAAATTGGAACTTCTCATTACTCTCTAATATCTTTAGCCGTTCTTTCTTTAAACGAACATCGTAATATCCATTAAGGTTGTCCACTCCAATTACAGAATAATTGTGAGCTAACAAACGTTTAGAAAGATGGAACCCAATAAAACCTGCCGCACCAGTCACTAAAATGTTCATTTTCTTCTACCAGATCTCTTTTTATGATTGTCTTTGTTATGACCATGCTCTTTTTTTCGATAATGGCCTCTTTTATGGTCACGATCATTTTTACGATGATCGCCTCTTTTACGACCGTGGTCTCTTTTTCCTTTGTACTCAGTGGGAATATTCTTTATCTCCTTCTGTGCTTCTTCATCTGTGAGTGGAATCGGTTTTTTTGTCCAGTCAGCGTGTGTTTTAGGGTCAAGAACCTTTACTTGTTCTAGGAAAGCCTCTAGGAATCCTCTCTCATGAAGATTTTGAAAAAGTTCTAGTGGTCTTTCTTGTATGCGAGAGAATGAGTACACGTGGTCGACCATTTTAAACCCTTTGTTGGTGACAAAAACATGCCGTAATGGGGCATCGAGCTGTTTAAATCCTGCTTGTTTCTGGGATGTTAGAATGTTTAGTAAGCGTTCTGTCACGCTCAATGGAAGTGTAGTTTGTTTTTTTAGAAAGGTGTTTAGATCGGGTCCAACTAAATATTCCATTACAACATAATTTTCACCCTTTTCATGGACCTTTGGAATAAATGATAGTTTTTGATTAGACAATAGAACCTTTTTTTCCAGGGCACAATGTTCCGGTTTTCCATAAATCTTCACGCATTTATCTTCTGCTATACGATAGACAGCCCCTTGGTGCCCAGCTCCAATTAATGTTTGCGAGATGGCGCTATCTACTTTTACTCCTTCGCCATTTCCTCCCGAATAGACGGGAATGTTTCGATAGTCCATTTTGTTTTCATTAAAATATTTCTGCCATGTTTCATATGTCCTGGGTTCTAATTTTCTTACCTGGGAAAGGAAGGATTCTTTTAATAGGATGATGTTTAAATCTCTTAATAATTTAAGCGGAACAGGATGGACCCGCTTGAAGGCATTTACGTGGTCAATTACTTTTAGTTCTTCATTTTCAAGGACGAAGATGTGCCGTAGCGGGGCATCGACCATCGTAAATTTCGCCTTTTTCATTTCGCTTAACATAGACAGGAGTTTTTTCGTAATGGATTCCGGGATGAACGTGCTGTTCCGGAGGTATTCCTTTAATGTTGGAGCATTAAAGTATTCCATGACGATATAGTTTTTACCATACTCATATAATCGTGGGAAAAACTCTAAGTGCTGTCCAGCTTTCAGAGCTTCTAATTCCATTTTTGCTTGGAGAGTATTCGTATAAATTTTTACACATCGCTCCTCCGAAAGTTTAAATACAGCTCCTTGTGCACCCATTCCAATAAGAGGAAAGCTAGTGGGATTATCAATTTCTAAGGTTTTCACACCTTTGGTTACTCTAATTGATTTAAAATCTGCCATTATGATCCCCCTAACAATTCATTATAATATCTCGCCTGCAAGATTAGCTGCTTTTTCTGGTCAAAGTGTTGTTCTACTTTTTGACGTGCAGAAATGGTATAACTTTCCCATAGGTGTCGATTCAGTAACATAAATTCTAATGCTTGCGCAAGATGGTCTACATCGCTTTCCCGCACTAATATTCCATTTTGGTTATTTGTAATAATTTCTGGAATACCAGCATGGTTGGTCGCGAGAACGGGAATACCGGTTGCCATTGCCTCTTTTATTGTATTCGGGATCCCTTCTACATCTCCTTTGGAGGAAGTTAAACTTGGTGCGCAAAATAAATCAGCTTGTCCCATTAATTCTGGAATTTGACTTTTTGGAACATGATTTAATAGACGAAAAGAAGGCCCTAAATTAAGTTTCGTGGCAAGCGACTTAATATACCCTTCCAGTTCACCTCCGCCGATAATCGTAAGCGTGGCTTTGGGAAATTTATCTCTGATTTTTTCAAATGCCTGCATTAAGATATGATGGCCTTTCTTTTCTACTAATCTTCCTATGGAAATGATGTTTTGTGAGTCATCTAGATTTGGCGTTCTGTATGGAAAAAGACTAAGATCTACCCCTCCATATAGTACTCTGATTTTATCGGCAGGACATCCCCACATATTAATTCTTTGCGCTAAATACTGACAAACTGGTAAAAAGCGCTCACCTTGTTCAAAAAGCATTTTCATTCCATCCAAATAGCCTACAGGCTGATGGGCGAGGGTTGCATCTCTACCACGGAAACTGGTTATGAGAGGCAGGGAGGTTTCCTCTTTAAATGGAAGTAATAATAAACCTAATTGGCCATGATGGGCATGAATGAGTGATACCCTGTTTTTTTTAACATATTCTTCTGGTGAGAAAATTTCACTGAGGTAGTGAACCTGCTCATTGAGTAGAGGCAGATTTACCATATACTTTGGCTGTCTGACCAAATGAATATGACCATAGTCAGGTACTTCCCGAATCTGAGGAATATATTGAGTCGGGTCAACTCTAAGGTTCAAATGCATAACTTTTGGCAATTGTTTAATCTCCTTTCAAGAAAGTATATAAACTTTTTTTCTATAAAATAAGGTATGCAATTAGAATAAGGAGGCTTGGACAAATTGGAAAAAACACAAATGACAAAAAAATACGCCCCAGTCAAAAATAGACTGGGGCGCAACTCTTTTATTAAATAAATAAACTTAGAAGTAATACAATTCCAAGACCAACAATGGAGTTTACGAATAACAGAAGACCCCATGTTTTGAAGGTTTCTTTAATCGATAATCCAAAGTACTCTTTGAATAACCAGAAGGAAGCATCGTTCACATGTGTAATAGTATTACTACCTGCAGCTGTTGCTAGTACCATTAATACAGGGTTTACATTCATACTGATTTCTGCACTTCCGAAGAAGTTGACGATTTGATAAGTGGTAGAACCTTCTTTTATGAAATAATTCAGAATGGTTGCAGCAGTGATGATGATGGCAGGTGTTAATGGAGCAAGTAAGCTAACTGCAAAACTTGGCATTTCTGCTTCTGTAAATTCTTTTTCTTTTATACGATCAAGTTCTACATAAAAAGATAAAAGTAACCCACTATCCTAAAATAGGGGGTTACTTTTTGTTGTATTGAGAATTAACGTATTGTTTTTAAAGCGCCGCTCCAAGCGATTACTTCGTCAAGCATAGCTTTCATATTTGTTTGGTGTAAATCAGCTGGTTTGAATACAGATCCGTTTTCAAAGTCTGTGAATAATGACAATGTTGGATGTGTGCGAACGTCAGCAACTTTCAATTCGCCAAGGATTCCACGTAAGTGTTCAGCAGCACGAGCTCCACCTGTTGAACCATAGCTTACGATACCAGCAGCTTTGTCATTCCAAGCTTCACGTGCAAAATCAAGAGCATTTTTTAAAGCGCCTGTAATGCTGTGGTTGTATTCTTGAACAACGAATACGAATCCATCTAAGCTAGCAAGTTTTTGATTCCAAGCAGCGATTCCTGGTTCTGTTCCATCAGTTGTACCTAAGAATGGCAGGTTGAAATCCGCGATATCCACGATTTCGTAGTCTGCATCTCCGCGTTGGTCTGCAATACCTTTAACCCATTCGCCTACTTGTGGGCTTACACGTCCTTGACGTGTGCTTCCTAAAATAATACCAATCTTAAGTTTTGGATTTGTCATTGTTTCTTCCTCCTTAGGTGAATTACCAAATAATTTGTTTAAAAAACCCATTTTGTGCACCCCTTGCTGTTGTTTTTTGATCTATTTAGGTTTTTCAATTTCGTTTGTTTTGAATTAAAACATTATTAAATAAAATATTTTTAATTCGAGATAAATATAATACAGATTTATCTCAATGTCAAGAGATTGATTTCAGAATTAAAAAGTTCATGAAACTCAAAAAAAGCTTTGGGTAAGAAGAAATGAACCTCGTGAAGGATTCATGAAGCCAAAACTAAGCATGGAAAAGGGAAAATGGTACTCATGAAAGGTTTATGAAGCCCAAACCAAGCTTGGGAAAAGATTAAGTCCATATAATTGTGTAAAAACAAAAGGAGTCAAATTAATTCCTCATGGCTACAATGTTATCAGCGACGAAAACAATGAGGACGTCGTAATACTTGTGACAACTATTGTGACCTCTCCAATGATGAAATTGTTTTTTTAATCAAATACTCAAAAGAAAACTAATGTAGCTAACCAAACTAAATTTTCCTGAAATAGGCAGCAATCCTTACTAAGCAAAGGTGTTCAAATGCGTTAGGCTCAAAATTACGTATAATAAGTAAAGAATTGCAACAGTGCCTTTCTGAATTTTTCAGTGAGACACTTTCTCTTTATTTTAATAGAGCTGAAATTTATAGTATATTAGGGAAGAAAAGAATGTAAAAAGCATTTGACGTTTGGGAGGAATTTGCAGAAAATGAAACTTGATACAAGTAAAGAGGCGGCACCCCTCTATATTCAGGTGAAGAAAGATATCAAGAAGAAAATCGAAAACAAAGTTTGGAATCCAGGTGATAAAATCCCTTCTGAATTAGAGCTTTGTAAAACCTATGACGTCAGTAGAATTACTGTTAGGGAAGCCATCAATGAATTAGTTTGGGAAGAGTACTTAGTTAGAAAAAGACCGACAGGTACTTTCGTATTAGATCAAAACGAGCAGTTTGAAGAAAAAAATAACTATTATACGCATGTTAGAGGCTTCACCTTTGAAATGAATGAACTAGGAAAAAAAGCAACTACTTTAAAAGCAAATATATCAATAGTCCAAGCAGACCAGCATGTTGCGAAGCAATTAAATATTTCTGCAGGGGAAAATGTATATGAGATAAGACGGGTACGAGGTACCGAAGATAATGTAATGGTCTATTTTAAAACGTATATTAAAACAACTGTTATTTTACCAACAGACCCAAAGGATTATTATGGCTCGTTATCCAAAATGTTAAATGAAAAAGGTATTCACATTTCGAAGATTAAAGAATATCTAGAAGCAGTAAAGCCAACGGAAGAAGTAATAGGGGAATTAAATATTGCAGAAGATACTCCAGTCCTAAAACGGGTAAAAAAAACTTTTTGTAAAGATGTTGATTTTGCAGAATATACAGAATGCTATTATAATGGAGACTATTATCGTTATTATATTGACGTTAATTCGACCACTTAAAGAGAAATTCTAAAATTCTGGAAAATGTATTGCAATAGATATTTTTTTGGGTATTCAATTATCATAACATTATGATGTTGAATATCTTTTTTATTTAATGATCGAATATCAGTTAGCTGTCTTCTCTACTCCAGAGATGAATGAAAGTGATGAAATCATACATGGAAGAAAAGCAAAAGATTGTGTTTATGGATATCATGTAAATAGCGATGGAACAGACATCAATCATAATCGTATCCATCCAGCCTATAATGCAGCTGCAACCGTGTAAACAGCTCGATTGTTAATAGCCTAGTTGGCGAAAAACTTCCACTAGTTGCAAAATCCAATTTGGACAATCCTAATAGTGGATTAACTGAAACAACTTTACATCTCCACCGGTTGATGTGCCGGGTGGAACAATTTATATAATAGATTCTGGTGAAATATATTATCCTCAAGGTACGGACTGGGGTTATTTTGAATATTCGTTAAATCCTGTCTTCACAGGATTTAACTTTTGAATTATATTGTTATAACATAATATCAATATATCGATATTACAGAATGTTTACATTAAATTTACACTCTATTAATATCTATCACTTACCATTAAGCAGAAAGCAAATTTGATTCTGAAGGGGGGGTAAAATAATGTTCGGCCGTTTGTAAAAAAGATTGATTAAAATACAGTACATATC
>NZ_BAWM01000020.1:109137-339749 GCF_000759675.1 Neobacillus niacini | reverse complement strand
TCGAACTTTATTCTAAAAATGTGGTCTGAAACATGAGAGGATTAAAGGATTTGATCAATCTTTTTTCAAAAAATAAACTATATCGTATTGATAAATCAACGTTCATAGCGTTTTTTTAATCAAAATTTTTATAAGGCAACACTTGATTTTCAACCCCTCTAAGGGACCCCTAAACGGGCTAAGCAAGACGACCAACGGCCATTTCATATTGAGTATTACAAAGAATAACAGGAGGTTTAATTATGCTATTTCTTAAAAGGTTAAAAAAGTTATTTCTATCACTCATGCTGGTGAATGTAGCCCTGGCGGGTGTAGTAGGCAGTACTTCGGCAGAAAGCTCTGCAGCAGGGGCAGAAAACACTACGGAAGATCCTATCTTCAGCTTCATGTCAATGTCGGACACGCATAGCGATACGGGTAAAACGGCTAAAGCTGTAACGGAGGCTAAAAATAATAATGCCAGTGCAATCGTTTTAGCCGGGGATATAACCAATGTCGGGGATAGCGGTGAATATGACGCCATAAAAAAGGCTATCGATTCTGTAAAAGATCATCCGCCGGTGTATTATGCAATGGGAAATCATGAATATGATTGGCAGTCGGATTATAATGTAGCGAAGAACAGATTTATAGAAAAGGCAGAAATACCAGAAAAGAAGGTGTATTACCACCGGGAAATACAAGACTATGACTTTATATTTTTAGGGTATGATACGAAACCGTCCTATTATGCGTATATGTCCGACGAACAGTTAGCCTGGTTTGAACGCACGCTTGCTGCAAATGCTGAACCGGACAAGCCGATTTTTGTGTTCATGCATGAGCCTATTCACCAGACCGTATCCAAGTCATATTCTTCGAATGGTTATTATCAAAGAACTGCACAGGATCAGGAGTTCCGAAAAATCCTTGAAAAATATCCACAGGTTATTTTAACAACAGGACATCTTCACGACGATACTAAGATACAAGGCAACATGTTCGCGGATAAATTCACTGCATTAAGAGACGGTGCCGTTTTAAATAGTCAAGCTATGATGTTTGATGTATATAAAGACAAGGTGCATATAAAGGGAAGGGATATAACTACAAAAAAAACCATATGGGAAGGTACTATGAGTCTGCACCCGAATACAACCGGCATGTTTGAAGCCGAGGATAGTGTGTTCGCAAATGCAACCTCTGGCAACGACATAAATCCGTCCGGCGGCAAGTATGTGAATATGAACCATGGAAGCGCATATATCGAGTCGCTCAAGGTTGACGGAGGAGCTTCTGGCGGCAATAAAATATTGAAAATAAGGTATGCTACCGATGCTGCCAATGCTACCAAGGGAATATATGTAAATGGAGCCAAAGTACAGACGCTCAGCTTTCCGACTACCGGAAGCATGAGCTCGTATAACGAATTGGCGGTACCTGTTGAGCTGAATCCGGGTCCAAATAACAAGATCGTCATACAAAGCGATGGCAACGCAGCGGGCGTGAACATAGATAAAATCCAAATTATGGATGGTAACAAACCCAGAAATATGTGGGGATTTAACGGCAATGGCAACGACAGTATCAAGAATGGGATTAATGCAACCTTGCATGGAAGTGCTGCCTATGATAAGACGGATAAAATGGAAGGTTCCGCTTCACTCAGCCTGAACGGTGCTGACGGTAATTATGCAAGTGCAGATCTTGTATCCAACAAACAGAACAATTTAACGCTAACAGCCTGGGTGAAGTGGAATGGCGCAACTTCGGGATCGCAGCAGATCTTGTCCAATGGCGATGGCCTTAGCAACGGTTATTCCATCGTGCTGGATCATGACAAGGGAGATAAGGTATCAATCGCGATCAACGGTCAGACGATCCTGGGATCGCAGACTGCTTTGACTCCAGGACAATGGACCAATATTACTGCGGCAAGAAGAAGCGGCACCTGGGAGCTTTATATCAATGGCAAGAGCACACCGGTAACCAATAATACAACAGATCCTTCTAAGCCAACAACGGGAACGTATATCGGTGCAGACAGCAGAGGCCAACAAAGCTTCAATGGACGTATTGATGCAGTAAGGGTTTACAATCAAGCATTGTCTACAGATCAGATCATGGCAATTGCCAACGAGACTTCTGACGTTAAGTTGCAAAGCATCGAAATAACTAAACTGCCAACAAAGTTGAATTACCTGCTGGGAGATGGGGTGAATATAGACGGGCTGGTTGTGACAGGCACTTACAGCGATGGAACAACAAAAGTGGAGAACGTAACGGATGATAATATTACCGGCTTTAATAGTTCCACTCTTAAAGAAGGAGCACCAATTACTGTGACTGTAGGTGGAAAGACAGCCAGCTTTAATGTAAATATTTTAGATGTAATGCCTGGTTCAGCATCGGTGCCAGGAAGGATAGAAGGTGTAAACTACAATTCGAAAAAACCGGATTCTGTATTTAGAAATTTTCCGAATAATGATGGCGGACGCGCATGGATAGTGACGAGTATAGAAAAAGACGACTGGATGGAATATAACGTAGATGTGGCAAAATCGGGATTCTATCAAGTAAATTACAGGGTGGCAACATGGCGTCCGGCAGAGGTTGAATTCCAGGTAGATGGAGTACCTCAAACGAGAACCCCATTTTCAACCGGGAGTTGGAGATATGACACTTTTTCTGATACGGTCAAACTGAGTGAAGGCTCACATAAAATAAGGCTGAATTCAAATACAGGTTTTTGGAGATTGAACTGGTTTGAATTGACAGAGGTTCAAGAAAAAAAATTGAACAGCATCACAGTACCTGCACCGGTAACAGTGCCCATCGGAACGGCCAAAACAGCGGCAGCTCTTGGATTGCCCGAAAAAGTAGCCCTTGTAACCGATGGGGGAAATGTGGATGCCAGTGTGAATTGGGATGTAAATAGTGCAAACTACGATCCAAGTGCCACGACGGCGCAGACCTTCACGGTAACAGGAGAAGTAACTCTGCCTATTGGAGTCACAAACCCGAACAACGTCCCATTGACAATAAGCATGAGCGTAACTGCAAAGCCTGCCGAACTAGCAGCCCACTGGAAGTTCGATGAAGGCACCGGTACAACCGTCGGCGATGCTTCAGGCAAAGGTAACACCGGAACTTTGGTTAACAACCCGACTTGGAACAGTTCGGGCAAGATCGGCGGAGCGCTTGCTTTCAGCGGCGGCTCAAGGGCCGAGTTCAGCTCTTCGGCAACTTTGAATCAAACGGGTAACGAGTCCGTATCGTTTTGGTTCAAGACTTCTCAGCCTGCAGCAGGCACCGTGAGCATTTTCCGTCATTCTAACCGTTTCACGGCCCTTCAGTTGGCCGGGGGTCAAGCTCGCGCGGCCTATTGGACCAATGGTTCATCCAGTTATAAAGCGCTGAGTTTTCCATGGACCTACAACGATAACAATTGGCATCATTATGCGGCTACCTACGATCAGGCACAGGGGCTGAAGATCTATGTCGACGGTAACTTAGTGGCAAGCAAAGCAACGGATGTCGGACCGCTTCCGACTGTAACGAGTAAAATCGTGCTGGGAGCCACTGAAACCGGCGGAGAAGCTTACAATGGACTGCTGGACGACGTTCGCGTATATAGCGGCGCATTGACTCAGGACCAAGTAACGCAATTGAGTGATCAACAACTGCCTACGACAACGGACAATGCGCCAAGCGGCTCAGTCAATTAAGATGTCACTGTAACCTTAAGCGCGAGCGATACATTGACACAATTACGATTCGCTCAAGGGATTAGATTTAAACTTTGATGAAAAGAGGTCCCGCGGCAAAATATTTGCTGCGGAACGCTCAATATTTAGATACTCAATATTTAGACACTCAATATTCATTGACACAATTACGATTCGCTCAAGGGATTAGATTTAAACTTTGATGAAAAGAGGTCCCGCGGCAAAATATTTGCTGCGGGACGCTCTATATTTAGACCTCAATATTTATTGACACAATTACGATTCGCTCCAAGGGATTAGATATAAATTTTGATGAAAAGAGGTCTCGCTTTGAAAATACGTGCATTCCTGTCCTTGTTCATAGTCACCTTAATATTTTGTGCGAATGCCAGCACTTCATTTGCCCATACCGTCAAAAGTCAAGGTTACTCGATTTTAAACATTAAAGGGAAAACGATTGACTATGAACTTTTTCTTGATCAAATAGACATGCTGGAACAATTTGATACCAACAAGGATAAATATCTGGAGAACGAGGAACTGTCCTCGCAGAAAGAAAGAATCGAAGCGGTATTACAGAAAGATCTTCGTATAGAGGTGGATTCGAAGCCCTTAACGATGGAAATGCTTTCGATGGAGGTGACAGAAAAGGCTTCCCATATCGGCGTATTGTTTAAACTAAGGTTAACCGCCGATGAAGCGATCGAACAATTTAATCTTCATTACAATCTGATGTTTGAAGATTCGCCTCTTCATACGAATGTACTTTTGGTCCATTCAGGGGAATTTTTCTATCAGAATATTCTTGATACCAAAAATAAAGATGTTCAGATCACCATTGCTCAGCCTGAAAGTGAATCCGTCCTATGGAAATACTTTGTTCTTGGAATCGAACACATTTTGACCGGGTACGATCATTTGCTGTTTTTGTTATCCTTAGTATTAATTGCATCTCGCTACAAGGATGCGTTGAAAATTGTTACTGCTTTTACAATCGCCCACAGCATTACACTGTTCTTGGTGGCCACCGACCGTATTCAGGTCAGTTCGCATTGGGTCGAAGCCTTGATTCCCCTGACGATCTGTTATGTGGCAGTGGAAAATATGTTTGTTCAACAGGCGAAATGGCGGTGGCAATTGACGACCTTATTTGGCCTGATTCACGGTATGGGTTTCGCCGGGGCTTTGGCCGAAACGGGACTTCCAAAGAGCAATCTGATTGGCTCACTCCTGACGTTTAATTTAGGTGTGGAAACAGGCCAACTATTGATCTTATGCCTATTACTGCCCCTCTTGATATGGCTGCGAAGGTTCCCATGGTATCGTAAAATGATGATTTCAACGTCTTGCCTTATTTTTGTTTTAGCATTTTATTGGTTGATTCAACGTCTGCAGTAAACCATAGCCCAAAACATGAAAAGATGGCCAACCATATGGCCTGGAAGGCTCGAGAAGTGAAATCTTTTTATTTTGTCTTTGTGGTTACCCTACAAATTGAGCCATTCCTATGAGGGGATGCGTAATGCAAGTTTACAATACGTTTGTTATTTTGAATATTCGTTAAATCCTGTCTATACAGGATTTAAATTTTGAATTATATTGTTATAACATAATATCAATATATTGGTATTACAAAATGTTTACATTGGATTTACACTCTATTAATATCTATCACTTACCATTAAACAGAAAGCAAATTTGATTCTGAAGGGGGGGTTAAAATAAAGTTCGGCCGTTTGTAAAAAAGTTGCACCGTTTATAAAAAAGATTGATTAAAATACAGTACATATTTTATAAGAACATTGATAAATCAAGATTTATGAATATTTTTTGATCGAACTTTATTCTAAAAATGTGGTCTGAAACATGAGAGGATTAAAGGATTTGATCAATCTTTTTTCAAAAAATAAACTATATCTTATTGATAAATCAACGTTCATAGCGTATTTTTAATCAAAATTTTTTATAAGGCAACACTTGATTTTCTACCCCTCTAAGGGACCCCTTAACGATAAGGACCTTACAGTCGGCTTCCGAATTATTGAGAAAAACGGTCGCTAAGGGTCAAATTGGAGTGTCTATGTTCCAGTAGAGTAGAAGCAGAGAAGAACAACAATCAATATACTTTGAAGGATGTCAAAGCTGGTAAAGCCTATGATTTTGTAGTCAAAGCGGTGGATGAGCGCGACAATTCAACTCCTAGCTTCATAAACACAATGTGGAGATAGGAAGAAAGGGTTCAAGCCCTTTGTTTGTGAGAGATTCCAGATGTTCGGAAAGTAAAGTCCGATTTTGTAAGATCTGTTCAGTGGGAGAAAGCGAAGAATGGAGTCCGATTTTAGCTGAGGATGTGCTACAAGTGAATCAAAAAATGGCATCTTCATAACCAAAATGTAATTGTTTTTTTACATTAGTTAAATAAAACCTATATATTAACCCTGTACAATTATGCTTGAGATCTAAGAGAGGTGAGGATGAAATGAGAAAGGTATCGTTCATGTTGGCTGTTTTGGTTTTAGTTGTGTCACTATCATCTTTAGTCGGGAATGCTTTTGCCGAAGAGCAGGAATTCCCGCGCGGAGTATCGGTTAATGTCAATGTTATGTCTTATAATATTCATCACGGCGAAGGGGTAGACGGCGTTTTGGATTTGGAACGAATTGCACGTATCATTGAAGAGGGGGAAGCCGATATTGTTGGTCTGCAGGAAGTGGACAACCATTTTTCCGACCGCAGTGACTTTCAAGATCAGGCAAAATGGCTGGCAAACCGGCTTGGAATGTTTTATACCTATGCTGCAAACCTTGATTACAAACCGATAAATGAAGGTGAGCCACGTCGCCAGTATGGGACAGCCATTTTAAGCAAGTACCCAATTTTAAAATCTGAAAATCACCTGCTGCCGAAAATTGGAAATACAGAACAGCGAGGACTGTCGGAAGTGACCATCAACGTGAAAGGGAATCACCTTCATGCTTATAACACACATCTATCACATCTGACTTCAGCTGAACGCCAAATCCAAATGGAGGAAATTATCAAGATTACTGGTGAATCAAAAGGGCAAAAAGTTATTATGGGTGATTTAAATGCGACACCTGAAAGTAACGAAATGAAGCTAATGTATTCCAATTATATTGATGCATTTGTAAATCAAAATGAGGCATACACTTTTCCTGCGGAAAACCCAACAAAAAGAATCGATTATATTTTTACCTCAAATAATATTGAAACAAATGGTGCCCGAGTGATTGACACTCCTGCATCAGATCATCTTCCATTGATGACTACGATTGTGCTGGATCGGGCTGAACCTTTTAATAATGGAGAAAAGTAATTTGGGGTCCCTTCGCTTTTTGCGAGGGGCTTTTTTAAAACGTGCTATCTGTCAGGTATCACCGAATTAATACATTTTGAAGGGAGTAGAAAGAAGAAAATAGTCAATGGTGGCAACATATCCGATATCATATAGGCTTACTCCTTACTTATCCGCCTTGCGTTTATTATGGTTCAAAACGGAAAAAGTATTTATTCTAAGAGTGAGTTAGGAAGCATTTGGGAGCATAAATTTAAAAAGATAGCCAATTTACTCCCAAAAAATTAATAGTACCTGTCGTCTTTACTTATTAATAACATACAATCAATAGCCAATTATACATAGAGTGGAATCTTTATGGAAAATCCAATATACTTGGATAGGATATTTATAGGAGAGGGGAGGATAAGGGATATGTCGAATTTACCAAATTGCCCAAAGTGTCATTCTGAATATACATATGAAGATGGAAGTCTATTGATTTGCCCGGAGTGCGGTCATGAGTGGAGTTTAGAAGCTGCCTCGGTGGAAGAAGAAAGAGTCATTAAAGATGCAAATGGAAATGTTTTAAGTGATGGTGATTCGGTAACGGTCATTAAAGACCTTAAAGTAAAAGGCAGTTCCTCGACGCTAAAGCAAGGAACAAAAGTAAAAAATATTCGTTTAGTTGATGGAGACCATAATATCGACTGCAAAATTGATGGTTTTGGTGCAATGAGCTTAAAGTCTGAATATGTAAAAAAAATATAAAAAATTGGCGCTCCTTAGTTAGGGGCGCCATATATTTTTCCTAAAAATCAATGTTGTCAGGATCTGGACCGACTCGGTAATTTTCATTCAGACCACTGATTTTGTCCATATCTTCTGTCGTCAGCTCAAAATCAAATATCGTTGAGTTCTCGATAATTCGATGCTCTTTCGTTGATTTTGGTATAGTTACAACGCCATTTTGCAAATCCCAGCGTAAAATAACTTGAGCGACCGTTTTGTTATATTTATTGGCTAGTTCCTTTAGTAAAGGATTATCAAATAATTGACCCTGCATTAAAGGGGACCAAGCTTCAAATTGAATGCCATGTTGGCCACAAAAGGCTTTAACCTCTTGCTGCGTTAACCGTGGATGGTATTCTACTTGATTGACCATTGGTTTTATTTCTGCATCCTGCATTATTTTTTCAAGGTGGTGGACTTGGAAGTTACTAACACCAATCGCTTTTACTTTTCCTTCTTTATAAAGAGTCTCTAAAACACGCCATGCTTCACTATATTTATCCTCTTTAGGCCAATGGATGAGGTAAAGGTCAAGATAATCAAGACCTAGTTTTCTTAAGCTAGTTTCGTATGCCGCAATCGTAGATTCGTAACCTAAATCAGAATTCCAAACCTTTGAGGTAATAAATAATTCTTCTCTCGTAATACCGTATTCATTGATAGCTTCGCGAATCGCTTGCCCAACACCTTCTTCATTCCCATAAATAGCTGCGGTATCAATACTGCGGTATCCTTGTTTAATCGCAAATTTAACAGCATTCACTAATTCGGGACCTTCTTCGACTTTAAATACCCCAAGACCAAACCAAGGCATTTTTACACCATTATATAAAGTAATTGTTGCTTGTAAGTTGTTTGTCATTTTATTGAACCTCCAATTTTTGATTTGAAAAAGAACACTTGTTGACTGTAAGGGTTTCGTCTTTTTGTTCAAGTTTTCGACTCCAGCCTGTAAGAATTACGGCACCGATAACCATTAGCGCTCCTATCCAAGAGGTATGAATGAGTCCGATTGAATCTGTTATGACACCACCTAAATAGGAACCTATTGCAATTCCTGCATTAAAGGCAGCGATATTTAGGGCAGAAGCCACGTCTACGGCGCTTGGCACATACCGCTCTGCCAGCATGACCACATACACTTGTAAACCGGGTACATTCATAAAAGCAAGCATCCCCATTAAGAAAATTGTGACTAATCCTGCCATTTTAAAAGGTGCTGTAAATAGTAAGATAAAAAGGACCACGGCTTGAGCGATAAACATATAAAATAGGGCCTTAATTGGATTTTTATTCGCTACTTTTCCACCAATCATGTTCCCGATTGCGATCGCTATTCCGTATCCAAGAAGAATGGCTGCGACAGTTCCTTCATTAAAACCTGTGATTTCCTGGAGGATAGGAGATAGATAAGTAAAGACAACAAACGTTCCTCCATACCCTAAGGCAGTAATGATAAATACTAGTAATAAGCGGCCATTTGTCACTAATTTGATTTGATCCCGAAAAGATGATATTGTCCCTTTTCGTAAAGTTGATGGAATCAGGATACTATTCGCAAGTAATGCGATTACTCCGACAACAATAATGATGATAAATGCGATTCTCCAGCCAAATTGTTGGCCAATAAAGGTACCAAATGGTACACCCGTTACCGTAGCAACCGTGAGTCCGGTAAACATAATCGATATGGCGCTGGCTCTGCGATTTTCTGGTACTAAATCAGCTGCGATGGTTGAGCCGATTGACATAAAAATACCATGTGAAAGGGCAGATATAACGCGTGCCACAAGAAGTACACCGATGCTCGTAGCACTTGCAGCCAGCCCATTCCCGATTATAAAAATGACCATGATCCAAAGTAATAAAGATTTACGTGACATACTAGAAGTAAGAGATGTCAGAATGGGTGCCCCGAAGGTTACACCAAGTGCATATAAGGAAACCGTTAAACCGGCGGTTGTAACGGGTATTTCTAAGTCATTTGCAATTAATGGTAAAAGACCGACACTGATAAATTCAGTCGTACCGATTGCAAAGGCACTAATGGCTAATGCCAGCAGCGCAAACGTACTTTGCTTATTATTCAAAGACATGTTGTCTCCTCCTTAAAAATTAATAAGTATTTGATTTCGATTTGCTTGTTGCAGCTCAATCGATAAATGTTATTATGAGATATAGTGAATCATTAGTGAAGTACGCACTTTGAAGTGATATAGATACTTATAAGTAATATAGGTACTTTTTAGTTCCTATTAATGAGGAGGGAAATTGCGTATGAAACCAAAGAAATACAATATATCTGTAGAAGCGACGTTGGAAGTGATTGGCGGCAAGTGGAAGTGTGTGATTCTCTGCCATTTAACCCATGGCAAGAAACGAACGAGTGAATTAAAACGCTTGATGCCGGATATTACACAGAAGATGTTAACGCAGCAATTGCGAGAATTAGAGGAAGATGGTGTCATTAACCGAATCGTTTATAATCAAGTTCCGCCAAAAGTGGAGTATGAGTTAAGTGAGTATGGCGAGAGTTTAGAAGGCATCTTAAATTCACTTTGCACATGGGGAGAAAAACATATTACCAAAGTGTATGGCAGTTTGGATGTCTTAGAAAAGAACGTACTAAATGAACATCTAAAATAAAAAATGGGCGCTCCCTATTTCAGGGAAGCGCCTTATTTCTTAAATAATAAATACATAAAGTAGGGAGCTCCAATTAATGCGACCATAATACCGGCGGGGATTCCTGAAGATCCCATGATGTTACGACCAATGGTGTCAGCAAACACTAATAGCCAGCCGCCAATTAAGATGGCAATCGGAATAAATAATTGATTTCGCGGTCCTACTAATGCTTTTGCTATATGTGGAGCCATTAATCCGATAAAGGTAATTCCACCTGTAACCGAAACAGCAGAGGCTGCCAGGGCAACGGCGGTAATGAGTAAGACAATCCGTTCTTTTTCAATTGATACGCCGACGCCGATTGCTACCGGTTCACTAAGGCTGAGAAGGTTCAACCGGTTGGCTTTGTATAAGGTAAAAGGAAGAAGGACAATGAGCCAAGGGAGTAGTGCCCAAATAAATGGCCAGTCTGTTCCCCAAATATTTCCTGCTAACCATTTCGCAATAAAATCAACTTTTGCCCTTTCTGCAGATGATATAAGGACAATCATCGCTCCGGAGAGTGCCATCGAAAAGCCGACCCCAATCAACACTAACCGTACAGGCTGAAGTCCTTCGGTTTTGCTATAAGCGAAAAGATAGATGAGGATGGCTGTTAGCAATGCGCCGATAAATGCAACTAGTGGAAGCATGTAGACAAAGGAACCTGAATCTATCGGAAAAAACAAAAAGAATACGGTAACGGCGACACCTGCACCAGAATTAATCCCAATAATCCCAGGGTCAGCTAAATCATTACGGGTAATTCCTTGTAAAATAGCACCGGATAAGGCCAAGGCCATCCCAGCTAATAGGGTAATGATGATTCGCGGTAAACGAAGAGAAAATAACACGAATTCCTCTTTGAACGTACCTTGTCCTAGAAGGGTTGGAATCAGCCTATCATAGGAAAGAGAGGAATAACCCAGACAAAGCCCAATGACGATTGTAACGATAATAAGTGCCAGTAAAAAACAGAGAATGAATCGTTGTTTTATAAGTAACGAGGGTTGGATCATGAGAATGCTTTCCCTCCTTTACGGACAATCACAAGGAAGAAAGGTAACCCCAGTGTTGCCACAATTGCGGCGACTGGTGTTTCAAAGGGAGCATTAATTGTCCGACCAAGTGTATCGGCAAAAAGCATAAAGGTGGCACCAGAAATAGCGGACATTGGGAGTATATACCGATAATCAGTTCCAACCATTGCACGAACCACATGGGGAACCATTAAGCCGATAAATGCCATATTTCCAATAAGGGCAACAGAAGCCCCCGCTAATAAAATAATTGCAATAAAGAGGATCACCTTTATTTGCGTTGTTTTTTGACCTAAACCAACGGCAACTTCTTCATTTAGGCTAAGAATTGTGAGCTGTCTTGAGAGAAATAGAGAAACCAATAAACCTAGAATGATGAAGGGAACAATGACTTGGAGCTGTCCCCAGGTGGTACCAATCATTCCTCCAGCAGTCCACATCGAGACATTTTTTGATATCTTAAAATAAATTCCTATTCCTTCTGCAATCGCGTAAAGAAAAGCAGAAACAGCTGCTCCCGCTAATACAATCCTCAGTGGAGAAAAGCCGCCTTTTTTCATCGCTCCAATCCCGAAAACCATCGTAGTTCCGACTGCTGCTCCAATAAAGCAGGCAATGGTAATACTGAAATAGTTTGCTGTTGGGATAAACGCGATGATGATTGCGAGTGCTGCATTTGCACCCGCTGTTAAGCCAAATAACCCTGGGTCAGCAAGAGGATTTCTAGTAATTCCTTGCATAATCGCTCCTGAAACAGAAAGAGCCGCACCAACAACGATTGCGGCAACCTCACGTGGCAAGCGTATTTCACGGATGATTGAAATTTTTTCCCCTTTGGCATCTGAAAAAAGCGCATGCCATACATCTTGAAGTTTGATATCCGCTGCACCCATGATCATGGAAAGAACTAACATCACTAAAAACACAAGAATTCCGATAATCAGTTTATATCCAAAAGGAATAGAACGTTGTTTTTCATTCGTCATAAGTCTCTCATCTTTTCTGTCATAGAATAGGGGAAGAGGAATTCTGTGTTAGAATCCCTCAACAAAACTAGTTTCCTAAAAATGATTTTTTGAAGAATTCCAGCTGCTTTTCGAGTGTAACAGGGTCACTGAAGCTTGCACCATTGCCATTCATTTCGAATACGTGATTGTTTTTCACTGCTGGAATGTTTTTGTACGTTTCGGTTTCTTGGAAGGAGGTATCCGCGTCTGAGTATTTACTCAAGATTACGTAATCTCCGGCATACTCAGGAAGTACTTCTGCAGATAGGGTTGAATAACCAGCTTCCTCTGCCACTGCTTTTACTTTTTCAGGCATTTTTAGTTTCATTGCTTGATAAAGGATTTCTGTTCCGCGTGCCCAGTTGCTGCCGAATACATAAAGATCCTTTCCGTAGCTTTCCATGACTGAAACGGTCGCGTCCTCGCCAATTTTTGCACGAATTTCTTCGCCAGCAATTTCAGCTTCTTTCTTGAATTCATCAATCCATGCTTGTGCTTCTTTCTCTTTATTTAATAGTTTTCCAATTTCTAAGTGTTGTTTTAAATAGTCTACTTTCCCCCATGTATATGTAACGGTAGGAGCAATTTTACTTAACTTATCTAAGTTTTTAATATTGGATAGACCAATGATTAAGTCTGGTTCTAATTCGATGATTTTTTCTAAGTCTTCATCGGAAACTTCTGCGACATCTTTCATTTCTTTTTCAAATGTCGGGTTATTCTTTGACCAGACATCGACTCCGACGACATTTACGCCTAAATCTATTACATTACCAGTGAAGCCAGAAAGCAATATGACGCGCTTCGGGTCTGCAGGAACTTCAACCGGCCCATTTTCTGATTGGTAGGTAATTGTTTCAGATTTCTTTTCATCTGGTGCTGCACTTTCCTCTTTTGTTGAAGTTTGTGTTCCGCATGCACTAATAATTAACGCTAAGAGCAGAATAAATGGCAGAAGTAGTTTTTTCATCTTTTGTTTCTCCTTTTAGTAGATTGTAAGTTATACACATCGGTTTTTTCGTTCTTGGATCATGTCCGATTACAGCATCAATATTAAATACCTTTTTAAGCACTTTATGGCTGATTACTTCATCACACGTTCCTGCCTTGACAATTTCACCGGTTTTTAACGCGATGATATTGTCAGCAAAACGGGCGGCTTGGTTTAGATCATGAAGGACCATTACGATTGTCCGTTCCTGCTCCAAATTTAATTTTTGTAAAAGTTCTAAGACCTCAAGTTGATGGGCCATATCTAAATAGGTGGTCGGTTCATCTAAAAAGATAATTTCCGTTTCTTGTGCAAGTGCCATCGCAATCCAAACACGCTGACGCTGCCCGCCTGACAGGGCGTCTACGGGACGAAACTTAAAGTCTATTGTTCCTGTGACTTCAAGAGCCCAGTCAATCACTTCATAATCCTTTTTTGTTAAGCGACCGAAGCCCTTTTGATAGGGAAAGCGCCCATAGGATACGAGCTCTCCAACCGTTAATCCACTTGCACTTTCTGGTGTTTGTGGAAGGATGGCCATTTGTTTAGCAAGAAGCTTTGTGTTTACTTTTGATATATCCTTTCCGTCCAACAGGATGGATCCCGATTGGTGGGAGATGATCCGAGTAATTGCTTTCATTAGTGTCGATTTTCCACAGCCATTCGGTCCGATGATGGTTGTTATCTTCTTATCTGGAATATCAATACTGAGATTTTTAACAATTAAGTTTTCACCATAACCAATGCTTACGTCATTTGTATGTAGGCGAACCATTGTTAGCCTCCTTTTTAGTTGATAATGATTATCAGTATCACTGCTTTCAAATATAATTGCCGCGATTTTGAAAGTCAATCACAATTTTTTGAAAAGCTATAGATGTTTTTTTTATACCTAGTCCTGAATCATAAGTGGAGTAAGGGTTTACATGCTTTTTTTTGTGTTAAAAAAGTAGGGAAATTCGTCCTGACACAGATTTTTCAGAAAAGATCTTGTTGTCAAACAAAGATAATTGAATTATTCTTATTGATAATGATAATCAATTACAATTGGTTAGGGAGTGAACGATTATGGCACAACAGGAATTGTTTGATGTGACAGTAATTGGCGGGGGACCAGCGGGGATTTATTCCACTTTTTATAGCGGATTGAGAGAAATGAAAACAAAGGTTATTGAATACCAGCCACAATTAGGCGGGAAAATTCATGTTTATCCGGAAAAAATGATCTGGGATGTTGGCGGACTAACCCCGATTACGGGAGCAAAATTAATTGAACAGCTTGTTGAACAAGCGTTAACGTTTAGCCCAACCGTGGTATTGAACGAAAAAGTAGAATCGATTACGCGTAATGAAGAAGGGATCTTTGTCTTAAAAGGATCATCCGGAGAGCTTCATTTTTCGAAAACCGTGATTGTTGCCATCGGCAGCGGCATTTTGAATCCGCAAAAGTTGGAAATAGAAGGCGCCGAGAGATTTGAAGTGTCAAATTTACATTACACCGTTAAATCTTTTAAACAGTTCAAAGATAAAACGGTCATCATTTCTGGTGGTGGAAATTCTGCAGTGGACTGGGCAAATGAGCTAGAAACTATTGCCAAAAAGGTTTATTTAACGTATAGAAAAGAGCAATTAGGAGGACATGGACAAGAAGCGCAGGCAACTAAGCTTCTGAACAGTTCTGTTGAATGCTTCTTTCAAACATCGATTACCAAATTAATAGCTAATGATGAGCGAGATGAAATTGACACGGTTGAATTGACGAACCATGAAACAGGTGATGTTAGGTATGTGCCTGTGGATGAAGTGGTGATTAGTCATGGCTATGAACAGGACGCAACCTTATTGGAAAATAGTGTATTAACTATTGAGCGAGTAGAAAATTATTATATTGCGGGGAACGCTACGAGCGAATCTTCCATTGAAGGTCTTTATGCTGCTGGAGATATTCTTATGTATGATGGAAAAATAAATCTGATTGCCGGTGCGTTCCAAGATGCGGCGAACGCCGTGAACAAAGCGAAACAGTTTATTCAGCCTGACGCGGCCAAAGTCGCGATGGTTTCTTCCCATAATGAAGTTTTTAAAGAGCGAAATAAAGAGTTAGTGAAGCAATTAGTAGAAAAATAGAGTGAAGGCAGCCTTCACTCTATTCATTATTTTTATAATGTAATGGAATATATCGGCGTTAATCCATATATATCAGCGAAACGTCAAAAATCGAGAAAAAAGCTGATCGGAATTCCAATCAGCTTTACGCTACATTCTCTTTTTAACATCTTCCCTAATGGAGTCGATAAGAGTATCCGATAGATTAGCTGGCAGGGAAGTACCATCCTTGAAAACCCAGGAATTAATGATTTCCAGGTCTGCTTTTTTAAAAGTAATGCTGTAATTCATTTGATCATGGGTAAACTCTGCAGTAACATATTCCTCACTGTCAAAATCATCATCAATAATCATATTGGTTATTTCATATAGCTTCACAATACAGTCTCCTTTTAACATACGATGAAAATAGTGTTTGCTAAAAAGAATGGATTATACAAAAATGATTCTAATTAGCTACACACCATAATGGAATATCTTGAACAACTGGGGTGGACAGTGTCCACGGGAGGTGCTTGTCACCAACGAAAGGTCGTTTAGGTGTTTTTCCATATTCGAAGCACCATTGATCAAAATGCCTATGTGACCATCCATAACGTGCATGAAATGATGGGGAAGGGCTATAAGGCCTCTTAAGGTCGAATCAAACATAGAGAAATCTTAATTGGAAATTAAGGAAAAATTAGCTATTCTTTGTAAGAAAATTCTATATAATAGATTTAAGCAGGAGCACTACAATGTAACTGGTGCTCCATTTTTATTAGATAAAAAGATGGGGGCGAAACATTCAATGTCTAATGATCATGAGGTTTTATTAGATAAAGAAAAACAAAAGGATTCGAAAATAAAAGTGGCAAGGAAAGAGGGAGAACCGACTCCGGCTTTCATAGGGGCTTCTTGGGCAGCGCTATTAGTAGGTGGTACGGCTTATCTCATAGGCTTGTATAACGCAGCGATGCAATTGAACGAAAAAGGATATTACTTTGCAGTTTTAGTATTTGGACTCTATTCAGCGGTATCTTTACAAAAAGCAGTAAGGGATAAAGATGAGGGAATACCAGTTACTAATATATATTATGGTATTAGTTGGTTTGCATTTATTATTTCAATCTCATTAATGGGTATCGGTTTATACAATGCAGGAAGTATAGATTTAAGCGAAAAAGGGTTTTATGGTATGGCATTTGTTCTAAGTTTATTTGCAGCGATAACGGTTCAAAAGAATATTCGAGATGCACAGAGAGCAAGAGAAAGAGATTGAGTTATTTTCCTTTTTGACAGGATTCTCTCCGACTACTGTAATAAAAGGCCATAAGAAAGAGGCCACCCAGAAAAATCCAGCTAACCTTCTATTATGAACGAGTGCATATGTGGAATAAGAAAATTGAAACGACAGTAACTTGTCGTTTTTTTAGTTATTGAATCAGAAATTTTCAGTTATGAGATTATTACAGACTTTTTATTTTCAATCAAGGCACTTACTTGTATAACCGTTAATGGTTTGCTATACAGGTCCCCCTGAACGACATCACAATATCGTTCTTTTAGAAACAGGAGTTGTTCTCTATTCTCAATTCCTTCAGCAATAACTGATAACCCGAGGCTATGTCCTAAGTAAATAATCGTTTCAACTAATGCTTTGTCTTTTTGGCTGTTTATGATATCTTGATTAAATGGTTTAGGAATTTTTAAGGTGTTAATGGGAAATCTTTTTAGATACATTAAGGAGGAGTATCCTGTACCGAAGTCATCAATCGATATTCGTACTCCCAAATCTCGTATTGTTTGCATTTTTTTAATGGCCGCTTCTGCGTCGGTAAAAGCAACGCCTTCGGTAATTTCTAACTCTAAATAGTTTGAATTAAAACCAGTTGTCTTTAAAGCCTTGATGACCATTCCTACCAAATCTTCGTGAAGAAATTGTATGGGTGAAAGGTTTACGGCAATTTTTAAATGGCTATGCCCATTATCATGCCAAGCTTTCCCCTGCATACAGGCGTTATAAAGGACCCATTCCCCAATCGGGATGATCAGCCCGGACTCTTCTGCAATAGGAATAAATTGATTCGGAGATACCATACCTGCTTCCATCGTATTCCACCGAAGTAATGCTTCCAATCCAACAATTTCTCCCGTGTGTAAACTTACCTGTGGTTGATAATTTAAAACAAATTCATCATTTTTTAGAGCCTTTCGAAGCCCACTTTCTAGTGCCATTTTTCTTGAAATAGCTTTATTCATATCCATAGTAAAGAATTTGTAGTTGTCTCTTCCATCTTCTTTGGCACAATACATGGCCATGTCAGCATTCTTCATCAGCTCTTCGGTATTTTCTCCATCATTGGGATAAAAGGCTATCCCGATACTCATGGAGACATGTAATTCTTGACCTGAAATGGTTATGGGGTTTGCCACAATTGATCGAAGCCGTTCAACTAATGGAATGACATCCTCTTCTGCCCGGATTCGATTCAGTAAAATGGTAAACTCATCACCTCCCTGTCGAGAAATCGTATCTATCTTACGGACGCTCTTTGACATTTGTTGGGTAACATGCTTTAACAGTAAATCACCAAATTCATGGCCGAGAGTATCATTAATATTTTTAAAACGGTCTAAATCGATAAAGAGTACCGCAAGTTTAAAATGATTTCGTTTCGCCTCATCCATTGCTGTCTTCAGCCGTTCCAAAAACATCCTCCTATTTGGCAGCCCGCTTAACACATCATGATAGGCCATATGTTTCATTTTCCGTGCAGCAGAAAGAAGCTGCTTGTTTTTTGATATTAGTTCCTCGGTTCTTTTCCCAATTTTCAGCTCTAATTCCTCTGTAAGTTCATGATATTTAGATAACAAGGTTTGATTTTCTAAGGAGGTAAAGATGTGCCGTAATATAAGCAAAAGGATGGCTGTTGCTGAACCAATAATTAAACTTTTTGATTCATTATGTTGAAATATCATGACCATAAATAAAAGAATTACACCTATATAAGGCAATAGTAATCGTAGGGTGATAGAATCTTTTAAAGAATGGATCTTAATGTTCTTTTCAGGTGATTTATCGTCATTCTTTATCGCATATGTCCCTGCAATGCCCATTAATAAAGGTGCAAGTGACCATAATGGATGAAATATACTTTCTGAAAAAGATATATTCATTACATTTAGTAAAAAGTAAGAAGTATCTGCGATAACTTGAGTCAATAAGCTTAAAACAATCATTACTCTGTATGGGAAAAGGTTTTCAGAGCCTAAGTAGAAAATCATTGCACCGAAAAATAGGATCAAATCCCCGATTGGATATCCTAAAAAAATATTTTGAGTTAGGATCTCACGTAAGATGAAATGCCAGCTAAACGTAATAGCCACCGTCATAATTATACAGGTATCAAAGGTAAATTTTATCAGATGAAGATTTTGACCTTTAATGCGAATTTTATAAATAATGGCTAAGAGATAACATGCAATCTGAAGCATATAGAAGAAATTATTCCACCCAAGGGACCAAATTTCTTTATGTAAAAAATTGCTGCTTGCTAACACGGCCATTAAGTTAAAAAAACATCCTAGCGAGAGGAAAAGCCAAACGTAATTATCATTTGTTTTAAGTTTTCTATATACTAAAAACAGAATAATAGATGAAGTGAGGGGGGCAGCTATTAAAAGTATGTTTACACCCGTTGTTTTGATCGCATCGTCGTTGTGCCAGTAGTAAAGCCACATATAATAACCAAGAGTATGAAAAAGTGTATAGTAAATATATAGCTTTTTTATTACTAACCAATCCATCCATGACACTCCCATGAGAAATCAGATTTATTTCCATGCTACTTGAGTAAAAGTAAGACTATTTTACCATTTAGTGGAACGGAAAGTTGTCGAAAAATGTCAGTAGATGTGGTGTTTTATCCTAAAATGGGTATATTTTTTCCAGTAAAGTAAAAAAAAAATATGCCTGCAAAAGTAAAGGAGTGAAAACTAACTTGAAACCGAAAATCTACATAACTCGGAAGTTACCGGATATTGTTGTTACAAGATTAACAGAAGTATGTGAAGTGAAAATGTGGGATAAGGAAGAGGAACCAGTACCCAGAGAAATCCTTGAAAAAGAGATTCAGGATGTTGATGGTCTTTACTGTTTATTAACCGAAAGTATCGACAAGCCACTTCTAAATCGGGGAACGAGATTGAAAGTCGTTAGCAATATGGCCGTTGGCTATAACAATATCGATGTAGCTGCAGCGACAGAAAAAGGAATTTTGGTTACCAATACACCCGGAGTATTAACAGAGACTACTGCGGATTTAACCTTTGCCCTGTTAATGGCCACGGCTAGGAGATTGGTAGAAGCCTCAGATTACTTACGCGCGGGAGACTGGAAAACATGGTCGCCAATGCAATTGACCGGGCAGGATATATATGGGGCAACCTTGGGAATCTTCGGGTTAGGCAGAATTGGAGAGGCGCTGGCAAAAAGAGCGAGAGGGTTTGATATGAAAATTTTATATCATAACCGCTCACGAAAGCTTGAAGCAGAGGAACAGCTTGATATTCAGTACGCAGACAAAGAAAGATTACTACGTGAATCAGACTTCATTTGTGTGTTAATGCCTTTTACACATGAGACTAAGAATTACATTGGTGCTGCAGAGTTATCACTCATGAAACAAACAGCTGTCTTGGTTAATACCGCTCGTGGCGGAATCGTCGATGAAGAAGCCCTTTACCATGCACTAAAGAATCGGGAGATTTGGGGTGCAGGCATAGATGTATTTGAAGAAGAGCCAGTGAGCACTGAACACCCTCTGCTCAGCCTGCCTAATGTTGTCGCCCTGCCGCATATCGGAAGTGCAAGCAAAAATACTAGACTAAAAATGTCGTTACTCGCCGCAGAAAATTTGCTGCAAGGTCTTCAGGGAGAAACACCGAAAAATATAGTTAATTAACTTTTTATAATGACTCTGAGTTTACAGCTCAGGGTTCGGTTTTTATCGACAATATTCTTCTTCAACATTAGGGTAGGTCGTTTTTACAAAAGGGTTTGTAAGACTTTTTATTAATCATTTAATTGAAAAAAAGATTCCCGGAAGAAAATCATGAGCTTTCTAGAAGCGGCAAACCGAGTTTACGTAAAAGCAGGTTAGACTATTGGTTTGAGGAAATGCTGAAGTAGAATTGTGTTGAGATATGGAAAATTCCACCTCCCTTTTACGACAAAAAATTTCCTGGAAAATAAAGAAATTTCTATTTATCAATTGGGTTTGTTTGGGTGGATGACGAGAAATACTGGCGGATAGACGAAAATAACATGGTTAAGGAGTTGGTAAAATGACGGAATGGGCAACGTTTGCGGGTGGTTGTTTCTGGTGCATGGTGTCGCCGTTTGATGAACAGCCTGGGATTAAGGAAGTGATTTCTGGTTATATAGGCGGACATAAGGAAAATCCGACTTATGAGGAAGTGTGCTCGGAAACTACCGGGCATTATGAAGCGGTTCAAATTGCTTTTGACCCTGCTGTTTTTCCCTATAAGAAATTGCTTGAGATATTCTGGCAGCAAATTGACCCGACGGATGAGGGCGGACAATTTAATGATCGCGGACTATCGTATCGGGCAGCGATATTCTATCATACAGAAGAACAAAGGGCGATGGCGGAGGACTCAAAGATCAAGCTTGCTGCTAGCGGTCGTTTCCAAAAGCCGATTGTAACGCAAATCCTGCCCGCTGGTCCCTTTTATCGAGCAGAGGAAAAACATCAGGATTATTATAAAAAGATGCCTTTCCACTATAACCACTATCGAGAGGGTTCAGGACGGGCAAGATTCATACGTGAAAACTGGAAAAAGCGTAAAAGTGATGAAGAGCTGCAGAAAGAATTGACACCAATTCAATATGAAGTAACCAGGAAGAATGCAACCGAGCCTCCGTTCAAAAATGAATATTGGAATCAGACTGCAGAAGGTATTTATGTAGATATCATTTCAAGTGAGCCGCTGTTTAGTTCTCTCGATAAGTATGATGCCGGCTGTGGATGGCCAAGCTTTACGAAGCCGTTACGGCGTCAAGAATTGGAAGAAAGGTTTGATACTTCCCATGGAATGAGGCGGATTGAGGTTCGAAGCAAAACATCCGATTCCCATCTCGGTCATGTGTTCGATGATGGGCCGGGTCCTGACCGTGCAAGGTATTGCATTAACTCGGCGGCACTCCGGTTTATCCCAAAGAATAAACTTGAAGAAGAAGGATATGGTCAGTTCTTAAAGCTGTTTACCTATTAAATTCCCAGGGTTACCCCCTGGGAGTTTTGTCATCTCTGAATTTTCTCTTTTAAATCAAGGAGATACTTTCGCCATTGACCAGCCAACTCTTCAATACCCACTATTTTTTCAATCACTTCCATGGAGGGTGATGGATCATGGAAGTAGAGATGATGGATGGAAGAAACGGTGATTTGCTCAGGATGTGAAACCAGCTTTTTTATTTGAGAATCCGCTGTTATTTTTCCTTCTTCCAGCACTCTGAAAAAATAGCCGGTATATCCGGTACCAACAATTCTTTTTAATAAAAGGTTATTGTTATTCCGTTTATTGATGGTGGAGCAGGGATACCGACCTTGAGATACCTGTAACACAGCCTCGCCAATCTGATAAACATCTCCAATACAAACCTGGTCTTCCTTCATGCCCAACACAGTAAGATTTTCTCCGAAAGCAGACGGGGTTAGTGTTTTATCAAATACATTTTTCCAATGTGCATAATGTTCGAAGGGATATACGCAGACTACTCGCTCTGAACCACCATGATACTCAGGGTTCGCCACCTGATCGCCACTTATTTGGTCAAAGCCCACAAAAAGCTCTTCACATTGTTCTTTCCAGATTCCGGATAAATAGGTTGCGTCCTTATAGACACTATTTTTAGGCAAACCCTTGCTTAAATAAATAATTTCTCTATTGTGCAATGCTCACTTCGACTCCTTGGTATTTATTTTACTACAATGAAGGGCTACTTCTATTTTAATATAGGCTAAAGACTGGCTGCGTGATTGTTGGCAAAATTATTTCAATTGTTGTTCCTTCATTTACTTCACTATCAATCGTTAATTGACCATTATGACTTTCAATAATTTTATAGCAGGTCATTAGACCAAGGCCTGTTCCTTTTTCCTTTGTTGTATAAAAGGGTTCACCGAGGGTCGGAATTCGTTCCTTTGGAATTCCAACTCCTTGATCAATTATCTGGATGGAAATTTTCCCTTCTTCCCTTACATTCACCCTTACATCAATGGTACCGCCGTTAGGCATGGCTTCTATTGCGTTCTTTAGCAAATTTAAAAAAACCTGCTTTAATTGGTTTTCCTCACAGCTTATCTTGGGTAAATCGAATTCGAATTCAACGAAGATTTGAACGTTATTTAATATCGATTGAGTATTAATTAAGGTTACCACATCTTTAATTAATTCCTTCACATCTTTTTCAGCAAAAACAGCAGCGGTTGGTTTTGCGAGTACGAGAAATTCTCCCACGATGTCATTGATTCGGTCAAGCTCTGATAACACAATATCGTAGTATTCAACTTGATGTTTCTCTGTTTTGAATAATTGAATGAAGCCTTTGATGGAGGTAAGTGGATTTCGGATTTCATGGGCTATGCCTGCAGCCATTTGACCGAGAAGAGCCAATTTTTCTGATTTTTGCAGGAGTTGTTCCGTTTGTTCTTTTCTCTCTGTAATATCTTTTCCAATTGACAATATAGCTTCTTTTCCACCAAATGTAATGAACATAGATGAGCCTTCAAAGACAAAAACAGAACCATCCAACTTAATAAATTTGTATTCAATATTGGTTAATGGTAATTTTTCCTTTTTTACTTGTTTCAAACGTTCTAGCAGTCGTTCTTTGTATTCTGGAAAAATATGGTTAAAAATAGAGGTACCAATTACTTCTTCCTTACGCTTTGCACCTACCATAGAAACTGCTTCCTTATTTACATAGATAACCTGATTATCTTGGTGAATAATAACGGCATTAGGCAATGAATCTATTAATTTTCTATAGCTTTCTTCACTATCACGTGCTTTTTTTCCTAAGAAACGCGCTCGGTCATATTGCCACCCAACCAGCCAGGCAATCGTTGTAAAAATAAGAAAGTCTACTGTAAAGAAATGGTCATGATCCATGATGGCTTGGAAGCTGGAAAATAGCACTGATATTAACACTAGTGTAACTTGTCCCAAATTTTTCATACAGTTTCCTCTAATTATCTGAATTTACTATTATCATATCATGAAACGTAAAAATATTAATAGAGTAATAGTGCAATATACTTATTTTCAAGGTTAAAGTAGTAAAAACAAAAGCCTAGCTATATGCTGGCTTTTGTTTTTTTAATTTATCTATATATGATAATTACGCTTCGGCCATTCTTCTGTATAAGTTCAAGATTGATTGTCCGTAGGTGGTGCCTGGTACAGCCCATTTTCCGTTTAAGGCGGTCCATGTTGTGGCAGATCCGCTATTTACAAGATGGAAGCGGGGGTCAACCAGCGGGTATTGGTTTGGTAATGGAGCCGTTGTAGCATAAGCAAACAAATGCTGAAGTTGTGCAAGAACACCTTCCTCTGGTGTACGAAAGCTTGCTCCCCGTACAGCACCACCTGATGGAGGTTTTCTTCAAGTCCCGCTCTTGACGGTTCCCTTAATATGAAACTTTTTTTGCTGCTGCATTAAAAAGAAAAAGACACCGAGAAGAACGAGCATTCCACCGGCAATTTGCCAGCTGGCAAGGTGCTCATCCAGCAACAAGACTGCTAATATAGTGGCACCAACAGGTTCACCTAAAATGCTCATTGAAATCGTTGTGGCATTGACATAGTTTAAGAGCCAGTTATTGATGATGTGACTGACCGTCGGAACGGTAGCAAGTAAAAGAAAAATTCCCCATTCCATGGCCGGATATCCACTAAATGAAACACTGGTACTAAGGTTATAGATTGATAGAATGATCGTTGCAATGAAAAACACACAAAAGCTATAAATCCAATGGGATACTTTTTTCACAATGCTTTGACCAATCAATAAGTAGCCAACGACGGCAATGACACTTAAAAAGGAAAGGATATCTCCAAGGATGGCGTCCTGACTTAAAGCAAAGTCACCCCAGCCAATCATCATCGCTCCAATAATGGCGATTCCCATTGTCATCAATGCCGAAGCTGTTGTTCGTTCCTTAAAAAGGAAGTAGCCGCCAACCAATGAGACAATCGGCTGCAGGGCAAGAATGATGGTCGAGCTGGCAACGGTGGTTAATTTTAACGAACCAAACCAAAGGACAAAATGTAAGGCTAAAAAGAGACCTGAAAAAAATAAAAAGTACCAATCTGTTCTGGTTATTTTTTTAAATTCTTCGCGGTTTTTCCAGACGATAGGAAGCATTAATAGACTTGCAAACATCATGCGATACATGCTCAGAATCGAAGCAGGTGCATCTGACCATTTTACAAAGATTGCTGAAAACGATATCGCAACAATTGAAATGATAAGTGGTAAGACTATAGATCTGGAGTTATCTTGATGATTCATTTCTTTCCTCTTTTCTTGATAGATGGCGGGTGGTCCCTATTAAATTGAAATAATATAAATGAATCTTATCATAAAAGTGATGTAGGTATTACTAACAAAACTCACCAGATACAAAAAACGCCAAGTCCTTGTTGTAGAAAAGGAGGTTGACGTTTTGTTGACGTTTAGTTATTTGAATATACCTCTTGTGCACGGTTTGCTTTCGATTCCAGTGAGTCCATGAACCGTTTGATTCGTTTTACCGCTTCTTGAAGCTGTTCCATCGAAGTGGCATAGGAGCATCTAACGTAGCCTTCGCCACTCTCGCCAAAGGCACTGCCAGGGACAACGGCTACTTTTTCTGCTAGTAAAAGCTCTTCCGCAAATTGTTCTGAGGTCATACCAGTTTTTTTAATAGAGGGAAAGACATAGAATGCTCCACCTGGAGTATAGCAGTCCAATCCCATGTTGTTTAATGATTGAACAATGTAATTCCGTCTTCTTCGGTAGCTTCTTCTCATGCTTTCCACTTCGTGATACGTGTTGCGTAATGCCTCGATGGCACCATGCTGCAGCATATGAGGAGCACACATGGTAGTATATTGTAAAATTTTCACCATTTGTTCAGTGAACGGTTTTGGGGCTGCTAGGAAACCTAATCGCCATCCAGTCATCGCAAATCCTTTGGAGAAGCCATTGATTAAAATGGTTCGGTCGTACATGCCCTCAAGAGAGGAAAAGCTTGTATACTCTTCATCATAGGTTAATTCTGCATAGATTTCATCTGAAACCACGAGTAAATCGTGTTTTTCTATTACCGCTGCAATTTTTATAAGTTCTTCTTTGTTTAAATAGGTTCCCGTCGGATTATTTGGTGAACATAGTAAAATTGCCTTCGTTTTGGTGGTAATGGCGTTTTCGATTTGTTCCGGTGTAAGCTTGAACCCATTACTCGGATGGGTTGAAACCGGTACTGGCTTACCGCCTGCCAAGGTAACTAATGGTGCGTAAGAAACGAAAGCCGGTTCAATAATCAGTACTTCGTCCCCCGGATTTAGAATGGCACGAAAGCTTAGGTCAATGGCTTGGCTGGCACCGACCGTCACAATCACTTGGTCGACAGGATTATACTTGACCCCAAATCGCTTTTGTAAGTAGGATGAAATTTCCTGTCTTAATTCTAGCAATCCTGGATTTGCTGTATACGAAGTGTAGCCCTCTTCCAAAGAAAGAATCGCTGCTTCCCGTATGCTCCATGGGGTGACAAAGTCTGGCTCACCGACACCTAAGGAAATGACGCCCTTAATGGAGGCAGCCAGGTCAAAAAACTTTCTGATTCCAGATGGTTTTAGTTCTTTCACCATTTCAGCTAAATAGTGTTTGTGTTCCTTCATCATGGTGAAACCACCATTCGACGATCTCGCTCATTGTTTTCACCAAAGATGACGCCATCGTGTTTATATTTTTTTAACATGAAATGAGTGGTTGTGGAAATAACATTATCAATCGTCGACAACTTTTCCGATACAAAACGAGCGATCTCGCTCATTGTTTTTCCTTCAATGGTAATCGATAAATCATAGGCACCGGACATAAGATATAGAGAAGTAACCTCAGGAAAACGATATATTCTTTCCGCTACTTCATCGAAACCAACGCCGCGTTTCGGTGTCACCTTGACATCTATCATCGCAACAATGTTCTCCTTACCAGCCACCTTACTCCAATCAATCAAAGCCGGGTAGCTAACAATAACCTTCTCATCCTCTAACTTCTTAATAACCGCATTAACATCATCAACACTCGAATTCACCATCAAAGCAATATCTTCCACAGGAATCCTATGATTCTCCTCAAGAATCGATAGAACCTCCAACTCATCACCAGACAACCTCATCATATTTCCCCCTCAAACGTTAAAATTTAATATTACTATAATACATCATTGTTTGAATAAATAAAATACGGTGCCTGTCACCACTTGTGGACACTGTCCACCTGAGGCGGACAGAAGGAAGGGAAGAAGTTAAAAACTTCGAGAACACCTATACAGTAAAATGGTTCGATGCCGTGTGGCTAATTCATGATTTGGTGGTCAACGTTATAGAGTAGATGTCATGGTGGCTGTCACCACTAGTGAATAGTTTGTGTTTGAGTTTTTTTCTTAAACCCAAAAAAGGTTTTTGGCACGTGTTGTGCTAAAAACCTTTTTTTCATTAATGTTCTTTTTTTATCAGGTATCGTAGGATGGCGGCAAGTCCGGCTCCGTGTTTGAATTCTCCATTATTAATTAATTGATTTAATTCGTTCATTTCTATTATATGTAAGTCTATTTGTTCGGTAGCTTCAAGCTGCTGCTCCTTTTTTATTAGATCGGTCGCAGCAAAAAGGAAAATTTGTTCACTCGTGGACCCAGGTGAGGGGTAAACACTGCCTAGATCTATCCAGTTTTTTGCTTGGAAGCCTGTTTCTTCCTCAAGTTCTCTTTTAGCCGCGGAAAGAGGTTCTTTGTCTTCAGGGTCAATGGCTCCTGCAGGTAATTCCCATTGCCATTCCTTTACTGCATGACGATATTGGCGAATACAAATGACCTTTCCTTCTTCGGTGATTGGCAAAATACATACTCCCTTTGAAAAATTCACATAAGAGAAATGCATATCTGTTTGATTTGGCAGGGTTACGTCTTCCTGAACAATTTCAAATCTATCTACTTGGTCTTTCTGAACTTTGTTAATTTTCCACTCCACTAAACTACACCTCTTTTTATATGTCCTAATCTATTTATTTTTGCCTAAGAATTGAGGAAATACAAGGGAAAAGGAAAGGTAGTAGTTTTAATAGCTCTTATTTTTTCAATTCGATTTGTCTGGATGGTGTTATCTTGAAAAAACTTGCCATCCCTAATGCAACCAAAATCCCTATTAAATCAAATCCGATATCAAAAACTCTACCACCTCGGGAGAAATATAATTGGAGAAATTCGGTTAGCGAGGCAAAGGAGGCTGCTAAAAACAGGATGATTAATTGAGATCTGAATTTTAGTAGCAAAAGGAAAGTTAGAATCTGAAATGCTATAATATGTCCAATTTTCTGTAATAGTAAGCTTCTACTAAAATCCGTGGGAAATGGTGACAGGAATTCAGAAAATGTTGGATGACCGTCCCAACGAAACCTCAACACACCAAAATGGATCAAATCATGAAAGCTGGCTGTACACGTAAATATCAAAATGGCCGCGTACCATACGAAAATAAACATACTTCTCATAATCTTCAATCCCCTTTTCAATCACAGTTTGAACGGGTACTAGACGTTTCATACATGAATGAATGCATAAATGATGACAATTTGCATAAATGGTGACAGGCACCGTATTGTATTAGTAGGGAGGGAAGCAATAATGAGGATTGTATATTTAGAAGAAGAGAGAGTTAGCGACTTTGTTTCTTATTGTAAGAAGCATAGATTAGAGGTTGATGATTCTTATTTGTATGATTTTGATTTACGGGAGTTTGAGGTAAGTGATGAAAATCCTACTTATCTTGTTTTAAATCAGCAGGATGAAATCATCGGAACGGCTTCGTTGGTAATGGATGACTATCATAAACGTGGAAAAAGGGCTCGGTTTCGAATCTTTCATTCTGAAATCGTAGATATTCAATGCTATCAGCAGCTGCTACAGGCTGTTTTAAAACATACGACAGGCCTAGATAAGGTTTTTCTGTTTATTCCAGTAGTAAATAAAAAATTGATAGAGATGATCGAAGGCTTGAATTTTTCTGTGGAAAGATACGCCTTCCTACTTGTAAGAGAGGATTTAGCGGTACCTGAAGTCGATCTGCCAGAGTGTTATGAACTTAGAACTTTTCGTCAAGGACAGGATGAAGAAAATTGGCGTAAGGTACGAAATGCTTCTTTTTCAACGCTGAAAGGCAGTGAAACACCACTTACAACTGAGGGTGTGATAAAGCTGCTAACCGATGAAGATTACCTTGAAGGCGGCATGATGGTCCTTTTCCATCAGGAAAAACCTGTAGGAGTTATTAGAGGAGCCGATGATGAATATGATGGTGCACCAATCATGAATATCGGACCTGTCGCCATTTTGCCTGAGTACCAAGGCCGCGGTTTAGGAAGAAGCTTGCTGAGAGCTTCTTTAAGGTTTGCCAAGGAAAAGGGCTATAAAAGAACCATTCTTAGTGTGAACGGAGAGAATGAACGGGCACAGGCGCTATATATTCAGGAGGGCTTTAAACAGGTAGAGGCCGTTGTCTGCTATCAATATATTTTATAAAGAATAATGTTTGAAAAAAGGCATATTCTCTTTTGTAATAGAGAAAATGCCTTTTTTTCGTAAAATAGAATTTTTCTATTAAAACCAGATTATTCTTTTTAATATATATTTATTTTATTTCGTTCCATATACCCTGAAATTCCATATGCTTTAGTAATAAGGGGTGAAATGTAATGAAAAAAGACCAATTTGACACAGAAACGCTAAAGCACATTAGGAGCCGGCTGGATACTGTTTATGTGATTGCCAAGAAAAATTACAATGACAACCCTGAATTGATGGAAACAATCGAGAGTTTAGCTCAAATCGCCATTATGTTTACCAATATTAATCTTCAAGAGGTTAGCAATCAAAAAGAAACCTCGAGCCCTCAGGGGTACATCCTGTCAAAACTGTCACACTCGTACTCAAGAATGACAGAGTATGAAAAACAAAAGATAAAAGACTTTCCAGAATGGAAACTGTAAGAAGCTAGCCCAAGTGGTAAGCCCAGAGCATAACAAGAGAGAAGTGCCAAAAAGCACTTCTCTTTTTACATGATTCAGAACTAATTGGTGCCTGTCACCGTTAAACAATCCTTCGTCTTTTTTTATAACCATTAACTGAGTAAATCACCTGTTCATGAGTGGATAGACACCTCTCATTGTTAGAATAATACTGTCTTTACTTGGTTTCGTTTTAGAGGTACGTTAATGTGATTATTTTCTAAGCTAAGTGGTGCAATTGGTATTTCGTTTAGGGTTCCTTCTTGCGCATGTTCGACTGAAAGGTTTATGGTATATGAGCCATGACATTCGGTTTCTGTCGGATTGAAGAATCTTAGGACGAAGCGATCTTCTTTTTCAGCCTTTTTCAGTGTGCTCAGTACCGCAGTGTTGTTTGTTCCTTGTAAGAAACTAAAGCTCAAAGATCGAGTTTTTATACATTATATTAATGAGCTGTTTTTAGTATAATGAGTGGAGGGTTTTGATAGTAAATGTTGATCCAAATTGCTTGGAGGTGAAGAGATGTTAGGTGGAATTGAAGCGGGCGGTACGAAGTTTGTTTGTGCTGTCGGAGTTGAATCAGGCAAAATCATAGAACGAATTCAGATACCAACAACTATCCCAGAGGAAACGATGCCAAAGGTAATTGAATTTTTTAAGGGCTACGAGCTCGAGGCGATTGGAGTGGGATCCTTTGGCCCGATAGATGTGAACAAGGAAAGCCCTGAATACGGCTCGATTACCTCGACACCTAAACCGGGGTGGCGAGATTACCCGATCGTAAAAACGCTAGAAAAAGAATTCGGGATCCCAATTGGTTTCAATACCGATGTGAATGCAGCTGCTTTAGGCGAGGTTACTCACGGTGCAGCGAAGGGATTGGACAGCTGTTTATACATAACAATTGGGACTGGAATAGGAGCAGGTGCCATTGTCCAGGGCAAACTCCTTCAAGGATTATCCCATCCGGAAATGGGGCATATTCTCGTTAGACGTCATCCACAGGATGAGTATCAAGGAAAATGTCCATACCATCGAGATTGCCTAGAGGGTCTTGCAGCAGGACCAGCTATAGAGGAACGTTGGGGTGCTAAGGGAATCGACCTAGTAGACAGGCCAGAGGTATGGGACCTGCAGGGCTACTACATTGCTCAAGCTCTCATGCAGTATGTGTTGATTCTTTCTCCGAAAAAAATCATCCTTGGCGGCGGAGTCATGCATCAAAAGCAATTATTTCCTACTATTTTTAAGTTTTTGAAAGAATTTGTTTCTGATTATGTTCATTTACCGGAGCTATCTGATTATATTGTCAGTCCTGGTCTAGGTGATTACGCTGGAATTACAGGATCACTGATGCTAGCCAAGCAAGCACTTCAAGAGAATAACTAATTCAGTGGGAGGGTTCATTTTGCAACAGCCATTATTTTTAAAACCAGTTTTTAAAGAACGAATTTGGGGTGGGACTGCCTTAGCAACTCAATTTGGTTATGACATTCCAACAGACATAACAGGGGAATGCTGGGCTATTTCTGCTCATCCAAATGGTCCATCGGTCTTAGAAAATGGTCCATATGCTGGTATGTCTTTGGACGAGCTTTGGAAAAATCAACCTGAGTTATTTGGAAATCCAAAAGATGAGGTTTTCCCTTTATTAACTAAAATTCTTGACGCCAATGCAGATTTATCTGTTCAAGTACATCCTGAGGATGAATATGCAAAAACTCATGAAAATGGTGATTTAGGCAAAACAGAATGTTGGTATATCCTTGATTGTAAAGAAGGAGCGGATATGATCTTTGGTCACAACGCTAAAACAAAAGAGGAATTAATCCATCAAATCAATGATGGAAAATGGAATGAACTGCTGCGCAGGGTAAAAATTAAGCCAGGCGACTTTTTCTATGTTCCAAGTGGGACCATTCATGCTTTATGTGAAGGAACGCTTGTATTAGAAACGCAGCAGAGCTCGGATACTACATACAGGGTATATGACTATGACCGCAGGGATGCGGAAGGGAATTTGCGAGAGCTTCATTTAGATAAAGCCATTGATGTCACCACCGTTCCTCATCTAGAAACTGGAGTTACCCCTAAGGTCGAGGAACGTGAAAATGCAACCATAACGACTTTTGTTGAATCTGATTTTTTCTCGGTCTACAAATGGTCAGTCAATGGGAAAGCAACTTTCTCGTCTGTTGAACGCTATCTTCTCGTAAGTGTCATTAACGGTGACGGAGCACTGGTTCATGCTGGAGAGCGTTATCCATTGAAAAAAGGAACACATTTCATCCTTCCAATCGGATTTGGAGAGTTTGAACTTGATGGAAATGCAGAATTTATAGTTTCCCATACGTAATCTTTTAAAAAGAAATGCTCAGAGTTTTAGACTCTGAGCATTTCTTTTTAAAAAACCGTATGAGCATTTTGGGTTAAAGCACCTAATTCATAAAGAATAGCAGCGTCACTATTTTCACACCAGAGCTCTTTCACTTTACCCTCTTGAAAAATAAAAATCATGATACCCGTTTCCTTTACACGCTGGTTCTCGGAAGGGATATTGAACCATCCGCCCTTATACGTCATCCAGCCAGTGTAACGAACCACTAATTTATCCCCTTGCTCAATTAAATCATCAATCACCCATTCATCGTCTTGAAAAACAGAACGATACCATGTCATGAACTCCTTCATTTTTTCTCTTGAATTGTCACCATTTCTTGAATGATATAAAAAATCAGGTGTTGTTAGTTCATCTAAAACTTCTAGATCACCCTTTGTAAAGTATTCGTTAAACCACCTTTCAGCGGTTATCTTTTTTTCAATACTGACCATTTTTTCTCCTCCACATTCACCCTCTATCTTTCCTTATTTTAACATATTATGACAGTGACTAACGTAATTTGGGATGAAGATGAGACTTTCTTTTAGTGACTGCCATTTTTCGACTCCATAACGCCATTTTCAAGGGCAATGCTGCTTCATAATAGGAGTATTTATTGATATTAAGGAGATTATAGGGGAAATTGTCTAACGATTATCTTTCTATTAGGAAGGAAATCATACCATCAAAAAGGAAATTTATATGATGTTCGTTATTAGGAACATTTAGAAGGTGAGGATACTGTGGTCTTACTCTTTCATTATTTATCACTCTTAAATATATTTGATGCCATCATTACTTACTTTGGATTGGAAAACTCATTCATACAAGAAATGAACCCGCTCATGAGTAAAATATATGAAGCAGATCCGGCTTTGTTTCTGATTACTAAGATGGGTTTTTCACTGTGCCTCTACTTGTTTATTCTTTTTAAAAAGGTACCAACCACCTCCCTTACAAAGGGACTCACCGTCTTTGCCTCAAGTTTCTATACCCTGATATTTTTTCTCCATTGTTACTGGCTCGTTGTTCTGATTTAGGTGTCTATCCATTATTTTGGAAGGCACCTTTCTAGTATGGCTTTTGGAGATTTCTATGGGTGTCTCGCCATGACAAACTTCACTTTATCGCGCGCTCCTTTGCGCTAGCTTTTTACGGCAGATATAGATACCTTTTCCTTTTCGGCGATTTCACTGACACTTAAGCCTCCAAGTACTGTTTGTAATAGCCATTTACTTTGATTGGGTGTCAGTCTATGGCAGTAGGATACTAGAATATCCTCTTCCAACAGCTACTCCGAATAGGGAGCCACTGCATTCTCCCAGAATTCATCCTTCGGATAAATAACTCTCTCCGCTTCCATGGTTAGTTTAGTCAATTCCATTAGAAGATAGCCTTTAATATAGTAATACGCATAAGTGGAATAGTTCCTTGCGGGGTCAAATCGCTTGCTTGCCTTCCACAGGGCGATAAGCCCATGCTGGAGAAATTCATCTTTATTTTTATAAATGTGAAGTGAGTAAATGATCCGTTGAATCATTGGATCATATTGGATGGCTAACTGTTCAAAGCTTTCCAAGGATTGTCCCTTTCAGAAAGCTCGCTCTTCGATTTATTCCCGGGTACCTCTACCATATAGGGAAAATCATGGCGCAGCGAACAGATATAAATCTCATTACTACAAGAAAATTGTCAGAACAATCACGTTTTGCGTGATTAATTGAATTTAGTAAGGTGATTTGCCTTATTATCTAATTATCTATTAATTTACGATTTTTATTTTTCGCAAAAATCTCAAACCTTGGCAAAACAATAATGTACAAGTATTTGGCATAATTTTGTATAATTAATAAAAATTGGGCTTTTGCCAAAAACGAGATAGATACATAAATAGAATTAAGGGGAGAAAGCACCATGAAAAAATTTGGAGTGACGGGTACTATCATTGGGATTCTAGCTTGTATTGTGGCAGTCTATTTTTATTTAAGTGATGATGGCGGGCTCAAATTGAACTTTAAGAAAAATGATCCCGTTGCGACGAAAGAGGCACAAACAAAAATCGATAAAAGCTTTGCTGCCCCGGTATCAAGTAAAGTAACGGATGAATATGAAACCATGAGTGAAGGGGAACTAATTCAAGAAGTTCACAATATGACCCATCAAAAGGTGGAGGCGGACAAAAAATGGGGTGCCTCAGAGATCACCGCTGATAAAGTCCAGAAATTATATGAAGTAATAAAAAACAAAGCCTTCAAAAATAGCAGTAATAAGCAAATGCTCCTAGACATCCTAGAACCTTGGACAAGAAAAGACTTCACCAACGCCGTAAGCGCTCACAACCAAATTTGGTCCTACCAAAAAGGAAACATCGGCAAAGCTACCCGGCTCCTCACTCCCCAGGAAGAACTAGAATATATCGAGGATGAATTTCGCTGATGGTGCCCCTGATGGTGCCTGTCACCGCCCGTGGACACTTTCCACCTGAGGTGGACAGTTGGAATCGTTTTACCACGGGCATGTGTTTAGCAATCAACTTAATTAATATTTCGACGTGTGTGGACATAGTCTTTAGTATATGTAGTCTGTATTAAAGGAGAAGTCCATGTCTAGAAAATCTGCTTCGTTTAAAGGTCTAGTAATGGGATTCGTGCTGCTTGTCTGCATCGTTACTGTTTTTATGTTGGTAAGGGGTTTTTGGTTTTCACACGATAATGAGGCAGTAGCTGTAGTGGAGGAGTTTTATCAGTATGAACAGGAGGGGGAATTTGCTTCGTCCTGGAAACTTTTCCATTCCACCATGAAAGAAAAATTCAGCAAAGGGCATTATATCCAAGACCGGGCTCACGTGTTCATGAACCACTTTGGCGTTGAAACGTTTGACTTTACAATGAGTGAACCAGAAAAAATTGAACAATGGAAAATGGCCAAAACTGGACCAGCCATGAAAAACGTCTACAAAATCCTCGTCACCCAAACCTACAAAGGAAAATACGGTAACCTTGACCTCGAACAAGAGGTTTTTGCAGTTAAGGAAAAAGACGAGTGGAAAATCGTTTGGGATTATAACCAGTAATGGTGCCTGTCACCGCCAGTGGACAAATCGGTCATTTTGTCCAAGGACGTTTTAAGCAGTTTGGAATCCAACATGGGCTGATTGAGAAACGAAACAACCGCGATTCCCTGGATTTTGAGGGCACTCGTTTAGTTTTAGTGGCGGATAACGGTGAAGAGGGTGTTCGTGCTGGTGTTCCTTGGGTCGGAAGTGATGTCCCGGTTGAAAATGCCATAATAGGTTTGGGGCCTGTTACCTTGACCGTAGCCGTTCCCGACAAAACGGTCCATATGTTAACGGAATCTTGGAACCTCGTCGGGCAGATATTGAAGCAAAGCTAAGACCATTAGAGTTAGAAAGTAAGTAATCCATCAAGACAAGAACCATAACAATATGGAACTTGTCTTTTTTTCTTGGCACAATCTTTCTTCTATATTAATCTATAGAAAAATCCACTTTTTATATTTTAAAAAAATTTTTATAAATTTCTCCAACACTTTTCTTTCCTCAATCGTTATCTAAATGAAAGCAGCAAAAACAATCGAATTCTTCAAAGCAATACAAAGATTTTCACTGAAAAATAAAAATGAATAAAAGTGAGTGGTCATTGTGAAAGTCGAAGTGAGTGATTTATATGAAGCGTTAAAAGATGATCTATTTCGTTTTGCCCGATCTATTGCTAGACATGGGCAGGAGGCAAATGATCTGGTTCAAGATGCAATGGTAAAGTCACTTAACGAACCAGAGCTGCTCCGCCTTCCAGAATATAAGCAGCGAGCATGGTTTTTCCGTGTTATGAAAAACAGGTTGATTGATGATCGGCGAAAAGAACAACGATTGACACAGTGGGAGGATGACTTTGATTTTTCGATACAGGAGGCTGGTGTAGGCCACTTGGAAATAACCGAGTTACTTTCACATTTGCCACAGGATTTAAGTGATTTAATTTTTAAAAGATATTGGTTAGGCCTTTCAAGTCAGGAGATTGGCGGGCAGTTAGGTCTTCCCGCTTCAACGGTACGGTATAAGCTTGCTCTCGCTATCAAGCGATTAAGAAAGATTTTGGAGGAGGAAAAATAATGAGTCAACGAATTGGAAATGTAGGATTATTAAATTTGGTGAATGCAACGGAAGAAAGTGTAAAAGGAATTGAACGGATTGAAAATGTAGGACTTGTTATTTATGGGAAAGAAAATGCACATCTATTAACACGATTAAATATAGGCAATATCGGGTCGAGTTTAGAGGTTCCGGTTGGTTACCGCCTTTTTAATGGCTTATTTAATCTCGATCAAAACTATCTTTCTTCGATCGACGAGCCAGTTTTTCTCTTAGTAAATGGCATTGTTATTATTGATAAAAATGTTCAGGCAGACCAAGTACAAGCAGAGCAATTAAAAATGATGGTAAACGGGAAAGTTTATTGCCCTTCACATCTCTCTGGCATTGCAGGAAAAATGCTTTCAAAAGGCTCAGGAGCTGTTGAAACCTATCATGGTGCACCACCTAGGTTGGAAAACGGTAAATTCACACTGACGAATTCCTTCTTACAATCGATAGAGGAGTCCTTATATTTAGTAGTGAATGGAATGCTTACATTTGCCCAGGACCTTAATGTCGATCTGTTTAATGAAAAAATTAGTAAGTTGGAAGTGAACGGGAAAATCTCTCTATTTGAGAATCAAGAATCGTATTTATATAAAAAAGTAGCATCTTTAACAACCTGTTTAGTAGAAGTGATTCCAGCGGGGTATGAAGTTTTGGGGAAACCGCTCCGTCTAAATGCCCGTTCGATTCGCAGGTTCCAACAGAAAAAATGGTTTACAAATAAACCGGTTATTATTGAGAGTAATGTATCAAGAGATATGCTAACGAAAGCAATCGAAAAAATACATTCTACTTCTGTCATCATTTGCAACGAGGAAGTTGAGGACCTAGTCTATGAACGTTTGAGTCTGATGGAAACAGAAGTATTGTCCTACGAAAATTCCTTTGTGGTCATTGATGGGGAAGAAGTATGGTCAAACGATCAATTCCTCGCTTTAGATCAACCAGTTAATTTTATAGTCAATGGCCAGCTCACCCTCGATGGTGATGTAAGCGAAGAGGTGCTTCGATCCAAAGTTTCAACATTAGATGTTCTGGGGGAAGTGATCGTACGTGAGAAGAAATTAAAAGGAGCCCTTCAAAATGTCATTCGCCTAAATACAGGTACAATAGAAGAAGAAAAAGGAAAACAAGAAACAGGAGCCGCACTACAAAACGTGGGAGATCTCTCACTCTAAGCACACCTTTACAACCGAAAAAACCCAAGCGAGAAGTATCGCTTGGGTTTTTCGAGCGGTGCCTGTCACCATTTATGCATCACTGTATATTTTTTCTACGCTGACTCTGCCAGAGAAGAAGGTAGCGCCGCCGCCCATGTCCGCGATTCGGTCGGGTGTTAGTTTATTGACTAGTTGTTTTGTGCCTTCTAAATCTGCCCAGAGACCTTGGGTGACGACTACTCCTGGGAGGACGTTTTCTCCAACGTTTACTTTTAGCAGACATTCCCCTCGCTGGTTCCAGACTCGAACCTGATCCCCGTCCTCAATCCCCGAAGCCTCGGCATCCTTTCTATTCATATGCAAGCGAGGTTCCTTTTCAAGGATGATGTGCTTTTGATTATTTGAAAAGGTGGAGTTTAAGAAATTATGATTTGGTGCTGGGATAAATTGATAGGGATGATCCCCGTCAATAACGATAGGTATATAAGTTGGCAGTGGAGGATATCCATTTGCTTTCATCCGCTTGGAGTACAACTCAATTTTCCTGCTTGGTGTCCGTAATTTGCCAGGGAACAATGGTTTTACCTTTGCTTTTACAAACTGCTTTTCTACTAAAGTTTCATAATCAATTCCATCCAAATAGGGATTGGAGGGTTGATTAAGTGCATGTGCAATCATTTCTACTTCTGTTTCCTCAAATGCAGTTTCTTCAAATCCCATTCCTTTCGCCAGCAGGCGGAAAACGTCGACATTGGATTTTGATTCCCCAAAGCCTTCTATGACAGGCTGTTGAATTTGAATGTAATGATGCCAATAGGATGTGTAAACATCTGTGTTTTCAAAGGACGATGTTGCAGGCAGTACAATATCAGCGTATTTGGCAGTCTCGGTTAAAAATAAATCGTGGACGACGATGAATAAATCCTCCCGCTCAAGACCTTTTCTGACTTTATTACCTTCTGGAGCAACAACTGCAGGATTACTGCTATATACGTACAGTGATTTTACAGGAGTGTCTACTGTTAACAAAGCTTCTCCAAGCAAGTTCATGTTAATTACCCTAGTCTGTTTATTTTTCAATAATCTCGGTAGTTGTAAATTTACTGTGTTCAGAGAGAGGTACCCCGAATTGCCTTTAATCGCACCGCCGCCTTTGATGAGCCATTGACCCGTCAGGGCAGGAAGACATGAAACCGTGCGGACAAACATACCGCCATTGTCATGGTGCTGCGGTCCGTTACCAATTCGAATAAAGGCAGGTGCGGTATTCCCGTACATTCTAGCAAGCTTATAAATATCCTCAACAGGAACCCCTGTTATTTCTGAAACAGTAGTGGGGTCATATTGGATAACATGCTCCCGTAGTTCTTCATAGCCAACTGTATATTGGTGTAAGAAGGAGGAGTCAACCATGTTTTCAGCAAATAAAATATGCATAATTCCAATTGCAAGTGCACTATCAGTCCCTGGTAAAATCGGAATAAACCAATCTGCTAATCTCCCAGTTTGGTTTTTATGCACGTCAATGACCACAATTTTAGCGCCGTTATGTTTGCGTGCTTTTTGGGCCAGTGCTACTTGATGCATATTGGTACTGGCAGCGTTAATACCCCAAAAAATGAAGAGCTTGGAATGAATTGTATCTTCTGGATCGATCCCAAAGCTACCACCCATCGTATATCTATAGCCAGCAGTACCAGCAGAGTTACATATACTTCGTTCTAGCTGTGACGCACCTAAGCGGTTGAAGAATCGACGGTCCATACCCTCGGCATTCAGCCGCCCCATGTTTCCATAAAAACTGTATGGTAGGATACTTTCTGGCCCTTCTGTGTGGATAAGTGTTTTCCACCGAGAAGTAATCGTTTGGATGGCTTCATCCCAGCTGATTCGTTCAAATCTACCTTCGCCCTTAGCCCCAACTCGCTTCATGGGATATTTTAAGCGGTTTTCATCATTTATCCTTTCGGTCATATTCCGGACCTTATTGCAAATATTCCCCTTCGTCACCGGATGCTCCGGATCACCTTCCACTTTTACCACTCTTCCGTCAACCTTATGTAAAAGCAAACCACATTGGTCTGGACAATCCAGTGGACAAACAGATTTAAAAACCCCATGTTGTTCCATAATAAGTCGGTCTCCCTTCTCGGTGACAGGCACCATTTATACATCATTGTATATTTTTTATCATCATATGACAGCTTTGAAGGTGGAGCAAATGCATAAAAATATCAATTAAGGAAAAAGGACAACCATTATTCTAGTGAGCAAAAGAAAGTGTCCGCCTGAGGTGGACAGTGTCCACGAGCGGTGACAGGCACCAAACTATTTTCTTTACAAGTCAGATAATTTATCTTACTATAATGGCAACAATGAAAATTGCATACGGTTTTTGCACTAGGGGAGCTTTTTGGCTGAGAGGACGTTTGTCTGACCCTTATGACCCGATCTAGATAATACTAGCGTGGGGAAGTGCAGGAGAAGATTATCGTTAAGTCTACGTTGATATGATTCGACTGCATTCCTGCGGGGATGCAGTTTTTTTGTTGCCAAAAATAGTAATGGGGGAATATTGAATGTCTAATTTTTGCGGTACGAGTGAAATTACAGGGGCACGTTTTTCGATTTATCCGATGTCCGATAGGTTTGTAGATATTATTCTATCTGCACTAAAGGAAGTGGATACTTCAAAGGTGTGGATGGAGACAGATGATGTGAGCACATGTTTAAGAGGCAGGTCTGAGCATGTTTTTGATGTCGTGAAAGCTATTTTCCTAGAGTCGTCAAAAAACGGTGAACATGTTGTGCTGCAGGCAACGTTTTCAAATGGCTGCCCAGGAGATTCAGCAGGTGACGTCTACCTATCAGAAAACTCCGATCGACTAAATGAGGAGAAGTCAGAACAAATCAAGCAAGAGGTAGCTGTTCATTTTGCCTTATATCCAATGGGGATTCCAACTTATATGAATGTCATTGTGGATCAAGTAAAACACGCCCAAGAACAAGGTACCTTCACCAAAGGCGTACACTATGCCTCTAGGCTTGATGGTGATGCGAACAAGGTTTTCAAAACGCTGGAGGATGCGTTCCAAGGTGCGCACGATAGCGATTCTACTCATATTGTCATGACAGTTACGATGTCGGCTAATAGCCCATCGAAAAAGGGGGATAAATAAATGCTGGCAAAATGGAAGCTCCGTGAAGTCATTGTTTTATCAGTACTTGCAGTTGTTTTCGCTGTCGTTTATCTGCTTTTTGTCCAACTAGGTAATGTCCTTTTCGGTCTGTTCGGTTTGATTGGATATGATATCATCTTCGGAATTTGGTTTATCGTCTCGATTATTGCTGCTTATATTATCCGTAAGCCAGGCGCTGCTTTTCTATCAGAAACAGTGGCTGCTACAGTGGAAGTTATGCTTGGAAACGCAGTTGGACCGCAATTAATTCTATCAGGTATGATTCAAGGTTTAGGTGCAGAAGCAGTCTTTGCCGCAACGAAATGGAAGAATTATTCGACTTGGGTATTGATGGCTGCGGGGATGGGATCGTCCGTATTTAGCTTTGCTTGGGGCTTTTATGTCTCAGGATTTGCTGCGCTGTCACCAGGTTATGTGACTGCCATGTTCTTTGTCCGCCTTGTGAGCGGGGCACTGCTGGCTGGATTACTTGGCAAGTATTTAAGTGAAGGACTAGCAAGAACTGGAGCACTAAACAGTTTTCCATTAGGAAAGGAACACAAGCGCAATGTCACTGTATGACCAGATTAAGGCAGAACAACTGGCATTCAGCTATGAAGATAGTAATATTTTCACTGAACTTACCTTTTCGATTGAAAAAAATCAATCCGTACTGTTATTAGGTCCAAGCGGTTCTGGAAAAAGTACGCTTGCCTATTGTTTGAACAAGTTATATCCAGAAGCAGTGGATGGAGAACTGAAAGGGAGCATCACGTTTGAGGGTCGAAATCTGGATGATTTTAAACCCGGTGAGCTTAATCAAAAAATAGGAATAGTTTTTCAAGATCCGGAGAGCCAATTCTGCATGCTGACCGTTGAGGAGGAAGTAGCGTTTGGATTAGAGAACTTCCATGTACCACGGGCTGAGATGGAAGCAAAGATTGATAGAGCACTAGAATGGGTAGGCTTGCAGGCTGAAAAAAAGACAACCATCCATACCCTATCTGGAGGGCAAAAGCAGAAGCTCGCACTTGCGTGTGTCTTGGTTCTACAGCCTGAGGTTATCATCCTTGATGAGCCGACCGCTAACCTAGACCCGCTGTCAAGCTCAGACCTGGTAAAAACCATCGCCCGTTTAAAGAAAGAACGCCCGTTTACGCTGATTGTCATTGAACACAAGCTTGATGATTGGGTCGAGCTGATTGACCGCTGTCTAGTCTTAGATTCTAGCGGAACGATTCTTTTCGATGGCACTCTTGTACAATGTTTTGGAGAATTTGCTCCTTACTTACAAAAGGAAGGCATTTGGCTGCCAAAAGTAGTGGAAGCGGGAATTACGGCAAAGAATGCTGGCATGTATAAAGGGGAGAGACTTCCGCTTCGCAATCATGAATTACTGTCAGGGCTCGAGGATTCAGTTGCTTTTTTAAAAAAAGAAAACAAAACCATATCCAAAAAGGAACCAATCCTCGAAGTGAGTGATCTTCATGCTCGGGGGCACTTGAAAAATATAAATCTACTTATTCATAAAGGAGAACTGACCGCACTGGTTGGCGCAAATGGTTCTGGAAAGACGACTCTATCAAAATGTTTAGCTGGATTACTTCCTCTTATGCAAGGGGAGATTCATTTTCTCGACGTTCCACTTTCTAAGTGGAAGGAAAAGGATTTATTTCAGCGTCTGGGCTACGTTTTTCAAAATCCTGAGCATCAGTTTATTACTGACAGTGTTTATGAGGAAATTGCCTTTGGGTTGGAGCACCGAGCAACCGCTCTTGACAACCTTGAAAAAATAGGGTTGGAAAAACATGCAAATGCCCATCCTTATTCCCTTAGTCAAGGGCAAAAGCGGCGATTGAGTGTCGCAACCATGCTCGTTCATGAACAGGAGCTGCTCATCCTTGATGAACCAACATTCGGCCAGGATGCGAATACAGCACGAGAAATCATGGAAATCCTTGATGAAAAAAGTGGTGCTGTTTTTATGATTACCCATGATATGGAGCTGGTTGATCAATATGCTGACACCGTTCATGTTTTAGATGAGGGAGAGATTATCTTTTCGGGGGCACCTGAGAGCTTGTGGGATAATCATGAAGTCGTTAACCGGGCAAGGTTAAAGCTGCCGTTTAGGAAACAGCTTCAAAAAGATCTGGTAAGGAGAGAGAGTCATGTCACTACATGAAGTGAATCCGAGTGTAAAAGCATTTGCGGTCGTCATTTCCATTCTGATATTGTCGGTGTTTTTCGATCCGATTACGCCACTCGTGACCATCCTCTGGGTAGTGACGGTCACCTTCATATTCGGCCGCGTTTCGTTTAAAAAATGGCTGCTGTTATTTGCTCCGTTTTTATTTATCGCAATCATTTATGTCTGGTCAACCATGCTTTTTCCACGGCTGCAGGCAGGGGATTCGGTCATCTGGGAATGGGGTTTTTTGACACTGACAGCAGAAGGCTTTCAAAGAGGAGTTTCGCTTGGTTTAAGAGTGTTAAGCTTTGCCACGTTATCGATTATGTTTACGTTAACGACAAAGCCAACCGACTTTCTCCTTAGCTTAATGCAGCAGTGTAAACTGCCTCCGAAGCTCGCATATGGAATCATGGCCGGATACCGTTTCCTGCCATTAATCAAGGAGGAGTTTCAAACCCTGCAAAATGCGCATCGAGTAAGGGGAGTAGCACGGGCGCGAACCATTCCGGAAAAAGTACAACAGCTGAAACGATATGTGATACCTCTTCTTGCTGGAGCGATTCGCAAAGCAGAGAGAACCGCACTGGCAATGGAATCAAAGGGCTTTACCGGAGAAAAAAATCGGATATTTTATCGAGAAATTACTGTGTCTCGTATCGACTGGCTGTTTTTCATTCTCATGATTAGCGCAGTCATACTCAGCGCATTTATTTCTTGGAAACTAGGATACTTACAGTATTATAATCGGGAGCTATAAATACAAAAATGGGGTGTCTCAACAGACACCCCATTTTTAATAGAGAACAACGGCTTGTTTCCCCATTTGTTCCCACGCTTCTATAAAGCTTTCGCGGTCCACTTTTTGATTTTTCGTTCCATACGGATTGTTAATGTAAATATTCGTAGAATCATAACCGGTTATCACAACACTGTGCATTTTATACGTTATGTCCACGTTTCCTTCTGGTGTCTGCCATGTTTCAAATTCAGAAACAGGTGCAAAGGTGGAGGTTGTGATAACCCAAACAGGGTTTCCGCTTGCAACTTCTTTTAATAGTTGATCGAACGATGAATTCGTAAGGTCAGCAGCATTCAAGTATTTCTGAGCTAATTCAAAAATGGGCTCATGGTACACCCCTAAACCAGGTCCAACTTCCATATTGCCCACAAAACCAGTGTTTGGATTTCCATATTGACCATTACTATATTGCAACGGAACTCTATCAATCTCTTGTGCTAGTTCATTTTTTGTAACCGAAATTCCTTTATAATTTAGGATCATCGCTAGACTGGTAACTTCACAGCCATTATACAAATGTGGAGCGTCCATTTGATTAAGCAGGGGTACGTCCAGCAGCTTTTCCTCTACGATTTTATTATCCTCTGAAACATTGATTTGTTCCGATAGAATCTTTTCTTCTACTACTCCTGTATTAACCCCTTTTTCCGAAGTTATTGTTTCCCTATTATTTGAAAAAAAGACAACACCTGTTATCACCATAATCCCAACCAAGCTAAGGTTTATTATTTTTATCATCAAAATACCTCCTTTATTTCGTTTAGAAGGGAGCAGAGGCACAATGTTAAATCAAGGGTAAGGGATAAATATGAACAAATTATGAACGGGATGAGAAGATTCTATTAACCTAATAGAACAATTGTTAAAAAAATAAGACTGACATATTCCTGACATATTGGGAACCTATGATAGGAATTGTGAAAGAGACGCAGCAGAATAAACAGAACGGCTTTACATCCCTTAGAAAGTCCATTTACCTGAGCAGAACAAACTATCAAGAATCGCAGAAATAAAAAATTGGGGAACAAATTCAAGAGTTTCACCTTGCGAGTGCAAAAGTACTTGCTAGAGAATATGACTTTTTTAAGGAAAGTTTAAGGAACGAAAATCCAAAATAAGCTTATCAACAGGAAACAAGGAGGAATAAAAATGGAGCAAACCAAACAAAGTCTAATAAAAATTTTACTTATTGTAAATTTGGCGATAAGTACCTGCGCAGCTATTGGGGTAGGATATGTAGCTTATAAACAAAGTACAAGCCCTAATTTATCAGAAATGGGACCAAGAGGGAACGGTCAGATGTTCCCAGGTAATGGACAATTCCAGCCTGGTCAAAATCAATCAGGTCAAAATCAATGATGGCAAGGAGATAGAAATTTGAAAAAGTGGATTATTATTTCAGTAATTATTGTTCTAATAGGAGGAGCGAGTGCCTGGTTCCTATTAGGTAAAAAAAATCAAACTCAAAATGTTGCGTTTGCAGCACAAACAATAACAGCACAAAAAGGAAAATTAGAGGTAGAAGTTAGTGGTTCCGGTTCGGTTATAGCAATTACAGATCAAGATGTAACAGCTGTAAATACAATTCTTGTTGTAGATACCGTAAGTGTAATATCGGGAGACACAGTAGATAAAGGCGACACTCTTGTAACGTTTAAAAATGGTGATGTTGTTACGGCTCCATATGATGGAGAAATCACATCAGTTAGTGTGAAAAGCGATAGCGGAGCTTCACTAGGAACAATCCTTCTTCGTATGGAAGATGAAAATGAAGTTATTTCACCTGTAACAAGAGGAGATAGTAGTGTTTCAGATAGCTTAAGTGGCGGAAGTACTGGTGGAAGCAGCTTAACTGCGGATACTGTCAGTGTGAAGGAAGGAGATGCTGTAGAAGCAGGTGCGACTCTTGTAACCTTTACAGATGGAAGTATCTTACAAGCACCAGTTGCGGGGACAATCACAAGCCTTTCTGTTGCAAGTGGGGATTCTGTGCAAAATTCAGCGACAGTTGCACACATAACAAATTACAGCTCATTGCAAACAACCATTAGTGTTGATGAATTAGATATTACAAAAGTACAAGTAGGACAGGCGGTAAAAATAACAGCAGGTGCCTTTGAAGATGAAACATTCGAAGGGATAGTAACGAAAGTAGCAACAAGTGGAACATCATCAAATGGAGTTTCTACATTTGACGTAACAGTACAAATCACAGACCCAAAGAACTTAAAAATTGGTATGTCAACAGAAGCAAGTATCTCAATAGAGAGTAAAGAAGATGCACTATACATTCCAGTTGAAGCAGTGTATAAAAGCGGAGATGAAAAATATGTACTAGTTCCTGCAACTTCAGATGATTCCACACAATCAACAAAAAAAGTAACAGTAGAAACTGGTATTTCAAATGATGCGTATGTAGAAATTATAAGTGGGTTAGCTGAAGGAGAGTCTGTTCAAATACCGAGCGTACAATCTAGCGGTAATTCTTCTCGGGGAGGAATGATGATTCCAGGCGGAGGATTCCCAAGTGGTGGTGGCGGATTCCCAAGTGGTAACTTCGGAGGAAGAAATGGAGGCGTAGCTCCATCTGGCGGCGGACAAGGAGGGAACTAATGATTATTCATGAGCCAATTATTCAAATTAAAAGCATGAAGAAAATGTATGAACTTGGCGGCGAAACGGTAATGGCTCTTCAAAGTGTTTCCCTCGATATTCAAAAGGGTGATTTTATCTCTATCATAGGCCCATCGGGTTCCGGAAAATCAACATTTATGAACATGATTGGATGCTTAGATCGACCAGATTCAGGTGAATACTTCCTAGATAGTGAAGAAGTAGGGAAAATGAAGAGCTCACAACTTGCGGCCATTCGAAATAAAAAAATAGGGTTTATTTTTCAAAACTTCAATCTTATACCAAAGCTAACAGCGTTTGAAAATGTAGAGCTTCCTCTTATTTATCGCGAAATGAAAGCGGCGGAACGAAGAGAAATTGCTTTAGGGGCGTTAAAAAAAGTAGGATTGGCAGATAGAGCGAATCATTTACCAACCCAATTATCAGGGGGCCAGCAGCAACGTGTCGCAATTGCGCGTGCGTTGGCTGGAAATCCTCCTATTTTACTTGCAGATGAACCAACTGGTGCACTAGACAGTAAAACAAGTAAGGAAATTTTGGAGATTATGAATTCTTTAAATGAGCAGGGGCATACCATTATTCTCATTACCCATGATTTGGAAGTAGCAAAACGAGCAAATCGTGTTGTTCGTATACACGACGGTCAATTATATGAGAATGGGGGTGAGTGGTTTGCAGACAATAAAAATGGCACTGAAGAGCATTAAAGGAAACAAAATAAGAGCATTCCTGACGATGCTGGGTATTATTATCGGTGTATCCTCTGTTATTGTAATGGTTGCGATAGGACAAGGGTCAACGAAAGAAGTACAAGATCAAATTGGCAGCCTGGGCACTAACGTATTAACAGTAAGTGTTACTGGTTCAGATGTTACATTTAAAGAAGATGATGCAAATCAGATTCAGGATGTCAATGGTGTAGAAGCAATTGCTCCAACTGTTTCAGGAAGAGTAACCGTAAAAAATGGACAAACAAACACACAAGTGTCAATGATTGGAACCACTTCTTCTTATTTAGATGTCCGTGATTTACAACTGCAATCAGGGCGTTTCATCGCAGACTTGGATCATGATAATCACTCGAAAATAGCTGTACTTGGTTCAGACACTGCACAAACTTTATTCGGGTTGGGAGATCCAGTTGGAGAATCTGTAAAGGTAAACGGAACGTCCTATAAAGTAGTTGGGGTACTTGAATCTGTAGGAAGTTCATTAGGAACTAGCGGAGACAGTACCATTATTGTACCCCTTAGCACAGGGCAACGCTTGGCATCTACTACTGAAATTGGGTCAGTATATGTAAAGGTAGAAAATGAAGATGCGATTAATTTTGCATCACGCCTTATCGAACAAACAATGTATACGATTGTTGGAGATACTGATAGTTATAGTGTATCCAGTCAAGAAGATTTAATGGAAACAGCATCATCTGTCAATGAGACAATGACATTAATGCTTGGCGGAAGTGCTGCTATTTCTCTTATCGTTGGCGGTATCGGTATTATGAATATTATGCTTGTATCAGTTTCAGAACGTACCAAGGAAATTGGCATTCGAAAAGCAATTGGAGCAAAGCGTGGAAACATTCTTCTTCAATTCCTCATAGAATCAATGGTATTAAGTTCATTTGGAGGGATAATAGGAGTTGGAATTGGGGTAATAAGTGCCCAAATATATACTTTAGCAACAGGAACGGCAATTGCATATTCAGTACCTGTTATGCTGTTATCATTTGTATTCTCTTTATTAGTTGGAGTTGTATTCGGTGTGTTTCCGGCGAACAAGGCTTCAAAGCTTCACCCGATTCAAGCTCTTCGATATGAATAATCAAAACAAAGCGATCGTGTGCTGCGAGCGCTTTGTTTTGTTACTTTTCCAATAAAGCAGCTAATCTGAGTCCGCTTGAGCATTGCGATATAAATAGAAAAACATGCTGAATTTTGCCAGCCTGTTTTTCTATTTAATAACCTCAATATTTAAAGCCGTTCCTTGTAATGGATAGGATTCTCTAATTTTTCCATCTGTCCAAACAGCTACCGTTTGACCTTTTTCAAAGGTTTTGATATCGCTTCCTTTAGGTAGTGAGAGCCAAATTGATCCTAATTTCTCATCCTCTACTAAAATACTGCTCCCTTCTACATCGATAACCGTTCCTTTAATATCATATTCACCTTTTAGGTTGCAGCTTGTTAGTACGATGAAAAATAAAATGAGGGCAAAGATTAGTTGTTTTTTCATGGCGTTCTACATCCCCTGGTTTGGAGTCGAACTATTCACCACCAAGCTGTTGAATCTGGTCAATTATGCTGGTGATATCTTGAACTGACTGAACCAGTTCTGTATTTTCAAGAATAGCAGGGTCAAGCAGACCATCTTTGAAATTGTTCAAGTATGTTTCAATTTCAGCTACAATGACGCTGTTTTGTTCGATGATTTGCTGGTGAAGCTCAGCCGCGATATCTGGTGCTTGCAGTTCATTAAAGGCTTCAACCGTTTGCTGCATATTTTCAAGCATGGCTTGAAGGTCTTCAGCTGCTTGGATGTCACCAATCGCTTGTTGCGCAAGTGCAGGGGCATCACTGGCAAAATCAGTAGCAGCGGCTAAATAGTCTGTTGCTTCATTAACATAAGTTATCGTGTCCTGTGCATCACTGAGGAAAGAACAACCGCCCAGTAGCAATAACATGCTGGCAGATAATACAATCAATAATTTTTTCAAATTAAAACCTCCGTTAGAATCTCTATTTTTTTTAAGATATAAAGATTTGTTTTTGGAAATTCTTCAATAAGGTCTTGGTTGTAGGTTAAGTTATAGGAGCCATAAAAAGAAAGGAAAATACCTTATAAGGAGTACTTACAGCACTTTTAGAATATCATAAATGCAGCGAGCATGCCAGGATGCTTGACCTTGGCAATGTTGATATTGGTGCCGATGTTGGTGCCTGTCACCGCTCGTGGACACTGTCCACTTGAGGTGGACAGTTAGGAGTAATTTTATTGTTGGTTTTGAGGAGGAATTTGGGGGATAGTGTCGAATGGTATATTTGTATCGCTTCTTTTATTTTCCCTTCCCCTAATCTTCAACAACTTCAAATCTATCTAACCCTAAAATTTAATTGAATAGGAGTGACTGCTATGGGTCGAAAACGCCGTGCTTGGTTTCAAGGTGCAAAATATCATATTACGAGCAGAGGAAATCGTAAATCTACGCTTTTTTATGATGACGAGGACCGAATGAAGTATCTAAGCTTTTTAAAAGAAACAATGGTTCGCTTTCCCTTTACCCTACACACTTTCTGCTTAATGACTAATCACACTCATCTCCAAATTGAAACCTCAGACACTTCTCCAACCATTATCATGAGTCATCTCAACACTAAATTCGCCAAGTATTTTAATAAGAAATATGATTTTACTGGGCATGTATTTGAAAAAAGATATGGTGCCGAATTACTAGATTCCCTTGATTATGAATTCGATGTCAACAAGTACATCCACCTTAATCCATTGAAGGCTGGGCTTGTAGATGAATTAGAGGACTATCCATGGAGCAGTTACCATGCTTACGTTAATGGTGAAGTAACTCAACTCGTTGATACAAAACATCTGCTATCCTATTTTCCCTACCCGGCTTCCAGGCATTATGAGGAATACATAAAAATCCCATTAGTGGATTTATTTTTACTCGGCAATGGTAAGGTTGTGATGATTCCAAGAAAAGAGGAAAATCCATGTGTGCAAAAGTAACGAGTATTGGATTAAAAGGTATGGAGGGTTATCGCTTAAATGTTGAAGTGAAAACGTTTGTGGGTAATGATTCTATTAGAATTGTGGGTCTCCCTGACGCCGCGGTTAAAGAGTCGAAAGAACGAATCCTTGCTGCACTTCGGTCATAAGGATATTCAGTAAATGGTCAAAAAATAATCATAAATCTTTCACCCTCTGAACAAAAGAAAAGTGGTCCAATGTTCGATCTTCCTATGGCAATTGGTGTCCTATTAAGTCTAAATGAGCTGCTCATATCAATACCGGAAAACACTGGATTCATAGGAGCACTATCTTTGGACGGTGCGATTGTGCCAGTTGAAGGAATGCTCCCTGCAGTTTTAGCTGCAAGAAGGTTAGGTATAAAAAGGCTTTATATGCCCTATGACCAAAAACTCCCGGTCCTTGATTTCGATGAGCTGGAAATTATTTATATATCTACATTGAAAGAAGTGATTGAGAACTTAGAAGGAAAAGGAGGATCTTTTTTTCCTCCAAGAATAGATGAGATTGATTTACATAATAATAACTTTATAGATTTCTAGCAGATAATCGGGCATAAAGGTACTAAAAGAGCATTAGAAGTGGCTGCAGCAGGGGGACACCATGTCTTGATGACAGGACCTCCTGGTTGTGGGAAGAGTATGCTAGCAGAGAGTTTTCCCTCCATTTTGCCTCCATTGTCAAAGGAAGCAAAATTAGAAATAATTGCTCTACATCAATTAAGTGGAATCAGCTACCCTAATGCAAATTATCCTCCATTCAGAAATCCCCATCATTCAGCTTCAGGCATTTCAATGATAGGAGGTGGGACTTACCCAAAGCCTGGAGAGATTTCCTTAGCCCATCGAGGTGTCTTATTCCTCGATGAAATTGCAGAATTTCCGAAAAAACACTTGATATGCTACGACAGCCTTTTGAAAATGGCAAAATTACTATCAGTCGCACACATGCAACCCTTACCTATCCTGCTTCCTTTATCTTGATTGCTGCAATGAATCCTTGTCCATGTGGATATGCTGGTTCCAATACACATTATTGCACATGTACACCAAGGCAGACCCATTCCTATCAAAACAAAATATCTGGTCCGCTTCGTGACAGATTTGATATTCATCTCACAATAAAGCCTGTCGATCTAGAATTTGAAACAGAAAAAGGAAAGATATCATCTAAATACTTTCAAAGTAGAGTGGAAGCCGCTAGGAACCGGCAATACGAGCGGTATGGAATAGAACTATGTAATAGTAGAGTCAGCTATGACAGGCTGCAAAAAACTAGCCCATTAACTCAAGAACAACAAAAAAACATTCATCAGCTTGCAGCTAAGAAAAACTGGAGCAACCGTACCCAAATAAAAATCATCCGACTCGCTCGAACCATTTCCGACCTAGATGGAAAAACCGCTATAACCGACCAAAGCATATGGGAAGCTGTAAATCTCCGTTGATACAATGGTGACAGGCACCGCCCGTGGACACTTTCCACCTCAGGCGGACACTTGAAATACAAAAAAGTCACTACCAGGCTCTTTTGGTAGTGACAAAATTTTTATCCTAGTTACCGTTTACTAGTGCTTGTGTTGCATTTTGTTCATAGGATATTACTCTATTTAAGAGGTTGGCCATTTTTTCTAAGTCAGCTTTATCATAGTGGTCGATGCAGGCAATTTGAATCCAGTTTCTTCGCTGTAGATAGTCGCTTTCATAGTGCAGCTGGTAGCCATGATTGTAGAGAATATCTCCAATCAAAGCGGATGAAATGGAGCTTGGTATCTCAATTGTGAGAATAATCGGTGAGCTGTTCTGTTCACAGATGATGGTAAAGCCAAATTGTTTAAGCTGATTTTTTAAGAAAGAGTGTGTTTCTACCACTTTTTCAAAAGTATCTCTATTAATATTCTCTAATGCTGCTAGAAGTGCTTCTAAAAGATTAGATGACTGTGAAAAAGGAATGCTGTCCTTTGCCATGTACGTTCCTAAATCAAGGTATTTCGGAAGTGTTAAAGAAGGCTGCACCTCATGGTGGTGGAAAACGAACGATAGCCCTGTTAGAGCACGAATTGCTTTTCCACTTACACCAGTTGCTAAAAATACTCCCTCTAAATCTACCTCTATGGCACCTAAAGAGCTAATACAATCAAGGCACAGCTTGAGTTGATGTTGTTTTGATATTTCCTTCAACAAATCAAGATCATTGAGCATACCAGAGGAGGTTTCACTGTGAACAGCCCAAATCCAACTGGTGTCTTTTGTTAATTTAGAAATTATTTCATCACGCGTGAATGCCTGTCCCCAGTCTTTTTGAAGCACATCAAATGGGAGACCAAATCTATTAGCTTGTTCTACTAAACGACTGCCAAATTCACCATTGGCTAAAATAAGCCCCCGGCCGGTTTCTAAGGAAAGCTGACCTGCCACTACGTCATTAGCAAGTGTTCCCGACCCTAGGAAAATATGAACATATTTACTGTTCACTAATTTGGCGAGCATACCCTTCGTTTTATCCAGTTTTTCTATATATAGGTCTGACCGATGAGAAATCGGGGTATTGCTTAAGGCAGCCATCACTTTATCAGAAATTTGAACAGGTCCCGGCAAAAAAGGAATCGTCGGTGGAAGTATTCTGCCTGCAATCGATTCGTCAAACGTTTCCTTCGTTAAATACATAGGCTGAAAGAGCGCCTCATCTGTACCAGTTAGTTGAGCAAATGGCTGAAATCCTAATTGACCATAAAGCTTTAATTGGCGGAGAGTACCGGAAATAAAAGCTATATCGTACCCTTTTTTTATGCAATATTTTATTAAAAATTGTGCGAGACCTAAAAAGACTCGGCCATTTCGGTATTCTTTTTTGACAGATAATAGCCTAACTTCACATGGTGAGTGAATCGGAAATGAAAGTGATTGTTCAACCAGACCAATTTTCCGATCAAGTGAAAATGGTCGGTTATCGCGAATCGCCGTCATTCCAATTACTTCATTCTCTTTAATACAGATTATATATGTATTTTCAGCATGGAAGGGATCCACTAATTTTTGTTCCTCATTCTTTTGGTGCTGTGGAATCTCCTCTGAAAAGGTTTGATAGTTTAAGCGATGAATTTGTTCGAACTCATCAGGAGTGGTTGCCATTTTGAAAAAGAACTCGTGCTTACTCATTAGGTTTCAGCCTTTCCTTGAGATTTTCTGCATGTGCTGCGTAAAGCATAACAATAATACCCAATGCTATCATGCAACTTAGCCAATCATTATTTATTAAAAAAAGTACCACTGGGATAAAAAGAAATGCCCCTAATCCTGCTAATGTAAAGCTTTTTATAAATGGGTAAAGGAGGCTAAATCCCAGGATAATTATTGGAATCAGGGTGGGCTCAAAGGTGATAATTCCACCAATGAAGGTTGAAATCCCTTTTCCACCCTTAAATTTCAGGGTGACGGGCTTTAAGTGACCGAAAATTGCTAAGGCTAACCCTACTAGTTGAATAGATTCTGAGAATTGCAGGTAGCGGGCAGCTAAAATTACAAGGACACCTTTTAATGCATCCCCGAGAAAAATGAGTACAAAGGCCGTTTTGCCATGAAGGCGGCCGGCATTCCTTGCACCGACATTACCGCTTCCTTGAATCCGAATATCCTTACGATAGAAGATCTTCGTGATTAGAAAGCCAAACATAATACTTCCAATTAAATAGGAAATAATAAAATACAACCATAGCATTTGAAACACAACCTTTGTGAGTTCTTGGCTACTTAACAGAAAAAATGAATTTATTACCATTATAATATGATTCCTTCATTATTCACATATACTTTGTAAAAACTAATTACGTTAATGAATAAAACATCCTCATGTAGGAGGATGTTTTTCGCTTAGTCACCACCCCCACCGCCGGAGTCACCGCTACCTGAGTCGCTGTCAGAGCTGTAGACATGATCATTGCTATAGGTATTATCGTAATTAAAATGGTGGCGTCCGCTATTACTCCGGTTAGGGAAAATTAAAAAGGCTAATATGATCGATAATACCCCGAAAAATATTTGTTCAGCGAAAATCAGAAATACCCCAAAAATGAAAATGAGGAAACCAACCAATCGTAAAACTCCTCTCATTTAAGACATTCCTCCTTCAAAGTTCATATTTAATAATAGATATTAACTCCTATTACGTTTTATACGTTAAAAAAGGAGATGTGGATATTACACATCTCCGGTGCCTGTCACCATTTATTCATTTTCCTTCATTTATACATACATTTATGCAGTCACTTTTTATTCTTCGTCTTTTTTCTGTTGTTTCTTTTGCTGCTCATGGAGCGCGAGTAGGATATCTTGAACGTCGATTTTTCCATCATTGTTTAAGTCTGGGATGGTGTTTTCTGGTATAGGTGGCGGTGCCTGCTGTGTAGCTGCAGGTGCAGGTATAGGTCGATTTTTCGGTTTAATGACAAAAGTGAATACCAATAGAAGTATGATCAGTAATGCTGCAACACCATCAACGATGTAGAAAATCGTTTTATAATCAGACCATAATGTTTTACTGTCACCAGCTCGTTGCTCGGAATTTGTGATAAACTTTTTGATTTCGGAGTGGTTAGGATACAGTCTCTGAACGGCTTCAAATTTTTCAAGCGCATTTTTATAATATCCGCCCCAATAAAGCTCAAGCCCTTCCTTATAAAGTTTATCTGAGCTGCTAGATGTATTCTTTGCTCCTGCTTGGTTTGTAAATTCCTTTACGGTATTTACCGGAACGGAAAAGTTAAAACCTTGAACTTCTTGACCATTTACTGTATCGCCTCTAAAGGTTAGTAAGCCAATGATTTCTCCATTTTCATTAATGACTGGTCCACCACTATTACCATGTGTGGCAGCTGCATTAATTTGAATGACTGGGCTGCCTTGCTCTGTTTTCTTATCTATAGCAGAAATTTGCCCTGCATTCATTGAAGATACAAGAGAGGAATCTGGAGATAATAAATCAGAATCGGCTGCTGCTGGGTAGCCGCTTACCCAAATATTATCCTGGTTTTGGATATTATCAGAATTTCCAAGCTTTAATGTAGGAAGGTTTTTCCCTTCAATCTTAAGTACCGCTACATCTTTTCCTTCGTTGACAGGAGCACCATAGCTTTTAACTTCCCCGTCAAGTATATCTCCGCCTGGTAAAATGACCTTAATAACTTTTTGAATCCCAGTGTATTGGGTATAAGTCAACATATATTCATACGCTGTTTCATAGTCTACTTGAAAATAATCTGCCATAATCGTAACAAGCTGATCAAATGCAGCATTGGCAATATCTTCGTCTTCCATCTGGGCCGCTTCCACAACATGGGCATTGGTAACAACATAGCCGTCTGAGCTAATTATTGCCCCAGAACCAGAGCCACCCACAACAGATTGGTAGTTTAGTTGACTTAGAATGGCATCCACTTCAGGGTCATTTGGATTGTTGAACTGCCATCCGACAACAGAGTAGCCAAGGATCCGAACAACCGCCGGCTTCGAGTATTCAGCTAGCTTCTGAGCTTGAGAAATATTCGAAGAGCTAGGTTTAATACCCATTAGAACAAAAGAAGTGACAATCACCCCAATAAGTATCAAACTAAGCGGAATTGTAAATAGGGCCCTTTTCATCAAATAAATACACCTCTTCTATAAAATTTGGAAATTTCCATCTAATATATGCCCTTATTCAAATATTGAAACTTTGTACATAAAAATAAATTATAATGGTTCCATTATGGTGCCTGTCACCACTCGTGGACACTTTCCACCTCAGGCGGACAGTTGCTGACCTGTAAAATAATAAAAAAGCCAGCAATTTTGCTGGCTTTTAGTCTTTGATTTGATTGTTGCTTAGATGAAAAGTAATAGGCTTAGTGCCATGACGGCCATACCGGCAATAAGACCGTAGATTGATAGGTGGGTTTCGTCATATTTTTTTGCGGCAGGTAATAATTCATCAAGGGAGATAAACACCATGATCCCTGCAACGGCTGCGAAGATAATTCCGAACATAATATCATTCAAGAAAGGCATTAAGAATAAATAAGCGACAAGTGCACCAACTGGTTCAGATAATCCGGACAAAAATGATAGTTTAAAAGCTTTTTTCTTATCACCAGTCGCAAAGTAAACAGGTACGGAAACAGCAATACCCTCAGGAATGTTATGGATAGCTATCGCAACAGCGATGGCAATCCCGAGTGCAGGGTCCTGTAAAGCAGAAGTGAATGTAGCGATCCCTTCCGGAAAGTTGTGAATTCCAATGGCAAGTGCTGTAAATGTTCCCATTTTTAAAAGGTCAGGCTTTGTTCCGTCATTAATACTTGGCTGATTCATATCCTCAACTGTTTTTAATTCATGTGGGTTTGATTGTTTTGGGATAAATTTATCAATCGCCGCAATTAGGAGCATGCCGCCGAAAAAACCTCCAACCGTTAACCAGTTTCCAGGAACAACGCCCATGGCATCCACAAGTGCTACCTTTGCTTTCACAAAAATCTCAACCATCGATACATAAATCATCACCCCAGCAGAAAATCCAAGGGTAACAGATAAAAATTTTGTATTGGTATGTGATGTGAAAAATGCGAGCAGACTTCCTATGCCTGTTGCAAGGCCTGCGAATAATGTCAGCCCAAACGCGAATAGCAGATTCTCCGTCATAGTTTATTCTCCCTTTATTTGATTATATAATTTGAAAGTTTAGAATAATAATACGTATGTGCGAACACAGAAATGTTTCCTTTGAGAAACATTTTACACCGACCGAAACAAAAAAACAGTAAAAACAACTTAAAAATGTAAAAAAAGCTCGAAGTCCTTGTATTTTCCTCAAGGAACTCACGCTTTATATTTTATAGAAGATTAGTACCCTGGACCGAACCCGCTGCCATAACCAGCCATTCCAGGTCCATAACCAGATCCGTACATGCCATATCCTGGTCCATATCCGGATGGGTATTCCTCTTGGACTAAAGCCTAACCATTAAACAGCAGGAAAGAGTAGGATTACTGTCCGCCTGGGGTGGAAAGTGTCCACGAGCGGTGCCTGTCACCATCAAAAATACGTCTTAGGTCTTAGTTTTGTTTACGCTTGTGGTCTATGGAAAGCAGGAGTTTTATCATGTATTGTTGAAGTAATGGGAGATGTCTTGCTTTTTAGGTATTTTGTATTTGGTGAAACATTTTTGTTGTTGATTCGTATGAATATAAAGGATTTTTTAGTCAGGAGTCGATTATGATGAACCGATTTTTATCATTTCTAGTTCAAAGTGTTGTAACTGTCCCATCTGCAATCACGGTTTGGTTTTTAAGCTATTTTGCCTTCGATCTAACATTTTTGATTTCGTTCGCCATTTCTTTAGCAGGCGGGGTGATCGTTTACAAGATTACATCCGGGGTCATGACAACCCGCTTTTTGAAAAAACATCAGCTTACAAGAAAAGAATATCGTTATATAAAAAAGAATTTAGATGAAGCGAAACAAAAAATAAACAAACTAAATAAATCGTTATTTTCCATTCGCGATCTTCCTACAATAAAGCAGAGACTTGATGTTCTCCGCATTACAAGGAAAATTCAAAGCATGACACAAACAGAACCGAAGCGCTTTTATAAAGCAGAAAAATTTTATTTTTCCCATCTAGATTCCGTTGTGGAGTTAACCGAGAAATATCGTTTTTTATCGCAGCAGCCTAAGAAAAGTCACGAGATTGATGTCTCTTTATACGAGACTCGTCAAACCTAACGGACTTAACAAAGGCTCTTGAAAAAGATCTCTATGATGTCGTTTCAGACGACTTAGATTCCTTGAATTTTGAAATTGATGTTGCAAAACATTCCATCAAAAAACTTAATGATCCTAAAACTATAGACGAAAGCAGGAGGCTAAAATGAGCGAAAATAACTCACCACAGTTAAATAAAACTGGAAATTTATTAGATGATATCCTAGCCAATCCGTTTGGTGACAACGAGATTGCACCGCAAGCACAGCCGGCACCACAGCTTCAAGAAGCGAAGCCAACAAAGCTGATTGATGTCATCCCAGATGAAAACCGGGCAAAAGCCTATCAGCTTGCAGAACAAATTGACCCAAGAAATCACCAGGCGATGATTACGTACGGTACGCAAGCACAAGGGAAGCTCTTAAGCTTTTCCCATACCATGCTTGAGCATGTCCAGAAAAAGGATATCGGCGAGGTTGGAGAAATAATCAGTGATTTAATGAAGCGACTTGACGAGGTCAATCCGGATGAATTAAAGGATGGGAAGCCATCCTTTTTCGGGCGTATGTTTGGAAAAATATCGAACTCCCTTCAAGAAGTGCTGTCCAAATATCAAAAAACAGGTGCACAAATTGACAGGATTAGTGTGAAACTAGACCGCAGCAAGAACGTGCTGTTATCGGATATTAAATTATTGGAACAGCTTTATGAAACAAATAAAGAATATTTCCATGCTTTAAATGTTTACATTGCCGCAGGAGAAATTAAACTGGAAGAGCTGCACCAAAAAACAATCCCAGAAATGAAAAGGGCAGCAGAGGTAACAAATGACCAAATGAAGTTCCAAGAAGTTAACGATATGATTCAGTTCGCAGACCGATTGGACAAACGGTTATACGATTTGAAATTGAGCCGTGAGATTACCATTCAGAGCGCTCCGCAAATTCGTCTGATTCAAAACACGAACCAAGCGCTTGTCGAAAAAATACAATCGTCCATCATGACGGCAATTCCGCTTTGGAAAAACCAAGTTGCCATAGCACTAACTCTTATTCGTCAGCGCCACGCAGTAGAAGCTCAGAAAAAGGTATCTCAGACCACAAATGAGCTGTTATTGAAAAACGCAGAAATGCTAAAAACGAATACCATTGAGACAGCTAAAGAAAATGAGCGAGGACTCGTTGATATCGAAACCCTTAAGAAGACACAGGAAAACTTAATCACCACTCTGGAAGAAACAATGCGTATTCAAGAAGAAGGGCGCCACAAACGTCGTTTGGCTGAACAAGAACTAGCAAACATGGAAAATGATCTAAGAATAAAACTATTAGAAATCAAAGGTAAATAAAAAAGAGTCAAGTTCCGATAACGGAGCTTGACTCTTTTTGCTATAGAAAAGTTAGTTAGAAACAGGTTCTTCATTATGGTACTCTTCAAGGCTAATTCCTTTGTTCATAATTTCAAGCGCAATTTCTTTCCCGACATAGCGAAGGTGCCAAGGTTCGTATTGATATCCTGTAATGCTTTCTTTTCCCTGTGGATATCTAATAATAAACCCGTATTCTTCTGCATGCTGCTCAAGCCAAATCGCTTCTGGTGTACCTCCAAAACAATTTTCAGCCGCACATTTTCCATCTCCGCCTGTAACATCAATAGAAAGTCCTGTTTCATGTTCACTCGTGCCAGGCAAGGCACTATACGTTCTTGCCTTTTCATATCCATCACGGTTTACATAATAGTTAAACAATGTCGTTTGCGTCGCATGTGATCGATAAGCTGATACCCCTAAAAGGGAAATACCTTGTGCTTTAGCTCCAACAAATAATTGATTAATCGCTGTTGCAGCTTCTTGTCTCATTTTGCGTTTTTCATCCGATGTTCCAGAAATAAAAGGAATATCAGTGTAAACAAGATCATTTGGATTATAACTGTCTGGCAGTTTATTTTGTTTATTAACAAGCACAGGAATGCTCTCTGGATTAAAAACAACCTGGATACTATCATTATTATTTTTTGCTGATGGGGTATCTGCTGGAGGCGTTGAAGCCTCTTGCTCTTGTGGTTTCGAGTTTTCATCAGGTGATTTTACCCCTGGTTGTCCTGTATGTTCGACATTATTCTGCTTTTGATCAGTTGGCTTTGAGTCATTTTTATTGGTATCTGGTAGAACCTCAGAATGTTCCAGCTTGCCTTTGGCATACAGAATTTTTTCTGAACAGCCTGATAATAGTATAGTCATCATGACTATACTCCCGATTATTAAAGAATTTTTTTTCAAAATAAAACACCCTTACTTTTAAAAATAACAAATTTTATAAAATCTATTCTAACAAAATTAGACTTCAATATAGTACATTATGTTACATCTTTCGATATCCAACAATGTATTTTTGACAAAATAGGCTGTGCAGCCTACAGTAAAAAAAGGATAAGGAAACAAAGCAGGACCTAAGACTCTTTTTTATTATATAGTTGTATCATATAGTTCTATTAAACACATAAATCGTACGAAATGGCAAAACTATTGAAAAATGGTGACGCAAAACTAAAGGGGCTAATGTTTTTTAGAACGATGCCAGCCAGTTACCGAACACGATCCTCTGCGATTTATGTAATTAAATTGAGGAGGTTTTTTTGTGTTATTTAAAAATATGTTATTAAGGGGTCAGTACTACTATCATTTATTCCAGTACCGTCATATCGAAATGATGCAGAATGATTGCCTATGCGATGAACTTAAGTGCGAACTAAAGGTGAAGTCGTTGTACCATAATAGTAAAGCAATAGAATTAGGAGCTAGAATATAGAACAAAGTCTGGGGTTACCCAGACTTTTTATTTTGGGGATTAGTTGTGGATATATTTTTAGAAAATGTGAGTAAATAATCAACAGATGTGAATAACTATGTTAATTTTGTGGATAATCATGTGAGGTTTGTGGATAATCAGAAAAAAGAATTTTTATCATCGCTGATTAATGTGGATAACTACTAGCTTTGGAAGTTTAAAATGAAAAAGCATCGGAATTTTTTTTTCGATGCTTTTTATCCAAAGATTAGTATAATATTTTTGAGAAAGGTCTAGCTGCAGCGCCTAGGGGCTCGGGGTCGTTTTATACCTTGTCGCCCCTGGGAAAAAATAACCTGCTTTTTCCTTTGGCAATGCGCTTCCGCTTTTCTTAGTTTAATGAGACATGGTTTTGCCGCCATCGTCGAGTCCGTCTTTTGTTACTTTTAAGATCCCAACGGCACCCTTGGTTGCATGGTTAAACTGATGTGTCACAATGGGATAACTGCCTTCTTTTGTGACGGTGAATTCAACAACAGCTCCGCCGCTTGCTGGAAGCATAACGGTTTGTAAACCTTTCATGAGGTTAAAAGGGTTACCATCGATATAAACGTTGTCAAAGATGGTACCAACCACGTGGAAACTGCTGACTTCATTCGGACCCACATTGTTAATGTAAATCCTGACCTTTTCTCCGACCGTAGCGAGAAGCGGAGTGTCGATTAGGGCACCAACTGTTCCGTTTGTATTTAAATCGCCTTCTTTTAAGGCTTTAGCGGAAAAGACCACATTACTAGGAACACCATTTGTAAAATCCTCTAGGTCGTTGTATTTATACCATTCATTTTGAACGATGACAAATTCACGGTCGACTTCAGAGTCAGTCGGGTAGCCGTTTTTAGGCTTAACAATAATAGTGCCGTGCATTCCGTTAGCGATATGCGCTAAAACGGGCTTTGTTCCACAGTGGTACATGAAAACCCCAGGATTGTTAGCCGGATAGGTAAACCTTCCAGATTCATTTGGCATAATATCTACAAAATCCTTTGATGGGGAGGCGTGTACAGCATGAAAGTCCATGCTGTGAGGAATGGATGGATCCATGTTTGTCAAAGTAAAGTTAATAGTGTCGCCTTCATTTACAACAATTACAGGTCCTGGAGCTTCACCGTTAAATGTCCATGCTTTGTACATATTGCCCTTCGTAATTTCAATATCGGTAATTTGTGCTGTCATTTCAATATTGACTTCGTGTTCACCGACACGTTCTATGTTGAGTGGAATTGGTTTTTGATTGAGATTTTTATGAGGTTCAATTGCTAGTGAGGATGTATTAGCTTTTGCAACTTTTGCAGACTGTTTATCCACGGACATATTGGCAGAATTACAAGCACTTAAAACCAGAACAGAAGTGACAATCACACTTGCAAAATTCAAGAACTTTCCCATTAGATCCTACCCCTTTGATATAAATTGATTACACTTTCATTGTAAATTTTGTAAAAAACACCCTAGTGATTTGCATCACTGATTGTTTCGAATTGTTTGAACACTTTGTGAAATGTTGAGCAATTAATAACATTCATAAGTTATTAAAGTAAAATAAGTAACTAATAGAACCCCTTTGGTATAATTCGTTTATAAGTAGGAGGAATGAATGATGTTAATTGAATTTATTGCCGTTACGGTAGAGGACGCAAAATTAATTGAAAAATCAGGTGCAGACCGAATTGAATTGGTATCGGGTTTAACGGAGGGAGGCATTACGCCGAGCTATGGGTTAATTGAAAAGGTGGTCAAAAGTGTGACAATTCCAGTAAACGTTATGGTTAGACCACATGGGCAATCGTTTTGTTATTCTGAAGATGACATTGAGATTATGAAAAATGATATACGGGTTATTCGAACCTTAGGGGCTAATGGAGTTGTATTAGGTATGCTTGATAAACAAGGGAATGTTGATTTCCGCCAGCTTGAAGAATTATTAACGGATATTGGTTCAATGGAGGTAACTTTTCACCGCGCAATCGACAGTTCGAATAATTTAATCGAAGCAGCCGGAAAATTGGATCGATATAAAGAGATTAAAACCATTTTAACCTCTGGAGGTCATGGTGACTGGCAAACTCGCTTGGAAACCCTAAGGAAAATGAAAGAAATATGTAAGGAAACGGAGATTCTTATTGGCAGCGGGCTGACAAAAGATAATATCCGAGAGGTCGATGAGCAGGTGGGGACGAATTGCTATCACTTCGGCACAGCGATAAGAGAAAATCATAACATTTTAAAATGTGTCTCCCTAGAAAAAGCCTTACAAATCGTTCATACCTTGAAATAATTGGGCATATTAAAAATAACCTAACAAACGGAGGAAACCATGGAAAAAGAGAAAGAGCAAACAAGCGAAGGACTCAATCAAATCTTCGAAATCATCAACGCCAAAGGTGACACAGGAGAACTAAAACAAATCATCGAAAAGGATGAAGCTGGAGATCATTTCAATTTCGAAGAAGAAAAGTAGTTTGCAAATGGTGCCTGTCACCACCCGTGGACACTGTCCACCTCAGGCGGACAGTAACGACATAAAAAGACCTCAACTTTTTTTGTTTGAGGTTTCTTTTTATTTTTACATATTTATTTAGCTATTCACAACTAAAGGCTCATCTTCAAGTATTTCTCCGGTATCATCAAGCTGTTTAATCATGGCAATAAACGGTTCGACGAACTGGGGGTCAAATTGTTTTCCAGAGCAGGTCCTTAATTCTATAATCGCTTCCTTGAATGTTTTTGTTTTTTGATACGGACGTTCGGTGGTCATTGCATCAAAGGAATCAATGATACAGAGTATTCGTGCTAGTTTAGGAATTGATTTTCCTTTTAATCCATATGGGTAGCCGTTGCCGTCAAAGCGTTCATGATGTAGTTCAACTAAAGGAATCAAGTCTTCTAATTTTTTATTGGTTGAAATGATTTCCTTGCCCCAGGTTACGTGCTTTTTCATTATTTCCCATTCATGTGGCTCAAGCTTTCCCTTTTTATTTAAGATGTCCCGAGGAATTTCAATTTTACCGATGTCATGGATTAATGCACCTAGAATCAGTGTCTTCCGTTCATATTCACTTAATGCAAGTAGCCTTGAAAAATCAACGGCATATTGATAAACACGCTTACTATGCCGGTACGTATAAACATCCTTTGAAAGAAAGATCCGTAATTGCTGTTCTGCTTCATCCAATTCTTTTTCTAAAGAGAGTGACCGCTGGGCTGAGTACTCGGAATGCTGATTATAAATTTGAACAAGGTTTTTCCCTTGATCTTTAGCAGCATACATCGCTTGATCAGCTTTGTTTAGAAGTTCAGAGATGTTATAGGTTTCTTTTTCACATTCTGCAATTCCAGCTGAAAAAGATAAGCAGCCATAAGGGAGACTTTCCACACCTTTATAGTAGGTGTCATTTGTTTTCTTCCGCAATTCATTCATGAATGAATTGGCTTTTTGCCGATTTGTATTAGGCATTAGGATGGAAAATTCTTCACCGCCGTAGCGGGCAACTGTGTAATTTTCAGCTTCTGACGCTGTTTTTACAAGTGATCCAAATTCTTGAAGCAGATGATCACCTTGGATATGTCCATATAAATCGTTATATTTTTTAAAATCATCGATATCTAGAAGAACTACACATAACGGTTGATCACTTTCCTTCGCGGATGTAAGTTCTTTTTCTAAGATTTCTTTAAAATATCCATGATTATTAAGACCGGTTAAAAAGTCTTTGTTTGCTTTCTCAGAAACCTTTTTAAATAAATGAAAGTGCTGCTTAAATGCTAAAGAAAGTAAAAAGGCAATACAGGTAAAAAGCAAAAGTCCAAATAAACTTTTCGAACTCATTAAAATTGCCAGTACTAATGAAAGCATGAGCGTACTCAAATAAGGGGCAAGTGCTTCTTTAATAAGTTCTCTAAAAACACTTTCAAAGCTTTCAGCAGCGGCCAATATGAAGAATAATCCGACAAAAATGACATTCATGGCAAAGTACGTACTTAAGGAAATTAAATAAGGAACGAAGTTATTGATATGGATGCTGCCAATCGTACCACCCATCAAAGTGAATACATAATAAGTACTAGTAATCATTAATACATAACTGGAAAAATTAAAAATATGTTTCCACCAGATAATTTTTCGTTGTGTAAACGCAAATAAAATCGAATTAATTAGCAATACCGCCAAAGTTAAATCCAGTCCTAATAAAAATAGACAAGCAAGGAATATAGAAGAATCCATAGAAAGGGAGTTGCCCTTTGGGGGAAGGAGTATAGGATAATGATTTAAGAGTAAAATGGCTCCAGCGAGTGCAAAAGTAATGATCCATTCAAAATTTGAATTGATTTGAAAATCATTAAATGCGATAAAGGTTAAGACGCCTAATACTGATATAAGAAAAAGATATTTATTGGTGGTTGTCTTTAAAAACTGCATTATTTCATCACTCTCATAATTAGATTGGGAGAAAGTGATGTATCACTTCCCCCATTATTTACTTCTAAATGATTATACTAGTCTAAAACCAGATGTTAAAGCAACAATAACAGATCCAATAATGATTGCATTGTATAGAATACCAGTTAATTTAAGCCCTTGTTTTTGGTCTTTTTTCATCTTTCCTCACCTCCCTTCAAAGAAAGGGAAGATACATCTTCCTTTTTTGCTAGTGGATGATGGACCATTAAGTATTGAATGAAAAAGAAGATTCCGATATTCATAATGATATCGCCAATACTAATGATCTGTGTTCGCGGGTATGGATCAGAAATTGGGATCACATCGCCTAAAAAGCCAAGATGTGTTGATGATGTTAACGCTGAATGCTTGGCATACAAGGTTTCTTTTAGAGCTTCGATGTACCCAGGGTCTAACACTGCTGCAGCCTCTACCGAAACAGGCATTCTCCCCCCATTGAGTACCATCACTAAAAAATTAAGAAAGACACCAATGAAAATGAGGACAAAGCCGGGATTCCTGCGATTTAGAAATAAAAATAGCAACCCGATGATGTAGACAACGATGTAAATAGATCCGCTCAGGTTTCCTAAGAATTCACTATCGTTTTGAAGCATAAATACAGCTAGTTGGATGATCAATAACAGTGGGAATACCCAACCCCACTTAAGATTTAACTGAGAGAAAGCCCTTAAGTTACCTTTCCTGAGTATTCCTACAATAAACGAAATAAGTATGCCATCAAATACCATAAGTTGTACCTGCCTATGCTAGAATATTAATCTAATAAAAATGAAGATTTTGTAAAGGGTAAATATTTCCACAATAACAATAATATTGTTGCAATTTGTCGAAATCAAGTAAAATATGTGGAAAAATTGTGTACATTAAAGATGGTGCCTGTCACCGCCCGTGGACACTGTCCACCTCAGGCGGACAGTGTTAACAAAAAAAGTCCTCAAACTATGAAAAGTTTGAGGACTTTTTTTAGTACATTTCACATAGTTCTCTATAGTTGCATCGGTTGCATTTTTTGAGAGTGTTGGTTTTGGGGAATTGATTGAAGTCCATGGGCTGGTTGGCGATGATATCATCTAAGTAGCGCTGCATTTGGACGACGCTCATTCCAAATAGTTCTTGGACTTTTTTGAGATCAGTCTCGGTTAATTGATAGGTTTTGTGTGTGCCGGTTAACAGATATTCATTTCGGATGACAATCTCTTCAATGGATTTCACCTTTAACACCCTCTGTAAATAAAGTTCGTACAGTGCTAACTGGTGTCTGTCCTCGAAGGATTCTTTCCAGGTTTTCCAATCCACGATAATCCATTTTCCCTCTTTGATGTCACGATACAAAAAGTCCATAACGATAAATATCTTGACCCCATCGATAAACATAAACCGAAAACGCTCGGCCTCAACAAAATGCATTTCTTTCTTTTCTCTTATATCCGTAAAGGTTTTGCTCGTTAAAAAGTTCCCCATAGAAACACTTAATCGTTTCTGAATTTCGTCGACCTTATCCTGAGGCAATTCCCCGTTATAATAGATTTCATGGAGCATTTGAAAATGATTTGGTCTCTCTCTCCACATATCGGCACGGATCTTTGAATCCATAAAGGCGGAGTTCAGCGTGCTTCGCAGACGTTGAATTAAAAAGTCTACTAAAATCATTATACTACATAGAACTCATCTGGAAATTGCCATATACTTCAAAAGTAAAAAACGCCAGTCACAACCAGAAAAGGCAGGACTAGCGCACTGGAATTATTTAATAGCCAACTGTAAATGTTCTTTCCTAAACTCAAATTCTTCTTCGTCTTGAAAACCAACGAAATATACTTTATCAATTTGTTCATGATTAAAAAGGTACATATATTCTTCACTAATATTGCCTTCAGGATATAGGCAGGCGATATAATCCCATACTTGATCTGTATCAATCTGCTGTTGGTTACGACCGTAGATCATGACCCGTTTCGTACCGCCTTGCAGCTGTACAACAGAGCCAATCGGTAAATATTTTTCCATCGTCAATTCCCCCTTTTCTTTGAACGAAGTATTAGGATGAAGACGGAAATTCCACCAAAACCTAAAATGACAGAGGCCATAAGAAATTCATAGGGAGCTTCAACCGTTTCAGGGCTTACAAAAATGGCGGATTTAACCAAGACCATTACTAAAAAGGTAAGGAAGACAACAACAGCTCCTCCAGTAATGGCCCAAAGATATACTTTGAGACTTCTCACTTCTCGAAAAAGCAGTTTAGGTGATGACAAAATATAGACGAAAAAGGATAGTATAGCAACTATAATTAAATACTCAGATATGGAAGCACTCAAGAAATTAACCTGCTCTAAAATTGTTCCTGCTTCAACATCTGATATATACATGGTGTTAGCTAGGAAAAATAGCTGAACACTGATAAGAACAAGAAAAAAAGCAGTAAAATAACCTAATCGCTTTTTTAATTGATCACTTGAACGAAGAATAAATCCGTAAATAAACATTCCACTGCCAATGACTCCAAGTCCAACGGAGATGGAATTCAGCCAACTAGGAACAACAGAGTTAAACTGGAAGCTTGCAAGGGCAATAAATGCGCTAACCGCAAAGAAAAAGATATTTAGTGTAAGGGCATTTTTTCGATCAGTACTATTGTGTGCTGGTAAAGATTTAGTTGGAACGGTTGACATAGGATTTATTTCCCTCCCATTCATAAAGAACACCTGGAAATTGTGATTCAGGGTATTGTCCTAAGACGACAATATCTTCTTTTTGGCTATAAATGCTTTTCACGAGAACCCTGTACGATCTTGACTAAGTTCAAAATGACAGATGGAATACTTAGGTTCAGCTGCCGAAATATCGTTACTTAATGCTTCTAGTTGGCTGGAAATTTTTGAAAGGTCGTTCGCCATAGTCGCAACGGCATGGTCCATGTGTACCATTTCTGTGCCCTTCCAGTTGTGATCAAGGGAGTTTTTTAATGAGATTATACTGTTTTTGTTGTTGCGAAGGGTAGAGGCGAGTTCACTAAATTGTTTTGCCTGTGATAGGGCCTGATGTAGATTAAATTCCATACCATCACATTTTTACTATGTTTTTATGGTGCAATAAAATTATAATAATATAATTATAAGTGTAATAAAATACCAATCTATCAACCTGGACGGGAGGATATGGGTCTTTTTTACTAGAATCAATTCACATTTCCTAAAAAAGGAAAAATTGACAATAAACGATTGACTATCGATTTCGATATTGTAAGATTAAGTAATAAATAACATATATTTAGTAGAAACCCAAACTCATTACCCATTATACCCAACATTGATGGAGGAAAAAATATTTTTTCTAATTTTTAGAAAAAAATTAGACAATCACTTATAATATTATTTTCAAATAAGGAAAGTTCTTATTTTTGCAAGGAGAGAAATTTCAGTGATACTTACCCTGTTTGACCGAAAGAAAGCATCTACTCTCGTATTACCAAGTCGGATTACCGGAAGATATATTCTTACCACTGTAGACGAGAAAGGTAACTCACTCGATTTGATGGCTGTTGAAGCAGAAAATGGGCAATGGTATTTGAAGTCAAATAAATATGCCTACATACCTCAATCTAATCATGAAAAGATAAATAAGTTACCAATTGAACCTTTTAAAACCTATACCATTCAACGCAAAAACGAGCCAGATACCCTTTTATATGTAGAACCTCCTTCGATTGAACAAAATGAGTTCACTAAACACTATGCCGCAGCCCAAACGATTAAGATTGGGAGATCAAAAGAAAATCAAATCTGTTTTACCAATAAATTAGTTTCAAGCTTTCATTGTGTCATCGAGTTTGACTCTAGTGGTACAGCGGTCATAAAGGATTTAAATAGCGCCAACGGAACCTATGTGAATGGGGAAAGAATAGCTGAAAAAACTCTCTCCATTGGCGACGTTATCTACATAATGGGCTTAAAAATCATATTTAATGAAAGATTACTAGCGTTAAATAATCCTCACCGGTTGGTTTATCTGGAACGAACAGCCTTCAACCGGTTTACTGTAGAAAAACCAATCATTCTAGAAGAGGAAGAGCTGGATGAGTTCAACGTTGATGAATCAACAGGGGATTTATTTTTTCGTTCACCTCGATTTAAAAGAGATCGTAAAAAAGCAGAAATCAAAATTGACCCGCCGCCGCAGCCGGCTAATTTAGAAGATACTCCTTTAATGTTAATGCTCGGACCGTCCTTAACGATGGGGATGGCGTCCTTGTTTATGGGGATATTTACCTTGCAAAATGTTATGCGTTCGGACGGGGATATTATGATGGCTATGCCAACACTTGTTATGTCCTTCAGTATGCTAGTTGGGACAATCCTTTGGCCGATACTAACGAAAAGATATGAGAAGAAGAGGAGAACTCAACAAGAAAAACTTCGACAGGAAAGATATAGTCAGTATTTAGAAGAAATGGCTGAAGTTTTTAAGCAAGAATGCCAGCACCAAAGTGAAATCTTACATGAAAACCATGTACCGCTCGAAGATTGTGTTGCGAGAATTCAATCACAGCAACGGAATCTCTGGGAAAGAACAATCGGCCAAAATGATTTTTTAACCGTTCGCCTCGGATTGGGTAACCTGCCGTTAAATGCAGAATTAAAATACCCGGAAAGACGGTTCGCCGTTGAGAAAGATCCTTTACAAGATAAACTCTATCAATTGGTGGAAACTCCACAAATCTTACATAACGTGCCTGTCACCCTATCCTTTATAGAAGAACCTATCAGCGGGGTGATTGGAAACAAAGCGAGGGTCACAGATTTTGTTAAAGGCTTGATATTTCAGATAGTAAGTTTACACAGTTATGACGAATTAAAGCTGGTATTTATTTACGATGAAGATGAGCAGGAACAGTGGAGTTTTGTTAAGTGGTTACCGCATGTCTGGGATGAAATGAAGCATGTTCGTTTCCTCGCGACAAATGCAAATGAAATTAAAGAGCTGTCTGCCTATTTTGAAAAGGAAATCAATCAGCGAAAAGAGCTTGCAGATGAAGAATTAAAAGACTTAACCCAGCGATATATTATTTTTTCAATGAATAAAGAGCTAGCAGCAAAAGCAGAAATGTTCAATCTTATTTTAAAAGAAAAAAGGGACATTGGCTTTAGCCTGATTACACTTTATGATGAACTGAAAAATTTACCGAAGGAATGTACTGCCGTTATCGAATTGGATGAGAAAATCTCAAAAATCTATGACAAAGATGATATTTCGGGTCAGTATACGGCTTTTCAAATGGATGGTCGTTTACCGGTAGACCCTGAGATTCTTGCAATGAAGCTTTCCAACACAATTCTTGATACATCGCAAAAAGCATTTATACTTCCAGAGATGCTCACCTTCCTAGAAATGTTCGGAGTGAGTAAAATTGAGCATTTGAATGCACCTACCCGCTGGAAGGAAAATGACCCTACGAAAACAATTGAAACACCAGTGGGGATTGACCAAACGGGAGAGCTGTTTAAAATCGATTTACATGAAAAATACCATGGGCCGCATGGGTTGATTGCCGGGATGACGGGATCTGGTAAAAGCGAATTTATTATGACCTTTATTCTTTCATTGGCGGTCAATTATCACCCAGATGAAGTGGCGTTTATCTTGATTGACTATAAGGGCGGGGGGATGGCAAATGCCTTTCAAAACTTGCCTCACCTTGCCGGAACGATTACCAATCTAGATGGTGCTGCGGTTAAGCGGTCACTTGTAAGCATCCAAAGTGAATTGAAACGGCGCCAGGCAATTTTTAGTGAAACAAGCAGAAATGTCAACGAAAGCAATATTGATATTTATAAATACCAGAAGCTTTACCGCGATGGTCTTGTAACACAGCCATTGCAGCATTTATTCATTATTTCCGATGAATTTGCCGAGTTGAAAACCCAGCAGCCGGAGTTTATGGAGCAGCTGGTAAGTGCTGCACGGATTGGTCGAAGTCTCGGCGTACACTTGATTTTAGCAACTCAAAAGCCTTCTGGGGTTGTCGATGATCAAATTTGGAGTAACAGTAAATTTAGAATTAGTTTGAAGGTACAGGAAAAAGCCGACAGTATGGAGGTTATTAAAAGACCAGACGCAGCCGAATTATCGACAACCGGACGCTTCTATTTACAGGTAGGCTTTAATGAAGTGTTTGAGCTCGGGCAATCTGCTTGGGCAGGGGCACCTTATTATCCAACTGAAAAGCTTGAAAAACGGTACGACGATAGTATCGCTGTCATTGACCATGTCGGCCGGGTTATAAAAAATGCAAGGATTGACCGGCACAAAGGCTTGGTGAAAAAACCGGCAAAACAATTAGATGAAATCACAAGGTATCTCGCTAATCTGGCTGCCCAAGAAAAGATTAAAGTGAAGCAGCTGTGGATGCAACCTATTCCGGCAGTCATTTACCTAGATGGTTTAAGAGAAAAATACTCGACACTTAAAAAAGACAGTTTTGAGCTGAATCCTATTATTGGTGAATACGACGATCCAGCCAATCAACAACAAAATGTTCTAAGATTACCGTTGACCCAGGAAGGGAACACGGTGATTTATGGTGTGGCGGGAAGCGGCAAAACGACATTCATCTCGACGCTGATCTATTCCTTAATGGAAGAGCATTCACCAGCGGAGTTGAATTTTTACTTATTAGATTTTAGTTCCGAGACCTTGAGCTGGTTTAAAGAGGCGCCTCATGTGGGAGATGTAGTTCTTTCCCATGAAGGTGAAAAGCTAATCAATTTATTTAAAATGCTGACAAGTGAAATTGAGCGAAGGAAGAAATTATTGGCAAACTATGGCGGTGATTTCATTAAGTACAACCGCTCTATGGAGCAAGGACTGGCTTCATTGGTGGTGGTAATTCATAACTACGCTGCTTTTTCCGAGATGTATGAGGAACAAGAGGAAACAATCTCTTTCTTAACGAGAGAAGGGATCAAGTATGGGATTTACTTTATTGTCACCGCAGTAAATACAGGGGCGATTCGCTATCGTCTCCTGCAGAATTTCAAGCAGCTGTATGTGCTGCAGTTAAATGACAACTCGGACTATTCAGGTGTATTAGGGAATGTGGACGGCGTTTACCCTTCTAAGTTTAAAGGCAGAGGTATTTTCAAACAGGATAGTGTCTATGAATTCCAAATAGCCCTAATTACGGATCAAGCAACTGACCGGTACCGCTTTATTACAGATTATTGTACCGAGCAGCGCAACAATTGGAATGGCAGCTTAGCAAAAAGAATTCCTACTCTGCCGGAAAAAGTGGATGTCGATTATTTTAGCCATGAGTTGAAAAATGGACAGAATGGCAGGATTCCAGTGGGTATTGAGAAGAGTTCCTTGAACCATACGTATGTTGATTTCAAAGATTCTTTCATCCAGCTAGCACTCTCAAACAATAGCGGCGAAGCACTTACACGCTTCATGCAAGGGATTGCGGAGGCTCTCGCAATGGCTGCAGGCAGTGAAGTGCTTGCGATTGATCCGAATAACAGCTTTGCTGCTGACCCGAACCGTGCATATCAGTATGTTACAGGTGCACAGCAAATGGAAGATAGTATCGTTTATTTATTTAATACGCTTGTTTACCGTAATAACACAACAAAGGATGCGATCGCGGAAGGAACAGAACCTCCTGTTTTTTCACCACTCTTTTGTATCATCGATTCTTTTACCGAATTAAATCTGTCACTTTCCTCCGATGGAAAGGACAAGCTTGCAGTGTTTTTAGACAAAGGAGATTCCTTAAAGGTTCATTTACTCATCGCCGACCAGGTAGATCGAATCAATACCTTTGCCTATGAAGGCTGGTTTAAAAAGCAAGTATCGCTTCAGGATGGTTATTGGGTGGGCAGCGGGATTACAGAACAATACTTATTGAAAATCAATAAGATTAGCAATGACATGTATCAAGAGATTCCAAATGAGTTTGGCTATGTATTATTGAAGGGTAAACCTAAATTAGTGAAGTTGTTAACATCGACTGTGAACAAGGAGGAGGCATTCGTCTATGGATAAGATTTTGGTGGAAGTTTTTATCCCTGCTGCAAATCAGACCTATGATGTCTTTTTACCGCTTAAAACAAAGGTTCATGAAGTCGTCTTTTTACTAGCAAATACGATGACTGAATTATCACAGGGCTATTTTACTGGAAGTGATCACACCATTCTTTGTGATCGAAATACGGGAACAATCTTAAATATTAATTCTTCAGCCGAAGAGCTTGGCCTGTTAAATGGTACAAAATTGATGCTGATTTAAAAAGGAAGGTATTTATGAATATCGGAAAAAGGATTGTGACAATGCTCCTTCCCATCATGGTCGTTATAGGAGGAACTGGTTGTATGGGTTCAGAAAATAAAATAAAAAACCATCTTGAAGAAAAGTATGGTGAAAAATTTGAAGTTGAAGGCAAAAAGGAAGGCAGCCTTTTGTTTACGGATTATGGGAAGGATAAATTCTTCCTGTATCCAGAAGGAAAACCGGAATTAATCTTCTCTGCAGGGGAAGTGAAATCCAAGAAAGCTCAATTCTATGACGGCTACATCAATGCTTTATGGGGTGCGGAGCTGACCCAGAATTTAAATGATGAATTGAAGGGAGTACTCCCAGAAGACAGTGAGTTTAAAATATTTGTAACTGCACCAGTGGATGATGTAAGTATGAGAAATACATCTATATATGATTACATCGAAAATGTAAGTAAAGACGTAATTGTCCATCTTGTGATTGGAGTTAAATCTGAAAACGAACCGAATATAAGCGAGTATAGTGAAGGCTTGTTCAAGGCTTTTGAGATAATGAGGAATTTACAAACAAAATATTACTCACTTTCTGCCGGGTTTGTTGGAAAGAACGAGGATATTTCAGATTATATTCGAACGGCTGATGTCAATAATGTGCCTTGGTCGAATCTTAAAGGTGAGGTTTATGGCGAATTATTCGTGGATGATCGTTTGGAACTTCAAGGACCTGAAGAATTAATAAATCATTATGAGCCATTCAAGGAGTAATGTGATGTCACTATCTAATCTAACGGATGAAGAGAGATATTTACTGCTTAAATTTTCCTATATAGATTTACCACCGAAGGTTAAAGTAAACCCGAATAATCCATTGGGTTTTGAGGATGCAGTAAATAGAATGATAAGCTTACCGGAGTATAAAGATAACCCAGAATTAATAGCGATTCACGAATACGTATCAGGGTCGAATGGAGAAAATTTGGGGAATTTGCAATTAGTCGGTTACCAAAACAACAATCCATCCTTTGATACATTGTTCACTGAACAGTCCAATTCCGGCTTTGTCGGCTATGCCATCCAAGACACATCAGGAAATGCAGCTGCCTTATATAGAGGAAGTGAATCGTTAGCGAATCCGTTTCATATTTTAACCGACTGGACGTCTAATGTTGAAGCGGGAGTCGGTCAGGAAATTGTACAGCAGCAGGAAGCAGCTTCCTTTTATGAGAAATTTATCAATGATTCATCTGGAGAAAAATTCGTTCTAGGACATTCAAAGGGTGGAAACCTAGCTGACTATGTATTTGTAAACAACTTGAATGAGGAAAGATTACAGGCATTCACCGTGAATGGTGCGCCATTGAACTGGTGGGTGCTTTCAAATGCACAGCAGGAAGCGTTAAGAAGTGACAGCAATCGCTTTATCGTCCATGAAGGTGATTTTGTTTCACAGCTTGGCTATGTGGATTATGTCGACAGCACCATCAAGACTGTGCAGAAAGACGGAATAGGGGAATGGCTGAATCCAGCCTGGTCCCACGGCTTAAACACGGTAGCTTTTAATAAAAATGGGGATTTTAACGGGGCTTCAGAAGGAGCATCGACTGGGCGAAGGATCGGAAACTATATTGTTTCAGGCATTATGCTGCCCTTATCGTATGAGGCGCTTACGGATAAAGCAATCGCCTCTATCAAGTTTGCTACCTATAATATTCTGATTTATTCCGGTATCAAGGTGGCGGGTGCCATTCATGAGATAGAAAATAAAATGCTGCAGCTTAAGATTGCCGCGATTCAGTATATTTTCAAGGTTCAAAAGGTATCTCAAGCATTAAAGCAAACACTAACCAACTACTTTGATCAGCTTATTGAGAGAACAACGAAATTTTTAGCTCATTTCGGGGGCAGGGTTTCCGCCAGCGGCTTTTCACCAGAGCCATACCTAAAGGTAGATTTGTCGAGACTAGATTACTATTCTTCGAGATTACAAGCAATCAAACGGAAAACACAGCATCTTAATAGCATGATTGATAGTTTGTACGGTGAAGCAGGACTTTTAGGTCTTGATAATGTTTTTAAGGCGGATATCCTGACGGCCTTTCATTCTCGAATCAATGAAAATATTGCCTATCTCAACAAAACAGGTGAATTACTGGAACAAACAGAAAGGTCGTTGGCTGGAAAGGCACGTTCTTTCTATTAACGATTAGGGGGAAGAGCATGGACCCGCAAGTGAAGCAAAAAATTAACCATATCATTGGTGAACTCAATAGTATTGTGAGAGAGCTCGATGATTTATCCAATGGGATTGCCCGGGAGTTCAAGGGGATTGGCGCTGATAAATGTGCTCAAAGCTTACAATCTACCGCCCAAAAGTACAGGTCAGTAGGACATGAATTGAGAAAAATATGACTCTATCAAGAGTTCATATATAAATTCTTTTGAGGAGGTGAAAAAAGAATGGCTAGATCAATCCAGGTCGATCCTGCAAAGCTTGAGGCAGCAGCCAATAAGATTGATTCACAATCTGCTGATTATGAGAGAGTGTATAAAAATCTTTTTAGTGAAATCGACGCAATGGGTGCTGCATGGCAGGGAGCAGATAACCTTGCTTATGTGAACCAAATAAAAGGCTTCATGGATGACTTCAATAAAATGAAGGCAAAAATGGATGAATTATCACAGTTTTTAAAAACATCTGCTAAAACCTATCGTGAAACACAGAACGAGGTTGTCAGCGGAGCTAAACGTTTAACAAATTAATACATTACACAAGCATATAGGGAGGTGTTTGACATGGCAGTGGATGGAATTAAAATTTCGCTTGGTGAGGTTAGTAAAACTGCGAACCAAGTACGCACATTAAACCAACAGTTAGCTACAAAATTAGAAGATATTAAACGAGAAATGAACTCGTTATCACAAACGTGGAATAGTGACGCTTCAAATACAATTCGCGCTAATTTTAATGCGTTTGCTCCTAGATTTGAAGAATATCGTCAAGTTATAGACAGCTATGCCAAGTTCTTAGATGTTACGGTTACCAACTATGAATCCGCAGAATCGGCAATTAACTCAAACGCTAGCGCGTTTAAATAAAATCTTTGCCTAGGGGGAGCAGCTGGCGTCGGTGCTGCCTCCCCTTCGGATATAGATTGGAAAATAGATGGAGTGGCACATGATGATTAAACAAATCAACTTGTTTTTAGAGAACTATGGAATTTCAAATTTTTTATTTTATAAAGTAACAAACGATCGTGAAGTTGCAATTGATCAAATAGACACTTTAAAAAATAGTCATATTCCGGGTTTATTGCCTTGTCTCGCCCTTGAACGTGATGGTGAGGTTTATATACGGTATGATTTGGTTTCTAGCAAGAATTTGAGCATGTTGCTTGAACAGCCCATTTCAAAGGAAAAATTATATAAGTGTCTTATGCATAGTATAGAAACGTTTATCTATGCCCAGAAGCAAGGCTTGAAGGTAGAAAACTTTGTTTTGGATTTAAACCATATTTACGTTGATCATTTTTCAGGGAGACCATTATTTATTTACCTTCCTATCGAGGATTATCAATTTGAAAGAATTTCTTTTAAGGAGTTTTTCTTACAGCTAATGAGTATTGCCCTCTTTGATGAAGCCGGTGATATCCATTTTTTCATTAAGACACATAATTACTTGGCTCGTTTAAAGGAGTTAGACCTCCAAGGATTTAGCGAAAAATTACAAATTATTGCAGAAGAAACAACCCAACCATCAGCAGATTTAAATGGAACAAAGCAATATGAAAAATTTTATCGTCCAGGAGCTAGCGAACCTGAAGAAATAGAAGAAATAGAAGAAATAGAAGAAATAGTTATTAATATTACACCCAGCAAGAGAACAACGATTTCAATTGAAATGGAAAACAATGAGAGCGAAGGTACAACCGTACTGGGATCTTATGGAGTTATAGATGAGGAAGATGAAGGAACAACCGCTTTAGGTGTAGCGAATGCAAATGAATCGCGTCCATTTATTCTGGCTCTTGTTAATCATGAGAAGATTATCATCACAAAAGATGTCTTTAAGATTGGCCGTGATCCGAAACAGACAGATTATACGACAGAAAATAAAGTAGTCGGACGAGTTCATGCTCAGTTGGTCACAGAAAGCGGAGAGTATTTTTTAGAAGATAATCATTCAACCAATGGCAGTTATGTGAATCATATCAAGCTGGGTAAAGGTGAAAGAGTAAAAATTAAGCATGATGATCAAATAAAACTAGCGAATGAAGAGTTTTTATTTAAACTTTTCTAACCCGGGTGGTGAGTCGATGACATTTCAAATAGCATACCATACTGACGCAGGAATCAAGAAGAAAACAAATCAAGATGCCTTATTGATGAAAACTGCCAAAACGGCAAAGGGAAAGATTGGACTTTTTATCGTTTGTGATGGTATGGGCGGGTTGTCCTATGGGGAAATGGCCAGTGCCACGGTGATCAAAGGAATGTCTGATTGGTTTGATAATGTGCTTCCGGAGATCTATTTTTCCGAGGAAATGCTTTCCTCCAATTTGGCTGATTGTGTAAAAATGCTTAACGAAAAAATTGTTGAATATGGGGAAGCTTCAAAATTAAAATTGGGAACAACGATAACAGCGCTATTAATAGTAAATTCAAAGTATTATTTAGTACAGGTCGGTGACAGCAGAGCGTATCGAATTGGTGAACAGCTAACACTTTTAACCGAGGATCAAACCTTAGTGGCACGCGAACTTGCGCGTGGGAATATTACCGAGGAGCAAGCTCGCAAAGATCCGCGCAGAAATATCCTCCTTCAATGTGTTGGTGCTACACCAGAGTTGAGCGTGGTGATTTCTGAAGGGGAAGTTAAAAATGGCGAAGTTTACTTGCTCTGTACGGATGGTTTTTACCATGAAATCACGGAAGATGAAATTTTCGAGAAGCTTAGGCCAGACACCTTTACCAATGAAAATGAGATGAAGAAAACAGTGGTTCAACTTGTTGAGTTAGTGAAGGAACGAAAAGAAGTCGATAATATTTCGTTATTAGTTACAAAAGTTACATAAGGCAGCGGGTGAATCCTCTTGATTAAAATTGGAACGATCATTGATGAAAGATATGAAATTCTAAAGGAAATCGGCCGAGGCGGCATGAGTATCGTCTATCTGGCGATGGATAACAGGCTTAATAAATCTCTAGTCGTAAAAGATATCCGGAAAAGAAGTAATAGTAATAATGAACTCTTGGTAAACAGCTTAGTGGTGGAAGCCAACATGCTCAAGAAGCTCGATCATGGAGCCCTTCCACGGATCTATGATGTTATTGACCGACAAGGCGATATCTATGTGGTGATGGATTATATCGAAGGAGAGTCCTTGAAGGAAAAAATAAAACGTGAGAAAGTCATCTCAGTCGATGCGGTGATTGATTGGGCCAAGCAATTAAGCAATGTATTGGGATATTTACATAGCAGGAAACCGAACCCGATTATCTATCGAGATATGAAGCCAGATAATATTATGCTTACACCAGAGGGGAAAATTAAGCTGATTGACTTCGGGATTGCCAGGGAGTTTAAGACAGAAAATACCACCGATACGACCAACTTAGGAACGAAAGGATATGCAGCCCCCGAGCAGATGTCTGGAAAGCAAACGGACGCACGAACCGATATTTATAGTTTAGGTGTGACCCTCTATCACCTTGTGACAGGGAAAAGCTTAAGTGAGCCTCCATTTGAAATCAAACCCATACGTCAGTGGAATTCATCTTTGCCTGAAGGACTTGAACATATTATTACTAAATGTACTCAATCAGTGCCCGATGACCGCTATCAAAGTTGTGAAGAGTTAGCTCATGATTTGCTGAATATCAACAAATTGACACAAGGGTATAAGAATAAAGTATATAAAAAGCTGGGTCTATTCATGATCCCCACAACGTTGTTCATTGCTTTTTCTACCACATCTGTTATTGGTTATCAAGGGATGAAGACGGATAAACTTCAGGATTATATGAGTTACCTAAATGAGGCTTACAGCACCTCGCTAGAGGATGAAGCAGAGGCCATCAACATACTTGAAAAAGCGATTTTGGTTGATAAAAAACGCCCAAAGGCCTATATGGATTTGCTAGATTTATATATTCGAATCGGTAAAACAGAAAAAGGTCTGTCGAATATTGAACGATATATCACGGATGAGTATGGGAATATTCACAAAAACAATGAGATCCTATTTAAGATGGGGATCACCTATTTTGATGTTCAAAAGGACTATTTCCAAGCACAAGCTTATTTTAAAAAGGTAGACCCAGAAGTAAAGCCGGAGGTTAAATACTATATTTCCCTTGCAGCGACCATGGGGAATTTAAATATTGATCTTGATCAGTTCTTAAAGGATTTGAACCAGTTTGAACTTTATAACGATAAAACCCGTAATGACAGTAAAAAAATCGACAACTATCATTCATTAGCGAATATCTACCTTTCGTATAAAGCGCAAATCCCTGAGGCAAATAGTAAATCCATTCAATTAATCCAAAAGGCAAGTGATGTCTTAAGTCAATTGGATGACGATTACTTAGATGAAAAATATTTGAATGATTTTGAATTGAAATTAGGACAGGCCTATTACAGTAAAGGTATTAATTCAAAAGATCAAGAAAATGCCAAAAAGGATTATGAAAAAGCTATAGACCATTATACGAATCTCGTAGACTTTGGTGAGGAAGTCCATCATGAAGAGTACATGGTGAAAATCGGAACCATTTATCAAGAAATGGGTGAGTATTCCAAGGCGGTTGAACAGTTTCAGCTAGTGGTAAAACAATACCCGCAGAGTTTGAATGCTTATACAAAATTAGCGAATTTATTACTTGATATGGAGCAAGGAAAAGAAGAGGCAAGCAGGAATTACGAGAATGCCACAGAAGTGTATGAACAGGCAGCGCAAATAAATAAGGCAGCTAATGATGAATCTTTTACAAAATTAACAAGAAGGTTCATTAATTTAAGCCTTTTACAACAGGGGGGATAAGGTGGATTATCAGGTGATGCTTTATGGAGGTCTGGCTGGTGCCATTGTCTCTTTTATTATTACCGTCATTGTCTATATCAAACTCAATATCTCCGAGGCGATTGAAGATTTAACTGGTTTCCGATTTAGTAGATTTATCAAGAGGCTATTGAACACCAGGTCAAAAAAAATGCAAACTGAAAAGCCAATAACGAACGAAATTAAGCTTCGGCGCGATGTAGGCTTAGAAGTAGCAGTAACCAGCTCAGTTGCTCCTACTGAACTATTAAAAGCGGATGCAGGTGACACGGAGCTGCTCGTAGCTGAAGCCGAAGAAACAATGCTCTTAGCACCAGCGGCAGACGAAACGGTCCTACTCACAGAAGACCTAGAAGAAACCACCGTATTATCAGAGATTCAAAATAACGGTTTTAAAAAAGAAGTGGATATTGTCATTGTTCATTCCACTAGAATAATCTAAGGAGTTAGGATCATGAATCAAAGCAACAAAAGTAAGAAATTCTTTGTTTGGATTCCAGTTATGGTTTTGCTGTTTTCCTTTGTGATTGTTTTTAGCAGTAAAGCGTTTACCAGTGATGTTGACCGGTATATTACCTTTAACGGCCAAACTTGGAATATGGATGACTACGCAAATAAACCAGGATGGATAACGAACAATAAAGAGTCCATTTCCTTTACGGTTGATCTAAGCGAAGATTACCAAAAGTATCTTGAACAAGCTGAACCAGCAGAAAATGAGGAAGCACCACCTATTGAAAGACCATTTGTGATTGAGGCAGCCATCGGTGATGAGGTTCTTGCTGCGCCAAGCATTTCTGAAATAAAGGATATAGACGCAAATTTCGATGGTCAATATCAAGTCGTTCTTCCATTGCCAGCCAATAAGGATGGAGATGTGGAAATTAAGGTGAAGTTTAAGGAAGGTTCATGGATTGAGCCTGAACATTCCAATACTTTTCAAATTAAAAAGGACTCTACATTACCTGAAGTAAGCTTAACAAAAGGAGATGGGAGAGAGTTCTTTTGGTATGAATACTTTCGGGAAGGGGTAACGGCTCATTTATCGACAACAGATGAAAACCTTGTTCCTGAAGGGATGACCATCTCTGTTAAAAGAAACGAAGAGCCATACCAACTGCCATCTGCTCCTATTTGGACGAAAGTGGGTAATACTTACACCACAGAAATCGAGTTCAAATATGATGGAGATTATGAGATTAGCTATACCGCTGAAGATGTTGCAGGAAATGTAAGCAAGGAAAAGAAAGCAAACTTTACGATTGTAACAGGTGCACCTGAATTAAAAATCCATAAAGGAAATACAACCTTACAAAACAATGGTTACTATCACAGCGGAGATATTGAGATAAAAGCACTAAGCCGTACAAAAATTAGTGATGCCAAAATTAAAGTGATGAAAGCAGGGAGTAATGGTGGTGAGAGTACAGAGTATCCTGTTGGAGAATTTACTCTTTCCAAACGAAGTGCTGCGTTAACCCATGAATTTTTAGAAGAAGGTACTTACACGGTATACGTAACGGTTACAGAGCTTTATGGAAACAAACAAGTTCACGAACTTGAGCCCTTTACGTTCACCATCGACAACACCGATCCAGTGCTAGAAATTAGCGGCGTTCAAGATGGGTACTTCACTAATGCGATTAAGCCAACGGTAAAGATATCAGATGCGAACCTAGATCCTTCTAGCACCTGGGTCACTCTTAATGGAGTGCCGTTTGAAAATGGTACCATTTTAGAAGAAGAAATGGACTATATCTTATTTGCAAAAGTGACCGATAAAGCTGGGCATGTTAAGGTAAAAACAGTTAGATTTACAATTGATAAGACAGCACCAGAACTAGAAATATCGGGAGTTACCAATGGTTTTAGTAACACGGTCCTCGCCCCGGAAATTACCTATAATGATCAAAACGTAGATAGTAATAAAACGTCTGTCACCCTAAATGGACAGCCATATAATAGTGGAACACCCATTGCTGAAGAAGGGAAAGAGCATATCCTTCGCGCGGTCATTACCGATAAAGCAGGACATGTCACAGAGAAAACTTTTACCTTCACGATTGATACCACCTATCCAACATTAGGGCTTAAAGGGGTAGAAGACGGAGCATTCTACAATAGTCAAAGTGTAACCCCTACCGTGGAATACGCCGATTTGAATATTGATTCTGATGCAATGAAATCCTTCGTCACACTAGACGGCAAACCTTTTGAAAATGGAACAGTGCTGAAAGCGGAAAAAGAGTATGTTTTAACGGCTCAAGTTACCGACTTAGCAGGTAATAAGGTAACGGAAACAAGGACTTTTACAATTGACCGCACCCTTCCAAAGATTACATTTGGTGGATTTGACGACAAAGATCATCAATATTCACAGGATGGAAAACTCATCATTACTATCGATGAGATTAAGAAGAACTTCCATACGGATGATGTAAAAATTGAGGTTAAAAAATCCGGTTCAGATTATGAAGTGAATGGAATCTGGAAGCAGGATGAAGAGAGTTCTACCTATGAGATCAATTTTGACAAAAATGATGTTGAGAACGAAGGAAATTATGAGATTACCGTCAATGCGAAAGATAAAGCAAATAATACGGCTGAGCAAAAGACAATTAGCTTTACTATTGACCATACGAAGCCATTTTTACATGTAGATTACGAGAAGAATAGTACGGGCTTCTATCAAAATACGAAAATGATTACTTTCACTGCATCAGACAATAATTTAGATTTGGAACAAACTGAAATTCTTGTTAATTCCATTCCTTATGCGGTGGAGTGGACTAAGGATGCTTCAAATAATGCTAAAGCTTCAATTGTGTTTGAAAAAGATGGAGAATATACAATCTGGTTTCAGACTACCGATTTAGCGAAAAATAATTTCGTTTATCAGGAACCCGTCCAGTTTATCCTCGATAATACTGACCCTGTGGTAAATATTTCTGGGGTAGATCATCAGCAATTTTACCCAAATGCAAAGGATGTAATGGTCACGGTTGATGAACAAAACTATTCCACCAATGACGTTACCCTCTCAGTCAATAATGGCGCCTTTGATATGGGAACTTGGGTGAATGCAGCAAAGCTATCAAGCTTAAGCTACCGTTTCAGTAAAGATGGACAATACAACGTTCAGATTGCTGCGAAAGATAAAGCAGGTAATGGTCCGATTACTCAGGCTAAAACTTTTACGATTGACCAGACGAAGCCGTCTATCGAGATTAACGGTGTCGACCAAAATGCATACTACAATACAGATAAACCAGTTAGTGTTGCGATTAATGATAAGAACCTGAATATAAATAAAATTAGCGTGACCAAAGACGGAAGCAGCTATTATCCAGGTGAATTTAGTGTGAAAGGTGAAAATGCTTCGCTTTCTCATCATTTTAGCAAGGAAGGAAAGTATGACATTTTAGTAGAAGCGACCGATAAAGCTGGCAACTCGTACTCTATTAGAAAAAGCTTTACGATTGATAAAACGAAACCAGTGATTACCCCGAAATTTAAAGGAGAAAACCGTGTAATCCAAAATGGTGAATATATTAATCAAGTATTTACTCCACAATTCGTTCTAGATCAAGGAGAAGATGAATTTGTCTCCATTACTTTAAATGGCGGAGAAAATCTAAAAGGAAATATCCCGTTATCTTCGAAGGAAATGTTGTATCATTATAATGTTTATGCCAAAGATAAAGCAGGGAATGAAACAACTCTTGAAATTAGTTATACGGTGGATACAACCAAACCAAAACTAACGATTTCCGGTGTGGTAGATGGTTTCTTTAATAAGGATATTGAGCCAACTGTTACATATTCAGATATCCATTTAGATCCTAGTAAATCGAGCGTAACTCTAAACGGTAAGCCATTTACAAATGGACAAAAGCTCGAGAAGGAAACGGATTATGTTCTAAAAGCCACGATAACGGATTTGGCGAAAAATATCAGTACGAGAACCATCGTGTTTTCGATTGATAAAACAGCACCAGTGATCAAATTTAAAGAAGCCATAACCGGTAAGTATTTTAATGAGAATATCATCCCTGACTTACTTATTAATGATATGAGTGATTATGACATCATCTCGCTTACCTTGGATGGAAATCAGTATACAATGGGTGCACCCATCAAGGAAGAGGGAAAACATGTCCTTTATTTTGAAGTAAAAGACCAAGCAGGAAACATTCAACAGCTAAGTGTTGAGTTCATTATTGATAAAACAGCTCCGAAGGTTATTTATAACGGAGTAAAGAAAAACGAAATCCATTATGAAACAGTATCACTAGGAATTCATCTTGAAAATCCAAAGGATCGCATTAAATCGATAACGATCAATGGTGAGCTTCTAAATGGTGAACCTGTTACACAGAATGGGGTTGAAGTCATTAAAGCCACTCTAGCCGAAAAGAAGAAGTATGAGGTTAAGGTGACAGCTTATGATGAAGCCGGAAATGAAATAAGCTCGGAGTTTCCTTTTGAGATTGCGGAAAAGGGAGCACTTGTAAAATTTTATGAAAATCAACCTCTGTTTGCTAGTTCTATTGCGGGACTCCTATTACTAGTTATTGCAGGAGGTACAGTGATGGTGAAAAGAAGAAAAAACCTACAGGTTGATGAAGACTAATATTCAAAAAAGGTTTCAAACGATATTTCGTTTGAAACCTTTTTTCATTGTTTTACAAATTGCTGATTAAGGTAAGCATACGTTTCTGACTGACCTTGGTCCCCAAGCAGCTTCAGAGTATTATCCACTAATTTCGCATCAGACATCCCTTTTATGGCTAAGTCTGCACGCAGAGCCACACTGCCATTTTCGGAAATCGTTCTGTATACCCACACAAACGATTCATATGTTTGACTAAGTGCCATAATCACAACTTCCGGATTCCCATTATCATCGAAATCATATTCTGTGTGATAGAGGGAAAACCCTTCTTTTAATACACCCTTTTCATCAAATGGTGAAACTTCTGAATCCATCACTAAATCAAAGGGGGTTTCATTAGTTTGACTACCCGTTAATACGAGGCTTTTACCTCCCGTTGGATTTGCTTGCCCAAAGGTCATTTTCTGTTGTTCACCATTTACATTGAAAACAAACGGATTTTCACCAACCCATTTTTTAAATGGAGCTAATGTGGTATCATCTTTTTTTGTTTCAGCTGACACTGTTGCAGGAGGTTTACTTGCTTTTGAAACAGCGGTATTCTCCTTTTTGTCTGCTAGCAGATCATAACCAAAATAAAGCCCACTTCCAACGGCAATGGTGGTGAGCAGCACAATGCTTAAATGAAAACCCTTCTTTTTAAAAAACTTAAGTACTGGACTTGCTGTTTCATTTTGGACTTCTTTTAGCAATTTTCTAAAGCTAATCGTTGAAATCATTTGTAGTTCTTCTCTAGCGGTTTTATTCTTCCAAATCGATCTTGGATGGGATTTCAAATAAGCCTTCAGTGCTCGATGGTAGTGATGATCCAGCTGAAGGTTTTTCGCTGTCCACTTAATAAATGATACCATTAGCTTCTCATCCGCATTTTTACCCAAATAAGCAAATAGTTGTGGATAATGATAACTGCCTTCCTCATCATCAAATGCTGCTAGTATATGCTGAAAATAGTTTTCAGAAATATTGCTCCTTAATACATTTTTTAATACCCCTCGAAGCTCTTCTCGGCTAGCGGGTGATAACTGCTGAAGGACCAACCCCACAGAAACGGCAGGTTTATTAAATAGTTCATGAAGAACCTTCAGAATCTTGTACTTGCTGATGATTCGTTTATCCTTTAGTTCTTTTTCGTTAAGTTTTTCAGTTGAAAGGAGCGCGAATGTATCTATATCCTTAAGGGTAACATTCTGTAATTCAATCTCATCTAATAATGCAATTTCCGTGTAGACCATCATCATGTCTTTTAATTTTGAAAAATCAACATCAGGGTTTGTCAGCTTAAATGCTTTTACCGCACTTACTGCTTTAAATAAATCAGAGGAATCGCCAACAGCAGATGCAGTCTTATGGATTGCAAGTATCTGAAAACAACGATTCTTATGTAAAGAAGGTGAAGTTTCAAGTAGTTTATTAATTTCGGCTAAAATGTCTTCGACATGAGTGAGGTTGAATTTTTTATCAAGATATAACTTTAAAAGATTTGTGTAGTCTTGATTCTGAATAATAAACTCTATTACATGGTTATAGGTAATATCGTGGTCCTCCATCATATTCCATAATTCATGATAGACTGATTGATTCTGATAATGTTCGAGTGTGTTCAGAATTAAGGCAAGTTCCTCATCCTTAAGTTGATTCTGGTTAGATTCCAGTACAGCTTTAAAAAATTCAATATTTCCACTCAATGCTTATGTCTCCCTTATCAGGTTCTACTATTAAATACTGGTTTATAGAAAAAGTGAAATTAAAAAGACCCCATCTGGTCTTATTATTTTTCATTTTTAGAAATTGGAATAAATTTATTGAAGACCCCGATGCAGGTGACCTGACCCAAGCCTATCTCAGAAAAATCGGTTTTATAGACTGAAAGTATGAAGTAATCTGATTCCGTTGTTCCCATATCGAAAACCTTTTCCCCTGCTAATGATAGAATCCCTTTTTCAAGTATATTCGAAGATTGATCCATCGCTTCATGTGTAATCCATTCTATGTATTCAGAACGTCCAGGGTTTGTTTCGGATAATACAAATACAATGGCTATCAATAGGATAATAGAAATGATCTTTTTCACTTTTCAGCCCCTTTTCTAATAATTGTTAATTTTCATCTAAATTAAGTATAAAGCGGAGAGGATATTATTGTAAATACAATTGGAGAGATTATCCTTGATGCTTATTCTCTAGTAATATGATAAATTAGTACTAATTAACTTAAAGGAGATAAGACCTTGTCTAGAGAATGGAAATGGATCATTGCGTGCTTACTTTTCCTGCTGTTATTAAATGGATTTGGAATTTTGGCTGTACAGCTTTTTGGAAGGTAAGAGAGTGCAGCAATTTTAAAGGGCAGGGAATGATAAAGATGACAACTAACTTAACTGCGCCAATTTCGAAGCAGCTTTTGTTTGGACTTCTCACAATTACGATAGGGGTTGAACTGATCCTCTATTTAAGTGGATTCAGCCAATTAGCTGGTACTATATATGATGCGATTATGGTGTCTTCCTTTTTTATCGGATTGAAGCTTCACCAAAGATTAAGTAATGGAATTCAAAAAACAAAGGTACAGCTTATCCGCCAATTTATAGGCGCGTTTTTGGTCTTTATTCTCGGCAGTACCATTATTAATATCTATTCGTCCAACGCATTCCAGAACTTTAGCGATGATTATGAGCAATATGTTGAGGCGTATACAGAAGTGGTATCGGATGATAAGGAGCTAGTGGAACCAAGCGAACCTATTGAACCTGTTGAAAAGATGTGGGAAGTAATAGATGAAATTGATAGTGTGGGATACGATATTTTTACGGATATCCTTGCCGGTCTCGAAGAAGTTTGGCGATTGGCTTATATCATTCTAATTCTCTTTGTTTTTAAAAAAGCCTTTCCAAGGCGCTGGGAAAAAGGGCAACGTGATATTTTCGTCTTGATTGCGCTCTTTGTCACCTCCGTGCTATTCGGTATTGATCATACATTAAACTCGGTTCAATCATGGCAATATGAAATTGGAGCGATTGTAACCTTTGCCAATATGGGTTTATTATTTGGATTAATCCTATTATGGACGAGAAATCTCTGGGTCACGGTTCTGGTGCATTCGGTATATGATATCCTGGCTACGCTTTCTTGGTATTACTTTGAGTTTATCGTTGAAATGGCTGCCTTGATTCTTATTCCTATCTACCTTGTCTTAATGGCAATCGAAAAGAAACAACAGATGAAAAAGTCAATTGAAATTGTGGCTTCAGAAGAAATAGCCAATTAAATTGAGGAGGTTACCTAATGTGGTAACCTCTTTTAATGTAGATACGTCTTGTCCTTAAACCAATATTCCACTGTTCCATCCTCGGTTTGTACAAATTCAATTTTTGCGCGTTCTAACCCCTTATTAAACTATCGCGCTGCAATGCCTGTTTCACTTTCAGTTCAATCATAGCTTCGTTTAATTGAATGGTTTTAGTTCTGCCGTGAAAGTGTTGATCATACTCGACCGTTGTTCCATTAGGTTAATGAAATCATGATTGTGTTCACTAAAACCTGCTGGAACAGCATAGTCTAGTGCCTTCCTCATCAATTCTTCCTGTTTCAAGCTCAATTCCTCAATCTCTGTTATCTTTAGCCGAGCTTGTTGTTCAAGACAATCATTAAGTAGTTTTTCACTCTCGGTACTTAATGCCTGTGTATGGGTTAAATAATTTATTATACTTTCCTGGCTTTGGTCAAATTGCTTGCAATATACTGCGATTGCCAATAATGAACAAATGGTCACAAGGAGAAAAATGCTGAACAAAGGATAATTCCGCTTATTGTTTTTTATAGGGAGCTCAGCCTTTTTTTTATCATGAAGGAGTAATCCGTTCACCCGCAGCTCTTCTAAATTTTGACGAATTTTTTTCTGGGCAGGAGTGAGCATTAACAGACCTCCAATGATAGTAAAATGAGAAGCTATTACAATAGTACTATAAATAACTGTAAAAAAACCATTTATTATCCAACCTATTTATTATTTGGTATACTTTTGTTGGACTTCGAATAACACTATTCATTAGAAGAAGAAATGTACAGAATTAATTTATATGCAACCTTACTCCATATGGGGTAAGGTTGTTTTATTAATATATATATGAACATAATTTTGGTAATCTTTATTATGGAAAAAATATACTATCAGTGCTTTTAGTCCTATATTTTGTTATTATTTTGATAACTGTAACATATCGTAGTTTTACCCAAGGCAATGATTTGGAGGTTTTTATGGAGAACCAGTTAAAAGTAATGACTGTATTTGGGACTAGACCTGAAGCGATCAAAATGGCTCCTCTTGTAAAAGAATTAGCGAAACATAATGATAAAATTGAATCCATTGTGACCGTTACAGCACAACATAGAGAAATGCTTGATCAGGTGTTGAAAATATTTGAAATCCAACCTGATTACGACTTAAATATCATGAAAGATCGTCAATCATTAATTGATGTAACTACACGAAGCTTAGAAGGATTAAATAAAGTATTTCAGGAGGTAAAGCCAGATATTGTTTTAGTTCATGGTGATACCACTACTACATTCGTAGCAAGTTTGGCTGCATTTTATAACTCGATTCCAATTGGGCATGTCGAGGCGGGACTCAGGACTAGGAATAAATATTCTCCTTATCCTGAGGAGATGAACAGGCAGCTTACAGGAGTATTAGCAGATTTGCATTTTTCTCCAACAACCCAATCGAAAGAAAATCTATTAGTTGAAAATAAACAGGCAGATTCCATTTTTGTTACTGGAAACACTGCCATTGATGCCTTAAAAACAACCGTAAAAACGCATTATTCCCATCCTATATTGGATAAACTTGGTGATGACCGACTAGTTTTAATGACTGCACACCGCAGGGAAAATACCGGAAAGCCAATGGAAAATATGTTTAATGCAATTAGAAGATTAGTAGAAAAGCACGAAGACATACAGGTCGTTTATCCAGTACATATGAATCCTGTTGTTCGAGAAATTGCGAATAGAGTACTAGGAGAAAATAATCGTATTCATTTGATTGAACCTTTAGATGTCATCGATTTTCATAATTTTGCCTCAAGGGCGTATTTGATTCTAACTGATTCTGGTGGTGTTCAAGAGGAAGCACCGTCATTAGGAGTACCGGTACTCGTTTTAAGGGATACGACCGAGCGTCCTGAAGGTGTTAAGACTGGTACATTAAAGCTTGCTGGAACAGATGAAGAAACAATCTACCAGCTTGCAAATGAACTGCTGTCGAATGTAAAGGCACATAATCTGATGGCGACAGCTTCGAACCCTTATGGTGATGGACTGTCTTCTGAAAGAATTGTGAAAGCGATACTTTATCACTTTAACTTAACAAATGAAAAACCAATTGACTTTGGAGACTCTTAAATGTCTTTTTATGGAGAAGGCTGACTAGGAAAGCAGTCAGCTTTTATTGTACATACGTAATTTCTATTTCATTATCTATTCAATAATTGAACTCTATTTGGAAATAAATAGTCAAATCGGACAGAAGTTGGTATAATAAAAACTTGTTTAGAGACTAGAATTATTAATAATTTTAGAAGGAGTTTTATAATGAAGGATGCAATAGAATTAATCACTGAAATAGTTAATATTTTTCATGATATTATTATGGAACTGACCGAAGCATTTGGTCTAGAAATGTCAGATAAAGATTTACATTTTTGGGTAATAGGTATAATTGGAATCTTTACATTTGGGATAACTCATATAATATTTAAAGCAATTTCAAAATGGAGTCTAACAGCTATTTCTTTTCTATACACCTTCACAGTTCTAATTGTCTTTGTTTTTGCGATTGAAATTCAGCAAAAGATAACTGGAAGAGGTAATATGGAGTTTGCAGATGCCATAGTTGGATTATATGGATTTATTATCTTTTTTCTTGCATTTTTAGTATTAAAGTTATTCATTAATTTTATTAGTGAAAAAATTAATAAACGAAAAGATAACAACAGGAGTAGGAATACTCGTTCTAAATAAAGGTAATCTGCTTAGAAGTCAAAAATCTTATCACCCTTTTAATTTGATCTTTCTTGCAGAATAATTGCAACTTCTATTTTCACTAATATTATGACGAGGAAACAGATCATATCAATAACTTATGCGGTACTTCCCTGGGTTAAAAAAGCAGAAATCCAATTATTATCGGTAATACCGTTAATAGGCGCATCTAATGGAATACGTCTATTTTTTGTGTCTATTTTCTTTATTTATGGTAATCTTCTTGGCGATTATGAATGACTTGGTATTAAATTGTTGAGTTTAAAACGTCAAAAAGACCGATTACATAATTTATATATCAGTAAAGAAATTATATACTTATAATACCCTTCTATGGAAACAATAAATAATATACCATATGTAAAAAGAAGCTTTTTGTGGTTATCAAACCCTAGCTTTCTTATTATTTTTCTTAGATTAATTATTATGAGCTTTATTATTGGTATGTTAATTTAAAGATATCCTTAAAAAATAATTAATTAACAACCTTTTGTATTGTTTCAAAAGGAGGAAAGGTTTGAAATGAAATTGAAGAATGTAAAAAAGGCCATTATACCAGCAGCAGGACTTGGAACAAGGTTCCTACCAGCTACAAAAGCAATGCCGAAAGAAATGTTACCCATAGTTGATAAACCAACCATTCAATATATTGTTGAAGAGGCAATTGAATCAGGAATTGAAGACATTATTATTGTTACAGGAAAAGGTAAACGGGCGATTGAGGATCATTTTGATAATGCATATGAACTTGAACAAACGTTATTGAACAAAGAAAAATTTGAGTTATTAGAAAAGGTTCAAGAAGCATCAAAGATGGTTGATATACACTATATTAGACAAAAAGAACCAAAAGGACTTGGACATGCTGTCTGGTGTGCACGTAATTTTATCGGAAATGAACCGTTTGCGGTTTTATTAGGTGACGATATCGTACAAGCAGAAACCCCTTGTTTGAAACAACTAATAAATGAGTTTGACAGAACCCATTCTTCGGTAATTGGGGTAAAACGGGTTCCTGAAGATGAAACACATAGGTATGGAATTATAGAACCTTATGAGCAGTTTGGTCGCTCATTTCAAGTGCGGAATTTTATTGAGAAACCGGAAAAAGGCACAGCACCATCTGAACTTGCGATTATTGGAAGGTATATTTTCACACCAGAAATTTTCTTGTTTCTAGATAAACAAGAAATTGGGGCTGGTGGCGAGGTTCAGCTAACAGACTCCATTCAAAAATTAAACGAAATCCAGCGCGTCTTTGCCTATGAATTTGAAGGGAAGAGATACGACGTAGGGGAAAAGCTAGGATTTATTGAAACAACCATTGAATTTGCTCTTCAAAAGGAAGAGTTACGGGATGATTTACTAAAATTTATGGCACAGAAGCTAGAAAATTAATTATTTTAAAACATAAGGAATTATCATTTTGAATAGTAGACAGAAGATTATTTGCCGAATGGATATGGAAATTTAATTAAATATTTCTAGAAAGCCTTCCTGATTTAGGAAGGCTTTCTTTTTAGGAATAAAGTATTATTATATTGTATAATTAATTGTTCAATCATCTTTAGAAAAGGATTTTTATGACGATATATAATTATTCCAGTTCTGACAGATATTTTACAAATATATTTGTTAAATTTATTGCAAAGTATGTTACAATAACAGATGGGTTTGTAATATTTACTGTTAAAAACTACTAAAATTCGATATATATCGACAGAATGTGAGTTTTAGGCAATGAAATATTGCCCTAAGAAGTGTTGCCGATAATTGATAATCCTACCACTCACTATTGGTCTTGTTGCTATTGCGTTTTGAATTTAAAATATTATAATAGTAACTTGAAAAGCGACTATCAATAGAAAACCATTTTGATAGTGTAATAAATTTAATATTTAATAGATAATGTGAAACTAAATGTACTAGTAAAAAATATAAATAGAAAAAACAAAATTTATTGTAAAGAAGGGTGCAGGATCTTTGAAATCTACCATTGTAATGGAACAACAACAAATAAGAAATGATGTAAAAACTGCATATGTTCGAGAAGCAAGGGGATACTTAGTCTGCAAAAGATTATTTGATATTATTGGTGCAAGCTGTGGCCTAATACTTTTATCACCATTATTTTTATTAATTGCAGTTTTAATTAAATTAGAAGATAAACAAGGGAGCGTATTTTTTAAACAAATTAGAGTCGGGAAAGACGGAAAGCAATTTTATATGTATAAATTTAGATCTATGGTATCTAATGCTGAAGAGTTGCTTGATTCACTTATTAAATTAAATGAGACAACCGGTGCTATGTTTAAAATGAAAAATGACCCACGTATTACAAAGTTAGGGAAATTTATTAGAAAAACTAGCATTGATGAATTACCGCAGCTTTGGAATGTATTAAAAGGAGATATGAGCTTGGTTGGTCCTCGTCCGCCTCTACCAAGAGAAGTTAAGGAATATAGCGCTTACGAGTATCAACGCCTTCTTGTAGTGCCAGGCTGTACGGGACTATGGCAAGTAAGTGGTAGAAGTAATTTAGGATTTGAAGAAATGGTTGAATTAGACTTAATTTATATCAACAAACGATCTTTCCTATTTGATTTATTTGTTTTATTTAGAACAGTTAAAGTGCTCTTTTGGGATAAAGGAGCTTATTAAGCTTATTACAGCAAGGGGTTTTTTAGATGCATCTCAAGAATAAATGGTTTATGGGAATAATTATAAATTTAATATTGCTTTTTATATTAATCGTGGTTCCTGAAAATGAGATTTTTAATATTAGAAATCTCATTTTAGTGAACCTTCTTTTTGTTGGAATTTACTTATTAATTAAAATTTCTAAAGTTCCTAATTCTTTAACAATTTTTTTAATTATCCTACTACCACTTAATTCTTTTTTAAATATTGTTTTATTTCACTTTTTTGATATCCGCGGGGTTAGTTTAAATATTTTTAAAGCATGGAAAGACATGCTATTACTTATTGCACTTCTTTACTGGGGGATTTATCAAATTAAAAACCCCTCAGTGTTTAAAATTAAAGATAAAAAGGTTTTATTCTTTGTTTCAATGTTTGCATTACTCGAATTAATATATATTCTTCTACCTATCGGACCAGCTAATTTTCTTCAAAAAGTTTACTCTTTTAGGACTGACACATTTTACCTTTTCTTCTTCTTTCTTGGAATGTTGATTCCAAAATTAGATTTCAATAAGATACTAAAGGTGATTCTATATACTGGACTTGTTTTTTCTGTAATTGGTATTTTTGAACGTTTCATTAATCCAGTACCTTTACTGATTTGGCTAGGAATGCCAGACTATACCCTTTATATGACTGGCAGTTTACCATATACTCAAGGGGGGATGCCATATACCTATTGGGCAGCTGGAGGAATTAGAAGAGTGGGATCACTTTTATTAAATCCGCTTGATTTTGCTGCTTATAGTTTATTTGCTCTCCCAACCATTTTTATAATAAAGAGTAATAAAAAAAGAATAGCGGCTTCAATAATATTGGGTCTTGGAGTAATATTCACATTAAGCAGGATGCCAATATTAATTCTTTTTTTACAAGTTCTTGGTTTTATTATTATTTATAATATTAAACACATAAAAAAAGTATTAATTTGGGGAACTGGGGTTGCCTTCTTTTTATTTATTCTTATATTCACTACTATGGAGAATTTGAGGAACTATATAATAGACACGATTACATTTAAAGAACCATCTGCTCAAGGACATTTACATGACTGGCTTCTTGCTCTAGAGAATCTTAATAAACATTCTTTAGGCATGGGGTTAGCTACTTCAGGTAGTGCTGGGGCACGTTTTGGTACTTTTGGCGGGGGAGAAAACCAATATTTAATACTTGGTGTCCAAATGGGATGGATAGGAATTGTTATCTTTATTGGTATGCTTATTTCCATTCTTTTTTATTTGGTCAAGCATTATAAAGAAAATAAGATAGTTAATATTTGGTTGATATCAACGATTTTATTATTAATGCTTTCAGGAATAACCCAGCAGTCCTTTTTAAATATTACCATAACGTGTATTACCTTCTTATCTATAGGATATATTCTAAGGGAGCGAACAAGTGATGAATACTAGCCATCCTAAGGTGGGAATAGTCGTATTAAATTGGAATGCTTATGAATTGACCGTGGAATGTCTGGAATCTTTATATAATCTTGATTACCCTTCATACGAATTTTATTTAGTTGACAATGCATCAACAGATGGGTCATATGAAAGGTTAGCTGAAAAGTTTAAGAATTGCGAAGTGATTTTAAACCCTTCTAACCTAGGTTATGCGGGTGGTGTAAATGCTGGGATAAAAAAAGCACTCGAGAATAAATGCTCATATATATGGCTGGTAAATAATGATGCCAAAATTCTTAATCCATTAGCTTTATCAGCATTAGTAACAGCATGTGAAAAAGATAAGACTATCGGTGCTGCAGGTTCTTTAATTAAATACCCTACAGGAGAGATACAGTTCTCTGGAGGGAAAATTCAATTACCTTTGGTAAAAGGTATTCACTTTGAAGAACAACTAACTGAAATAGTTGAAACAGAATATGTCACTGGGTGCTCATTACTTATACCGAAACATGTTGTGCAAAAAGTCGGTTTAATTAGTGAAGATTACTTTTTATACTACGAGGATGCAGATTATTGTAAGAGGATTAAGGATGCAGGATATAAATGTGTTGTAGTTCCAGGGTCTCTGCTCGAACATGAGCTCGGAGGTACTTCAAAGAAAAGCCCTTCCTTAAACTACGTTTATTATAATTTGAGAAATCGTTTTTTATTTTCTTATCGATGGTTAAATAATTTTCAATTTATCGTTTTCCTATTATTTACAACTATAGAAACACTATTAAGGTCTGTAAGATATATTATGCTTGGAAGAAAGGACTCGTTAAAATATTTACTTCAAGCATATTCAGATGGTTTCAAGAAAAAACCAGGAAAGTTTATAATTTAAACCCTAAATATAATTTAGGTCTCTAGGGGTTGTAAAATGAGAATATTTGTTGACACAGACTGTTTGTACACAGCGAAAACCGGTGTAAGGACATATGTAATCGAGTTAGTACGTGCTTTGAAGAATGGTGGACATGAGGTTATTGAGCTAAGAAGGAATCCGAATTCTTTCTTTGTGAAAAATCAGTTGAAATATAAGTTATTACTCCACATTGGCAGAATATTGTGGACACAATTTATAATCCCTTTAAAACTTTTTAATGTAAGAAAAAAAGGAGATTTTCTTATTTCTCCTGAGTATTTCACGCCATATGTCAGTCCTGTACCAAACTTACTTACAATACATGATGCGGTTTTTGTTACTAGGCAGGATGATTACAGTTCGTTATTTAAATGGACATTAAAAATAATAGCTTGGCCCTCCGCAAGAAGGGCTTCGAAAATTCTTACTGTTTCTGAGGACGCAAAAGAACAAATTTCAGACAAATTAAACATAGAAAAAGGTAAAATTGAGGTTACATATTTAGGTGTTAAGCCTTTTGGGTTAAAGGTAAGTAAGGTAGAAAAATTTGAAAATGAGGAATTTTTCCTATATGTTGGCGTTTTAGAAAAGAGGAAGAATATACCTAAATCAATCGAGGCATTTTCTGAAATTAAGAAAAAAAATCCCAATGTTAAATTCTTTATTGTGGGCCAACCTGCGCCATTTCCACATTTAGATGATACAACAACGATAAAGAGTTTAATTAAAGATTTAAATATGCAGGATTCTGTAGTTCTTTTAGGATATGTAACGGATGAAGAACTCTCTGCTTTATACCATAATGCTCTAGCATTAGTATTTATCTCTACTTATGAAGGCTTTGGTCTACCAATCATAGAAGGATACTCTGCAGGAATCCCAGTTTTAACTTCACAAGGTGGTGCAACTGAAGAAGTGGCTGGTGGTTGTAGTTTGCTTTGCAATCCGAATGATGTAAGAGATATATCGGAAAAAATGCAAAAACTAATAGAAGATCCTGAACTAAGAAGAAGTTTAGTCGATAAAGGGAAAGAAAGGGCTAAACTGTTTACGTGGGAAAAAATGAGTCAGAAAATAATAAAGGTAATTCAGGAATTATAAAGGGGTAAAACCGAAATTGAAAATAAAAAAGATCATACAAATTATTAAGAGAATGGACACACTAACCACCTTTATGAAACTAATTAGAGGTTTTATTTTATCTTTTTTTGTACATTCAACAACACGAATTATGTTAATTGGGAAAAATGTAGATATAAGAAATCCTCGTTATATAAAAATTGGAAAAAATTTTAAAATAGAAGATAACTCTGAATTACAAGGGAAATCCTTAAAAGGAATTGAAATTGGAAACAGTGTAACAATAGGAAGGGGAGCTATGATCCGCCCCTCCGGTTATTACTTAGGTGAATTCGGAGAAGGTTTAAAAATAGGTGACGGTTCAAGTATTGGAGCAATGAACTATATCGGCTGTGCTGGTTTTATTGACATTGGAAAGAATGTTATGATCGGACCTTCTGTAAATTTAATCGCAGAGAACCATAACTTTGCAGATCCAAATATTCCAATGAAGGAACAGGGTGTAAATAGAAAAGGGATTAAGATTGAAGATGATTGCTGGATAGGTACTCAATCTACGGTACTAGATGGAGTAACAATAGGAAAAGGCAGTATTATAGCAGCAGGAGCCGTTGTTACAAAGGATATCCCGGCATACTCAATTGTTGGTGGAGTACCGGCAAGAATAATAAAAAACCGTATGGATAGTTAAAAGCTGTCCCTTTCTTAGAAAGGATAATATCATGCAACATAATTTAAATAGTAATAACAACAATCTTTTATACATTCATGCTGGCGCAGAATTATATGGTGCCGATAGGATTCTTTTAGAACTGGTAAATGGTATGAATGAACATAATTGGAAACCGCTAGTCATCCTTCCTAACGAAGGACCGCTTGTAGCTGAGTTTGAGAAATTAGGAATTGAAGTTCAAGTTTTACCCTTCCCTGTCTTGCGTAGGAAATATTTTACGGTACCAGGTATTTACTCCTATTTTTCTCAATTAATTGTTTACATCAAAAAGATAAAACAAATCATAAAAGCTAAAAATATTAATTTGATACATTCCAACACATTGGCTGTCCTGCCTGGATTATTTGCAGCAAAGCAGGCAAAAATTCCACATGTTTGGCATGTACATGAAATTATTATTAAACCTGCTTTTCTAAATAAACTATTAGGTAATTTGGCATCCCTATATAGTGATAAGATTGTAACAGTTTCAGAAGCAGTAAAAAAACATTTTGCAAATGGACAACCAAAATTATCAGCAAAAACTGATGTTATTTATAACGGTATTGACACAAATAAATTTTCACCAAGTGAGCAACAAAACATCGGTCAAACAAAGTTAGGTTTAGATAGCAATATTAAAATATTTGGAATGATTGGCAGGATTAATAGATGGAAAGGCCAATTATTTCTTTTAGAAGCTACAGAAGAAGTTCTCAATCAAGTTGAAGACAGCCACTGTTTATTTGTTGGTGGAGTGTTTGAAAATGAAACATTCTATAAAGAAAAACTGTTAGAGGAAATCAAACTAAAAGGTCTAGAAAAAAGAGTCACCGTACTTGATTTTCAACCTGATCCTGAAAATGTACATCGATATTTTGATGTATTTATTCTCCCATCCATAGAACCTGATCCCCTGCCAACCGTTGTGTTAGAGGCGATGGCCACCGGTGTCCCTGTAATTGCAAATGGACACGGTGGTGCTGTCGAGATGGTGAAAAATGAAGAAACAGGTTTTCTTATTAAGGTAAATGATAAAGAAGATTTAGCGAATAAAATTACATATCTTTTAAGGAACCCCATGGAAGTTAAGAGGATGGGGGACAATGGGAGAAAAAGGGCTGTGCAGTATTTTTCCAAAAGGAGATTCTTTGAAGAATTTTCTCAACTATATAGAACGATAATAAAAAGAGAAGATAACATTATTTAGTTTAGGAGAGTCAAATGGAACAGAAAAAAACTATTGCCTTTTGCGGCACAAGAGGACTTCCTGCAAATTATGGAGGTTTTGAAACTGCGGTCGACGAAATATCTAAACGGTTTGTAGACCAGGGATATGAGTGTGAAGTATTTACAAGGCTTTCAGGGACAAAAGAACAACTCGATTCATATGAAGGTAGGAAATTAGTATATGTTAAAGGCAGCGAGATAAGGAAGCTGGATACATTTGTTTCTTCCATCCAAACAGCGAGTATTATCTTAAAGAATAGAAAAAAGTATGATTATATTTTTTGGTTTAATAACGCAAATTTTCCAGGGATTTTCTTAACATTATTTTCTTTTCTCCCAATGTCAATTAATACAGATGGACTTGAATGGAGAAGGGAAAAGTGGTCACTCCCTTTCAAAGCATATTATTTTATCTCTTCCTTTTTAATTAGTTTATTGTGTAGAAATCTCATTTCTGACTCAGTGTCAATTCAAAATTATTACCGAAAAACGTTTTTTAAAAAAACAAGCTTTATTCCTTATGGTGCTCCAACTATTAATAAATTGAGTGATGTAAAAACGGAGGACATTCTGAAAAAGCATAATCTATATTCCAAAAAATATTTTCTTCAAATTACTCGTTTCGAACCCGACAATTTACCGTTAGCAATACTTAATGGCTTTCATCAATCTGGTCTGGCAGAACAAGGTTTTGAATTTGTTTTAGTAGGGTATAAGGATGAGACACCTTATGCTTTGCAAATTAAAGAGATGGGCAATTCTAAAGGAATTCAAGTATTAAATGCTATTTATGATAAAGATACCTTAACTGCTCTTCGAGAAAATTGTTTCTGTTATGTACATGGTAATTCCGTGGGTGGTACCAATCCTGCACTTTTAGAAGCAATGGCTAGCTGTAAAAGAGTTATGGCCATTGAAGGTCCATTTAGCCGTGAGGTTTTAGGGGATACTGGCACATATTTTAGAGTAGAAAGTTTAAAAGAGGATTTTAATAAGATAATTGATCAACCTGATATGGGTCAAATGATGAAAGAAAGAGTTTACGAACATTATAATTGGGACGAAGTTGCAAAAAGTTATATGAATTTATCTAACGAAAATCTGGCTGCTTATAATAAATAGTTCCTGATTTACTTTGTTACAGGAATAGGTTTGTACTTATTTAAAGAAATAATGATAAATTATTGGTATTAATAAGAAATTTTAGTTGCCGATAATAACAGTCAAGACGGTTCTTTAGAGATGTTATAAGATCAGTATGGGATAAAATTTTTTGGGAATTATTGGGTATGAGGAAAATCTGGGATCTCTCGGGATCATAGAAGCTAAATTATATTTTAAAATAATGACCAGCCTTCTACATCAAGAATAATTTATTGTGTTTTTAAAGAATTTCACTATCTATACATAAAACATAAAGGCTACAAAGATGGATTTATTGGCTTTGCATTAGCTTTTTTATGGCGGGTTATCGCATGAGTATTGCTCTTAAACAATATATACTGAGGAAATATTCTTCCGAAATAGATAGGGAAGCAATCTAAAAAAAGTATAATCAAATTTCTGAAAGCATTTCAAAGAGATATAATTAGACAGCCAATGTTCTAATAAATGCATTGGCAGCAGTTAATTTATAATTTCGTGTATAACTAAATATAATATTTAAGGGCTGTAAAGATTACTTTACAGCCCTTAAAATTATATTTCTAATTGGTCCTTTAGGGCTTGCTGTATCTTTGCCTTCTCTTCTTCAGATATTACCTGATATGAAACCCCACTTATCATAGTACCTTGAGCATTTACTTGAATCTGCTCAATTGATTTGCTAGCATTTCTATATTTGCTCTGTATCGTTACCATTTCATTAAAGGTTAAGTTTGTTTTTACATTGTTACCTAAAGCTGCGAATATGTCACCGTAGTTAGTCAAAGAACTTAAGCTTGCTCCCTCATTAATAACAGCTTGAATAATCTGGCGTTGGCGCTGCTGTCTGCCAAAGTCACCTCTTGGGTCTTCATAGCGCATCCTTGAATACTTCAATGCCTTTTCCCCATTTAATAGTAATTCTCCTTTAGAGAAGTGTGTACCTTCATAGGTGAAGTCTAAATCATTTTGTACTGTTACGCCACCTACTGAATCAACAATATCTTTAAAACCTTCCATGTTAATTTGAACATAGTAATCAATCGGAATATCTAAAAGGTTTTCAATGGTAGCTAGGGACATTTCCACTCCTCCAAATGCATAGGCGTGGTTTATTTTATCAACTGTTCCTTTACCAACAATTTCTGTCCTGGTATCTCGAGGAATACTTAACATTTTAACAGAGTTTGTATTCGGGTTAACAGCAAGTACGATCATTGTATCGGACCGTCCTTTATCTCCGGGTCTTTGATCGACACCCAACAATGCCACTGAAAATGGCTCAGCTTTTGTGAGTGAAATATCTTCTGTTCTCTTTTCTGACTTCTCCCTTTCAAGTGGTGAGTGCATAGTATCCACTGCCGTTGTTAGGGAGTTATAAACTGAGTATGCATAAGCACCTACCCCAAGTATCAATAAAGCAAAGGTAAACATTAAGACTCGTAACCATTTGCGTTTTTTCTTTTTCTTATTTGCTCTTGAAGCCATATTAGAAATTTCCTCCTTAAGAATAACTATAATAAAGTAATAAATGCCGATCGATATATAGACGTGTTTCGACAAAAAATGTTACAGCACTTTTTATTTTTCCTCAATGTCCATAACTATACTATAATATCATGTCCTATTAAATATGATAAGAAGCATTTTATTTCCCCAAAAAGAAAAATATAGGTTACTATTTCAAAAATATTGGTCTTAACAAAATTCTTTGTTATTAACCTCTATTTTACCATTATCGGCAAATTTTGACATTAAAATGTAGAAATCTACATTTTTTTGTCATTAGATCTTCAGTCCATCAAGGGAGTTATTTATTTTTTGTGAAAAATTGTGAGCTTTATTGTAATAAATGATATTTATTATTGTGTTCATGAAAGTAAAAGGTTTGTATAAAATTTTTAGAAAATACAAATTATTGTCAACTATGTTAACTGGTGAAAACTACTAATTACAAATATTGTTATTTTATTACAAAAGAATGTCTAACCATGTTATTATACTTCGTATAGTGCTAGAGTCATTGATTTTAGCATGTTTTTTTTTACGCTAGTCTAATAGTCTTAATATATGAAGATTGTCGTTTTAAGTCATAATAAGAGTTTTTGTATACTATAAACTAATATGGGAGTATGATACATGCGGGGGAAAATAGTTTTAATAGGTATGCTTTTTGTCGGTTCTACCATTCTTTCAGATCGAAGTATTGCATACGCAGCAGATGGAGTTAATTCCTATACTATAGATAGTTCGGCAATAGGGGATATTGGAGAAAATTCTGGTTATTATATTATTTACTATAATGGTGGAAAACATACAATAGTAGTTAATGAAAAAGTAAAATTGATATTAACTGGATGGACAGACGATTCAAAGTCATCTGTAAATGGTAAAATTGAAATCCAAAATGATTCTTCAATTCAAATAGATGACATCAAGATTGATGCTAACAATGAACTAAATGTATTTTCTGTATCGGAAAAAGAAAGTATACAAATTAAATTAGCTGAGTCTGACTCATACCTAGTTGAAAAAGTAGATCCTAAAGAGACTATGGAGCAAATTACTGAAGAAAAAAGTGGGACTGAGATAGATTCTTCTGGAGAAGTCATTTCTTCTAAAGACAATTTGATTGGTAGCGAGGAAAACTCTAACGGAGATCCTTTAGAGTCTGTGCAAATAGATACCCCTTCTGTTAAATACACAACTCATGTCCAAGATTATGGATGGTTAGAGGGTGTATCGAATGGAGAAATGTCCGGTACAGAAGGTCAAGCAAAACGAATGGAAGCCATAAAGATTTCATTAGATAATGCTCCCTATCCGGGAGATATTACCTACAAGACCCATGTTCAGGATTATGGGTGGTTAAATAACGTATCAAATGGAGCAGTTTCAGGAACATCTGGTGAACTTAAACGTTTAGAGGCTATCCAAATAAATTTAACTGGTGAAATGGAACAACATTATGATATTTATTATCGAGTACACGCAGAAGAATATGGCTGGCTAGATTGGGCTAAAAATGGGAATTCTGCTGGTACACAAGGGCTTGCAAAACGGTTGGAAGCAATAGAGATTGTTTTAGTGGAAAAAGGTGGAGCTGCACCAGGTTCTACAAATAACCCATTAATTATTGATCCATCTGTTGACTATTCTACCCATGTTCAAGATTACGGTTGGTTGGCAGGCGTATCTAATGGTCAAATGTCAGGAACAGAAGGCCAAGCAAAACGAATGGAAGCCATAAAGATCGCATTGAAAAATTCTCCTTATTCTGGGGGTGTTTCTTACAAGACACACGTTCAAGATTATGGCTGGGTAAATAATGTCTCGGATGGGGCATTATCTGGAACATCTGGTGAAAGTAAACGTTTAGAAGCTATCCAAATAAATTTGACTGGTGAAATGGGGCAATATTACGATATTTATTACCGTGTCCACGCAGAAGAATTTGGTTGGCTAGACTGGGCTAAAAATGGGGAATCTGCAGGTACAGAAGGACTTTCAAAGCGATTGGAAGCAATAGAGATTGTTCTAGTGACAAAAGGTGGAGCCGCACCGGGACCGCTAACAAAACCATTTATTCAGGCTGATTTAACAAATTACTATAACATCACGTTAAATGATGCATTAAATATGCAAATGAAGGTCACTCCACAAACTGATAAATATAGAAATGCTCCGGCTTATGTAAGCTATCAATTCATTACTGTATTTAATGGTGGTTCGATTACTGGAAGCAGTGTAAACCTTAGAACTTCACCAAGTACAAGTGGTACTCTCCAGGTTAACGTTGGAAAAGGAACATTATTTAAAGTATTGGATAATAATGTTTCAGGGGAAAATGTTTCAGGTAGTACAAAATGGTATAAAATTGAATACAAAGGAAATATTTTATACGTGCATAGTTCTCTTGCCACCGCTAATTTGAGAGTGGGTCAAGCAAATGTCGATTACCTTAATATCAGGGCAGAAAAGAATGCAGGCAGTCAAATTTACGCTACAGTCATGAAAGATACCCTATTAACGATTTTAGAAGAAGATACTAGTGGTTGGTATCGCGTAAGCATTGGTGATTGGCGTAATGCAACCTCCTCAGATGTCCTATCTTATTTGGACCCGACTAAATTTATTAATGATGAGAAGCAAAAATTTCAATTCATGGACCTGACTAAAACAAGTGGAGTTTCAAAAGAAGCTTTGAATCAATTCCTTGTAGGTAAAGGTATATTAGTTGGACAGGGACAAGCATTCATCGATGCAGGAAATAAATATGGAATAAATGAAGTATATTTAATGGCTCACACATTATTGGAAACAGGACAGGGTACTTCCACCCTTGCAAAAGGAATAACTTATAATGGTAGAACTGTTTATAACATGTATGGTGTAGGAGCTTTTGATCAATGTCCGGATGAATGCGGAGCTAAAACTGCTTATGAAAAAGGTTGGTTTACTCCATACGATGCAATCGTAGGTGGTGCTGCCTATATTGATGATGGTTATACAAACGGCAATAACGGCTATAAAGTGGTCCAAAATACAATCTATGAAATGCGTTGGAACCCAGAAGTAATGGCAACTAAGCGTTTTGCTGGACATCAATATGCAACTGATATTGGCTGGGCATTTAAACAAGTTAACACTATGTATGAAGTATACAAAATACAACCGTATACTGTTTACTTAGAAATACCGAAATATAAATAAAATAATAGATTTTGAAATGGGCTGCCCTCAAAAGTAAAAGACTTTTGAGGGCAGTTTTCGTTATACATAAATCTCATTTTGTATAAAACTAATAGTTTTTATTATTATTATTAACATTTTTCAACAATTTTTTTAGATTACTAGCCAAAAATATACAAAAAAATTATATAATATTTGAGAAGGAGGGGAAATCTTGTTGTGTTTATAAAAAAGTTCATAGTTTTTATTATTTTTTGTCTAGTAATGTCATCACTTTATTCTCCTAATCTAGCATTCGCGCAGGAGAATAGTTCTGATGTCATTCATGCTGAATATGTCGAATTAATTGAAAGGGCGGACATATTCGATAAAGATCAAAAAATAGTCGGAGAAATAAATCCTGCTACTCAATTAAGTGTCGAAACAATTCAGGATGGCAAAGTATACTTTCAGTGGGATGGAAATTTGGTCTATATTCAAGAGAAATCGACAAAAATTGTCGCTCCTGAAAACATTACATTTACTGTAGTTGGAACTGAAACAGGAGTTACCTCGGAGAAATTTTTTACTCACAATCCAACAGAAGTGTATGCGGATAGTACTTTTACAACTCCTATCCTAAAAATTGCTCCAGAAGTACATTACTCGATAACGAAAATGGATAATGAATATTATTCTATTACAGTAGGAAATCGAGAAGGTATTATTAAATCTGGAGATGTGGAACTTCTAAGTACTAGTATAGAACAAGCGAATTTACCATTAGAAAAAAATAGTATATTACAAGAGTCTACATCTGCACGGGTGACAACATCTGCACAAGTGTCCGCTCCACCTCCCTCCATTTATTATACGACTCACGTCCAAAATATTGGTTGGTTACAGGAAGTATCTGATGGGGCATTAAGTGGAACGGTTGGAAATGCATTACACGTAGAGGCAGTCCGGATTTGGTTGAAAAATGCTCCAGTTTCAGGTGGTATTTCATACAAGACACATGTCCAAGAATTAGGTTGGATGGATAATGTGTCTGATGGTCAAATTAGTGGGACAACTGGGCAAATAAAACAAGCCGAAGCTATTCAAATGAAATTAACAGGAGAAATGGCTAACCAGTACGATGTTTATTATCGAGTTCACTCCGAAACTTTTGGTTGGCTAGGTTGGGCAAAAAATGGTGAATCAGCAGGTACAGAGGGCCTATCCAAACAATTGGAGGCAATTGAAGTTAGATTAGTTTCAAAAGGTAGTCAACCTCCTGGATCAACAGATACACCCTTTCTTACAACGGAACCATCTATAGTTTATTCAACATATGTTGAGAATCACGGTTGGTTAAATTCTGTAACAAACGGGGAAATGAGCGGAACCGAAGGTCAAGGACTACGCTTAGAAGCCATAAAGATCGCATTAGGAAATACTTCCTTAACAGGAGGGATTTCATATAAGACACATGTTCAAAACGATGGTTGGTTACCTAGTGTTTCTAATGGAGAAGTGAGCGGAACAACAGGGGAAAATAAACAAGTTGAAGCGATTCAGTTGAACTTAACTGGTCAAATAGCAGAATATTATGATGTATATTATCGAGTTCACTCCGCAACAATTGGTTGGCTAGGTTGGGCAAAAAATGGTGAATCAGCAGGTACAGAGAGCCTATCCAAACAATTGGAAGCAATTGAGGTTAGATTAGTTTCAAAAGGTAGTCAACCCCCTGGATCAACAGATACACCCTTTCTTACAACGAAACCATCTGTAGTTTATTCAACACATGTTGAAAATTATGGTTGGATGAATTCCGTAGCAAATGGGGAAATGAGCGGAACCCAAGGTCAATCCTTACATGTGGAAGCAATACAAATTTCTTTAAAAAATGCACCATTTACAGGTGGAATTTCATACCAGACACATGTTCAAGACTATGGTTGGTTAGATGTTGTTTCTGATGGAGAAACTAGTGGGACAACCGGGAAAAATAAACAAGCTGAAGCTATACAAATGAACTTAACTGGAAAAATGGCCGAACATTATGATGTTTATTATCGTGTTCATATTCAAGATTTTGGTTGGTTAGGATGGGCAAAAGATGGAATGAAGGCAGGCTCAGAAGGACATTCCAAACGAATTGAGGCTATTGAAATCAAGTTAGTTCCGAAAGGTCAAGGTGCACCAGTTAGTGCAAGTGCGGCATTTAAGAAACCAGTGACCGTATTTTTAGACCCAGGACATGGTGGAAAGGATCCGGGGGCAGTATCTGGAATTTACCATGAAGCTGATTTGAATTTAGCTGTTGCCAAAAAAGTTGAATCATTATTATCAAATCGTGGCTATCAAGTTTATATGTCACGCACTAACGATACCTATTTAGGATTGATAGATCGTCCTCAAATGGCCAATAATTTAGCTGCAGATATTCTCGTAAGTATTCATACTAACTCTACAGGAGCAGGAACAACAACTGCTACTGGTATTGAGTCTTATTTCTATGAATATGATCCATTGTACCCTTCGAAAATCAATGAAGAGATGCATAATAATCCAGAAAGAATCTTAAAGAGTGTGACACTTACAAGCTTTATTCAAGAAAATATGATTAGCTATACAGGTGCGTATGATCGTGGAACTCATGGTGAAACATTAGCAGTTTTACGTGAAGCAGCTATGCCAGCAACTTTACTAGAAATGGGCTTTATTAACAACGCTAGCGACCGTCAAAAGCTATTTACAGATTCTTATCAAAATCAACTAGCAAAAGCAATTGCTGACGGAATTCATGAGTACTTTACAATTTATTAATTTATTTTATGCTTTTTTGGATACAAATAGGGAAGAATAGCTAAAATAAATTAAATTATAGGACTAGAAATCATTAGTAGATTTCTAGTTCTTTTTATATATTTGATTTTAAAATTTTTTTCATTTAATGTGTCAATTAGTGATAACATTGCAATAGCTTGAATAATTGCTTCACCTATGAAATAATAACGCTGTAAAAATTTCTTGGAATCCTTAAACTATGAAATTCATTAATATAATTATCTTTATTACCAATGAATTTTATTATTACAATTTTATTACAGGAGACAACAAATGAAAAAAATTTCAATATTGATGGCAGTATACAATCCAAACATCCCTTTTTTTATTGAGCAATTAAAAAGTCTTGATAATCAGGACTACGGAAATTTGGAATTGTTAATAATTGATGATTGTTCTAACGGAATTAATTCAGAAACAATAACTAATCTCATTGAGGAAAATGTTACTAACTTTCCTTACGTATTTAAAAGAAATCCTAAAAACATGGGTAGTAACAAAACATTTGAAGAATTGACAAAATTGGCTAATGGAGATTATTTAGCATATTGTGATCAGGACGATATATGGGAAAAGGATAAATTATCCGTTCTATTAGAGCAAATAAATGTGGAAAATGCAGTTATTTCATATTCTGATTTGTCAATTATTGATGAGCAGGGGAACAAAATTGCAGACAGCTTTAAAAGTCTATCCAAACGGTTACAACATAAACATGGTGAAAATTTATTTCCGTTTTTTCTTAGAATGAATAGTATAACGGGGTGTACAATGCTTGTTGATGGGAAGATTGCAAAGGAGGCTTTGCCGTTTCCTACAAGCAATGTATATGTACATGATCATTGGCTTGCTTTGTTTGCGTCATGCAAAGGGAAAATATCATACATTAATAGACCTTTAGTTCAGTATCGAATTCATTCTAATAACCAAATAGGGGCCAAAGTTCTTGAGGGGATTGCAAGCAAAACAGATTATTTGGAAAAAAGGGTATTAATGGAAGCAAAAAAAGTTGACCATCTTATAACTCGAGACTTTCCAAAAGATCTTCAAATAGATATTAATAATTATCATGAATTTATTTCCATAAGAAAAGATTATCTATCTAACCTAAGCTTATCGACTTTATTTGGAATGTTAAAACAAGTACGGAAAGATCCAGTTTTGATCATTTTTGAAATTATATTAGGGGCTTCTGGAGGGAATTTATCAAAATTTCTTTTAAATTTTGCAAAACAATAATAATCATTTCTCAATCTTAAAACCCTTTTTAGAAAAAAGGGTTTTTTGGTTCATAGAGGAGGAAGTATACCGTGCATCGGATGATGGTACTTTTTTATTTTACAGATTCGTTAAGAAGGTAGAAAAATGTTGGTTTTTGTCTATTAGAAATGATAGTATTTACAAGGAAACATATATTATGAGCAAATTTTTGAATGATAGAAAAAGATACATAAATTATCTAGAATAACTAGTGAGTTTCCGACTGTATTGGCTAAACATGACTAGGTTACAATAACAAATAAGTCCATGAGCAATATAAAAGTTATTTTATCAATAGGGGAGAGTATGTTGAAAAAAGTAGCAGTCATTATTTTAAATTGGAATAGAGCAGAACAAACCATAGCTTTAATCAACAACTTATTAGAAGTTGAAAAAAATATAAATATTTGTTATATCATCGTAGACAATAACTCAAATGATTCAGAACGTAACATACTGATAGATTACTCCAAGAACAATGATTTTATTGTGTTAGACGAAAGTTTATCTCATTATAATACAAATCATACGAAATATATGATTGCCGTAAATGAAAATTATGGCTACGCTAAAGGGAACAATTTTGGACTAAAGTTAGCAAAAAAATTAGGATATGAATATTCATTAGTATCAAATAATGACATCTTTATTGAAAAACCATTAATTGAATCGCTTATTCATCAATTGGAAAATGACAATAGTTTAGCACTCATTGGTCCAAAGATCGTAGGATTAGAAGGTGAACTGCAAGGTCCGTATAATAAACCTACATTGTTTGATCAATTTTGGGTTCCATTCTTTTTGCCTTTATTTATTATTATCAACAAATTATCGTCTAATAAAATTTCTAAACAGTTAGCTGTAAAAAATGAACGGTCTCCATATCGTGTAATGGGCTGCTTTATGCTAATCAAAACGGATGTAATGGATGAAGTTGGGTATTTTGATGAAAATACCTTTTTGTATGCAGAAGAGCTGATTTTATCTGAAAAATTCTTAGATAGAGGCTATAAAACAGGCTATTATCCGGAAGCCTCGATTAAGCATGTTCACGGTTTTAGTACAGAAGACCTTGGGAATCGAAAAAAGTTCAATTTAAACTTAGATTCCGATTTATATTATTTTAAAAAATATCGGAAATATAGTGCAATGAAGCTGTTTTTAGTAAAAATGGGTCGAAAAGCAAATTTTTATCTTTGGGAGCCATTGATTAGAAAATTAAAAAAATCAGTCTAATGGTAAAATCAAAAATAAGTTATAAAGGATGGTTATCGCTTTGAAATTTATACTATTATCCGGCGGATCCGGTAAACGATTATGGCCATTATCCAATGACGCACGTTCAAAGCAATTTTTAAAAGTATTACCATCAAAAGATGGTTCATTGGAATCTATGGTACAAAGAGTTAAAAGACAAATTACAAAACATGTCAGTGAAGAAGATATTTATATTGCTACAAGCAAATCGCAAGTCGAGATTTTGAAATCGCAATTAGGAAATAACATTCATATTATTGTAGAACCGACTCGAAGAGATACATTTCCTGCGATTGCACTAGCGGCTTCCTATTTGTATTCTGTTCAGAATGTACCATTAGATGAAACCGTTGTAACATTACCGGTTGACCCTTTTGTCGATGATGAGTTTTTCTCAATTGTAAGAGACCTAGAAACTGTATTAAAATTATCAAATGCAGATTTGGCTCTTATCGGTATTAGACCAACCTATCCTTCTGAAAAGTATGGATATATTATTCCAGCCGAATCTAAAGAAGATTATCTAGTTGTGGATTATTTTATGGAAAAACCAAATGAAGAAAAAGCAAAACAACTTTTAAAAGAAAATGCCTTATGGAACAGTGGTGTTTTTGGCTTCCAACTAAATACGATTATAAATAAAATTAAACAAAAAGGGTTACCAACAGATTACGAACAATTATTACACTCCTATTTTGATTTAGAAAAGATCAGTTTTGACTATGCAGTGGTGGAAGAAACAAATAATATTGTTTGTATACCTTATGATGGAAATTGGAAAGACCTAGGGACTTGGAATACATTAATGGAAGAAATCACATTACCTATGATAGGAAAAGGGATTGTTGCAGAAGGTGCTTCTAATACACAGGTTATTAACGAATTAGATATTCCTGTTACAGTATTAGGAGTTAAGGATGCTGTTGTTGCGTTAAGCCCAGACGGTGTTTTGGTAACGACAAAAGAGAAAAGTCCAAAAATCAAACAATATGTTGAAGACCAACAGCCAATGTATGAGGAAAGAAGATGGGGCTCTTCCACTGTTTTAGATTACACAAAAACAGAAGAAGGACTAGAAGTATATACGAGGAAGATTATCATCAATAGTGAATGTAATTTATCGTATCAAAGACATCATAAAAGTAAGAAAACATGGACGGTTATCAGCGGGCTAGGAGAATTTTTATTAAATGGGAGTCTCACAAAGGTCACTTCTGGAGATGTACTACATATCAGTGAAGATGATCTCCATTCCATAAAAGCTATTACACAGATACACATTATTGAAGTGCAATCAGGAATTGGACCAATTGATGAAGAAATCGAAAGAATAGCGGTGGATTGGCAGCAAATTTCAGAAAAGCATATTTCACAAACATAATTAGGAGTTAATTCCAAAAGTCCTCTAGTAGGAAACGATCAGGAGGTTATTCTTTGAAAGTTCTTTATATTACACCTTTTGTACCATATGAAGGAATCCCCCATGCAGGGGGTTATTTCCTTTATAAATACTTAGATGAGTTACATAAACGAGGAATCTCCATTCATATGTTAGCACCAAATAGTAAAGAAAACGAAGAGGCATTATCAAAGGTTCCTGAATGGATAAATTTACGCCTGGCAGCCATTCCGAACAAAACCATTGCATATAAGGTTTTAAAATTATTTAAACTCATTAATGATCCCTTAAACCAGCTAGATTATACAATAGTGAATGAGTTGCAAGCAGAGGAATACTTAAATCAATTCGATTTAATCGATCTACAATATTCTCCAACCTTACCATTAATAAAAATTATTAAACAGCTGTCAAATGTACCGGTCATTTGTTTAGAACATGATGTATATTCACAGTATGTTAAAAGGACTGTACAGGAAAAAGGATTATCGCAAAGAAAAATTATGGCCAAACTAGGTTCCTTGAGAGTAGAAAAAAAGGAAAGAGAATATTTAAATTTATGTGATCAAGTCTATACATTTAGTGAGAAAGATAAAGAAATATTAGTCAAAATGGGAGTAACAAGTCCGATTGATACCTTTTCACCTGCATTAGAATTACCACAGGAAGCAGCAACAGTAAAAGAAAATACCGATTGCTTATTTGTAGGTGCAATGGACCGTCCCGAAAATTATGAAGGTGTTCGGTGGTTTATCTCTGAAATTTGGAGTAAAATTCTTCTTGAAATTCCGAATGCAAAATTTATCGTTGCTGGTTCGAAACCTCCTGAATGGTTAAAAACAATGAATAGTGACGATATAGTCATTACAGGATTTGTGGAGGATTTGGATGTCTATTATAAAAAGGCAGCAGTATTTATTGCTCCGCTCCTTTCAGGTGCAGGTGTTAAATTTAAAATCGTACAAGCCCTTGCTTACGGATTACCCGTTGTAACAACTGAAATTGGTGCGGAAGGCATCAATGAAAATAATGAGGAGTTCTTTGCAAAGGTGACGGCAGAGCCAGATGACATTGCAGCCGAAGTCATTCAGTTAATGAAAAATGCTAGTTATCGAGAAAGCATTGGTAAAAAAGCTAGAAATTTAGCCTTAGATAAATATGACTTTCAGGCAAAAACCATTAATAAAGCCCTTAATAAATACAATTATTTAACGAGCAAATAATAAAAAAACTTCTTACCAAAAAAAGGTAAGGAGTTTTTTTATGAAAGGAGGGAATTAGACTAACCCCTTTCACCGATCCGTAATTTGTTCTTTACAGTTTCATATAATCTCAAAATTATAGGCTCTTTTATGATTACTAGGCCTATAATGTAAGTAATCATTCCTGCTGATAATTGAATGAAGGTTATTAATAAAGGACTGAATGGCAGATATTTGCCTACTAATATAACGGAAAGATAGACAAAGGCGCTTAAAATGAAATATTTAATAAACATTTGGAAAAATTTCTTTAAATTAAAGTAATTTTTTGCAAAATAAATTTGAATTATTGCACCGACACCTTCAGCAACTAGTAATGCTATTGAAGTTGCGGTACTAGCTAAAGGTTTGATTAGTACGTAGTTTATAATGAGACTTAGAATAGCCCCACTTGTAACGGCAATAGAGTATTTATTTTGCTGATTGGTACCTATTAAAATCTGGATACCAAATACATTTGCAAGCCCGACAAAAAATATGACAGGACTCATTATTATTAATAAATTTGTAACTGGCTCAAAATCATTACCTAAAAACCATGTTACAAAGTTTGGAGCGATGCCAATCATTCCAAGTGTCATAGGTAACGTAATTAATAAAATTAATTGTAATGCAAAGTTTACGTATTTTTCCATTTCAGCTTTGTTACCGCGCGTAAATTCTGCGGCCATTCTTGGAAGCATAACAGAACCGAGTGATGAAATAACCCCTAACGCAATTGTTATGATCTTATATGCCTGATTGTAATAACCAACTTCAACTTCCCCTGATTCATTTCCTAATATAATTTTGTTCGCCAATACGTATATCTGAATCATAATCTGTGGGAAAAATAGTATCATAATAGGCTTGAAATGACTAGAAATATTTTCAAAGGATATTTTAGCAAATGAAACTTCTCTTAGTAATGGAATCCACATAATGAGCTGCCCGATAAAAAGAGTGCCCGCACTAATTAACACATATAAATCAAGGTCGTCATAATCCTTAACAAAGCTAAAAATTAGAATTATGCCTATGATTTTTATTAATATATTGCGGATAGATATAGCTTTAATTTGCTCTTTACCAAAAAAATACCAAGATATGTCTATAATATTAGCTAACAAAGTAATGATATTAATAAGATAAAGGACTTTATACTCTGAACTTCCATTTACAAAAAAGAAATAAAAAATGATAACAATAAGCGAAGAGAGAATTTTAAAGAAGAAAATAGACCAAAACTCTTCTGATGTTTCTTTTTGATTTTGCTTTGACGCAATTTGCCTGCTACCATATAAGGAAAAGCTTAAAGTGATAAAGACAATAAAGAGTTGAACAATGGAAGTAACATATGCTTCAATTCCAATTCCCTCAGGTTTAAGTACTCTCGATATATATGGTGTGGTAATAAATGGTGTAATGATCAGCAATAACTGATACATGACTGTAAATAAGTAATTTGAAATTAGTTTCTTCATCTATAAATTCATACCCTTTTCATAATTTGCTTAATTGAGTTTTGCAATATTAAGTCCTCCGATAAATATATTCCTCAAATAAATCCCTTATTTAATATAATCGACTTTAATTCAAATTACAATAAACGTATAAAAAGAGGAAATGGGGACATTGAAAAAGAGTCGTAATAATAGGAAGAAAATGATTATATATACTTTCATATTTAAAGAGGCAGCCAACTTCTTTAATGGACAAATTAACAGACCTAATTAGAAGAAAGTAGATAATAGTGGTAGTAACTCTTTGAGAGTATTTGAACAAGGTTATTATGGGGAAATTTACAAAGGAGAAATCATAGGAATGGAGTTTTCAAAAAACAAATTGCTAAACCTAATAAAATGGCGCTATTTCCCTTTTGTTATATTAACCATTGGAATGTTTCTCATTCATACTTGTTTTAAATTAGGCTGGGGAGACGACACGTTATTTCAAACTCTGAAAGATGATAATTCAGTATTAATTGATCGTTATCATGGTTGGTCTTCAAGAATTATAATAGAAGCACTACTCATAATAATGGTGCACCTAGAACCAATATGGCGTGTCCTTGATACAGCAATTATAGTTTTAATTGCTTTAAGTATATCTAAACTATTCCCGTCCCATAATGCTAGTATAACTAATTGGTTAATTATCGGTATATTATTCATGTATCCATTTATACATATGTCTTCTGCTGGGTGGATAGCAACTACTTTAAATTACCTTTGGCCGCTTGCTTTTGGTTTGTTTTCAATGGTACCAATTAAAAAAATTCTTTTTTATGAGAGAATTTCCTGGTATGAGTTTATATTCTATATCCCAGCGTTGATTTTTGCTGCAAACCAGGAACAAATGTGTGCAATTCTATTTGTTGTATATTTTACGTTTACAATATATTTATTAATACATAAAAGAATAAACATGTTTATGATATTACAAACAAGTATATGTTTAATGAGTATTATATTTATTTTAAGCACGCCAGGTAATGTAAAAAGAAAAAATAGTGAAATTCAGACATGGTTCCCGGATTATATCAATATTTCATTCATTAGAAAAATAGAAATGGGTTTCTCTTCATCTTGGTTTGAATTTGTTATGAAACCCAATGTGATATTTACTGTATTTTGTATTTTATTATTGCTTTGCATGATGGTTACCCAAAAGAAAAAACTATATAAATGGATTGCATTCATTCCTTTAGCTTCTAGCCTTATTTTTGGCCTATTTAGTAACGTACTAAGTGAAGCCTTTCCAGCAATTCAAAAGATTAACAATTCTATGACTCAATATGGAACAAGAGTAAATTTTGCTTCTATTATTACTTGGATTCCAGATATTATTTTAGCTGTGGTGTTCATCTCAATATTAATTTCACTTTATTTTATATTTATAAATAAAAAGTATGCTATTGTAACGATATTTATTATCATGCTAGGATTTGGGTCTAGAATGATAATGGCATTTTCTCCAACCATCTGGGTTTCAGGGGAAAGAACCTTTATATTTATGTATTTTTCATTTATCATATGCTCGGTAATTTTGTTTCAGGTCATATTCAAGTCGGAAATAAGTAAATTTGATACATTTACCAAAAGTATAATAAGTATTCTAGCATTATTATCATTTCTTAATACGCTGTATTTATTGGGTTAATTGAATAGAAATGGAATCGTTTTGGATGTAAAGAATGAGAAAGTTTTTTCTAAATATGGGATTTATTATAAAGCTATTATTTAGCCTAAATATTGAAAGGATTAGATTTTGCTTTGCTTTGGAAGCAGCAATGGGAAGGGGGCATCTACATGAGAAAGATTACCATTATGATACCTGCATATAACGAGGAAGATGTCTTGCAACAACTTTATGATCGATTAAGTAAGGTTATCCTTAATATTCCTTTTTATGATTTTGAGCTATTATTTGGTAATGATGGAAGTACGGACGGCACTTTGGACCAGATAAAGAAATTAAGGGAAAAAGATAAAAAAATTTCTTATGTAAATCTATCGAGGAACTTCGGAAAAGAAACTGCGATGATAGCGGGTTTAGATTATGCATTAGGAGACGCAGTTATTATCATTGATGCTGATTTACAAGACCCGCCTGAATTAATACCAGATATGATTAGGTACTGGGAAATGGGCTATGATGATGTATTCGCAAAGAGAAAATCCAGGGCGGGTGAATCGTGGGTAAAAAAAACAACCGCATCAACTTTCTATAAAGTTTTACAAAAGTTAACTCAGATTCCCATTCAGAAAAATACTGGTGATTTTCGACTGCTTGATCGAAGATGTGTAGAGGCCCTTAAACAACTTAGGGAAACACAAAGATATACAAAGGGGATGTTTAGTTGGATTGGCTATAATAAAAAAGAGATTTTATTTGATCGTGATCCGCGTGCAGCAGGAGAGACTAAATGGAACTATATTAAATTAGTTGATTTAGCTATTGAGGGGATTACTTCGTTTACTACGACTCCATTGCGAATTTCAGCACTGTTTGGATGTGTCATTTCCTTTTTTGCCTTTGTTTATATACTCTGGATTATCGCTAAAACACTATTATTTGGGGAAAGCGTTGCAGGATATCCTTCATTGATGACTGTTATTTTATTTTTAGGTGGAATCCAATTAATTTCTTTAGGGATAATTGGGGAATATTTAGGTAGAATTTTTAACGAGACTAAGAATCGTCCGCTTTATTTTGTAGATGAATATAACAACGAAAAAGTTCAAAATGTGTCAAGGAAAAGCTCTAAAAATATTGTTCATCTAGAAAGATAACTAGGAGATTGATATGAAAGACAAAAGGCAAATCGTGAATTATCTTATTTTTGGTGTCCTCACTACTTTTATTAATATTGTAACATACGGATTTTTAACAAAAGCTCTTCACATAGACTATAAATTGGCAACCACCATAGCATGGCTTGTATCTGTTCTTTTTGCTTTTATTACTAATAAGCTTTATGTATTTAATAGTAAAGAATTAACCGTTGTTTTATTAATCAAAGAATTAATGTCCTTTTTGTTTTTTAGACTCATTTCTTACGGGATTGACATAGCCTTAATGATACTTCTAGTGGAATGGTTGGAGGCAGATGACCTGTTTTCCAAAGTTATCTCAAATGTAGTCGTGGTTATTATCAATTACGTTGCTAGTAAACAAATTATATTTAACAACCGATAACACTTGTGTCAATAGAAAAACCCCCTGAATCATAGTGTATCGATTCAGGAGGAATCTTTATTACTGGTCAATTTCTTCAACTGTGTCTGCAGGCAATCCTAAATGCTCGCGTAATTGGTTAGAGATAGTCTGGCGTGTTTCATCTTCAACCATAAAATACCATACATCCTTAATGGTTTGACCTTCTCCTTCTATTTCCATTTTTTCTATATTATTGGCAGCGGACTTATATTTCGCTTGAATGCCAATAATGTCGTCGAAGGTTAGATTTGTTTTAATATTATCTTCAAGAGCTGTTAAGAGATCTTCATAGTTTGTTAATGTGGAAAATGTAGCGGCTTTTTTTATTACTTTTGATACTACTTCACGTTGTCTTTCCTGTCTTCCGAAATCTCCAAGAGGATCTTCTTTTCTCATCCGAGCATATGATAATGCTTCTCTGCCGTCTAAATGTTGTTCTCCAACTTCTAATGTAACTCCATCTAATTCAAATTCATATTGGTTATTGACCCTAATACCACCAACAGCATTTACTATTTCTTTAAACCCGTGCATATTGACTTCTGTGTAGTAGTCTATTGGTATATTTAAAAAATGCTCAACGGTATTAATCGACATTTCAATTCCACCATAGGCATATGCATGGTTTATTTTATCTAACCAATTATTCTTGGGTTTTTCTTGATCAATCAACATCGTTCGTGTGTCACGTGGAATACTTAGTAGTTTAGTAGTTTTTAGGTCAGGATTAATTGTAATAACTAACATAGAATCTGTTCTTCCTGAGTCACCGTCACGTTCATCAACACCGACTAGAAGAATTGATAGTGGGTCTTTTCGGTGAAATTCCACCTCTTCTTCCCTTTTTTCTGATACTTCTCTAGATATTGGCTGGTGCATTTTTTCGACTGCATTCGTTACATCACTAAACATATTGTATGCAAAAACACCGGTTCCAAGAGTAAAAATGAATAGTATTAAAAAGGTAAAACGGAGTATTTTCCTTTTATTTTTCCTCTTCCTTTCAATTCTTTTTGTAGGTAAATTCATATAATTTCCCTTCTATAATGAAGTTGATCATTATTGTTTAGTTTATTAATCGACAATCTTGTAAAAATTATAATATTGTTAGTGAATATTATCAATATGTTTATCCCTCAATTGGTACAAATTACGACAATATATGCTATAATAAATTTTCGTTGGAAAAAGAATTCGATTCTTTTAAGGAATTTGTTTAAGAATCAGAGTGAAAGTTTGAAAAGAAAGCGTGTGTGAAAAAAGATGATTAACTCTAGAGTCGCAATAAGTATTGTTACGTACAATAGTAAACATATATTTAATGTCTTGGGCAATTTGAAAGAGGAATTTAACCAAGACGATAGATTCCGTTTTGTTATTTTTGATAATAATTCTACTGAAGAATACAAAAAGAAATTGAGTCAATATCAAAACTTCGCAGATATTATTTTTCACAATAAAAATGAGGGTTTTGGCTTTGGACATAATTATAACTTACTTAATTCACCTGAAGAATATTTCTTGGTGTTTAACCCGGATATAATATTGAAAAAAGAGAGCCTGCTAACCATGATTGAACATCTTGATAAAGATAAATCAATTTCACTCATTGTCCCAAAAATACTAAATGCTGATGGGACAACGCAGCACCTTATTAGGAATCGTGTAACTGTTTTTGACTATGCCCTACGATTTATACCATTTTCATTTGTGAAAAAAATGTTTTCTAAGCGGCTTGCAACATATGAATGCAGGAATCTTCCAGAAGACCAGCTTGTTGATATTAGAATTGGTTCAGGATGTTTTATGTTAATACGAGGAGCAGATTTTAAGCAAATTCAGGGTTTTGATGAGAGATACTTTATGTATTTTGAAGATTATGATTTGTGTTTAGAACTAGGGAAACGCGGAAAAAGAATTGTCTATACACCATTTTCAAGTGTCATCCATTATTATGAGAGAGGCGCTCACAAGAATTCAAAGTTGTTTAAGATTTTCTTGAAATCTATGGCGGAATTTTTTAATAAGTGGGGATGGAAGTTAATTTAAAAGTAATCAATACTAATAAAAAGATAATGGAGGTTTTAATTGTGGAAGAGTCATTTTTTCTAGAGGAAATAATAAAAACTGTAAAAAAATACTTTTGGGTAATCTTATTAATCACGATTCTTGGAGGGATTGCAGGGAGGGTACTCTCTTCCAATGGACCAGCTCCAACGTATGAAGCATCTTCACTCATTATTTTAGAACAAAAAAATAATGAAACAAATGGAGTAATTAACCAAAGCCCAGATAGTGGACGTTTTTTCAATACAGCTCAAACATTATTTAACACACCTGTCATTCTTGAACCTGTTATTAAGGAACTAAATCTTGAAAAAAGTGTTAAAGAGCTTTCCGCTCAAGTTAGTGTATCGAATGAAAATAGCTCGCAATTACTTAGAGTTACGGTAAGTGATTCAAATGCCCAACAAGCTACTGATATTGCGAATTCCATTGTTAATGTTTATCAACAAGAAATAAATAATTATTTAGATGTTGAAACGGTAAAAACCCTTGAAAAGGCGCAAAGTGGTCAAGAAACCCAAATTCTTCATAACAGATCTAATGCAAATATGGCAATGGGAGTTATTATTGGATTCATTCTAGGATCATTATTAGCATACATTCTAAGATTTTTCTCTACGCGAAAAAAGGTGTCTAATTAATATAGTATCGGAGACCTAAATCGTGAGATTTGCCGTGTATACGGAAACTAGTAGGGAAGGGGGTATTCAAAGGTTGATTAATCCATATTTTATTTACTCACTGTCTTTTTTAGGGGTATTAGTATCCTACTTTTTCGGTTGGTCAAAATTATTTCCTGAATTAGGTTTGTCCTTGCTGGTTTTTTTGATCAGTTCCATAATTATTGCTGTCATTATTGGCAGATCCTTTTATATAAGAAATATTATTACTTTTAATAAAATTAAATTTACTAATAAAGTGGAATGGGTTACTTATGCAATTCTATTCGGTTATCTAGTTGAGTTTATTTACCACCGTAATTTTCCTCTTCTAGCTGTCTTTACGAAGAATCCTTTGAGTTATCATGAATTTGGTATACCGACTTTCCATGTATTCTTAGTTACTTTTAATTCTTTCTTTTCCATTTATTTATTTCAAATGATTCTTTCTGAAACAAGGAATAAAAAGTACTTAATTATCTTTTACATATTAACCCTCGTTCCATCTTTATTAATCATGAACAGGGGTATGCTGGTCATGATATTGATTAGTTGTTTGTTTGTCTATCTAATTAAATATCAACGACAAATAACATTCCGTAAAATTACGGGTTTATTGGCAATAGTTCTTCTAGGTCTATATCTTTTTGGAGTAGCCGGGAATGTGAGGGTGAATAACAGTTACCAAACAAATACCTCATTATTTAGTAATAATCTATTTATGCAAATAGGGGGAGCAACAGAAGAATTTAAACAATCTCTTATTCCGAAAGAATACTTTTGGGGATATATATATATTGCTTCACCTTTAGCTAATTTACAAAAAACAATTAATGAATATGAGCTTGAAGAAGATATAAATTTACCTGACTCACTCAAATTAACGATCACTCAGATGCTGCCAGATTTTATTAGTAAAAGAATCGTATCTCTTTATGAATTTGAAAAAATACCTGGTGGGAAACAAATAACGCAAGAATTAAATGTTTCGACCGCCTTTACCCAGCCATTTGTTATCCTAGGATGGGTAGGCATAAGCCTTTTTACACTATTTATTTTCACTTTTGCCTTTTTTTACATGCTCTTACTTAAAAAATTGAACAGTGAATTTTTTGTCATTGGTGTAGCGATTATTAATACAATGTTCCTATTTAACACATTTACGAATATGTTCTCATTTACAGGCTTAAGTTTCCAATTAATATATCCTTTGTTATTTACCCTTTTAGGAAAAAGAAAGAAAGGATTATAGACCTATGATATCTGTATGTTTGGCAACTTATAACGGAGTTGAGTTTATTGAAAGGCAGCTTGATAGTGTTTTAAAGCAGCTTCATCCAAATGACCAAGTAATTATTGTAGATGATAAGTCTACTGATTCTACTGTTGATGTGATAAATAACCGATATGGAAACCGTGTTGAAATATTCATCAATGATCAAAATTTAGGCGCTATAAAAAGCTTTGAAAAAGCAATTTCTTTAGCAAGAGGCGATACCCTTTTCCTATGTGACCAGGACGATTTGTGGGATGATCATAAAGTTGAAACTGTAATGAGGGCGTTTAAAGAACAAAATGCAGACTTGGTTATCCATGATGCGGTAGTAGTTGATGGGAATCTTGAGGTTATTAACCCATCATGGAACGAATATAACAATAACAAAATCAATCAAGGGATTTCTGGGAATATAGTAAAAAACGCTTTTACTGGGGCATTTATGGCTTTTAAAAAGGAATTAGTACCTGCTATTTTGCCGTTTCCTCCTTTTATTGAGATGCATGACCAATGGATTGCACTTGTTTGTATGATGAAGAAGAGGAAAATAGTTTTTATTGACCAGCCGTTAATGAAGTATGTCCGCCATGGAGGCAACGTAACTGGAATTAATAAGCGAAGCTTATCCGCACAATTAAAAGGGCGTATGCATACAATCTTTTCCATTCTTAGCTATAAACGTAAATAAATTTACGTTTTTGTTACATATTTGTACTTAGTTGTTTTTTTGAGATAACTTTCCTTATAATGGGGAAGAAAGTTAAGAAGGTTTTGTAAAAGAATAATGAGGAGTTGACATAAATGAAGGGTATTATTTTAGCAGGTGGCAGTGGAACAAGACTTTATCCGTTAACAAAAGTTGTGTCAAAGCAATTATTACCTGTATATGACAAACCAATGATTTATTATCCGCTATCTGTTTTGATGTTAGCTGGAATAAAGGATATTTTAATTATTTCGACACCAGAAGATATTTCTCGTTTCGAGCAAATTCTAGGAGATGGATCCGATTTAGGAATGAATTTTTCATATAAAATTCAGCCGCATCCAGGTGGGTTAGCACAAGCATTTTTAATTGGAGAAGAATTTATCGGAGATGACAATGTTGCCTTGGTCCTAGGTGATAATATTTTTTATGGTCATGGATTAACTGATTTATTAAGAAGTGCTGCTTCACGGGAAACTGGAGCATCTGTTTTTGGGTATTACGTTAATGACCCAGAGCGTTTTGGTGTGGTTGAATTTGATGAGGAAGGTAAAGCGATTTCGATTGAAGAGAAGCCTTTAGTTCCTAAGTCAAACTATGCCGTAACTGGTCTGTATTTTTATGATAATCGCGTAATTGAGATTGCGAAAAACATTGAGCCTTCACCAAGGGGTGAACTTGAAATTACAGACATCAATAAAGCCTACCTTGACATGGGAGAACTAAATGTAGAATTGCTTGGCCGCGGCTTTGCTTGGTTGGATACAGGAACTCATGAGTCCTTATTAGAGGCATCCCAATTTATTGAAACAGTTGAAAAACGTCAGTCATTAAAAATTGCATGCTTAGAAGAAATTGCATATAAAATGGGCTATATTACAAAAGATAAGTTATTAGAGCTAGCAGAGCCATTAATGAAAAATCAATATGGTCAATATTTAGTAAAAGTTGCAACTCAAGGACTGAAATGAGGTATATCGAATGAATGTGATTGAAACAAAACTTTCTGGTGTGAAAATATTAGAGCCTAAGGTTTTTGGTGACCATCGAGGTTACTTTATGGAAAGCTATAATAAAAATATTTTTGAAGGACTAGGCTTACATTTTGATTTTATACAAGATAATCAATCCCTTTCCGCTTCGGTTGGAACTTTACGTGGTTTACATTTTCAATTAAATCCTAAAGCTCAGACAAAGGTAGTTCGTTGTGTAACTGGGGCCATTTATGATGTTGCGGTAGATATTAGAAGCGGGTCTCCTACATATGGACAGTGGGTGGGAGTCATTTTAAGTGAGCATAATAAGCGTCAGCTTCTAGTTCCAAAAGGTTTTGCTCATGGCTTTTGCACATTGGTACCTGACACCACTGTCGCTTATAAAGTGGATGAATATTACTCTCCTGAGCATGATGGCGGTATTCTTTGGAATGATCCAGAATTAGGAATCGATTGGCCAACAATGAATCCGATTCTTTCTGATAAAGATACGAAGCATCCAACATTAAGTGCTGCAACTCATTTAAATTTTGTGTACGAGAAATAGGAGGCATTGCAAATATGAAGTTATTAGTTACAGGCGGCGCTGGCTTTATTGGCAGCAACTTTGTCCGTTACATGGTAAACAAATACCCTAATTATCAAATCGTTAACCTTGATTTGTTAACCTATGCTGGAAATCTAGAAAATCTTAAGGACATTGAAAATGCTCCTAACTATAAATTTGTTCGTGGAGACATTGCAGACCATGAATTCATAAATGGTCTTTTTAAAGAAGAAAAGTTTGATTATGTATTAAATTTTGCAGCAGAATCCCATGTTGACCGCAGCATCACAGATCCAGGGATTTTTGTACAGACTAATATCCAAGGAACTTTGGCGTTGCTTGATGCAGCCAAAACATTTGGTGTTACAAAATACCTACAAGTTTCAACGGATGAAGTATATGGTACGTTAGGTGAGACTGGTTATTTCACGGAAGAGACTCCATTAGCAGCAAACAGCCCGTACAGTGCAAGTAAGGCTGGTGCAGACTTGCTTGTTCGTGCCTACCATGAAACATTTGGTCTGCCAGTCAATATTACACGCTGCTCCAACAACTATGGACCGTTCCATTTCCCTGAAAAGCTTATTCCGTTGATGATTATCAATGCGTTGAATGATAAGGAGCTTCCAATTTACGGAGATGGTTTAAACATTCGTGATTGGCTACACGTTGAAGACCATTGTCAAGCGATTGATCTAGTGCTTCATAAAGGACGTAATGGAGAAGTTTACAATGTCGGCGGCAATAATGAACGTACAAACATTGAAATTGTAAAAACTATTTTAAAGCATCTGAATAAGCCAGAGTCTCTTATGAAGTTTGTTACGGACCGTCCTGGTCATGACCGTCGTTACGCAATTGACGCAACGAAGCTTCGTACTGAACTTGGCTGGTCACCAAAATATAATTTTGATACCGGAATCGAACAAACGATTAACTGGTATTTAGATAACCGTGAGTGGTGGGAAAATATTATTTCTGGTGAATACCAGGATTATGTGAAATCCCAGTATGGCGACAGATTAGAGGTAGAATAATGAAGGTTGTTGTAACAGGTGCAGCAGGTCAATTGGGTCAGGATGTTCTTTTGGAACTAGCCCGAAAGAACCATCAAGCTTTTGGAGCAGACCGAGCGCAATTGGATATTACCATTGAAGAGGACGTTCTCGCATATATTAGTGAAGTGAAGCCAGACGTCATCCTTCACTGTGCAGCCTATACGAATGTGGATGCGGCTGAAGAGAATGAAGAGGCTGCCTATCAAGTCAATGCTGCAGGTACGGAATATTTAGCAAAAGCAGCCAAGCTAACTGGTGCGAAAATGCTTTATATTAGCACTGATTATGTTTTTGATGGTACGGCTACTGAGCCCTATAAGGTTGATGAACCGACCAAACCCCTGGGTGCATATGGACGAACAAAGTTGGCTGGTGAACAGCTATTGCAAAAGCACCTAAATGAATTTTTTATTGTTCGTACAGCTTGGGTGTTCGGGATTTATGGAAATAATTTTGTGAAAACCATGATTCGCCTTGGTAAAGAGCGAGGAGAAGTCGGTGTTGTACATGATCAGGTTGGTTCACCAACCTACACCGTCGATCTAGCCCAGTTCATGGTTGAGCTAATGGAGACTGAAAAATATGGAATTTATCATGCCACGAACAGCGGTGTCTGCTCATGGTATGAATTTGCAGTGGAAATCTTTAAGCAGGCAGAAATGAATGTGAAGGTAAATCCATTAACAAGTGACCAATTCCCACGCCCAGCTGCTCGTCCTAAATACTCAGTATTAAGTAAGAAAATGATTGAAAAACAAGGACTAAAGTCATTACGTGATTGGAAAGAAGCCCTTGCAGCTTATTTAGCAGAATCAAAAGAATGATGTCTATATAATCAATCTCCCTTTCACTCAGAAAGGGGGATTTTTTTTTCACATAAATATTTTGTGAAAAAGTTAACATCGATTTGAAACTAAATCTTAATATTAACCGTCTATATGAGTGGTTAATTGAAACAAATAAGTTGAATAAAATTTGACTTTAATTTGTCATGATATTGAAAACATTACTCGGCAAGAGAAATTTTAATTGGGAAATGCCTGTTTTAATGCGGTTTTGAACCGTTTTCAAACAAATTAAGGAGCAATTTATGTTTCTAGTCCTAGTTTATTTATATATGGGACTATGCTATAATCCATTAGGAAATGATGGCAAGTTAAAAATTACAATTAAAATAATAATAAAACTATAGAAATGTAAAACTTGGAGGAGACTATGTTTTATCTAACTCTAGCAATCTGTTTTTTTGCAACAATACTACTCACTCCGCTCGTTAAGAAACTAGCATTTTTGATTGGAGCAACAGATAAACCCAACCAAAGAAAAGTTCATTCACGTATAATGCCTCGTTTAGGGGGATTAGCAATCTTTTTAAGCTTTTTGATTGGAGTATTAATTAGTAAACCCGCTGGCGTTCCTTATGGGGAATTTCATTATTCAATCGTTATAGGAAGTATTATTATCCTTTTAACAGGTATGCTTGATGATGTGAAGGAAATCTCTCCGAAGCTAAAACTAGCAGGACAAATTGCAGCCGCGGCTGTAGTGGTCATTTATGGGGGGCTAAAAGTTGAATTTATCAACCTTCCATTTGGTGGTATCATTGATTTTGGATACTTAAGTATTCCAATAACGATGATTTGGATTATTGGAATTACAAATGCGATTAATCTAATAGATGGTTTAGATGGCTTAGCAGGCGGTGTGTCATCAATAGCCTTATTCTCTATCGCGGGAATGTCAATGATCATGGGTAACCAGTATGTTACTATGATTGCGTTAATTGTGGCTGCCAGTACCTTAGGTTTCCTAGTTTTTAACTTTCACCCTGCTAAGATTTTTATGGGTGATACGGGAGCACTTTTCTTAGGATATATTATTGCTGTATTGTCATTACTAGGATATAAAAATGTAACTTTTATCTCATTAATTATTCCGGTTATTATTCTCGGAGTACCAATTTCTGATACGTTCTTTGCGATTATTCGCCGACTAGTTAACAAGCAGCCCTTATCGGCACCAGATAAATCGCATCTCCATCACTGCTTATTAAAAATAGGATTTACTCATCGTCAAACAGTCTTATTAATTTATGCTATGGCTGCTCTGTTTGGTCTTGCTGCGTTTGTTTTTTCACAATCAACCGTTTGGGGTTCAATCACTGTCATTTTAGCGCTGTTAATTACGATAGAGTTAGTTGTTGAGAGTATTGGTCTCATTCGTGAGGACTATAAACCTCTCTTGAATTTTATTAAAGGACTCATGCCTGTGAATGTAAAAAATAGATAAAATCATATATTCATAGTAAAGCCTAAAACAACGTTTTTAGGCTTTTTTTGATTTTGTATATATGGGATATTTTTTAAACAAAATTTTAAAAAAAGTTTTCCTGTTTTTTACCATACATACACTGTTTTCAAAATTACATTTATGGACATGATACTATCGAGGAGGTTCGCTATGCTTTTTTTTACCTTGATAGTATGTTTTATCATAACCATTCTTATTACTCCAATAATAAAAAAGTTAGCTGTCTTTATAGGAGCAACCGACAAGCCAAATCAGCGTAAGGTTCATCAGTCTACCATGCCAAGGCTTGGCGGTTTAGCCATTTTTATTAGTTTTATCATCGGAATCATGATTTTAAAGCCTTTTAACCCTGCTTCAATCGCCATTCTAATAGGCAGTACTATTATTGTTTTTACAGGAATTTGTGATGATTTATTTGAGCTTTCAGCCAAGTACAAATTCATTGGGCAATTTGCAGCCGCCCTCACCGTCGTTTTCTTAGGTGACCTGCAAGTGAATTTCATTAATCTCCCATTTGGAGGCCAGCTGGAATTTGGTTATTTAAGTATTCCGTTTACGATTCTATGGATAGTTGGGATTACAAATGCGATCAACTTAATTGACGGTTTAGATGGACTTGCGGCAGGTGTATCCTCAATAGCCTTGGTTACAATCTCAGGAATGGCACTTATCCAAGGGAACCTGTATGTTGTTGCAGTCGGTACTATTGTCTTAATGGGGACCTTGGGCTTCCTTTTCTATAACTTCCATCCTGCAAGTATTTTCATGGGTGACACCGGGGCACTGTTTTTAGGGTTTATTATTTCGGTTCTCTCCTTGTTAGGGTATAAAAATGTAACGTTTATTTCTTTTATCATTCCGGTCATTATACTGGGAGTTCCGATTTCCGATACTTTCTTTGCCATCATTCGAAGGATTATTAATAATCAACCGCTGTCAGCCCCCGATAAATCTCATTTGCACCATTGTCTGCTCCGGCTAGGCTACTCTCACCGGCAAACAGTGTTAATGATTTATGCAATGGCATCCTTCTTTGGACTTGTGGCTGTTGTTTATTCTCAAGCAAGAATTGGTGTCTCCATTCTTTTAATTGGAGCTCTTATCTTATTAATGGAGCTAATAGCTGAAAAAATTGGTCTCATGGGGAATGACTTCCATCCATTATTAAAAATATTACGTATGTTTGGTATTACTGCTGCAAAGGATCGATCATAAAAAGGGGACTGACTCAAAATGGCACAAGTGAGTGGCATTTGAGTCAGTCTCTTTTTTCTAAAGTAAGACTTCTAGATAATCCGTTTCCCCTTTTTTGATGCCTGCTTGTCCGTTTGTAAGTTCAATTACCCAATCATTGAACACACTTACTTGGTCTTCATTCACGTATACTTCCACTTCAACTGTATCAAGATAATGAATTTCCTTTATGATATATTCAGACTCCCGGAGTTCCTTTTCAACTTTTCCAAGCCAAGTATAATCAATCTTTACATGAATAACTTGAACTAGTCTCCGCTCAACGATACCCGCTTTATCTAAACCTTCTGATGTCGCCTTTCCATAAGCACGAATCAGTCCGCCAGCGCCTAATTTAACCCCTCCAAAGTAGCGGGTAATTACGACAACAGTATCTTTCAGTTTCTTTTTCTTCAACACCTCAAGAATCGGTACGCCTGCAGTCCCACTTGGTTCACCGTCATCATTGGCCTTTTGATTTTGATCATTTTCACCTATCAGATAGGCCGAACAATTATGGGTGGCATCCCAATATTTTTTCTTTAGCGTTTGGATGAATTCCTGTGCTTCCAATTCATTTTCTGCTCTTTTAATATGGGCAATAAAACGCGACTTTTGAATGATAATTTCATTTTCGTAAGCATCCTTCTTAACAGTAAAATACCGAGATAGCATGGTTTTCTCCCTCCATAACTTTTTTCAAATGATATAAAAAAAACATAGGTGTAATATAACTTTAATATAGAAATAATTTTCCCATGTTATAATAAATATTGTTCAAATAATGTAAATCAATTTTCTTAAAATAGTAGTTTAGCTACCAAACATTATACTACTTATGCACTATACAGTTGGGAAATTTTTTGGTTTAACGCTCACAGATAGTAAAATATTACAATTCGCGTTAAACTAGAAAAAAGGTCTCCGGAGGAGAGCATGGCGAAAATTCAGAAGATTAATGTAAAGTCGATTGATGAAATCCGTGAAGAGATGATTGAAACCGTCACGAGCAGTAAAAGTGATATATTTCAAATAAGTGAGCAATGCCGAAAAGACTACGAAAATATGACAACTGAACTACGCACCATTAAAGAAATGATGGTGAAATTAAATGCTGAAGAGGAACGCCTAGAAGAACTGGTTCTTAAGGCGAGATTAACCTTATCAGAACTAAGTATGAATTTTAAAACATATTCTGAAGCTGAGGTCAGGGAGGCTTATGAAAAAGCGCACCAGCTACAAATGGACCTCTCCATTAATTGGCAATATAAGAAACAGCTCTTGGATAAACGAGCTGACCTCGAGCGCAGGCTATTGGGGTTAGACGAAACGATTGACCGTGCAGACCAGCTCATTTCGCAGATTTCAGTGGTCATGAATTATCTCATGAGTGACTTAAAACTTATGGGTGAAGAATTACAGAATGCAAAAGCCAAACAGGACTTTGGCTTGAAGATAATCGAAGCCCAAGAGGAAGAGCGAAAACGACTATCTAGAGATATTCACGACGGTCCAGCACAAATGCTTGCAAATGTTATTATGAGATCTGATTTGGTTGATCGTGTTTATCGGGAGCAAGGACCTGAGGAAGCTTTTAAAGAGATTGGCAGCTTCAAAAAAATGGTCCGTGCTGCACTTTACGAGGTCCGGAGAATTATTTATGACCTTCGTCCGATGGCACTTGATGATTTAGGCCTAGTGCCTACCCTCAGAAAATATTTACAAACCATCGAAGAATATCATAACAAGTCGAAAATTGAGTTTATTAACATTGGTTTAGAACGCAGGCTTCCTACTAAGTATGAAGTTGGTCTATTCCGTTTAATTCAAGAATCCGTGCAAAATGCCTTAAAGCATGCAAATGCTTGCGAAATAAAAGTAAGACTGGAAATGACAAAAAATGAATTAACCGTTCTAATCAAGGATAATGGCTCTGGATTTGATACTAGTCAAAAAAAACCCGAGTCATTTGGAATCATTGGGATGAGAGAACGAGTAGAGCTTCTTGAAGGAAATATTACGTTTGAATCTAAAATAGGAAAAGGAACTGCTGTTTTTATTGTGGTCCCATTACCGTCTTAAACTAAAAACATGTAATACATTGGAGCAGGAGGGTAAATAAATGATGACTAAGATTGCGATTATTGACGACCATCAACTATTCAGAGAAGGGGTTAAACGAATTCTAGAATTCGAAAAAGCATTCCAAGTTGTTGCCGAGGGTGATGACGGCAGTGATGCGATAACCATTGTAAATGCCTATAATCCAGATGTAGTGATCATGGATATTAATATGCCTCAAATGAATGGGATTGAGGCTACACGTGAGCTATCAGAAAAGTTTCCAGACACCAAAATTATCATCTTATCCATCCATGATGATGAAAACTATGTGACGCATGCACTCCAAACCGGTGCAAGAGGATATTTGCTAAAGGAAATGGATGCAGACGCACTAATTGAGGCAGTTCGGGTAGTGGCTGACGGTGGCTGCTACTTACATCCAAAGGTAACCCATAACTTAGTAAATGAATATCGCAAACTGACAGCTGGACGTACTGGCGGCGGTGCATTTGTTCAAACGCTTGAACTTCGTCGTCCGCTTCATCTGTTAACACGCCGTGAATGCGAAGTACTGCAAATGCTGGCTGATGGTAAAAGTAACCGTGGAATCGGGGAAGCTTTATTTATCAGTGAAAAAACGGTTAAAAATCATGTGAGTAACATTTTACAAAAAATGAACGTTAACGACCGTACACAAGCAGTTGTTGTGGCGATTAAAAACGGCTGGGTTGAAGTTCGTTAAGTTTACGTTTTATGGGAAGGGCATGCTCTAGATGAGCGTGCCTTTTGCATTTTATTAGACTGTGTTAAAGGGTATTATTGATTTTGTAACTCTGTTGATTTGTGCGGAAAGCGAAGCGCCTGGAGCACAAATCAACAGACAAGTTTAACACTGCCTTTTATTAAATAAAATGCATTTTCATTCTTTTTCATTTAAAATAGAACAAAACATATATTTAAGGATGGTTTCAATATGAAAACGGCCGTTGTTACGGATAGTACAGCTTACATACCGAAAGAAATACGCGATAAATGGAATATACAAATGATCCCGTTAAATGTCATCTTCGGTAACGAGGCATATCAGGAAGAAGTTGATATTACAGCAGGACAATTTTATCAACAAGTGAAAGAGAAAGAACTTCCAACCACCTCACAGCCTCCAATCGGTCAATTTGTAGAGTTGTTTGAACGATTGTCTAAAGACTATGATGCTGTCATCAGTATCCACCTCTCAAGTGGAATCAGCGGTACATTTGCTGGAGCTGTGACGGCTAGTACCATGGTAGACAATATTAAGGTCTACCCATTTGATTCGGAATTCAGCTGTATGCCACAAGGGTTATATGCCATTAAAGCTGCGAAAATGGCTAAAAATGGCGAAGAAGCTGATAAAATCATGTCTCGTCTTGAGGAATTGAAAAAAACAGCACGCGCCTATTTTATGGTGGACGACTTGTCACATCTCCAGCGTGGCGGACGTCTATCAAGTGCCCAAGCGATTATTGGCAGCTTGCTTCAAGTAAAACCACTTCTTCACTTTGAAGAAAGGGTCATCGTCCCATTTGAGAAAATTCGCACTCGAAAAAAAGCAATGAAACGGATGGTCGACCTGCTAGGTGAAGACGCTGCCAGCGGCGAGAACTATCAAGCCGCCATCATCCATGCTAACCGCGAAGAAGAAGCACTGGATTGGAAGTCTGAGCTCGAAACCTTGTATCCAAACGTAGAATTCACCATAAGCTACTTTGGTCCTGTTATTGGAACTCATTTAGGAGAAGGTGCAATGGGCCTTGGCTGGATGAAAAAATAGAGTGTGTGCAATGCCAGGCTGTTGCCTGGTTTTTTGATGGAGTTGGTTAGAAAAAAGTCCGCCGGGCGGAATTATTGTTGAATCCGGCGGGAATACGCCAAAAGTTGGCGGGATTATCCCTGAAACTCGCGGGATTAATTCAAAAGTTGGCGGGATTATCCTCAAAACCCGCGGGATTAGATATCTCCATATTTTTTAGCAAAAAAGAATCATTCGACATTTAGCAGGAATTTTGTCACTCCCTGTAGAAAATGTTTAAAAAATACTAAAGGAGTGATATAGCTTTGATAATGAAAGAATTAACAAAGCCACTGCGCCTGGTTTTAACTGAGATTTTACTAAGGCGCTTACTAATTGGTTTCTTTAAACGTCCCGATGTTGAAAAGGACTTAGCCAAAAGATGGGCTGGTTATTGGGGAGAAATAACATTAGATAAGTACCTAAAAGAACTGCCTGCCAATCAATATTACATATTTCATGACCTCCAACTTAAAGTCTATGGTGTCCACTTCCAAATTGATACCCTCCTGATTTCCACAAAGTATATACTCATCATTGAAGCAAAAAATATTTCCGGTACTATAACCTTTGATAATACATTTCAGCAGCTCATTCGTTTAGAAGATAATGAAGCCTTTGAAGATCCTCGAATACAGGCTAAAAGAAATCAAGCTCTTTTAAAAAGTTTCTTTCGAAGTCTTGGGTTTAAAGATTTACCCATCGATTACCTTGTTTTTTTCAGCAATGTCAAAACCAAGTTAAAAGCGTGCCCTGAAATTGAATCGGATTTAACCAGAGTATGTAAAGCAAGAGAAATTTTTGAAAAAATAGAGACCTGTGAAGCTATATACCAGGAGGAAAAAATAAGCCTTACTGAGATTAATAAAATGACAGACATACTTCTTCGTAATCATCAACCTAAAAAGATAAACATCCTAGGTCAATACAAAATTGCACCGACGGATATTGTAACTGGAGTCTGCTGTACAAAATGTTCAACCATACCTATGACTTACATAAAAGGGACTTGGTTCTGTCCCACATGCCAATTCTCCTCAAAAGATGCCCATTTGGAAGCTATAAACGATTACTTCCACCTATTGAAGCCGAGTATAACCAATAATGAATTGAAAGTATTCCTTCATCTCCCTTCAAACGATATAGCACAAAAAATCCTGAAAAAATTAAAATTAGAAAGTACAGGTAAAACGAAAAGTCGAATTTACCATCAACCAATCGAGAGGAGTTTGTCTCCGTGCGCTTTCTCCTAAAGGACAATATATTGATTCCTGAAAAAAATAAAGAATACGCACTGCCAATCTCACAAATCCAAACCATTCCACAGCCATCATTAAACCCTAATTTCCCCTATAACCCTGACCTCCAGCTACTCCTTTCCGGCAAACAGCTTTTGCTTGATGACCTTCCATTTCCTCTCGATGAAATCCAAACCCATTATGAAAATGGATATATTACCTACCGAAAAGGCATTGAATACAGCAGAAATAAACCTGTTTGTTCTCGTTGTGGTAACAAGACAGAGAATTGGTTTGGTCAGTTTCCATGCTCTAGGTGCGGAGAAATATGTCTTTATTGCCGTAAATGCTTGATGATGGGGAGAATCAGTGCATGTACTCCATTAATTGGCTGGAATGGACCCACTCCCGAGCACCATTTGCCTAATAGAATCCTTGAGTGGAAAGGACAGTTATCGCTTGGTCAGCAATCAGCTTCGAATAGAGTAGTAGAGACAGTAAATAACATGAAGGAGCTACTAGTTTGGGCAGTTTGTGGAGCGGGGAAAACGGAAGTTCTTTTTGCTGGAATTGAATCAGCCCTTGTCGCGAAAAAAAGAGTTTGTATCGCCACACCACGAACTGATGTAGTCCTTGAGCTTACCCCAAGACTGAAAGCAGCATTTCCAGAAATCAATGTTGCTTCCCTTTACGGTGGGAGTGAGGACCGCCATCTTTATGCACCGCTTACGATTGCGACTACACATCAGCTGCTCCGTTTTTACCAAGCCTTCGATACTGTTATTTTAGATGAGGTTGATGCCTTTCCCTATACAGTAGAGGAATCACTCCAATATGCTGCTGCGCAGGCGAGAAAACCAGAATCAGCCATGATATACCTAACGGCGACACCAAATGAAAAATGGCAAAGAGAGTGCCGTACAGGAAAAAGAGCCTTTACCACCATCCCAGCCAGATTCCACCGTTATCCACTTCCCGTACCTCACTTCAATTGGTGTGGCAATTGGCAAAAGGAATTGAAAAAAGACAAGCTTCCAGCAAATATCCTCAACTGGATAAAAGCACGACTTGAGAATAATAAGCAAGCGTTGTTGTTTTTCCCGCACATCCGTTTAATGGAAAAAGCTCTCCCCGGCCTTCGAAAATTAGCCCCCGATATTGAGGCTGTCCACGCCGAGGATCCAGATCGCAAAGAAAAGGTTCAAAAAATGCGAAACAAAGACATTCCTCTATTACTAACGACAACGATTTTAGAACGAGGTGTTACATTTCCCAACATTGACGTCGCAGTTATCGGTGCAGAAGATGACATTTTCACCGAATGTGCACTTGTTCAAATTGCAGGAAGGGCAGGAAGGAGCAAGGATTTTCCTCGTGGAATAGTAACATTTTTTCATTACGGTAAAACGGAGGCAATGCTAAAGGCACGAAAACAAATCATTGGTATGAATCAAGAAGGAGTTAGAAAGGGGTTAATTGACGAATGAATTTATTCCACCAAGCACAATGTCTGATATGCCATGAAATAATCCAGCCTTTAATGGGGTGGAGAGCTATTTTTTCAGAAGAAAAAGAATTGATCATATGTCCAACATGTGAGGGGAAGTTTGAAAAGATTCAGGGAGAAAAATGTAGGATCTGCAGCCGATTGTTTCAATTTTTGGATGAAAGGTTTCGTCACGGCGATTTGTGTCATGACTGCGAACGTTGGGAGAAGGATCCCGAATGGAAGGGCTATCTCGACTCCAATCACTCGATATTTATATACAATGATTTTTTTAAGGAAGTGATGGCTAAATTTAAATACCGTGGTGATTATGTATTGGCGAAAATATTTGTACAAAGTATTAAGGAATTCCTGTGGAAGACAACTCCAGATTTACTTGTACCCATCCCATTAAGTAATGAGCGACTATATGAGCGAGGTTTTAATCAAGCTGAAGCCGTGTTAATTGAATCAGGATTAACCCCCACAATACCTTTAACCAGGATACACTCGGAAAAACAATCAAAAAAATCACGATTAGAACGAATTCATATTCCTCAGGTTTTTCAAGTCGACCATCAAATTGAAATCATCGGAAAAAACATTCTGCTACTCGATGACATTTATACCACTGGTTCTACGCTTAGGCATGCTGCAAAGCTATTAAAAGAATCAGGAGCGGAAAGGGTTCAATCCTTAACGCTCGCACGATGAACAGTCTGTCTCGTACTTACTATTTCATCTCAGTACTTTATTCCTAAGACATAAAAGTGGTAATATGTCACTAATCAGAATAGACTAAAGGTGTAGGAAACTTAAAAAAAGAAATTCATGAGTATTAGAATGGTTGTCACTATTTCCCCTTTGTTTTTGTCAAAATTTCGACAAAATTTTTATTCTGATTTAGCAGGATAATCAAAGGGTAAAATAGAAATGTAATACATAGGAATATAAAGGAGGAGTCCACAAATGAATTATAACGTTCGTGGTGAAAACATTGAGGTAACTCCAGCAATTAGAGATTACGTTGAAAAGAAAATTTCTAAATTGGAAAGGTATTTCACAGAAGCACCTGAAGCAAAGGTAAATGTGAATTTAAGATTCAATCAAGATAAAAGTTCAAAAGTAGAGGTTACCATTCCACTGCCAAATTTAGTCCTTCGTGCAGAAGAAACGAATATTGATATGTATGCTGGAATTGACTTAATCTCAGACAAGCTTGAGCGTCAAATCCGCAAGCATAAAACAAAAGTTAATCGTAAATTCCGTGAAAAGGGTGTTTTACCGATTACGTTTGCAACTTCTGAAAACACTGAAGTTCAGGAGCAAGATGAAGATGACTTAGAACTTGTTCGTACAAAGCGTTTTGATCTTAAGCCAATGGACAGTGAAGAAGCTATTCTTCAAATGAATCTATTAGGACACAGCTTCTATGTGTTCAACAATTCAGAAACAAACCGTACAAACGTTGTTTATAAGCGTAAAGATGGTCGTTATGGTTTAATTGAAACACATTAATAAGAAATGTAACGCAGTTCCGAGCAATCGGGGCTGCGTTTTTTTTAATCTACAATATTTAAATTTTCTATATAATTACAGATTTAACAAAGACTTTACAAAAAACACTATTTATATAATGGTAATATTGGGATTTAATTGTAATATAGTATAATAGTTGCATATTTTAATGAATGGGGGTAGGAATAAAGTGGGGAAAGCGTATTTAAAAGTAGCAAGTGTTTATTTTGCAATTGGGGTTCTGGCGGGACTAACTATGGGGATAATTCATGATTTCCGTTTTACATCCGTTCACGCTCATGTTAATTTACTTGGCTGGGTATCCATGGCATTGTTTGGACTTATTTATCATTTTTATCCAAATGCAGCAAACTCAAAATTAGCTAAAACTCAATTCTGGTTACACAATATTGGGGTGCCAGTGATGTTAGGCGGGATTGCCCTTCAAGTATTAGGTGTTTCTGCTGCTCTTCCACCAACCATTATTGGTTCATTAGCCGTTGTGTGGTAGGAGTCATTTTATTTATGGTGAATGTATTTAAATATGTTGGGAAAGATTCAAAATACAATTCTGATAAAAATGTGTCGGTCTAAACTTTGTTAGGTCTATAAAATGCGCATGAGATTTTTTGATAAAAATCTTGTGCGCATTTTTATTTGGTAAATTATTTACTATTTAAAAAAACAAATATAGAGTGTAAGAGAATGAAGCTAAATTTGCAGATAAAATGGAAAAGGTCGAAGAGAGGTCTCAGAAAAAGAGGTAACCATGAAGAGTCAACTTTCGAAGAAGAAGCGACCGTTGTTGAGGAAATCAACCTAATATAATGACAAGAATAATAAGAAGTAAAGAAACTTTCTTCAACCCTCAACCTCCTTAAAATAGAGTATTTCCTTTATATTAATTTTAACTTTCAGATAATTCTAATAAAAAACTTAGATATGAAAGATTTAAAGTATATTCCATATTATTCTGTCAAAAATGGTACTATTTAATTAATGATAATTTGATACATAGAAAGAGAGGGCGAGAGCCGATGACTGAAGCGATTGGTCGGAATGAACCTTGTCCATGTGGGAGCGGGAAAAAGTATAAGAAATGCTGTGGTGCTAAGGAAGCAGTGTCGATTACTCATTTGATTGAAAGTGAGATTGACGATTTACAAAAGAAACTGCTTCACTTTGCACTTGACCATTATGAAGATGATGTATATAAGGCATTTGATGAGTATGAAAGGTACTTTTCTATAGAAGATGAAGAAGAGCGCCAGTTTTATGAATTTGTGTATTCTATCTGGTTTTCCCTGTTTTGTATATTAGATGATGGGGAAACCATTCTTGAAAAATTCATATCTTCAGAGGTTGGGAAAATTAAACGGCCAAAATTGAAACAGATCCTGCTATCTTGGACAGACGCAAGAACAATTGCAGGTGAGATTACCAACATTGACAACAATCTACTTACAGTAGTAGATGGTTTTTCCTCCGAACAATTTGAGGCAATAGTAACAAATACACAAAGGTCGTTTGAAAAAGGGTCATTTTTTATTGGCTTCCTTCTTCCTTTTAGCGAAAAACACGTCTTTTTCCCAGCGCCGTTTGATTTGCCGGAATTACCAAATTATCAAGCGATAGATTATATAAAGCAAAAAAGTGAAACGGCTGGATATCACTCGCCACAGGAGTTTTTTACTGACTTTTTCATGGAGATAATGAAGGATCTTACTATGGTTGGAGGATTGGTTGATGCTGATAGCATGGAGTGGCAATCCCCTATTTATAAGGAAGTAGCAGAGTTACTAAAGAAAAACTTGGAATCACTCGGTGAAATCCCGTCGATCGTCGATTTAGGCATAATTCTTTGGTTTCAATTTTGCGAGAAAAAGCAAAAGAGGATAAAAAAACCAAACCTTTATGCAGCTTCACTTCATTATTTACTTTCAACATTCAACAACATGGCTTCAGAGCTTACTCAAAAGGAAATTGCCAAGTTGTATAGTGTACCGGTAGGATCCCTTTCTTCCACCTATAGAGAAATGGATGACGAATTAGAGGAAGAGATAAATAAGATTATTGAGATTTCATATGAAGAAGCAGATGAAATAGATAACCAAATCCATGCTCTTCCTTTTAACCTAAACCAGGGACCGATGCTTACAGAACAAATCATGCAGGAAGCATTGGCAGAGATTCAAGGGCAAAATTTTGAAACAATCGACGAAATAAATGAATTCTTGAATAAGAAGCTAATGAACCCAGTTCCTAAAAATGCACCAAAAACGAATAAAGACCGTGCTCAGCAATTGATATATGAAGCAATGGAAGTTCAAGGACCTAAGCGCTATAAACTAGCGCAAGAAGCCATAAAATTAAATCCTGACAGTGTTGATGCTTATGTTATTCTTACTGAAAATGCAACAGGCCTGCAAGAAGCATTAATGCTTTCTGAAAAAGCAATGAGGATTGGAGAAAAGGAATTAGGTAAATCATTCTTCGTAGAAAATAAAGGCCATTTTTGGGGTCTGCTAGAAACTAGACCTTATATGCGTGCTAAAGCTCAATATGCTGACGCCCTCTATCAACTAGGGAAAATGAATGATGCCATACAGCAATATGAAGAAATCCTTGTGCTAAATCCAAATGATAACCTTGGTGGACGTTATATGTTAATTGCAGCTTATTTGAGCAAAGGAGAATTGTCTAAAGCTGAAAAACTGTTGAAACAATTTGAAGAGGAAACCGCACATGGACTTTACAACATGCTTTTTGTCGAATTATTAAAAAAAGGATTCAGTGCTAAAGCAGCTAGGATGTTGAAGGTTGCCAAGAAGCAAAATCCACATGTGATTCCATACCTAACAGGTAAAAAACGCCTGCCTAAACATCTTCCTGACCAATACGGATGGGGAAATGAAAACGAAGCAATCATCTATGCAGACGAACATCTTCACTTATGGAAAAAGATAAAGGGACTGCAGGAGTGGCTACAGAAACAGTAAAATCGAGAGGGGAATCCTCTCGATTTTTTTGAGGCTTATTGTGACCGAAAACAGAAGTGGGGAAGAGTTTTGAGCACTGGTAGGTAATTTACCGGTCCTCTAATTATTTTATTTCACGTCTTTGATTACCACTACCCAGCATATTCGCCATTGAAGGGAATCAGAGTTAGTTCTATTAGAAAAGTAAACAAAAAGAGGGTCGGCAATTCGCCGGCCCTCTAACATTTTATTTCCCTGCGCCATGGCAGTTTTTATATTTCTTCCCGCTGCCACAATAGCATGGATCATTTCGACCTATGTCCATTTGGTTTACTTTTGGTTTCTTCTTAACCGCTTCTCCGTCTTCTTTCGGATTGACAGCCTGACCTTTTGCCACTTCTTGGCGCTCAAGGTTGTTACGGATCTCTGCCTTCATGATATACATAGAAGCTTCTTCTTCAATGGAGAGGATCATCGCCTCAAACATCGCGAAGCCTTCATGCTGGTATTCACGAAGAGGGTCAATTTGTCCATAAGCCCGAAGGTGGATACCTTGGCGAAGCTGGTCCATCGCGTCAATGTGGTCAATCCATTTACTATCAACCGCTCGTAGAGTAACTACCTTTTCAAATTCGCGCATTTGCTCTGGAGAAAGGATTTGTTCCTTTTCGTTGTAACGTTCCTTCACTTTTGCAAAAATAGCTTCGCTCATTTCCTTAGGATCTTTACCACGTAATTGCTCGACAGTAATGTCACCTTCATGAAGTAGGTTTGCATTAACGAAATCGATAATTCCCTGCAGGTTCCATTCTTCTTCATCCTCATGCTTATTCGCATGTGCTTCAACATTTCGTTGGATGGTAGAAAGAATCATTTTTTCTACGATTTCACGTAAGTTTTCGGATTCTAACACTTCATCACGTTGCGTATAAATGATCTCACGTTGTTGACGTAGAACATCATCATATTGTAAAAGCTGTTTACGGGCATCAAAGTTATTGCCCTCTACACGTTTTTGTGCAGATTCCACGGCTCTTGAAACCATTTTACTTTGAATTGGCTGAGTATCATCCATCCCAAGTCGTTCCATCATGGCTTTCATGTTGTCAGAACCGAAACGGCGCATTAGCTCATCTTCCATTGATAAGTAGAACTGGGTTACCCCAGGGTCTCCTTGACGTCCAGAACGTCCGCGAAGCTGGTTATCAATTCGTCGGCTTTCATGACGCTCTGTACCGATAACGGCGAGACCACCTAAATCGACAACACCTTCACCAAGCTTGATATCTGTACCACGTCCGGCCATGTTGGTTGCGATTGTAACAGAGCCTTTATGACCTGCTTCCGCAATAATTTCAGCTTCGCGTTCATGGTTTTTCGCGTTCAAGACATTATGTTTAATTCCTTTTTTTAGCAAATACTTAGAAATGAGCTCAGATGTTTCAATTGCTACTGTACCGACAAGAACAGGCTGTCCCTTTGTATTGCGCTCTGCAATATCCTCGACAACAGCACGGAACTTTCCGTCCATGGAAGCATAAATTAAATCTGGGCGGTCATCACGCGCAATTGGTCGATTAGTAGGAATCACGATTACGTTCATATTATAGATGTTACGGAATTCTTCTTCTTCCGTTTTCGCTGTACCTGTCATACCAGCTAGCTTTTCATACATACGGAAGTAGTTTTGGAAGGTGATCGTCGCCATGGTCATGCTTTCGTTTTGAACTTCCAAACCTTCTTTTGCTTCAATCGCTTGATGCAAACCTTCACTATAACGGCGCCCCTTCATTAAACGACCGGTAAACTGGTCAACGATGATGATTTCGCCATCTTGAACAACATAATCAACATCTAGGTGCATGCTCACATTTGCCTTCAAAGCCTGATTAATATGGTGGTTTAATGTAACATGTGAAATATCAAAAAGATTTTCTATTCCAAAAGCACGCTCTGCTTTACTGATTCCTTCCTCTGTCAGCATGACGCCTTTTGTTTTTTCATCATAGGTAAAATCTTGATCTCTTGTCAGTGTTCGCACAAACGCGTTTGCTTGAATATAAAGAACAGCTGATTTTTGAGCAGAGCCTGAGATAATCAATGGCGTACGCGCTTCATCAATTAAGATCGAGTCAACCTCGTCAATAACCGCATAAAACAGCGGACGCTGTACTTTTTGTTCCTTATAAAGGACCATGTTATCCCGCAAATAATCAAAACCAAACTCATTGTTTGTACCGTATGTTATATCACAACCATAGGATTCCTGTTTTTCTTCCTTTGACATACTATTTAGATTTAAACCAACAGTTAGTCCAAGAAATTGGTATAATTGTCCCATTTCATTCGCGTCACGGCTGGCCAAGTATTCGTTGACTGTAATAACGTGAACACCTTTTCCTGAGATGGCATTCAAATAAACCGGCATTGTTGCGGTTAATGTTTTACCTTCCCCAGTCTTCATCTCAGAAATGTTTCCTTCGTGGAGAGAAATCCCCCCCATTAACTGAACATGGTATGGGTACAAGCCAAGCACACGGCGGGCACCTTCACGAACTACCGCAAAGGATTCCACAAGTAGATCCTCAAGTGTTTCACCTTTTTGATAACGAAGTTTAAATTCTTCTGTTTTCTCGCAGAGCTGATCATCACTTAATTTTTCCGTTTCTGCAGCTAGTGCATCAATTTGATTTGCCATTTTGTCCAGCCGTTTTAGCTCGCGTTTATTAAGGTCGAACACTTTATTTAAAATCCCCATCATATGATGAAACGCTCCTTTATATCTAAATTATCCTACTAAAGAAATTCATTTTTAAATGAAAAATACCTTATTTGAAAAATCGATAATTTTCCTTTTTATCTTACCACTTCCATTATGTAGTGACAACATTGTTACCGTTATAGCCACATTTACAAAAAATGAATCTTCGATGTTTACAAGTTCACATAAATCACCTATTTCAAAATTGTCAAATTTTTGTATGAAACAATAATTCGAGTTTCATGAAAGATGTGTATCTAAAGTGAATAAATATATTTATTTTTGTATAAATATTAACTTCGATGTAGGTTTCCAACTTGTTTAGATTGTTAACTAAATATTAAATTATCAACGTTTTCATGTTGTTTTTAGGAAGAAGGTCCCACGGTAATGTTATGAAAAAATATTCACAAATTGTACATTGGAAAATACTTTTGCAATGTTAGATACTACCATTAGAGAGGTTAACTTAGAAAATATAGAGAGATAAAAATTAAAAAATGGGAAGGGTGAGTCTAGTGGCCTTTTGGGGGAAGAAAAAGAATAGAGATATAGATCCTGAAACTAGAGAGAATAAAAAGAAGCCTGGGCTATTACGAAGACTCTGGCATAAAGTCAGAAACATAGACTGGAAGGATCCAGTTACTAGATGGAAAGCATTATTTGTTGCCCTAATCGGGTCTATTGTCATTTTTGGAGGCGGATATGGAGTTCTTTCCTTTACGAACTCGCCATCATTCTGTTCCAGCTGTCATGAGATGGCGCCTGAGGTTACAACATTTACAGCAAGCGCCCACAGTGAAATCACCTGTGTTCAGTGCCATATCAAACCTGGCTTTGTTAACATGATTAACCACAAAGTCATTTCATTAAAAGAAGTTTATCACCACGTCATGGGAATACCAGAACAAATTGTTCAAACTGAGCATGAAGCGGTTTCAGACGAAAACTGTTTACAGTGTCACTCCAAGAACCGTTTAGTTACTGCATCAAAAGACTTAATTGTTAACCACAAAGGCCACATCGAAGAAGGTGTTCCTTGTATCAGCTGTCACTCTGGGGTAGCGCACGCGAAAATCGCTGCCCGAGGTATCAACACCGAAGAAGTTCGTGGTCATTGGACAGATGATGTTGCTCAACAAATGATGGAACAAAAATATTTAGCGCCAAACATGGGAACATGTATCGACTGTCACGATAAAGTGAACAACGGTGAAAAGCCTTGGAAAGATGTTGCTTATCTAGTTCCGCCAAATCCAGAACATTTAGAAGAAGCAGCGAAAGAAGAAGCTAAGAGCACTACTAGTGAAGTAAAACATGATGCAGCAACAGAGGAAGAAGCAGCAGAAGCAGTTGCAGCACATGACAAAAAAACACAAGCAATTATTTTAGAAGCAGTTGGAAAACAACAAAAAGATGTAAAACTTTCTATGGCATGTGAAACCTGCCATCAAAGAGTTAAAGTTCCAGAAAATCACCGGGTTGAAAACTGGAATGGAAATCACGGCGGTACGGCTCTTCAAGAGCTAGACACATGTGTAGACTGTCACCAGGATTCAAAGTGGATTAGAGATATTCCTAAGGAAGACCTAATGTCTATGCTTAAAATGGCTGAGGTTGAGGAAGAAAACAAAGATCATAAGTACACAGCAAATATTAACGTTGTTAGAGAACAATCTCGTATCAATAAATTCTGTAGTGCTTGTCACGGTGAACGTCCTGAAAGCCACGTGGAAAGTGATGTTTGGCTAACTGCACACGCAGATAAAGCACAAACTCCTGAAATGAAAGCAGAATGCTTTGTCTGTCACGATCGTGAAGAGCCAAAAGCAGATTCAACAGATGTTAAGGCACCAACAGATGTATATTGCCAATACTGTCACAGAACTGGCTTTAAAGATGATGTGAAGAAATAAAGATTAGTTGTTTAGCAGGAGGGAAAAAGAATGGAAGAAGAACATATAGAAAAGACCCGCCCTCCCAGGAATCGCTATAGATTATATAAATATTTAACAGTAGCACTGTTTTTCATCGTTATTTTCTTCTCATTGGGACTAGTAGGAGTAGAAACAACTTCAAGTTCGGAGTTCTGCTCCTCCTGCCATGAGATGAAGCCTGAGTTTTATACATGGAAGGCGTCCACACATAGTGAAGTGGATTGTGTCAACTGTCATATCGGGTCAGGAGCGGAAGAATACACTAAAGCAAAAGCAAATGGACTTTTGCAAGTTTATAAGAAAACAACACAAACATATACGGCACCCATTCAGATGCCTAAGGAAATTCCAGATGAAGCATGCGAAAAATGCCATAATATGAAATTGCGTGAAGTTACCCCTTCAGGAGATCTCATCATTCCTCATGATAAACATATGGAGAAAGATGTAGAGTGTATTCAATGCCATAGTGGGGTTGCACACGGAAAAATTGCAGAACGTAAAGTAACATTCAAGTCTGACTATGATAAATGGGATACTTCACTTGGTCAATCTATGATGAGTGAAAAAAAATTCACGAGTCCGAAAATGGAAGAATGTATGGATTGTCATAAAGCTAGAAATGTAACAACCGAGTGTAGCGCATGTCATACGACAAGTATGTACCCTAAGAGTCATACAAAAGGGGATTTTAAGCTTACATCACATGGCTCGTTGGCTAAAGATGATGTTCAAGAGTGTAATGATTGTCATAAGTATATGTCTACAAAAGAGATTACATTATTTAATGACCAGCCTGCTTATACTCAATATTTAAGAGATCAAAAAATCCAAAGTAAACAGGTTAGTAGCAAAGACTATGCAAAAGAAAATACTTTCTGTAAAGATTGCCACACTCAGCGTCCAAAGAGTCATGAAAAAGGGTTTGTTAAAAAACATGGCAAGGTTGCAAACAAAATTGAAGAAGCTTGTTTAACCTGTCATGACCTACAAAAAAATGGACAAAATGAGATTTCAAATATTACCTGCAATAGTTGTCATCCAAGTAGCCATGAAAATAAAGATTGGAGAAAGACTCATCCGATAAATGTTGCAGAGGGTGTAAAAGTTTCAGAGACATGTTATCTATGTCACAACGAACAGAAATGTCAATCTTGCCATAAAGAAGATTAAAGTGCATTTAAGTAGAGTAGGAGGGTTCGTATGCAAGTAAAGGTACAACTTGAAACCCAAGAGCCTGAAAAAAAAGTAAAAAATGATCAGTTTACATGGTGGCAATCATCATTGTTATTAGTAGGAACACTAGTAATATGTTTGGTAGCAGGATATTTCATCAGTGATAGATTCCTTTGGGATAATACTGATTCAAAACAAATTGATGAACAACTTAAGTTTTATAAAGGAGAAGTAAAAAAGAATCCCAATGACCCAGAAAGCAGGGTCCAACTTGGCTATGCTTATTTTCTAGATAAGGACTACGATGAGGCGATCAAACAATTTAAAACTGCAAAATCTCTTGATAAGAATTATTTTGACGCATATTTAAATTTAAGCATTGTTTATGATAGGCAGGACCGAATAGATGATGCATTGCAAAATGCGATTAAGGCAACCGAAATCTCACCAAAGGATTACAAAGGACACCTTATGAAGGGAAAAAGTTATCGGAAATTAAAAATGTATAAAGAAGCAAATGAAGCATTAGCAGAAGCAGACCGTTTAAACGTAGGAAATACAGATACCATTTATGAAATCGGACTAGTAGCAGAAGATCAAGGAAAGAACGAAGAAGCTGAAGCAATTTATAAAGAAGCACTTGCGTATGATCCTCTTTTTAAACCAGCCTTGAACGCACTAGATAGATTAACATCCAAAGATAAAAACTAGAATGTAAAGGAGTTGAACTCATTGAAAAGAAGAACCGCTTATATATGGATGGGCACAATTGTTGGATTGAGCGTTGTCTTGTTTGCTGCAATCTATTTCTTAAATCTAGGTCAAGAAGTTGATAAAGCTGCTAATAATGTTAAAGGCGGTGAGCCTAATTTTAGTTACTTTATACAGGGAGATTTCAAATCTCCGTTGGATAAACCGATGGATGTCTCGAAAATTGGAGAATATGTTTATGTAACTGATACTAACAATAAGCAAGTCCAGGTCTTTGATACCAGTGGTACCCCGATATTTAAGTTTGGTAAAGAGGGGGAGGGTGAAGGGGAATTTAAGTTCCCTTATGGTATTACAGGTGACAAGGATGGAAATGTTTATGTAGCAGATTTATATAATGGAAAGATTTCTATTTTCTCGAAAAAAGGAAAGTTTATTAAATATTTCGAGGAAAAAGATAGTACTACTCCAGCAATTACAAGTCCAGCTGGATTAAGAATTTTTGATAACAAACTATATGTTACAGATATCGAAAGTAAAAAAGTCATCGTATTTAACCTGGACGGTAAGAAATTACTTGAAATTTCTTCCGCCTCTAGCAAAGAAGATGTGTTTAATGCTCCCAACGCTATTACCATTGATAACGATGAAAATATATATGTATCAGATTCAGGTAATCTTAGGGTTGTAGTTTATGATAAAAAAGGGAAATTCACACGAATTATTAATGGAAACAAGGATGCAAAAGGTGAATCAAAGTTTGTTAATCCAAGAGGGTTAGCTGTGGATTCAAAAGGAACACTCTATATGATAGATAATATGACTCACTTTGTTTATGGGTTTGATAATAAGGGAGAACAAGTCTATCAATTTGGTGGACTAGGCTCAGAAAATAATCAATTTTTCCTCCCCAATGGCCTATTTATAGATGAAAAGAGTCAGCTATATATTACAGATACATTTAACCAAAGAGTTGCCGTTTACTTTTAAGACTACTCAATTCTTAAAGGAGGTGATGCTCAAAACGTAATAATTTTGTAGAAAGATTGTTTTAGAGAGAGAAAAAGAGAGAGAAAACAGGGAGGTTTTTAGAAATGAGTAAGACAAAACTAGGCTTCTCGCTGATACTAGCTCTATTATTAGTGGGAATGCTAAGTACGGCTGCTTTTGCGAAAAGTCCATTTAATTTTGCGGCTACTCAAAATGCAGACAACACTTATACAGTAACATTTAAAGCACTATCTACTGATAAAGCTGGTACAGTTTTTACAGTAACAGTAAGAGATGCTGGTAAAGCTGAAGTTGGGACACCACAAGACTTTACAACTGCAGTTGACGGAGATCCTCAAACATTTACCTATACTACTTCAGCTTTAACAGTAGGAGCAAGATACACAGTTGAACTAGTTAATAAAGCTAATCCAACTCTTGTTGTTGCAAGTTCTGATTTACTTGTAGCAGATAGTAACAATGGAATTATTGACACTTCAGGTGTTGACCATAGTACTAATTTGGTCAACGCTAACGAAACGGGTTTTGAAGGATTAAGCAAAAAAAGATCTGGGCAAAAAATGCACGGATCTTATCAAAACAACACCAACTCTTGTGCAAGCTGTCATCAAACACATACTGGTGAAGATCACTACCTATTATTCAGAGATGGCACATACAGCACTTGTGCTGCCTGTCATGATGGTACAATGGGAGCAAATGGAGTTTTTGAAGCCCCATCAGCAAAATCTGGTACATTTGGTGGAAGCCATGCTGGAAACATGTCTGTTCACTTAGCAGACGGAACTGTTGACGTTAAAGCTGCACCTGGTGGAAATCATACTGATACTGGCAAATGGGCTGAAGAGTTTACTTGTGCTAGCTGTCACAATCCACACGGATCTGATAGCGCTCGTTTATTAAAAACTGACCCTGCTGGTTGGATTAAAACTGAGAACGTTATTGATCCTACTAAAGGAACAAATGGTGGTATGAAGTTTACAGATAGAAGTATTTACGATACAATTCCTGCTACAAACGAGGGAGATTACATCCTTGTAAGAAAAACAGTAGATGCAGCAGCAGTTGCTGCAAACGTATTCTTTACAAAAGCAGCAGTTCCTGCTGATTCTACAGTTATTTCCACTTACAAATGGGACTATAAAGCTAAGAAATATATCGCAGACTCTTCATTATGGATTCGTTCGGATGGTGGCAGACCTGCTGTTATGACAGAATTAAAAGTAGCTGGTGTTGCTAAACCTGCAACTGCAGAATTTTTAATTGTTTGGAAAGATGGTTTTGCTTATAGTAAACCTCTTGACACAACGGCTGCAAGCATTGATAAAGCTACATTCTTAATTGGAGCAGCTGTTGATAAGGTTACAAACAACTATGATTATTTTGACAGTGCTGCACCAACTTATGTAAAAGACAGTGGTGTTCAAATGAGCAAATTCTGTGCATCTTGTCATACTGACTACCTATCGGCAACTTATGCTAATGCTGATACTGGTGTATTTACGTCAGCTCACCGTCACCAAACAGATACTGACAGACTTACTTGCGTACGCTGTCACTATGCACACGGTACAGATGCTACAATTATGAAAGACTCTTTAGATAGAGGACTTGCTGAATTAACAGCAACTGGTGGTTTATACGAAGGAAATCAAACAGCAGCATTAGATTACTTAAAAGATCCAAACCCATCATCTGCATTAAAACGTTACACTGGTATGGCTGTATGTTTCGGATGTCATGATGGATCAATCGCAAGTGATGACACTACGTGGAGTAATTACAGCCCATTACAACCAGGTGTGAAACAATAAAAAAGCCAACAAATAGCGCCACTACTTGTTAGCTTAAAAGAAAAATGATTTATATTTTAATAAACAAGGTAGCAATAGTTATATTGTTACCTTGTTTTTATTATTCCACATAGTCACAAATCTGTCAAAAAATCTCTTCATTTTCGCCCAAATTTTTCTCGGTATTCACTGCTATAATATACATATAATCCCTATAGAAAATAACTTAAGCATAATAACTAAACATAAATTAACAGAAAATGAGTTGAAAACTAATGAAAAAAAATGTCTTGATATATCAGCAAATCTTATATAGTTTCTTGATCATACTTATAGTAGGTGCCTCGATCTTTTCTTTTCCGTCTACTAATGTATTTTCGGCTATTGGAGATAAACCTACTATATCAATAGGATCCCCTACCTCTAATGTATTACTTAACACAACAGAGGTAGTCATTTCTGGAACATATACGGATGACAATGTTCAAAAGGAAGGGCTTCTTTTTACAGCATACGACAAAGAAGTCAAAATCTCAGACTCTACGACAAATGTAACGGAATGGAACATAGACGAAAATGGTACAGATAAAACGTGGACGTTTTCAACCACCTTATCAGAAGGAATCCATGACCTATCCATTGAAATTAAAGAAATTCCACCAGCTGATGAGACAATGTCAGCTAAGCAAAGTGTTACGATTATTATAAACAAAACAAGACCATTTATAACAGAAACTGGGATACTCCTTCCTGATAACACCATACTTGTAGGAGAAGATTTTACAAGAGTGCCACTAGAAGCAAAGATTAAAATTACTGTCGCTGATGATGAGCCAATGATTCAACTTGTAAATAAAATTGAAGCAACCACTAATCCTTATAACCCTATTAATGTGATGGTAGGAGCTAAGCAGATAAGTGGGACTGCAGAAATTAACGACCTTGGAAACCAAGCTGGACTGTATAAGTATGAAATTCTTTTTACACCTGACAGTAATTCGCTAGATTGGAAATTAAACACAACATACGTAGTTTACATCGATTCATTACTTGTGGACGATGCAAATAACCTTTTGTATGCAAAAAGCTATAAATTTACAACTCGAAGTGATATGAAGGATAATGATAATCCCCACGGTCATTATATAGCGAAAACAAATATGTGTGCTGCCTGTCATAGTTCACATGGAGGTTCTTCAAATTCTTTAGTAGGAGTTTATTATCAGGATAGATTTAAGGAGGAACTACAAGCTGATCCTTCTTCAAATTATTGCATGGCTTGCCATGATGGTACAATGAATGCACCGATCATTGATCAAATAGACAAAAAGTATAATCATAATAATCCTGTTGAATACTCTGAATCAGAAGTAAATGAATTAAAAAACGCTGATTCATGTACATCATGTCACAATCCCCATTCAGGTTGGTCAAAAGAAAATCAAAATCTACTAAAAGACCATTATGTTTATAAGCATAAGGAAGCACATCCAGAAAAAGGACTGGAAACTCTAACTGTAGATAGTTTAGAAACATCCTGTATAACATGCCATGAGGATGACGCAATTTATGACCGAAGTAAGTACCCTGATGTTGTTCATGAGGTTTTTTCATATAATAAGTCCATAACAACAGAAGGTGCAATATCGACTAAAATTAACGATCCAAACTTTCAAACGATAAATGATTATTCCCTTTGTCTACGGTGTCATAACACAGATAAAAATAAAAATATAGAAAAATATTACTTACAAACAAACTCTGGACATTATTTTACAATTCCAGAGGGCAAACAAACAAATGTTGACGGAAGTAAATTAAATGGTCCTATCCCTTGTGCAGAGTGTCATGATACACATGGGTCTAACAATATTAAATTGCTGAGAGAACAATTCGGTAATATAAAAACTGAAGATACCTTTAATAAATCTGAAGGTGACTGGATACCATCAGAAGAGCGCGATTTTTGTCTGAAGTGTCATAATAAATCAATTGAAATTTATGGAAGAGCAGCGGAATATAAAGAAATAAATGGTGATGGGGACATAATTGGTCACCGATCAATAGAAGATAAAGATGTAAGGTGTTCTACTTGTCATGGTGGAGAATCGAAGACATTTATCGAAGCTGCTCATTCACCTGGGAAATTACCAAAATAATTCTGAAGATAGTTGTGAATGCTCAATAATTTTAAATCCAGATAAAACGAGAGGATTCGTCTTCTCGTTTTTTGTTTAGAAATCTTTCAATAATGTTAATAAGTACTGTTAATATGTTGATATGTGGATAAATTTTATGATTATTTTTAATATTATGTAGATATCTTGACTTATCCACATATTTATCTAGATTGATTTTTCAACTTGTCTGTGGATTCGAAGTGTTATCCACAGTGGAAAAATATCTATTCCAAATAATATGGTGATAATCTAGTTTATCAAAAATAATCATGCGCAATGGACCTTGAAGTAGTCACTATGAAATCATTTTTGAAATTTCCCCTCTTATCAGGCTATAATGAATAAGGAACAAACGAACGGCTGCAACATAAGCTAGAAACTGACCGTAATTTTTATAGAGGTGAAGAAAATGGAATTAGCAGAAATTCGAAATGAACTTGAAAAAACAGCTAAGAAATTAGCGGACTTTAGGGGGTCTCTTTGACCTTGAAAATAAGGAAGCACGCATAGCTGAGCTAGATGATCAAATGCTTCATCCTGATTTTTGGAATGATCAGCAGGCGGCCCAAACCGTCATTAGTGAAGCAAATGCGTTAAAGGATCAGGTAAATGAGTTTCGTGACTTGTACGAGACATTTGAGAATCTTGAAGTAAGCTACGAGCTTGTAAAGGAAGAAAGTGACGAGGAATTACAGGCTGAGCTTGAAGAAGAGTTGACAGGACTGACCTCGAGATTAAATGAATTTGAGCTTCAGCTGCTTTTGAGTGAAGAATATGATAAACATAATGCGATTTTAGAGCTGCACCCAGGTGCTGGCGGAACCGAGTCACAGGATTGGGGCTCAATGCTACTACGTATGTATACACGCTGGGCTGAGAAAAAGGGTTTTAAGGTAGAAACACTTGATTATCTTCCTGGTGATGAAGCGGGGATTAAAAGTGTGACCCTGGCGATAAGAGGTCATAACGCTTACGGTTATTTAAAGGCGGAAAAAGGTGTACATCGATTGGTGAGGATTTCCCCGTTTGATGCCTCAGGTCGTCGTCATACTTCCTTTGTATCGTGTGAAGTCATGCCTGAATTTAATGATGAAATTGAAATCGAAATCCGTACCGAGGATCTAAAAATAGATACGTATCGTGCCAGCGGTGCCGGTGGACAGCATATCAATACCACCGATTCAGCCGTAAGGATTACCCACATGCCAACTGGGGTTGTTGTTACGTGTCAGAATGAGCGGTCACAAATTAAAAACCGTGAGGCAGCCATGAAAATGCTTAAAGCTAAGCTGTATCAACGCGAAATTGAACAGCAGGAAAAAGAACTGCTGGAAATTCGCGGTGAACAAAAGGAAATCGGCTGGGGAAGCCAAATTCGTTCCTATGTATTCCACCCTTATTCAATGGTGAAGGATCATCGGACGAGTGCAGAAAGTGGAAACGTTCAGGCCGTTATGGACGGAGAAATAGATCAATTTATCGACGCTTACCTGCGTTCAAGAATTTCATAATAAAAAAGAAATGACGAGTGCGAATTTGCTCTCGTCATTTCTTTTATTTTTGCTAATTTGTCTTTAAAAAATAAACTCCTATAATTAACCTATAAAATGGAAAGAAAGGGGTATTAATTTGACTATTCTAACCGTGAAAGATTTAAATTTCTTGGATATTTGGACTAAAGTATTAGAAAACATAAGAGAAAGCATATCAATGCAGTTAGTGGTCTCAAGAATATGACGAGTTTTTTTTATTTTATTGTAAATACTATTAAAAATTTAGCCCTTTAATGCTTTATCTCAATGCCATTTACAGCAAATTATTGCCATGCTATACTCACCTCGGTTAAGGTGAAAAATTATAGTAAAATGGCAATATAGAGGGGAATCGCACTATGAATAAAAGAAGAAATAATCGGTCTGCACCTGAATTTGAAAGTGCATTAGAATACATAAACGTTTTAGTCGGATCAGCTATTATCGCGATGGCCTTTAATGTATTTCTCCTCCCGAATCAAATTGCTTCGGGAGGCGTCAGCGGTATTAGTACCATATTATTAAGCGTGTTCGGATGGGAGCCGGCATATGTACAATGGGCTTTTAACATACCATTGTTCATTGCAGGAGTTATTTTTTTAGGAAAACAATTTGGAGTTAAAACACTTGTCGGAACAATATTTTTACCCTTTGTTGTTTTTTTAACAAAGAACATTGACCCCTGGACAAATGATGCCTTGCTTGGAGCGTTGTTCGGCGGAATAGCAGTAGGACTCGGATTAGGAATCGTATTCAGAGGAAATGGTTCAACGGGCGGTACGGATTTGGCAGCACAAATTATTACAAAGTACACAGGGCTAACCCTCGGCACAAGCGTTGTCCTAATTGATGGACTCATCGTCATTTCTGCAGCTCTTGTCTTCGATATTGAACGAGGATTATACGCATTGATTGCCTTATATGTAACAAGTAAAACGATCGATCTAGTTCAGGTTGGTTTTGGCAGGTCAAAAACAGCAATGATTATTACGAGTAAGCAAGAGGAAGTACGTGCGGGAATACTGAATAAAATTGACCGAGGTGTAACTAAACTATCTGCATATGGTGGATTTACGGATAATGAGCGCCCTGTCCTAATGTGTGTGGTAGATCAGAGGGAGTTCACAAAATTGAAACAATTGGTTAAATCCCTTGACCCAACTGCATTTGTCGTAGTTATGGACGCTTCTGAAGTGTTGGGAGAAGGTTTCAAAAGGGTGTAATATTGCTATACTATTCCTTGTATGGAAATTTTTTCTGAAGGGGGAGTAGCAATGAAGAAAAAGCTACTAAAAATGTTATTGGGAACTGCTCTTGTTATGGGACTTGCTGCCTGCGGCGGCGGCGATGACGAGGGTGGAGGTGACACAGCAGCAGCTGGGGATGCTGAAAAGATTTACTCACAAAAGTGCTCAAGCTGTCACGGCGGTGACTTAAAGGGTGGTATGGGACCTGACCTAACAGCAGTTGGAGCAAACAAATCAAAAGATGAAATTGCCGGCATCATCAAGGATGGTACAGATGGCGGAATGCCAGCGGGTCTTATCGAAGGCGATGACCTTGACAAGGTTGCAGATTGGCTTTCAACTAAAAAGTAATTTATGTAAACGTTCTGTGATTTGTGCAGAACGTTTTTTATTTTTGTGAATCTATGCTACTTTATTAAGATATTGTTAAATTTTGTCGAAAAATATAGGATGTAAATAACAATTTATGTAGGTTTTGAAAAGAAACTGTAATATTTTTATCGCTTTTTTTACCTCAGTTGAGTGTTATAATGAATTTATGCGAAATCCTGCCGTTTTTTGTCTAGGATTTTGTTTTTGTGCAAGAAAATAAAAGGTTGTTGTCGAATCTTATTGATCGAAACTAACTTATAAAGGTGATCTAAAATGATAGAATTACAAGATGTGTTTAAAAAGTACCCGAACGGGGTTACAGCGATAAATGGAATAGATGTACGGATTAACCAAGGTGAATTTGTCTATGTAGTTGGTCCAAGTGGTGCTGGGAAATCAACGTTCATTAAAATGATGTATCGTGAGGAAGTCCCAACCTCAGGTACGATTACAATGAATGGCGTTAACCTAGCTAAACTAAAAAATACGAAGGTACCTATTTTCCGACGGAACCTTGGTGTAGTCTTTCAAGACTTTAAGCTATTACCAATGAAAACTGTTTATGAGAATGTAGCCTTTGCGCTTGAAGTTATTGAAGCGCAGCCGAAGTTTATCAAGAAGCGTGTAATGGAAGTACTTGACCTCGTTAACCTTAAGCATAAAGCAAAAATGCTTCCAACAGAGTTATCCGGAGGGGAGCAGCAGCGTGTTTCGATTGCCCGTTCGATTGTTAACTCACCAAAGGTTGTTATAGCAGACGAGCCTACAGGTAACCTGGATCCAGAAACTTCATGGGAAATTATGAATATCTTTGAAGAGATTAATAACAGGGGTACTACCATTGTAATGGCAACCCATAATAGGGAAATCGTCAACACCATTAAACATCGTGTAATTGCGATTGAGTCTGGTAAAATAGCACGTGATGAACAAAGAGGTGATTACGGTTATGAAAATTAGAACTCTTGGCCGTCATGCGCGCGAAAGCTTTAAGAGTATTGGCAGAAATGGCTGGATGACGTTTGCTTCTGTAAGTGCTGTAACGGTAACGCTCATCTTAGTTGGTGTCTTTTTCGTTATTATGATGAATCTCAATAAAGTAGCTCAAACCATAGAAGAGGACGTACAAATTCGCGTTCACATCGATGTTGCTGCGAATGAAGAGGATCAGCAAAAGTTAAAAGGTGAGATTGAAAAGATATCAGAAGTACAAAGTGTGAAATTTTCATCCAAGGAGCAAGAGCTTGAAGAATTAATTAAAAGCATGGGTGAGGATGGACAAGCATTTAAACTTTTTGAACAAGACAATCCACTAAACGATGTATTTATCGTAAAAACGAAAAATCCGCAGGATACAATGAAAGCAGCGAAGGATATTGGTAAGCTAGAATATGTCACAAAGGCTGTGTACGGTAAGGGTACAGTTGAAAAATTATTTAACTTTATAGAAGCAAGCCGTAACGTAGGGATTGTATTAATCGCGGGATTATTCTTTACTGCGATCTTCCTAATTTCTAATACGATTAAAATTACGATTATTGCAAGGCGAAGAGAAATTAAGATTATGAGGCTAGTAGGAGCAACGAATAACTTTATTAGGTGGCCTTTCTTTTTAGAAGGATTATGGCTTGGCATCCTTGGTGCCATACTGCCGATTATCTTAATAGCAATTGCTTACTATAACGCTTATGATTATCTAGCACCCAAGTTAGTGGGGAACTTCATTCAGATTCTTCCATACGATCCGTTTATTTATCAGGTTTCTGGATTGCTAATTTTAATGGGAGCATTAATCGGCGTTTGGGGAAGTGTAATGTCCGTAAGAAAGTTCTTGAAGGTTTAATTTTTTCAGGAAGGGCAGTAAAAATGTCCTTCCTGATTATTGTTGTTGGGCAGATAAAGATTTCCGTACATAAATAGAAAAGGGAAGGAGCAATCGGGCTTTGAACAAAACAATAGTAACATTAGCGGTTGCTGCAACAGTTGGAATAAGCAGTATTTTTGGGGGAATTGTTGAAGCAGCTTCCATTTCAAGTTTAAAGGGTCAGCAAAATCAAATTGAAAAAGAAAAGTCTGAAATATCATCTACTATAAATGACGCAGATCAGAAGATTAATAGTTTAAAAGAACAACAGTCTGATGTGAAGGAACACATGAAACGCCTTGACATTGCGATTGATGATACTCATAAAAAAATAAGTGAAAAAACAGCAAAACTGGAAGAAACAAAAGCAGAAATTGCTAGACTCCAGGAAGAAATAAAAGTTACCAAAGAGCGAATTGAAAAGAGAAATGAGCTTTTGAAGGACCGTGCCCGAAATTATCAAGAAACAGGTGGAATGGTCAGCTATATTGATGTATTAATGGGTTCAAAAAACTTTAGTGATTTTATTGACCGTGCAAGTGCTGTGGCAACGATCATGCAAGCAGACCAAGATATTTTACAGCAGCACGAGGCTGATAAAAAGAGTCTGGAGGAAAATCAAGCCAAAGTTGAACAGGAGCTTGCAAGCGTACAAACGATGCTTGCTGACTTAGAAAAAATGAATCAGCAATTGAATGCGCAGAGAGTTGAAAAAGATCAGTTATTAGCTTCTCTAGAACAGCAGGAAGAAGAGATTCATGAGCATAAAATGGAGCTGCAGGAAGAAGCGCAATTACTTGCTGCCCAATCTGCAGCTCTCCAAAAAGCAATTGCACTTGAACAAGAACGTCAAGCAGCAGAAGCAGCTGCAGCCGCTGCAGCCGCTGCTGCCAATAACAATAACAATAACAATGGATCCAGTAGTGGCGGAGGCGGTAATGGCGGAGGTGGAAGTACCCCAACTGCACCTGTCACAGGTGGCGCATTCACATTGCCAGCGAATGGAAGAATTTCATCAGGTTTTGCAGGTCGAGAAGATGGTATGCATTTTGGGGTTGATATCGCTAATGCTGCTCCAGGTGTTCCGATTTGGGCCGCTGCTGATGGAGTCGTGATTCAATCCTACTATTCTAGCAGCTATGGCAACGTCGTATTTATTGCTCATTCTATAAATGGGCAGACATATACTACGGTTTCTGCTCATATGGAAACGCGATTTGTCAGCTCCGGAGCAGTTGTAAAAAAAGGCCAGCAAATTGGAATTATGGGCAATACGGGTCAGTCTTATGGTAAACATTTGCATTTCGAACTTCATAGAGGCGAATGGAATTCAAGCAAAAGTAACGCAATCAATCCAGTTGGAATTGTACCAATGCCATAAATACAGAAAAGGGAGAAGCCATGCTTCTTCCTTTTTTTGATAAAAATCGGTAAATGAGCACCTCCACATTTCAGGCATAACTCGTCCATTCCTTACATAATAGTTAATAATCGAGCGGGAAAGTGGCACTTTTTTCTATAATTAAGGACAGTCAATTGATGCTGCACATGAGGGGGAACAGGATGAAAAGTAAATGGATTGCCCTAATGGTGGTTGGTTCGCTTCTTACTGGAGCGGGGGGCACATATGCAGGACTGCAATGGTATGGACAAACAGATGGAAACACAGCCCTTGAACAAACATTAACGAAAAAGGAAACAGTCGTTACAGATCAACCAGATACGGAGGATCTTGCAAAAGTTAATCAGGCCTATGAACTAATCCTGAGCCGATATGTTGAAAAGGTAGATAGAGAGACTCTAGTAGAGGGTGCTATTCAAGGAATGCTTACGGTGTTAGATGATCCCTATTCTGTTTATATGAATAAGGAAACGGCTCAGCAATTCAGTCAGGCTTTAGAATCATCATTTGAAGGTATTGGGGCAGAAGTTGGTATGGTTGATGGGAAAATTGTTATTATTTCTCCATTTAAAAATTCCCCAGCTGAAAAAGCAGGGTTAAAGCCGAATGATGAGATTTTAAAAGTAGATGGAACAAGTGTTGAGGGACTTGACCTCAATAAAGCGACCCTAAAAATACGTGGGAAAAAGGGAACAAAAGTAACGTTGGAAATCGAACGAAAGGGCTTAAAGGAACCTCTCTCCATTGAAGTTACTCGTGATGAAATTCCACTTGAGACCATTCATGCTTCTGTGAAAAAACAAGATGGAAAAGGGATTGGTTATATTGAAATTACATCTTTTTCTCAAGAAACCGCTGCTGATTTTAAAAAAGAGCTTAGTTCTTTAGAGAAGAAAGATATTGAGGGCTTAATCATAGATGTCCGTGGTAACCCTGGTGGATTGCTCGTAAGTGTTGAGGATATCTTAAAAGAATTTGTTACGAAAGAAAAACCATTTATTCAAATTGAGCAACGAAATGGGAAAAAGGAACAGCACTTCTCCAATCTTACCGAGAAAAAGGAATACCCAGTAGCTGTCTTAATTAACAAAGGCAGTGCATCAGCTTCAGAGATTTTAGCAGGAGCCTTAAAAGAAGCTGCTGATTATCAGTTGGTCGGAGAAACGACTTTTGGTAAGGGAACGGTACAACAGGCAGTCCCTATGGGAGATGGCAGCAATATTAAGCTAACACTATTTAAATGGTTGACACCAGATGGAAACTGGATTCACAAAAAAGGTATTAAACCCGATGTAGAAGTTAATCAGCCTGCCATCTTTGATACACATCCGCTTCAAGTTGAGGAACCTCTTAAAGAGGATATGAACAATGAGCAGGTTAAAAATGCACAGGAAATATTAGCCGGGTTAGGATTTGCTCCTGGTCGAACAGATGGTTATTTTAGTACAGAAACAAGCACCGCTGTTAAAGCCTTCCAAAAGAGCAACAACCTAGAACCAAGTGGAAAAATTGACACAAAAACCGCTGCAAAGCTAGAAGAAGAAGCCATAAAAGAAATGAAAAAGGAGAAAAACGACATCCAGCTGCAAACTGCTTTGAGGCTAATTACAAAATAAACAAAAACAGAGGCTTTTGCCTCTGTTTTTGTTTGCGACAAATTTATTAGAATTTAGTTGAATATGTCGAGAATTTCCATGGAAATATTGTTGATGTCGAAAGAATTAACACGTTTCAATGTAGGATCTTATAAACGAACATCATTTTCTCCTTATAATTCGACATTTTTTTATTTTTTCAAGAAACTAGCAATAGGTTTTATTCTTCCAGTTTGGTAAAATAATCAATAGAGTTAGAATAGTAGAATTTATGATAGAGGCAGGTGGCAGGAATTGGTGCAATTATGGCTTTTTGAGCTGTTAAAAGGAACAGGAAGACTCTTTCTTCATCCTGTATTTTACTATCTCATTTTCCTTTCTGGGATTCTTGGAGTTTCAAGAGTAAAACGGGAGCGGAAAAATTTCCATACAAGGACATTTGATGCTTTTTTTGAACTACGACAGTCGGTTCCATTAGGATTGATTTTGGGTCTAGTGCTATCCATTGTCACGGTTACGGCTGGTCTAGCCGTTCCATTTGCAGCCATCCTTCTAATCGTTGTCTTTACGTTATTATGGAGTTTAACAACAAATATTCGGTTAATGTCGCCAGTCTACACGGTGGGTGCAGCATTTTTTGGAATTATATTAATCGCTGAATATGACTGGAACATTCCGCTTTATAAAGAAGCATTTCACGCTATTGATGAAAAAGTCTATCCTTCTGTGGTAATCCTATTGGCACTCTTATTAATTTCGGAAGGAATTCTTATTAGTAAAAATGCAAGTAAAGGTTCCTCTCCCAAGCTGGTAAAAAGCAGGCGAGGGCAAAGTGTTGGTGTTCATGAATTGAAACGACTCTGGATGCTTCCCATATTTCTGCTAATCCCTGGGGATGTTCTGACCTTGCCATTCGAGTGGTGGCCTGTCTTTCACGTGGGAGCAGAATCCTACTCTCTCATTCTTGTTCCATTTGCAGTCGGTTTTAACCAGCAAATCCAAGGCATGCTGCCAAAACAATCCATTCAGCTGCAAGGTCGTAGAGTACTAACACTTGGAATCTTGACACTGATTTTGTCTGTATTCGGTTATTGGTATCCGCTTATCTCTATTGGAGCTGCAGCCTTGGCCATTATCGGTCGTGAAATCATTTCCTTAATGCAACGGTTGAAGGATGATAGTTTACCGTTTTACTTCTCCAAGAAAAATAACGGCATAATGATTATAGGGATTATACCAGAATCACCTGCAGATAAAATGGGACTTCAGGTAGGAGAATTAATTTCAAAAGTAAATGGTGTTACTATTCGCGATGAACAAGTTTTTTATGAAGCGTTACAAAAAAATCGAGCCCATTGTAAGCTCGAGGTATTTGATATTAATGGTGAGATCCGTTTCGTTCAACGAGCCTTGTATGAAGGCGATCATTACGAGTTAGGTATTCTTTTTGTACAGGACCAGAAAAAATATGATGAAAGAATAGGATAATGTAATTTTTCATTATTCTCAGGAATACAATCATAATTTAACGAAATCAAAAATCATAAATCAGTGAATTAATTCAAAAATTGACGGAATGGTTTATTAATTTACTTGAATAAACTATTATGTGATGCGGGAGACTCACTTGTCTCTCGTTTTTTAAAACGTATCGCAAAAGTTTGAGTAGATATCATTTGCTTTAATAACAATGCAAATTGTCATTACCTTGTAGGGCATGAGTTCGGTTGTACCGGACTCATGCCTTTTAATTTTGCCTTGATTAGCTTGTAATAATAGTATTTTATATATTTCTCTAGTTCTAGTTAAAGTGCTCTACGCTTTTGAATTCCTTTAGATATAGGAGATCCGACTTCATGATGCCAAAGAAAATCTTAAAGAAAAAAATGAATTAATGGAAAAACTGGAAAAGTAAATTGCCGTTTCACAGTGGATTCAAATCTTAATCAGCATTTAAGAGAGAAGAATGTTATTAAAATTTTTGAAGTGGAATATGCATTGCTGGAAGTTAGCAAAGAAATAGCACGAAAAACAAAAATCCAACCAGTGTGTCGATTGACAATAAAAAGTTTCTGGCTGAATTCATGCATTTTTTTTTGGATAATACATAAATTTTTTATGTAGAGTAATAAAGAAATTGAATCGGTAACAGGTTTCACTTGGAAACGAGTGAAACTTTCATTGTGTAAAGAAGAATTTTAAAGGGGATGAAATCATTGCATATGATTGGGAAGGGAATACCCCGTAAAGAGTCCCTTGATAAAGTAACGGGCTACGCTAAATATACAGCCGATTATGAAACACCTGATATGCTTCATGCAGGATTAGTAATAAGCCCCCATGCGCACGCTATCATCAAACAAATTGATATTTCGGGAGCAGTAAAAATGCCTGGTGTTAGGGCAGTGGTCAAGGGAGAAAACCTGCCTCTTACAGGAGAAGAGCTTAGTGATCGTCCGCCCATCGCATATGACCGAGTACGATTTCATGGTGAGGTCATTGCCATCGTGGTAGCAGACACACCGTATTTGGCAGAGAGGGGGGCAGCAATGGTCAAGGTACAATATGAATTACTTCCTGTCGTGAATTCCCCCTCTGAAGCCTTGAGGCAAGATGCACCACTACTCCACCCTAATTTAGGAGAATATAAGAAAATCCAAATGGTTTACCCGGTGCCAGGCACCAACATTGCCACTCTGACGAAAATTAGAAAAGGAAATATGAAAAAGGGGTGGGATGAAAGTAAAGTTGTGGTGGAAGAAAAGTTTGCCTTCAGGCCTTCTGATCATGCAGCGATGGAAACACGATGTTCCTTTGCACAAATACATCCCAACGGAACTATTGAGATTACGTCTTCCTCACAAGCTCCCTTTTTGATTAAGAGATTAATAGGCCAATATTTTAATATTCCACCTGGGTATATCAGAGTAAATACCCCTCTCGTCGGCGGGGCTTATGGTGGCAAGAGTTCCACCCAGCTTGAAATATTAGCCTACCTTGCTTCAAAAGCGGTTGGCGGGAGATTAGTCAAAATTCTTAATACTCGTGAGCAAGATATGCTGACATCTCCGGGACATATCGGCCTCGAGGCAATTGTTAAAATCGGAAGTACAAACGACGGTAATCTAAAAGTAGCGGAGTTACTTTATTTTTGGGATGGCGGAGCCTATTCCGATAAATCCATCGACTTAAGTCGTGCAGGTGCGGTCGACTGTACCGGTCCCTATAACATTGAGAATATCTGGTGTGATTCGTTATGTATGTATACGAATCATCCATATGCTGCCCCTTTTAGGGGATTTGCTCATTCGGAAGTGTTGTTCGCATTTGAGCGAACCATGGATGTCTTAGCGAAAAAACTTAATATGGACCCGCTGGAGTTACGTTATAAAAATGCTATCTTGCCAGGTCATACAAATCCAACTCAAGTCCGTCTAACTTCTAGTACAGTAGGAAATCTCCCAAAATGTATCAAAAAATTAAAAGAAATCTTCAATTGGGAAGAGGGACAGTTGATAGAACTTGATGATGAGAGAGTTAGAGCAAAAGGGATCAGCTGTATCTGGAAGAACTCAACAATTGACCCAGATGCTAGTTCTGGAGTTATTTTATCCTATAATACGGATGGGAGTATTAATCTTATTTCGGGAGTTATCGAGATTGGGACAGGTACTAAAACCGTTCTTGCTCAAATCTTAGCCGAAAAATTAAAAATGGATATAAACGATATTCATGTACAAATGGAGGTTGATACTCTTAATACTCCGGAACATTGGAAAACGGTCGCAAGCAGAGGAACCTTTATGGCTGGAAGAGCGGTATTAGCTGCTGCAGAAGATGTGATTCATCAGTTAAAGAGTCTCGCCTCCTTTATATTGAGGACCCGTGTAGATGATCTTGAGGTTGGCTATGGAAAAGTTTATGTAAAGAGTGATTCAAAAAAATATATTCCGATTAAAGACATAGCCTATGGGTATTCGTTTCCAAATGGAAATGCCATTGGCGGACAAATCATTGGCAGGGGACATTACATGTTTAGCGGAATCACTTATTTGGACAAAGAAACAGGAGCGGGAAATCCAGGACCTGAATGGGCAGTCGGCGCCCAAGGGGTTGAAGTTGAACTCAATAGAAGGGATTACACTTATCGAATAGTTAGAGCAGTTTCGGTTATTGATGCTGGTAAGGTACTTAATGAAAAAATGGCGGTTGGCCAGGTTATGGGCGCGATGAGTATGGGGTTATCCTTTGCCGGAAGGGAAACCTTTCGTTTTGATTCCAAGGGGATAGTGCTAAATCCGCAGTTACGTACGTATCGGCCGATTCGATTTGGAGAGCATCCTATATATGAAGTCGCTTTTGTTGAAACTCCGGTGAAGGATGCTCCATATGGTGCAAGAGGATTGGGCGAGCAGGGGCTCCTAGGAATGCCTGCAGCCCTTGGAAATAGTCTCTCCGCAGCCCTTACTGTAAACATTAACTATTTACCACTAATTCCCGAACTTTTATGGAAAGTAAAAGAGGGAGGGTGATAGCATGCTAGCAGCAAATATCGAGTACTATAAACCAGCCACCATTCAGGCAGCATTAGAACAATTCTATTTATTAAAAAATAAAAGAAAACGGCCCATTTATTATGGAGGCGGAACAGAGGTTTTAACACTAGGAAGGCTAAATCTTATCGAAACAGATGCGGTAATTGATCTTAAAGGAATTCGAGAGTGCCAATCCTTTGAGTTTGATCAAGAGTATTTAATCACTGGTGCTGCATTGCCACTCACCTATATTGAAGAGAAGAACTTATTTCCTTTGTTAACCAGTTCCTCGATGGGTATTGCCGATCATACCGCAAGAAACAAAATTACCATAGGGGGAAATATTTGTGGTCAAATTTTTTACCGGGAAGCGGTTTTGCCATTTCTAATATGTGAGAGTAAGGCCGTAATTGCGGGAGAAAATGGTATACAAATTTTTGCCCTGAATGAAATTTTCAACGAAACATTACAGTTAGAGGAAGGACAATTTCTACTTCAACTGCTTACGGAAAAAAGATATATCCATCTTCCATTTGTGAGCATAAAAAAACGTCAGCAATGGGATACGGGCTATCCATTACTAACGGTTGCTGCGGTTAAAGTGGAAGATCAAATACGCTTTGCCTTTAGTGGCTTATGTCCGTTTCCATTTCGTTCTAGAAAAATGGAAGACGAATTAAACAATCTCCAATTGCCGTTAAAAGAACGAATCAGCCGTGCTCTATTACAAGTACCCTCACCTATATTAGATGATATCGAAGGCTCAAAGGATTATCGATTATTTGTTCTGCGGAACACATTGAACGAAATTATTTTGGATTTGGAGGGAAAGTAGTGGCTCAATCTCTAGTAAAAAAAATAGGTGTATCACTAGAAATCAATGGAGAGCAGCGCCAGGTTGAAATTCGACCTGCAGACACCCTCCTCTATGTTTTAAGGAATTACCTCGGCCTAACTGGGGCAAAACCAGGCTGTTTAAATGGAGACTGTGGAGCCTGTTCTGTCATCGTCAATGAAAAGGTTTATAAGTCTTGTATCATGCTCGCGGTTGAGGCTGTCGAATCAAAAGTCACATCGATTGAGGGCTTGTCAGATAGCCCTATTCAAAAAGCATTTGTTGAACATTTTGCCTTTCAATGCGGCTATTGTACACCAGGGTTTATCATGAATACACATGCTATGTTGCTGCATGAGCCCCATCCAACCTATGAAACGATTAAGGAATGGCTCTCCTCCAATATTTGTAGGTGCACTAGTTATCAGGAAATCGAAGATGCTGTGTTTTCTGTTATTGGAAGAGATAAATAAAAAAATCTTTTTGAAGTGATGCTCATAAATTAAACGATCTGTTGAGCGTCACTTTCTTTTCGCTCGGTAAAAAAGAAAATAAATATCATAATAGAGAGGGCAATAACAAAAACTTGATTATCCGTTGGCCTAATCGTTGGTAAATCTGTAAGGGGCATATTCCATCGTCACTCCTTTAAAAATTTCTAAAAAAACTTGGATCCATTTCAAAGTGCCTCGAAACGATTTTACGAAAAAAATGATAATTTTTCTTAAGAAACGGAAGAGTTGGCAGATAGTTTGGTGCACCAAAAATGGATCCACTCACATCGATAGAAAACCTGCTTGGTCCGACGACAACACTGACCAGTCGAATCTCATCAATAATTAGTAGCACAGCAATGATAACATCAAGTACATCAATCAGGGCAGTGGTAACCTTATTTCCAAATTTCCCTTCTGTGCGGGTTCTGCCGAATAAGGGACCGCTAAGGGAAAGACTAAATTCCCCAGGCGTTACAAATATCCCAACAATGGTAATTTGACCTGTTAATAGTAATGCAGCTGTAGCAAGGTTTAAATCTCGTTGAAGAGCAGCAATGACAATTAGATCTTCTTGAATATTTGTGCCATTTGGCATTCGATTACACCCCACCCTCACGCCCATTTTATTCAATAAGTGGGCACATGTGATTAAAAATCACCTTCTTATATGGTTTTTGCACAAGAATACATATACTTTAGCGATTATACTGCTCTAGAAAAACTGAGGACGGATGAAATGAGTGCAGAATTACAAACTTTAGAAGCTCAAAACCATTTGACAGTAGTAGATCCTACTTTGAACGAAAACTCCTTCATCCGAAAAGAAGGAGTTTTTTATGTTTCATTAATAGTTATAAAAAAATTAAAATATAACGGATAAATTTGGGAAGGATAATGATGGTAATGATGAGTCGAGGAGTGATTGTTATTTATAAAAAACAGGAACAAAAATTAGTCTTGCTTAGTTTTATTATAGCTTTCATATTAGGGTTATCCTTTATTGGACGGGTATTTTCAGGATAAGAAAAAGGTGGTCGGGAAATGGGAAATGAAGAAGCGGTCTTTTTTAGCCGCATCCTAACAGAATTAACACTATCCTTTCATATCATTTACGCCACTATTGGCGTTGGTATTCCGCTGATGATTATGATTGCACAATGGGTGGGAATAAAGAAGCAGGACGAACATTACATATTATTAGCAAGAAGATGGACACGTGGGTTTGTAATTACCGTGGCTGTTGGGGTGGTGACAGGCACCGCAATTGGTTTACAGCTATCGCTGTTATGGCCAAACTTTATGGTGTTAGCGGGAAATGTCATTGCCTTGCCACTCTTTATGGAGACGTTTGCGTTTTTCTTTGAAGCGATCTTTTTGGGCATCTATCTTTATACATGGGACCGCTTTGAGAATCAACGAAAACATCTGCTGCTACTGATTCCGGTTGCGGTCGGAGCCTCTTTTTCAGCCGTTTTTATTACAATAGTCAATGCATTTATGAATGCACCACAAGGCTTTGATCTTGCAGGCGGGCAGCTGGTAAATGTGAGTCCGATTGTGGCGATGTTTAACCCTGCGATGCCGACAAAGGTTGCCCATGTACTGGTTACCGCCTATATGACCTCTGCATTTGTGTTAGCAGCTGTCGGCGCTTTTAGAATACTTAAGGGCTCTAACCATCCCTATCATAAAAAAGCATTATTTTTAACCATGAAAATTGGTCTCATTTTTTCAATTACCAGCGCTGTTATCGGCGATTTCTCCGGTAAATATTTAGCAAAATATCAGCCTGAAAAATTAGCAGCAGCGGAATGGCATTTTGAAACGGAAGAAGGAGCGCCGCTGATTTTATATGGAGTCCTTGAGAATGGGGAAGTAAAATATGCTTTAAAAATTCCATTCGCACTAAGTATTTTAGCTCATAGTGCCCCTAATGCAGAAGTAATTGGACTTGACCAATTTCCTGGGGATGAAGTTCCGCCCCTCTATATTCATTACCTATTTGATGTAATGGTCACGATTGGTATGTGGATGACCTTATTGTCGTTGGTATATCTCGTTGGTACCTGGAAAAAATGGCGTTTCACCGCATCGAGATGGTTCCATTGGCTGATTGTATTAGGGGGACCACTTTCAGTTCTTGCAATCGAAGCCGGCTGGTGGCTCGATGAAGTGGGGCGGCAGCCATGGATATTGCGAGGGATTATGCGTACAAAAGAAGCGGCAACAACGAGTGGACAGGTGGATTTAATGCTGCTGTTGTTTGCTGGATTGTACCTTATCCTGGGAATTGGAAGTATTGTCGTGCTGATGAGAATGTTCCGAAAAAATACAGTGGAGCAAGAGTTATCAGACCGAGCTGCTGAAAGGAGTGGGGAGGTACTATGAATCTTGAAATTATTGGGATTACGGTTCTTGGGATGTTTCTCTTTGGTTACATTATCATCGCTTCCATAGATTTTGGTGCTGGATTTTTTAACGCCTACAGTACTGTAAGGGGCAAGCAGCATATTTTGACGAAGATTATTCAGCGGTATTTATCACCTGTATGGGAAGTCACGAATGTTTTCCTTGTATTTTTCTTCGTAGGGATGGTTGGATTCTTTCCAAAAACAGCGTACTACTACGGAACTGTCTTACTTGTGCCAGCAAGCATTGCGATTATTCTGCTTGCAATTCGAGGATCCTATTATGCGTTTACAACCTATGGGGGACTTAAACATAAAAGGTATGTCGTCCTCTATGGGTTATCCGGACTGTTGATTCCTGCTTCCTTATCCATTGTATTGACCATATCAGAAGGTGGGTTTGTCACGATAGAGGATTCGGGACCAGTGCTGGATTATTGGGTCTTATTTACAAGCCCATTATCATGGAGCATTGTCGTGCTCAGTCTAACGGCTGTGTTATACATTTCGGCAGTCTTCTTAACCTGGTATGCTCATCAAGCAAAAGATGAGGCTGCAACAAATCTTATGCGAAAATACGCACTTATTTGGGCAGCACCAGCAATTATTGCGGCTGCAGGAATTATTGTTGAATTGAGAATCCATAATCCTGAACATTATCAGCGGTTAATAGACTTATGGTGGTTGTTTGCGCTTTCCGTAGCTTTCTTTATTGGAACTGTTTATTTCGTTTGGAAGCGGCATTCCTATTGGTTAGCATTTTGGCTCTTAATCGGCCAATTTTCACTCGCTTTTTTAGCGTATGGAATCTCGCATTACCCATATTTACTTTATCCATATCTTAGTATTTATGATAGCTTTACCAACGAAACGATGGCAACCGCTTTAATTATTGCCTTTATTGCAGGGCTCGGTTTACTCCTGCCATCCTTGTATCTGCTGCTAAAGCTATTTTTGTTTAACAAAGAATATGTACAGGGTAAACGAAATGATCATGTATAAGGAGAAATGAAGATGTTAGAAGCTTTTTTTATTTTCTACGCACCATTTCTGTTCGTCATTGTATCCATTACCGCTTCTTTCTTATTGGCCACAAAAGGGGAAATTTCATGAATTGAATAGGGCCCGAGGAAATCCAGTTTGGCGCCACAAGGATGGAAGCATTGCCGAATGGTAGGAAGATGATATTCTGCAATTAGAAAAGAAACCAGCTTGATTTATTTCAAGCTGGTTTTGCTATTTTATTTTAATGGCAGGTAGCCATATTGAAACAAAAAAATGTTTCACATTCAAACAGCTGTTTGAATATGCTATAATCAAACTAACATTTGAATGTATGAGGTGATGGAATGAAGGAACATGATGTTTGCGAAGTTACCTGTATAGATAGCGACAAAACTAAACGTGTTCAGCCGTTAGTTGAAAAAAGTAATATCGTTGAGGTTACAAAACTTTTTAAAGCTTTATCTGATGAAACGCGAATGAAAATTGCCTATGCTCTCACGCTTGTTGAGGAGCTTTGCGTCTGTGATGTGGCCAATATTGTCGGAGCTACAACGGCAACAGCTTCCCATCATTTACGCCACTTAAAAAGCCAGGGACTTGCAAAATACCGTAAAGAAGGAAAGCTAGTCTATTATTCTCTCGATGATGATCATGTGAAACAACTCATTCACATTGCCTTCGAGCACCAACAAGAGGTTGCAGGTCGAAGGTAAACGTTTGAAAAACGTATCGTAAAAAGGAAATAAGAAAAAACTAAGAGACAGCTCTAGTTGGGAGAGGGATATTTATGGGACACCATCATCACCACCATGGACACTCACATGGTCATGGGCATGGACACGGTCATTCACATACAAGTAATAAAAAAGCACTACTAAGTTCATTTATTTTGATTGCCGCATTTATGGTGGTTGAAGTAATTGGCGGTATATTAACAAACAGTTTAGCTCTATTGTCTGACGCCGGACATATGCTTAGTGACGCTGCTGCACTTGGACTTAGTTTTTTCGCCATTAAACTAGGGGAAAAACAGGTATCACATGAAAAAACGTATGGATACAAGCGCTTTGAAATTATTGCTGCGGCATTAAATGGGATTACACTAATTATCATTTCTTTATATATCTTTTATGAAGCATTTCAGCGTTTCTTCGCTCCACCTGAGGTTCAAAGTACAGGAATGCTAATGATTTCAATTACAGGATTAGTGGTGAACATTATCGCTGCTTGGATTTTAATGAGCGGTGACAAGGATGACAACCTCAATGTCCGAAGTGCATTTTTACACGTTCTAGGTGATATGCTGGGGTCCGTCGGAGCCATTGTAGCCGCCCTGCTGATTATGTTCTTCGGCTGGACGATTGCAGACCCGATTGCCAGTGTCATTGTTGCTGTTTTAATTATTATTAGTGGTTTCCGAGTCACTAAAGATTCCTTCCATATCCTGATGGAGGGTGCTCCTACACAAATTGATATCCAGCATGTTAAAGAGGCGCTCAGTAAAATCCCATTAGTAAAGGAAGTACATGATTTACACATTTGGACAATAACTTCTGGATATCCAGTATTGAGCTGCCATATTACCATTTTAGATGATGCCGTCCATGACGATATTCTGGCTAGTTCACAAAAAATTCTACATGATGAATTTCATATCGAGCACAGTACGATACAAGTCGAAAAGGCTGAAATTGGTTGCCCTAGTCCGCATGGTACATGTAACTAAAATCATTTCATAATAATTCCACTTATAACATTAACATTTAGTTGAAAGTGAGCTTAAACACCTATACAATTTATAGGTGCTTTTTTTATATTATTTTTAAATAGACTAAACATAGGGAGGTCTTGCTATGAAGAGCGAACAATTCTTGCAAATGAACACGATCTTTATAAGTATTTTAATAGAGGCCTTGCCTTTTATCTTGTTAGGGGTATTAATTTCGGGGATTATCCAGATTTTTGTGACGGAAGAAATGATGGCTCGGATTATTCCTAAAAACAAAATACTTGCTGTTTTATCTGCTGCTTTTATAGGTGCTATTTTTCCTGCTTGTGAGTGTGGAATTGTCCCAATTACAAGGCGATTGATGGCAAAAGGTGTTCCACTTTATGCAGCAATTCCCTTTATGCTTACAGGTCCAGTGATAAATCCTATCGTGTTGTTTTCCACCTATATTGCATTTGGGAACAATTGGGAAATGGTGTTCTATCGTGGAGGGATTGCCTTACTTGTTGCTCTTATTGTTGGTGGCTTACTAGCCATTCAATTTAAGGATTCTCAGTTAAAGAATGATGTAGCTGACCATGTTCATCGGAAATCATTTAAAGGAAAATTTATTGGGATGCTTAAGCATTCAATTGATGAGTTATTTTCAGTAGGAAAATTCTTAATTCTTGGTGCGTTTGTTGCGGCATTCATTCAAACCACGGTAAAAACTGCTACCTTGCTGGACATTGGCCAAGGTCCGTTAACTTCCAACCTGGTTATGATGGGTCTCGCTTATGTTCTTTCGTTATGCTCAGAGGCGGATGCATTTGTAGCAGCATCATTTAGAAGTACATTTTCAACAGGTTCCCTTGTTGCCTTTCTTGTCTTTGGTCCGATGCTGGATATTAAGAATACGTTAATGCTTTTAGGAACATTTAAAGCGAAATTTGTTCTGTATTTAATGGGATATATAACTATCTTGGTCGCAATAATTACATTATTTGTTAAGTAGGGAGGTAATGCTGATATGTTAAGAACACTCATATTAATTGGATTAACGTATTTATTTATGCATTTACATGCCTCAGGTGATATCTCCAAGTATATCAATATGAAATATTCATATCTCTCTTATTCTGCCATTTATATTCTAGCCATTTTTACTTTTATTAGTATTTATTTTTATATAAAAGAAGATCAACACGATCATGATCAATGTGGAGATGATTGTGGACATTCACATGAAGAAAATACTTGGTGGAAAAAAGCAATAACCTATGGAGTATTTATTATTCCGATTTTGACAGGTCTGTTTCTGCCTGTCGCAACGCTTGATTCGAATATTGTTGAGAAAAAAGGCTTTTATTTTCCTGTTTATGAAGACAGCGATTCAACTAGTCAGCAGCAATTTTTACAACCTGATACAAGTCTTTATTATGGACAAGATGACTACGATGATTTAATGGCTAAATCGTTAAAGAAATTATTGAAAAAAGATACGCTTGAACTTAATGAAAGCAACTATTTAACCGATTTAGAATCCATCTATACTTATCCTGGACAATTTATTGGCAAAGAAGTTAAAATAACAGGATTCTCCTATAGCACAGATGAATTAGCTGCGAACCAAAAATTTCTATTTAGATTTGGAATTATTCACTGTGTTGCAGATTCGGGCGTGTTTGGAATGTTAGTGGAGCTTCCGAAGGATGTTAACCCTAAAAATGATGAGTGGCTAACGGTAAGTGGAAAACTCGAAACCATCTACTATCAGCCCTTTAAGAAAACAATCCCTTATCTAAAAGTGACATCATGGGAGACTATTCCTACACCAGAAGATCCTTATGTATATCGTCAGTATTAACAGCCTTAGTTCAATAAGAACTAAGGCTGTTTTTTCTAAAGCACTTTCACACTAATTGGATAAAGGTAAGGTTCTTTAGGTTCACCGATTACTTTCCACTTGGTGATTTTTATGATCGGAAACTTTGTCCCATTATAGTTTGTGGTATCCAAAACGCCTTTCGCTTCAATCCAAGTATTTACTTCTAGTGACGAGGCTTCTGGTAACTCTGATATAAATCCAATAATGCCAGCATCTGCTACACAATGTGTTATCAAAAATCTTGCTAGCACAAGCTGGTTTTGTTCAAGCCCATCTTCTTTATAAACAAATCCTTTTAAATTAATTTCTCTACCCTTAAATTTATCGAGGTCCATATGCATTTCTTCATAATAGGTAGAAAAAACATTATCGTTCATCTCAATAGTTGAACTTTGTTCTAATTGCTGTATTAATTGTTCGTATTCTTCGTTTGTATAAACGTTGTCTTCGATACGAGAAAGGTCAACAAGCTCCTCATTAATAACAGGATCTTCCTGTTGATTATTGTTAGCTGCAGCCTTTTCCTCTTGTTTATTCTCTGACTTCTGATTTGATAATACAGCTAAACCACCTTTTTTATCTGCAATTGATGCGTCGAGAACCTTAGGTGGAAGCAGAAAGCCCGTGATCAACGGAAAAACAATCACAAGATAAGCGATTAATTTTTTTGTATTAAAAGGAGAATCTCCATGGTCGTGACTACAGTTATGGTCGTGTGCATCTTGATGACAGTGGTGATGATGGCTGTTGTCCTTAATGGTCCATATTCTTGTCGTTTGGATAATAAACAAAATTAGAAATAATACAGAAGCGGACTGGCTTAAACCCTCATATTTTGGATTAATAAATTTTGTCATTTCTCCAGTAAAATGAAGCTTGAAAAGCATGACTGAAAAAGCTAGTAAAATAAAAGCTCTGACTGCCTGCTGAAAATGGAATCGCACGACTTTCCCCCCTTAAATAAAGCTTTGCACAAGCATGATCGTAATAAAGATAATCGAAATGATTAAAGCTAACACACCGATAACAAACTTCACTCGAAATACGCTCAACATCATAAGGGTATTTTTTAAATCCATCATCGGACCAAAGATTAAGAATCCTAGTATGGCTGAAGTTGGAAAAATATTGCTGAAGGAAGCACCAATAAACGCATCTGCTTCAGAACAAAGTGATAAAACGTAAGCTAATCCCATCATGACAGATAGAGACGATACCGTTCCGCTTCCTGCTTCTAAGAGTGCTTTTGCAGGCAAATAGGTTTGAACAAATGCAGCTAAAAAGGCTCCCATAACTAGGTACTTACCCATATCAAAAAACTCATCAATGGAATGGGTTAACATGGACCAAAATCTTGTTGAAAGAGATTCTTTTTTAGAGAGTGTGTGTGAAGATCTTGTATGGATAGGAGTTTTTAATTGATTTCCTCTAAAAATAATGCTAACAACCAATGCAACCATCAAAGCGACAAAAAAACCTAACCCCATTCTTAATCCCGCAATCTTAAAATCGTTCCCAAATGCCATATAGGTAGAGGCAATCACAATGGGATTAATGAGCGGACCAGTCAACATAAATCCGATGGCAGCATGGATTGGTACGCCTTTTCCGACAAGACGTCGGACAATGGGAACAATACCACATTCACACGCAGGAAAGAGGGCTCCAATTATACAACTCATGATTATAGCTAAAACCTTATTTTTGGGAATCCAGCGTTGAATATGTTCTTCTGTCACAAATATTTGGATCACACCTGCGATGAGGACTCCTATTAAAACAAATGGCAGTGCCTCTATTAAAATACTTAGAAAAATCGTGTTTAGATTTAATAAAGACGGAGGTATATCATATGAGATTTTAAAGCTAGTACTTAAAGAAAGCAGTAACAGCACTAAAACAATGATCATAATACCCGTAAATTCTATGATATTATTGCGAACAATTCGATACATAAATACCTCCTGTTTCTATTAAATAGTTTGTACATTTAATAGAGTATGAATAAAAAAATTTATATATACCTATTACTAGATTTATGTAAAGGGAATCCCAGCTGCAAAAAATGGCCGGGATAGATAAGTCAGGATGTTGTTAATCATTTAAAACTTTCTTTATCGTTTCTAAATTCTTTCGCATGATGCTGAAGTAGTCATCTTTTTGTTTAATGTTTTCTTCCGTTACAGCTTCTAGATTATGGAGAGAAAGCGACTTTGCTCCTATTTCTTCTTGGATGATTTTTGCTATTTTTGGTGAAACATTCTGCTCGAAAATCACATAATGAATATTATGTTCTGTAGACTCTTCAATGATTGCTTGCAGTTCTTTCTGAGTTGGTTCTTGTGTGGGTGATAAACCTGTTATTGCAATCGTTTCAATGCCATATCGCTTCTCCCAATATCCATAAGCAGCATGCGAAACTAATAAATTCTTCGTTTTTGAACTCTCAATGGTCGTTTTAAATTCCTGATCCAGTTTTTCCAGCTCGTTTTTTAGCTGTTTAAAATTGGTTTCAAACTCTGTTGCGTGTTCTGGCATTAACTCACTCAAAGAGTTTTTGATGTTATTCGCAAGGTCAATGGATAGTACAGGATCTAACCATACATGGGGATCTAAATCACCATGGTCATGTCCTTCTTCCGCATGGGACTCAGATTCTGCGTGTTCATCTTCTTCAGATTGACCATTTTCATCTTCGTGATGTTCATCAGAATGACTAGATTCTATCAGATCAATTCCTTCTGCGGCTTTTAAAATGTGTACTTCCTCTTTTTTCAAAGCTTCCGTTGCTTTTTCTGCAAACCCTTCAATCCCTGCACCTGTATAGATAAATAAATCAGAATCAGCTAAGGTGGTCATATCTTTTGTTGAAGGCTCGTAGGAATGGGCATCCACGTTTGGTGGGTAGATACTCTGAACTTCAACAAATTCACCGCCAATTTTTTTGGTAAAATCCTCAAGTGGATAAATAGTCGTATAAACAGTTAATGTTTCTTTATCTTTTTCTGCACTCTTATTTACAGTTTCTGTTTTTCCGCATCCAGATAAAATAAGACCAAACGCGAGAACAGAAATGGAAACTAATTGAGAAATTTTCATTTTAATAAACTCCATTCTAATTTCAATTATAAATCGTAATTGTTTCGTTTTACATTCTAAAACATGTCTATGAGTTTGTAAATGAAAATATGAATTTTTTAGATTAGCAGATTTGACCAATAAAAAATAATTGTAAATTCATTTGGAAAAAAACTTGCTTTAGAGAAAAAAATTTAATAATATGTTAATCGTAACTATTACGATTTAAAAAAGATGTGATTGGATCATAAATTGGGTGAGGTATCCCATATAAATATCCAGTGAGGATTCAAATAATAATTAAACGATTATGTTTGGGTTTTAAATCGTAATGGTTTTGATTTGAAAAAACGAGGTGAAAGAAATGACGAAAAAAATACCGGTTACTGTATTAAGTGGTTACTTAGGTTCTGGGAAAACAACATTATTAAATCATGTATTAACAAATCGTGAGAATAAACGGATTGCAGTCATCGTGAATGATATGAGTGAAGTGAATATTGATGCTTCGATGATTAAACAAGGAGGTTTTTCTCGAACAGATGAGAAACTTGTGGAGCTTCAAAATGGATGTATCTGCTGTACGTTAAGAGAAGACTTAATGATCGAAGTAGAAAGGCTTGTTCAAGCCGGTGATATTGAATATATCTTAATCGAATCATCTGGAATTTCTGAGCCAGTTCCTGTTGCCCAAACATTTACATACGTAGATGAAAGTCTTGGAATCAACTTATCTGACTATTGTACTCTTGACACAATGGTAACAGTAGTGGATGCAAATCATTTTTGGCATGATTTTGCTTCTGGCGAAAGCTTACTTGATCGTAAGCAAGGAAACGATGAATTAGATACCCGTGAAGTGGTCGACTTATTGATTGATCAAATTGAATTTGCCAATGTGTTGATTTTAAACAAGATTGACTTAGTAGAGAATGAGAGTGTTCTTGAACTGAAAGCAGTCCTGCAAAAGCTAAATCCTGAGGCGAAAATAATAGAAAGTGCTCATGCCCAAGTAGCATTAAGCGAAATTTTGGATACTGGATTATTTGATTTTGAAGAGGCAAGTCAAGGTGCTGGCTGGATTAAAGAGCTATTAGAGGAACACACTCCAGAAACAGAAGAATATGGTATTTCTTCATTTGTGTATCACAGGAAGAGGCCATTTCATCCTGAAAGATTGATGCAGTGGTTAGAGGATTGGCCAGTAGATGTTGTTCGAGCAAAAGGCTTCTTCTGGCTGGCAACGAGAAATGATATGACTGGTTTATTATCACAAGCAGGACCTTCTATCACTATGCAAGGTGCCGGAGAATGGCTTGCTGCATATCCTGAACAAGAACAAAAGCAAATCCTTATGGAAGAACCAGAGCTCTTGGAAAAATGGGACGAAGAGTTTGGAGATCGGATGACAGAGCTTGTTTTCATCGGGGTTAATATGAATCGTGAAGAAATTGAGGCTTCATTAGACAAAAGCTTATTGTCTGATGAGGAAATGACAATGGATTGGAAACAATTTAACGATCCGCTTCCGGGATTTACAATTAGTGCGTAAAAAAGAAAAGGAATCAAAACAAAGGAGGAAGAAATTATGAGAGTAAAGATAACTTTAGCTTGTACAGAAACAGGAGACCGCAATTACATTACCACTAAAAATAAGCGAAACAACCCAGATCGTATAGAGTTAATAAAATATTCACCACGATTAAAAAAACGCACTCTACACAGGGAAACAAAGTAATTTTCCATCTTTTACTTGAATGACAGAAGTAGAAGCCTTTAGTGGCCCTCTCTAAAAAAAGAGGTTGAATGCTTCGAAGACAAGAGTGTTGAATCTCTTGTCTTTTTTTCTTGCAATTTTGTGAATTAATTTCTAAAATTAATAAACAGTAATGAATAAATGAGGTGGACCCATTTTGGAGATGGTTATTAGATATTTGTCTGCGCTTATTTTGCCAGGTTTGCTCGTATTGCTATTTACCCGGGTCACATATAATCGGCTTATCGGTCTTGCCTTGACCGTCGGACTCATCGCTGCCTCTGCTTTTAAAGGGTATACGAACACTTTACCGCTTATCGTTGTAGATGCCTTTTCGCTAACTGCCGGTTTCTGGCTTGCAGCAAAAATGAAGGCAAGAGTATTTAAAAAAACATAAACACCCACCGTAGATGTTAAGTCTGTCAATCAAATGGCAGGCTTTTTTGCTTTTTGCGAGTAAAATGGGGGTTCTCGCGAGTAAAAGGCTAAACACCGCGAGTAAATGGCCATATTTGGCAGGTAAATTCACTTTTTCCGCGAGTAAAATGAAAATCCACAAGAAAAACGAATGTTCGTTCGCATAATAGTGGTTTGTTTTCGGGGATTTGTGTTAGAATGATACTATTAGAAATTCAGGGATACATTTTCTAGCACCATCCCGGCCCATTCGCACGTCCATAGGCTAGAAAGTGATTTATATATCGGGAGGGAAGTTTGTGAAGGACCAATTTGAATTAGTATCGAAATACTCACCTCAGGGTGATCAGCCGGAAGCAATCCGCCAATTAGTTGAAGGCATTAAAAGCAATAAACGACATCAAACACTGCTTGGTGCAACCGGTACTGGGAAGACGTTTACTGTTTCAAACGTGATAAAACAAGTAACCAAGCCGACACTCGTCATCGCTCACAATAAAACTTTAGCAGGTCAGCTTTACAGCGAGTTTAAGGAATTTTTCCCAAACAATGCTGTTGAGTATTTTGTTAGTTACTACGATTATTTTCAGCCTGAAGCCTACGTTCCATCAACAGATACATTTATTGAAAAGGATTCAAGCGTCAATGATGAGATTGATAAGTTGCGCCACTCGGCGACCTCGGCATTATTTGAGCGCAAGGATGTTATCGTCATTGCCAGTGTATCGTGTATTTATGGTCTAGGTTCTCCGGAAGAATACCGAAATATGGTGCTCTCGCTCAGGAAGGGCATGGAAATTGAACGCAATCATTTGCTCCACCGGTTAGTTGATATTCAATATGAAAGGAACGATATTGACTTTAAGCGCGGTACATTCCGTGTGCGCGGCGATGTTGTCGAGATTTTCCCTGTTTCCCGGGATGAACATTGCATGCGGGTTGAGTTTTTTGGTGATGAAATTGAGCGAATTCGTGAAGTAGATGCGCTAACGGGAGAAATTATTGCAGACCGTGACCATGTTGCCATTTTCCCGGCATCCCACTTCGTGACCGGGGAAGAGAAACTAAATAAAGCCATTGAAAACATCGAAAAAGAACTGGAAGAACGTCTTGCAGAACTGCGGGAAGATAATAAATTACTAGAAGCACAGCGGCTTGAACAACGAACACGTTATGATCTTGAAATGATGCGGGAGATGGGCTTTTGCTCTGGTATCGAGAACTACTCCCGGCACTTAACACTTAGACCTGCTGGATCTACACCCTATACGTTGATTGATTACTTTCCAGAGGATTTTTTAATGGTTGTTGATGAGTCACATGTCACCCTGCCGCAAGTAAGAGGGATGTTCAATGGTGATCGAGCACGTAAACAGGTGCTTGTTGACCATGGCTTCCGTCTGCCATCAGCACTTGACAACAGACCGTTGACCTTTGATGAATTTGAAAAGCATGTTCACAATGCCATCTTTGTTTCAGCCACACCAGGTCCATATGAGTTAGAGCACACTCCAGAAATGGTCCAACAAATCATTCGGCCAACAGGGCTACTCGACCCAACGATTGAAGTTCGCCCAATTGAAGGGCAAATCGATGATATTATCGCTGAAATTCAAGAGCGAATAAAAGTAAATGAACGTGTGCTGATTACGACTCTGACCAAGAAAATGTCTGAGGACTTAACCGACTATCTGAAAGAGATTGGGATTAAGGTTCAATATTTGCATTCGGAAGTCAAAACGCTTGAACGAATCGAAATTATTCGCGAACTGAGGCTTGGAAAGTATGATGTTCTTGTTGGGATTAACCTGCTCAGAGAAGGGTTGGATATTCCGGAGGTTTCATTGATTACGATACTCGATGCGGATAAAGAAGGGTTCCTCCGTTCGGAACGTTCATTAATCCAAACCATTGGTCGTGCTGCTCGTAATGCCAATGGCCATGTTATCTTATATGCGGACAAAATCACCAACTCGATGGAAATAGCGATTAATGTAACGAGAGAACGCCGCAAAATCCAGGAAGAATATAATAAAAAGCATGGCATAACGCCAATGACCATTCAAAAGGGAATTCGCGAGGCCATTCGTGCCACCCATGCTGCCGAGGAACAGGAAGATTACAAACCAGCAACTTCCTTCGGCAAGATGTCGAAGAAGGAAAAAGATAAGCTAATTGCCACGATGGAAAAAGAGATGAAAGCAGAAGCAAAAGCGCTTAATTTTGAACGTGCTGCTGAGCTTCGGGATTTATTATTAGAGCTAAAAGCGGAAGGATGACGTAACCATGGCGATGGATAAATTGATTGTAAAAGGCGCCAGAGCCCATAATTTAAAAAATATAGATGTCACCATTCCGAGAGATAAGCTTGTTGTTATAACGGGACTTTCTGGTTCAGGAAAGTCCTCACTTGCTTTTGATACAATCTATGCAGAAGGGCAGCGCCGCTATGTGGAATCACTTTCTGCATACGCACGGCAATTCTTAGGGCAAATGGATAAGCCTGATGTTGATTCCATTGAAGGATTATCTCCTGCGATTTCAATTGATCAAAAAACAACAAGCCGAAACCCCCGTTCAACAGTGGGGACGGTGACGGAAATATATGATTATTTACGATTACTTTTTGCCCGTGTTGGCAGACCTACCTGTCCAATCCACAATATCGAAATCTCCTCACAAACGATTGAACAAATGGTAGACCGTATCATGGAATATCCAGAACGGACAAAAATGCAAATCCTAGCTCTGGTCATTTCCGGACGAAAAGGAGCACATGTAAAAGTATTTGAGGATATTAAAAAGCAAGGCTTCGTTCGTGTCCGCGTAAACGGTGAAATGCTTGACCTTGGTGATGAAATTGTATTGGAAAAAAACAAAAAACATTCAATTGAGGTTGTAATCGACCGAATTGTCATCAAGGATGGAATTGCTGCCAGAGTCGCGGATTCTCTTGAAACAGCATTACGTCTTGGTGAAGGAAAAGTTATTGTCGATGTCATCGGTGAAGAGGAACTTCTTTTCAGTGAAAACCATGCATGTCCTCATTGTGGTTTTTCCATTGGTGAATTAGAACCGCGGATGTTTTCGTTTAATAGTCCCTTTGGGGCATGCCCTGAGTGTGATGGACTTGGTTCAAAGCTCGAAGTAGATATTGATTTGGTTATTCCCAATAAGGATTTATCATTGAAGCAGCATGCAATCGCACCGTGGGAGCCAACCAGTTCACAGTATTATCCACAGCTGCTTGAAGCTGTTTGCAATCATTATGGTGTAGATATGGACATGCCTTTCAAGGATATCCCTAAACACCTTATAGATAAAGTGCTTTATGGTTCTAAAGGTGATAAAATCTATTTCCGTTATGAGAATGATTTTGGACAAATCCGTGAAGGTCATATTGAATTTGAGGGTGTAATTCGTAATGTAGAACGCCGCTATAAAGAGACCAGCTCTGATTATATTCGGGAGCAAATGGAGAAATACATGGGTGAGCAGCCATGTCCAAGCTGTAAAGGGCATCGTTTAAAGAAAGAAACCTTAGCAGTGCTCATTTCAGGACACCATATCTCCCAACTAACAGAGTTATCGATAGAAGAATCTTATCATTTCTTTAATGGATTGAAATTGTCTGAAAAAGAAATGCAAATCGCTAAGTTGATTTTCCAAGAGATTAACGAGCGCCTTGGTTTTCTTATGAATGTAGGATTGGATTATTTGAGTTTAGGACGTGCAGCAGGGACGCTATCCGGGGGAGAAGCACAGCGAATCCGTTTGGCCACTCAAATTGGTTCTAAGTTAACAGGGGTTCTCTATATTTTAGACGAACCATCGATTGGTCTTCATCAACGTGATAACGACCGGTTAATTGGAACACTTCAAAATATGCGTGATATCGGAAACACGTTGATTGTGGTGGAACATGATGAAGATACGATGATAGCGGCGGATTATCTAATCGATATTGGTCCAGGTGCAGGAATTCACGGAGGACAAGTAATTTCAGCAGGAACACCTGCCGAAGTAATGGCTGACCCGAATTCACTTACCGGTCAGTATCTATCCGGTAAGAAGTTTATTCCGCTGCCGTTAGAGAGACGTAAGGCAGACGGAAGGTATATCGAAATAAAAGGTGCTGCCGAGAACAATTTGCGAAATGTGAATGTAAAGATTCCTCTAGGCATGTTTATCGCAGTGACGGGTGTTTCAGGATCAGGGAAAAGTACATTAATTAATGAAATCCTACATAAATCGCTAGCCCAGAAGCTTAGCCGCGCTAAAACAAAGCCAGGTGAACATAAGGATATCTTGGGTATTGAGAATTTAGAGAAGGTAATCGACATAGATCAATCTCCAATTGGCAGAACACCTCGTTCTAACCCAGCAACCTACACCGGTGTATTTGATGATATCCGTGATCTATTTTCGACAACGAACGAAGCGAAGGTACGCGGCTATAAAAAAGGACGTTTTAGCTTTAATGTGAAGGGCGGACGCTGCGAGGCCTGTCGTGGTGATGGGATTATTAAAATTGAAATGCATTTCTTGCCTGATGTCTATGTTCCATGTGAGGTGTGCCATGGAAAACGCTATAACCGTGAAACACTTGAAGTGAGATACAAAGGAAAAAACATTTCTGAAATACTAGATATGACCGTCGAAGCAGCCGTGCAATTTTTTGAAAATGTTCCAAAAATCAGCCGAAAGCTCCAAACCATTTATGATGTTGGTCTAGGTTATATTACACTTGGTCAGCCTGCGACAACACTTTCTGGAGGAGAAGCACAGCGTGTGAAGCTTGCTTCAGAGCTTCATCGACGTTCAAACGGTAAGTCCTTCTACATTTTAGATGAGCCGACAACCGGCCTACATGTCGATGATATTTCTCGTTTGTTAGTAGTCCTCCAGCGGCTTGTTGAAAATGGCGACACCGTTCTAGTTATCGAGCATAACTTAGATGTGATCAAAGCAACTGACTTTATCATTGATCTCGGTCCGGAGGGTGGAGACAAAGGCGGAACGATTGTTGCTACAGGAACTCCAGAAAAGGTGGCTGAAGTACCTGGTTCCTATACAGGCAAATATTTAAAACCAATTTTAGAGCGTGACCAGTTACGTATGAAAGAAGAAGTACACGAAAAAGAAACAATTGCAAAAAGCTAAAACCTCGAGTTTTAGCTTTTTTAATTAATAAAATTTGAATCTTTCTTCATTCCCATTCGTAAATATCGTTTAAGGGGAGTGATTATGAATGGATACAAGAAAGGTTCTTTCAGGATTATGTTACTTTAGTATTTTTTTTGCAGGAATTCTTTTTCCACTGGTTGTAATGTTTGCCTCTGGGGATGACGTAACGAAAGGTCATGCGAAAAAAGCATTCTTATCTCATTTAATACCACTAATTCCAGCGCCGCTGCTTATTTTCGCCATATTTAATGATTTAAATGCTATTAACAATCAAGCAATTCCTGTTTTTACACTCGTTACAGCAGGTATTATGGTCTTAGTTAGTCTAATTGTCACTATCTGGAATCTGATAAAAGGCGTAAAAGCTTTCATGATGGAATAGGATTTTAAAGAAAACTTATATTGGGGTGGTTAATGATGAAGGAAGAACGAAAAAGGATTCTAAAAATGGTGGAAGAGGGAAAACTAAACGTTGACGAAGCATTAACTTTACTTGAGGAACTTGAAAAAGAAGCTCAGACATTGGATCAAAAGCAGGAACAAATTGCCCAAGAGATCTCAACAGCCTTCAAGTTTGAAGAAGCAAAAAAGGAAGAATCCGCACAAAGCAAAGTACACTCGACAAAGGATAAAATATTTGATTTTGTCGATACCGCTTTGAAAAAAATTAAGGACCTTGATCTTGATTTGAACTTTGGTCAGTCCGTAGAAATCTCGCACATATTCCATCAGGGCGATGTATACTTACGTGATATGGATATTGATCTCGCCAATGGATCATTAAAGTTTGTTCCTTGGGATCAAAACGATGTTCGGATTGAATGTCAGGCAAAGGTGTACCGAGTAGAAAATTCAGATCAAGCTCGGGAGAACTTTTTGAAGGATGTCTTGTTTGCAATTGATGGTCAAAAATTGCGATTCATGACTCAGCAAAAATGGATGAAGGTCGACGCGGTGGTTTATGTTCCTCAGGCAGAATATGAACGCGTTCGCGTTAGAATGTTTAATGGTCCAATTTCTGGTGAAGAATTAACGATAAGTGATCTGCGTATGAAGACAGCTAATGGAAAAATTGAACTTACACGTTTAAACGGGAAAAAGGCCGAAATTGAAACAGCAAATGGCCATATTACATTGCAAACCAGTACGATTGATGATCTTGAGGTAGAAACCATCAATGGGGCAATTAAGCTTGATGGCGATTTTAGAAAGGTAGAAACGCAAACTTTAAATGGTAATACTACCTATAACCTAACTGGAAATCGGTGTGAATTAATTGCAGCTAAAGCAACTACAGGAGGGATTGATTTGTATATTCCAGATGGAGTGGCTGCGAGCGGTGAATTAAAAACAAATCTTGGCGGTTTTAATATAAAGCTTGATGGGATTCAGGTTCTTGAAGAAAAAAGTGAAATGATTCAAAAAATGCTTCGTTTCCAATCGGTTAATCATCCTGACCGCATGTTAAAAATATTTGTCGATACAAAAACGGGATCGATTACACTTCATAAATCGGATGAGGTCAGTAAATAATAGGAGATTTGATAAATGAAATGGTTGATTGGGATCTTCATAAATGCTGTTTTGTTCATGGCAATTGCAGGATACTTTTCTGAAAGCTTCTTGCTGGAAGGCTTTGCTGCTGCCCTAGGAGCGAGCTTCTTATTATCGATCATAAATATCATCGTCCGCCCGATTTTAGTCATTTTAACCTTACCTGTAACAGTTTTAACATTAGGATTATTCCTATTTGTTATTAATGCAATAACGCTAGAAATAACCGATTATTTAATGGGCGATGCCTTTGAAATCGCTGGTTTTGGAATGGCACTTTTAGCAGCTGTTATCATGTCAATAATCACCCTGGTTCTAAACAAAACCATTCTTAAATCATCCAGGGAAAAATAAAGAAGCAAATGGCTCATCCATTTGCTTCTTTTATTTTCCTTTTGTTAACGTTTCATGGAATGAATAAAGCGATACCGGTCTGCGCGAAAAGTAGATTTAACCAACTCGAAAGGAATTCCATTTTGTAAATAAGATATACGCTCAATCAAGAGGATTGGATCCCCGATATTAATTTCCAATGCTTCTGCATCATTGCTGCTGGCAATAGAAGCTTCGATTTCTTGCGTCGCTTCAGTTATTGAAAGAGAGAGAATTTCCTCAATGTATTGGTAAAGAGAGAGGTTACTGTTTTCCTCCGTTAGACCTGGAACAATTTCAACTGGTATATAAGCTGTTTCCAGTGCCATTGGGGCACCATCCGCTAAACGAATCCGTTTAATTTTATAAACGGATTCGTTTTCTTCTATTTTAAGATCAAAAGCTGTTTTTTTGTCAGCAGGGATGATTTGGAAGGATAATAGGGTGCTGCTTGGGCTCATTCCCCTTGAAAGCATATCCTCCGTAAAACTCGTCATTCCCTGAAGTTCTTGTTCAACCTTTTTCTTATTGACAAATGTTCCTCTGCCTTTTTGTCTTTTTAGATAGCCTTCAGAGACCAAATTATTGATTGCCTGTCTGACCGTCATGCGGCTAATCTGAAACGTTTGCGCATATTCCCGTTCTGAGGGAATGACGGTCTCTTCCATTAAAATACCATTCTCTATTTGTTGTTTAATGTACTCTTCTAGTTGATGATAGATAGGAACCGGCGAATTTTTATTAATCATCCAAACACTCCTTGCGAAAAGTACTAGATATATTTTAACGCATCTCTATCAGCAATTACAGTAACATTCTGATGATTCTTTAAAACAGAGGCCGGAAATTCTTCGCTTATTTCTCCATTAATAAACTTGAATAGTGCTTCTGCTTTGCTCTCTCCCGATACAAGCAGTAGAATTTCCTTGCTTTCAAGTATAGAAGCAGTGCCCATGGTTATGGCATGTGTTGGCACTTCGTCAAGAGAGTTAAAAAATCTTGAATTTGCTTCCCTTGTATTTTGATCGAGAGTGACGATATGTGTCCGGCTGGTAAAGGGAGTCCCTGGTTCATTAAAACCAATATGACCATTTTGACCAATACCTAAAATTTGTAGGTCAACCCCGCCAAGCTCTTTGATAAGCTTTTCATAACGAAGACATTCCTGCTCTAAATCGCTAGCAGCTCCATTCGGAATATGAGTATGATTTTCACTAATATCCAAATGATTAAATAAATTTTGACTCATGAAATAATGGTAGCTATTAGGATCCTCAGCAGGAAGTCCGATATACTCATCTAAATTGACGGATTTCACCTGTTTATAGGTGGTCTCGTTCTCCTCATGATCCTGGATTAAATATTCATAAACACCTTTTGGGGTGCTCCCTGTTGCTAATCCCAGTGTTAAGCTTGGGTTAGAGCGAAGTTTATCTACAATAAATTTTCCAGCCTCTAAGCTCATCTCTGCATAATTTTCTGTACGAATTAGTTTCATGTTATTACCCCTTTTTAAATGCCATTTCCCCACGGCAGATTGTCAATTCAACTTGATATTCATTTGATAAAATCGTTAAATCCGCGTCTTTTCCAACGGAAATGCTCCCTTTGCGGTCATATACGTTTAATTGTTTAGCAGGATTCACACTTGCCATTTGAACAGCTTTTGATAAAGAAATATCGGCTGCTTCCAGGATGTTTTTTACGGAATCATTCATTTTTAAGATACTGCCAGCAAGTGTTCCGTCGGCAAGAAGTGCTTTTCCATTTGCGACAGATACATCTTGTCCACCAAGATCATAGATACCATTTTTAAGGCATTTTGCCCTCATGGCATCTGTTATCAAAATCATGCCTTCTGTTCCTTTAGCATTGATAACAAGCTTCATTACCTCAGGACGAACATGAATCCCGTCTGCAATTAGTTCCACCATTAATTCTTTAAAAAGAAGGGCAGAACCGGCGACACCAGGTTCACGGTGGTGTATGCCTCGCATGCCATTAAACAAATGTGTCACCTGTTTTGCACCTGCTTGAACGGCATTTTCCATTTCCTCGTAGACTGCATCTGAGTGACCGATAGAAGCAATAACCTCATTTTCGTGTAAATAGCTGACAAAGTTTGTCCCATTCTCAAGTTCAGGTGCCACGGTTACCAATTTAATGCTTCCTTCAGCGAGTTCTTGCCAATGCTTAAATAATTCAATATCAGGATTAATAATGTATTCCATCGGTTGTGCACCGGCACGTTTTTTATTAATAAATGGCCCCTCTAAATGAACACCGAGAATGTCTGCTTTACCAGAGTCATTATGACCGTTAAGGTAAAGTGCTGCATTTCTTAAGGCGTTCTCAATATTTTCGTGTTTTTGGGTAATGGTTGTCGCTAAAAAGCTTGTGGTTCCTTCAGCAGGGAGTGCTTTCGCCATTGTTTCTAATGCCTCTATCGTGGCATCCATAGTGTCAGCACCTGCAGCTCCATGAATGTGGACGTCTATAAAGCCTGGAACAACATTTTGACCCTCAGGTATTTCTATTTTTTCAACATTTTCTAAATGGGAAGGAAGTGCTTTAATAGGACCAATCTCTTGGATTTTTCCATTTTCAATAAAAATATAGATAGATTCTGCCACTTCATTTTCTAGAACTGCCTTGCCATGAACCATTAAGAGTAGGCTCAAAATCTTCATCTCCATTTCAAAATAATTACATCTATGAGATTATTATAGCTCCAAGTGGAATAGTTGTCTATACCAGTAAGGCGTCGTATTCTTATTTATTTTTCCGTTAAATGAAGAATGTATGAAAAAACGAATAACTTCTATATGGTTATGAAAAAAATTTAAATAGTGCTAAAATAAGAAGAAATTGAAATACATTATAAGCTGATGACTGTTTAGCAGTAGCGACTAGGATGCTACAGCTTTTCGGATAAGGAGGAAAACTTTTGCCAAAGGTACGTACGAAGGATATTTTTGAAAGATTCCATCTGGAATTGATTAGCGGTGAAGAAGGAATTAATCGTCCGATTACGACAAGTGATATTTCAAGACCTGGGATTGAAATCGCTGGATACTTCGAATATTATCCAGCAGAACGTATTCAACTATTAGGAAAAACAGAGCTGTCCTTCTTTGAGGAATTATCCGAAAATGAACGTATATCAAGAATGGAACGTTTATGTACAGATATCACTCCTGCGATCATCGTTACAAGAGGGTTGGATGTGCCGCGAGAACTTATTGAAGCCTCAGAGCGAGAATCTGTTCCAGTGCTGCGATCAAATATGAAAACAACTCGTTTTTCAAGTCGTCTAACGAACTTTTTAGAAAGTAAACTGGCACCAACAACCGCAGTCCATGGAGTTTTAGTCGATATATATGGAATTGGCGTATTAATTACTGGAAAAAGCGGAGTTGGTAAAAGTGAGACAGCTTTAGAGTTGGTAAAACGCGGCCATCGGCTTGTAGCAGATGATTGTGTTGAAATTCGCCAGGAAGACGAAGATACGCTCGTTGGAACTTCTCCAGATTTAATCGAGCATCTATTAGAAATTCGCGGACTAGGCATTATTAATGTCATGACTCTTTTTGGAGCAGGAGCGGTTCGCAGCAATAAACGAATTACCCTGGTTATTAACCTGGAAATTTGGGATTCCGCAAAGCAATACGACCGCCTTGGTTTAGATGAAGAAAAGATGAAAATCATTGATACGGAGATTACAAAGATCACCGTTCCAGTCCGTCCAGGACGAAATCTGGCTGTCATCATTGAAGTAGCTGCAATGAATTTCCGTCTAAAAAGAATGGGCGTGAATGCTGCACAGCAATTTACAGAACGTCTATCTGATGTCATCGAGGATGGAGACCATGAGGATTAATTTAATAAAAGGAGTAATTATATGAATTCAACTATTCAGCCGCTTGACCCCATTGCTTTTGCTTTAGGACCGATTCAAGTCCATTGGTATGGTCTCATTATTGGTTCCGGATTAGCGTTGGCACTTTTTCTTGCTATTAGGGAAGGAGATAAGAGGGGGCTTCCAAAGGATACATTCGCGGATTTAATGCTTTGGGCCATTCCTATTGCGATTCTTTCGGCACGATTATATTACGTTATTTTTGAGTGGGGCTATTATGCTGAGCACCCAGACCAGATCATTCAGATTTGGAATGGCGGAATTGCCATTCATGGAGCACTAATTGGATCCGTCCTAACTGCCTATATTTTTGCAAAAAAGCGCGGGATTTCTTTTTGGAAGATTGCCGATATTGCTGCACCTAGTATTATTTTAGGTCAAGCCATTGGACGTTGGGGGAACTTCATGAACCAAGAGGCTCACGGAGGCGAGGTTACCAGGACGTTCCTCGAAAACCTCCAGCTACCTGAGTTTATTATTAATCAAATGTATATAAATGGTGCCTATTATCATCCAACCTTTTTATATGAATCTGTTTGGAATTTCGTTGGCTTTATTCTATTGATTTTACTCCGACGTGTGAACCTGCGCCGTGGAGAGCTATTCCTATCTTATGTTATTTGGTATTCCGTTGGTCGTTTTTTCATAGAAGGTTTAAGAACGGATAGTTTAATGCTGGGTGGCCTTCGAATGGCACAAACCATCTCGATCGCTTTAATTATAGGTGCTGTTTTAATCCTGATATACCGCCGAAAGAAGAATCTAGCGGAAGACAGATACTTAGATAAAAGCAATCAAGCATTAACGCACTAAAGAAGGAGATTTTGGAGAAATGATTAACTCGATTAAAAAGGGTTTACAGGTGGGGGTTAAAACAACATGGACCTTAGGGAAAATTATTTTTCCAGTAACCCTTATAGTAGCGCTTCTACAATATTCATCCATCTTACCATGGGTAATTGAGAGAATAGCCCCTATGATGAAGCTGTTAGGCTTGTCTGGAGATGCAGCTATTCCACTCGTATTGGGGAATTTCCTCAATCTTTATGCAGCGATTGGCGCTATTTTAACACTTGATTTTACCGTGAAAGAAGTTTTTATTTTAGCAGTAATGCTCTCATTTTCTCATAATTTAATCGTAGAATCTAGCGTCGCCATTAAGGTTGGAGTTAAACTTTGGCTTGTATTGGTTACAAGGCTTGGACTAGCGTTTGCCTCTGCAATTGTGATAAATCTTGTTTGGCAGGGAGGAAGCGAGACAGCTCAATATGGTCTGATTCAAGCAAAAAGTGATGAACAAGTTTCGGGAATCGGTGCAATAATACTTGCAGCGATCGAAAAAGCGGGACTGGGGATTCTGCAGTTAGCGATGATTGTCATCCCGCTGATGATCGTCATTCAAATCTTAAAGGATTTGCAATGGCTTAAGAAATTTTCACAAGGAATGTCTCCTATTACTAGGAGCCTAGGAATGAATGAGAATACTTCTACTACTATGGCAGCAGGCTTATTATTTGGGCTTGCCTATGGTGCAGGAGTTGTGATCCAGGCAGTAGAGGAAGATGGAGTTAGTAAAAAGGATTTAACACTCGCTTTTCTTTTTCTAATGGCCTGCCATGCAGTAGTAGAGGATACGCTTATCTTTATCCCGCTGGGCATTCCGGTCTGGCCGCTCTTTTTAATTCGGCTTGGTGTGGCAACCGCCTTAACCTTGATAGTCGGGTTACTCTGGAAACGATCAGGCATTATTCGCAGAAAGGAAGCAGAACCAACTTATGAAAAGTAATATTAATACAATTCTATTTGATTTAGATGGAACGTTAATCGATACGAATGAGTTAATTATTTCTACCTATTTACACACGCTTGAAAAATATTATCCAGGCAAGTATACACGAGAAGATGTCCTGCCATTTTTAGGTCCTACTCTTCATGAAGTTTTTGGAGCAATGGATCCAGAACGGGTGGAGGAAATGGTTCTAGAATATCGCACTTACAATCTAGCTAATCACGATATACTTGTAAAAGAATTTATCGGTGTTATGGAAACAATTGAGACATTAAAGAAAAAGGGTTATAAGCTCGCAATCGTGACGACGAAACGTGAGGATGTTGCCTTTAAAGGACTACGCTTGATGAAGCTTGATTCGTTCTTTGATGTAATGGTCGCTTACGATCATGTGAAAAAAGTGAAGCCAGATCCTGAACCGATTTTTCTAGCGCTTGAAAAGTTAGAGTCAAAGCCAGAGGAAGCCTTAATGGTAGGCGATAATTTTCACGATGTATTAGCTGGAAAAAATGCAGGTACGAAAACAGCAGGTGTCTCTTGGACCATCAAGGGTAGAGAGTATCTGGCAAAATATGAACCAGATTACATGTTAGAGAACATGGCAGACTTATTAACGATTCTCGGAGAGGGATAAAAATGAGGAGAACGACCCGGTACCCAGTCGAAGGGGCAAACTCCTTATGGCATGTCTACAAAACTGTGCCATTTTGGAAAGTGGTTAGAAATTTCATTGTGATTCAACTTGCCCGCTATACCCCATTCCTTGGAATGAAAAATTGGCTTTATCGCACATTCCTAGGACTAAAGGTCGGTGAGCAAACATCCTTTGCGTTAATGGTCATGCTCGATGTGATGTTTCCTGAGAAAATCAGTGTCGGACGTAACACTGTAATTGGCTACAATACAACAATTCTTGCCCATGAATATTTGATAAAAGAATATCGTCTCGGTCCAGTTGAAATTGGCAGTGAGGTCATGATTGGTGCCAATTCAACCATTCTCCCTGGGGTAATGATTGGTGACGGTGCCATCGTATCCGCTGGAACACTCGTTCATAAAGATGTCCCGACCGGTGCATTTGTCGGTGGCAATCCTATGCGGGTGATTTATTCAAAAGAAGAAATGGAAAAACGATGGGCCGAAGATCCGATTTATGGGAAAAATAAATAACGAATAAAAGAGGCCGGGTTTTTAAACCTGGCTTTTTTTTACATATTACTGACCCCGCGGGATTATCGCCCATTCTCGCGGGTTTAGTTCAGAAAGCCGCGGGATTATTCCGGATACCCGCAGCAATAAACTGAAAACGCGCGGGAGTATAGTTTTCTGTTGACGAAAATTTCCCGAAAAGGTAAACTTTAATTTATTAGCATATTAGCGAACTAAAGGATTCTGAAAATAAAGGATGATTTGGATGAGCCGTTTATTTATGTTTGAAAAGCCTTTAGGCATGAGAGATACGCTTCCGGAATTATATGAAAAAAAGCAACGTGTCCGTTCCCTTATGGAAGATGCAATCAAGCAGTGGGGATATCAATTTATTGAAACACCTACCCTAGAATACTATGAAACCGTTGGAACTGCCTCCGCTATACTTGACCCGGAGCTTTTCAAATTACTCGACAAAGATGGGCACACTCTCGTGCTCAGGCCGGATATGACGGCGCCGATTGCCAGGGTAGCCGCTTCTCGCCTTTTAGAAAATGATCTCCCCCTCCGCCTGGCCTATGCTGGAAATGTCTACCGGGCACAACAGCGGGAAGGCGGCAGACCTGCTGAGTTTGAGCAAATCGGTGTGGAGTATATTAATGACGATACCGTATCAAGCGACGGCGAGGTAATCGCCTTGCTTGTTTCTTCATTAAAAAAAGCAGGGCTGAATCAATTCCAAGTATCTGTAGGACATATCGGCTTTGCACAAGAATTATTTATGCAAATTTTAGGGACAAATGGACGTGCCACCGCATTAAGACGGTTTTTATATGAAAAGAATTTTGTTGGTTACCGTGAGCAAGTGAACTCTTATTCCTTATCCTCCATTGATAAACAGAGGCTGCTTCAGCTCCTAGAGTTAAGGGGCGGCGATGAAGTAATTGGTAAAGCACTTGATATCATTGAAGATGGCTTTGGAAAAGAATCCTTGATACAGCTGAAGGAACTGTGGGAGGTAATCACAGACTACGGTTTAAAGGACTTTGTGAAATTTGATTTTACAATTGTCAGCCATATGAGTTATTACTCAGGAATATTATTTGAGGCATATGCTGGGAATGTCGGCTTTCCAATTGGAAATGGCGGGCGCTACGGATTGATAGAGAAATTCGGAAAAAAAGCGAGTGCAACTGGTTTTGCGGTAAGGCTTGATAAATTGCTTGAAGCAATGGGCTCACAAGAAGTCGTAAATACAGTGGAGTGTATTTTTTTCAGCCAGGAAAGACGAAAGGAAGCCTTTCAATTGGCCGAAACCATGAAAGCAGAAGGAAAGAAAACCGTGCTGCAAGACATTAATGGTGTAAAAAATCTCGATGCTTTTACAAAGAATTTTGCCAATACCACCTTTTTAATCGGGGGCGCTTAAGATGAATGCGAAATTAACGATTGCGATGCCAAAAGGGAGAATTTTCGAAGAAGCTTTAGAGCTACTTCGGAAAGCAGGCTATACACTGCCTCCGGAGTTCGATGATTCTCGAAAATTAATCCTCGATGTTGAAGCGGAGGACATGCGTTTTATCCTGGCAAAGCCAATGGATGTGGCTACATACGTCGAGCATGGCGTTGCTGATGTCGGTATTGCCGGTAAGGACGTATTACTTGAAGAAGAACGTGATGTATATGAACTGCTAGATTTAAGAATTAGTGCCTGCTATCTGGCAGTTGCTGGTCTACCTGGGACAAAGATGAACGATGTTGCACCAAAAGTGGCAACGAAATATCCTAATGTGGCTGCCGCTTATTTCCGCGAGCAGGGGGAACAAGTCGAAATCATTAAATTAAATGGGTCCATCGAGCTTGCGCCATTAATTGGATTAGCTGACCGGATCGTTGACATTGTTTCGACAGGGAGAACACTGGTCGAAAATGGGCTTGTTGAATATGAAAGAATTAAAGATGTAACATCAAGGCTCATCGTAAATCCCGTTAGTTACCGGATTAAGGACGACCGAATAAACGAATTAGTTGCAAGGTTAACCCGTGTTGTCTCCTTGGAGGTAAAGTAAAATGAAAATAGTTAAAGTGAATGACCAGATTTCCATCAAACGGTCGATTGAATCTGGTACAACAGAACAGTCAGCCATAGTTAAAAATATTATTTCAGACATTCGAACCATTGGGGATATTGCCTTACGTGATTATACAGAAAAATTTGACAGGGTACGCTTAGAATCCTTTCTGGTAACTGAAAATGAATTGAATGAAGCCTATGGGAAAGTAGATTCTGAATTTATTTCAATTGTTCAAGAGGCAGCTGAAAATATTAGAAGCTTCCATGAAAAGCAATTGCGTCCGTCATGGATGACCACCGAAGAAAATGGCAGTATACTTGGTCAAAAAATAACGCCGCTTGATTCTGTAGGTGTTTATGTCCCGGGAGGAACAGCAGCATATCCTTCCTCAGTACTCATGAATGTTATTCCTGCAAAAGTGGCAGGGGTAAAAAGAATTGTGATGGTATCACCCCCTGATGGTGAAGGGAGACTTCCAGCAGCCGTGCTTGTTGCAGCAAAAGAAGCAGGAGTGGAAGAAATCTATAAAGTTGGCGGGGCACAGGCCATTGGTGCACTGGCATATGGTACAGAGTCAATTGCACCTGTTGATAAAATTACTGGACCGGGCAATATCTTTGTAGCGTTGGCAAAGCGAGAGGTTTTCGGTGATGTCGATATTGATATGATTGCTGGTCCAAGCGAAATTGCGATTATTGCAGACAATTCTGCCCGGGCCGATGAGGTTGCAGCTGATTTATTATCCCAAGCAGAACATGACCCGCGTGCATGCAGTGTCCTTATTACTCCTTCTATGACATTAGCAGAAGAGGTTGCTATTGAAGTCGAAAAACAACTGGCTTTATTGCCACGAAAAGAAATTGCCTCTCGGTCGATTGCTGATTTTGGTGTAATCTATGTGACTTCCTCCTTAGAGGAAGCGGTTGAAACGGTAAATCAACTAGCACCAGAGCACCTTGAAATCTTGACCGAGAATGGTATTGAACTGCTTGGGAAAATCCGACATGCAGGTGCTATTTTTATCGGACGCTATAGTTCAGAGCCAGTAGGCGATTATTTTGCTGGACCCAATCATGTACTGCCGACAAATGGTACTGCTAGATTTTCAAGTCCATTAAATGTAGATGATTTTCAAAAGAAATCAAGTGTCATTATATACAGTGAAAAAGCGTTAAAAGAGAATGGAGAAAAAATCGCAAAATTTGCCCGTATGGAAGGTCTTGAAGCCCATGCGCGAGCAGTTGAGTTAAGACTAAAGAATTAATCAATTATTTGCTAGGGGGCCCTCTCATGGAAAGATACGCAAGCATTGAACGAAAAACAAATGAAACCCAAATCAGTTTATCATTAGACATTGATGGCGAAGGACAGTCGAAACTTGAAACAGGGGTTCCATTCCTTAGCCATATGCTCGATTTATTCACGAAACATGGGCAATTTAATCTTAACGTTGATGCAAAAGGGGATATCGAGGTAGACGACCATCATACGACTGAGGATATCGGGATTTGTATAGGACTGGCATTGCGTGAAGCTCTCGGAGATAAGAGGGGAATTAAACGCTATGGGAATGCCTTTGTACCAATGGATGAAGCATTAGCGCAGGTTGTTGTTGATCTAAGTAATCGCCCACACCTTGAAATGCGTGCAGAATTTCCTAATTCAAAGGTTGGTACCTTTGACACGGAGCTTGTTCATGAATTTTTATGGAAGCTTGCTCTTGAGGCACGTATGAACCTTCATGTGATTGTTCATTACGGACAAAATACTCACCACATGATTGAAGCTGTTTTTAAAGCACTTGGCCGAGCGCTTGACGAGGCTACAACAATAGATCCCCGCATTAAAGGAGTTCCGTCAACGAAAGGGATGTTATAAATGATTGGAATTGTCGATTACGGTATGGGCAATCTGTTTAGTGTCAGTAAGGCGCTTGAACGGTTGAATGCAGATTATTTTATATCAGGAGACAAAGAGGAGCTCCTACGTGCTGATGCGTTACTGCTACCAGGTGTTGGCTCTTTCCGAGATGCGATGGAAGTTTTGCAGGCTGACACTATTAAGGAGTTTGCAGCAAGTGGAAAACCTCTGCTTGGCATATGCCTTGGTATGCAGCTTTTGTTTGAAGATAGTGACGAAAACGGTTTGACAAAAGGTCTCGGATTATTGCCTGGTAAAGTTCGCCGCTTTCCCGGCAAAACGGGTGAGGGAGAAACCTACAAGGTTCCTCATATGGGCTGGAACAAACTTGAATTTGTAAAATCCTCTCCATTATTAGAAGGGTTAGAAGAAGATTATGTTTATTTTGTTCATTCTTACTTTGTAAGTGCAGACAACTCGGAGGTACTACTGGCAAAAGCTAATTACCATGAAGAAGTTTCTGCCGTTGTTGGCAGGGATAATATATTCGGAATGCAATTTCACCCTGAAAAAAGCAGTAAGCTTGGAATGGCACTGTTGAATAATTTTTTGCAATTAGTTGAAGAGAGGATACGGTACGATGACACTCACAATTTATCCGGCTATTGATATGCGCGGCGGGAATTGCGTACGCCTCCTGCAAGGTGATTATGATAAGGAAACGATTTATGGTGATTCACCTTTTGATATGGCACAGCGATTTGCGGCAGATGGTGCAGAATGGATTCATATGGTTGACCTTGATGGGGCAAAGGATGGAAAGCGGGTTAATGACCGTTTTGTCATTGAAGCAGCCAAGTGGCTAAATGTAAAAGTCCAAATTGGCGGGGGCATTCGGTCCGAAGAAGACATCCTTCATTATCTGGAAAATGGAATAACTCGCGTGATTATTGGAAGTATAGCAGTTTCTAATCCACAGTTTGCGATTGAAATGATTCAGAAATACGGTGAGCAGATTGTTGTTGGGATTGATGCGAAAAATGGCTATGTGGCTACACATGGCTGGATTACTACTTCAGAGGTGAAGGCAGTAGAACTGAGTAAACGTTTTGCTGATGCTGGTGCCGAGACGTTTATTTTTACCGATATTGCTACAGATGGGACGCTTTTAGGACCTAATATTGCAGCTGTATGTGAAATGGCTGAGGTTACAGGGAAAAATGTCATTGCTTCTGGCGGAGTGAGCAGTTTAGCAGATTTACGCGCTCTAAATGCAGAAGGGGTTAGAGGAGCTATTGTCGGAAAAGCTCTTTATGAGAACCGTTTTACATTGAATGAAGCACTGGATGAGGTGAAAAAATGACGTTGACAAAACGAATCATCCCCTGCCTTGATGTAAAAGAAGGAAGAGTAGTGAAAGGTATTCAGTTTGTTCAGCTTCGGGATGCTGGAGACCCGGTAGAATTAGCAAGATTTTATGATGAGCAAGGAGCGGATGAGCTGGTCTTCCTTGATATTTCTGCATCTGTCGAAGGACGAAAAACCATGGTCGAAGTGGTAAAGGCTGTTGCTTCTGAGCTTGCCATTCCTTTTACAGTGGGAGGCGGGATTAATTCGTTAGAGGATATGAAACGAATTCTTCGTGCTGGTGCTGATAAGGTGTCATTAAATACGGCAGCTGTATTGAATCCTGAACTTATTTCTGAGGGAGCAGGCTACTTTGGAACGCAATGCATTGTAGTCGCGATTGACGCTAAATATGATGAAGAGCTTGGAACATGGCGTGTTTATACACATGGCGGCCGGACACCAACGGATCGTAAGGTAATCGATTGGGCAAAAGAAGCCGCGGAATTAGGTGCAGGTGAAATTTTACTAACAAGTATGGATAGTGATGGCGAAAAAAATGGATTTGACCTAAATCTGACTGCATCAGTAAGTGAGGCTGTGACGATTCCGGTCATTGCTTCCGGTGGAGCTGGAAATGCCGGTCATTTTGAGGATGCTTTTATTAATGGAAAAGCTGACGCAGCCCTTGCAGCTTCTATTTTTCATTATAAAGAAACTTCAGTTCAGGAAGTGAAAAGCTATTTGCTTGAGAAGGGAGTGGCGGTCCGATGAACATTCGTTTTGACGAAAAAGGGCTTGTACCTGCGATTGTACAGGATGTAGAAACAAAAGAGGTATTAACATTAGCTTATATGAATGAGGAATCATTGACAAAAACGATCGAAACTGGGGAAACATGGTTTTACAGCCGCTCTCGCCAGGAGTTGTGGCATAAAGGTGCAACGAGCGGGAACACTCAGTCTGTTGGAAGCGTGAAATATGACTGTGACCAGGACGCAGTCCTTGTGCTCGTCGAGCCGAAAGGACCTGCATGCCATACGGGAGCCGTTAGCTGCTTCACTGAGGGGGTTACGGAAAGAAACTCCAGTCTGGCAGACTATCAAATCTTGCAATCATTAGAGAAGCTAATTATCGAACGGGAGAAAGAGCGTCCTGAAGGGGCATATACAACCTATCTATTTGAAAAAGGCGTCGATAAAATCTTGAAAAAAGTCGGTGAAGAGGCCTCAGAAGTAATCATTGCAGCCAAAAACCGCGACCAAGAAGAACTAAAATGGGAAGCCGCCGACCTCCTCTACCATCTACAAGTATTATTAGTCGAACAGGGACTGCCGTTTAAAGAAGTATTGAAAACATTAGAAGAAAGACATAAGCGGTAACTGCATAAACGGTGACAGGCACCAAATATACAAAAACACGCTGTTATGCAGCGTGTTTTGTATATTTGGAATATCTTCCAATGTGTCCAAACCAGTTCTATCCCTTCTCGTACGGGCTTTGGTTGTGGTATACTACATAAGTTAGTTTATTGTATTGTATAGATGGAGGTCTCCATGGTTAAAGACTCGAAAGCAAGAATTCAAAAGGGAAAGATCCTGTCGTTTGTTCCGACTGGGGAATATTATTTCACGAAGGGTATTAAAGCATACCATCGCCGTGATTTTAAAAAGGCTAAAAAATATCTTCAACGGGCGATGCAGCTTGAGCCGGGTGAACCAATGATAACCTGTCAGCTTGCCATAGTGTCAACAGAACTTGGTGAGTTCGAAAATTCTAATCGACTCTTGCATTTAATCCTTGAAGATCTTGATGAAGAAATGGCTGAATGTCATTATTTTTTAGCGAATAATTATGCCCATATGGGTTTCTTTAAAGATGCGTATCATCACGCAAATATGTATTTGGAAATGGACCCAAATGGGGATTTTAATGAAGATACAGAAGACCTTCTAGAACTACTGTCGTTTGAGGCGGAGGGTTTAGAAGATGAGCTTTATGAACAGGACGATCTTATCATAAAGCAGGAGCAGGCTCGGGATTTATTGGAATCAGGATATTTTCCGAAAGCCATTGAATTGTTGAATGACGTTGTGGAAGCATATCCTGAATATTGGTCTGCTTATAACAACTTAGCTCTCGCTTATTTTTATTTAGGGAAAACGAAAAAAGCAGAATCCATTCTCGATGATGTATTAGAAAGAAATCCTGGAAATCTTCATGCATTGTGTAATCGGCTTGTTTTTGCCCATTACCAAGGCAGGACTAAAGCTGTCGAACGCTTAATGGATTCCTTGAAGAAAATCCAGCCAATGCTTATCGACCATCAATTTAAATTGGGGGCAACCTTTGCTTTAGTGGGTGAGTATGAGTCAGCATACTTCTGGTTGAAAAAGCTATATAAAAACGGTTTTCAAGGGGACGGTCCCTTCTATTATTGGCTTTCCTATTCGGCTTTTTATACAAACCGTGAGACTTTTTCGAGAAGCATTTGGAAAATAGCCCTGGAGCATAACCCAGATAAAGAGGGGTTTGAACCATGGAATGTGGAAAAACCAATTGCAAATGGATTTGAAGATCACTCAGGATCGATTTTTCAAAAGCTGGAAAGTGATTATATTGAAGAACGGTTATTTGCGATTTTCCTTGCGTCTGTTTCAGGTAAAGTAGGAGAAATTTTCACCACTAAGCGTTTTTATCAAAATCAAAAGCTTTCGTCGATGGAAAAGAATTATGTCTCTTTCTTAAAGTCAGGAACTCCTTCAGCGATTAAAGATGCGCAGGAAATTGCGGAGGTCCTTTACCAAAAACATAAGCCAATCGGGACGGTTGAGTCAGGTTTGTATTTGATGTGGTTTTCCGTGTTTGTAGAAATGTCCAAGTCAGAGGTAAACATGACTAACAAACATGCTTGGGCTGGAGCGATGGAATATGTGTGGTATAAGGCAAGCAATGAAAAGGTATCACAGCAAGAAATTGCCAAACGCTATGATATCTCAGCAGCAACGATTGGGAAATATGTAAAGTTAGTGACCAAACATCTTAATTGATGTCTAGTTGCAGCGCCTAGGGGCTCGGGGTCATAAGCTTGTCTAGTTGCGGCTCCTTGGGACTCGAGGAATAAGCCACCCCATGAAGAAGGCAAAAAGCGCCTTCTTGCATGGTTCGTCTTATTCCTTCGTCCCAGGACAGTCGCCTTCACATTTCAGACAAGCAGTCAAGAAGGTTAAAGAGCGCAACCTTCATGCCGGCTCGTCTTATGCCTGTCGCCCCTGACCAAGGCGCTTCCACTTTTCGGTCATTAAGCAGATAAATGGACTTCGATACGATTGTTTTATACGATTAAGTAGGGAATACTATACTTAATCGTTTTTTTTTATATATTTATATCTAGCTGCAGCGCCTAGGGGCTCGGGGTCATAAGCCAATCCGTCAAGAAGGTTAAAGAGCGCAACCTTCATGCCGGCTCGTCTTATGCCTGTCGCCCCTGACCAAGGCGCTTCCGCTTTTAAATAAGGAGTGAAACATATATGTCTGAGGAAAAAATTTATGATGTGATTATTGCTGGTGCTGGTCCTGCTGGAATGACAGCTGCTGTTTATACATCTCGTGCAAATCTTTCTACACTTATGATTGAACGTGGGATGCCTGGTGGTCAAATGGCAAATACGGAGGATGTTGAAAACTATCCTGGATTTGAAAGTATCCTGGGTCCAGACTTATCCACGAAAATGTTTGAGCACGCTAAAAAGTTTGGTGCTGAATATGCCTATGGTGATATAAAAGAAATTATTGACAATGGTGATGTTAAAACCGTTATCGCGGGTTCAAAACAATACAAAGCCTATTCTGTTATTATTTCTGCTGGAGCTGAATATAAAAAGGTAGGGGTACCAGGTGAGAAGGAACTAAGCGGTCGTGGTGTTTCATATTGTGCCGTTTGTGATGGTGCATTTTTTAAACAAAAAGAACTGTATGTCATCGGCGGTGGGGACTCTGCAGTTGAAGAAGGAGTTTATTTAACCCGTTTCGCTTCTAAGGTAACGATTGTACATCGTCGTGATGAACTTCGTGCGCAGAAGATCCTTCAAGACCGTGCATTTGCAAATGAAAAAATTGATTTTATTTGGAATCACACGATTAAGTCGATTAATGATAAAGAAGGTAAAGTGGGCAGTGTAACCCTTGTTTCCACTCAAAATGGAGTGGAACAGGAGCTTCCAGCAGATGGTGTATTTATTTATATCGGGATGATCCCACTGTCTAAACCATTTACAAACTTAGGAATTACGAATGAAAATGGCTATATTGAAACAAATGAACGAATGGAAACAAAGGTACCTGGAATTTTTGCAGCAGGAGATATTCGTGAGAAAACACTAAGACAAATTGTCACTGCTACTGGTGATGGCAGTATTGCCGCACAAAGTGCACAGCACTATGTAGAGGAACTAAAAGAAGAATTAAAAATCAAGCAATAAATTTACAAATTCTTCATAAACGTAATCCTGTTTTAATTCTGTTGTAACAATGGTGAAATATTTTTGAGGTAGAATGTAAATAAGAATTGACCCCCTTTAAAATATTCACTTGGTGCACAGGCTTGAAAAGCCTGTGCTATTTTTTTACATATTTTTAACATAAATTATGAAATCCGATTTCATTGTGACCGCTTCCTAAAAGGAGTATAATAATAAGAATAAATATACGCTATTATACGATATTACTTAGCTTGATATATAGAGGGTGTTTGTTGTGCAACGAGTCACCAATTGTGTATTAATTAGAGATAATCAAGTATTGATGTTGAAGAAGCCGCGCCGTGGCTGGTGGGTAGCACCTGGCGGCAAAATGGAGCCGGGCGAATCTGTTCGAGACTCCTGTATCCGCGAGTACCGAGAGGAAACCGGAATCTACTTGAAAAACCCACAATTGAAGGGTATTTTTACGTTCATAATGAAAGAAAATGATCAGGTTCTATCCGAATGGATGATGTTTACCTTTTTTGCAACCGATTCTGATGGAATGCAATTTGACGAATCGGATGAAGGTAAGCTTGAATGGCAGCAGCTAGATCAACTAAAAAACCTGCCAATGGCGGCAGGAGACTATCATATTATCGATTACATGATTCATGGAAATGGGATTATTTACGGTACTTTTACTTATACCAAAGATTTTCAACTAATCAGTTATCGATTAGATCCAAGTTAACATGAGGGGGAAAAAATAAATGAGTACCGGATCAACAAATGAAACGCAAATGGTCATCATTACGGGGATGTCAGGAGCAGGAAAAACCGTTGCTATCCAAAGTTTAGAGGATTTAGGGTTTTTCTGCGTCGATAATCTGCCTCCGACATTGCTTCCAAAATTCCTTGAACTTATGAGGGAATCTGGGAATAAAATGAATAAAGTGGCATTGGTTATGGATTTAAGGGGAAGAGAGTTCTTTGATCATTTATTTAAAGCGCTTGATGAACTTGCAGAAACCTCTTGGGTAAGCCCGCAAATCCTGTTCTTGGATGCAGATGATGCTACTTTAGTAAGAAGATACAAGGAAACAAGAAGATTTCATCCTCTTGCACAATCTGGTTTGCCATTAGAAGGAATCAAATTGGAACGGGAGCTTCTTGATGAATTGAAGGGTAGAGCACAGCTAATTTATAACACTTCACAAATGAAGCCGCGCGAATTACGTGAAAAGATTATTACTGAATTTACCACGAATAATCAATCAATTTTTACTGTCAATGTCATGTCATTTGGATTTAAGCATGGAATACCAATCGACGCCGATCTTGTTTTTGATGTACGTTTCCTGCCAAATCCTCATTATATCGATCACATGAGACCTAAGACAGGATTGGATGAAGATGTTTCAAGTTATGTTTTGAAATGGAATGAAACGCATAAATTCTTAGAGAAGGTTACAGATTTGCTCAGCTTTATGCTTCCGCATTATAAGCGGGAAGGAAAAGCGCAGCTTGTCATTGCAATAGGTTGTACCGGAGGTCAGCACCGCTCCGTTACGCTGGCAGAATATCTAGCTAAATACTTTGAAAATGATTATAAGACATTAGTTTCACACCGTGACATTGAGAGGAGAAAGGATCAGACAACATGAGCAATTACGGACAGCCAAGAATCGTCATCATTGGCGGTGGTACAGGATTGCCGGTTTTATTACGAGGATTAAAACAGTATCCGGTTGATATTACCGCCATTGTGACGGTTGCGGATGATGGCGGCAGTTCAGGAAGGCTCCGTGATGACCTGCAAATTCCTCCGCCTGGAGATATCCGAAATGTGCTAGCCGCACTATCGGATGTTGAACCACTTGTGGAAGAGATGTTTCAACATCGTTTTAAGACCTCCAATGAATTATCGGGACATTCGCTTGGTAATTTGATCTTGGCAGCAATGACATCGATTACTGGGAACTTTGTTCACGCCATTCAAGAAATGAGTAAGGTATTAAACGTTCGAGGTAAGGTTCTGCCTGCAGCCAATCAAAGCGTTGTGCTTCATGCAGAAATGGAGGATGGGACAGTTGTATCTGGAGAATCAAAAATTCCCTATTCCGGCAAAAAAATAAAAAAAGTTTTTTTAACACCGAAGGTTATCCGCCCTCTGCCAGAATCAATACAAGCGATTAGACAAGCGGATTTAATCATTATTGGTCCGGGAAGTTTATATACTAGTATTTTGCCTAACCTACTTGTACCAAGATTAGGTGAGGAGGTTTGCCGTTCTCATGCCAAAAAGGTATATATATGTAATTTGATGACACAAGCTGGTGAAACGCACGGATTCACCGCGAGTGACCATGTAAAAGCCATTTATGATCATATGGCCTGTTCTTTTATGAATACCATTCTTGTTAACGACAAAGAAATTCCTGAAGACATCCAACTACGCTACAATGAAGAGCTTGCGAACCCTGTCAATTATGATTTGGACCGCATATCCGAGCTTGGTCTTGAAGTGGTTCATGCTGATATTGCGATACAGGAAAATGGGGCACTTAGACATGACCCAAAAAAGGTTGCCAAAATTTTATATAATTTACTTATAAATGAAACCAAAACGAGGTATGAAGCGTAATAATAATATCCGGATTAAATACCCGGATAAAGGGGGTGAAGGGATGTCTTTCGCTTCGGAAACGAAAAAAGAATTGACGAATTTAGAAATAAAACCATGCTGTATTCAAGCGGAACTTTCCGCTCTCATACGAATGAATGGTTCTATGTCCTTTTCCAACCGTAAGTTAATTGTTGATATTCAGACTGAAAATGCAGCGATCGCTAGAAGGATTTATACTTTAATAAAAAAGAGCTATGATGTACCAGTTGAACTGCTTGTTCGAAAAAAAATGAGATTAAAAAAGAACAATGTTTACATTGTCCGTTTGTCGCAACAGGCAAAGGAAATACTTGAGGATATGAAAATCCTTGGTGAAGGATTTACCTTCATCCATGATATTGCTAGTGTTCTTGTGAAAAAGAAATGTTGTAAACGTTCTTATTTACGTGGCGCTTTTCTTGCTGGAGGTTCCGTAAATAATCCGGAAACTTCATCTTATCATTTGGAAATTGCTTCGCTCTATAAGGAACATAACGATTCCTTGTGCGAATTAATGAATAAATTTGGACTTAATAGCAAAACACTTGAAAGAAAAAAAGGCTATATTACGTACTTAAAAGAAGCAGAAAAAATTACCGAGTTTTTAAATATCATTGGTGCAGTCAATGCTCTTCTTCGTTTTGAGGATGTGCGGATTGTAAGAGATATGCGAAATTCGGTGAATCGTCTGGTTAATTGTGAAACAGCGAACTTAAATAAAACCATTGGAGCGTCCATCAGACAGGTTGAAAATATTCGCTATATTAACGATACAGTTGGATTGCATATTTTACCTGAAAAGTTAAGAGAAATCGCTGAACTCCGTCTCCATTATACGGATGTGACCCTTAAAGAACTAGGGGAAATGGTTTCCGGAGGTACAATTAGTAAATCAGGAATTAATCATCGGTTAAGAAAAATAGATGAAATCGCTGAAAAATTACGAATAGGTGACTTGGCTCCAAGAAAATAGAAAAAACATGAGGAGGAATTTGTAATGATAGAGAAACAAGTTGAAGTTAAATTGAAAACAGGTCTTCAGGCACGTCCAGCAGCATTATTTGTTCAGGAAGCAAACCGGTTTTCAGCTGATATTTTTTTAGAGAAAGATGGTAAAAAAGTAAATGCGAAAAGTATAATGGGCTTAATGAGCTTGGCTGTCGGCTCAGGTGTAGTTGTTAATATTGTCGCAAATGGTGATGATGAAGAAAGAGCAGTCGATGCATTGTCTAATTTTGTTCAAAATGAACATTAAAATAAAAAGAGTTTAGCCCGAAATTGGCCAAACTCTTTTTTGTGTAAAAAAACAGCCGGCAAAAGACGGCTGCTTTCCAATTACTTATCTTTCTTTTTTTCTTCTGTAAGGCTTCGTGTAATAATGTGGTCAACAAGACCGTATTCTTTTGCTCTTTCAGCTGTCATAAAGTTATCGCGATCAGTATCTTTTTGAATCACTTCAAGAGGCTGTCCAGTACGCTCTGATAAGATTCCATTCAATTTTTCACGAAGGAATAAAATACGCTTAGCTGCGATTTCAATCTCAGTAGCTTGACCTTGTGCTCCGCCTAATGGCTGATGAATCATTACTTCGGCATTTGGTAACGCATAACGTTTACCTTTTGTTCCTGCTGCAAGTAAAAAAGCACCCATTGATGCTGCCATACCAATACAAATCGTTTGAACATCTGGCTTAATGAACTGCATAGTGTCATAAATGGCCATACCAGCTGTAATGCTGCCGCCAGGGCTGTTAATATAAATGGATATATCCTTTTCAGGGTTTTCTGCTTCTAGGAAGAGTAATTGTGCTACAATGCTGTTAGCCACATGATCATCAATACCACTGCCTAGCATAATAATCCGGTCTTTTAAAAGACGAGAATAGATGTCGTATGCTCTCTCTCCACGGTTTGTTTGTTCAATAACTGTAGGAATCAAATTCATTTTTTCTTCCTCCTTTAAGTATGAAAGATTTTAATATGTATAGTTAATGATACACTGATGGTCAATTAAGGTCAAACAATTCGCCTTACTATTTGTTCGACAACTTTCCCTATTTCAGCATAACCATTAAGGGCTTTTTTAAACCTATCTTACTTGCAAAGTTTCACGAATTGGAATATAATATATAAGTCGCACATATGCGCTCGTGGTGCAACGGATTTGACGAGAGCAAGCGAAACATTTACATAAATCAACTTTACTATGCCACCAGCGTTATATCAACGTTTGTGGCATTTTTTGTGTCCATTTTTAATGGCTACAGATGAAACATAAATACCACGAAAGCTACCACGAAAACAAAAGCGAACCAAACCATATTTTTGGGGAGGTTTAGCCATGAAACGAAGAAATACCGTCACCACTTCACTCGCTCAAAAACTAGAAACCACGCTAGAAGAAATTGAGCAAACTTCATCATTTCAAAAAGCTACTATAGAATTTTTCAAGCATTGTCGTATTAAAGGATTGTCCTCAGAAACAGTGAAATTTTATCAAAAAGAATTAAAGCAAATCGGTAGAGCTTTTGCTGAAATAACTGTCCCACTTTCAGACATTAGAAAAATAAATACTGTTCACATTGAAAATTTCATTGAGTACCAGCAAGGACTAGGACGAGCAATAAACACCATTAACTCACGATTACGAGCTGGTAGGACATTCTTCAATTATTGCCTAAGAAAAAAGTATATAAACGCTAATCCATTCGATGGAATCCAGCAATTAAAGAAAAGGCACGAAGTAGGAGCAACACTTAGTAAACAGCAATTAAAACGTTTGCTTAACACACCAGATGTATCAAGCTTTGTTGGTTTGCGTGACCTTACACTTATGTTGACCCTAGCACACACTGGGGTGAGATTGACAGAGCTAACGTCACTGAAGGTACAAGACGTTTCATTTGATGGGAAGGGAGCAATCAATGTTCAACGAGCTAAAAACCGATATGCAAGGCGAATACCACTCACAAACCGATTAAAACAAGTGTTGAAAGCATACATCGAGGAACGTGGAGCATTAGATCACGATTTATTATTCATTAATATTGAGAATCAACCTTTAGGAGCACGAACTGTTCAGGAGCGATTGAAACATTACGGAAGAGAAACAGGGGTCGAAAAGCAAGTGGCTGTGAGTCCTCATGCGTTCAGAAGGACATTTTGTCGATTGAAAGTTGAAGCTGGTACAAATATTTTCGTTTTACAAAGGCTTTCAGGTCACCAATCATTAGAAATTCTAAAACGATATGTAGAAATATACGGAAAAGATTTAGAACTAGCCATCGAACAAGGTTTTGATTGAATAATGCTAGTTTAGAAAATTATGAGCTCGTGTTACTATTTAAAAGTTTACAAACAAAAAGAAACGTTCCCCAACAGTTTGCCGACCTAAGGGAACGTTTCTTAAAAAAATAACAACTTCATTATAGCAAGTTTGCTTGATGAAGTCTAAAGGGAGAATTTCATAATGAATGGAATTATTAAACGAAGGAAGACAACTGATTACGCACAGATCCATAACGGAGCACTTCAACAACTTGAGGACGTTAGAAGCATTGGTTTAATCGCTCATTTAATGTCATTACCTGATACTTGGGTAATTTCTAAAATGCAATTGTACAGCAAGTTCGGACGAGGACCGATTACAAACGCAATTAAAGAATTGGAAGCGAAAAAGTACTGGGTCACTATCCAATATCGAGACGGTAAAAAGACTTTGTATTATTACAACGTCAGTGACGTAGCTTTTGACGACAGTGAAGTTTTAAATATGATTGCCGAGGTAAATCAAGGTGGGTTTAAAATAATCGCTATATCGGAAAGCTTTACGCATTTGATTTCAATTGGTGAAAATCAACAATTCAAAAAAACTGATAATCCTGAAATTGTGGTTTCTTCAATTGTCGATTTTGAACAGTTCAAAATCAATTGTTCAAATTCAACTGTTGAAAACGAACACCTATTAAATAAAGTATTAGAAACAAACAAAGAAAAACAAAATAAAGAGAAAGAAACATTTGTTAATTTACAAGGCATTAACAACTTTTTAAATCCTATTCAATTTAAAATTTCTTTAATTGACGCCTGTAATTCTTGCTACAGTGAATTTGCACCCAGCAGATGGAGTAAACAACAATGGCTCACATTAATTGAAACATTCGTTAATGAAAAGATTGAAGATGAAGCCTACATACGAGTTCCAGCAGATAAGATTAAATCCTATGCTTACGCTTCACTTAAGAACATCGCTCATAAAGTCGATTTGAAAAACGGAAAAACTCATTTAAGCAGCACTGGTGAAATTCCATATTACGATTGGTTAAATCAATAGAAAAGTCACTCCTTGTTAAAGGGAGTGACTAGCCAAGGTCTCTTTGCTTTGGCTCAAAGGCAGTGTGCTTGCTCTCATCATAGAAACAAGTTCGATATTGCCCAAAGTATTTCAATGATGGCAACGGGAATTTTTACATTAATTTTAATGTCAATTTCCAACATTGGGACGATTACACCTCTTTGACGAGGCAGTACTTAGAGCTACTAATGCCCCTTGACAGGACATTTTCGGTCCAGACCTCATCGACACTCACGGTGCAAGCACAACCATATTATACCATATAAAATTATGAAACTACTAATTGAATATTAATATTCAATTTTAAAGGGTGAGCAACAGTGAACAAACTTAAATTAATTGCTATGACATTAATAACCGTATTTTTATTTGTTGCTATTGCGTATCAGATGTTTAATGCCATTCTGATAGTCGACCCAGTTATGGAAGAAAAGCTAGAGCATTTTGAAAGCACTGGCGGTTGGAGAGCTCACCAAGAACGTATCGAATCATGGGAAGCTGAAGCTAAAGCAAAGGAGATGCAGAAAATAGATAGTTCAGGCGTAGGGTTGATATAAAAGAAACTGGCTGAGGTATAGAACCTATATAGAAAAAACACAGGAACTATATAACGAATATATAAATAAAAAAACAGCACCAATTCTTTACGAGAAGGTAGCTGTTCAAGGTTTTAGGCTATTTAATTTAAGTGTGTCACAACAAAATACAATACAAGGAAATATGCTTCGGTTTTCACTCCCTTCTTATTACTTATTATATTGTTTTAATAAAAATGGTAAGGAAAGAAACCAAAAAAAATAGACCGCCCAACATAAAGTTGAGCGGATTTTAGCGTATCTCTCGCTAAATACATTAATAAGCTTGTAAACTTCCCTATTGTATATATACACTGCTTGATGAAAAGTAAGTTAGCAAACCGTTGAACCATGCAGACTTTATACACAGTAAAATATCAATTTTACCAATAAAAAAAGACGGAGCACTCGTGAAAGCACTCCATTTAATTATTAAACCGTTTCAGGTTTTTGCACAGTTGAATACCAATCAGTAACTTGTAAAGCTGGAGCTGTTTCCGAATCTACCATGTAAAACACGCTGGCATCTTCTAGAGCACGAACTGTGAACGTAAGCTCAACTGTTTCTTCTTCAACTCCACCTTCTAATGTTTGAGCGGAAATAGCTGGGGGAGCGAATTTAACAGCATAAATTGCATATAAAGTTTTAAAATTGCTACCCAATTTATTGCGTTCAAATAGAATCGCTAACTCAGGAGCTACGTCAGTTGATTTAACTAACACGCCACCAGCGTTTACAGTAGCACCGAACAATGTGTTATATTCTTGAATTGTTAAACCAGAAATTGTTAAAGTTCCTTCTCCGCCATTGAAAACAAAATCATTATAGTCGATAGCGTTGTCAGCGTAAAACTGAACTTGCTCGTAAGATAATTCAGCTTCGATTGATTTTGCACCTTCGATTTTAACAGGTGTTCCGTATGTTGAACCTGTCAAAGGAGCAACGTGAATATTTTTAAATCCACCAAGACGTTTTTTAACCATTTTAATTTTCCTTCTTTCGTTATTTTAGCGTACAAATAAAAAAAAGAGTTGGATCTGCGTTAGCAGACCCGAACTCCATAAGTTTTAAGATTAAGATGCTGGATGTTTCATGAAACGCAATGCGTTAGGGTTAAGAACTTTACCGTCCATATAACCGTCAAGCAATAGCAAGTGTGAACCACGAACAGCTTGAGTTGTATCACCAGTGATATGTTTTAACTCTAAACCTTTTTTAATCATTGTAGCATAACCTTCAGAAAGGTTTCCGAAGAATACTGACTTAGCACCAGCAGCTACGTTAGGCATTGCTTCGTTGATAACGACTGGTTGACCAAATAAACGGTAAACAGGACCGCTTTCAGTAATATCACGTACTAAATGATATCTACCATCAGCATCTGTAAGTTTAGAAATCATGTTGAATGTAGGACGAGATACTGCCCAAATAGCTCCACCAACATATTCAGGATTCATTGAATTGTAAAGGTCAAGCAAGTTGTCAATAGTAATGCTTGAAATTGTAGCAGCAGTTACAGGAGTTGTAACAGATACTGCGTTAAGCAAACCTTCAAATTCGTTGTTAGCTACAACACCAGTTAGAATTTTTTTATCAAGTGCCATACCGATACGGCGAGACATAACATTGACAGCATAATTAACAATGTCGATTCCGCTATCATTTACTAAATGTTGAGAAAGTTCAATACCAGTAGCAACACGTTTTTGCTCAAGACGAACTTTATCAAGTGTGAAATCAGCTGGGCTAAATGTACTCATTTCACCAATGAAAACACCGTCTGCACCAAGGTCTTGTTCACGTAGGATGTCTAAAAATCCGTTAGCAGGTGTGAAGTTTTTAGTGCGAGAAAATAATGGCGCAACTTCAAAAACTTTTTCAACAATATAGTCTGATAAATTTGCTGGTACAGTGAAAGAACCAGCGTTTTGTCCTGGAGTAGTTACATAAGCAGTTAAGGCACGTAGCTCTTCTCCATCTTGCTTACGAATGAATTGCTCAGTAGCACGAATTTCTTGTTCTAGATTTAAGTTTGTCATTTTAATAGAATCTCCTTTAGGGTTTTTTTCGAGCTTTAAAATTTGCTCGTTAATTGTCCGAATTTCTTCGGCAAGAATTTCACCATGTAATTTTTCAGAACCGTTTAAATCACGGTTTTCTAGAGTTGCAATATCCGCCATTTGTTTAGCGTCTTTGAGCAACTTTTGTTTTTCTTGCCTTAATTCTTTAAGGCTCATTGATTCGTAGTTCATTGATTGAACATTCCTTTCTTCAATTTCTGGGATTTCAATATCAACAGGTTTCAAAGACCTGGCTGAAATTGCTCCATCTGAATAAGCTCCTTGACGAACAGCAGAAACTTCAAATAACGCTAAATCTGTGATTGAGCGTTTGTAAGTTCCGTCATTCAATTTCTCCCAGCTGTCTTTCAAAACTTTGAAACCAAAAGACATATCAGGCACTAAACCGTCTTTAATCCATGTGTGATACCTTTTGCCATAATCGGTTTCAGACAATTTAGCATTCATCAGCAAACCATCAGCAGTTTCGGTTAATGTTAAAGAGCCGTTTTGTGTACTTGCTAAAAGTTTTTCTTTGTCATGTTCAGCCAATAGATCAACCACGTTATTGCGTTTGAGCGCTTTTGCAAATGTGTTTGGCATAATTCGTTCAATGAACTTTTTGCCATCACGAGTTGTTAATTGGTGAGACCATTTGCCTGGCTTGTTTACAATTCCACGACAAAAAAGCCCATCGGAAGTGTTTTCCACTCCTGATAGGCTCACATTATAATTGCGATATTCGTTATTCATTTTGGTTTGTTCCTCCATCCATATTTGGCACTTTCATTTCACCAGTTTTAGGATTGTATAAAGCATGAGCAATCGTGAATTTAATGAAATCATCATCATATGGTTTTTTATCCAAAGCTGAACGATATTCATTAAGTGTTATTGCTCCGTCATTTAATTGTTTTGATAAGTTATTAGTGCGTTCACCTTCGGTAGTTCGTAGCAATTCAGCTGTTTCAAATCTAAAGAAATAGCCATCACGTTTTTCTTGCTCAAGCAATAATGATTTATCCAAAGCACATTCAAAAGAATGAATGATAGGCGACAACGTATGCTTCAAAAAATGAAGTTGATTTTGTTCAATCGAGCCATATTTATTAGCAGCAGTAGTAATCATGCTTTCAGGCACACCAAATAATTTACAAATTTCAGTAGCAGTTGATTTGCTAGTTTCCGAAATTTGTAGCTCATTCGGATTGAGCGATAAAGGTTTATAATCTAAACCTTCTTCAAGTATTACAGTTTTAGCACTGTTTTTGGAACCTGTGTATATTGATTGCCATGATTGTCTTAGTCGGTCAATCATTCCTTGAGTTAAACGACCAGTCATTTTTAGAACGCCTGTCGGAACTGCGCTATTGTTATAAAGATTTTTTGTGTATTCAATTTCAGCTAATGCTTGCTCGAACAATGATTGTCCACGAACTAAAACACCATTTGCTTCAAATGGATTAACAGGGTTATTCATCACTCGTAGCAATTGGTCAGGTTTAAAAGTTTTTTTATCCGTTTTGTTTTTAAATCCTTGACCAGTAATTGTTGTTAGATGATAATCAGCGTCCACGTACTTATAGCCATTGTGGAAAACATCAACTTGAACATTTTTCGATGGCAAATGATTTAATTCGGTTAGTTCCTCAACTTCTTCAATCATTCCACCAACACTGACAGGTTCTGATTGTTTGCCAATATTAGCAATCGCCTGTCCATGTAAAATGTAATCTTTGAGCATTAACTTTTTAAAGTCGATAGCGTTCATATGCTCTTGGTTTTCGTGATTCAGTAGATTAACACGTTTGTCGATTACTTTTTCAATCGAGCCATCTTCAGCATTTTCTTTGTATAGAAAAACTGGCATTTGTGCAATTGTATTTGTGATTAGATCCAAACAAGCTGAAGCGGTAGCAATTTTCACTACATTTTCTTCTCTAGCTCCAGATGGAACACCACTGATAAAGCTATTTGATGAAATTTCAACTCCACCAATTGTTACAGTTGAGCTTCGGATTTCTTCAACTTCTTCCGACAATTTAGCAAGTTGATTTCGTAGTTCGATATTTTCTTGCTTTGATTTATTAAATAAAGCCATATATTAACCTCGATTCTTACAAAATAAAAAAAGACCGTCACAAAGTGACAGCCTAAATGGTTGTTTTCATTATTGAACTGAAGTTCTCGACTACTTCAGCTCTAAATGAACACAAATTGAAAAAATTGATTTTAACAAGAGAAAAGCTTGTTAAAGTTTAATGTTGTTGGAAATCAACATTAGGGAAAGCATGATAAACTCATGCTTTTTAAACATTGACTTGCTCATGAACATTTTGACAAGAACTAACCGAAAAGAAATAGGAAGGTATTAATCGCAGTACAGTTTTCACCACACCAGTAGCCACCGCACAACAAGGGGGTTTGATACTTTATGGAATATCAAACTTAAAAACGGTGGCTATTGCTATGGTGAAACGCTAAAATTCGGATTTTACTTTTTTCCAGTTTCGCTTTACATACGACAAATGAACTTCTGACTGACTTTCAGATTTAAGCCAACTATTTAACATATCACGAGTTTGTGATTGGGAAAATCCTGTATCTTGGCAAAACGTGACAAAGTCTTTTTTTGTGCGTTTATAGTATTCTTTCAATCCGATAATATCTATTAATTCAGAATCAGTGAAAGCAATTTCAGTGTTAAATTAAATCACCTCATTTGATTTTATTGGTTCGTTTGCCGAACTACCCTTACTTAATATATGTGCAGTGCTCGGAGCAAAGTAAGGTAATTCTATGAAAGATTTTAAAATAAATTGGTTGGGAACTGGCGAAACCAGATGCCCAATTGACATACTAATATACACTGTTGATACTAAATTAAGGGTGTTTTTAACTTTTTCTGATATTATTTAATTGAATATTAATATTCAAAAAGACGGAGTTGAAATAATATGGAGCCAGTTAAATATATTAAGGACATGCTGAATATAGCTGAGGGAACAGTAGTTGATACAGCAGTGGACGTTGGTTTAGAAGCAATCCCAACTGTTGGACAAGCGTTACAATCGTACAAAATAAAGAAACTTGAAAAACGAATGAATACGCATGAACCACAATTACAGATTATTAAAGAAAAAATTGAACAAAGCGAAAATGAAGTTTTCTACAAGCAAGAAATATTTCCGTTGATTGTAAAAAGTTTAATGGAAGATGATGAAGATTCAAAAGCAAAAGTAATTATTGATGGATTTGAATACATTATTGATAATGATTTATATGAAATTGAACGAATTTATCATTATTACGATGTGCTTTCAGAGCTAAGATACAGCGATATAATGATTTTTGTGAAAATGTACATGCCATATGAAATGAGAAAAGAATCATTAAAAGCATCCATTGTATTATATTCGCCTGAAGATATGAATAAACATGAGCGGAACTTATTTTATGAAAAAGAAGCTATTGGAGTTTATCAGCAAAATAAATTAATTCGATTGGGACTTGTTGAGAGTAAAGTTGCTAATGTTGACGGCGGCGATTTTAATGACAAAGGACAAATGAGCCTAATTGAAGAAAAAAATGTAATTACCGATTTTGGAATTAGATTTTTAAAATTCTTTTCAATCGAGGAACCTGACGAAGCTTAAACAGATATTAATATATAATTGAAAAATTTGTAAGCTCTGTCAGCCACATTTTGTCCAAAAAAGTCCAATAGGTACCTTGCGTGTAAGTTAAGGTACCCTTGTCTTCGACAATCCCTATAATAAATTTCCACTGAACAGTAGGGGAGACTATAAAACAAATTCTCGTTCATCTTCTTGTGGTGCTTTCCAATTAAAATCTAATTCTTTTGTTCCAAGTTGACTGTTACATGTCCGACACAAACAACAAAGGTTGCTTTCATCGAATATCAATTCAGGATAATCACGCCTGTTTTTAATGTGATGAACAGTCATGTTAGCTGTTTCGATGATACCGAACTTAATCAAACATCTTTGACAGTAGCCACCGTCACGGTCAAGTACCCTTAATCGTAACTTCTTCCAGCGACTTGACTTCATAAGCTTATCTGTTTCACCTTCGGTTGCTTTATTCCTTACACGTTTCTTACACTGACAAGTAGCTGTGTAAGGTATTCGCTTACCACAGCCACTGCATATTTTAGTTCTCATGTTATTAATCCTTTCATTTGTGATATATCACGTTAAAGCTTTCATCAGCATTATCAATTTCTTTTTCATTTGTGTTCTTGTTCATGATTCCTATTACAATCAAAAGCACAGGTAGCATTAACAGTATAATCATGCTATCTCACTCGCTTGTTTTAACATCATCTTTATTTCATTGGCTAACTGTTTAGAGATTAGATCATCTTTCTTTATGGTTGCCTTTTGTTGTTCACACAGTTCAACACTGCTTACTTTATTACGTTGTGTCCGTAAACAATCTTTAACATGTAATATTGCTAATGTAATAGCATTCAGTTGCTCAACAGTGTGGTTAAAGTAAGACAACATAGCATAGTTCCGTTTCACATTTATCATCGTTGCTAATAGAGTATGACGTTGATAATTGCTATCGAAAGCTAACTCTTTTAATATTAGATAGAATCCGTTTAGCACTACATCAGATTCCTTACTCATTAATGGTGAATAATTATTCAAAGCGACTAATAATTCTTCCGTGTGGCGAAAATCATCAATAGCGAATAACAAATCTAATACCTTACTCATCATCATTGTGCCACCTCTGCATATTCCCAAATAAACCCTTTGTAAGTTTTAAGATTTTTATTACATGCCATGCTAATACCTTGATAAGTTCCTTCAACTTCTTTAGCAGCGATAACTGTGCCTTCATGTATTTTGATGATTTCACCATTTAATGTTTTTTGTATCACAATTTGTTTTTGAGCACCGTTGTTTATTCTTCTTAATTTATTGGCAACTGCGTGTTGACTATTTTGTTTAGCAGTCGTCCATTCCAAATTATCAGCTCGATTATTCTTTTTGTTGCCATCTAAATGATTAGCCTGATGTTTTTTTGATGGAGATTTGCCATTGAATACTTCACATACGATTCGATTCAACCTAAATATTTTTTGCTTCTTATTTTTACTTAAGCCAATTAATACATAATCAGTCGCGCCTTTTGTCGCTTTCAAAAATTCACCATTTTCATTTTTATGAAACGACAATACATTTCCAAAATTGCTAACCTTATATAATCCCTCATAGCCAGGAATCCATTTATAAATTTCTGTTTCCATTTGTACATTCTCCTTTGTTAATTTGTGTGTCGGTGGGGTCTGCCTGTGGCAGATCCCACCTTGATTAAAATACAAGTTCTTTTTTGTTTCTTGGCGTTGCTCGAATAATATTCTTTGGGTCGTAATAATCTTCAATCGTTGGTTCTTGAATCCATTTATCATCAGAATAATAGCCGTTTTCGATTGCCCAAATGTCCCAAGGTTTGACGTAAATCCTTGAGGCAACACCAGCTTTCTTTTCTGCTTGTTCTTTGAAGTGAATCAATCCAGCTCGTTGCAAAAACTTTTTGCATTGTTTATAGTTACTGCTTTTGATACCAATTTCTTTTAAAGCGTCTTTTTCAGGTAAACAGCAGTAGTATTCTCCGTTGCTATCGACAAAATCTTTTTTACCTTCTGAAGTGTGTTTGAACTTAGACAAACTAATTTTGTCTTCGATGGCTGCGTATAGCATAACCGCCCAGATACCGCCTTCTTTGTCGTCCTTGATTCTATCATCTACCATCATAGTTTTTCGTGGTTGGTAGAATGTGTTGTGATTGACGTTTTCATCGTGTAAATACATTTCATATATCTCCTTCTGGCATATTAATTGGCATGATATTTATTAGCTGAAAATCTCATTTAAATCTGCTTTTAATTGCGCTGTTTCTACAAAGAAGAAAACAGTTAATTTTTCCTTCGTGGCATGAGGTTCACAGTAAATAAAATCATGCCCTCTTCTGATTAGTTCAATAGCGATTTTCTTGCTATGAATTTTTTTGATTATCATATGATTGTCACTCCATTTGATTTGATTTGAATATTAATATTCAATTATTTATCCTTCTAAATCTTTGCGAATCAGTTGTTCAATATAGGCACTAAATGATAGTCCTAATGATTTAGCACGTATTTTTCCTAAATTGAAAATTGCAACTGTGATTAATACAGTGGATTTAACTTTATTCAATTTGCTCACCCTTTCTGTTGTCTTAAAACATATATATATAGGTCAATCAAAAGTAAGGTATTTTTCATTACTTTTTCTGTTTTTTTTACATAACGTTATTATATTGTTCGCTAGCGAATTGTAAGGGTGACATTAAAGGTTAATAGTTTCTTCATATAATAGAAAATAAAAAAACTTCCCACAGGGAAGAAAAACAGCGCAGAAAAACGCTAGTTTTTCGCTGTGTTGTTTTCTTTTATGTTGTTTTAGTTTAATAAGTATAGTTAATAAGTATAGTTAGAAGTCGTCTGGCGACTAACTAGTTAGTTGCTTGACGACTACCTAGTTAGTTGTCTGGCGACTATGCGTAGTTGTCTGGCACCTACCCCAAAAAAGGTAGTTTTTCAGCAACTAACCTATTAAAAAATATTCCAACTTTCTACTAGTCTCGCTCAAAGCCATGTCTTACGATAATGGCAAAGGAGATGTGATTACATATGAACAGATTGATAGTAGCAAACGCTATTGAGGTAATGACTAAACTGTTTTTCGAGGAAGGAAGTAAGAATAACGAACTGGCATTTAAAGCAATGGAAATATTCATTGAGCTGGGTTTGATGAAGGATATTAGATTAGTAGCAGAAGTAATAGAAGCGCAGAAAGCATTTGCATTGCTGGAGAAGATAAAACTTTTTGATGTAATAGCAGCTGGTAAAATTGAGGACTTGTTAAAGGGATATTAAATAAGGGAGGTAATAATATGGCTGTTGACTATACAAGAAATGGAATTCGTATCGCCTTGGAGTTGTGGCTGAGCACGGAAAATGATTTTGTTGTCGAGGAGCTTCTGGATCTATTGATTCACACAGGACTGTTCGACAATACTGACCAAGTCATAAGCATAATCGAAACGGAAGAAGCGCATGTCCTATTGCCATTTATAGTGAAGTTGCTGAGAAGACAATTGAATGAGCTTAAAGATGAAATGGGGAACGATGAAAGCTAATGGGGTTGAAGCTGATTTATAAGTACAGTATGGCTATGGATCTTATCCGTATGGGGAATGATTTGGAATACACAGCTCGGAATCGTGAAAATCCGAAGTATCAAGTGTATTTCTTCACTCACGATGAAAAGCTAAACAGCGATATTGCTCTATTGATGGAACGTTTATATGCTGAAAGAAAACAAAAGGGAACTTTATAAGCTCCCTTTTTTTGTTCAATCCATTCTTTCAAATTTCTCATCGTAGCAGGGTTTGCAAACAATATCATCTTCATGTACAAAGTCGCTTTTATCAGTCCAGCCACATTCCACACAATTTTTGAATAGTTCTTTTAGTTTATATTCTTGTTTACTACCTGGCTTTACATTTGCAAATAATTCATCTGTACTATAGCCCATTAGCTCCCCTCCGTTCTTATACAAATTATACCAGTTTAATAGAGTAACCAGCAATGAGACTTGTTCTAGAACAGGTGTTTTTTTATTTTTATTGATTAATGTTGACCATTGTCAGCTAATTCGATTTAATAGTAATATGGAACTATTTTCTAAAGGAGTGAAATACAATGAGCAGTGATAATGTTTGGACAAGTAAAAGAAAAGAAGCATATGAATTTGCAAAATTACTAACAGTGGTAGATGGCATTAATGAAGTGAAGGTTCATAAATCTGAAGCGTTTGAATTTAATGTTATATTCGGTATTGACGAAAAGGTTCACGAGCACTCGCTTTATATTGAAATGGCTACTCTTTTAAAAGAATATGATTTACAAGGCATTAATACTCATGGTGCAAGATGGGAAAGAGCATTTCAAGAAATTAACAATGAAGATAAATATTAATCATTGTGATTGATATGAATAGTGAGATGATTAAACAATTAAAATTTAAAATGCTATTATTTTTAGGATTAGGTATTGGCGGAATTTTTTTAACTAATTACCTTACTGACTTACAAAAAGAAATAATTATCCTACAAAATGAAGAAATCTTCAGTGAAAAAATAGAGCCAATTGATTATTATGCAAATGAAATAGATGGAAATGTAGATGCTGGTTATATTTATAGCGAAGAAGACCAGCCGATTATAGATAAGCGAGAGCAATTACTCGCAGCTGCGGATAATTCTAAAACCATTGGTATTATTGTCTGTTTTATTTTCATATTTTTATCATTTTATTATTACGATAGGTTTTCAAAAGAAAAAAAGAGTAGTAAGAGTTTATAATAAATACATTGAAATTCCACCAGTTGAAATCAGCTGGCGTTTTTTTATTGTCAAAAAGGAAATTAGCTTTTGAATGTCGAATATTGGAAAGTGGGAGGTGATAATATGGAAAATGCAAAATATAAGCTTTATTATGTTAATGGCGAAACTGAAGTATTAGAAACGGAAGATAAATATATCAATGATGCTAAAACTGGCTTAAATCTTAAGTTGGCACATAAACCAACATGGATTAGGGTTGGCGGTAAACACATTAATTTATCGAACGTTATCAGTATCGAAGTTGTTGGCGAAAATGAAAAGATTACATTGAAACCAATTAAATTAACAGTAACAGAGTAAGCTTTCCTTCGGGAAAGCTTATTTTTTTTATTTTTTCAAATTCGCATTTGCATAGGGTAAATTTTGATTTTAGCTATTACAGCGTACTTCCATATTAAACCCCTATGGAGCGTTAAATGTCACTAGCGACAAATTAATTTGCACATCATCTGAATAGTAGAATTACCATTCATTAAACACGAACATTAACCTGTTAACTTATGTTTATAGTTCGGATTTTGATGAAAAAATTGTAGACAAAGCTCGGTTCGTGGTGCTAGTATAAGAGTACGCCCAGCAGGGTAGTACATTAAACGGAATAATTACAAAATATCCCCAATTACATAATAAAAGCAAAACTATGGGGGAATTGAATTATGATTAATCGAGTTATTTATGGTGGAAAAGTATATTATAAAGTTGCTGATTTAGCAGAACTTTTTGATGTTTCATTATATAAAATGAGGAAAATCGTTAAAGCACAGAACATTGGGGAAAATCTTCAAGGTTTTGGTCGTGCTGTATTTGTTATGGAAGAAAACGTTGCTAAAATCGAAGTTCGCAACGAGGTAAAAATTCTAGAAACTAAATTCACAGTAGATCCAGTGAAAAAAGTAAAAACTGTAAAAACGCCAGTGATTGATGTGAAGAAACCAACTAAAAAGTCGGCAAAGAAAAACGTTGATAATGTTGTGGAACTTCGGGGCAAAAGCAAAAACGAAATTGTAACAATCGCTAATGATATTTTAACGCTACAAAATGAACATACTCAATTGTTAGACAAAGGCAAAAAGTTATCACAAAAAATTGGTTTAGCGGGGAAATTATCGCTGACGAATGACATTGTAGATAAACATTTGGGCTCAGGAGAAGATTTATTTAAAGCTCCTGTTGATAAAATTGAACAAATTCGTTTAATTATTGCGGAGTTAGAAATTGCTGTTACTGAATTGAATGAATCATCTGGAGAAGTAGCAGTTGCATTAAATGTTGATACGCCCAATGATGAACCAGAGCTGTCTTTTTAAGGTTTCCTTACAGCCATTTCTAAATACCTATAATAATAGTATAAATTATAGGAGGTTCGATTATGGTTGCCAAAAGAAACAACCCATTGTACCGTAAATGGCGAAATATCATTTCAAGATGCTACATGCCTTACAACAACAATTTCAAAACTTACGGAGCAAAAGGTGTAACAGTATCTCAACGCTGGTTGGATTTCGATAATTTTGCTTATGATGTTGAGAATCATTTACCTAATGGACATTTGCTTTACGAAAAAGGTTATGATTTAGACAAAGACCTTAAAGGTGGCAACATATATTCCCTTGAGAATTGCACAGTATTATTATCGGAAGAAAATCGGAAAATTGCTCGTGAAAAACAAAAGAAAGCTATATCAGCAAAACGAAATAATGAAGAATTGATATTTGATTCAGTTGCCGAGGCTAGCCGTCAGTTGAATATAAACAGAGGCAGTATACAGCAGTATTTGAAACGGGGAGAAGTACATACTTCTGGGTATTTGTTTCAGTACGTGTGAAGGTGGTAAGCAGTGTTTACCGCCTTTTTTCTGTATTTGGCATTGACAGTTTGCATGGCTGTTTAGTATTATTAGAGAGCGTTATGGTTCGTCTTTTGTACAAATAACACGCAGTGGTATCAAGCAAAACGCCAGTAAACGTTGATATGTCAATGTTTCAATTAGCACATATGCGCTCGTGGTGCAACGGATAGCACGTAAGATTCCGGTTCTTAAAATGGGGGTTCGATTCCCTCCGAGCGCGTCTTCTAAAACCTCCTTTTACTAGGTAAAGGGAGGTTTTTATTATTTACCTGATAATTTCCATACCCGAAAACCCTAACTTCATGTAAAATAGAGCAAGGAGGGGGATAATATGGATTTAAAAGCAGGTTTATGGCAACAACAATCATTGAAATTGGCAATGACGCAGGAATTATCCCAAGCGATAGCTCTTTTACAATATTCAGCACAAGAGCTTTCTTCTTTCTTAGAAAACAGGGCGCTTGAAAATCCCCTAATCCAGGTTGAGAATAACAATATTCAGCCTATTAACCCATTAATAGACCGAAATCGGCGAAAACATACTAAGAATACAGAAAATGAGTGGATTGAACAAATTGCTGCAAAGTCATCCAGCGTTGAAGATCAATTAGTCAGTCAGCTTAATGTTCATAAATACTCTAGTAATCAATTAAAAGTAATCAAATATTTGATTCAAAAACTTGATGTAAACGGATACTTATCTTCCGATCCAATGGAAATCTCCGAACAATTAGGTGTCTCATTAGAGATGGTAGAAGAGAGTGTTATCGTTATCCAAACCTTGGAACCAGCCGGAATTGGAGCACGCGATCTTAAAGAATGCTTATTAATTCAAATCGAACGAGAAAACCTAGAAGATGATTTGGCGATAATCCTCCTTACTCAGTATTTCCACTTGTTTGCGGAAAAGAAATGGAAGCTGATTGCGAAAGAATTGCAAATTCCATTACAGAGGATACAGGAGATATTTGACACTATTCAGCAATTGAATCCACGTCCTGGAGCACTTTTAGAACAGGAAAATGTTTCATACATAATCCCTGATGCCATGGTCGAACGGTTTGGGGATGGTTTTTCCGTACGGTTGTGTGATGATATTATCCCTAAAATAAGCTTTAATGACCATTATTATCAAAAACTTACTACTACCCAGGATTCTCAAGTAAGTCGTTTTTTACAAGAGAAGGTACAGGATTATCAATGGATCATGAAAAGTATTGAGCAGAGGAAGGAAACGTTAACAAGAGTTGTTAGTAAAATTGTGGAAAAACAAACTCAATTTTTAAAAAAAGGTCGGGAATACCTGGTTCCAATGACGATGAAGGAAGTTGCAAGTGAACTTGATATTCATGAATCAACCGTTAGCCGGGCTGTGAAAGAGAAATATGTGCAGACACCAATCGGAACTTTCTCATTGAAATCCTTCTTTACCAGCACCATTCAAACGGTATCAAATGAAAACACTTCCTCGAGTCAAGTGAAAAATGCGATTGCAGCACTGATTGAATCTGAAAATAAACAACGACCGTTTTCAGATCAAGAAATAGTGGAAATGCTAAAGATAAACCAAGGGATTGTGGTTTCGAGAAGAACCGTTGCAAAGTATCGAGATCAGTTGGGTATTCCCTCCTCATCAAAAAGAAAAAGGTTTGATTGAAAGGAAAGTAACAATGCCGCAAACACTAATTACTTTATATACTAGAAAACGTTGCTCCCTTTGTGATAAAGCAAAGAACATGATAGAAGAACTTAAGGAAGAATGGAGTTTTACATTAGAAGAAATTGATATTGATAACAGTGATGAGTTAACAGAACTATATGGAATTATGATTCCTGTTGTTCAGATTGATGGGGAAGAAGTGGCTTTTGGAATTATTAACAAAATAGACATAAGTAAACGATTACAAGAAAAATCGGAAAACTTTTAAGTTGAAATAGGTTTTCACTCCTGTTAGAATATTAATTGTTAGCAGGGGTGATTTTTTTTCGATGAAGTGGGACATAATTTGTCTAGGGTGGACATTTTATGACCAGTCACATATAATAAAGGAGCAAGGTGTTATGCAATCACTCATCGATATTCAAAAAAGATTATTACCTGATCTCCTTCAAGTGCTACATAAACGGTATTCTATCCTGAGGCATATTGGTTTTATGCAGCCTGTAGGAAGAAGGAGTCTTGCTACCAACCTTGGATATACGGAAAGGGTTCTACGCAGTGAAGTTGATTTCCTTAAGGATCAAAATCTTATTTCCATTAACAATATTGGAATGAGTTTGACTTCTGAAGGAATAAATTTGCTAGAAGACTTAGAAGGCCTAATCCGCGAATTAATCGGTATTGACGTTATGGAGTTGGAGTTGAAACACCGTTTTAAAATTCAAAAGGTTGTGATTGTACCTGGAAACAGTGATGAATCCCAAATGGTCAAGGATGACTTAGGTAAGGCTTGTGCAATTTGCATGAATAAGTATCTGACTGGGAAAAATATTATCGCTGTAACTGGCGGCTCAACCATGGCAGCTGTTGCAAATGTACTTACGCCTGAACTTGGCAAAAAGGAATTGTTGTTTGTCCCTGCTCGCGGTGGAATTGGTGAGGATGTTCAAAACCAGGCAAATACGATTAGCTCGATTATGTCGAAAAATACGGGGTCGAAGCACCGTGTATTCTATGTACCTGATCAGGTCAGTAACCAAATTTATGAATCCCTTATTAAAGAACCAGAAATTCATGAAGTTTTAAACTTGATAAAATCTGCAAGCATGGTACTTCATGGCATTGGGGACGCTATTACAATGGCTGAACGTAGGAAGTCTAAACCCGAGATTATGCAGAAGCTAGAAGCGAATTTGGCAGTGGGGGAAGCTTTCGGCTATTATTTTAATGAAAAAGGTGAAATTGTCCACAAGGTTTTAACAATTGGACTTCAACTAGAAGACCTCGCACAGATTCCAAATGTGATTGCTGTAGCGGGTGGCGCATCAAAGGCGAAAGCAATAAGGGCTTATATGAAACAAGCACCTACTTCGACTATATTAATCACCGATGAGGGTGCAGCAAGAAAGTTATTAAAAGGTTAATCCCTTTTTAAAATAAAAAACCTTTTTTCAATACAAGGAGGAAATTACAATGACAGTAAAAGTTGGTATTAATGGATTTGGTCGTATCGGCCGTAACGTTCTTCGTGCGGCACTAAACAATTCTAATGTTGAGATTGTTGCAATTAACGACTTAACGGATGCAAATATGCTTGCGCATCTTTTAAAATACGATACAGTTCATGGAACTCTTCAGGCAGATGTAAAAGTTGACGGAGAATACTTGATCGTGGGCGGCAAAAAGGTAAAGGTTCTTGCTGAACGCGATCCTGCACAACTTGGCTGGGGCGAGCTTGGTGTTGAAGTAGTGGTTGAATCAACAGGCCGTTTCACAAAGCGTGAAGACGCTGCGAAACACCTTGAAGCTGGTGCTAAAAAAGTAATCATTTCTGCTCCAGCAGATAATGAAGATATTACTATCGTAATGGGTGTTAACGAAGATAAATACGATGCAGCAAACCACCATGTATTATCTAACGCATCTTGTACAACAAACTGTCTAGCTCCTTTTGCAAAGGTATTGAACGATAACTTCGGAATCAAGCGTGGAATGATGACAACTGTACACTCTTATACTAATGACCAACAAATCCTTGATTTACCACACAAGGACTACCGTCGTGCGCGTGCAGCAGCTGAAAACATGATCCCGACTTCAACCGGTGCGGCTAAAGCTGTTTCTCTTGTTCTTCCTGAACTTAAAGGGAAATTAAATGGTATGGCAATGCGAGTTCCAACTCCAAACGTTTCTATTGTTGACTTAGTTGCAGAATTAGATAAGAACGTAACGGCTGAAGAAATAAACGCAGCATTCAGAGCAGCAGCAGAAGGTCCATTAAAAGGAATTTTAGCATACAGTGAACTTCCATTAGTATCTAGCGATTACAACGGAAGCTCTGCTTCTTCTACAATTGACGCATTATCAACAATGGTTCTTGAAGGCAATATGGTAAAAGTATTATCTTGGTACGATAACGAAGTTGGTTACTCTAGCCGTGTTGTTGACCTAATTGGCTATATTGGACAAAAAGGACTTTAATCCTAATATTTTTTATCATTTGACTAAGATTGGTAATCCTATTATCAAAGGTCTATAATGATTAATGGTATTCAAAGGGGAGCGGGGAACATTCCCCCTCCTTTTTTTATGTCAATTTACTAGCTTTTTATTAAATAGGAGGCTTCTCGCATGAACAAGAAGACATTAAAAGACGTAAATGTAAAAGGAAAACGCGTTTTCTGCCGAGTTGATTTTAACGTTCCTATGCAGGATGGGAAAATCACGGATGAAACAAGAATTCGTGCTGCATTACCTACCATTCAATATTTAATCGATCAAGGTGCTAAAGTAATCTTAGCGAGCCATTTCGGACGTCCGAAGGGTAAAGTAGTGGAGGAAATGCGCTTAACTCCAGTTGGTGTAAGACTTTCTGAACTTCTTGGCAAAAACGTGCAAAAAGCAGATGAAGCGTATGGTGATTCTGTTAAATCTTTAATTGAAGCTATGAATGAAGGCGATGTTCTTCTTCTTGAAAATGTTCGTTTTTACCCAGGTGAAGAAAAGAATGATCCTGAACTCGCGAAATCTTTTGCAGAACTTGCTGATGTCTATGTAAACGATGCATTTGGTGCAGCACACCGAGCACATGCTTCCACCGAAGGTATTGCACACCATCTTCCTGCTGTATCCGGTCTTTTAATGGAAAAAGAACTTGATGTACTAGGAAAAGCCTTATCCAATCCTGAGCGTCCGTTTACCGCGATTATTGGCGGAGCGAAAGTTAGGGATAAAATTGGTGTAATTGAAAATCTATTAGAGAACGTTGATAACTTAATTATTGGCGGCGGACTAGCGTATACATTCGTAAAAGCAAACGGTCATGAAATTGGAAAATCACTTCTTGAAGAAGACAAGATTGATTTAGCCAAAACGTTCATGGAAAAAGCAAAAGAAAAAGGTGTCAATTTCTATATGCCGGTTGACGCTATCGTCGCAGATGATTTTTCAGCAGATGCAAATATCAAGGAAGTGGCTATTAATGAAATTCCAGCAGATTGGGAAGCACTTGATATTGGACCAAAAACTGCTGAAATTTATCGTGACGTGATTCAAAAATCAAAATTAGTGATTTGGAATGGACCAATGGGTGTATTCGAAATTGATAAGTTTGCTGGTGGAACAAAGGCGGTTGCTGAAGCACTTGCAGAAGCAGAAGGTACATATTCAGTAATTGGCGGCGGAGACTCTGCAGCAGCAGTAGAGAAATTTAATTTAGCAGAAAAAATGAGTCATATTTCAACAGGCGGCGGCGCTTCACTTGAATTTATGGAAGGTAAGGAACTTCCAGGCGTTGTAGCTTTAAATGATAAATAATATAACTTAAATAATATTAGAAATGTCTAGCTTCAGGCGCCATCGGCTCGAGGTCATAAGCCAATCCGTCAAGAAGGTTAAAAAGCAACCTTCATGCCGGCTCGTCTTACGCTTGTCGCCGATAAGCGCGCGCCTTACGCTTTTCGATGAAAGGAAGTGCCAGCATGCGTAAACCGATTATTGCGGGTAACTGGAAAATGAATAAAACTCTTGCAGAAGCAAAAAGCTTTACGGAAGAAGTAAAAGGGCTTGTTCCAGATTCTCAAAAAATTGATTCTATTATTTGCGCACCTGCTTTATTTTTACAAAATCTTGTAGAAATTACTGACGGCAGCGATGTGAAAATTGGTGCACAAAATATGCATTTCGAGGAGAGCGGCGCTTTTACAGGAGAAATCAGTCCTAAACCACTTTCTGAAATTGGTGTTCGATATGTCATTATTGGCCATTCTGAACGCAGAGAAATGTTCAACGAAACAGATGAATCTGTTAATTTAAAGACACTTGCAGCTTTTAAATACAACTTAACACCAATTGTTTGTTGTGGTGAAACACTAGAGCAGCGTGAAAATGGCGAGACTATGGATTTTGTTGGTACACAGATTCAAAAAGCTTTAGCTGGCTTAAGTGATGATCAAGTGAAACAAACAGTTATTGCCTACGAACCTATTTGGGCAATTGGAACTGGAAAATCTTCTACCTCACAGGATGCAAATGATGTTTGTGCTCATATTCGTCAGGTCATCGCTCAGCAATTCAGTGAAGATGTTGCCAATGCTGTTAGAATTCAATACGGCGGCAGTGTGAAACCTGAGAACATTAAAGAGTATATGGCTCAGCCAGATATCGATGGCGCTCTTGTAGGCGGGGCAAGCCTTGATGCTCGCTCATTCTTGCAGCTATTGGAGGCAGGAAGCTATGAGTAAGTCCCCCGTTGCCCTCATCATTCTAGATGGATTTGGATGCAGGGATGAACACAAAGGGAATGCTGTCTATCATGCAAAAAAGCCGAATTTCGATCGTTATTGGAATCAATTTCCGCACTCACATTTAACAGCTTCAGGTGAGGCAGTTGGGCTTCCTGAGGGACAAATGGGTAACTCAGAAGTCGGTCATTTGAATATCGGTGCCGGTCGGATTGTATACCAAAGCTTAACGCGTGTGAATATCGCCATTCGTGAAGGTGAATTTGTAAAAAATGAAACCATTTGCAGTGCGATGGATCATGTGAAGAAAAATGGTACAAACCTGCATTTATTCGGTTTATTATCGGATGGCGGCGTACACAGCCACATTAACCATATGTTTGCTCTTTTAAAAATGGCGAAAGAGGAAGGCGTTGAGAATGTTTACATTCATGGCTTCCTTGATGGACGTGATGTTGGTCAGAAAACAGCGGCAACATATATTCAGCAGACTCTGGATAAAATGAATGAGTATGGCGTGGGTGAATTTGCAACCATTTCTGGACGCTATTATTCAATGGACCGGGACAAGCGCTGGGAGCGTGTTGAAAAGTCTTACTGTTCAATGGTTTATGGTGATGGTCCTACCTACACGAATCCATTAGATGTAGTAGAGGATTCATACCAACATGGAATTTATGATGAATTCGTCATTCCATCAGTGATTACAAAAGAAGATGGTAAGCCGGTTGCTACAATCCAGGACAATGATGCAGTCATTTTCTATAATTTCCGTCCAGACCGAGCGATCCAAATTTCTAACGTATTTACAAATGAAGATTTCCGTCCTTTTGATCGTGGTGAAAAACATCCGAAAGATTTATTCTTTGTGTGTTTGACTCATTTCAGTGAATCTGTAAACGGATATGTTGCGTTTAAACCGTCTAACTTGGACAACACTTTAGGTGAGGTATTAGCGCAGAATGGATTGAAGCAATTAAGAATTGCCGAAACAGAAAAATATCCTCATGTAACGTTTTTTATGAGCGGCGGTCGTGAAGACAAGTTTCCTGGAGAAGAGCGGATTTTAATAAATTCTCCTAAGGTGGCAACCTATGACCTGCAGCCTGAAATGAGCGCCTATGAAGTTACGGATGCACTACTAAAGGAAATTCAGAACGATAAATTTGATGCCATTCTCCTAAACTTTGCGAATCCTGATATGGTTGGACATTCAGGAATGCTTGAACCAACTGTTAAGGCGATCGAAACAGTTGATGAATGTTTAGGTAAAATCGTGGATTTAATTCTCGAAAAAGGTGGAACAGCTATTATTACTGCTGACCATGGTAATGCAGATGAAGTCATTACGCCAGAAGGCAATCCAATGACTGCCCATACCACTAATCCAGTTCCAGTCATTATCACGAAGAATGATGTGGAATTGCGAGAAGGTGGAATACTAGGTGATTTAGCTCCAACGATGTTAAAATTAATTGGTGTACAACAGCCAGAGGAAATGACAGGAAAATCATTAATTAAATAATTTTTAAATTAAAAGGAGAGAAATTAAATGCCATTTATTGTAGATGTATATGCTCGTGAAGTATTAGATTCCCGCGGTAACCCAACAGTTGAGGTTGAAGTTTTTACAGAATCAGGCGCTTTTGGCCGTGCATTAGTACCAAGTGGAGCTTCTACTGGTGAATATGAAGCAGTAGAACTTCGCGATGGTGATAAAGAGCGATACCTTGGTAAAGGTGTATTAAAAGCAGTAGATAACGTAAACGAGATTATTGCTCCACACCTTGTTGGCGAAGAATTTAGTGTATTAGATCAAGTTTCTATCGACCACGCTTTAATCGAGCTTGATGGAACTGAAAATAAAGGTAAATTAGGTGCAAATGCAATTCTAGGTGTATCTATGGCCGTAGCTCATGCTGCTGCAAACTACTTAGATGTTCCTTTATATCAATACCTTGGCGGTTTCAACGCAAAGCAGCTTCCTGTTCCAATGATGAACATTGTAAACGGCGGAGAGCATGCTGATAACAACGTTGATATTCAAGAGTTCATGGTTATGCCTGTAGGAGCTCCTAACTTCAGAGAAGCACTTCGTATGGGTACAGAAATTTTCCACAGCTTAAAATCAGTTCTTAAGGAAAAAGGACTTAACACAGCTGTTGGGGATGAAGGTGGATTTGCTCCAAACCTAGGATCTAACGAAGAAGCTCTTCAAACGATTGTTCAAGCAATCGAAAAAGCTGGCTACAAGCCTGGCGAAGAAGTATTCTTAGCAATGGACGCTGCGTCTTCAGAGTTTTATAACAAAGAAGATGGAAAATACCATCTTGCAGGTGAAGGCGTTGTTAAAACATCCGCTGAAATGGTTGATTGGTATGAAGAGCTTTCTAACAAATATCCAATTATCTCTATTGAAGATGGTTTAGACGAAAATGATTGGGAAGGTCACAAGCTTCTAACTGAACGTATTGGAAACAAAGTTCAATTAGTTGGTGACGACTTATTTGTTACAAATACCAAGAAGCTTTCTGAAGGAATCACGAATGGTATCGGTAACTCCATCCTAATTAAGGTAAACCAAATTGGTACATTGACTGAAACATTTGATGCGATTGAAATGGCTAAGCGTGCTGGCTATACTGCAGTTATCTCACACCGTTCTGGTGAAACAGAAGATAATACTATCGCTGACATCGCTGTTGCAACAAATGCGGGTCAAATCAAAACTGGTGCGCCTTCACGTACTGACCGTGTTGCAAAATACAACCAATTGCTTCGCATTGAAGACCAATTAGGTGAAACAGCACAATACAACGGATTAAAATCTTTCTATAACCTAAGAAAATAATCAACTAAGCTAAGGCACTCATTGACGAATGAGTGCCTTTCTTGATCTGGAGTGACAGTGATATGATCTTAAAAGAGTTTTCGGTCAATGAAGGGA